>NZ_LXVX01000013.1:0-87507 GCF_001650725.1 Sphingobium sp. TCM1 | reverse complement strand
GACCGCCGCTTTGCCGAACCGCTGGGCAGCACCGCCTATGCGCTCAAGATCCTGGAGGAGATGGCCGCCGAGGCGGGCGAGCGGCTGGCCGAACGCGGCGAGGGCGGGCGGCGGTTCGAGGCGGTCTTCTTCCGCAGCGACGGCCTCGCCTTCCCGTTGCGGGTCGAGACCAGCCTGCCGGTGCGCGACGCGCCCGCCATCCTGAGGCTGATGCGCGAGCGGATCGACGCGCTGTCCGACCCGATCGATCCGGGCTTCGGCTTTGACATGCTGCGCCTCACCGTACCGCAGGCGGAGAGGCTGGCGCCCACGCAACTGGCGCTGGAAGGGGGAGAGGCGCGGCGCGAGGATAGCGTGGCCGCGCTGGTCGACCGGCTGTCGATCCGCGCCGGACGCGCGCGCATCCAGCGGCTTGCGGCCAGCGACAGCCATATTCCCGAACAGGCGCAACTCGCGCTGCCGGCGGTGGAAAGCCGCGCGCCGGAAAATTGGCCAAAAAGCCGGGAGGTGGCGGGCGATCCGGGCGATCCGCCGATGCGCCCGCTCCACCTGTTCGACCCGCCCCAGCCGATCGAGGTGGTGGCGCAGGTGCCCGACGGCCCGCCGCATCGCTTCCGCTGGCGGCGCACGCTGCACGACATCATCCGCTTCGAGGGCCCGGAACGGATCGCGCCCGAATGGTGGAAAGCGAAGGATGGCGCGATCGAAGGAGAAAGCAGTGGCCGCACCCGCGATTATTATCGCGTCGAGGATGCGCGCGGGCGGCGCTACTGGATCTTCCGCCACGGGTTGTATGGGGCGGAGGAGGCGCATCCGGGCTGGTATATCCACGGCCTGTTCGCATGAGCGGCGAGACGGGACATCGGCGTAAGGGCTATCCCGACCCGACAAAGCCCGAATCGATCGACCGGCGCGAATGGAACGCGATCGAGGCGGCGCGGGAAAAGGCGAAGGGCGAGCGGCCCCATCTCCCATCGCGGCAAGCCGCGCCGCCCTTTGCCGAACTGGTGGCGGCGACCAACTTTTCCTTCCTGCGCGGCGCATCGCATGGCGCCGAGATGGTCGCGCGGGCGATGGAACTGGGCCTGGCCGGCATCGGCATTGCCGACCGCAACACGGTGGCGGGGGTGGTGCGGGCGTGGAAGGCGCGACGGGATGCGCCGGTGCGAGCGCGGGCGGCATTGCTGGAAGAAAAGAAGGAGAGGGGCGAGGCGCTCGAATTGACGGCGGAAGAGGAGGCCGCCTGCCAGATGGATCTGCGGGTCGTGGCCGGCGCACGGCTGGTCTTCGCCGACGGGACGCCCGATATCGTCGCCTATCCTGCGACCCGGCGCGGCTGGGGCGAACTCACCAAATTGCTGACGGTCGGCAATCTGCGATCGGTGAAGGGCGATTGCATTCTATATTATGAGGATCTGACCGCCTATCTGGACGATCTGCTGCTGATCGTGATGCCCCGTTCCACGGCGACGCCGCAGCAGGCGCATGACAATCCGGTCGAGTATGAACATGAGGATCGCGCCCATGGCGAGGCGATCCGGCAGGGGCATCTGAGCCTGGTCCCGCCGCCGCGTCCGGACGATCTGGAAGCGTTGCTGGCCCGCCTGTCGCGGCTTGCGCCGGACCGGGTCTGGCTGGGGGCGGCGCTGCGGCGCGACGGGCGCGATGCGCGGCGGCTGGCCGACTTCATGGCGCTGGGCGCGCGCACGGGGGTGCCGTTGCTCGCCACCATGGATGCGCTCTATGCCAGCCCGGCGCAGCGGCCGTTACAGGATGTGCTCAGTTGCATCCGCGAGGGCGTGACCCTGGCGGGGGCGGGGCGGCGGCTGGAAGCCAATGCCGAGCGGCATGTCCATGACCCCGCAGAAATGGCGCGCCTGTTCCGCGCCTGCCCGGACGCCGTGGCGCAAAGCCTCACGTTGCTGTCGCGGGTCCATTTCGATCTCGGGCAGTTGCGCTACGAATATCCGCACGAGCCGGTGCCCGAAGGCTGGACCGCGCAGCAATGGCTGGAAGAACTGACGATCAGCGCCGCCCATGCCCGCTACGGGCCGCGCATCCCCCCTGCGGTGCGCAGGCTGCTGGACGAGGAGTTCCGGCTGATCGGCGCGCGCAACTATGCCTATTATTTCCTGACCGTCCACGACATCGTCGCCTTCGCCCGGATGCAGGGAATATTGTGCCAGGGGCGGGGGTCGGCGGCCAATTCGATGGTCTGTTTCCTGCTGGGCGTCACGTCGGTCGATCCGCAACGCCATGACCTGCTCTTTTCCCGCTTCGTGTCGGAGGAGCGGGATGAACCGCCCGACATCGACGTCGATTTCGAACATGAGCGGCGCGAGGAGGTGATGCAATATATCTATGAGCGTTACGGCCGCCATCGCGCCGGTATTGCCGCGACCGTCATCCATTACCGGTCGCGCAGCGCCATCCGGGAGGTGGCCAAGGTGGTGGGCCTGTCGGAGGATGTCGTCACCCGCCTGTCCGGCACCATCTGGGGCAGCTATTCGCGCGACATGAACGAAAAGCGTGTCGGCGAGGCCGGCTTCGCGCTCGACAATCCACAGATGGTGCAGCTGCGCGCGCTGGTCGGCCAGCTGCTCGACGCGCCCTTCCCCCGGCACCTGTCGCAGCATGTCGGCGGCTTCGTGCTGACGCAGAACCGGCTGGACGAGACGGTGCCGCTGCACCATGCCGCCATGGCCGACCGCAGCTTCATCGAGTGGGACAAGGACGATATCGACGCGCTGGGCCTGATGAAGGTCGACATATTGGCGCTCGGCATGTTGACCTGCATCCGCAAGGCGTTCGACCTGATGCGCGAGCAGGGGCTGGGCGACCATCAGCTGGCGGTGGACCTGGAGTCCGGGGATGCGGCCGTCTACGACATGCTGTGCAAGGGAGACAGCATCGGCGTGTTCCAGGTGGAGAGCCGGGCGCAGATCAACATGCTGCCGCGCCTGAAGCCCCGCACCCTCTACGACCTGACGGTGCAGGTCGCGATCGTGCGGCCCGGTCCGATCGAGGGCGACATGGTGCATCCCTATCTGCGCCGGCGCTGCGGCGAGGAGAAGATCGACTATCCCTCGCCCGGCCCCGGCCATGGTCCGGCGGACGAATTGAAGCAGCTGCTGGGCAAGACTTTCGGCGTGCCGCTGTTCCAGGAGCAGGCGATGAAGCTGGCGATCATAGCGGCGGAATTTTCCGATGCCGAAGCCAACCAGCTACGCCGCGCCATGGCGACCTTCCGCAATCTGGGCACCATCCATCATTTTCGCGAGAAGCTGATCAGCGGCATGACCAGGCGCGGCTATACGGAGGAATTCGCCGCGCGCTGCTTCAAGCAGATCGAGGGCTTCGGCAGCTATGGCTTTCCCGAAAGCCATGCGCTCTCCTTCGCGCGGCTGGTCTATGTGTCGGCCTGGATCAAGTGCCACCAGCCGGCGGTCTTCGCCTGCGCGCTGCTCAATTCGCAGCCGATGGGCTTCTACGCGCCCGCGCAGCTGGTGCGCGACGCGCGTGAGCATGGCGTCGCCGTCCATGATGTCGATGTGAATATGAGCGCGTGGGACAATGGGCTGGAGCCGCTGCTGCGGTTGCGGCGGCGCGAGCGGGGCGAAGGAACCGGGCGGGCGCTGGCGCTTCGGTTGGGCTTTCGCCAGGTCGACGGGTTTCGCGAAAGCTGGGCGGAGCAGCTGGTGGCGGCGCGCGCGGACGGCGGGCTGTTCACCAGCATCGAGGATCTGGCGCGGCGGGCGGGTTTGCCGGCGCGGGCGCTGCGGCTGCTGGCCGATGCCGACGCCTGCCGGTCGCTGGGACAGGACCGGCGCACGGCGCTATGGGAGGCGCGGCGCACGCCGTCGGACGAGCTGCCGCTGTTCGCGGCGGCGCGGGTGCGGGACGGGGAGGCGCGCGAACTGGGCGCGGAGCCGGACGCGCAGCTTCCCGCCATGCCCGTCGCCGAGCAGGTGGCGACCGACTATGCCGTCACCCGCCTGTCGCTGAAGGGCCATCCGATGCAGTTTCTGCGCCCGGTCTTCGCCGCCGAGGGCGTGATGAGTTGCGCGCAGGCGAGTGCCGCGAAAAATGGCGCGCGCGCGAAGGTGGCGGGCGTGGTGCTGGTGCGGCAGCGGCCCGGCAAGGGCAATGCGGTTTTCATCACCATCGAGGATGAGACCGGCATCACCAACATCCTGCTGTGGGCGCGGCTGTTCGAAATGCAGCGCCGTCCCGTCATGGCCAGCCGGCTGATGCTGGTGGAAGGCGAGATCCAGCGCAGCAAGGAGGGCGTCGTCCATCTGATGGCGACCCGCGTGCATGATCGCAGCGGGGAATTGAACCGGCTGATGCAGCCGGAAGCCCAGGACTCCCGTCCGCACCCGCGCGCCGCCAGCCATCCGCGCAACGTGCGGATCTTGCCCGGATCGCGGGATTTCCATTGAAAGGCAGGCAGTTGCCGTCTTGCTGGCGTCATGCAAGAAGCATAGGCTCCTATCCATGAAGCCGTTGCCGATCCTGGTTGCCGTCGCTCCCATCTGCATGACGCTGATAGCGACGCCGGTACATTCCGTCCCCCCTCCGCCTCCCTTTGCGGACGGCACGCGCCAACTCATCCGCTGGATCCCCGGCGAGGCGCGCTGCACGGACGGGGCAGTCAGCGTCGTCGCTTGCAGCAGCCCTTCGTCAGCATCGGCTTTGCCCGGCCGAGCCCGACGCAAAGCTATCATTTCCGCATCGACGAACAGGGCCGCCCGCTGTCGATCGCCAATAACGGCGGGCAGCGATTGGCCGCCACGGCCGACGATGTCGGCGCGGCGCTGGCCGCCTCGCGCTTTGCGGCGGGACGGGCGCGCACCGATTGCCACCTGGAATATCGTTCGCAGGCGAGCCCGCTTGACGAGGCGCCGGTCGCCGATCTGATGGCCTATAGCCTCTCGCCGATTTCGGGTGCCTTGCCGTCCGCCGCCTGGAAGCGCATGGCCCCCGCCAATTCCACCTGCATGGCCGCGCCCCGCCCTGCGCCGCTCAACCGGCAATTCCCGGATTTCGATGCCCTGCCCGCGACGCCGGGCGCGCGCGACTGGTCGATGGTCGGTTATGATCTGGATGCGAAGGGTCGACCCATCCGGGCGCGCATCGTCGAGGGTACGGGCAATCGGGCGCTGGATGCCGCTTCGATCAAGGCGATGAACGCATCGCGCTTCACTGGCGGTGCACGCACGGGCTGTCTCTATCCCTATTGGCGTTCTCCCGCGACCGTGGCTGCGCCCGCCCCTCCCGCTGGTCAGCGTTCCGTAGACGCCAGTTGCGCCAGCGACCGGCCCTGGGCGATAGCGCCGCGGTTGACATATCCCCCCGCCTATCGTCGTCGCGCAATCGAGGGATGGGCGGTGGTCGCCTATGATGTCGCGCCCTGGGGCGAGACTGGCAACAGCCGCGTAATCGCCAGCGAACCGAGCGCAGCCTTCGGCGAGCAGGCCATGCAGATGATCCGCGCGGCGCGCAAGGTTGCTTCATCCTCCGGCGCGACGGGCTGTATCGAGCTGGTCCGCTTTGTCATCGGCAAGGAAGATGGAAGCCACAATGGCGATACGCCCGCCTTTCCCGACTAGATAGGATCAGAGTCGTCGTCCGCAGCCGGTCGTCAGGATGCCAGCGAGCGGGGCGGCGGCTGGCGCAGGGTGGCGATGTCGACCGGCCTTGCGAATTCCACGCCCATCCGGTCGTCCTTCGACCAGCGCGCGGTGGCGTCGACCATCACGCGGTCGCCCAGTTCGATCGCGAATATCGTGCCGGGCGGCACGTTCCAAAGCCCGTCGATCAGGGCGCCGGTCGCGGAGATGTTGCGCACCCGCCCGGTATAGACATGGCCGTCATGATGGACCGCGACGGTGCGCAGCATCGACTTGCGTTCGGGCCGGCTCGACTGGAAGCCGCTGGGCGCGGCCCCGACATTGCCGCCGCGATGGGCGATAAGCACGGCGTCGGCGGGCTTGGGACGGCCATAGATATAGCCCTGGATATGGCTGCATCCCAGCTGCCGGATCAGGTCCAGTTCGTCCTGCGTTTCCGCGCCTTCGGCGGTGGTGTCCATGCCCAGCGCCTCGGCCAGGCTGACGATTGCCTTGATGATCGCGCTGTTGCGGTTGCCCTTGATCGCCGCGCCGCGCACGAAGCTCTGGTCGATCTTGATCTTGTCGAACGGCGCCTTCTTCAGATAGCCGAGCGAGGAATAGCCGGTGCCGAAATCGTCGAGCGCCAGCCTGACGCCCAGCGCCTTCAGCCGTGCGAACATCAGATCGGTGCCGGCGTCGTCGTTCAGGAAGACGCTCTCGGTAATCTCCAGCTCCAGCCGTTCGGGCGCGAGTTGCGCCGCGGCGAGGGCGTTCATCACCGTGGAGGGGAAGCCGGGATTGGCGAACTGGGTCGGCGACACGTTCACCGCCACCCGGATGCCCTCCGGCCATTGCGCGGCATCGCGGCAGGCGGTGCGCAGCACCCATTCGCCGATCGGCGCGATCAGGCCGCTATCCTCCGCAATGGGTATGAACAGGGCCGGTGAGATAGCACCACGGGTCGGATGGTCCCAGCGCAACAGCGCCTCATAGCCGGTGATCTCTTCCGTCCTGGACGAAACCACCGGCTGGTAGGCCAGGTGCAGGCCATCGGCGGCCAGCGCATGGCGCAGATCTTCCTCCAGCTTGCGCCGGTCCTCCGCATCGGCGTGCATGTCCGATGAATAGAAACGATGGACGCCCCGGCCATTGCCCTTCGCCGCATAGAGGGCGAGATCGGCATTGCGGATCAGCGCGTCGGCGGTGACGCCGTCCTGCGGGCAGGAGGAAATGCCGATCGACACGCCGATCACCACCGCCGTCCCCTCTATGGAATAGGGCTGCGAAATGGCGGTGATGACGGTCTGGGCCAGCTGCGCCAGCGTCGCCTGTTCATGATGGCCGGGCAGGAGGATCTTGAATTCGTCGCCGCCCTGCCGCCCCACCAGCCCCTTGTCGCCCACCACCCGCTGGAGCCGCTGGCTGACCTGGCGCAGCAGCGCGTCACCGGCGGGATGGCCCAGCGTGTCATTGACGCTCTTGAACCGGTCGAGGTCGAGCATGAGCAAGGCGCAATCGCCAGGTCGTCCGCGGCGTTCGGCGACCGCCTGCTCCAGTGATCGCAGCATCTGGATGCGGTTGGCGAGGCCGGTCAGCGAATCGAACTGGGCCAGCCGGGTCACTTCCGCCTGGCTGCGGCGCATCTCGGTGAGGTCGGTCCCGGACCCGCGAAAGCCGTGGAACTGACCATATTCGTTGAAGACCGGCTGTCCCGAGATCGACCACCAGCGCTCTTCCCTGGCCAGTGCGGCGCAGACGGCGATGTCGGCGAAGCCGGTGCGGGCGGACAGGTGAAAGCCCAGCGTGCGCTCGCCATCGCCCTGCTGCTTGTCGCCCTGGCGGATGATGTCGGTGATGGGGCGGCCGATCAGCCCGCCGCTCGGCGCCTCCAGCGTCTGCGCCAGCGTGTCGGAAATATAGGTGAGGCAGCCCTGCCGGTCGGTTTCCCAGAACCAGCCGCGCCCGCTGCGCTCATGTTCCCGCAGCAGCCGGTCGGCGCGCTGGGCGCGCATGTCCAGCCGGTGGCGCTCGATCGCCCGGTCGCGATCCGCCGTCGCCTGACGGATGGTGGCGATCGCCATCACGCACACGCAACTGGTCAACAGGCCGATCTGTGTGATGCCGGTCTTTCCCACCACCGACACCAGCAGCGCGCCCAGAAAATAGCTGATCCCCAGCAGGCGCCTGTCGCCGAAGATGCAGACGGCGAGCAGCGCCACCGCGAGTTCGGGCACCGCCGCCAGGAAGATGGCGTCGGACGCCGCCAACGGCTCGCTGTTCAGCCAAAGGCTGAAGCTCAACCCCGACAGGAAGACCAGCGGCAGCATCAGCCAGTTCTGGACATGGGGCATCAGCCGCTGGAAGCGTTCGCGGTGGGGCAGCAGCATCAGCATGCCGTCGACCAGCAGCATCGTCGCCAGGATGATCGCCTGATATACGTCGCCCGCCCGATAGAAGGGCAGGTTCAGCAGCGCGAGCACGCAGATCTTGGCGAGCAGGATCAGCGGCCACAGGCGCGCGATATGGACGAAGGCGCCGGAAATCCAGGAGGCCGCGACTTCCGTGCCGCTGCGCGCCAGGCCAAGCGCCATCATCAGGGTGATGGGACTCGTCAGGCCATCGGACAGGGAAGCACGCATGGGGGACATGCGCCTTCTTCTAATCGGCAGTCGTTGACAGAGAATTACTGTGCCGCCGCCAATAAAGGCGACGACGAGACAGACAGTGCCGCGAAAAGCGCTACACGCGCATCGGCATCAGCACGTAAAGCGCGGGGCTGGCGTCGCTTTCGCGGATCAGCGTCGGCGCCGCCGCATCGGCCAGGTGCAATTCGACCAGGTCGCTGTCGATCTGGCCCAATATGTCGAGCAGATACCGGGCGTTGAAACCGATGTCGAAGCCTTCGCCCTGGAATGCGCCGGGCACTTCCTCGGCCGCCGTGCCATTTTCGGGGCTGGTGACGGACAGGGTGATCTTGTCCCGGTCGAGGCTCATCTTGACCGCGCGGGTCTTTTCGGTGGCAATGGTGGCGACGCGGTCCACGCCTTCCTCGAAGCTGCGCGGGTCGATCTTGAGCAGCTTGTCGTTCGCGGTCGGGATGACGCGGCTATAATCGGGGAAGGTGCCGTCGATCAGCTTGCTGGTCAGGATCGCGCTGCCCAGTCCGAAGCGGATCTTGCTGGCGGAAAGGGCGATGGCGACCGAGCCTTCGACCTCGTCCAGCAGCTTGCGCAGTTCGCCGATGCATTTGCGGGGCACGATGATGCCGGGCATCCCTTCGGCGCCGTCGGGACGCGGCACGGTGACGCGGGCGAGGCGATGGCCGTCGGTGGCGGCGGCCTTGAGCACCGGCTGGCCCCCCGAAGCGGCATCTTCCGACACATGGAAATAGATGCCGTTCAGATAATAGCGCGTTTCTTCGGTCGAGATGGCGAAGCGCGTCTTGTCGATGATCTGCTTGAGCGTTTCGGCCGGCAGTTCGAAACTGGTCGGCAGGTCGCCCTCGGCGATCACCGGGAAATCGTCACGCGGCAGGGTGGACAGGTTGAACCGGGCGCGGCCCGCCTGAATCAGCATCTTGCCCTCGGCCGCCTGGAGCGACACCTGGCTGCCCTCGGGCAGCTTGCGGGCAATGTCGAACAGGGTGTGGGCGGAGATGGTCGTCGCGCCGGGCTGTTCGACCTGCGCCGATATGCTTTCCACGACCTGAAGGTCGAGATCGGTCGCCATCAGCTTGATAGCGCCGTCGGCCGACGCTTCGATCAACACGTTGGACAGGATGGGAATGGTGTTCCGCCGTTCGACCACCGACTGGACGTGGCTCAGGCTCTTGAGGAGCGTTGCGCGTTCGATGGTGGCCTTCATGTCCCTGTTCTGTCCGTTTCTTTTTGTGCAAATGCCGCGATCGAAGTCGAATCCCGGCGACAATGATGGATGCTTCTTCATAACCGCTGTTGCGGCCCCTGCAAGCGCCGCCTTCACCCTTTCGTCAGGCGACGGGGTTGCAAATGGGGACGGCTTGGGCTTTGCCGGAACAATGCGCCGCGCCTTAGTCCACTCAACCCTGCTCCTGCTGTGCGCCGCGCCCGCCATGGCGCGTGATTCGCTCGGCATTTTCGAGGGGTGGGGGGCGTTTCGCGATCCCGGCGCCGGTCGGAACGGGCCGCGATGCTATGCCATCGCCGAGCCGGTCGTGCGGCGCGGGCAGGCGCGCAGGGGCTTCGCGTCGGTCGGCAACTGGCCCCGCCAGCGGGTGCGCGGGCAGGTGCATATCCGCCTGAGCCGCGCGCGGGCGGCCCAGGCGGCGGTGACATTGAGTGTTGGCGAGCGCCGCTTCACCCTGGTCGCCGGGCAGGTCGACGCCTGGGCACCGGACGCACGCACCGACGCGCAGATCATCGCCGCCATGCGATCGGCCAGCAGCATGAGCGTGCAGACGGTGGGCGCGGACGGGCGTGCCTTCGCCGACAGCTATGCCCTGCGCGGCGCGGCGACGGCGGTCGACGCGGCGGCATTGGGATGCGCGAAACTGCGCTGATTTGAAAATGTGCTGAAAATCGACTATGTGCGCGGCCATGCAGACAGTCGCCAGCCCCCTGATGCCGATTCCCGGCCATATCGACCCTGTGCCCGTGCCCCGCGCGGTCACGCCCCGCGAGGATGGGCGGGTCGACCTGATGGGCCTGTCGCGCCCGCAGATCAAGGGCGCGCTGGAGGAAGCGGGGTTGGACGTGAAGGCGGCCAAGCTGCGCTCCAAGCAACTGTTCCACTGGCTCTATCACCGCGGCGTCACCGATTTCGAGGCGATGACTGACCTCGCCAAGCCGATGCGCGGCTGGATGGCCGAGCGCTTCGTCGTCGGCCGCCCGCAGGTGGTGGAGGCGCAGGTGTCGAGCGACGGCACCCGCAAATGGCTGCTCCGGTCGGATGACGGGCAGGATTACGAAATGGTCTTCATTCCCGATGCGGATCGGGGCACGCTGTGCGTGTCCAGCCAGGTCGGGTGCACATTGAATTGCAGCTTCTGCCATACCGGCACGATGCGGCTGGTGCGCAACCTGACGCCCGGCGAGATCGTCGGCCAGGTGATGCTGGCGCGCGACGCGCTGGGCGAATGGCCGCGTGGTAACATGGCCAGCGCCAATGACGATGAGTCGGACGAGGCGTCGCATTACACGTCGGACGGCCGGATGCTGACCAACATCGTGATGATGGGCATGGGCGAGCCTCTCTATAATTTCGATCATGTGCGTGACGCGCTGAAGGTGGTGATGGACGGCGACGGCCTGGCCCTGTCCAAGCGCCGCATCACCCTGTCGACCAGCGGGGTCATCCCCATGATGGCGCGCGCGGGCGAGGAAATCGGCGTCAATCTCGCCGTCTCGCTTCATGCCGTGACCAAGGAAGTGCGCGACGAATTGGTGCCCTTGAACAAGAAGTTCGGGATCGAGGAGCTGCTTCAGGCCTGCGCCGACTATCCCAGCGCCAACAACGCCCGCCGCATCACCTTCGAATATGTGATGATCAAGGACAAGAATGACAGCGACGAAGATGCGCGCGAACTGGTGCGCCTGCTGCGCCACTACAAGCTGCCGGCCAAGGTCAACCTGATCCCGTTCAACCCCTGGCCGGGCACCGATTATGAGTGTTCCACCCCGGAACGGATCAGGCGCTTTTCCGACATCGTGTTCGAAGGCGGCATCAGCGCGCCGGTACGCACGCCGCGCGGGCGCGACATCATGGCGGCCTGCGGCCAGCTGAAATCGGCGAGCGAGAAGAAGAGCAAGGCGGATATGCGCCGCCTGGCCGACGAGAAGCAAGCCGCGCTTGGATGATCCGGGGCTGACGACAGGCGCGTGAAGCGCAGACGAGACCCCGCCCGAAACGGCGGGGTTTTCTTTTGGGGAAAGAGACGATGACCGACGACGAGATCGACCGGCTGGCGCAGGACTTTCTGGCCTGCACCCTGCCCAAGGCGCGCTGGACCCATGAAGCGCACTTCGCGACCGCGCTCTGGCTGATGCTCAGGCGGCCCGATGTGCAGCCCGAGCAGGACATGCCGGACATGATCCGCCGCTACAATGAAAGCGTGGGCGGGGTGAACAGTGACACGGCCGGCTATCATGAGACGATTACCCAGGCGTCGCTGCACATGGCGCGTTGCCTGCTGGCCAGTCTGCCGCGCGATGTGACGCCGGCTTGCGCCCATTCCGCGCTGATGGCCTCGCCGCTTGGCGACAAGGACTGGCTGTTCGGTTACTGGTCGCAGGACCGCCTGATGTCGGCGGCGGCGCGGCGGGAATGGGTGGCGCCGGACCGGATGGCGCTTCCCGCATAGCAGAAGGGCGGCCCCTCGCAGGACCGCCCTTCGCTTTACCTGATCTTGAGAGGGATCAGAAAGGCTTGATCAGAAACGGAAGCCGACGCCGACCATCGCGGCATCGCGGCCGCCGATGTTCTGCTCATATTCGGTGCGCTGATATTCAGCCGAGATGTAGGTGTTCGGGGTCGCGGCGAATTCCAGACCACCGCCGTAGCGCACGCCTTCGAGAGCGGCGCCGTCACCGGCGACCTCGAAACGGGTCGTGGCATAGCCGACCTTGCCGAAGGCCAGGACGCGCGGGGTCACGACATAGCCGGCGCGCAGCGAGGCAGCCAGATCGCGGCTGACATCCAGGCCGCTGTCATCGACGGTGCTGTCGCCCAGGCTGACTTCGACGCCGCCGACGATGCGCGGCGCGAGGGCCAGGTCGTAACCGGCGGTGACGCCGTAGGCGAAACCTTCTTCGCCGCCGATCTTGTCATAGCCCATGGTCACGCCCGCGCGCGGCCCGGTGAAGGGCGCAGCGTCCTGAGCGAAGGCAGGAGCCGAAACAACGGTGGCAGCAGCAATCGCTGCGAAAATCACAGTCTTCATAAAGTCCTCGATATTTATCTTGTCGCCGCGATTTAGGTATTAATCCGGCGTTCAGGTTTGATGCCAAGCAATCATGAATTTATTCTCACGATTCCTCCTGCTTCTTTTCTCTCCATTATCTGAGAGCCAAGAGCGCGATCTGCATCATGACCGCGCAGTGGCCATCTAGGATCGCCAGATAGAGTTGCAAAGGGGGCGGATCTTTATTTCAATCAATTTCGATGCTTGTGTTGCAAAACGGTTACATCACGTGCTGCGATCGCCCGACGGCGACGCCTATGGACGGGCGGCAAATATCCGATAGGATCGCGACATGGACAGCCGGCCCGACACCGCAGGCATGATCGTCAGGCGCCACCGCCTGTCGACGCGGCTGTGGCACTGGCTGAACGCGCTGCTGCTCTATGTGCTGTTCACCAGCGGCCTTGGCATCTTCAACGCGCATCCCCGCCTCTACTGGGGGCACTATGGCGCCAATTTCGACCATGCCTGGCTGGAACTGGAGCGTTTTCCCGGCTGGATCACCTTGCCGGGCCACTATAGCCTGGCGCTGTCGCGCCACTGGCATCTGGCCGCCGCGCCGATCTTCGCCTTCGCGCTGCTGCTCTACATGGTGTGGAGCCTCGCCAACCGGCATGTCGCCGACGACCTCGCCTTTCGTAGGGGCGAACTGGCGCCGCGTCATGTCTGGCGGGACATCAGGGACCATGCCCGGCTGCGCTTCCCGACGGGCGTCGCGGCGCTGCGCTACAATATCCTCCAGAAGGCGAGCTACATCGGCGTGATCTTCCTGCTCCTGCCGCTGGTCATCCTGACTGGCCTTACCATGTCGCCGGGGATGAACGCGGCCTGGCCCTGGCTGGTCGATCTGTTCGGCGGGCGGCAGTCGGCGCGGTCGCTCCACTTCCTCGCCGCCTTCGCGCTGGTCGCCTTCTTCCTCGTCCATATCCTCATGGTGCTGCTTGCCGGACCGCTGAACGAACTGCGCTCGATCATCACCGGGCGCTACCGCCTGCCGGGGGAAGGGCGATGATCCTCACCCGCCGCGGGCTGCTGCTGGGGGCCACCGCCTCGCTCGCCGGCTGCGACCGACTGGCCCGGAACGAGGGCTTTCGCGAGGCCCTGTTCTCGGCCGAGAATTTCCACAAATGGGCGCAGCGCAGCCTGATGGCGCGCGACGCGCTTGCGCGGGAGTTCCGCCCCGACCAGATATCCCCCGTCTTTCGCGCCAACGGCACGGCCAATCCGAACACGCCGGACTACAAGGCGCTGTGGCGCGGCGGCTTCGCCGACTGGCGGCTGCGGGTCGACGGGCTGGTCGCGCGGCCGCTGTCGCTGCCGCTGGCGGATTTGCGACGGCTGCCCCATCGCGAGCAGATCACCCGCCATGACTGCGTCGAGGGCTGGAGCGCGATCGGCAAATGGCGGGGGGTGCCGCTCGGGACGATCCTCGACGGTGCCGGGCTGCGCGACCGGGCGCGCTATCTGGTCTTCCACTGCGCCGACAGCATGGGCGGCGGGCAACCCTATTATGAAAGCATCGACCTGATCGACGCCTTTCACCCGCAGACCATCCTCGCCTTCGCGCTCAACGACCGGCCCTTGTCGGTCGCCAACGGCGCGCCGCTGCGGCTGCGGGTCGAGCGGCAACTGGGCTACAAGCAGGCCAAATATCTGATGCGGATCGAGGCGGTCGAGAGCCTGGCCGCGATCGGCAAGGGCAAGGGCGGCTATTGGGAGGACCATGCCGGTTATGACTGGTATGCCGGCATTTGACGCTCGCAAAACGACATGACAGGGTGGCGGCATGAAATTGTTTGAACGTGTTCTCAAGCATTTGGTCCGCCGTGGCCAGTTGACGGTCCACTATCATACTGGCGGCAGCTTCACGGTCGGTCGGCCCGATCCGGCCTTTCCCAATCTGGCGCTGCGTTTCAGGGACGGGCGCGTGCCGCTCGACATCATCCGCGACCCGCGCCTTGGCATGGCCGAAGCCTGGATCGACGGCCGCGTGGGCATAGAGGGTGGCGGCATCATGGAATTCGTGTCCATGATCCGCGCCAACAATCCCTGGGAGCAGGGGCGCTCGATCGACGCCAAGTCCTTTCTCAACCGCAGCTTCAAGAGCGTCCGCCAGAAGCTCTGGCGCATCAACCACAAGTCGCGGTCCAAGGCGAATGTCGCCCATCATTACGACCTGTCGGGCGCGCTCTACGCCCTGTTCCTGGACCGCGACCGCCAATATAGCTGTGCCTATTATCCCGATGCGGACAATGAGGCCGGGATCAGCCTGGAGCAGGCGCAGGAGGACAAGAAGGCGCATATCGCCGCCAAGCTGCACCTGAAGCCGGGCATGAAGGTGCTGGACATCGGCTGCGGCTGGGGCGGCATGGCGCTCTACCTCCACCGCACCTGCGGCGTCGACGTGACCGGCATCACCCTGTCGGAAGAGCAGCTGAAGGTGGCGCGCCAACGCGCCGAGGAGGCAGGCGTCGCCGATCATGTCCGGTTCGAGCTGATCGACTATCGCGACATGGATGGGCCGTTCGACCGGATCGTGTCGGTCGGCATGTTCGAGCATGTCGGCACCGCCCATTTCCGCACCTTCTTCAACAAGTGCCGCGACTTGCTGGCACCCGACGGGGTGATGCTGATCCACACGATCGGGCGCGTGGACGGGCCGGGCATCACCGATGCCTTCACCCAGAAATATATCTTCCCCGGCGGCTATATCCCGGCCCTGTCGGAGATGATCCGCGGCAGCGAGGGCACGCGCCTGATGGTGACGGACGTGGAGGTGCTGCGCATCCATTATGGCCTGACCATCCGCGAATGGTACAAGCGGACCCTGGCGCACAAGGCCGATATCGTCGCCCTCTATGACGAACGTTTCTTCCGCCTCTGGACCTTCTACCTGGCCGGCGCGGCGACCGTGTTCGAACATGGCGGCATGGTGAATTACCAGGTCCAGTATGTGCGCGACCGCCACAGCCTGCCGATCACCCGTGACTATATGCTGGAGGCGGAAGCGGCCCTGCGCGGCCGCTGATCCCTTAACCATGGCTGACAGCCATGTTCGCGGCCGGTTCAGTCGGTGACGCGCATTCTCCCTCTCATGCCCCCGCGCGGGGGTGGAAGAGGAGAGAGCGACATGAGATTTTTCTGGAAGGGTGTGGCGGCGCTGACCCTGGCCACTGCCGGCCTTGGCGCGGCGGCGGTTCCGGCCCAGGCCCACGACTATCGCGACGGCTGGCGCGGTGATCGGGATGGTCGCTGGGAAGGTCGGCGCTGGGATGGGCGTCGCTGGGACGACCGGCGGCACTGGCGTGGCGACCGTCGCGACTGGCGGGGCCATCGCGGCTATGACCGGCGCTATGCCTACCGCCAGCGCTGCTGGACCGACTGGCGCTACGACTATTATCGCGACCGCAATGTGCGGGTGCGGATCTGCCGCTGACGCTTCGGTCGGTTTGGAGGAGTCGGGGCGCGCCAAGGCGAGTCCCGGCTCCACGCCCGACCGGGAATGATGTGCGCCGATTGAACCCGGAGGCGGTTTCCGGCATTGCACCGGCATGACCGATCCCATGCCCGTGATCCAGAGCCTGTTGTCCGGCCTGCCCATCCTGCTGCTGCACCTTGGCACCGCCACCCTCGTCTGGCTGGCGGCGCTTGCCATCTACCTGTGGATAACTCCGCACGACGAATTCGCGCTGATCCGCGCCGGGAACGAGGCCGCGGCCATTTCCCTTGGCGGGGCGGCGATCGGGCTGGCCGTGCCGCTGGGCTTCTGCCTGGCGGGATCGGTCAATATCTGGGACATCCTTATCTGGGGCAGCGTCACGCTGGTGCTGCAACTCATCGCCTTCCGCCTGGTCGACTTCCTGCTCGGCACGCTGTCCGCCCGGATCGAGGCGAACGAGCGATCGGCCGCGATCTTCCTGGCCATGATGAAGGCGGCGATCGCCTGCCTCACCGCCGCGGCCGTGGCGGGCTGAACCGATGGCGCGTTCCAAGGCGCGGGGAGGGTGCGGCTGTCTGCCCTTCGCGCTGGGCGCGCTGCTGCTCGTCGTCTGGTTCGGGCAGGACATCGCGCCGCCGCTCCAGGTCGAGCAATATGATCCGCGTTCGCCGCGCCGTCCGCTACCGCAATGGGGCGACGAGCAGTTCGTGATCGAGGACCGGCCCGGCGGCCCGGCCGATTCGATGGGCACCGCCTTCGCCGTCGACCGGGACGGCGCCTGGCTGACCGCCGAGCATGTCACCCATGGCTGCAACCGCATCGGGCTGGAGGATGGCCGCTATGCCAGCCCGGTGTCGCGGGTGGTCGAAAGCCGGGAGGCGGACGCCGCGCTGGTCCGCGACGGATTGCCCAGTCCCGATGCTCTGCCCCTGTCCGACCACACGCCGCAGCCGGGCACGCCGGGCTATCATATGGGCTTTCCCGCGGGCGAGCCGACGCTGGTCGTATCGGAACTGATCGGCGCGGCGAGCGCGCGGCGGGGCCGGAGCGAGCTGACCCAGCCGGTGCTGGCCTGGGCCGAGCGCGCGCGCATCCCGGAGGGCGACGGCACCCTGTCGGGCATCAGCGGCGGCCCGATCTTCGCCGAGGACGGGCATGTGATCGGCGTCAACAGCGCTTCGACCGACCGGCGCGGCCGCATCCTGACCACGGCGCCCGATGCCGTCGCCCGCCTCACCAGCGCCAGCCGCGCCATCGACGAGCGCCCGGTCGCCTATCCTTTCGCGGGCGTCGCCGATGCGGAAAATCGTTTCGCCGCCTGGCTGGACCAGGGGGTCATCCGGCGCATCTTCTGCGATGTCGATGGCCCGCGCGGCGGTTGACGACCCATGGCCGCAGACGCTAGGCGCGGCCCAGCATTTCAAGGAATCCGACCATGAGCGATACGCCTCCCGACCATCTGTCCACCAATCCGCGCAGCCCCCATTTCGACATGGACGTGCTTCAGCGCGGCATCGGCATCCGCTTCAAGGGCCGGGAGCGCAAGGATGTGGAGGAATATTGCATTTCCGAAGGCTGGATTCGCGTCGCCGCCGGCAAGACCCGCGACCGCCATGGCAATCCGCTGACGATCAAGCTGAACGGCGAGGTTGAGGCCTGGTTCGAGAAGCCGGCCGAAGGCGCCGAGGACAAGGCCGCCGACGCCGAATAATCGACGGGACAGGGGCGCCATTGACGGGCGCCCTTTTCTCTTTCAGTTCATCATCGTGCCGCGCTTCACATCGGCGATGATCGCGCTCAGCGTCCGTTCCGCCGGGGCGCTGTCGGCAAATGCCACGACGCGCAGATCGGTCTCCAGCCTGGGCGCGGTCTGGCGGGGCGCCTTTGCCGCCGGCGCCGTCTGGCCGGCCCATCCATCCCCGCCCAGCGTCGCGAAGCGCACGCTGTCGCCCAGCGACGGGTCGGGGGTGAAATCGCGCAGCTTCGCCCGGGCGGGATAGATGAAGCCATAGGTCGGATTGGTCCGTGCGCCCATTTGCCCGGTCGGGCTGTGCCAGACGCGGACCTGGCTCCAGTCGCCGTCATCCGATACGTCGATCGCCAGCACATCTTCCTCGATCGCGCCGGGCGCCGACCAATTGGCGTGCCGGATCAGCACGCGCCGGTCGTCCAATATCCGGCTGACCACGGCGACATGGCCGAGCGTCATCGGGCCATGGGGGCGGAACGCCAGCACCGCGCCCTTCTTCGGCTCATGGCCGCGCTTGTAATGCCCCTCGGCCTGGTCCCACCAGGTCAGCGCGTCGCCGCGTATCTCCACGCCCGACACGATGCGGGCATAGGGCACGCATTGCAGCATCGCCGCGCCGAAGGCAGGCGCAGCCATAAGCCCGGACAGCAGCAACGCGGCTGCCCAGATCGTCTTTCGAACCATTTGCGATCCCGCAATGTCAAGAATCGCCCCACCGGGGACGATCCTAGAACCGGGATGATTGGGAAAAGGTAAACGCTCTAGAAAGCAGCGCGCAGGGCAGCGCCGCCGGCGGTTTCGGCCGATGCGATGCGGACCGGCTGGTCGGAAACCTTCGGCGCGTCGGCATAGATGAAGCCGTTGGCCGGGTTGGAGCGCAGCCCCAGGCCACCGATCGGGCCATACCATACGCGCACGTCGGTCCAGTCATTGTTGGGCGAGACATCGACGGCGCGGACATCGCGCTCGATGCCGCCGCGATAGGACCAGTTGGCGTGGGTCAGCAGCACTTCGCGGTCGCTCACCACCTTGCTGACCATGGCGACATGGCCGACCGGCATCGAACGGCTGGACGAGAAGGACAGAACGGCGCCGACGCGCGGTTCATGGCCGCGGGCGTAGCGACCTTCGGCCTGGCCCCACCAGCTGTTCGCGTTGCCGTGGATGTCGATGCCCGACACCTGACGGGCGAAGGGCGCGCACTGCAAGGTGCCGGCGCTGGCGGGGAGGGCGATCAGGGTGGAAAGTGCAAGGACAGATGCCGCGAAAACCGCGCGAAGACTTACGAACATCCGATTGCGACCCCGACTTTTTAAGAGCTTAACCCCGTTGAGGCTCTTAGGGCAGAGCGCGGACGAACCGACAAGCGCGGGGCGACGAGTCGTTTTGTCGATGCGTTATGTTGCGGAACGAAAGACGTGTCCGGAGGTTACGGTGAGCCGGGTGGCGGATGACAAATCGCTGAAAAGGCTGGTTTCGGTCCCGGTCATCCACACCTGTCCCCCGGTCGCGGCCAGACGGTCGAACAGCGCGGCCCGTCGCGACGGGTCGAGATGCGCCGTCACTTCGTCGAGCAGCAGGACTGGCGGCTGTCCCCGGTCGGCGGCGACCAGGGCGGCATGGGCGAGCAGGATCGAGAGCAGCAGCGCCTTCTGCTCCCCGGTCGAACAGAGGGCGGCCGCCTGCCCCTTGGCGACATGGGTGACGTTGAGGTCATGCCGATGCGGGCCGGACAGGGTGCGCCCCGCCGCCGCATCGCGCCGCCGTTCGCGCGCCAGCCGGGGGGCGAGCGGCTCGTCGCCCGCCTCGTCGCCCTCGATCGCGATCAGCGGCCGGGCGAAGGGTTCGTCGGGCCGGTCGGCCAGCACATGGTTGAGCCGCGCCACCAGGTCGGCGCGCGCGTGGCCAAGCGCCGCACCATGCTCGTCCATCTGCGCTTCCAGTGCGGTCAGCCAGACCGGATCGGCGCGGCGCACGTCGGTCAGCAGCCGGTTGCGCGCTCGCATCGCCGCATCATAGCGCGCGCTGTGCGCGGCATGGCCCGGATGCAGCGCCAGCGTCAGCCGGTCGAGGAAGCGCCGCCGCCCGCCCGGACTGTCGAGGAACAGCCGGTCCATCGCCGGGGTGAGCCAGACGATCGAGAGATGATCGGCCAGCGCATTGGCGGAGGAAGCGACGCCGCCGATCCGCACCTGCCGCCGGTCGGGACTGGCGGGGGCGACTCCGGTGCCCAGCACCACCCCGTCGACCTCGGCCGCGACACCGAAGCCGCCGCCGCCGTCCTGCCGCGCCATGGCGCGGAGCGGCGCGCCGCGCAGGCCACGCCCCGGCGCCAGCATCGACACCGCTTCCAATATGTTGGTCTTGCCCGCGCCATTGTCGCCGGTCAGCAGGATGAAGGCATGATCGGGCAGGATCAGCGCATCCGCATGGTTGCGGAAATCGCTCAGGGTCAGGCGGCCGATCATCGCGCGGCTGTAGCGGGGAGTTGGATCGGGGGAAAGCGGCAAGCGGCTTTCCTGGCCGAGCGGACCGGATCAGCAGCGCTTGCGCACCACTGCCGTGCCGTCGTTCATGATCGTCAGCGTCCGGCCGTCGGCCGAGGGCCGCATCAGGAGCGTCCGCGTCCAGCTCTGTCCCTCGCCGGTAAAGGCCGCATCCACCGCGACCCGGCCATCCTCGCCCGTCCGCACCGCCTTCACCGTGCCGACGCTTTCATGGAAGACCAGCTGGTCAGGCACGACGGTCAGCTCAAGGTCGGCGGTGCGGTCGCCGCAGCGTTCGTCGATGCCGGTCCAGCTGCCCTGCAAGGCGACGGGAATGAGGCCGCCGGGCGCGGCGGGCGGCGGTGGCGTGTCGATCGCCGGTGGCGGTTCGACCGGCGTGATGGCGTTGGCGGGCGTCGGCCCGTCCTCCACTTCGGGCATAGTCTGGTCGAGGATGTTCGCGACGACGCCGGGCTGCTGGTCCTGCCGATCATCCTGCCGGTTGCAGGCGGTCGCTGCCAACAGGGGCAGGAGCAGCGGCAGGAGCGGGACGATCTTTCGCATGGAGCGAAAACCCAGCCGGGCGCCTTGCGGTTCCCGCCGCATGACTTGGCGTGGCCGCCATGCTAGTGCAGCGGGGCATAGCCAAGGGGAGTCGATGCCATGCCGGTGCTGGGAATGGGCGGCCTGTTCTTCCGCTCGCGCGATCCCGAGGCGCTGGCCGCCTGGTATCGCACGCATCTGAATGTCGGCGGCGGCTGCGTGGTCGATCCCGGCGACACGCCCAATGAGTGGATCTGGCAGCCGCAGGGCGGGCCGATGGTATTCGCCCCGTTCAAGGCCGACAGCGATTATTTCGCGACCGACAAGGCATTCATGCTCAATTTTCGCGTGTCGGACCTTGACGGGCTGCTGGAGGACTTGCGCGCCGCCAACGTTGAGATCATCACCAGGCCGGAATGGGACGATCCGCAGGTCGGCCGTTTTGCCCGCATTCACGATCCGGAGGGCAATGCGATCGAATTGTGGGAACAGCCCCCGCCTTCTGTCTGATTTTGGCCGCATGATTATTGGAGCATCCTGATGAAGCGCCTGTCTATCCTCCTCGCTGCCGCTGCCACCGTCCTCCTGCCCGGCGCCGCCATGGCCGCGCTCGCCGTGGGCGCCAAGGCGCCCGACTTCACCACGCGCGGCGCGCAGGCGGGCAAGACCTTCACCCTGACCCTGTCGCACCAACTGAAGCGCGGGCCGGTGGTGCTCTATTTCTTCCCCAAGGCCTTCACGCCGGGCTGTTCGGCCGAAGCGCGCGAATTTGCCGAGAATATCGAGAAGTTCAAGGCGGCGGGCGCCACCGTCATCGGCATGTCCGCCGACCCGGTCGACGATCTGGTCGCTTTCTCGACCAAGGAATGTGCGGGCAAGTTCGCGGTCGCATCGGCCGGGCCGGGCATCGTGTCGGGCTATGACGTGGCGCTCAAGATGCGGCCGGGCATGACCGACCGCACTTCCTATGTCATCGCGCCGTCGGGGCGTATCGCCTTCGTCCACAGCGAGATGAACTATGCCGGCCATGTGAAGAGCACGCTGGCGGCGGTGGAGGCGATGAAGGGGAAATAATCCCCCGTCACCGCTGCTCATCTGTATCGAACCCGCCGGTCGCCGCGTCAGGCGGCGATCGCGACCGGTTCCTCCACGATCGCAAGGCCGCGTCCGACGGTGCGGATCAGGCTCAGGAAGCGCTTGGCCTCGCGCACGATCATCGCCTTGTTGAAACAGGCGGCGGCGCCCCGGTCGAGCGCTTCGGCGACGATCGGCGCGCCGTCGCGCAGCAGGCTGGACAGCATGATGACGGGGCATGGGTCCATGTCCATGATCTCGTCCAGCACCGCCATGCCGTCGCGCCCCGGCATGGCGATGTCGAGCGTGACGACATCGGGCTTTTCGCGCCGGATCATCTCGATCGCTTCCTCGCCATTGCCGGCGATGCCGACCACTTCGACGCGGCGGTCCTTTTCCAGCAGCGTTTCGATCATGGCGCGGATGGTCAGCGAATCATCGACGACCACAAGCCTGATGGGTTTCATCGTCCGTCTCCAAAGCGGCGTTACGACTGACCATAACGGCTGGGGAAGGACGGGCTTTAGGCGTCCCTAACGGGGATTTAACCAGGCGGCCGGTTGCCCGCCCCGAAATTGGGGAAGAACAGCTTGCGGAAGCTGATCGAGACGGTGCGGCCCAGCGGGTCGAGATAATCCTGCTGGTAGCGCAGCGGCGTCGCCCCGGTCGCGTCGCGCACCTCACGCCGCTGGTTGAAGATATTGTCGATGCCGATCGACACGCGCGCGCCGCGCAGGAAGGGCATGTCCTTCGTCAGTTGCGGCATCTGCCCCAGATTGGCGAAGAGGCGCAGGTTCGCGGTCGCGAGGCTGCCGAATTCGAGGCGCGATGCGCCGCCAAGCGCGCCATCGACATGGGTGCCGCTTTCCCAGTCGATGCCCAGCCGCGCGCCGATGCCATTGTTCATATAGCCGATCCGCGCCTTGACCTCATGCCGCGGCTGGCCGCCCGACGATCCGGTGGCGTCGCCGTTCAGCAGGTCGAGTTCGGGCACGCCCGGCGCGATCAGGATGCTCTCTTCCAGATGCCAGGTGTGATAGAGGCTGAAGCTGAGGCGGCCACCGCCACCGCCCTGTCCCCGTCCGCCGCCAAAGCCGCCGGGACCGCCGAAGCCGCCGCCCGGCCGTCCCTGTCCGCCCGGTCCGGCATTATTGCCTTCGCCGCGCGGTCGGTCGCCGCCCTCGCCCGGCGGGGGGGCGCCGTCCTGCCCGCCGGGGCGCGGCTGGCGATTGCCGAACAGCGCCTGTAATTCGGGCGGCCGATCCTCGGGCTTGCCGCCCGAAGCGCGCCATGCCTCCATCAGCTTCTGGATACGCGACTTGAGCGGGATGGACAGGTCGAAGCCCCAGCGCAGTTGCTCGCTGCGCGACCGGAGGAAATTGATCGGCCGCGCATCGACCTGCACCAGATTGCCGTCGGCGTCGCGCAGGAAGCGCTGCGGGAAGGCGTCTTCGATGTCGGGCGTCGGCGTCGGGAAGGCAGCGATCGGGTTGCTGGTGCGGCTGTTGAGATAGGTGGCCGTCAGGGTCAGGTTCGGTTTCTCGAACGGCTTGACGGTGGCGCTCAGGCGGAACTGGTCGCGCACGCTTTCGCGCAGCGAGGGGTTGCCGCCCGACCATTGCGTCACGAACACGCTCTGCCCGGTCGCATAATCGAAGACCGAGACGTTGGGCGTCGCAATCAGCGGATCGGTGATCTGCGCGCCGGTGGGCGCGGCCCGGTCCTGATTGGCCGACGCCAGGATCTGCACCGCCTTCACCGGCTGCCAGCGCAGGCCATAGCCGAGCGTCGAGAGGGTGCCGAAGTCGGACAATTGCTGCGCCGCGAGATTCAGGTTGATGCCGATGTCGCCGACGCCGCCCAGCACGCCCCTGGACCGGCTGGTAAGCGGCAGGTCGATGCTGATCTGCCCGCTGCCGATCTGGCGGCTATAGTCAGTGGGCCGTTCGACCCCCGAGCGGATCGAGCGGCTTTCAAAGCCGTTGGCCGATCCGCCCAGCCGGATCGAGGCCATGACGTCGCCGGCGGGCAGGCGCAGCAGCGCGCCGCTCACCAGCAGGTCGGCGCTCACCGCCTGGCTTTTGGCGCGCGCCGTGTCGGTCAGGCGGGTCGACAGCAGGCCGGACGCGAAGTCGCCATAGGGATTGACGTTTGGATCGCCCGCGTCGAGCGCCGCCTGGATCGCGTCGGTCGCGACGCCGCGATCCGTGCGCGTCCGCGTGATCGACAGGTCGCCATTGCCGGTGAAGGACCATTGCCATTTGCGGCCGATCTGCCCGTTCAGCGTCAGGCCGACATGGCCGGTGGTGCCGCGGATCTGCTGCCCCAGCGCGCCGGCCTGCGCCAGATAGCGATAGAGGGTGACGTCCTGGCCGAAGGGGGAGAAGGGGCCGCCGGCATCGAGACCCAGGGCCGCCGTCGACAGCCCCTGGAGCGAGTCATTTTCCGACAGTTCCAGCCGCCCGTTGAGTGTCGCCGATACGCCGCCCAGCGCGCGGGCGAGCGTGGCATTGACGGAGAAATTCTCGGTCGCGGGGCTGAGCGTGCGATAGCGGGTGAGATCGGTCACGGCCGCCGCATTGGCGCCGGCGACGAAATCGCCCAGCGTCGGTGCGCCGCCAGCCGCGATCGCCGGCACGGCGGCCACCGTCACGGTCTGGCCGGCCAGCGCCGACAGGGCCGGGTCGATCTCCGCCCCCAGCGTGGTCGAGCCGATATTGCCCGCCAGCGCATAGGGGCGATTGGCCGGGGTGGTGGTGATGTCGCGCTCGCTTTCCAGCAGGCGGGCGGCGCGGCTATATTCCAGGTTCAGGGTGAAGCGGTTGTCGCCGCGAATGCGCAGGATGCCCGCTTCCCACTCGCCATTCTCGCGCCCGCCCTCGGTGGTCGTGCCCAACTCCATCTCGCCTGTCTCGGCACGGAAACGCTGGCGCAGGACGATGTTCACCACTTTCTGCGTCGGCGCATAGCCATAGCTCAGCGCCACCTGCTCGGGCAATATGTCGACCCGCGCTACCGCTTCGGTCGGCAGGTCGCGAATTTCGGCGAAGCTGGAGATGCGCTTGCCGTTCAGCAGCACGACCGGGGTGCCGTTGGTCTGGGGCGACAATTCGGTGATGAGGTCGTTGATCGACGTGACGCCCAGCGCGCGCACGTCGGCGGGGGACAGTTGCTGTTCCGGCTCGATCTCTCCCATCACCGCGCCGCGTTGCGGCTGGCCTGTGACGATGATCTCCTCGCCCTCGTCGCTCGCCTCCTGCGCAGCGCCCCTGGGCTGTTGCTGCTGCGGCTGGGCCATCAGCGCGCCGGGCGCGACGCCCAGCATCAAGGGCAGCAGAAAGACGGATACGGAACGGCGCACGAAAACCCCCCAGGGACAGATTTGTTACCCCTATTTGCCTAGCCGCCACTTGTCGCAGGATTCTGGCATTTGCCGGACAAATTTGTCGCAAAATGTAATGGGGTGGCTGAACCGGGGCTGGCTGGACCGGAACGGGTGGGACGTCAGGCGGCGTCGTGAAAGATGATCCCCAGCGTGTAGCGCGTGCCGGACAGCAGGCGGCTGACGCCATGGCGCATCTGCACGCGATGGACGCCGCGCGCGCCCATGACCGGCCGGTCGCGCACCGGGAAGATCACGGCGTCGCCCCGGGCCAGCGGCACGACTTCGGGTCGGGACTGCATTCGCGGCCGCTGTTCGGTCAGCAGGAAGGCGCCGCCGCTGAAGTCATGCTCCGGCTGCGACAGCAGGATCGCCGCCTGCAACGGGAAGATATGCGGGCCATAGACATCCTGGTGCAGCGCGTTCCAGTCGCCCGCTTCATAGCGCAGCAGCAGCGGGGTCGGCTTGTCCTGCCCGCCCAGCGCGCAGCGGGCGAGGAAATCGGCGTGACGCGCGGGATAGATGTCGCCCGTTCCGAGCATCGCCGCCCAGCGATTGGCGTGCCGCGCCAGCGCGGGCCACAGCGCCTCGCGCAGCGCCGCGACCGGATCGGGCAGCGGATAGGCGAAATAGCGATAGCGCCCGCTGCCATAGCCGTGTCGCGCCATCACTACCTCCTTGCGGAAGGCGGAGGGATCGTCCCACAACGCGATGATCGCGGCGCACTGGTCGGGGGAGAGCAGCGCGGGCAGGCGCGCCGCGCCATGCCGGTCGAGGTCGTCGAGGTTCATGCGCGGCAGGATGGCAGCGACGCGATGCCGCGTCATCCCGCGCCTTGCGGCCAAAGCGGGAGCGGGCGGTCGGATCGGGACGGACAAAGGGGGTGGAAAGCGGACGGTCGGGTCTACGAGCGTCTTAACGCAAGGGCCGGCATGTTATCTCGTCATGCCAGCGAAAGCTGGCATCTCAGGCGGATGCGCGCAACGATAGGGAATGGCGCAAGGCCTTGCTGCGCGTGTCGAATAGCATCGCAACGGCACTGGGTCTGCTTTCTGCAAAAAATACGGCCTCACGCTACTCGTTCTGGCAGGACCCCATGATGACATCACACACGCCATTGCCGGTGAGAAGGCATAAAGGCGTGGAAGCGCGAGTGGAAATCCGGCGCCTAGAGGAGAGCAATCCCGATTGGCGGGATATTTCAAATCTCATCCTCTGATCGCCTGAGACCCCAGCCTTCGCTGGGGTGACGGAAAAGCGGACGGGTGATGAAACAAAAAGGCTCGAACGGCAAAACTGGTCCCTTCCGGTACAAGAGCGGATCGATGCCAGGCGGGTTGCTTACCCCTTCGGCTTGCGGAAGCGGAACAGGAAGCGGTCGGTCTTGCCGCGGACCGCCGGATCGAACACCAGTTTCATGTGATCGTCCGCCGGATTGGCGAGCAGGGGGCTTTCCGCCTCCAGCACGAAGCCGGCGGCGGCGAAATCGGTCTTCACCACGGCCGGGTCGATGCGGTGCAGCTTGTCCACGACCGCGCGGGTGTCGCCCGCGCCGCCCACATGGTCGATGATCCCGACGATCCCGCCGGGCTTCGTCGCCGCGTAGAGCGTCTTCACGAAGGCCGCCGGATCGGTGCGCGGGATGCCATATTTGTCCGACTGCCAGTAGAGATCATGGTAGCTGAGGTTGATGATGGTGAAGTCGAAGCTGTTTGCGGGCGCACTGAACGCCTCGAACGGATAACGCGCCCAGTTCACTTCGGGTCGGCGGGCGACCAGCGCCTTCCATTTCAGCTGCTCGTCGGGCTGGGTGTAGAACTGGTTGGGCTCGAACGCCGTCACCTTGCCCTTCGGCCCGACGGCGTCGGCCATGATCTCCGCCCAATAGCCCGATCCGGTCATGATGTCGGCCGCCTTCATGCCGGGCTTCAGCCCCAGGAAGGCGAGCGTTTCGGCGGGCCTGCGGCTGTCGTCCAGCGCGCTGGCCTCGGCCGGGCGCTTCGGGTCCGCCAGCGCGGCGGCATAATCGGGCGATGGGGCGGCGACGGCCGGGGCGGCGATCGCCAATGTCGTCAGAACAAGTGCGAACGTCAGGCGCATGATTTCCCCTCCTGCAAGGAGGGCGATCATGCGCCCGCCGCGCGTGGGGTTCAACGGCCCGCCCCGGCGTCGGTCGATCGCTTCCTGTCGTTGGTCGAAGCGTGGACGGGGCGCATGTAGAGCCGTGCCATCGCCCCCTCCATCTTCGTGCGGTCGACCGACAGGATGACCCGCTGCGCCTGTTCGCCCAGATGCGGTCGATAGGCCTGCGTCCAGGACAATGTATCGCCATAGGCCGCGGTCTGGCTGGTCTCGAAATCGATCCACAAGGTTTCGTCCCTGGTCACGATCTCCGGGTTCAACCACACCATGGCGACGATCTCGTCCCACATGGGAAAGCCGGGCGCGAGGCCGGTCTGGAACAGGTCGGTCAATACCGTCCCGGCGGGCTTCAGGCTATCGAGAAAGGTGCGGGTCCATTGCGTGCCGGTGGACGGATCGACCGGGATCATGGTGATCTTCCGCCATGGGGCATGGGCCATGATCCTGGCGGCTTCGGGGTCCCAGCGGATATTGAACTCCCGCCGGGGCGAATTGACGAATTCGCGGGCGAACTGCTCGGCCGATGCGCCCTGCAACCGCTGATGCGGCGCCAGGCTGCCGCCCATATAGACGATTTCCTTCACATTGGCGGCAAAGCCGGGGTCGAGGCTCTGGGCGATCGCGATATTGGTCATCGGGCCGGTGGCGAACAGGGTGATCTCGCCCGGATGCGCCTTCACCATCCGCACCAGGAAGGCAGCGGCGATCTCTGAGCTGGGCTTCGTCGTCGGATTGCCGATGGGGAGATCGGGCACGCGGGTCGGATCGCCGGCGCCCGGATGCTCCTGGATCGTGTCGCCCGGCCAATAGTCGGTCCACGGCCCCTTGAAGACCAGCCGTCCATAGAGGCCTTCCCAGCGCCTGGTCGCCTCTGCGCTGTTGAGCAGTGGCAGCGTTGCGCCCGGCACCACCGGCACGTCGGTCCGCCCCAGTATCTCCAGCGTGCGCAGCGCATAGGCGGTGGCAGTGTCGCGCCAGACCGATCCGCTGGTCGTGGTGATACCCAGCACCTCCACGCCCGGGCTCTGCAGCAGCAGCAGCGGCACGCCGTTGAGGCCGATCATGTCATCATCGACGATCACCAGCCGCTTGGCCGCCACGGGTGCGGCGGGTTTCGCGCTCGCCCCCTGCGCGGCCATCGCCAGCGCCAGTGCGCCCCATATCGCCATCATCCATCGCATGTCTGCCTGCCCCCATTCCGCTACGCCCCGCCACCTGTTAGGACGGGGGATGCACAGCCTCTATCCGCCGATCACCCCCTATGCCACTGGTCATCTTGACGTAGGAGACGGCCACAGCCTCTATTGGGAACGGGTCGGCACGCCGGGCGCCAAGCCGGCGGTCTTCCTGCATGGCGGGCCGGGCGGGGGCATTGCGCCCGATCATCGCCGGCTGTTCGATCCCGCGCGCTATGACGTGC
This sequence comes from Sphingobium sp. TCM1, assembly GCF_001650725.1. Taxonomy (GTDB): domain Bacteria; phylum Pseudomonadota; class Alphaproteobacteria; order Sphingomonadales; family Sphingomonadaceae; genus Sphingobium. The sequence goes on along the minus strand of NZ_LXVX01000013.1, from coordinate 58,719 downwards.
TGCTATTCGACCAGCGCGGGTGCGGCCGATCGACACCGCACGCCTGTCTCGACGCCAACACGACCTGGCACCTGGTCGCCGACATCGAACGGCTGCGGGCGATGACGGGGGTGGAGCAATGGCTGGTGTTCGGCGGCAGCTGGGGATCGACCCTGGCGCTGGCCTACGCCCAGACGCATGTGGAGCGTGTGACCGAACTGGTGCTGCGCGGCATCTTCACCATCCGCAGGCAGGAGATCGACTGGTATTATCAGCAGGGCGCCAGCCGCATCTATCCCGACAAATGGGAGCGGTTCGTCGCGCCGATCCCCGAAGCGGAGTGGGGCGACATGGTCGCGGCCTATCGCCGCGTCCTGACCGGCGAGGATCGCGCGGCGCGCTTGGCCGCAGCCCGCGCCTGGAGCCTGTGGGAAGGCGAGACGATCCGCCTGCTGCCCGACCCGGTGCTGTCGGCGACCCATGATGCGGATGATTTCGCGCTCGCCTTCGCGCGGATCGAAAATCATTATTTCGTCCATGGCGGCTGGCTGGAGGAGGGGCAACTGATCCGCGATGCGGGCCGGCTGCGCGATATTCCCGGCGTCATCGTGCAGGGCCGCTACGACATGGCCTGTCCTGCGGAAACGGCCTGGGCGCTGCATCGCGCCTGGCCGCAGGCGCGCTTCGAGATGATCGAGGGCGCGGGGCACGCCTACAATGAGCCGGGCATATTGGATGCGCTGATCCGCGCGACGGATGGGTTTGCGGGGTAGAAATCTTCCTTCGGATTGGTCGGGAAGCCCAGCAGGAGCGGACATGATCTGCCGTTGCAAGGCGGAAGCGTAAGGCTGTCAGTCCATTCAAACCCAAACCTGCCGCCAATCCCTGCCCTATCCCTTCTGGCCCGGATAGAGGAGGCGGAGGGAGGTGGGGGCGTTGCAGTGGCGGATCGCGGTTTCGACGTGGCGGGCGCGTTCGGCCTTGAGCGCGGTGGTGGACAGCGGCTGCCGGCGTTCACGCGCGACTTCCTCGGCCGTGAAGGGGGCTGCGCCCGACGGTGCGCTCGCCCCGCCCAGGCCAAAGACGACATAATTCATCATGTCGGCCAGCTGCTGATTATCCCTGATCCGGCTGTGCGCGACATTGGGCAGGCGGATGAGATAGGCGCGGGCCTGCGGCGTGCAGAGGAACCAGCCCACCCGGCCGCGCAGTTCAGGCAGCTGGGCGGGGGCCGCGCTGCCCGCGACGCCATGGCAGCCGGCGCATTGTTCGACATAGTCGGCGCGCGCCATCGCCGGATCGGTGATGGCGGCAGGGAGCGGACCCATGGGCGGCAGGGCGGCGCGCAGCGCGGCGGTTCCGCCGGCGAGCAGCAGCGCGGCGCAGAGGAGGGGACCGAGTTGGCGTGATGGCATCCTGGTCGGCATATTCGCTATCCGTGCCGGCTCCCTTTCATCTCCACCCGTCATTGCGACCGAAACGGTCCGACGGCGGACAACGCCCGGCCAATCGCTTCTCAGCTCGCGGCGCCCACCATCACCGCAGTGGAGCAGTGATAATCCATGCTGCTGGTGCCGAAGCACCAGATGACGTCATTGTTGAGCTGCGGCATGTAAAGCTGCGTCTCGCGATCGGTATTGTCGCAGGCGCACTGGCCGCAGGCCGGCTTGCCGCAACAGTCGCGATAGGCGATCAGATAGGCCTTGCCGTCGTCCGGATTGATGCAGGTGCCGACCCAGGAGACGGGCGACGGCTCCGAGCCCGGCGGGCAGCTGTGGATACCGCCGCCGCAGCAGGTGCAGAGCGCCCCGTCGATCGCGCAATAGCGCCAATAGTCGCATTTGGTGTCGTCCTTCGTCTGCGCCGTGCGGGCGAAGAAGGTCTTGGCTTCGGGCGAGCGGTCGGGCTTGGCGGCTTCGGCGCGGCTGACGGGGAGCAGCGGGAAGGCGGGGGCGGCGACCAGCGCGGCCCCCAGGCGCGTGAGCATCGATCGGCGCGAGGAGCCGCCCGCGAACCGGCGCAGCAGCTTTTCCCCCAAGGCGTCGGCGTTGAACTTCGTCATCTGTCTTGCCCCCAATCCTGTTCTTACGCGGCCTGCGCCTTCAGGCTGCCGATATAATCCTGCACCGTGCGGATGCCCATTTCATGGGCGACGACCAGGCTCTCCAGATGTTCGCGGCTGTTGACCAGCCCCTTGGACAGGATCGCGCCCTCTTCGTCCAGCAGCACGGCGAAGGGCAGCTTGGCGACCTGATAGGCCTGGCCGACTTCGGGGCCGTTGATGAAGGGGTGGCCTTCCAGACCGTGCTGCGCGATCATCGCCCGCTGCGCGTCGGCATCGTCATCGCCGATGAAGCTCAGCGCGACGCGCTCTGCCCTGGCGAAGCTGGTCGCCATCGGGATCACCGCCTTGCAGAGCGGGCATTGCGCTGAGACGAAGAGCAGCAGGCGCAGCTTCGCGCCATGGGCGTGGCCGCCGATCGTCACCGGATTCCCGTCGAGGTCGCGCGCGGCGATCGGGCCGGTGGTGGTGCCGACGGACGGCCCGCCGCTGGTGGCGAGCGCGCCGGCGGGGGCGACGCGGATGTGCAGCACGCCCACCTGCCGCGCCAGCGCCAGCAGCGCGACGACGAGGCCGAGGATGACGATCCAGGAGATGATCTGGGAGATGATGAGCGAGGTGAGCATATTATCTCCGATGCGCGGGAGAGGCTGCAAGCGCGGTCAGCGACTGGAGCAGCAGGCAGAGGAGCGCGATGGCGACGCCGCCGGCCAGCGCCGTGGCGACATCCATGGCGGCGAAGGGCGACGCCGGCCGCAGGTGCAGGCCCAGCAGCGACGCGAGCGCGACGTTGCGCGCGACCAGTGGCCAGCCGATCGGGTGGCGCAGCGCGCCATGGCCGCAGCCGCAATCGATATGGCCGCGGCCGCGCACGATGTTGATCGCCATCGCGGCGGCGAACAGCAGCAGCAGCCCCACGGCGACCAGCACCGGCAGGGGGTGCAGGCCGATGAGCAGGGCGACGCCGGTCGCCACTTCCACCAGGGGCAGCGCGATCGCGGCTGGGCCGACCAGCGCGACGGGCAGCAGGCGGTAATTGGCGATCACGCCGGGCAGCAACGCGCGGTGCCGCCACTGGGCGACGCCGGCGACGAGGAACAGCAGGCCGACGGCGATCGAGACGGTCAGGCCGAAGAGGTCCAGCGCCTGCGCGGCCATGGTCAGTTCGGCTCCAGGACGGTGATGATACCGCCGCCCGCTTTCTCGATCTTGTGCTTTTCCTCGCCGGTGGCGACGTCGAGCACCAGCGCCTCGCCCTTCTCTCCGTTCAGGTAGAGGAGCGGCTTTTCGGTCTGGGACACTTCGATATTGTTCATCGGCTCCTTCAGCACGAAGCGCTTGACCACTTTTTTGGCGGCGACGTCGACCTGCCATATTTCGCCACCGGACGCCTTGTGCGACCAGTATTCGCCCATGTGCATCAGCACGAAGAGATGACCGGTCGGACGGTGCAGCGCCATCGGCTGGCGGCCGCCGGGATACCAGTTGAGTTCGAGCGGCCTGGTTTCGCCGGGGCGGATGCCGGCCGCCGCCTGGATCGAAAAGGGCGCCGAGACGGTGGGCGTCGCGCCGATCCGGGCGGTGAAGACCTGGCCGGTATAGGTGAGGAAGGTGGTGGTCTTCGTTTTCCGGTCATAGGCGAAATTGTCGAAGATCGGGTCGTTGGTCGCATCGAAGAAGGGGGCGGTGTGGGTGATGTCGCCCTTCGTCCCCTTGACCGCGACGGTAGCGAGCGAGCCGTCCGAGCAGAGCGCCGAAAAGCCCACGCCCGGATTGGGGATGAGGCTGGCGCAGCCGGGCAGTTCGATCGAGGCGGTAAATTTCTTCCTGGCGAGATCGACGATGTTCACGCCCGAGGTCGGGCTGAAATCGTAGACATAGGCGGTCTTGCCATCGTCGCTGACGATGAAATTATTCTTGCGCGATCCGATCAGGATGCGGCCGGGGAGGGCAATTTCGGTGACCAGGTTCAGCGTCTTGCTGTCATAGACGGTAATCATGTCCTGCCGCGTGCCGCGATCGACCTTCGACCAGATAGTTTCGGCGACATAATAATATTTGCCGGCCGGATCGATCGCCATGTCGGCGAGGCGCCGGGTTTCGACCATGCCCTTCATCTTGCCGCTTTCGCCGTCGAAGATGCTGGTGCCCGGCATGTCCCAGCCACCATCGACGAAAAACCAGGTCGGCTTGGGCGGGTCGATGGTCAGGACGTCGGATTCTTCGGGTTCCAGCGCGACGCTGGTGTCGGCGGGCGCCGCCCCCGCCACGGCGGCGCTGCCCAGCAGCATGGCGGAAAGAGTGGCGGCGAAAATCCTGCGACTGGTGGTCGACATGCTGGCTGATCCCCCTTGGTGCCTGCTGCGTCGGCGACAAGGTTTGACGGCTGTCCAGATTTGGTCAAGGGGGAGAAATGACGTAGCAACAAAAAATGTTGCGGGGCCGGCCCGTCGTTCAGGCCGGTTCGGTTTCCCGCACCGGCGCGAGGGCAGCGATGTCCGCCGAGGTGGCCGTGCGGGCGAGGGTGACGAGCGACTGGACCGCGAGCGCGGTGAAGGCCGGCATCTTGTCCGCCCAGGGCTTGCCATGGCCCAGAAAGGGTGTGGCGCCCTCCATCGTCGCGCTGATGAACAGCGCGACGGTGCGGACATCCTCCGCGCTGAGCGTCGGGTTTATAGCGGCGACATATCCCCCGATCACGCCATGGACGCGCTCATAGAAGGCGCGGACGCGGTCGGCGACGAAGGGGTTGTGATTGGCCAGCGCCCATAATTCGGTGAACAGATGGGTGGTCCGCTTCGAGCCGATATCGTCGAGGCACAGGATGATGACCAGCTTCAGCCGTTCCTCGGCAGTCAGGCCGGGCTTGCGCACGACCTCCTCGAGCAGCTTGCCATAGCTGTCGACCAGCTCGTCCAGGAGCACCTGGATCAGCATTTCCTTGCGCGGAAAATGATAGCTGACATTGCCCACCTTCATGTCGCAGCGCGCGGCGATGCGGCGGATGGTGAAGGCATCCGCCCCCTCGTCGATCAGCACGTCCAGCGCCGCCTTGAGGATGGCGTCGACGGTTTCGGTGCCCTTGGCATAGATGCCGGGACGGGAAGGGGCGAGTATCTGCGTCATTTGACTTATTTCGGGGTGTATCATTCCTTTCGTGCGGTGGCCAGAGAGGATGGTCCGGGATGGAGGGTTTTGGCCCTTCCTCCGTTGTCTATGCCCCGAACAGCTTGAATTCGACCAGGCGGACCGCCTTGCCGCTGGGCTGGGCGAAGAGCAGGCGGACCTTGCTGGTGCGGCGTGCCGACCAGCGCAGGCCGGTGACGCCGTTGGCGACCGGGCGCCCCTTCGGCGTCGCGACGTCGCGCCAGTCGCCGTCGATCCATGCCTGGAGGCGGTAAGTTTCCGGCACGGCAAAGCCCTTGCCGTCGGCGAAGAAGGTGAGTTCGGCGCGGGCGATGTCGACGGGTCTGCCGAGATCGATGGCATACCATTGGCGGGCGGGGGAAGGAGCAGACGACCAGCCATTGGGCAGTTCGGGGAAGAACCAGACGCGCCCGTCGATCGCGTCATGGACATTTTCGACGTCGCCGTTGCTGGAGGCCGAACCGATCGGGAACTGCCCGCGCACGAGCTGGACGGCGTGGTTGATCGGTCGGTGAATTGCGGGCGCGGCGGCGCGCGTGATCGGGACTTCGATGCGGCCAAGCGTGTCGCGGCGGGCGACTTCCCGGCCGTCCACCTCGACGGACAGCCCCTTGCCGCGCCGGTAATGGCTGCCGTCCGCATCCCAGGTCACGGCAATGTCATGTCCATGATAGGGGACATGCTGCACCCGGAACCAGTCGAGCGCCTGGGGGTCGCCGGCCTGGGGGAGCAGCGGGTTCACGTCCAGCACATCGTCGGCGCGGGGGCGGATGCCGACAAGGCCGGTCAGGATCAGGTCGTTGAAGCCCGAATGGAAATAATGATGGCTGCGATCGAGGCCGACGATCGGCCGGCCGGTTTCGGGGTGATAATCCTCCTCCAGATCCAGCCTGTCCCCCTGATAGTGGAGCGCGGCATATTGGCGCAGCAGGCGCATATAGGCGCTGCGGGTGACGGGGCCGGGCTGGCGGTAATGATCGAGCAGGTTGGCCATGCCGTGCAGCACCTGGGTCGTCTGATAGGGCCAGACGGGGCCATTCCACTGGCATTCGGGGTCGGCGCCGAGATAGCGGTACTGGCGCATATAATATTCGTAGCCGGCCTCGACCGTCCGCATCCCGGCCGCCCCGGCCAAGGAGGCGGGGTCGAGCAGATGGCGCCATGCCTGCGCATATCGCGCATCGTCCGGGACCAGATCGAACATCCACGGCAGATAGCCGACCAGCTCGCGGTTGCGGATCGGTTGCCAATAGCTGACGAATGGATTCTTCCGCGACTGGTGGCGGTCGATGAAATGGGAGAGTTTTTCACTCCACAGGTCGTCGAGCACGCGTTTGCGCAGGGCGTCGGCGCGGGCGGCATAGTCCGCGGCCATCGCGCGGTCGCCGGCCATTTCGGCCATGCGGGACAGGGCGCGGGCATTGGCGAACATATAGCTGTTGACCGAGGGGCGGAAGGCGTCGCCGCCGCGGAACCCGTCCTTCCCGCCCGAGGCGTCGATCGAGGAGACGGTATATTCGGTCGCGTCGAGCAGCGGTTCGACGAAATACAGCCCCTTGTCGAAGTCGAACTTCTCGTCCCACAGCCGGTAGATATGGTTCATGACGGCAAGGTGCCGCAACGCCCCGGCACGGTCGCCGTCGACCAGGTAGCGGCCCCAGACCGAATCCGCCATATGATCGGTGAAATGGCGGTCGTTGCCGCCGCCATACATGAAATTGATGTAGTCGTCGGCGAAGCGCCGATCGTTCAGCCAGCGCCCTTCGCCCAGATGAAAGCCGGTCGCATCGTTGAGGCTGGCATAGGGATGGCGCTGCCAGTCGACATCATCGAGAAATTCGGTCGAGATATAGCCTTCGGCGCCGAGGTCGCGCTGATGCGCGCGGAAAATCTGCCAGCGATAATAATAGACGGCGTCGATCCGGGGATCGGCGGACTCGAAGAAGGGGATGCGATCGCGATACCAGGGCGCGTCATTGCCGAAGCGCCGGGCGGCGATGGCGTCCATGTCCATCGAGGACGGGGGCGGGGCGGCGCCGATCCCGATCATGGCGGCGCCCGCCAGCAGCAGAATCCTCATCGCGCGCATCCCTGGTCTCCCGATCATGTGCAAACAAATATGGCGGCCGTTCCGGGAATTGGAGAGATTTCCCGGAGCGGCCGCCATGATGACGGGACGCGGTGAGGAGACACCGCGCCCCATCGGGCACTCATTTGAACGTGTAGCGGACACCCAGCGCGAAGGTGCGCGCCAGCAGCGTGGTCCCCAGGTTGAACTTGTCCGGGCCGCCGACATCTTCGAACTTGTAGTAGGTCTGCATCTTCGATCGGGTCAGGTTGACCGCGTCGAAGGTGAGGCCGAGGCTGTCGTTGATCTTGGCCGTCAGCTGGAAGTCCAGGCTCTTTTCCGGCGCGCGCCATACGCCGATCGGGTTGGCGAACAGGCGCGCTTCGTTGTTGGCGAGGAATTCCTTGCGCCAGACATAGGAGAGACGCGCGCCGATCGGGCCGCGCTCATAGGCCAGCGTCGCATTGTAGCTGAGGTCGGACACGCCGAAGAAGGACGATGTCGTCTGCCCCGTGACATTGCCGTTGATGTCGACCAGCGGGATATTCTGCTTGGAGTCCAGGATCGTCAGGCTGCCCTGGAAACCAAGCCCCTTGAGCGGGCCGGGCAGATAAGTCGGGAAATAGGTCAGGCCCAGCTCCACGCCCTTGAGCACGCCGTCCGAGGCGTTTTCGGGGCGGGTGATGAGGAAGCTGTTGGTGTTGAGGCCCGAGCCGGGGACGGTGGTCAGCGACGTGATCGGCACGACCAGCCCGTCGATCTCGCGACGGAACAGGGTGGCGTAGATCGCGCTGCTGCGTTCGAAATACCATTCCAGCGCAAGGTCGAAATTCTTGGACGTGGTCGGCCGCAGCGCCGGATTGCCGCGTCCGCCGGTGCCGTAGCCGACATTGGTGAGGTCGCCGGTCAGCGTGTAGTTGGGGTTGAGGTCGGCGAAGCCGGGGCGGCGCAGCGTTTCGCCATAGTTGAAGCGCAGGCGCAGATTGTCGAAAATATCGTAACGCGCGGTGAAGCTGGGCAGGAAGCGCTCCGTGCCCGATGCCGCCTGCGTCACCAGCGGCGGAGTGCTGTAGCGATCGACGAAGGTGAAGTTGGTGTCGACCGCGACGAAACGCACGCCTGCCTGCAACTGGAGCGGACGGCCGAAGATCGAGACTTCGGCATCGGCCTGAAGATAGGCGGCCAGAGTGACTTCGTTGATGTCGAACACGTCGGTCATCGTCATCTGGTCCGACAGCAGAATGCGGTCGGCGTAGCGCGGATCATTCTTGTAGAGCTGGCGAATGGTGTCGGCATTCTTGGACAGCCAATAGCCATTGGCCAGCACCCAGCTGGTGGGAATGTCGGCGCGGCCGTCATAGAAGCCGCTGTTGGTGAACAGGGCGTCGGCCGGCAGGGTGGACAGGTTCGCGCCCAGGCCGCCCGCGTCCTGCGTGCGGACCGAATCGCGGGCCTTGCGATCGTCGTAACGGAAGCCGCCGCTGATCTTGCGGATGAAGCCTTCGTCCCATTCATAATCGCCGTCGAGCATGAAGGTCAGCGCGCTGCCCTTCGACTTGTTGGCGTTGTCGTAGAATTCGCCGATGGTCCACTGGCTGGGGTCGGCCAGCAGCGCGTCATCATCGAAATGATAGGAGGGGATACCGCCACCGGCGTTGAAATCGACGTCGATCGACTTGGCGACGCGGGTGGTGCGCATCGCGATGAAGGACGTCTTGTTGGTGCTGGTCTGATAGGCGAGGTCTGCGACGATCTTGCCGCGTTCGCCCACATTCCACTTGCCGTTCAGCGCATAGACGTAGGAGTCGGTCTTGTTGGTGCTGAAGTCGCCGCTGTTGAAGCCGAACACGTCGCCAGCGCGGCGCGACTTTATGATGTTGGTGCCGTCATACAGCTCGAAGGTCGAACCGGGGTTCGGGCCGAGGCTGCCCCACCAGTCGGCGAAGCTGAACTGAAGGCTGTTGAAGGTGCTGCCCTTGAACCCGTTGTAGAACATTTCGGCGGTATATTCCGAACTGTCGTTGGGCGCCCACTGGACCGCGACATTGAACGCCGGGCGTTCGCGCTTGCCGTAGAGATCGGAGCTGAAGATCGCATCGCGCGAAAGATAATAGGGCACGTCGACGCCGTTGATGTTCAGCGTCGAACCGGCCGCGGTCGGAAGGCCGCGCTCCTGGCCAGGCTGCCAGCCGGAGAAGATGCGCTGGAGCGGGGTGAAGCCCGATCCCGCAGGCGGATTTTCGGTGGCGAACGGTACCATCGCGCCCGCCGTCGTGGTCATGTCGCGGAACTTGGTGCGGGTGTAGCTGCCGTTGATGAGGATGCCGATGTCGCCGATGCCGGTTTCCCAGCGGTTGCTGACCAGCAGCGCGGCGTTGGGATTATAGGTGTCGGCCTCCTCGTTGTAGATGCCGCGCGCCAGCGCCGAGATGGCAAACCCGTCAAAGTCGAAGGGGCGGCGGGTCTTGACGTCGATCTGGCCGGCGAGGCCGGTTTCGATCTGGTCGGCGGCGCGGGTCTTGTAGACATCGACCTGGCGGATGAGGTTGGCCGAGAGATCCTGAAGCGCGAAAGCCTGGCCTGAGGCGGTGAAGATGTTGCGGCCATTGAGCGTGGTCAGCGCGTCGGGCAGGCCGCGGATCGAGATCGCCGCCGCTTCGCCGCCGGTGCGGTTCGTGACCTGGATGCCGGTGACGCGCTGGAGCGCTTCGATGACATTGTTGTCGGGCAGTTTGCCGACGTCTTCGGCCACGATCGAGTCGACGATCTGGACAGCTTCCTTGCGGACGTTGATGGCGCCAACGATCGAGGCGCGGACGCCGGTGACGACGATGTCGGCTGCCTCTTCTTCAGCCTGCGGCGCTGCGGCGGGCGCGGTCTGCGCCTGGGCGGCGCCCGCGAGCATCAGCGCGAACATGGAAGCGGAACCGAGTGCGATCGGCTTGAATGCCATTTGGATATCCTCCCCTGGAGCTGGCGCATACGCCATGCGTGAATTACTCGGACTAATTATTGCTCCGACAAATGAATCGCAAGCGGAAAATGGTGCTATGGTCCCATGAATTGGGACGCGAGTGACATTTATGCTGCATGTCGGGAAAGCCTTGGTTTCCCTAAGGGCGATGGTCGCGTTTCCATGCGCAAGGGGCCGCTCGCCCGATAGCGAACGGCCCCCATGGCATTGATATTTTGTCGGACTTGGATGGGATCAGTCGGCGCGCCAATATGCAGTGGCGTCGCGGCTGCGCACCAGGCGAATCTCTCCGTCCGCAAGGCCCAGCGCCTTGCCGGGCGCGGAAATGGCGGCAAAGCGAAGCAGGCCGCTCGCCTTGTCCTCCAGCCGGACGAACTGGCTGCGCAGCGCGAAGTCGGCGCTGTTCTGGTCCTTCTGGATCGTGACCGAGCCATCCTTGCCGGCCACCAGATAATGGCCGGGCAGGAGGATGGGGGAGAGCATGACGCTTGCCTTGCCGGCGCGGCCCGGCGTCTGGCGGAACTGGGTCTGGGCCAGCGAGGGATTGCCGCCGATCAGCCGCATAGCGTCATGCGCCAGCAGCGCCTGCGGGCTGGCGGCCGAGATGAAGCGTTCGGGCAGCGGGCCGTTGCCCACCGGCACGCCGAAATCGGGGGTGCCGTCGGCGGTATAGTAGAGGCGCTGGACGCGGGTATGGCGGTCCGGGTTGAACAGCGGGTCACCCTGGATCGCTTCATAGTCGCGGCCATGATAGACGAGGATGTCGCGGCCCTGTTCGTCCACGGTGAAGCTGTTGTGGCCGGGACCGTAGACGCTGGTCTGCGTGTTGGTGACGAAGACCGGCTGGGGCGACTTGGTCCAGCTCCGGGCATCCATCAGGTCCGCGTTCTCGTCCGCCGTCAGCAGGCCCAGGCAGTAGCGGGCGTCGGTGGCGCTGGCCGAATAGGTCATGAACAGGCGGCCATTGCGGTGCAGCACGGCGGGCGCTTCGTTGACCTTGTACCCGCGCACTTCCCAGTCCAGCGTGGGAATGGTGAGGCGCGTCGGCCTGGCGGCGAGCGTCAGCGGAGTCTTGAGCGGGGCGATGTAGAGGTTGCTGTTCGTCTCTATGCCCGGTTCGCGCTGCGCCCAGGCGAAATAGCGCACACCCTTGTGGACGAAGCTGGTCGAATCCAGGTTGAAGCTGTCCCAGGGCGTCTGGAATTCGCCCAGCAGGCTCCATTTGCCCGCCATGGGATCGGCGCCGTCGCAAACGACCGCATAGGTGCGGATGCGGAACACATCATCGCCGCCACCGCTGGGACCGGCGGCGAAATACATGATCCACCGGCCGTCGATCCAGTGCAGCTCCGGCGCCCAGATGAAGCCGGAGCGGGGTCCGGTCTTTTCATGGCGCCACAGCACCGTTTCTTCGGCCGTGGCGAGGCCGGCGATCGTCTTCGACCGGCGCAGCACGAGCCGGTCATATTCGGGGACCGAGCCGGTCAGATAGCAGAAGCCGTCATCGTGGCGGAAGACCTGCGCGTCGGCGCGCTGCCGGACCAGCGGGTTGGCGGGGACGGGCGCAACCATGGCGTCCGAAGCAGCGCCGGCGATTGTGGGCGCAGCCGACAGGGCGGCAGCGCTGCCGATGAAGCTGCGGCGCGAAAGGGCGAAGGGCATCGGGCGTCTCTCCTGGAGATTGTCGGACTAATGGATCAATAATCGGCGACGGGCCAGCCGTCAGCCCCCCAGCGCACCGGCGCGATGCGCAGGGTTGGGGCGCCGTTCGCCTGGCGGTCATAGGCATGATAGACGACATAGTCCCGGTCTTCCTTGGCCTTGCCGCCCTTGTCATGCAGCCAGCCGGCGTGGCCGGGTCCCCGGAAGCGCTGCTGTTCCTGAAGGTCGGCGCGCAGGAAGATGGTACCGCCGCCCTCCATCAGCGGGCTGCCGTCCTTGCCCAGATAGGGGCCGGTGATCTCCTTCGACCGGCCCATGACAGTATAATAGGTGCTGTTCACGCCCTTGCAGCAATAGTCGTAACTGACCATCAGCCAATAATAGCCGCCATGCTCGACGATGAAGGGCGCCTCGACCGGAGCCGGGCCGCCGGCCGGAGCGGGGCGACGGGCGATGGATAGGGGCTTGGCCTTCGGGTCTTTGGGCTTGCCGGTCTTCGGGTCCAGTTCGAACAGCTTGATGCCGGTCCAGAAACTGCCGAGCGAGAGCCAGTGGCGCCCTTCGCGATCGATGATGAAATTGGGGTCGATGGCGTTATAGTCGTCGTCCCTGGTCGACATGACGACCAGGCCTTCGTCGCGCCAGCCGTAGTTTTTCGCCCCGGGGTCCAGGGTCGGGCTGGTGGCGAGGCCGATCGCCGAGCGGTTCGAGCCGAAGGTCGAGACCGAATAATAAAGCCGGTAGCGGCCGTTCACGAAGCTGATGTCGGGCGCCCACATGCCGTTGCTGCCGGGGATGGCCTGCTTCGCCCAGTCGGGCAGGGCGGTGAAGACGGGACTGCCCGCGGTCCATGTGACCAGATCCGTCGATGTGCGCGTTTCGATCAGCCGGTCGCCATGGCCGGTGCTGAAGACATGGTAGACATCGCCTTCGCGCGCGATGACCGGATCGTGGGTGGGGACGAGGTCGCCGGTCAGGCGATCGTTGAGCGTCGCAGCGGCCGGAGCAGGGGTGGCCGGCTGGCGGGCGCAGGCGGCGCCGGTGGCTGCAAGCAGGGCAAGGCCCAGTATCGTCGTGATGGTCTGCCGCGCCATGCGGTCCTCTCCCCGGTCAGATCGATGAAAAAAAGGGCGGGCGGCCCGCAAGGACCGCCCGCCCAGTCGGCGAAAAGCCTTATTGCAGTTCGAGCACGACCACCGACTTGGCCGGGAGCGTCACGGTCAGCGTGCCGCCGCTGATCTGCGCGCCGGTGAAGGCGGCGGGCTTGACGGTTTCGGGCGCGTCGAACCTGTTGTGCGAATTGATCGCCGGTGCCGTCAGCACCCGGCCGGTCACGGTGGCGGCGTTGAGGCCGTCCAGCTTCACCGTGACGGTGTTGGACTGGTTCGGGTCGAGGTTCGACAGGCCGACATGGACCTTGCCGTCCCTGGCCCTGACCGCCGATCCGCTGACCGCCGGCATGGTGAACTCGTCCTTGTTGTACCAGGGCGTCTTGAGTTCGATCGGCAGCACCGTTGCATCCTGCCAGGGCTTGTACATCTCGAACACATGATAGGTGGGCGTCAGCACCATCTTCTTGCCTTCGGTCAGGATCATCGCCTGAAGCACGTTCACCATCTGCGCGATCGCGGTCATGCGGACGCGGTCGGCATGTTTGGCGAAGATGTCGAGATGGACCGACGCGACCAGCGCGTCGCGCAGCGTGTTCTGCTGGCGCAGGAAGCCCGGATGGGTGCCCGGATCCTGGGCGTACCAGGTGCCCCATTCGTCGACGGCCAGGAAGACCCGCTTCTTGGGGTCGTACTTGTCCATGATCGCGCTGTGCTTGGTGATCAGCTCATCCATATGGACGGCCTTGGCCAGGGTGTCGGCCCACAGCGTCTCGTCGAAATTGACCGGGTCGGCCTTGGGCGGCCAGCCGCCCTGGGGCAGGGTATAATAATGGAGCGAAAGACCGTCGAGCTTGTCGCCCGCGACCCGCATCATCGTTTCGGTCCAGTTATAGTCGTCGACATTCGCACCGGCGGCGATCTTCATGATCCTGGTGCCGGCGGGCGCCTTGACGAAAGTGGCGTAGCGACGCGTTTCATCCGCGGCAAATTCCGGCCGCATGTTGCCGCCGCAGCCCCACAATTCGTTGCCGACGCCGAAATAGGGGACGGCCCAGGGTTCCTTGTGGCCATTTTTCGCACGCAGGTCGGCGAGGGTGCCGGCGGGCGCGGTCATATATTCGACCCATTCGGCCATTTCCTGCGGCGTGCCGTTGCCGACATTGCCGGCGACATAGGCCTGGGCGCCGACCTGACGGATCAGCTCGAAAAATTCATGGGTGCCCACGCTGTTGGGTTCGGTCACGCCGCCCCAATGGGTGTTGATCTTGACCGGGCGGTCCTTCTTCGGGCCGATGCCCTCGCGCCAGTGATATTCGTCGGCGAAGCAGCCGCCCGGCCAGCGGATGACCGGCACCGACAGGTTCCGCAGCGCGGAGATCACGTCGTTGCGGAAGCCGTTGGTGTTGGGGATCGACTTGTCGTTGCCGACATAGAGGCCGCCATAGATGCCCGTGCCCAGATGCTCGGCGAACTGGGTGAAGATCGCCTTGTCATAGACGGCGCCGGGCTGGTCGGCGTCGATGGTGGCGGTGGTCGGCTTGCCGTCGGTGTCGGCATTGGCCGGCTGCCCGGCCAGTGCGCTCGCGCAGAGCAGCAGCGCAACGGTGGTGCGGCGCAGGGTCTTGATCATGTCCGTCCTCTCCCTGTGGATGAAATTGTGAATAAGATTGTGAACAAGCCTGTGGATAATCAGTCGTGAAAGGGGTCTGTGGTCTGGCGCGTGCCGCGCAGGAAGGCATCGGCCACCAGTCGCAGCGGGGCGGTGTCGACGTCCGACCGGCCGCCCCGGATCAGCGTGGCGAAACGGGCGTACAATCCCGCATATTCGACGTCCTCGCCATGTTCCGTGCCGCTCGGCACATGCAGCACGGCGCCCCCCTGGGCGAGCTTCAGCGTGCCGGCGTCGGTTTCGACGATGATGTCCCAGCTTTGCGGGCCGGTCTGGCGCCAGTCGAGGTCCATGTGGATCGGCGCGCCGGCCGTGTCGCGGAACAGCAGGTCGGCGGCGATCGGCGCGGCTCGGTTCTGCGGGAGCGTCAGCGTGGCGTCCTTCAGGAAGAAGGGGCGTGGCAGGATATGGGTCACGATCGACAGCGCGTTGATGCCGGGATCGAACACGCCAAGGCCGCCGGGTTGCCAGATCCAGGCCTGGCCGGGATGCCAGACGCGGACATCCTCCCGCCAGACGATCGACACCTTGTCGATCCGCCGCTCGGCAAGCCAGGCGCGGGCCGGGGCGACGCCGGCGGCGAAGCGGCTGTGCCAAGCGGCGAACAGGCTGACGCCGACCTTGTCGGCCTGGTTTTTCAGCGCTTCCACTTCCGCCAGGGTCGCGCCCGGCGGCTTTTCCAGGAAGAGGTGGATGCCCTTTGCCAGCGCCTGAGCCGCGAGATCATAGCGGACCTGGGGCGGCGTGCAGAGCGCGATGGCATCCACCGCCGGCCCTTCGGCAAGCAGCGCGTCCAGGCTGGCATGGTGCGGCACGCCGTCGAGGCCCGCATCATGCGGGCTCACGGTGGCCGCCAGGCTGAAGGCGCTGTTGCCCCGGATCGCCGGGACATGCTGGTCGCGCGCGATCTTGCCGATGCCGACGATCGCGATCCGGATCGGGTCCATGGATGTCAGAGCGTCTTGACAGCGACCTGGACAGATGCAGCGCGCTTGAGCGGGTTGCGCACCGGCAGGGTGAAGGGCGCGGCGATGATTTCGAAGACGTCGCCTTCCTGCGTCTGAACGCCGTCGCTGAACGACAGGGTCGCGGTGCCGAAGAAGTGGACATGGACGTCGCCGGGGCGGCGGAACAGGTCATATTTGAAATGATGATGTTCCAGGTTCGCGAAGCTGTGCGACATATTGCCCTCGCCCGACAGGAAGGGCTTTTCCCAGATCACTTCGCCGTCGCGCAGGATGCGGCTGGCACCCTCAATATGTTCGGGCGGTTCGCCGACCAGCAGTTCCGGGCCGAGCGCGGCCTGACGCAGCTTGGAGTGGGCGAGCCAGAGATAATTGTGCCGTTCGGTGACATGGTCGCTGAACTCGTTGGCGAGCGCGAGGCCAAGGCGATAAGGCGTGCCGTCCTCGCCGATCAGGTAGATGCCGGCCAGTTCGGGTTCCTCGCCGCCATCCTGGGCGAAGGCGGGCATGACGAGCGGGTCGGTCGGGCCGACAAGCTGCGACCCGTCGCCCTTGTAGAACCATTCGGGCTGCTGGCCGACCTGGCCAGCTGCGGGCTTGCCGCCTTCCAGCCCTTCCAGGAACATACGCATCGAGTCGGTCTGTTTTTCGGCGGCGGCGGCTTCGCGGTGCATCTTGTCGCGGCCTTCGGCGGAACCCAGATGGGTGAGGCCGGTGCCGGTCAGCTGGACATGGGCGCCGTCTTCATGGTCGATCGGGGCGAGCAGGCGATTGGCGTCATATTCGGCGGCAATGTCCACGGTCTCGCCCTGGCCGGCGGCTTCGACGGCGGCGGCGAGGCTGATCCCCTGCGCGATCGCGTGCAGCGCCAGCGCGCGGATGGTCGCAAAGCCCGGAACGAAATGGGCGGCGTCGCCCTGCGCGGCGATGACCGCCCGTTCGCCAGAGTCCGAACGATGCTGCAACAGACGCAATGTCATGAAAACTCTCCTCCCGCACGCCGACCTTTGGCGCTGCTCGACAATAAGCGAAGCGCTGCGCCGGCGAAGGGCTGGCGCAGCGGTGAATCTCCGAATTACTCCGACATATTACACGGCGATGGTAAAGGCAATGATTGTATTCTAGGCTGGTCTGTGCCTCAGTGGATGGAGGTGGGAGGAAGCCGAATGGTGAAGGAAAATCCGTCTTTGCACAGGGATGAGACGGAAAAGGACGGCAAGGATCGGGCGGCGCGGGGACCGGGGCGACGGCTGCACGGCGCCATCGCGCACAAGTTGGGCACTGCGATCTTGTCGGGGCAATATCAACCGGGCGACACGCTGTCGGGCGAAGTCGCCTTTGCCGAGGAACTGGAGGTGTCGCGCAGCGCCTATCGCGAGGCCATCCAGGTGCTGACTGCCAAGGGGCTGGTCGAGAGCCGGCCCAAGGCAGGTACGCGCGTGCTGCCCCGTACCCGCTGGAACCTGCTCGATCCCGATGTGCTGGCCTGGGCCTTTGCCGGGGAGCCGGACATCCAGTTCGTGCGCGACCTGTTCGAGCTGCGGGCCATCGTCGAACCGGCCGCGGCGCGGCTGGCGGCGCAACGGCGCGACAAGGACGACCTCAAGATCATGAAGGATGCGCTCGCCGCCATGCGCCGCCATACGCTGGCGACGGAGGCCGGGCGGGCGGCGGACCGGGATTTCCACAATGCGATCCTGAACGCGACCCGCAACGACGCGCTGCTGGTGCTGACCGCCAGCATCGGCGCGGCGGTCAACTGGACCACCCAGTTCAAGCAGCGCGCCCGCGCCCTGCCGCGCAACCCGATCCCCGACCATGTCCGTGTCTATGACGCGATCGCGGCGGGCGATCCGCAGGCCGCGGCGGAGGCGATGGGCGTGCTGGTCGACCTGGCGCTGGAGGATACGGCGAGCGCGATGGCGCGCTGAGGCCCTTCCAGCACGGGCAGGGTTTTTGCATTGAAAAAGGGCCGGAGCGGACATCCCCGCTCCGGCCCTTTTGCCGTCCGAAGTGCGACCCTCGGCTTATTCCGCGATCTGCTGGTCCGGCAGGGCGTTGGTCGTCTTCGACCCCCAGAGCGCATAGAAGAGGATGTAGAGTTCGCAGACGGCGGTCAGCAGGAAGCTGGTCTGGAGGCCATAATGGTCCGCCAGCCAGCCCTGCACCACCACCAGCGCGCCGCCGGCGATCGCCATTATGAGCAGGCCCGATCCTTCCTCGGTCAGCGGCCCGAGGCCCTTGATGCCCAGGGTGAAGATGGTCGGGAACATGATCGAATGGAACAGGCCGACCAGGATCAGCGACCACATGGCGACCGGGCCGGTGGTGAAGACCGTGGCCAGCATGACGATGAAGGCGCCGATCGAGAAGGCGGCGAGGACATGCCCCGCGTCGAACTTTTGCATGATCGCCGATCCGGCGAAGCGGCCGACCATCATGCCGCCCCACAACAGGGTCAGGTAATTGCCCGCCTGTTCATGCGTCAGGTTGGCGATTTGCGGCTGGCTGACGAAGTTGATGAACAGGTTGGCGACGCCGATTTCCGCGATCAGGTAGATGAAGATCGCGGGGATGCCGAACACCAGGTTGCGATGTGCCCAGAGCGAATATTTCTTGCGCTCTTCCTTGTTGTGGCGCTGCGTGGCCGCGCCCATGGCGGGCAGCGGGAAGCGCGCGATGACGACCGCCAGAACCGCCAGAACGATGGCGACCAGCACATAGGGCAGGATCACCGACTGGGCGTCGGCCAGACGTTCGGCCTGCGTCAGGACGACTTCGCCCTGCGCGGTGCCGCCCTTCGACCGGCCGAGGATCAGATAGGCGCCGAACATGGGGGCCAGCATGGTGCCGGCCGAGTTCATCGCCTGCACCAGATTGAGGCGCGACGAGGCGGTTTCGGGCTTGCCGACGACCGCGACATAGGGATTGGCCGCGACCTGGAGCAGGGTGATGCCGCTGGCGATCACGAACAGCATGACAAGGGTCACGCCATAGGAGGGGATGGACGCCGCGACGGTCATGCCCAGCGCGCCCGCCGCCATGACGAGCAGGCCGATCACCATCGACTTCTGGTAGCCGACCCGCTCGATCAGCTTGGCCGATGGGATGGATGCGAAGAAATAGGCGATGAACCAGACCGATTCGATCAGCGTCGTCTGGGTGTAGCTCAGTTCGAACACGCTGCGCAGATGCGGCAGCAGCGTGTTGTTGATGACCGTGATGAAGCCCCACATGAAGAAGAGGCTGGCGAGCAGTGCTAGGGCGGGGCCGTAGCGCGTGCCGGGATTATGCGTTGCGACGGGCGCAGCGCCTGACGAGATCGGTCCTGCCATTCATCCTTCTCCAGTGCAGTTCCAGCGGCGGACGCCCATCAAGGGTTGCGCCCGCAGAATTTGTCGGAGTATATCCCCCGAAACCGCCCGTCAATGGGCGCGCGTCATCGGGAGGAAGTCCATGCGAAAGGTCGTCGATTTGAAAACAGCGTTGTCATACGCATTGGCCCTCACCCTCGCAAGCGGGACGGCGATGTCGGGCGCGGTCCTCGCAAGCGGGACCGCAATGGCCGCCGAGGCTAGCCGCGCGCCCGCCGGTACTGCCGATGGCGCGGCGGTGGAGACGATCACGCTCAGCAACGGCGCGGGCGTGTCGGCGAAGATCCTGACCTATGGCGCGACGCTCCAGTCGCTGTCCGGCCCCGGCAAGGACGGCAGGCAAGCCGATGTGCTGCTCGGCTATGACGACCTGGCCGGCTATGTCGACCATCCCAATTATTTCGGCGTGACCGTGGGCCGATACGCCAACCGCATCGCGGGCGGCGCGTTCACGCTGGACGGCAAGCGCTATCAGTTGCCGGTCAACGACAAGGTCAATTCGCTGCACGGCGGTGGCAAGGGTTTCGACAAGAAGGTCTGGAAGATCGTGTCGATCAAGAGCGGGCCGACCGCGATCGCCGTGCTGGCGCTGAGCAGCCCGGATGGCGATTCGGGCTATCCCGGCAAGCTGGACGTGACCGTCACCTACACGCTGGACGAGGCCGGCAACCTGGGCATCGCTTTCGACGCGAAGACCGACAAGCCGACCATCGTCAACATGACCAACCATGCGATCTTCAACCTGGCAGGTGAGGGGTCGCCCGATGGCGCGCTCGGCCATTTGCTGACGATCCCGGCCAAGGCCTATACGCCGGTGGACGCCAACCTGATCCCGACCGGGGAACTCAAGCTGGTCGAGGGGGGCGTGTTCGATTTCCGTTCGCCGCGTCGCGTGGCGGACGGCATCCGCGACGGGCGCGACCCGCAGATCGTCGCCGGGCGCGGCTATGACCATAATTGGGCGCTGGACAAGGGCGCGACCAAGGTGCCGGAACTGGCCGCCAGGCTGGAAGACCCGGTGTCGGGCCGCGTGCTGGAGGTGCTGACGACCGAGCCGGGCGTGCAATTCTATGCGGGCAATTTCCTGGATGGGACGCTGGTCGGCAAGGGCGGGCATCTCTACCGCATGGGCGACGGCATTGCGCTGGAACCGCAGAAATTCCCGGATTCCCCCAACAAGGCCAATTTCCTGTCCGCGCGCGTCGATCCGGGCAAGCCCTATCATCACGCGATGGTCTATCGCCTGTCGGTGAAGCGCTGATGGCGGCGTGGCGCCTGATCGATCGCGATGTCGCGGACAGTCTGGGCGAGGGCACGCTATGGTCCGCGCGTGACAATGCCGTCTATTGGGTCGATATTCTCGCCCCCGCGCTCAACCGGCTGTCGCTGGAAAGCGGGGCGATCGAGCGCTGGGCGATGCCCGAGCCGCTGGGCTGGGTGGCAGAACGGGCGATCGGCGGCTTTGTCGGCGGCTTCCAGAGCGGCTTCGCCGAGATCAGCCTCGATCCGCTGACCATCACGCCCTTCGGCGATCCCGAACCGCATTTTCCCGGCAGCCGCATGAACGACGGCAAGGCGGACGCGCAGGGGCATATCTGGTGCGGCACGATGGATATGGCCGAGGAACATGATCGCGGCGCGCTCTACCGTCTCGCGCCCGATCGCAGCTGGCGCGTCATCGACAGCGGCTATCGGGTGCCCAACGGCCCGGCCTTCTCGCCCTGCGGCCAGTGGCTCTATCATAGCGATACCGCGAAGAAGCAGATGTATCGATTCCGCCGGACCGAGGATGGCGCGACCGATCGGGAACCTTTCATCCGGTTCGGCGAGGAGGATGGCTATCCCGACGGCATGACCGTGGATGCGGAGGGGCATATCTGGGTCGCCCACTGGGGCGGGAGCCGGATCAGCCGCTTCACCCCCGAAGGCCGGCTGGACCGCGCGATCGCGATGCCGGCCCGGCAGGTGACGAATATCTGCTTCGCCGGACCGGACCTCGATCGCATGTTCGTGAGTTCGGCGACGGTGGGTCTTGTCGATCCGACCGCCTATGATGGCGGCTTCTTCGAGGTAGAGTGCGGCGTGCGCGGGCTGCCGACCAACCTGTTCGCGGGCTGATTCCCGATCAAATGCGCGAAGGGCGCGGCCGTCTTCGGATGGCCGCGCCCTTCTGTTTTCGGGCGGCATGAGAAATGCTGTTGCGCTGGGAACGGGAATCACTTAAGGAGGCTGGACAACGTTGTCATGTCCTCTCCAAGTCGGACAATGTTGCGATCCCGGCCAGCCTGGTGGCGAACTGCACGCGTCGCCGGCTGTCCGGGTCGATTTTCCCCGCACATGTCGATCGTCCCGTCGGGTAGTCCGGCCATCGCGCGCGCCGCTCCGGCGACCATGGCGCTGCCTCCCGGCAAGCATTTCTCTGCCACGCAGCAGCATTGCTTGTGCGCTCTTTGTCTATCATATTGATAGTAAGCTGCGCGAGTCGGCGAGAAGGAGAGCCATGATCGAACCCCGGATGGATGATGCGCCCGCTGGAAGCTGGTGGAGCCGCCTGACGCAGGCCTTGCTGCGTGAACCGACCGTCGTGCTGCTGGAAAAGGATGCCGATGCGCCGCGCCTTGCCGATCGGGAAGGCGAACTATGCTCCTGCGAGAGTGCGCGCTAAACGCAGCGTTGCCATATTTTCTCTTCGCGATCAGGGGCGTCGTCCGGCATAGACCGGCCGAGCCGATCATTCACGAGGAGACATCATGGCTACCGACCCCCGCACGGTGACTCGCGCCGTCGATCCCCTGTTCCTGGAGCGCTGGTCGCCGCGCGCATTCGATGCGTCGGCATTGCCGCAGGCAGACCTTGATACCATCTTCGATGCCGCGCGCTGGGCGCCCTCGGCGTTCAATTACCAGCCCTGGCGCTTTCTTTATGCCCATCGAGACACGGCCGACTGGGACCGGTTCCTGGGGGTGCTGTTGCCGTTCAACCAGAGCTGGGTGCGTAATGCGTCGGTGATCGTCTATATCCTGTCCGACACGCAGATGGCGGCGCCCGGATCGGACGATTTCAAGCCGTCGCACAGCCACAGCTTCGATGCGGGCGCGGCCTGGGCGCTTCTGGCGCTACAGGCGACGCGGCTGGGCTATCACACCCATGGCATGACCGGCGTCGATTTCGACGCAGCGCGCCGGGAACTGGCCGTGCCGGACCGTTTCCGCATCGAGGCGGCGGTGGCGATCGGGCGGCAGGCGGACAAGACGACGCTTCCGGAAGCCTTGCAGGCGCGCGAGGTGCCGAGTGGCCGCAAGCCGATCGAAGACTTTGCCGTCGCCGGCAATTTTACGGTCTGACGGGAGAGGTTCGCCGCGCGAGGCCTGTCCGATCATGTCGCCCTGGAGCGGAAGACCAGATGCTTCAGGGCGAAATAATTGACGACAGACACGATCCCGGCCGCCAGAAAGCCAGCGCCATAGGGTGAGGCGATGACGCGCGACAGCGCCGCAAGCGCACCCAGGCCCAGCAGATAATTTGCGCCGTAGGACAGGATGAAGCGCAGCTTGGCCGGGCGTGCGTCGCGAAAGACGTGGCGGCTGTAGCTGATATAGTTGAACGCCATGCCCATCATATGGGCGAGAAGCTGGGCCACGAACATGTTGAGACCCAGCCATACCAGCAGCGCATAGGCACCAAGGCCGAAGGCGGTGTTGAGCAGGCCCATCTGGTAATAGCGCCACAGTTCGACCATGCGTGCGCGCGAGACGGGCAGCGGCATCATGCAATCGCGCTTTCTTCTGTCATGCCGCCCCGCCCGGTGCCCTTGCAAGGGACTATCATGCGGGCGGGACGGCGAACAGTCCTGTCGCTTCAGGCGGCGGTCCAGCCGCCGCCCAAGGCCCGGAACAGGTCGACCTGGGCGAAGGCGACGGCGCGGTTGGCGGCGGCGAGGTCGGCGTCGGCCGCCGCCTGGGTACGCAGCGCGTCGAGCACGGTCAGGAAGTCGATCTGCCCTTCCCGCTGACGCGCTGTGCTGATGCGGGCTGCGCGGGCCGCTTCGTCACGTGCGGTCTGGAGCGCGGCGCGCCGTTGCAGGGCGTTGGCGTAGGTGGAGAGGGCGGTTTCGGTTTCCTCCAGCGCGCGCAGCACGGTGCCGTCGAAGGTCGCCAGCGCCGCGTCGCCATCCGCCCGCGCCGCCGCGATGCGGGCGCGGTTGGCCTCCTGATTGGGGAAGGCCCAGCTGATGAGCGGTCCCAGCAGCCAGTTGAGCGGGCCGCCGCCCAGGATATTGCCGCCGCCGATCGCCGTGCTGCCGATCGATCCGCCGAGCGTGATGCGGGGATAGAGCGCGGCAGTGGCCACGCCGATCCGCGCCGTGTCGCCCGCCAGCCGCTGTTCGGCCGCGCGCACGTCGGGGCGACGGGCGAGCAGCGCCTGACCGTCGCCCACGGGAATGGGCTGGCTGAGGTCGGGTGTGACCTTCGCGTCGCGCACGGTCGCGGGCAGATCCTGCGGGGTGCGGCCGGTGAGCGTGGCGAGGCGGAACAGCGCCGCGTTGCGATCCGCCACCAGCGACGGGATCAGCGCCTTTTGCTGGTCGCGGAGCGAGGTGATGCGAATGACGTCGAGCCGGTCGGACCGGCCGACATCGAAGCGCGCCTGCGAAATGCGGAGCGACTGGTCGAGCA
The DNA here is from genome assembly GCF_001650725.1 of Sphingobium sp. TCM1. Lineage (GTDB taxonomy): Bacteria > Pseudomonadota > Alphaproteobacteria > Sphingomonadales > Sphingomonadaceae > Sphingobium. Next base: position 35,031 of record NZ_LXVX01000013.1, on the reverse strand, counting down.
GATCGACCGTCTGTTGCGCGACGGCGATACGCTGGGCCGAGGCGGTGGCGTCGACATAGGCGCGCACGGTGTCGGCGACGACGGCGACGCGGACTGCATCGGTGTCGGCCTGCGCCGCACCGGCGTCGCCGCGCGCGGCCTCTATGCTGCGCTTCACCCGGCCGAACAGATCGACCTCATAGGCGACGTCCAGACCCATATCGACGGTCCAGTTTTCCCGATCCATGCCGGGCAGGGTCTGGGCCTGCGAGACGCGGCCATAGGTCGGAGATCCGCTGAGCGTGGTGCTGGGCAGCCGGTCGGAGCGTGCGCCGCGCAGCTGGGCGCGGGCGCGTTCCAGCCGGGCGACGGCGACGCGGATGTCGGTATTGGCCGACAGCGCATCCTTGACCAGCCCGTCGAGCAGCGGATCGTTATAGAGCTGCCACCAATGATCGTCGGCGGGGGCTTGAACGACCGCGGGGGTGGCCGCCCCGATGAAGGGGGCGGCGGCCGTGGTCGGGGTGGCAGGCGCCTTGTAATCCGGCCCGGCGGCGCAGGCCGTGAGGGCGCTGGCGCCGAGCAGCAAGGCGATGAAGTTCCTTGTCATGGCTTTTGTCCTTATTCGGCCGGCTGCAATGCAGGCTCGGCGCCATTGTCACCGGCTCCGCGCCGGCGGCGGGTGAAGCGATCGCCAAGCGCGCGGCACACGACATAGAAGGTGGGAGTGAAGAGCAGTCCGAACGCCGTCACGCCGGCCATGCCGAAGAAAACCGCCGTGCCCAGCGCCTGCCGCAGTTCCGCGCCGGCTCCGGTCGCGATCACCAGAGGCACCGCCCCCAGGATGAAGGCGAAGCTGGTCATCAGGATCGGGCGCAGGCGGGTCTGGGCAGCCTGAACGGCGGCTTCGACCGGCGACAGGCCCTGTTCCTCTTCCGCCTGCTTGGCGAATTCGACCACCAGAATGGCGTTCTTCGCGGCAAGAGCGATCAGCACGACCAGACCGATCTGCGTCAGGATATTATTGTCTTGTCCCCGCAGGTTCACGCCCAGCATGGCCGCGAACAGACACATCGGCACGATCAGGATGATCGACAACGGCAGCGTCAGGCTTTCATATTGCGCCGCCAGCACCAGGAAGACGAAGAAGACCGCCATGCCGAAGACGAGTCCGGCGGTGTTGCCGGCGATCTTCTGCTGATAGGCAACGCCCGTCCATTCGCTGCCATAACCGGCAGGCGCGGCGGCGGCGAGCTTCTCCATGGTGGTCAGCGACTGGCCGGAGGAATAGCCGGGGGCCGTGTCGCCGTCGATCTCCACCGCCGGCAGCAAATTGTAGCGGACCACCCGATAGGGGCCGGTCTTGTCCTTGAAGGTCGAGACGGAGCCGATCGGCACCATCTGGCCGCTGTTCGACCGGGTCTTGAGGTTGGCGATGTCGGCCACCGTGCCGCGATGATCGGCATCGGCCTGCGCCGTCACGCGATAGGTGCGGCCCAGCAGGTTGAAGTCGTTGACGAACGCCGACCCCAGATAGACCTGCATCGCTTCGAAGATGCGTTCGGGCGGCACGCCCAGCAGGTCGGCCTTGCGCCGGTCGATGTCCGCGTAGACGCGCGGCGTGCCGACGTCGAACAGGGTGTAGACCATCGCGAGGCTGGGGGACTGGTTCGCCTTGGCGATCATTTCGCCCGCGACCTTGTTGAGTTCCGCATAGCCGCGGTCCTCGCGGTCCTCCAGCATCATGCGATAGCCGCCGGCCGAGCCGATGCCCTGAATGAGCGGCGGGGGCACGAGCAGGATGCGCGCCTTGTCATAACCGGCGACGGCCTTGTTCGCCTGTTCCATGATGCCGGCATAGGTGACGCCTTCCGCCTTGCGCTCGGCAAAGCTCTTGAAGGGGAAGTAGATCGCCGCGCTGTTGGGTGCCTGCGTCTGCGAGGGACCATGGAAGCCGGCGAACATCACCGCGCCGCGCAGGCCCTTCACCGGCAGGATCTTCTCCGCCACCTCGCGCGTCACCTTGTCGGTGCGTTCGAGCGAGGCGCCGGAGGGGAGTTGCACCACGGCCAGGAAATAGCCCTGGTCCTGCGCCGGGATGAAGCCGCCGGGCGTCACCCAGAACAGGGCGATGGTGGCGGCGATCAGGCCCGCATAGGTCAGCAGCATCTTTTTCGGGCGCGCGACAAGGAAGCGGGTAAGGCGGCCATAGCCCGCGCTCATCCGGTCGAAGCCATGGTTGAACGCATCGACGGCCACGCCCAGCTTCTGCCGCCAGAGTGGATCGCCGCTCCGGTCGCGCGGGCCATGCTTTGCCTTGAGCAGCAGCGCGGCGGCGGCGGGCGACAAGGTGAGCGAGAGGATCAGCGAGATGATCGTCGCGGTCGAGATGGTGACGGCGAACTGCTGGTAGAAAGCGCCGGAAATGCCGGTGATGAAGAGCGTCGGCACGAACACCGCGCACAGCACCAGCACGATCGCGACCAGCGCGGTCGACACTTCGTCCATGGAAGTGCGGGCGGCTTCGAGCGGCGACATGCCATGCTCGATATTGCGCTCGACATTCTCGACGACGACGATGGCGTCGTCGACGACGATGCCGATGGCGAGGACGAGGCCGAAGAGCGACAGGTTGTTGAGGCTGTAGCCAAGGCCTGCGAGAATCGCCGCCGTGCCGATCAGCGAGACCGGGATGGCGATGATCGGGATGATCGCCGCGCGCCAGTTCTGGAGGAAGACGAGGATCACCAGCACGACCAGCAGTACCGCTTCGATCAGCGTCTGGTAGACGGCGTCGATCGACTGGCTGATGAATTCGGTCGGGTTGTAGATGACGCTATATTCCAGCCCCTTGGGAAAGCGCTGGGACAGCTGGTCCATTTCCGCCTTCACCTTCTCCGCCGCGTCGAGCGCGTTGGAACCGGGGCGCTGCATCACGGCGATGACGACGGTGGGCTTGTTCGAAAGATAGGTGTTGATGCCATAATCCTGCGCGCCCAGTTCCACGCGGGCGACATCCGCCACGCGGACCTGACGGCCGTCGGCATCGGTGCGGATGACGATGTTGGCAAATTGCTGCGGTTCGGTCAGGCGGCCCTGCATCTCGACGCCGAGCTGGAAGGCTTCCCCGCGATCATAGGGGGGCTGGCCGATCGAACCGGCAGAAACCTGGACATTCTGGGCGCGGAGCGCCGAGACGATCTCGCCCGCGGTCAGGTCCAGCGCGGCGGCGCGGTCCGGGTCGATCCAGATCCGCATCGCATAGTCGCGCGATCCGAAGAGCTGCACGTCACCCACGCCGTCGAGCCGGGCGAGCCGGTCGCGCACCTGGGTCAGCGCATAGTTGGACAGGTAATTGCGGTCGAACGTGCCGTCGGGCGATTGCAGGTTCACGACCATCAGGAATTCGGGCGTGGTCTTGCGGGTGACGACGCCGAGGCGCTGCACTTCCTCCGGCAGGCGGGGGATAGCGACGGCGACGCGGTTCTGCACCAGCACCTGCGCGGCATCGAGGTCGGTACCGATCTTGAAGGTGACGGTGATGACGACCTTGCCGTCGCCGGTCGACTGGCTGCTCTGGTAGAGCATGTCGTCGACGCCGTTGATTTCCTGCTCGATCGGCGCGGCGACGGTCGATGCGACCGTTTCCGCCGATGCGCCGGGATATTGGGCGGAGACCGTGACCGTGGGGGGCACGATGTCGGGATATTGGGACACCGGCAGGCCGATGAAGGCGAGCGCGCCGACCACGGTGATGACCACCGCTATGACGGCGGCGAAGATCGGCCTGTCGATGAAGAAACGGGAGAAACGCATCGGAGCGTCCTTTGCGAGCGAGCGAAAGGGATGCCGCGCGATCCGGCGGGGCCGGATCGCGGGCTTGGGATTGTCTTCGAATATCCCCTCCCCTTCAGGGGAGGGGTGTAAATGAATTACCGGGCGAAGGTTGCCTGCGCCGCCACCGGGGCCGGGCTGTCGACCGGCGTGACCGGGGTTGGTGTCGGGCGGATCGCGGCGGGTTTCACCGCCACCCTGGCGCCGGGCATGGCCGCCTGGATGTTGGACACGATCACCCGGTCATCGGGCGCGAGGCCCGAGCGGATGATCCGCAACCCGTCGACGATCGGGCCAAGCTCCACCGGCTTCGCCGTCACGCTGTCATCCCGTCCCACCACCAGCACGGTCTTGCGCGCCTGATCGGACTGGATCGCCTCATCGGGAACCAGCAGGGCATTGACCTTGCCGCCATTGGCGAGGCGCATGTTGCCGAACAGGCCGGGGGTCAGGAAATTGCCCGGATTGTCGAATATGGCGCGGATGCGGATCGTGCCGGAGCGCGGATCGAGACCATTGTCGGTGAAGTCGAGCCGGCCCTTGTGGCGATAGTCGGCCTCATCCTGCAAACGGACCTCGACCGCGCCGCCGGCGCCCTTGTCGCGCTGCGACTTGAGGTAGAGCGCTTCGGACGCATCGAAGTTGAAATAGATGGGGTCGAGCTTGTTGACCGTGGTCAGCAGCGTCGCGCCATTGCCTTCCGCGCCGGACACGAGATTGCCGATGTCGACGCGGCGGTCGGAGACGCGGCCGGAAATGGGGGCGCGGACCTGCGTGAACTCGACATCCAGCGCACGCTGCCGCTCGCGCGCCTGCGCCCCCGCGAGCGAGGCCTGTGCGGCCTGAAGCCGCGAGCGCAGCGCATCCACTTCGCTGGCCGATACGGCCTCGTCACCGCTGAGCCGCTGGACGCGGGCATAGTCATTCTGCGCCAGCAGCAGCGCGCTTCGGGCCGATGCGCTGCTCGCCCGCGCTTCGGCAAGGGCCGCCAGGAAGGGGCGCTGGTCGATGGTGAAGAGCAGCTGTCCCTGACGGACGAAATCGCCGTCGCGGAAATGGATGGCGGTTACCGCACCCGACACGCGCGGGCGGATTTCCACTGTCTGGCTGGGGGCGAAGCGGCCGACATAATCGTCCCACTGGGTCACGCTGCGGGCGAGCGGCGCGGACACGCCGACCGCAGCCAGCGGGGAGGCCGACGCCTGGGCCTGAGGCTGGTCGAGCAGCTTCCAGCCTGCGCCGAAAAGAGCAATGACGGCGACGGCGGCGATGCCGCCATGGCGGCGGGACCATCGCCGCTTCGGTCCAATGCCGGCGTCCGAATATTCGGCGTCGGCAGTGATTTTCGTGTGCTGGTTCATGCGAAACTCCGGGTGCGGCGAGCCGTGCGGCCCGCGCTGATGGTGGCGAGCAGAAGCTCGAGTTGGGCGGTGGAAAAGCCTGCCGCGCGGAAGGCGGCGAGACCGGACAGCGAGACGGCATAGCCCTTGTGCCAGGCCTCGACGGCCAGGCGGCGCAGTGCCTCCAGCCGGTCGCTGGCAAGGGCCAGGTTGGTTTCCTCGCCGAAAATCCAGCGACGCAGGCGGGCGAAACGGCCCGGTCCCTGGAGTGAGCGCAGCCCGTCCGTGCGGGCGAGGGAGACGATCTGCCACTCCTGCGCGGAAAAATCCGTCGCGCTGGCGGGCGGGACGATGCTGGAGCCGACCGCCATTTGCGGGCCGGCCAACGGTTGTGCGAAATCAAGGAAAGCCACTGCCTTTTCCTTCCCCGTTTGAAGAGGACGCGTCTCTACGCCCGGAGCCGCGCCGCCGCGTCCCGTGCCTTGCGCCCGAAATTTGCGCGAACGATCCCACCTGCGCGCGCCGGTGGGCGCGGCAATGGAAGGATCGGGAATGTGGATCAGGTTGCCTCCGTCGCCGGCAGGCCGCCCCTTATGCCGCTGTCAGCAACAGCGGGAATGTTTGAGATTATGTCGCATGATGACCTCCCTGGGACATGCGCCCAGCCAGTTCTATACTGATTGGTATATATTAACGCGACCTTGCTGGTCAACCTCTTTTTGTACCGAGAGGTATTTTATTTGCGGCGCGGCCATTTCAAGGGGAATACCGCTACGACAGCGAAATAAATTCGCTCAGCGGCCCGGCCACATGGACAGGGTCGTGTCGATCAGCGTTTCCAGTCGTTCGGTCGGCACGCCAGCGCCGGCCTGGACCGCCATGCCCTGCATGACGGCGGAGAGATAGCAGGCCAGGGCCTGCGGCTCGACATGATCGGGCAGGTCGCCTTCGTCGCGCGCGCGCTCGAACCTTTCGACCATCGCGCGGTCCGAGGAGGCGCGGCGGGCGTGCACCTCATCGCGGATACATTCGGCATGGGCGGTGCCGCCTACCGAACTGATGACGCCCAGGCAGCCCCTGGGATCGCTGGCATTGGTCTGGATCGCAAGCGCCCCGCGCAGCAGCCGCTCGGCCACCGCCTTGGACGTGGGTTCCTCCAGCGCGGACTTCACATAGCAGAGCTTGTCGCGCTCATAGAGGTCAAGCGCCTTGCGGAAGAGGGATTCCTTGTTGCCGAAGCAGGCATAGAGGCTGGGTTTGGTGATGCCCATCGCCTCGGTCAGTTCGGCGAGGGACGCGCCCTCATAGCCACGACGCCAGAAGACCTCGAGCGCCGCCGCCAGCGCCTGCTCGGGATCGAACTCCCTGGGACGGCCTCTCCCGCTATGTGTCGCCATTTCCATACCGAGCGGTATATAGTGACGCCGCCCCAAGAGTCCAGTGGCGTATGTCAGGCAGGCGGCGGCGCGCTGCTTTGCGATTCCCGCAGGCGCAGGGGCGGGATATCCGGTTCGACCGGTGGCTCCCCCTCTATCAGGTCGATCAGATGGCGGGTGGCGATCTGCGCCATCTCGCCGAAGGGGCGCACGATCGTGGTGAGCGAGGGCGTGAGCATTTCGGCCAGAAGGCTGCCGTCGAAGCCCACGACCGACAGCATGGACGGAACGGCGATGCCGCGTTCCGCCGCGACCTTGAGCACGCCGGCGGCCATGACGTCATTGGCGGCGAAGATCGCGGTCGGCGGCGTGGGCAGGGAGAGGAGAGCGTGGGCACCCTCGATCCCGGCGGCCAGGCCATAGTCGCCCTCCGCCTCCGCCAGCAGCGGCGTGCCCGCTTCCTCCAGCGCCTCGATGAAGCCGACGCGGCGTTCCCGGGCGGAAACCATCGCCCGTGGCCCGGTGATCATCGCGATCCGGCAATGGCCGAGCGACAGGAGATAGCGGGCGACGTCGCCCGCCGCCGCTCGCTCCGGAGAAAGAAGCACGGTGCCATAGCCGGTGATCGGTACCGAGGAGAGCGCAACGGCATGGACGCGTTCCGCCCTGAGCGCATCGGGCAGGCCGGGGATGCCGGACACCGGGGGCAGGACGACAAGGCCGTCGACCCGCGATCGGCGCGCGAAATCCAGCACATGGGCGATCCCGTCGGCTTCGGTCATCGGTACCGCATGGCTGATCACTTCATAGCCGCGCCGTGTCGCTTCCCGGCCCACACCCCGCTGGATGGTGTCGAGCACCAGGGCGTTGCGGTCATGATGCACCATGCCGATGAGCAGGGAGCGCCCCATCGAAAGCGCTCGCGCCCGCAGGCTGGGCCTGAAATTCAGGCGGTGGATCGCCGCCTGGATGCGTTCCCGCGTATCCTTGTTGACCTTGGGACTGTTGTTGATGACCCGCGAAACCGTGCGGATGGACACGCCGGCGATGGCGGCGACATCGGCGATGGTCGGCTCGCTTCCGCCCGGATCAAATTGTAGATCATCCATGCGCGCCGTCATCATCCTGCTGTGGTGGCCCTTCTTAGGGGGCCTCCGGTGGCAACACAAATGGATCGGGCGCGCCGGGATCATGTCTTTGCCGCTCAGCGCCGATGCTTCAGCTGTCGATGTTGCGGCGGAAGGTTTCCGGCAGGAAGAGCAACCCTATGACCGCCGTCGCAGCCGCGATCACGACGGGATACCAGAGGCCGTAATAAATGTCCCCGGTCGCCGCGACCATGGCGAAGGCCGTCGTCGGCAGGAAGCCGCCGAACCAGCCATTGCCGACATGATAGGGCAGGGACATGGAGGTGTAGCGGATGCGGCTGGGGAAAAGTTCAACCAGCATCGCGGCGATCGGGCCGTAGACCATCGTCACGAGCATGGCGAGCGCCCAGAGGATGGCGACCACGGCGGGTTTGTTGATCCTCGCCTTTTCGGCCTTTTGCGGATAGCCCGCCTGGGTAAGGGCGGCGTCCAGCTGCCGTTGGAAAGCGGCGATCGCCGCCGTCTTCTCCGCCCTTTCCAGCCGGGCGGGATCGGGCGCATTCAGACGGGTGCTGCCGATGCTGACCACGGCCGGACGGCCGGCGGGCGCTTCCGCATTGGCGTAGCTGATGCCGGCCTTGGCCATCTGGGCCTTGGCGATGTCGCAGCTCGACTGGTCGAACCTGTTGCGGCCCACCGGGTCGAACTGGAAGGAGCATTGCAGCGGGTCGACCGCGATCGTGACCGGCGCAGCGGCCTGGGCGGCGGCGAGGGCGGGGTTGGCGGCGTGGGTCAGGGCCGCGAACAACGGGAAATAGGCGATGGCCGCCAGCGCGCAGCCGCCCAGGATGATGGGCTTGCGACCGATCCGGTCGCTCAGCCAGCCGAAGGCGACGAAGAAGGGGGTCGCCAGCGCCAGCGCCACCGCGATCAGGATATTGGCGGTCGCGCCGTCGACCTTCAGCGTCTTTTCGAGGAAGAAGAGGGCGTAGAATTGCCCCGCATACCAAACCACCGCCTGGCCCGCGACCGCCCCGAACAGCGCGATGACCACCCAGCGCAGGTTGGACCATCGGCCGAAGGCTTCGGTCAGCGGCGCCTTCGACGTCGTGCCTTCGTCTTTCATCTTCTGGAAGACCGGGCTTTCGTTCAGTTGCAGCCTGATCCACATCGACACGCCCAGCAGGAAGATGGAGATCAGGAAGGGCAGGCGCCAGCCCCAGGCGGCGAATGCCTGCTCGCCCAGCGCGAAGCGGAAGCCGATCACCACCAGCAGCGCCGCGAATAGGCCGAATGTGGCGGTGGTCTGGATCCAGCTGGTGTAGAGGCCGCGCTTCCCATGCGGTGCATGTTCCGCGACATAGGTCGCCGCGCCGCCATATTCGCCGCCGAGCGCCAGTCCCTGAAGCAGCCGCAGGATGACGAGGATGATGGGCGCTGTCACCCCGATCGCGGCGTAGCCGGGCAACAGGCCGACCGCGAAGGTCGACAGGCCCATGATCGCCATCGTGACCAGAAACGTGTTCTTGCGACCGACCAGGTCACCGATCCGTCCGAAGACGATCGCGCCGAACGGCCGCACGGCAAAGCCCGCGGCAAAGGCGGCGAGGGCAAAGATGAAGGCGGTGGTCTCGTTCACGCCGGAGAAGAACTGGGCGGAAATATAGGTGGCGAGCAGGCCGTAGAGATAGAAATCATACCATTCGAACACCGTCCCCAGCGAGGAGGCGGCTATCACCAGCTTTTCCCCCTGTGTCGCCCGGTGATGTTTCGGCAGGCTGCCCTCGTCGCTCGTCGCCATGGCCTCTCCTCTGGTCGTGTCTTTCGCAGGCGTCGTTGCCGCGGTCCCGACATCTGGGCACCATGCCCATATTTCAGGGTGAGGTCGAGATTGTTGATGGCAGGGGCGTCAACCGGATCGGCGTTCTGCCTGGAACAGGCGTGTCCGGACGGCGGTTGTGATCCGTCCGTCGGCGCCAACGCCCGCACAATGTCATTAGGCCGTGGACGTACCGACAACAGGCCGCTATTTCCAGGCGTTCCATAATCAGGAGCTTATATCCTCATGAACAACACCGATCTTGCCGAAGCGGTCGCCGCATCCCACGACATCAGCAAGGCCGAGGCGCGCAAGCTGGTCGACAGCGTGGTCGGCGCCATCGCGGACGCTGCCGCCAAGGGTGACGAAGTTTCGCTCAACGGCTTTGGCAAGTTCAAGGTCAAGGACAGCCCCGCGCGCCAGGGCCGCAATCCCGCCACCGGCGCCGTGATCGAGATTGCTGCGTCGAAGAAGCTGACCTTCACGCCCGCCAAGGCGGTCAAGGACCGGCTGAACGGCTGATCCGGGAGGCTGTCGCTTCCCATGAATTTCGATGACCAGATCCATCGCTATTTCGGCACCACCGATTTGAATGCGGTGGCCCCCGGAGCGATGGCTGCCGGCATCGAGCGAATGCGCGTCGACCTTGGCCTGGAAGACAGCCAGGGTCGACGCTTCGCCCTCTGGGCTCTGTTGTTCCTGCTCGGCGCCGCGCCCGATGTCGGGACGACGTTCGACGACCCGGCTGACCGAGAGGCTGCCAGGGATTTCATGGACATGATCGAAAGGGGCTAGAGCGGAGATTGCGTGCCGCCAATCGCACCCGCAGTGCGTATCCCTTCGGCCCCCGGCATTCGCCGGGCGGAACCTTCCTGCTCGAACAATACCGCCGATGAAAGGCCTTCCTCTCCCGTGCCCGAGTACGGGCGAATGCGAGGACGCCTAAGCGCCCCGAAATCACGTCGAGCGGCCCCCTCCCCGACTTACTAGAGCCGACATCCCCGTTCTAGGTGATGAGGCGGTGGCAGGCACGCCGTGCGGCAGGATTGTCGCACGGTTTGTTCTGCCGCACGCAAGAAGACATAAAAATATTAATGCGTCGGCTTTATCGACTGATGATGTCCGGCATGATTGGAAGCAAGGGGTCGCGAATGGCTACGCTTATAGGCACGAACTTGAAGAACAGCATCAAGGGCACGTCACAGGACGACACGATTTCAGGCCTGGATGGCGACGATGAAATCTGGGGCGATTTGGGGAATGACTATATCGAAGGCGGCGCAGGAAACGACATCCTCTATGGTGGCGCCGGCAATGACAGGCTCGATGGTGGCCTCGGCAATGATTATCTTTATGGTGAATCGGGCAATAACATCGCGTCCGGTGGCGATGGCGCCGATCAGCTGGTGATGGGAGATGGCCATGACCAGTTGCTGGGCGATGCCGGGAACGACATCATTCGGTCCGGCGGTGGTCGGGATTATATTGATGGCGGCGTCGGCGACGACCTCATCTATGCGGGAGCAGGCGATGACGGTTTCCTAAACGAAATCAATCCCGCGACGGGCAAGCTGACGAACCAGGCTGTGGGCGGCGGTGCCGGCAACGACCGGATTTATGGTGAAGACGGCAACGATAAGCTGAAGGGTCAGTCGGGCAACGACCAAGTCTATGGTGGCAATGGCAATGACCGTGTCGATGGTGGCGACGGCGACAATTATCTGAGTGGCGGCAGCGGCGATGATATCCTTGTTGCCGAATGGGGTGTGGACCGGCTCTACGGAGACGATGGTCGCGATAATCTCCAGGCCGGATCCGGGAATGATTTTGTCTATGGCGGCAATGATGCGGATTCGCTGAATGGCGAAAATGGCCATGACATATTGTATGGCGGCGAAGGCGATGACCTGATCTATGGCGGTCTTGGTAATGATCAGCTTTATGGCGACGGCGGCTTCGACAAGCTGATCGGCGAGGCTGGTAGCGACGCATTGTGGGGTGGCGCCGGCGCGGACTGGTTCGTCTTCAAAGGTGCCGGTGCGCTGGACGGCGGCGACCGGATCGTCGATTTTCAGAATGGGTCCGATCGCATCGTTCTGGAAAAGCTGGGCGTGACTAAATTCGCATCCGGCGGCGGACTGGGAACCGTGTTTGCGCATGACGGCGCGGCGGGGCACGTCATCCTCGATGTGGTGACCTCCGCGGGGGCTGCGTTCAGCATCGACGTCGCGAGCCTGGGTACAACCCTGACAACCGCACATATTTCGGCAGCCGACTTCATTTTCGCCTGATGCCGATGGCGCGCTCCTCGCAGGAGGGGCGCGCCAGGAGCATGTTTTGCAGTGTCATTCGGATCAATATGGCCGGTCAGATCATGACCTTCGGGCATGAGGCCGTGGCGAGGATGGCGGCGGAATTCTGGACAAGTCGACCGCAACGAAGCCGATGTCCTTTTCCGCTTGAGCGCTGTCTGGCGTCAGGCGGTCAGGCCGCCATCGGCCATGATGTCGGCACCGGTGACGAAGGCCGCCTCCGGGCTGGCGAGGAAGGCGACGACGGCCGCGATCTCGCGCGGCTGGCCGTAGCGGCCGATCGCCACGCCTGGACCGACGATGGCGGCGACCGGGCCGTCCGCCGGGTTCATGTCGGTGTCGGTCGGGCCGGGATGGACAGTGTTGACGGTGATGCCCCTGGGGCCGAGGTCGCGCACCAGGCTGCGATTGAACCCGCTCACGGCGCCCTTGGTCAGGGTATAGACCGAGGCGGTCGGGAAAGCGGCGTAGCGCGTCATTGACGAGCCGATATGGATGATGCGTCCGCCCGTCTTCATGTGGCGGACCGCTTCCTGCGTGGCGACGAAGACACCGGTCACATTGACCGCGAGCATCCGCTCATAATCCTCGAACCTCACATCCTCTATCAGCGCGTTGACCGCAACGCCGGCATTGTTGACGAGGATGTCGATGCCGCCAAATGCCTCGACGGTGCCGGTGACGGAAGCGCGCACCGCCGCCGGGTCGCCGGCATCGGCTTCGATCGCCATAGCGTGGCCGCCGGCAGCCTCGATCTCGGCGACGATCTGCGCCGCGCGGTCCGGCGAAGCGCTGTAGGTCAGCGCGACCGCAGCGCCGTCGGCGGCGAGCCTGCGGGCGATGGCCGCGCCGATCGAGCGCGATCCGCCGGTAACGAGGGCGACCTTGCCGGCGAGGGGTTGGTTAGGCTCAGTCATGTCATGTGCTCCTTCAAATCAAGTGATGGAGCGAAGATGGCGCAGATATTCCTTTTCGATTATCCGGTATTGTCTTGCATTATCTTCAATGGTCAGTTGAAACGGGCGCCGTGGAAACGCTCGCCAATCTGGAATCCTTCATCCGCAGCGCCGAGCATGGCAGCTTTTCCGAGGCTGCGCGGCGGCTCGCGTTGACCCCGGCCGCTGTGAGCCGGAACGTTGCCATGCTGGAACGCAACCTGGGCGTGCGGCTCTTCCATCGGTCCACCCGAAAGCTGACCCTGACCGAGGCGGGCGAGGTCTTCCGCCTGGCCATCGCCGAAAATCTGGAGGGCATCCAGGCGGCGATCGCCGGCATCGCCACCGATAGCGGCGAGCCGGCGGGCACACTCCGGATCAGCATGGCGCCGACCTTCGGCGTAACCCATGTCCTGCCGATGCTGCCCGGCTTTCTCGCGCGCTATCCCCGCATCAAGCCCGAATGGCATTTCCAGAACCGCGCCGTGGACCTCATCGCCGAGGGCTATGACGCGGCGATCGGCGGCGGGTTCGACCTGTCGCCAGGCATCGTGGCCCGGACGCTGGCGCCGGCCCATATCGTGGCGGTCGCCTCTCCCGCCTATATGGAGGGGCGCGTCGCTCCGCTCGATCCGGTCGGGCTGGCCTCGCTCGACGGAATCGTCATGCGCTCGCTCCAGACCGGGCGCGTACGGCACTGGGCGATGCGCGACGCGGCGGGGCGGGAAATGGCCGCCACCCTGACGGAGCGCATCATCGTCAATGATCCCAGCGCCATGCGGGAGGCGGCATTGCTGGGGCTGGGCGTGGCGATGCTGGCCATGCCGGACGTGCTGCCTGCCCTGGAGAGCGGTGCGCTGATCCGACTGGTCCCGCACTGTTATGCCGATGCCGGAGCCATCTCGGTCTATTATGCCTCGCGCACGCTCCTGCCCGCCAAGACCCGCGCATTCGTGGACTGGCTGGCCCATGGGTTCAAGGTACAGAGGCTGGCGGAACGCTTAGCGGGGCGCCTTGGCTCAGGAAGCGCGCAGGATCAGGGTTGTTGACGCAACCAGTCGGAGTCCGGCACGATATCCTGTGCTTTCCAGGGCATTACTTGAATGCCGTGGACTGCTCGGAAATCGTGGTCATTGGTGGTGGCGGGGCATGCCCGATGACGATGGGCACTACGTCTACGCTGTAGCGCTACGATAGGCGAGCATCGCTTAGGACTACGATTGCCTATGATGAGGCTTAGAAGCGAGCACGGCCGTTGCCACGGCCTTCCCTTCGCTTCACTAGGTGCCCATGACGCCAAGCGACACCGAATATGCCGTGGTAGCCGCCGCCGCGCGCCTGTTCCGGAGCTATGATCGGCATTGCGTCATGGCTGACACCGACGCCTTGTTCGATTTCCTCAATGCGCTGCACAGCTTTAGCGACAAGGTCGGCGCGCTGGGGCGGCCCAATCTCAATCCGTCACACAATTTCCAGGCACTACGCGCTCTTCGCAACCTCTATCATCACGAGGCCGAACTGCTTCACGCCTCGCGCACCATCAGTTCGAAACGTGCCGACGATCACGAGCGATCTCGCGATACTTTGTCTGATCCCGGACGCGTCCGTCGATCGGTTGCTTGCGCGTGTGAAAGACCAGAATGAACGCGAGGCGATCCGGGCAACAGTCCATCGCTACGGATCGGCGGCAAACATCGAGCCAGCGATTTTCAACGTTATGGTAGACGCATACGAGTTGCTGAGTGCCAAGGGCATCACTCCAAAAGAGGCAGCCTTCGCGCGCTTTCGTGACCAGTATGACTTCGAAGTCCTGCACGGTTACGACCATCGGGTTACCGGCACGCTATCCGCACATGCCGGATCTATCTCGTACATACTCGCCACGCTCCTTCAAGCTCCGGGGCGCGTGGGTTAGCTGTTGCGGCTTCTGAGTAGCGACGGCGGCAAATGGTGGCCGATGACGGGCCACGCCGGATTATAATGTATCGCATCTACTCTGTAGCAATACTCTCCTGCCACCGCGATCAGAGGTAAGTTCCACCTTCCCCCACTTTAGCCAGAGCGCATTGCATCGCCAGCCATCGGCGATGCCGGCATGTTTTGAAATGGGCTCGCGTGATCCAAAGGAGCATCGTTCTTGCCACGGGAGAGAAAACAGAGCATCTTGTTGTAAACAACAAGATCGTGAGCCGATTTCGTGACGGTGCTCTATACCCCTGGCCAGCTTCGCAGCGCGATCTCGATCGCTCCGGAAACCTATCGCCATTGGAAAAAGGCGCTGGCCCCCTTGCGCAGGGGACGAGGGCATAGTCCGTGCTTTAGCTCGGGCGATCTCGTAGCCGTGTCGGTCATCAGATCCCTGGCGACGGATATGGCGATCCGCGTCGGCGCGTTGGCTCCCATTGCTGAACCCCTGTTCGAGCTGTGCAACCTGTCGCCTTGGCCGGCGCTGGAGCGCGCCAAGGTGGTTATCAATGTGCCCGGCGCGCAGCTGCAGCTCCGCCCGGAGCTTGCAGAGGTCGTTAGCGATCAGCCGTTGATCACGATCCCGCTGGGCCCGATGGTGGCGCGTCTCCGGGAGCAGTTGCTCGCGGCAAGCGACAGCCGCGAGCAGGCGTCACTTCTCTTTCCCCCCATGCCGATCAACACTGCGGCCTCCGCGCGCGGAGGCCGGCTGTGAATGCCATCGACAGCATCGCACAGGCCGTCCACAGCGCCGGCTATCGCTCGGAAGCGGTCGTGCGCGACTATGCCTTTGCGGACGTATTGGTCGATACCAACACTACCCGGACGGTGCCGCTCGTCGCCTTCACGCGAACGCCGCCATCCTATCGGTCCGCAGCACTCGCGGTGGTGAATGGCGAGGGTCGCCATGCCGTCGACCTCGTGAATGAGCATCGAGCACTGGGTGCGCCGCTGTTGTTCGTCATCGACCATGACGATGTGACCGTCTGGCAGGTCAGAAGTGTCGACCCGCCCCGGGCACTTGAGAAGATCAAGCTTGCCGATCTGACAGCGTTGTTCGCCCGCAATCAGGCGAGCTGGCACCCCGATGCCATTCACCGCGCCAAGTCGGTCGGCAGCGCCGGTGGGAGCTATCAGCTCGATTTCGTGGATCTGGGGCTGCTGCCCGCGATCGAAGGCGAAATCCACCTCAAACTGGATCGTCTGCTGGTCGAGACGCTCGATCTGGCGCGCAAGGCGTCCGGCGGCGATCGCCTCGATCCGCGCACATTGTTTCGCGTAGTGTTTCGCCTGCTCGCTGCCAAGGTACTACAGGATCGCCGACATCCCTATGCCGATGGCTGGAATCCCGAAGACCTGGCATCGGTCCTAACCGGGATCGAGACCTATTATACACTCGGCGCGATCGACGGGTCAGCTAACAGCGCGCTACCAGCGATGTTCGATCCGGCGTGGCGGCATTTGCGCGCCGGGATCAGTTTTTCCAATATCTCGTCCGACGATCTCGCCTTCGTCTATGAGAACACGCTGGTCACGCCGGAAACGCGCAAGCTGTTCGGGACGCACAGTACGCCGCGCCAGGTGGCGGAATATGTTGTTCAACGCCTGGAGCTGCACAATCACAAACCCGAAGACATCAATATCTACGAGCCATTCGCTGGCGCCGGAGTATTTCTGGTGTCGGCGCTGCGTCACCTGCGCGATCTGCTGCCGGTGGAATGGTCGGACCAGCAGCGCCACGATTTCCTCATCAAACATATTTCCGGCGACGAGGTCGATCCCTTCGCCTGCGAAGTGGCGACGCTGTCGCTGATCCTTGCCGACTACCCCAATCACAATGGCTGGCATGTCGAAGAAGCCGATCTGTTCGCCGACGGCGCGCTCGCGCAGCGGATCGGGTCGAGCAACGTCATCGTATGTAACCCGCCGTTCGAAGCGTTCAGCAAGGCCGACCGGATAAATTACGCGATCGCTGCCGACACACATTCGAAGGCGATCGCCGCGCTCAGTGCGGCGCTCGACGCCAAACCGCTCGCCCTGGGCTTCGTGCTCCCGCGATCGTTCATCCTCGAGCAGCAGTTCGCGGAACAGCGCCGTCGCATGGAGAGCCTGTATGGCTCCGTCGAAATCCTGAAGCTTCCCGACGGGATCTTCGGCGCATCGGACGTCGAATCTTCGGCGGTCATCGCCCGCGACCTGCGCGCGCCTACGACCAAGACCATCACGCTACTCTCAACCGAAGTCGCCGAACGAGATCGTTCCTCCTTCCTGAAGACCGGGCAGACGACGGTCCAGCGCGATGTGACGCGCGTCATCGACGACGATCCGCGGGGGCAGTTGTGGATACCGCCACTGAACGACCTTTGGGATTATCTGCAGCGCAACCCGCGACTGGCCTCGGTGCTGGAATCACGACGGGGGCTGGAATGGAAGTACCGCCAGGATCAGGCCGCGAGCGACGTGGAAAAGCCCGGCTACCGGCTCGGCTATGCCAATGCCCGCAACTTGCGGCAGTATCGCTCGCCGCCTTCCGTTTGGCTGGATTTCAGGTCCGATCAGCTTCGCTGTGGCGCGACACATGATTGGTCGACACCGAAGCTGATTGCCAGCGCCACGCGGCTGAGCCGCGGCGCGTGGTGCATAGGCGCTTTTCCGGATCTCGAAGGTCTGCTGTGTTCTCAACAATTCTTCGCCATGCGGCCGACGAGCGCAGTGACACCGAATGCATTGCTCGCACTGACCGCCGTCTTGAACGGACCGGTGGCGAATGCCTTTCTCGCGGTGAACTCCCCCAAGGACCGCTTCAGGGCCTCGGTCATCGACGCCATTCCGATCCCGGTTTCCCTGCCCGCGAAGCTCGGCGAGCTGGTTGAGGCCTATGTCGCGCTGCTCGGCAGCTCGGACATCTTGACCGGGACGGAGGACCAGCTACCCCGGCTGCTCGCGCATATCGATGCGACGCTGCTGGAAGCTTATGACCTTCCGCTGCGGCTCGAGCGGCAGTTGCTGGCGTTTTTCGAGGGGTCCGAGCGCCCGGTTTCGCATCACTGGCAGCATTGGGACAGCCTGTATCCGGTGCCCGGACTGAGCCTGGCCGAACGCGCGTCGGGCCGCTTCAACCCGGGCGGAGACTGGGTCCGCAAGATTTTCCAGCCCTTGCCCGAAGACCAGCTGTCGTTGCTCCGCGACTATGTGGCCTGAAGGAGAATGGACGCCTATCTTCTCGATACGACGATCCTGTCCATCTATCTGGATCCGACGCATCCCCATCACGCCGAAAAGAGCCAGTCGCTGGCGGCGTTGCCCGCCGCCAGCCCGCGATTCATCTCCGCCGTCGCGCTAGCCGAACTCGGATTTGGGACCAAGCTCGCCGCCGCGATCGGCAAGGGCAATCTGTCGGCGCTGGAGGCGATGCTGGTCCAGGCTCGCTCGCACGCGGTCATCGACATCACGCACCACACCGCGTCGGTTTATGCCGAAGTGAAGGCACGCATCGCGCAGAAATATCTGGCCAAGGTGCTGCGCAAGGACAGGCCGAAATATATCGAAGAGTGGGTCGACAAAGCCACCGGTCAAAAGCTCGGCATCGATGAAAACGACCTCTGGATGTGCGCGCAGGCCAAGGAGCGCGATCTCATCTTCGTGACCGCCGATGGCCGGATGAAGCGCATCCCGGATGCCGACCCCGACGTCAGATTGCTCACGATATGAGCGCGGTCTTGCTGGGGCCGGCTCGGGCAGAGATAATCCTCTCGGTTCACCGCCCCGGTGCGCTGAGCCTTTTCGATCCATGTCGGGCACGTCGCGCTCGCTGAAAGGTTTTCCGGTTGTCCACGCCACTTTCAGAGTCGATCGCAGCCTACTGCGCGGACACGCGCAATCTGGAAGCGCTGCCGTCATCGACTGAAACGACGTTCTATCCCGATGTCCGCACCTTGCTCGCGTCGGTCCTGAAATCCGAAAAGCTGCCGTTCGACGTGCGCACGGGCACCTCGGAAAAAGGCGCCGCCAGCCATGACATGCCGGACTTCGTGCTCGGCGATGGTGCGCTCTTTGTCGGCGTGTTCGGTGAGGTCAAACGCGCCAGCACGACGCTGGAAGATCTCGCTGCATCGACCGAGCAGAAGGATCAGATCGGGCGCTACCTCGCGCAAACGGGCGTCGTTCTCCTGTGCAACATCCGCGGCTTCGGTCTGCTCGTGTGCGACTCGGCCTATGTAAGGGACGGCGTGACCCCAGTGCCGCCGGACAAGCGGGTGCTGCAGAAAACGGTCGATTTATGGGCAGCGGTAACCGGCGGCGCCAAACCCAAGGTCGATGCCGAAGCCGTCGCCGCGCTCATCGCCATCGTCACACACGCCGTCACCGACCTAGCGAGAATCGGGGCGCCGTCGGATCTCGCCAAAATCCTGGCGCGGCAGGCGCGCGACGCAAAGGATGCCTTGCCCACCGATCTCAAGCCGCTCAAGCCGCTCCTCGACGACTATCATCAGGCGCTCGGCCTCGCCTTCGACATCGACGACGAGAAAGGGGCGCGCTTCTTCCGCTCATCGCTCGTGCAGTCCGTTTTCTATGCGCTGTTCGCCGCCTGGATCCTATGGGACAAAAAGGCTGATGCGAACGCGGTGTTCGACATCGACGACGCGCACAGCTTCCTCCCCATACCGTTCCTCGACGCACTGCTGCACGACATTCGCCACCCGGCGCGCATGAAACATCTTGGGCTGGAGCCGCATCTGGCGCGGGCGATCGCGACGCTGAATCGGGTAGATCGTCCGTTGTTTCGCGGGCGGATGACCTTCCCTACGATCGATGGCGAAACCTCGACCGCGGCCATCACCTATTTCTACGAGCCGTTCCTTGAGGCGTTCGATCCCAAGCTGCGCGAGGATCTCGGTGTCTGGTATACGCCGCCCGAGGTCGTCCGCTACCAGGTCCGGCGCGTCCACTATTTGCTCAAGACCGAACTCGGCCGCCCGCGCGGCCTAGCCGATCCCGGCGTGATCGTGCTCGATCCCTGCTGCGGGACCGGGGCTTATCTTCTTGA
The DNA here is from genome assembly GCF_001650725.1 of Sphingobium sp. TCM1. GTDB lineage: Bacteria > Pseudomonadota > Alphaproteobacteria > Sphingomonadales > Sphingomonadaceae > Sphingobium. Next base: position 15,336 of record NZ_LXVX01000013.1, on the reverse strand, counting down.
GGTCGCCCGCTGCATCGCCGAGGAACTGATCGCCGAGGGCGACGCCACCACTGTCGGCTTGGAACTGACTAGGGCGTTTCAGGACCGCGTCATCGGCTTCGAGATTCTGACCGCGCCCTTCGCGATCGCCCAGCTGCAGCTTTATCTGCTGTTGGAGCAACTAGGCGCCAAACCAGACCCCGATCGCCGCCTTGCTGTCTATCTGACGAACGCGCTGTCGGGCTGGCACGAGCATGGCGACGTAAAGCTCAATTTTCCCGAAATGCGCGAGGAGTTCGACGCCTCCCAACAGGTCAAGCGCGAGGCCAAGATCATCGTCGTCATCGGCAATCCGCCTTATGACCGCTTTACCGGCGCGGCCCAGGCGGAAGAGGCTGAGCTGGTCGCCCACTACAAGGGGATCGAGCTGGTGGAGCAAAAGACGAAAGACGGTCAGGTCAAACTCGACGGCTTCGGCCGGCCCTTGATGAAACAGAAGGGCAGCAGCCTGCTCTATGAGGAATTCGGGGTCAGGAAGCAGCTGCTTGACGATCTTTACGTTCGCTTTCTTCGATTGGCTGAAGAGCGGATCGGGATCGCCGCCGACTATGGCGTGGTCTCCTACATTTCCAACTCCTCGTATCTGACGGGCCGATCTCACCCGCTGATGCGACGCTCGCTGCTGTCGAACTTCCATGCTGTTTGGGTCGACAATCTCAACGGCGATAAATATCGCACCGGCAAGATCATTCCCAAGGGCCTGCCCGGCGCCGGAACGCGCGACGACAGCGTGTTTACGACCGATATGGATTCGCGCGGTATTCAGCCCGGCACGGCGATCGTCACCTGGATAAAGCGCGCCGAGGCGCCGACCATGCCGGCCGCGACGCAAGTTCACTACCGCGATTTCTGGGGTCCGGCTGCGCGGAAACGCGAGGCGCTGATCGCCAGCCTGCCGAGCGGAGAGGCGATCGTGCCCGGTGAGGCGCCAGCCTATGAGGACATCCATCCCAGCGCCGAAGGACGCTGGAGGCTCTCACCGCGCGTGATGGAGGGCGGCTTCGAGGCTTGGCCGGCGCTCGACGAACTATTCCCGACGAAATTCCAGGGAGTAAATCACAATAGGGGCGTCGAAGGCGGCGTGATCGACGTGGATGCTGCTACGCTAACGACCAGGGTCCGGAAATATTTTGACGCAGAAAGCTTCCAGAGCGCCGCTCTTGCTGTGCCCGAAATCGCTGAAGAGAAAGCGCGGTATCAACCTGAAAAGGCGTGGACTGCCCTCAAGAAGGAGGGGCATTTCAAGGCCGAGAGCGTGAAGCCGTTCCTGACTTTCCCGCTTGATCAGCGGAATATCTATTACGTCGAGAAGCACAAATGGCTGAACGAGGCCCGGCCGGAATTCGCGCAAAACCTCGCCGACAACGAATGGCTGATCACCGTTCCGGAACCTCGTAAGGTATCCGAGACGTGGCCGCTTTACGCCACCACGCTGATAAATCTGCACGTCCATGAACGTGGCTCGGTGGTTTTCCCGCGCGAGACGATCAGCAACGACCTGCTTGCGCACCGCGATGCCAATATCGCCGAGCCAGCCTGGCGGGTCCTGCGCGAGCATTTTGGCCTCCCCGGGGAGCGCAGCGGGGATGCCGCACGACTCCTGGTCGGCAGGCTATTCCGCGTCGCCTTCGCCTTGCTCCATGCCCCGAACTATCAGGCTGAGCACAAGAGCGCGCTTTCCAGTGATTGGGCTCATATTCCCATTCCTAAGAACACCGACCTGTTCGAAAAAATGGTCGACGCCGGCGAGAAGGTCATCCGCCTGCTCGACGCCAATCGAGATGCGCGCGATGTGATCGATGGCGTGCTCACGCCCACGCGCGCCGCGCTTCTCGGGCAGCTCCGCCGGATGGACGGCGGGCAGATCTCATCGGACGACCTCAAGCTGACGGTCACCTATTGGGGCGGCGGCAAAGGCAAATGGATTCCAAGGCCATTCACTGATCCCGAGCTGCCCGACGCGATGTGGGATCAAGCGTGGGGTGATCGCACCGGCGATCTTTTCCTGAACGATGAAGCGCATTTTGCGCATGTTCCGGAGGCAGTCTGGTCATATCAGCTCGGCGGCTATCCCGTGCTCAAGAAATGGCTTGGCTACCGCCAGGCTGACCGCCGGACGGGTAACGGACTGACCGACGAAGAGCGCCGTTGGTTGCGCCAAATGATCCACCGGATTGCGGCGCTTCTGGCACTTAGCTCGACTCTCGACACACTTTATCAGCAAGCCGTGGCAGAATGTTTCTTGGCAAGCGACCTCGGCCTCAGGGTTTGAGAATTCAAGCCATATTGACGTGCTAACTTTTTTCTGCTCAAATGAGGTTTGAAAAGTTAACAGGGGTGGTCATGGCAGTCCTCGCAGAAGAATTTGAAGTCGCGCCTCGCCTCGATCAGCTTCGCGTGACCAAGGCGGAGCTGCTCCAAGTCGTCCGCGCTGCGGTCGGCGCTCGGCGCAACGCCACGCCCTTTCATCCGCTCAGCGCAGGCGGGCTGCTCGCCTACCTCGCAGGCACCGAACATCTTCGCCGCGTATTCTTGCCGCAGGGCTGGCAGACGTGCCGGCGTGACAATATCGAGTCGATCTTCCACGCCGAGATCGGCATCAAAATTGTCTATCAGAATGCCGACCGTGCGGGGGATCCCATCTGCGATCCGATTGCTGTTTCGAAAAAGGGAGCCGGCGCGGCACGCGCTGTCGAGCTTGGCCAATATGACCTTTTCCCTGAGGTGCGGGAGCAGGAAGTGGCCGAGATCACGGCGGCGACATGGTATCTGTTCGTCTATGCCGACGGCGCCGACGTTCGCGCTGAGCTTTCATGCCCCGTCGCGATCAACGACGAGCAGTTCGATCAATTTCACGAGCGCATCCTTCTCGTGCGGAAGGGCGATTGGGATAATCCCGACCCGCTGGCGGACGACGCGCCCCCAGTCGATTTCGAGGTGTCTGTTTCGCGTAAGAACTGACGATTACTATGTTTAACCATCGTAGGCTCATTCTCAGCCGGAAACGGCGAAAGATGACCGCGCGCGCGCTCGCCACCGCGGTGGGCGTTTCGCCAATTACGATCTCGCGCCTGGAAAACGGTGTGAATGAGCCCGAAGAGGAAACCCTTAGCGCCCTTTCGAGAGTGCTGGATTTCCCGCCCGAGTTCTTCTTTGCGGGAGACTTTGATGATCTCGCAGTTCAGTCGGCCAGCTTTCGCAGCCTGACCTCCATGACGGCCAAAGAGCGCGACGCGGCGTTGTCGGCTGGCACTATCGCGTTCCTTTTCGACGACTGGATCGAAGAGCGATTCAATCTTCCTGCCCCTGACGTGCCCGACCTTCGCGCGGATGCCACACCAGAAGCAGCCGCGCAGGCTGTGCGGGAATATTGGGGCTTGGGTCAGCAGCCTGTTCCCAACATGGTCAAGCTGCTGGAGGCAAAGGGCGTCCGCGTCTTTTCGCTCTGCGAGGACACCAAGACCGTCGACGCTTTTTCATGTTGGCGAAATGCACAACCGTTTGTGTTCCTCAACACCTTCAAATCGACCGAGCGCAGTCGTTTCGACGCAGCACATGAGTTGGGGCATCTGGTCATGCATCGGCATGGCGAACAGCAGGATAGCCGACAGGCCGAAAACGAAGCTGACCAGTTCGCGTCGCACTTCCTGATGCCGCAAGACGATGTCGCAGGTCGAATCCGTTACGTCACTGGGCTAGAGGAGCTTATCCACGCGAAAAAGCGGTGGGGCGTCTCGGTGGCCGCACTGACCTACCGGCTGAACAAAATGGGCATTGTCAGCGAGTGGCAGAACCGGACGTTCAATATCGAAATCTCTCGCCGTGGCTATCGAACCCGCGAACCGGAGGGTTTGGAACCGGAGTGCTCAGTGGTCTGGCCGCGAGTATTGGGCGCATTATGGAGCGAACGCACCACGAGGGATCACATCGCCGCCGAGTTGCATCTGCCGACGCATGAACTCGAGAGCATCCTCTTTCGGCTTGTCGATGGCATATCGCATCGAGGTCCGCGGCCGCAGGGCAATGATATGAGGTTGGTCTCGACGCAGGATAATTAGAAAGGCTCGGCTTGGACGACGGTACGCCCGATCGACTCCGGCGCATTTGGAATCAGAAGGAGATTCCGGTCCTGCTGAGGCAGGGGCCGGGACATCGGCTCCGGATGCGTCTGCCGTATGGGATCACCAACAGAGCTTGGATCCGGCGCGAGCGTCGGTCCAATCCCGAATGGGACGAGCAGCGCCGCTTCTGGGAAACTCCGCAAGCCTGGTTTAATGCGCTGGTCGGACAGTGTCTCGAGAAGTTCGGCAAGGTTTATATCATTCAGCCTTATCGAGAGCAGGAAAAATGCGCACCGGCTTGTTGGAATGCGACCGGTGACGAATGTCAGTGTTCGTGCATGGGCGAGCATCATGGGATGCACAGCCCGGCAGGACAATGGAAAGTAGTCTCCGACACATTCGCCACCTCCTGGGGCGAACAGGTCTTGGCTTGCCGTCTTGTGGAGCGCAAAACCTAGGCCTGCGTTGAGCGCGGTAACGGCAAGAGTACTGACCATTGGACTTGAGCAGGCGACGACTTCGGGCTGGATGGGGAACTGTACAGACTTAAGGCTGAGTGCGCCGCACACGATAGACGCCGTCACATCCACTACGCTGGCGTAGCCGATGCGGCTTATGGGTAGGACACGTCGGCGCACAGCGGTATGGCGGGCCACGCCCGATCATGATGAGCACTACGTTTACGCTATAGCACTACGATTGAGGTGGATCGGCGGACGCGTTCGAATCCTTCCGGGCGCGGCGCCCCGCGCACGATAAACATAACCAATATGTGTCGCCGTTTGCGCTCCTATAGAGCCGCTGCTGGGCGCCGGCCACCGACGTGCGCCGCATGGCGGTGCTTCTGATGCTATGAAGGCGCAAATCGGCCGCCACCTGACGTGAGCCCCGCTTGTCACGAGCGTTTGCGGTCGCAGATGTCTAAGTCGTAGTGGCAAGCCCAGCAGCTTCAACATGCGTATAGACCGGCTCGTACCGGTCGACACGCTCCGAGTAGCGATCGACCAACTGATCGGCGTGCGGCCGGAGGAGCACCGTAAAACGAACCAGTTCCTCCACAACGTCGACAATCCGATCGTAATAGCTCGACGGCTTCATGCGCCCGGCTTCGTCGAACTCTTCATAGGCCTTAGCCACTGAGGATTGATTAGGGACGGTAACCATCCGCATCCACCGGCCCAGAATGCGCAGCGTGTTGACGCTGTTGAAGCTTTGCGATCCGGCGCTGACCTGCATCACCGCGAGCGTGCGGCCCTGGGTGGGGCGCAGGCCCCTGTAGGCGAGTGGCAGATGGTCGATCTGCGTCTTCATGATCCCGCTAATCTGGCCGTGCCGCTCCGGGCTGCACCAGATCTGGCCTTCCGACCATAGCGAGTGTTCGCGCAACTCGTGGACCGCAGGATGATCATCGTCTTTCACTTGATCAGGCAGTGGCAGGTCCGATGGATCGAAGATGCGCGTTTCGCAGCCGAAGTACTGCAATAGGCGCGCGGCTTCTTCCACCACCAGCCTCGAATAGGAACGCTCGCGCAAGGAACCGTAGAGTAACAAGATGCGGGGTGGCGGATCGAACTCACCGAGGCCCAGCGCCGGGCGGCGGTGAACATATTCGGGCTTGAGTGCCGGTAGCAGATCGGGATCGGGAAGCGGGCGCAGGCGCTGGTGGACAGGCTCGGTCACGCGCGGGCCTCCGCCGGAACGCTGTCGGGAAACCAGCGTCGCCCGAACCAGAAGGCGACGTTGACCAGCAGGATTAGCACCGGCACCTCGACCAGCGGGCCGATTACCGCAGCAAAGGCGACCGGCGAAGCCAGCCCGAAGGCCGCAATGGCGACGGCGATCGCCAGCTCGAAGTTGTTGCCCGCCGCCGTAAACGCCACGGCAGTCGTGCGCGGATAGTCACTGGCGATCAGCTTGCCCATGAAGAAGCTGATGGTGAACTGGACCACGAAATAGATCGTCAGCGGAATGGCGATGCGGATGATGTCGCCCGGCAGGGTGACGATCTCATTGCCCTTGAGGCTGAACATGGCGACGATCGTGAACAGCAGCGCGACCAGCGTGATCGGGCCGATCTTTGGCAGGAACGTTTTCTCGTACCAGTCATTGCCCTTGGCCTTCGCCAGCCATCTGCGGGTGAGGAATCCTGCGAGGAACGGGATGCCAAGATAGATCAGCACGGCTTCCGCGATCATCGAGAAACTGACATCGATGACGCTGCCTTCCAACCCGAACAGGGGAGGCAGGAAGGCGAGGAAGAACCACGCATAGACGCTGAAGAACAGGATCTGGAAGATCGAGTTGAATGCGACCAGCGCGGCGACATACTGGTTGTCGCCCTTGGCGAGCTGGTTCCAGACGATCACCATGGCAATGCAGCGGGCCAGGCCGATCAGGATCAGACCGGTCATGTATTCCGGCTTGTCGGACAGGAATAGCACCGCCAGCGCGAACATCAGCACCGGGCCGATGATCCAGTTCTGGATCAGCGAGATCGCCAGCACACGCTTGTCCTCGAACACGCGCGGCAACTCCTCGTAACGCACGCGCGCGAGCGGCGGGTACATCATCAGGGTCAGGCCGATGGCAATGGGGACATTAGTGGTCCCCCACGACAGGCTGTCGATGGCCTCCGGCAGGCCCGCAAAAGTCGAGCCCAGCCCGACGCCGAGCGCCATGGCGAGGAAGATCCACAAGGTGAGATAGCGGTCGAGGAACGACAGGCGTTCGCGCTTAGACTGCGAGGTCATGCTGCTTCCCTGTCTCAACCGGCTACGCGGTTGCCGGCGGCATCGACGACCTGCTCGCCGTCTTCCTTGGCGAAGGCGCCGCGCTGCTGCGCAGGAATGAGGTCGAACACCTCTTCCGAGGGGCGGCATAGCTTGATGCCGAGCGGCGAGGCCACCAGCGGGCGGTTGATCAGGATGGGATGTGCCATCATCGCATCGATCAGTTGCACATCGGTGAGGTCCGGATCGCCGAGCCCCAGTTCGGCATAGGGCGTGCCCTTCTCGCGCAGCAGCGCGCGCGGTGTGATGCCTGCCCGTTGGATCAGGCTTTCGAGCATGGCGCGCGACGGCGGTGTCTTCAGGTACTCAATGACATGCGGCTCGATCCCGGCATTTCGGATCATGGCCAGCGCATTGCGCGAGGTGCCGCATTCCGGGTTGTGGTAGATTACGATGTCGGTCACGCGCTCGCTCCGCTGCTGGCGCCTTCGGCCTTGCCGATTTCTTTGAGCTTCTGCTTCATCGCCATTTCATCGATGCTGGCGATCGGCAGCGTCAAGAACAGCGAGATGCGGTTCGTCAGATAGCGCAGCGCCTGAAGAAATGCGTCGCGCTGACCTTCGCCCTCGACGGCCGCCGGGTCCTCTATGCCCCAGTGCGCAGTCATCGGATGACCGATCCAGACCGGGCAGGTCTCGCCCGCGGCGCTGTCGCAAACGGTGAAGATGAAATCGAACTCTGGCGAACCGGGCTTGGAGAACTCGCTCCAGCTCTTCGAGTACATACCGGTGGTATCGTAGCCCATGCCGTTCAGCACCGACAGCGCCATTGGGTGGACCTCGCCCTTGGGCTGACTGCCGGCGCTGTACGCCTTGAAGCGGCCGGCGCCGAGCTTGTTCATCACCGCCTCGCCTAGGATCGAGCGGGCGCTGTTGCCGGTGCAGAGGAAAAGGACGTTGTAGATCTTGTCGGGCATTACGGGCCTCAGGCGTTCGAGGGTCGAGCGGCGTTGCAGGTAAGATCGCCAAGCAGGTCGCCGCACATTTCAGGTGCGCCCTGGCAGCAATCCTGCAGCAGGAAGGTGAGCAGACGACGCATGCCGGGGAAGTCGGCGCGGTAATGGATCAGACGGCTTTCGCGTTCGGACTGAACGAGGCCAGCGCGCTCCAGCGTGGCCAGGTGATGCGACATGGTCGAGGGCGGCACGCCCTGATGGTCGGCAATCGCGCCGGCAATCATGCCGTCCGGCCCAGCCTTCACCAGCGTGCGGAAAACCGACAGTCGCGTTTCATGCGCCAGCGCGGCGAGTGCATCGACCGCCCAGACCTGCGCGCTGAGATCGTCCATGAACCCTACCTTTCTAGAAGGGTCGAAATAAGCGCGCAGGTTTCGTAGGTCAACCGATATTTCGAAAACTGTCGAAGTGCTGTTGTGGGTTTAGTTCAGTCAAACGGGTGTGCGGCCAAGCCGACGTTGCACAAGGCTCTGGGGTGCTGTTCCGGAATCGCCGCTATGAAGAAGGTCGATCTCTTATCGAACGTCGTACCTCACGCCGCGATGACCGCGAGGCAGGCTTCAAAAACGTCTCGCTGCTTCTTCACCGGAAAGGCCGCTGCCGCGTCCGCGCGGCTGAACCAGCGCACTTCGGCAATTTCCTCGGCCTGCAGGGCAATAGGGACGCCTGCAGCGAGCCGCACCACGAACATTGTCGCTTCCTGACCGTCATGATCGAGCGCGCGACGGGCCTTATGCTCGACGCTGTAGATGAAGCGGTTGCAGACCGGCAAAGCTTGGAGGTCGTCCTCCAGCGTCACGCCCAGTTCTTCGGCGATTTCGCGTCGCATCGCCTCGTGCAGCGTCTCGCCCTGTTCGACGCCGCCGCCGGCCAGCGTCCATTCGCTCTGTCCGTAGCCGTGCGGTCGCACCAGCAGGAACTCGCCAGCTTCGTTGACAACGATCGCGCGGACTTTCCGGCGAAGCTTCAACCCGCCTTCATGGAGATACGCAGTCATGCCCTCAGGCTACCAAGAGGCGGTTAAGTCTTTGTCGCCTGCTCATGAGGCGGGCAGGTTGAGGATGAAACTCTTCGCACTTGCGGCACGATTATTAATGGACTATCAGCCGGCCCATCCGCTGGACTCGGTTTTGCCGAGTGGCTCGGCCCGGCGCCTATCCCCGGGATAACCTTTCAGCCCCACAGTCTGACTTGCGATGCGTACGAACCAACCGGTTTCTGCGGGACGCCAGGCTGTGTCGCATCGGTTTATAAGCAAGGCCACACATGCTCAATCTACAAGCCATCAAACGCGAATGGTTGTCCAACCCGCGTGGCGACATCCTTGCCGGGATCGTCGTTGCACTCGCCCTCATTCCCGAAGCCATCGGCTTCTCGATCATCGCCGGGGTCGATCCGCGTGTCGGCCTCTACGCCTCGTTCTCCATCGCCGTCATCATTTCGCTGGTCGGGGGCCGTCCGGGAATGATCTCGGCCGCGACTGCGGCGATTGCCGTGCTGGTACTCCCGCTGATCCGCGACCATGGCGTCGATTATCTGTTCGCGGCCACGATCCTGATGGGCGTGATCCAGCTGATTGCCGGCTTCCTGCGGCTGAACGTCCTGATGCAATATGTGTCGCGTTCGGTCATCACCGGCTTCGTGAACGCGCTGGCCATCCTGATCTTCATGGCACAGTTGCCCGAGCTGACCGGCGTGCCGATGCTGACCTATGCCTTGGTCGCCGGCGGTCTGGCGATCATCTACCTGTTTCCGTACCTCACCAAGGCGGTGCCATCACCGCTGGTCGCGATCATCGTCATCACGGCGCTGGTCTTCTACACCGGCTTCGATGTCCGCACGGTCGGCGACATGGGCGAGCTGCCGTCTTCACTGCCGGCCTGGCTGATCCCAAATGTGCCGTTTACGCTCGAAACGCTGCAGATCATCCTGCCTTACTCGCTGACCATGGCCGCCGTCGGCTTGCTGGAATCGATGATGACGGCGCAGATCGTCGACGACCTGACCGACACGCCATCGAACAAGCAGCGCGAAATGAAGGGGCAAGGCATCGCCAACTTCTTCACCGGCTTCCTTGGTGGCATGGGCGGCTGTGCGATGATTGGCCAATCGGTGATCAACGTGAAATCGGGTGGTCTTACCAGGCTATCGACCTTCGTCTCCGGTGCCTTCCTGCTGTTTCTGATCGTAGTTCTGGGACCTCTGGTCGCCATCATTCCCATGGCTGCGCTGGTGGCCGTGATGATCATGGTCTCGATCGGCACTTTCTCGTGGGGATCGATTCGCGACATTCGCCATCATCCCTGGCAGTCGTCGGTGGTCATGGTGGTCACCGTGGTGATCGTGGTGTGGACGCATGACCTGGCGCAGGGCGTGCTGGCCGGCGTGATCCTGTCGGGCCTGTTCTTCGCCAGCAAGGTGAAGCGCATCTTCACGGTGGAATCCGAGCTTTCGGCGGACGGTCTTGCTCGCCTATACAAGGTGTCGGGGCAGGTTTTCTTCGCGTCATCAGAAAGCTTCGTGGGGGCCTTCGACTTCAAGGAGGTTCTCGACCGTGTCGTGATCGACGTGTCACAAGCTCACTTCTGGGACATCTCCGCGGTTGGAACGCTCGACAAGGCGATCCTGAAGTTTCGCCGCGAAGGCACCGAAGTGAGCGTCATCGGACTCAACGAAGCCAGCGCTTCTATGGTCGACCGCTACGCCATCCACGACAAGCCGGGTGCCGAAGCGCAACTCGGCGCGCACTGAGAGGATTATGACGATGGAACACGTCCTCGCCTGTATCGACGCATCCAGCTACGCCGACAGCGTCTGCGATCTTGCCGCCTGGGCTTCCAACCGCCTGCAAATGCCGGTCGAGCTGCTTCATGTAGTCCAACGCAGCGATGCCGTGGCCGCGCGCGGCGACCTGTCCGGGGCCATCGGCCTCGGGGTCAAGTCCAGCCTGATGGAAGAACTGGTCACGCTGGAAGCAGCCGATGCCAAGCTGAAGGTAGAACGCGGCCGACTGCTGCTGGCCGCTGGTGAAAAGCGCCTACGTGAAGGTGGTGCGTTCGATGTGCGCACGCTGCACCGCCATGGTGGTATCGTCGAGACGATCCTGGAACGCGAAGAAGGCGCGCGCGTCGTCGTCATCGGCAAGCGCGGTGCATCCCACGAGTTCGCGAGCGGCCATATCGGTTCGAAGCTCGAGCGCGTTGTGCGTGCCAGTACCAAGCCGGTGCTGGTCGCCTCGCGCGACTATTCCGAACCGCGCAGCATCGTGTTTGCCTATGATGCCAGCCCGGCCGCCGAGCGGGCGCTGGGTCGACTGGTCGAATCCACGCTCTTCACTGGGATGCCCGTCAAAATCGTCATGGCTGACACGGACAACGAAGCGCACCGTCGTTCGCTGAATGATGCCGCATCGCGCCTTGGGGCAGAACGCGACGTCACCACGACCCTCGAACGTGGTAAGCCGGAAACCGTGATCGCCAAGATTGTCGAGCAGACGCCCGGCGCGATGCTGGTCATGGGAGCGTATGGCCATTCGCCAATCCGCACTCTGATCGTCGGCAGCACCACGACGACCATGATCCGCACGACCCACGTGCCGGTGCTGCTCGTGCGGTAACGTGGCGCTCGACCTCACTCGCGTTCGCCAGAAGCTCCTCGCCCGGCGCGAGGAACTCGTGGCCGAGGACCGACTGTCCGCAGCAGACCGAGCGCCGGTCGCGCTCGACCAAGACAGCGTGGGCAGGCTTTCGCGCATCGACGCAATGCAGGTGCAGGCAATGGCTCTGGCCCAAGGGCGCCGTCGACAGTCGGAGCGATCGGCCATAGATGCGGCGCTGCGCCGGATCGACGAAGACGAGTTCGGCTACTGCGTGAAATGCGGCGATGATATTGCGCCGGCGCGCTTGGAGCATAACCCCGCCGTTACCACCTGCATCGAATGCGCGAAGGAAGGATAGCGCGGTCCATGCCAGCAGGAACGGTCAGATATGTCGGCCCCGAAGGCAGCTGGGGCTTCATCTCGCGCGACGACAAGCAGCCCAAGGTCTTCCTGCATGTCTCCGAGGTCCAGAAGGTCGGGGTCGCCGAGGTCGAAAAGGGCCAGCGCTGGATTTTCGATCTGAAGGAAGGGCGTGACGGGCGCATGGTGGCGACAAATCTCGAATTCGAAGGTGCCGCGTAAGGCTCTGCAGGTGGGTGGTCGGCCACCTTCCCGAACGGCGAAAAATGGGGCGCTAAGCTGACATTCCACCCCACACGATTCGAGCTTTTTACCACCGGCCACCGACGGCTCTACGATTTGAGATTTCGATTTTTCCTTCATCGGAGCCCATACGGCCTAGGCGTATAAGTATGCGCGGCGACACGCCGAACAAACATAGCGAATATATTTCGCCGCGCACCGCGGAGCTATGGCTGACCAGGATTAGATCGTTCGTAAATGCCTCGTGACGTGCCTTGCTGGCCGAAGCGCTGCGATATCGCGGTTGAGGCGCGGATTTGAACCGTCCACTCTTCGGTGGAAGCGAACTCAGACTCAATTTCCAGCGCGTACGCAAGGCAGGCGGTTCGAACCGCTAATCCCTCTGTTCGGAGGGATTGCCCGTATCGCCTCGACATTTTCTACTTCGACCGAATTGCCGCCGGAGATCGCCGACGGCGCGATTTGGAGCGCGATGATGGTCCACACCCCGAGCCAACCAGCGCCTTTGGCCGGCGATACCGCCCGTCCACTATCCAGTGAGAACAGGCCGACATCTTCGCCAATCGGGCTCGAAGAACTTCATCGCATTCATTCCCGCCGACTGTTTCGTTTCTTCGCGCGCCACGGGGCGCGGCAGGACGCAGCCGATCTCGTTCAGGACTGTTTTATCCGGCTGGCAGGCGCACGCGAAAAAAGACCTGAAACAGCGATCGAACGACCGGAAGCCTACCTGAGCACGATTGCCTTAAACCTGCTTCGGGAGAGAGCCAGGGTCGCGGCACGCCGTCGGATGGCCTATCACATTCCGGCTGACGAGGTGCCGCTTGCGGGGAACGATCCAATTGCCGCTCTTGAGGCGCGCGATCAACTCGAACGGCTCGAAGCCTCGCTCGCCCGATTGTCACAAAAGTCCCGGTCGGTTTTCCTCGCCCATCGTCGGGATGGCACAAGCTACAAGGAAATCGCCAACCAAGAAGGTCTCAGCGAAAAAGCGGTCCAGCGGCGTATGTCCAAGGCCATCGCTCATATTAACCGCGCGCGGAGAGCATACTGATGCGCGACCACTAAACTGCCACGGTAAGCGGCCTTGAGGCTTGAAAAAACAGCAAATTATCGAGTAGGATTGCTCATGGCTCAAGCCTTGGACTCTGCACAGCTTAGAGACTTTGAGGAAGTCCAAAAGGCATGTGAAACGGCCCAGACCGACGCGCAGCTAACTACGGTGGTCGACGCGGCAATCCGATCATTCGGATTTCCTTGGTTTGCACTCGTCGACGACGGCGACCTTGGAAAGGACCGACCCGGTTGCTTGATGATGACCAACTATCCGTCTTCTTGGGTGGACGAAGTCATCAGCGGTCGGTTGTATCGTAATGATCCGGTTCATGCCGCCAGCATCCGGAGCCCCACCGGCCTTTGCTGGGAGCGCATCCGCGAAATGATTGCCCCTACGCAGGCCCAGCTCTCGGTTCTGGAGCGCGGCCGAGCTCACGGGCTTAATGCGGGCTACACCGTGCCCTTCCGGATTCCGGGAGAGCGTGGAGCCTTCTTCAGCGTAGCCCGCCGAAAAGACCGGCCTTTCACATACGCCGAGGCGATCTCGGCGCAGCTCATCGGCGGCATCGTCTTTCAGAGGGGACGCGAGATGATTGAGGGCCGAGCGGTCAAAGCTCATGGCGCGCCCCTCAGTCCGCGCCAGATCGACTGTCTTCGGCTGATCGCCGCCGGAAAAACCGAGTGGGAAATGGGGAAAATTCTTGGTCTCAGCCCCAGCACAATCCACGAATACGTCGAGGGCGCCCGCAGCCGTTATGGCGTGAAGACCCGAAGTCAGCTCGTGCTCGCCGCCGCTCGGGACGGTTATGTAAGCCTCAACTACCTGACCTGATCAGTACCCCTCTGTTTAGCTGGATTGCTAGACATGGGCTTGTGCCGCTCAATTTCCGGAATTCGTAAACCGGCAAAATGAGGTGCAAAGAATGACCGGCCAGGACCAGTTTATCGAGGATGTCTATGCGCGCGAGGTGGTCATGGCCCGCGTCGGGCACCTCATCCGGAGAAAGCAACAGGAGATCGAGCGTATCACGCGCATCCTGCGTGCGGCCGCTTCATTCGAGGGTGTGGCAGCTCCTGTGCTCGGCGAGATCCTGAAGATCGTGCTCATTGGACCCTATGCCCGGCGCACTTGGTACGAGGACAAAGCCTCGCTCTATTTCTCGGATTACGAGTTCTGGGTCGTCGTCAATCATACGCTCTATGCCGACGAAACGCGGTGGTGCCGTGCGAAGGCGATCATCGCTCGTGAGTTGGGAAATCGCTGTGCGGTGTCGCTGTCGGTGTTTTCGAAGGCGGACATCAAATCCGCCAAAGCCAGCAAGGACCATTTCATTCTGGACCGGCTCGAAGCGGGCATCGTGCTGTTCAAGGCATCGCGCGACGCGCCGCTGCCGCGATTCAAGAGTAGCGAGCGGGATGATGTCGTTTGACATCCGCCAGCTTCGTTACGCCATTGCGGCGGCAGATCACGGCAGCTTCTACAGGGCTGCGCGCGCGCTGGATGTCGAGCAATCGACGCTGAGCCGCGCCATCCTGAAGTTGGAGCGCTCCATCGGAATGCCGATCTTTGAACGCTCGCGCGCCGGCGTAACAACGACGCTGGCAGGAAACGCATTCATTCGCGGCGCGAAACCAATGGTGGCAACGGCCGAGAAGCTCGTGGCGATGATGCGGGCAGCCGGCCAAGGCCGCGCAGGTGGTCTCGTGCTGGGGCATAACAGCTCGGTTTCCGCCGGCAATCTGCGGGCAACGATGATGAGTTGGTGCGACGCGCACCCCGATGTCGAAGTCGGATGCGTCGAAGCGGACCGCAGCGTCCTGCTCGCCGGCCTTGATACAGGTGAGATCGACATTGCGATCCTCATGGGTGCCGCCGGCCATAACGGGTTCCGCTGCGAGTCGCTTTGGAGCGAGCGGATGTTGGCCGCGCTGCCGTTGTCGCATCCGCTTGCAGAACGCGACGTGGTTCACTGGACGGATCTTCGCGGCGAGCGCTTTCTGCTTCCGGCCGCTGATCCCGGCCCGGAGTTACGGGATATGTTGCTGGGCCGTTTGGCGGTTTCGAGCGCAAAGCCTGACATCCGAATGCTACAGGCGAGCCGCGAGACAGTGCTGAGCGTTCTCGGTGGAAGCTCTGGTGTCAAACGGCGTTCAAAAGGGACCCCCGATCGGCGTCGAAGAGGGACCCCCTTTTCAGATAATATGATGCTGGTTTGTTGAAGATGGCCTTGCGCT
>NZ_LXVX01000012.1 GCF_001650725.1 Sphingobium sp. TCM1 | reverse complement strand
TCCGCAGAAGAGGATTGACGAATATGTCATTTGAATCAATTGCCTGTATGGGATTGGCTTCCCCCTTCACACGGGTGGGGTCACAGGTTCAATCCCTGTCGCGCCCACCATGGCCCGGCGGTCATGGCAGGATAGATTATTTCCCGGCATTGATCTTTTTATTCGCGTCGCGCTAAGCCTTCTTGCCATGAAGCGGCGTGTCCGCGCGCCGGCCTGAAAGGACGAATATGCCCCCCTATCTGAAAGGTAGCGCTGCTCTCGGCGCGCTGCTGCTGATCCCCGTCATTCCCGTCCATGCACAGGAAAGGCTGACGCTGGAGCGCGTCTTTGCCAGCCCCGATCTTGCAGGCCCCCAGCCGCGCGCGCTGAAGCTGTCGCCCGACGGATCGCTGGTGACCCTGCTCAAGCCCCGCGCCGAGGAGAAGGAACGGCTCGACCTGTGGGCGATCGACAGCAGGACCGGCGCCGAGCGGATGCTGGTCGATTCTAAGAAGACCGGGACGGGCGCCGAACTTTCCGAAGCGGAGAAGATGCAGCGCGAGCGTGACCGCTCCGTCGCGGGCAGCACGGGCATCACCAGCTATGACTGGTCGCCGGACGGCAAGAGCGTTCTGGTGCCGGTGGACGGCGATCTCTATCTCGCCGGGCTGGACGGGAATGTCAAACGGCTGACCGACACCCCGGACGGCGAACTGAACGGCGTGGTCAGCCCGAAGGGCGGGTTCGTGTCCTTCGTGCGCGGCGGCAATCTCTTTGTCCAGCCGATCGATGGCGCCGAACGGCAGGTAACGCAGGGCGCGAGCGAGACCGTAAACTGGGGTGTTGCGGAGTTCGTCGCGCAGGAGGAAATGGACCGGCGCACCGGATATTGGTGGTCGCCCGACGACAGTCGCATCGCGGTGGCGCGGGTCGATGAAGGCCCGGTCGGCATCGTCACCCGCACCGCGATCGGCGGGGAGGGGACGAAGGTCTATCAGCAGCGCTACCCCGCGGCCGGCACGCCCAACGCCGTCGTCGATCTCTATGTGCTGAAACCGGACGGATCGGCGCAGGTAAAGGTCGATCTGGGCAGCGATACGGACATCTATCTCGCCCGCGTGAACTGGTCGAAGGATGGGCGGACGCTCTATGTCCAGCGCGAGAGCCGGGACCAGAAGCGGCTCGACCTGCTCGCTGTCGATCCCGCGACCGGCAAGGCGAAGGTGGTACTGACCGAGACGGCGAAGAACTGGATCAACCTGTCCAACAACTTCCGCCCGCTGAATGATGGCAGCTTTCTCTGGTGGTCGGAAAAAAGCGGTCATGGCCATCTTTATCGCATCAGGGACGCCAAATGGACGGCGCTGACCGGCGGCGACTGGGAGGTGCGCGACGTGGTCGGTTTGGACGAGGCCAAGGGGCTGGTCTATTTCACCGGCAATCGCGAAACGCCGCTGGAACAGCAACTCTATGTGACTTCACTCGGCAAGCCTGGTCCTGCGCGTGCGCTGACTGCCAAGGGCTGGTGGAACGACGCCGTCATGGACGGCGCAGCCAGCCGGGCGGTGGTGACGCGCCAGAATAGCGACCAGCCCAAGCAGGTCTACCTGGCCGACAGTGGCGGCAAGCGGTTGCAATGGCTGTCCGAAAATGCGCTGACGGGCAGCCATCCCTATGCCCCCTATGTCGCCGGCCATGTGAAGACGACATTCGGAACGGTGAAGGCGGCGGATGGGACGACGCTTTATACGAAGATCATGACCCCGCCGATCGAGCCGGGTAAACGCTATCCCGTGTTCATGATCCATTATGGCGGTCCCGGCGGCGGGCGTCAGGTCACGAACACATGGTCCGGCGCGCTCAACCAATATCTGGTCGACCGGGGCTGGATCGTCTTTGCCATCGACAATCGCGGCACGCCCGATCGCGGCAAGGCGTTCGAGGATCATCTCTACCGCGCCATGGGCACGGTCGAGGTCGAGGACCAGTTGAAGGGTGTCGAATGGCTGAAGGACCAGCCCTATGTCGATCCGAAGCGGATCGCTACCTATGGCTGGTCCTATGGGGGCTATATGTCGCTCAAGCTGCTGGAAAAGGCGCCGGGCGTCTTCGCGGCGGCGGTGGCAGGTGCGCCGGTGACCAAGTGGCAACTCTACGACACCCATTATACAGAGCGCTATCTGGGCCGGCCGCAGGACAGGCCGAGCGCTTATCCGGCGTCGGGTGCGATCGATGAGGCCGCGAAGATCACCGATCCGCTGTTGCTGATCCATGGCATGTCCGACGATAATGTCGTGTTCGACAATGCCACCGCACTGATGGCGAAGATGCAGGGCGCGGCGGTGCCGTTCGAGATGATGGCCTATCCCGGCCAGACCCACCGCGTCGGCGGGCCGGGCATCAGCGTCCATCTGTGGCGCACGATCGGGCGATTTCTGGCTGCCCATGCCGGCGGGCCGGACGCAGACTGACGGGTAGGGCTATCGCCAGGCGTGGAAGATCGCCCGGCGATAGCGGTCCTTGCGCCGGACCGGCATCGCCCATTTGCGCCAGCCCTTGTTGTCCAGCGCTGCCGGCGTCACATGAAACCGGGAATAGCCAAATCTCGCGGAGGGCGAGGATGTAATCAACGCTGGGGCAGGGGTGGCAGCGGCATTGACTGCATCAACTGAAGATCCGGTGGTGTGAGGAGGATGGGAAGGGTTGGTCGGGGCTTGAGCGGTAATCTGCGCGCTATCGGGCCGGCAAGCCCTTCTTTCTGGACAAACGCCGCAGTATCGCTATGGCGCGCACTCCGCAATATTGCATTGGAGTGGAGACTTTAGTCATGGGTTACAAGGTCGTCGTCGTTGGTGCCACCGGTAATGTGGGCCGCGAGATGCTGACCATTCTCGCCGAGCGCGAGTTCCCTATTGACGAGATCGCGGCGGTCGCATCGCCCCGGTCGCACGGCACCGACGTCGATTTCGGTGACACCGGCAAGACGCTCAAATGCAAGAATATCGAGCATTTCGACTTCACCGGCTGGGACATCGCCCTGTTCGCCGCCGGCTCCGGCCCGACCGCCGAATATGCGCCCAAGGCTGCTGCGGCCGGCTGCGTCGTGATCGACAATTCGTCGCTCTATCGCATGGACCCGGACGTGCCGCTGATCGTGCCCGAAGTTAACCCGGACGCGATCGACGGCTATACGAAGAAAAACATCATCGCGAACCCGAACTGCTCGACCGCGCAGATGGTCGTTGCCCTGAAGCCGCTTCATGACGCGGCGAAGATCAAGCGCGTCGTCGTCGCGACCTACCAGTCGGTGTCCGGCGCGGGCAAGGCGGGCATGGACGAACTGTTCGAACAGTCGCGCAACATCTTCGTCGGCGACCCGGCCGAACCCAAGAAGTTCACCAAGCAGATCGCCTTCAACGTGATCCCGCATATCGACGTTTTCCTGGATGATGGTTCGACCAAGGAAGAATGGAAGATGGTCGCGGAAACCAAGAAGATTCTCGATCCGAAGGTCAAGGTCACGGCGACCTGCGTGCGCGTGCCGGTGTTCGTCGGTCACTCCGAAGCGCTGAACATCGAGTTCGAGAACGAGATTTCGGCCAAGGAAGCCCAGGACATTCTCCGCGAAGCGCCGGGCGTGATGCTCGTCGACAAGCGCGAGGATGGCGGTTACGTCACCCCGGTCGAATGCGTCGGGGACTATGCGACCTTCATCAGCCGCGTGCGGGAGGATTCGACGGTCGATAACGGCCTGTCGCTCTGGTGCGTCAGCGACAATCTCCGCAAGGGCGCGGCGCTCAATGCGGTGCAGATTGCCGAACTGCTGGGCCGCCGTCACCTCAAGAAGGGCTAAGTCGCCCCGATGACCTCCGGTGCTGTCGCGATGTGGAAGACCCTTCCGATCGCGCAGCGCCGGATGATCCTGTTGCTGCTCGCTGCGATCAGCCTTGCCAATGTCGCGCAACCCTATCCCGATCTCGCGCCGCTCCAGCATGGGCCGACGGTCGGGCTGATCTTGGCCGCGCCATGGCTGCTGCGGCGCTGGCCGCTCTCCACCGCCGCCTTTGCCTGCATCTGGCTGTTCCTCCTGCTTCACACTTTCGGCGCGCGCTGGATCTACAGCTATGTGCCCTATGACGAATGGGCGCGGGCGGTGAGCGGGCAGGATCTGTCCAGCCTCGTCGGCATGACCCGCAACGGCTATGATCGACTGGTTCATCTGGCTTTCGGTGCGTTGCTGACCTTGCCGGTCGCCGAAAGCGCGCGGCGGCATGGCGGGTTGTCGCGATGCTGGAGCCTGGCCTTCGCCTTCGCTGCCATCGGCCTGGGCAGCGCGGCCTATGAGATATTCGAATGGTTGCTGACCATCGTCGCCGCCGGCGAGACGGCGGACTATTATAATGGCCAGCAGGGTGATGTGTGGGACGCGCAGAAGGATATGGCGGCCGCACAGGTCGGCAGCGCGGTCGCGCTCATCGCGCTCTTGCGCCGCCGGGGATGACGCCATATCGGCAAGCCGACCCTGTCCGACAAGGAAATGCGCCGATGACCGACCTGCCGATCCAACGCCATGACATCAAGGGCCGGGATGGGCTGCCGATCGCGGTGCATGTCGTGGGCGAGGGCCGCGATCTCGTGCTGATCCATGGCTATTTCTCCAATGCCTGGACGAACTGGATTCGCTACGGCCATGCCGCGCGGCTGGTGGAGGCCGGTTTTCGCCTGATCCTGCCCGACCTGCGCGGTCATGGCGAAAGCGCCAAGCCGCATGACGCCGCGGCCTATCCGCCCGATGCGCTGACCGACGACAATCTGGCGCTGGTGGAGCAGATGGGCCTGACCGATTATGATCTCGGCGGCTATTCCCTTGGCGCGCGGACGACGGTGCGGATGTTGGCGCGGGGGGCAACGCCGCGCCGCGTGATCCTGGCCGGGATGGGGCTGCGCGGCCTCGTCAGGACGCTGGACAAGGGCGGCTATTACAGGAATGTGCTGACCAACCTGGGCACGTTCGAGCGGGGCACGTCGGAGTGGATGACCGAAGCGTTCCTCAAGACCACCAAGGGCGATCCGGTGGCGATGCTCAACATCCTCAACACCTTCGTCGATACGCCCGAAGATGTGATCGCTCGCTTCCAGCAGCCAACCGAAATAATTTGCGGCGCCGACGATCAGGACAATGGCATTGCGCAGGAACTGGCTGAAACTTTGCCCAATGGTCGCTATGTCGAAATTCCTGGCAACCATATGAATGCGGTCACGCGCAAGGAACTGGGGCAGGCTATGGTCGATTTCCTGACAGCTTGACTGTATCGCCTGACCAAGTCAGCTTCCCCGCATAAACAGATCAGGGGAACCCCATGAAAATCGCACTCTCGCTGGCCGCTCTTGCGGCCGCCCTCGTTGCTTCGCCGGCGGCGGCGCAGCAGGCGCCGACGGCGGCCGACGCCGAAGCCTTCCTCGCCAAGGCGGAGAAGAGCCTGTTCGACCAGTCCATCATCAGCGGTCGCGCGCAGTGGATCAATGCGACCTACATCACCGACGACACCGACGCGATCGCATCCTATTTCGGCGCGATCGACACGAAGATGCGGGTCGATTATGCGCTGGACGCGGCGAAATATGCTGCCGCGCCCGGCCTGTCGGAGGAGACGAAGCGCCGCCTGACATTGCTGCGTACCGCACTGACCCTACCCGCACCGACGACGCCCGGAGCGGCCGAGCAGCTCAACGATCTCGCGACCAGACTCCAGTCCGCCTACGGCAAGGGCAAGGGAACGCTGAAGGGGCAGCCGATCAACGGCAGCGACATCGAAGAACAGATGGGGGAGAATCGCAACCCCGAAGAGCTGAAGGAAATGTGGGTCAGCTGGCATGATAATGTCGGCGCGCCGATGCGGCAGGATTATGCCAGGCTGGTCGGCATCGCCAATGCCGGGGCGAAGGAACTGGGCTTTGCCGATACAGGCGCGATGTGGCGGTCCAAATATGACATGCCGGCCGATGATTTCGCTCGGCTGACCGACAAGATCTGGGCGGAGGTCAAGCCGCTCTATGACGAGCTTCACTGCTATACCCGTACCAAGCTCAACGAGAAATATGGCGATGCCGTGCAGCCGAAAACCGGCCCGATCCGCGCCGACCTGCTGGGCAATATGTGGGCGCAAGAATGGGGCAATATCTACGATATCGTCGCGCCTGCGGGCGCGGGTGACCTGGGCTATGACGTCACCGACCTGCTCAAGGCCAAGGCCTATGATCCGGTCAGGATGGTGAAGGCGGGCGAGGGCTTCTATAGCTCGCTCGGCTTCGATCCGCTTCCGCAGAGCTTCTGGGAACGGTCGCAGATCGTGAAGCCTCAGGACCGCGAAGTGGTCTGCCATGCGTCGGCCTGGGATCTGGACAACAAGAACGACATCCGCATCAAGATGTGCACGAAGGTGAATGGCGACGATTTCGTAACGATCCATCACGAGCTGGGCCACAATTATTACCAGCGCGCCTATCAGGTCCAGAAGCCGCTGTATCTGGACGGCGCCAATGATGGCTTCCATGAGGCGATCGGCGATTTCGTGGCGCTATCCATCACCCCCGACTATCTGGTGAAGATCGGGCTGCTCGATCCGGTAAAGGTGCCGGGAACGGACAAGGATCTGGGCCTGCTGCTCCGCCAGGCAATGGACAAGGTGGCGTTCCTGCCCTTCGGCCTCCTGATCGACAAATGGCGCTGGGGCGTGTTTGATGGGTCGATCCCGGAAAGTCAGTATGAAAAGGCCTGGACCGACCTGCGGCTCCAATATCAGGGCATCGTCCCGCCGGTGTCCCGCGATGAGACGAAATTCGACGCCGGGGGCAAATATCATATCCCCGGTAATACGCCCTATACGCGCTACTTCCTGGCGCGTGTTCTCCAGTTCCAATTCTATGCCGCCGCGTGTCGACAGGCCGGCTGGAAGGGGCCGCTGCATCGCTGCTCCTTCTACGGTGACAAGAAGGTGGGGGCGAAGCTGAACGCGATGCTGGAGATGGGAGCATCGAAACCCTGGCCCGATGCGCTGGAGGCATTTACCGGAAGCCGTGAGATGTCGGGCAAGGCGCTCGTCAATTACTTCGCGCCACTCCAGAAGTGGTTGATCGAACAGAATAAAGGCAAGTCTTGCGGCTGGTAAGCCCGAGTATATCTTGGTAAACGGCTGACGCATGAGCGTGTCAGCCGTCATCCTTTCTCTCCTTTTCGGCACCAGCATCGTCATGGCGATCGCCATGGCGGTGGCCTGGCTGCATTTTGGTCGCCAGAAGCATGTCCTGACCTGGACGGCCTCCTATGCGGTCGCGGTGCTGCAATGGCTGGCCAATGCGGGGGGCTATTTCCTTCAGAATCGTCCGCTGTTCGTGATTGCCGGCATCGGCTTGGTGACGAGCGCGACGCTGCTGGCGATCGGCATCCGGCAAAGGTCCGGGCGACTGGTGTCGATCCGGCTTTTCGCCATTCCGGCGTTGCTGGCGATCGTCGCCACGGCCATCGCCATTTCACCGATCGGCAGCCAGGTGATGCAGGGCATGATCACGCCCGCCTATGTGGGCGTGCTGATGGCGATCAGCGCCGCGTCGCTCTGGCCCAGGGACAGGCGCTTTACCTCGCCCGAACTTGCCTTCTTCGTGCTGCTGGTCGCATTCGCCCTTGTCCAGATAGCGCTGGCCGCTTCGGCCTCGATGATTCGTGGCCCTGAAGACGGCAAGCAATTATATCGCGCCATTCTGAGCCTCTTCATGCCGTCCATCTACGTCGGGACGGGCGTTGCCGCGGTCCTCGTCGTCGCGGGCGATCTCGCCCAGCAGTTGCGGCGGCAGATGCGGCATGATCCCCTGACGCAGGTTCTCAACCGCCGCGGCCTGGATGAAGCGGCCGAACGGGCTATCGCGCAGGCCCGGCGCCATGGACGGCCGCTGGCGCTGGTCGTGTGCGATCTCGACGGGTTCAAGGCGCTCAACGACAGCCACGGACATATCGCCGGCGACCAGGCGTTGCAGGGTTTTGCCCAACTCCTGACCCTGGCCGTGCGCCGTGGCGACATAGTCGGTCGGATGGGCGGGGACGAATTCGGCCTTCTACTACAGGATTCGGACGCCCGCGCGGCTGCCGACGTCATGGAGCGGGTGCGCGCGGAAGTCAGTCACCTGTCACTTCCGCGCGTTCCGGACATGCGCCTGCGCGCCAGCTTCGGCGTTGCCGAGTTGGCGACCGGCGACATGCAACTGGAGGACATGGTCGCGCGCGCCGACGAGGCGCTTTATGCGGCGAAGAAGGACGGGAAGAACCGGGTCAGCATCGCGCGCAGCGCGGCCTGATCCAACCCTCTCATCGAAATGGCGGCTCGTTGAACGCTCGCAGCTTGCGGCTGTGCAGCTTCGCACCCTCTTGTCGCAGCAGTTCGCAGGTCATCAGGCCGACCCGCAGGTGGCCCGCGATCGCTTCCTCGTAAAAGCGGTTGGCCTGGCCGGGCAGCTTGAGTTCGCCATGGATCGGCTTGTCCGACACGCAGAGCAAGGTGCCGTAGGGCACGCGGAAGCGATAGCCCTGGGCCGCGATCGTCGCCGATTCCATGTCGATGCCGACCGCGCGCGACAGGCTGAACCGCAGCGCGGAACTGGAATAGCGCAATTCCCAGTTGCGGTCGTCGGTGGTGACGACGGTCCCTGTGCGCAGGCGGCGCTTGAAGTCCTCCGGATCATTGCCGCCCAATATGGCCTCGGCCGCCGTTTCCATCGCAACCTGGACTTCCGCGATTGCGGGCACCGGAATTTCCGGCGGCAGCATATCGTCCAGCACCTTGTCGTCGCGCAGATAGGCGTGGGCGAGGACATAGTCGCCGATCCGCTGGCTCGGACGCAGGCCGCCGCAATGGCCGATCATCAGCCAGGCTTCGGGACGCACGACCGCCAGGTGATCGCAGATCGTCTTGGCGTTGGCCGGGCCGACGCCGATATTCACCAAGGTGATGCCGCTGCGATCGGGGGCGATCAGGTGATAGGCCGGCATCTGGTGCTTGCGCCATGCGCTGTCGGCGATCATGCCGGCAGGGTCCGCCGTTTCGGGGGTGACATAGACGCCGCCCGCGCCCGAAAGGGCCGTGAACCGGCTCCCCTCGCGCTGCAACTCGCCACAGGCCCAGGTCACGAACTCATCGACGTAGCGGTGATAGTTGGTGAACAGAATGTAGCGTTGTACATGCTCCGCCGGCGTGCCGGTATAATGTTTGAGCCGCGCCAGCGAGAAGTCGGTGCGCAATCCGTCGAACAGCGCGAGAGGCCGGTCGCCGCCGGCATCGGGCATGAACAGGCCATCGGCGATCTCGTCGCCGATCTCCGCCAGTTCGGTCGCCGGGAAATAGCGCGCCAGTTCAGTCGGCGGCGTGCCGTCCAGCGCGCTTATGTCGAGCCCGTCAAGCACATAGGGGAAGGGGATCTGCTGGTCGCTCAGTCCGGCTTCGACTTCCACGCCATAATCGCGGACCAGCAGGTCGATCTGCTCGGCCAGATAGTCGGCGAACATGGCCGGCCTGGTCACCGTGGTCGCATAGCGGCCCGGCTTGGACAGGCGGGCAAAGGAACGGCCGGGGGGCGGTGCGTCGCTGTCGCTATGATGGGTGATCCGCAGTTCCGGATAACAAAAGCGCCGATCCGTGCGTGCGTGCGCCGGGGGGATGCTGCCATCGCGGGCATAGGCGCGCATCGCCTCACGCAGATTTTCGATGGATGTCTGATAGATGCGGTCGAGTTGCGCGACCGTTGCGCTGCCGATGCTTTGTGTCATCGCCTCCTGTTATCGCCTTTGCACGACAGAAGGAAGACATTGAAAGGAATGCGCGCCGGGCAACCGCCCGGCGCGCAACGGATCAGAGCTGTTCCAGCATATGATCGGCCGACGACACCTTGAAATCGCCCGGCGCTTCTACATTGATTTCGGCGACGATCCCGTCCTTGACGATCATGGAAAAGCGCTGGCCGCGCGTCCCCAGGCCGAACTTGCTGCCGTCCATGGTGAGGCCGACGGCCTGCGCGAAATCGGCATTGCCGTCCGCGAGCATCGTCACCTTGCCGTCGGCGCCTGCGGACTTGCCCCAGGCACCCATGACGAACGCGTCGTTTACAGCGGTGCAGGCGATCTCGTCGACACCCTTGGCCTTGAGCGCCTCGGCCTTCTCGATGTAGCCGGGCAGGTGCTTGGCCGAGCAGGTCGGGGTGAAGGCGCCGGGGACGGAAAAGATGGCGACGGTCTTGCCGGCGAAATAATCTTCGGACGGGACGGCCTCCGGGCCGTTTTCTGTCATCTTGGTAAAGGTCGTGCTGGGAAGGCGGTCGCCCTTGGATATGGTCATGGTATGTCTCCTGGCCTGTAACGCGCCGCGGAGGTCGTGCCTGGAGCGTCGACTGTCAAGGCATGGGACGGAATATGTCGCAATGCCCCGTTGCTGCGATCACTCGTCCTTGGCAAGCGACTGCGGTGGGTTATATTCGACCCATGAACGATGCGCGCTTCTTTGGTGGGCATTTCCTGCTCGCCCTTCCCGGTATGCAGGACATGCGGTTCGATCATTCGGTGATCGCCCTGTGTGTGCATGATGCGCAAGGCGCCCTTGGCATTGCCGTGGGCGAGGAAATGGAGGGGGTGCGGTTGCGCGACCTGCTCGACAGTTTCGACATAGACGGCAGCGCGGTGCCCGATGTTCCGGTGCTGCGTGGTGGCCCGGTGGAGCCCCGCCGGGGCTTCGTGCTGCACTCGCTCGACTGGGGTGGGCAGGACATGGTTCAGGTCAGCGACTTCTGGGGGCTGTCCGGGTCGCTGGACATCCTCAAGGCGATAGCGGAAGGGCGCGGCCCTCGGCGCTATCTGGTCGCATTGGGCTATGCGGGATGGGGCGCCGGCCAACTGGAACAGGAAATGACCGGCGAAAGCTGGTTTCTCGCGCCCGGCGACGGGGATCTGCTGTTCGACACGCCGACCCGCCGCCGATGGTCTGCGATCTTTGCCGCCGCGGGTATCGATTCGTCCCATCTTGTGAGTGGCGCCGGATCGGCCTGATCCCTCTTAGGAGGTACATAAAGAAAACTTTATATTGAGTTGCCTTGGCATCGGCCCCTTGGTAATGACCGGTCCATATCGTCGTCGGATTGAGCCGTCGGCGTGGACACAATCTAGACCAACGGAGACACGCTCGTGGCCACTGCACCCGCCACCCTGGCGCAGGATTATGTGATCGCCGACATCGGCCTGGCCGGCTTCGGCCGTAAGGAGATCGAGATCGCCGAAACCGAAATGCCCGGCCTGATGGCCCTGCGCGCCGAATTCGGCGCTGCACAGCCGCTCAAGGGCGCCCGCATCACCGGTTCGCTGCACATGACCATCCAGACCGCTGTCCTTATCGAGACGCTGGCCGACCTGGGCGCGGAAATCCGCTGGGCCTCGTGCAACATCTTCTCGACCCAGGACCATGCCGCCGCCGCCATCGCCGCGCGCGGCATCCCGGTCTTCGCCGTCAAGGGCGAGACGCTGGAAGAATATTGGGACTATGTCATCCGCATCTTCGACTGGGGTGATACGACCTGCAACATGATCCTGGACGATGGCGGCGACGCCACCATGTTTGCGCTTTGGGGCGCCCGCGTCGAAGCCGGGGAGGAACTCTTCACCCCGACCAACGAGGAAGAGGAAATCTTCGTCGCGACGCTCAAGCGCTTCCTGGCCGAGCGTCCCGGCTACCTGACCGAGACGGTCAAGGCCATCAAGGGCGTGTCGGAAGAAACGACGACCGGGGTTCACCGCCTCTATGAGCTTGCCAAGAAGGGCAAGCTTCCCTTCCCGGCGATCAACGTAAACGACAGCGTCACCAAGTCGAAGTTCGACAATCTCTACGGCTGCAAGGAATCGCTGGTCGACGCCATCCGTCGCGCCACTGACGTCATGCTGGCCGGCAAGGTCGCCTGCGTCGCCGGTTTCGGCGACGTCGGCAAGGGCAGCGCCGCTTCGCTTCGCAACGGCGGCGCCCGCGTCCTCGTGACCGAAGTCGATCCCATTTGCGCGCTCCAGGCCGCGATGGAAGGCTATGAAGTCGTGACCATGGAAGAAGCTGCCAAGCGCGCCGACATCTTCGTCACCGCCACCGGCAATGCCGACGTCATCACGCTCGACCATATGCGCGAGATGAAGAATATGGCGATCGTCTGCAATATCGGCCATTTCGACAGCGAGATCCAGATCGCGGCGCTCAACAACCAGAAGTGGACCGAGATCAAGCCGCAGGTCGACGAAGTCGAATTCGCCGACGGCAAGAAGATCATCGTTCTCGCCAAGGGGCGCCTGGTCAATCTGGGCTGCGCCACCGGCCATCCCAGCTTCGTCATGTCCTCGTCCTTCACCAACCAAGTGCTGGCCCAGATCGAACTGTGGACCAAGTCGGGCGAATACAAGAATGAAGTCTATGTGCTGCCCAAGCATCTGGACGAGAAGGTCGCCGCGCTGCATCTGGAAAAGCTGGGCGTGAAGCTCAGCACCCTGACCCAGAAGCAGGCTGACTATATCGGAGTGCCGGTCGAAGGGCCGTTCAAGCCGGATCATTACCGCTACTGAGACGATAAAAAAGGGGGAAGGCTGCAACGTCTTCCCCCTTTTTGCTCGCGCTTCGCCGTTGCGAACGCAAATCTTTCGATCGCCCGCTTCCCGCTGCGCCCGACATGCGATAGGTCGGTGCCGATTATGAACAGGGTCGGGCAGGTTCAGCAGAAAAGGGGGGCGGTCGAATGACGACGCTGTCGCCCGTCGCTGCCATCATATTGGGGGTCGTGCTGGCCGTGTGGCTCGGCGCGGCATTATGGGCGCTGACCAGCGGCCAGCGGATGCGCCGCGAAGGCACGCAGGCGCAAGGAAAGCTGGATCGGTTGACGGTGCTGCTGGCGTCGGCGCCGGCCGCGCCCATCATCATTCATCCCGATGGGCGGCTGGAAGCCGCCGACCGACTTGCAAAATGGTTGGCCAAGCCGCGCGTGCCCGCCTTCGTGTCGGAACTGACTGCGGCCGATGGCGGACTGGAGCCGGATGACGCGGCGCTGCTGGCGCAGGAAATCGCGTCGGCGCAACGCGCCGGCAAGAGCTTTGCGCTGCCGGTGCGGGGATTGGGGTCGTCGCGTCTGTTGCTGGTGCGCGGCGCGCCGGCCGGACCGGGGCTGGCCGAAAGCGGCGGCGTCGTGCTGTGGATTTTCGACGCGACCGACAGCCAGAAGGAAATCCAGGGGCTGACGACGCAGGTCGAGCAGTTGCGCGACGCGCTGGAGGCGCTCGCGGGACTGGTCGAAGCCGCGCCCTTCCCCATGTGGCACCGCACACCCGACCTGCGACTCAGCCTGGTCAACAGCGCCTATGTCCGCGCAGTCGATGGGGTGGATGCCCGCGACGTCATCATGCAGGGCGTGGAACTGGTCGAATCGGTCGGCGGCGTGCCGCCGGAAGCCGCAGCGGCCGACGCCATGGCGCGGGACGAACTGGTCGAACGCATGGTTCCCGCCACCATCAAAGGCGAGCGCCGGACGATGCGCGTCGTCGACGTTCCGCTGGGGGAAGCGGGCATCGCCGGCTATGCGGTCGACCAGCATGAACTGGAACAGGCGCGGGTGGAGCATCGCCGCCTCGAAGCGGCGCAACGCGACCTGCTGGACCGGCTTTCCGCGGGGGTGGCGCGGTTCGGCCCGGATCGGGCGCTGCGCTTCTGGAACCAGCCCTTCATCAGCCTTTTCGGGCTGCGGCAGGAGTCGCTGGCGGACGCCCCGCTGTTCGAGCGTGTTCTGGACGAGATGCGCGACGCGCGGCGGTTGCCCGAGCATCGCGATTTCCCGGCCTGGCGGACGGAGCGGCGCAACTGGTTCCTGTCGCCCGAACCGATCGAGGAAAACTGGTTGTTGCAGGACGGCACGCATCTGCGCGTCTATGCGCAGCCGCTGCCCGACGGCGGGCTGCTGCTCATCTTCGAGGATCGTACCGAACAGGTGCAACTGTCGAGCGCGCGCGACACGCTGCTGCGGGTCCGTACCGCGACCTTCGACAATCTGTTCGAATCGATCGGCGTCTTTTCCGCCGATGGACGCCTGCAAATGTGGAACAGCCGGTTCCGCACCATCTGGGGCGCCAATGAGGAGATGCTGGCCACGCATCCGCGCATCGACGACCTGATGCGCGAAGTGCAGTCGCGCCTCGCCAAACCGCAGCAGTCCAACCTGGTGCGCGAACTGGTCCGCGCCGCCACGGTGGAGCGCAAGCAGCGCGTCGGCCATGTTGGTTTTGCGGACGGACGCATCTTCGAATTCGCCGCCATCCCGCTGCCCGACGGCAACGCGCTCTTCACCATGCTCGACGTGACCGACAGCCGCCGGGTCGAACAGGTGCTGCGTGATCGCAACGAGGCGCTGGAGCAGGCGGACAAGATCAAGACCGCTTTCGTGACCAACATGAGCTATGAATTGCGGACGCCCCTCACCACCATCGCCGGTTTCGCCGAGATGATGAGTGCGGGCTATGCGGGGGAATTGAGCGAGTCCGCCAGGGACTATGTCGACGGTATCCTTCAGAGCACAGGGCGCTTGTCGATGTTGATCGACAATGTTCTGGACCTGACCCAGGGGGAAGCGGGGACGCTGCCGATCGATCGCAGCGCGGTCGATCTCGCGACCGTCGCGAGGGCCAGCGCCGACCGGCTGCGCGCCGAGGCATCGGCAAAGGGCATCGACCTTGCCGTGCAGATCGAAGCCTCGCTGGGCAGCGTTCAGGGCGATGCCCGCCGGATCGGTCAGGCCATCGACCATCTCCTCGAAAATGCGCTGCAATATTGCAGCCGCGGCGCTCGCGTCCTGCTCCACGGCGACGGCGGGATCGACAAGGCCCGGATCGTGATATCGGACAATGGTCCCGGCATCCCGTCGGACCAGCAGGGCGCGATCTTCGATCCGGTCGCTCGGGCCGAGCAGGCGCGGGCCGGCAGCAAGGCGGGGATCGGCCTACCACTCGCCCGGCAACTCGCCCAGGCCCATGGCGGCACCCTCCAGCTCGTATCGGAGAAGGGCAAGGGGACCATGGTCGTGATCGAGCTGCCGCGTGGCTGATACGGACATGAAGCTGGCGGACGAAACCGCGATGCTCGATCTAGGCCGGCGAATCGCGGCCGATGTGCGGATCGGCGACGTGATCGCGCTGGAAGGCGGGTTGGGTGCCGGCAAGACGACCCTGGCGCGCGGCATCTTGGCGGCGCTGGGGCTGGAAGGAGAGGCGCCCAGTCCGAGCTTCGCCATCGTCCAGCCCTACGACCTGCCGGAGGTCCGGCTACCGGTCGCGCATGTCGATCTCTATCGGCTCGACGATCCGGCGGAGGCGCAGGAACTGGCGCTGGGCGATTATCTGATGGACAGCCTGCTGATCGTGGAATGGCCCGATCGGCTGGGGGAGGCGCTCTGGCCGCATAGTCTCCGCCTGCACATCGCAATCGAACCGGATGGCGCGCGACGCTTGACAGCGGACGTGCCGGAGGCTTGGACGAACCGATGGTCACAACTATGATCCCCCCGATTTCCGCGCCGGATTTTCTGGCCAAGGCTGGCTGGCCGGGCGCCGCGATCGTCCCGCTTGCTGGCGATGCCTCCTTCCGCCGCTATTTCCGCGTCGTCGATGGCGGGCGCCGCGCCGTCCTGATGGATGCGCCGCCTCCCCATGAAGACCCGCGCCCCTTCATCGCCATCGCGCGGCATCTGGTCGCGGACGGTTTCGCCGCGCCCCGGATATTGGCGGATGACCTTGACGAAGGCCTGGTGCTGATCGAGGATTTCGGCGACCATCGGCTGAAGGAACATATTGACGCGGCGCCTGCGGATGAACTGGCGGTCTATACCCGCGCTGTGGAACTGCTCGCTGCCTTGCATCGGCGTCCGCCCGCCGATCTCCCGCCTTATGACCGCGCCGTCTATCAGCGCGAAGTGGGCCTGCTGACCGAATGGTATTGCCCGGCCATCAACCTGGCCGTGGACGAGCAGGCCTATATCCGCGCCTGGAACGCGGTGCTGCCGATCGTGGAACAGTCGGCCAGCCCGGTCGTGACCGTGCTGCGGGACTATCATGCCGAAAATATCATGCTGATCGACCCGCCCGCCGCGCATGGCCTGGGCCTGCTGGACTTCCAGGACGCGCTGGCGGGCCACCCCGCCTATGACCTGGTGTCGCTGTTGCAGGATGCGCGGCGCGACGTCCCGCCCGAGGTGGAGGCCGCGATGCTCGCCCATTACAAGGCGCTCGCGTCGCCGCCCAATGATTTCGACGCGGCCTATGCCGTGCTCGGCGCGCAGCGCAACGCCAAGATCATCGGCATCTTCACGCGACTGTGGAAGCGGGACGGTAAGCCGCGCTACCTGTCCTACCTGCCACGGATGTGGGGCTTGCTGGAGCGCGATCTGGCGCATCCGGCGCTCGCTCCGGTGGCCGCCTGGTTCGACGCCAATATTCCGGCCGACCAGCGCCATGATGCGCTCCAGGAGTTTTCGCCCGCATGATCGAAACGGCGATGCTGATGGCGGCCGGTCTTGGCAAGCGGATGCGTCCGCTCACCGCCACCCGGCCCAAGCCGCTGGTGAAGGTCGCGGGCAAGGCGCTGATGGACCATGCGCTGGATCGGCTGGAGGCAGGCGGCATCCGCAAGGTGGTGGTCAACGTCCACTATCTCGCCGACACGGTCGAAGCCCATCTGCGCGCGCGCAAGGGGCCGATGGAGTTCGTGATTTCCGACGAGCGCGGCAAGCTGCTGGAGACGGGCGGCGGCCTGATGCAGGCCCGGCAGCTGCTGGGCGACCAGCCATTCCTATGCGCCAATAGCGACAATCTGTGGGTCGACGGTCCGCAGGAGACGCTGGGCATGATGCAGCGGCTCTGGAATCCGGAGCGGATGGACGCGTTGCTTCTGCTCATTCCGCTGGCCCGCGCCACCTGCCACATGGGACCCGGCGATTTCCACATGGACGCCAGCGGCCGACTCACCCGGCGCAAACCCGCCCACGTTGCGCCCTTCGTCTATACCGGGGTCCAGATCCTGTCCCCCGCCATATTGCGCGATCCGCCCGCTGACGCTTTCTCCACCAACATCTTCTGGAACCGCGCGATGGAGGCGGGCCGGCTTTACGGCGTCGCGCATCAGGGGCTGTGGTTCGACGTCGGCACGCCGCACGCCATTCCGGTGGTGGAGCAGATGCTCGCCCATGGGTGAGCGGAGCCGTCCCGCTCTTTATACCATCCCAGCGCATCGCGCCTTCGCCGATGCGCTGGTGACAGGCATATTGGCGCGTCATGGCGGTGACGTCCGCACCCTGGCGCAAGGGATGGTCCTGCTGTCCAGTAACCGCGCGGTCAGGGCGGTGCGCGACGCCTTCGTTCGGCAATCGGGCGGCGGCCTGTTGCTCCCTCGCCTTGTGACGATCGGCGATCCTGATCTGGGCGAACAGGTCGGCGGGGCGCTCGACCCGCTCGGCGAGGACGATCCCATTGCGCCCGCTATTGCGCCCGTCCGCCGCCAGATGATCCTCGCGCGCCTGGTGCAGGAGGTGAAGCCGGGCACCGATGCCGCGCTCGCCCTGCAACTGGGTCAGGCGCTCGGCAGCGTACTCGACCAGTTGCAGGTCGAGCAATTGCCCGTGGATGCGCTCCGAAATCTCGACCTGTCGGCCGAACTGTCCAGTCACTGGCAGGTGTCGCTCAACTTGTTCGAGATATTGTTGTCGCGCTGGCCAGCGGAACTTGCGCGACTGGGCTGCATCGACCTGGCCGAACGGCGAAACCGGCTGTTCGACCGGCTTGCTGCCCGCTGGCGAGAAGCGCCGCCCGCCGGCTTCGTGGTCGCGGCCGGCATTTCCACCACAGCGCCGGCGGTCGCCCGGTTGCTCCGCCGCGTCGCGGAGCTGCCCGATGGCATGGTGGTCTTTGCCGGGCTTGACCAGAATATGGACGAGACGGCCTGGGAAGCCATCGGCCCATTCGATCCGGACCCACTGACCGGCCGGTCACCGGCGCCGCATGAAACCCATCCGCAATATGCGCTCAAGCGCCTGCTGGATCGTATGGGCGTGACTCGCGACGATGTGGCGCAATGGCGATGGGGCAGCGAGCATGATGCGCGCGCCGTTCGCGGACGCAATATCTCCAACGCCATGCTGCCGCCGCGCCTGACGGGCCGCTGGCGCGATCTCAAGACGGCGGACCGGTCGCTGGCCGGCGTGGAGGCGCTGGAGGTCGCGGCCCCCGGCGAGGAAGCTCAGGCCATCGCCATCGCGCTGCGCGAGGCGGTGGAAACGCGTGAGCGCACGGCCGCGCTGGTGACGCCGGATCGCCAATTGGCGACCCGCGTGTCCGCCCATCTGCGGCGCTGGGGCATAGTGGCGGATGATTCCGCCGGCCAGCCCTTGTCGCGCCTGCCACCGGGAACCTTGCTGATCGCCATGGCGGAGGCCGTGGCGGAACGCTTCGCCCCCGTTGCGCTGCTGACGCTCCTCAAGCATCCGCTCGTGATGCGGGGCGATGCGCGGCTCGCCTGGCTGGAGGGGGTGCGTGGTCTTGACCTGCTGCTGCGCGGGCCGCGCCCACAGGCGGGGCTGGTCGGCATCGACCTCATGCTCGCGGCGCGCGGACCGGATGATCGCGACCGGCGACTGCGCGAAGCGGTGCGGGCCTGGTGGCCCGAGGCGCGCAGCCTGCTTGAACCGCTGGAGGAGGGCGCACGGATCGCCTCGGATCTTGCCGGGCAACTCGCGATGATCCGGACCCAGGCGAGCGCCCTGTCCGGCGACATGGTGTGGTCCGGGCATCAGGGTCATGCCGCAGCGGACATTCTGGCCGAGATGGAGGCTTTCGCTTCGGAAGGGCCGCGCCAGGCCGATATCCGCGCGCTTCCGCAATTGCTCGAACAGATGCTCGGCGGCGTCGCTGTCCGCCCCCCCCAGGGCGGCCATCCCCGCGTCGCGATCCTCGGCCTGATCGAGGCACAACTGGCCCAGGCCGATCTCATGATCCTCGGTGGCCTGAACGAAGGAACATGGCCGGGCCTGCCGGCGCCCGACCCCTGGCTTGCGCCGCGTTTGCGGCGGGAACTGGGCCTTCCCGGCCTGGAAAGCCGCATCGGCCTTGCGGCCCATGATTTCGCCAGCGCGCTTGGTGCGCCCAATGTGCTCATCACCCGCGCGCGGCGTGGCAGTGGCGGACCGGCGGTGGCCTCGCGCTTCTGGCTGCGGCTGAAGGCGATGGCGGGCGCGCAGTGGAAGACGGCGGACCGCTACGCCCTGCTGGCACGGGCGATCGACCGTCCAGGCAGCCACCGGCCCGAACGGCGCCCCGCGCCGGTGCCGCCCCTGGCGGTGCGGCCCAGGGTCATCCCCGTCACCGACGTCGACCGGCTGAAGGCCGATCCCTATGCTTTCTATGCCCGTCGCATCCTTCGCCTCGCGCGCCTGGATCCGGTCGATGCCGATGCCGGACCAGCCTGGCGCGGTACGGCCGTGCATGACATCCTTCAGCGCTGGGCAGAGGAAAAGAGGTTCGACCCGGCCGACCTGGAAGCGCGGGCGAGGGCCATGTTCGAACGGCCGGACGTGCATCCGCTGCTGCGCGCCCTCTGGCAGCCGCGCCTGATCGAGGCGATCCGCTGGATCGCCGCCGAAGTGGCGCGGGACAAGTCCGAAGGACGCACCATCGTTGCGGTCGAGCAGGAAGGCCGGGCCGAAGTTGCCGGGGTCACGTTGATGGGGAAGGCGGACCGTATCGATCGGCTGCCGGGCGGCCGCATCGGCATCATCGACTACAAGACCGGCAAGCCGCCCAGCGCGCGGCAGGTCAAGGCGGGCTTCGCGCTGCAACTCGGACTGCTTGGCGTCATCGCTGAACTGGGCGGCTTCGACGGTCTCGGACCGGCGCCCAGCGCCGGCGATTTCGAATATTGGTCGCTCGCCAAGAAGGGCGACCAGTTCGGCTATCGCGAAAGCCCGGTCGATCCGTTGGGCAAGCGCGACAAGATCGTCACGGACGCCTTCACCGCCCATGCCCATGAACAATTTGATGGGGTGGCGAGCGATTATCTGCTGGGATCGGCCCCGTTCCGCGCGGAGATCAACCCGGAAGTGGCCAATTATGGTGATTATGACCAGCTGATGCGGCTGGAGGAATGGTATGGTCGCGACGATGGCTGACCGGCCCCGCCCCTTGCAGCGTCTGCTCGGCGATCAGGCGCGCGCGGCCGCCCCCGCCGCCCATGTCTGGCTGTCGGCATCGGCCGGCACCGGCAAGACCCATGTGCTGACCGCGCGCGTGTTCCGCCTCCTGCTTCAAGGGGTGCGACCGGAAAATATCCTCTGCCTCACCTTCACAAAGGCGGGCGCGGCGGAAATGGCGGATCGCATCCATGACCGGCTGGCCGGGTGGGTCCAGATGGATGGTCCCGCCCTGGCCGCGGACCTGATGGCACTGGGCGAGGACCATGATCCGGCGATGCAGGACAAGGCGCGCCGGCTCTTTGCCGAGGTGCTGGAGTCGACCGGCGGCGGCCTGCGCATCCAGACCATTCATGGCTTCTGCCAGCAATTGCTCGCCGCCTTTCCGCTGGAGGCGGACCTTGCGCCCGGCTTCCGCCCCATGGACCAGCGCGAGCAGGCGAGCCTCGCCCGCGCGACGCTGGCCGATCTGTCCGTGCGGGCGCAGGAGCAGGGTGACGAACGCCTGATCGGCGCGCTCCAGGCGCTCAGTCTGCGGCTGGGAGAAGGCGGCGCCGAACGCTTCCTGCTACGCTGCGCGGGTTCGGGGGAGGCGCTGGAGACCCTGCCGGACTCCATCGCCCCCTGGCTGGCATCCGAACTCGGCCTTCCCGACGGCGACATAGATGAATGGCTCGGCGAACAATGTTCCGACGCCCTGTTCGACATGCGGACGCTCGATGGCATCGTCCGCGCCAATGTCGAATGGGGCAAGGGGCGGGGTCTGGAGCGGTGCGACCGGATCGCGGCCTGGCGGGCGCTCGATCCTGCGGCCAGGGCGGCCGGGCTTGCGGACCTGCATCGCGCCTGGGCGAAAGCCGATGGCGACCTGATCGATGCCAAGGGCTGGGTGCCGCCGGTCGACGGCTATCTGGAGA
The DNA here is from genome assembly GCF_001650725.1 of Sphingobium sp. TCM1. GTDB lineage: Bacteria > Pseudomonadota > Alphaproteobacteria > Sphingomonadales > Sphingomonadaceae > Sphingobium. The sequence goes on along the minus strand of NZ_LXVX01000012.1, from coordinate 497,741 downwards.
TGGCGGCGCGGCTCCACGACCGATGCCGCGAGATGATCGCCGTCAAGCTGCGCGCGGACTATGCCGCGCTCCTGGCGCAGGCGCTCCATGCCGGACGGGCCTATGCGCGCGACTATGCGCAGGCCAAGGTGCTGGCAGGCGCGGTCGATTTCGACGACCTGATCGCCCGCACCGCACGCCTGCTGGAACAGGACGGCATCGCCGAGTGGATCCGCTACAAGCTGGACCAGCGCATCGACCATATATTGGTGGACGAGGCGCAGGATACCAACGCCGCGCAATGGCGGATCGTCCGCACATTGGCGGAGGAATTTTTCGCTAATGAATGGGAAGCGGGCCAAAAGGTCCGCACCATCTTCACCGTTGGCGACTTCAAGCAGGCGATCTTCGGCTTTCAGGGCACCAGTCCGGCCAATTTTGCCGCCGCGCAGATCCTGTTCCAGCATGATGCCGTCAGCTCCGGGCATGATTTCTTCAACCTCTCGCTGGACCAGAGCTTCCGGTCTACGCCGGCGGTCCTGGACGTGGTGGATCGCACCATCGCCACGCTCCGCGCCGAACGGCTGGGGTTGGAGCCGGGGGACGTGCGGCACATCAGCGCGAACCGCCATCCCGGCGAAGTGCTGCTGTGGAAGCCCGTGGTCGCCAACCTGTCCGAGGAGGCGGAAGGCGAGGAAGACTGGGTCGCCGATCAGGAGCGCGTCCTCGCCGCCCGGATCGCCGGCCAGATCCGGCAATGGATCGACGATGGCCTGATGCTCGAAAGCCGGGGACGGCCCGTGCGGGCGGGCGACATCATGATCCTGGTCCGGCGCCGCAGCGAACTGGCGCGCCTGATCGTCGCGCGCCTCTATGAGGAACAGGTCGCGGTCGCCGGCATCGACCGCCTCCGCCTCAACGCGCCGCTGGCCGTGCGCGATCTGCTCGCGGCGCTTCGTTTCGCGGTGCAGCCGGACGATGAACTGAACCTCGCCTCGCTCCTGGTGTCGCCGCTCATCGGATGGAGCCAGGACGAACTGATGGAGCGGCTGATCGGCCGCAGGGTTCCGCTGTGGCGGCATCTCAACCAGACATTGTCGGATGCGCAGCTCGCGCCGTTGCGCGGCCTGCTCGCCGCCGCCGACTTCACGACACCCTATCGCTATCTCGAGGCGATATTGTCGGGCCCGATCGACGGCCGCCGGCGCCTGGTGGAACGGCTGGGGATTGAGGCTGCGGACCCTATCGAGGAATTGCTGAACGCCGCGCTGGCCTTCGAAGGGGAGGCGCATCCCTCGCTCCAGCGGTTCATCGACTGGTTCGACCGGGGCGAGGTGGAGATCGTCCGCGATGCCGCAGGGCAGGGCGACATGCTGCGACTGCTGACGGTGCATGGCGCCAAGGGGCTACAGGCGCCTATCGTCATTCTCGCGGATGCGTGCATGGACCCGGATGCCGGCCAGCGCGCCGATTCGCTCGAATGGAACGGCCTTCCGATAATCGCGCCACGCAAAGGCGAGCGGCAGGGGCCGATCGGCGATGTCGCCGAACAGGCCGCGGCGGAGGAGCGTCGCGAACATTGGCGGCTGCTCTATGTCGCGCTCACCCGGGCGGAAGAAAAGCTGGTCGTCGCGGGCGCGCTGGGACCGCGCGCCAAGGGGGAGGTCAAGCCCGAAAGCTGGTTCGCGGCGGTGGAGGCCGCCCTGGTTTCGCTCGGCGCCGAATGGGAGGCGGACCCGCTGTGGGGCGCCACCCGGCGCTGGCGGGGGACAGAGGCATTGCCCGCGCGCAAGGCGGAGCGCGAATCGGGCGAGGCGCCGCCGGTCATCCAGGAACCGGCATGGCTGCACGCACCCGCGCCGGTCGAGGCCCGCCCGCCCCGGCCACTCGCGCCTTCCGCCGCGGTCGAGGACGACGTGCCCTATCCGCCGCCGTCTCCCGCCATGCGCGCGGCGGCCGAGCGAGGCCGCTGGCTCCATCGCCTGTTCGAGCGCCTGCCCGACCTGCCGGCCGACCGTCGTCGGGATGCCGCCGACCGCTGGCTGGCGCAGCAGGGTGCAGGAGACGCCGCCGTCCGCCGCGATGTCATGGACCAGGCCCTGCGCGTGATCGAGGCTCCCGCCTTCGCCGACCTGTTCGCCCCGGATGCGCTGGCCGAAGCGCCGATCGCCGCCGTGGTGGGGGAGGCCGTGATCGCCGGAACGGTGGACCGGCTGCACATTGGCGACGATCATGTCCAGCTGGTGGATTTCAAGACCGGCCGCATCGTCCCGCAATCACCCGATGACGCGCCGCTCGCGCATGTGCGGCAGATGGCTGCCTATGTCGCCGCGCTCGAAGTCATCTTTCCGGGTCGGACGATCAAGGCCGGGCTTCTCTACACCAGCGGCCCGCACCTGCTGACCCTGCCCCCCGACCTGCTCGCGCGCCACAAGCCGGGCTTTGTCCCCGCGCAGGAGAATTTGCCGCTCTGGCCGGTTGAGCCGGACACACGCGCATCCTAGATATCGCCCAACCAAAGGAGTTTCCGATATGGCCACAAAGGCAGTTACCGACGTCAGCTTCAAGGCGGACGTGATCGATTCCGATAAGCCCGTGCTCGTCGATTTCTGGGCCGAATGGTGCGGTCCGTGCAAGATGATCGGCCCGGCCCTGGAGGAAATCTCTGAGGAACTGGCGGACAAGGTCACGATCGCCAAGATCAACATCGACGAAAATCCCGACGCGCCCGGTCAGTATGGCGTTCGCGGCATCCCGACGATGATCCTGTTCAAGAATGGCGAAGTCAGCGCGACCAAGGTCGGCGCCGCGCCCAAGAGTGCGCTCAAGGGCTGGATCGAAAGCGTCCTGTAATCAGGTCAGGCCGGCGACTGGCCTATGTCAGCGGGATCATCACCGACCAGGCATAGGCCGGCCGCTCGCGCAGCCGGTCATACCAGGCGCGCACATGCGGCACGTCGGGCCGCTCGATAGCCAATGTGAACCAGGTGTGGGCGTAAACACCCATTGGCACATCCGCGACACCGAAATGGACACCTGAAAGCCATGGCTGGGCGGCCAGCGCTTGGTCGAGGACCAGCATCGCCGCGCCCGTCGCTTGGGCCGACTTCGCGATCAACTGTCCATTTCGCTGTCCATCGGGCGTCCGCACCAGTTGCAGGAAGGCGTCCCGCTGTGCATCGGCGAAGGCGAACTGCCAGTCCATCCACTTGTCCCCTTGCGCCCTTTCGACCGGATCGGCCGGCCATAGCGCAGGGGCGTGGCGCGCCGCCAGATAGCGCAGGATGGCGTTGGATTCCCACAGGGTCAGGTCGCCATCCTCGATTGTCGGGATCAGCGCATTGGGGTTCCTGGCGAGATAGGTCGCGTCCATGCCGAACGCGCCGCCCACGTCATGGCGGACATGGGGCAGGCCGATCTCGTCCGCGAACCAGACGACCTTCTTCACATTGTGCGAATTCAGCCGTCCCCAGATGGTCAGCATTCCCGATCCCTCTATCCGAACAATATCGACGCCGCCCGGTCCCACAGGCGGGGCGAGGACGCGCCCATCAGCCCGCGGCGCAGATCACCCACGACATAGGGCGTTCCGTCGATCCGCTGGCAACAGCCGCCCGCTTCATTGACGAACAGGGTGCCCGCCGCATGATCCCAGGGCAAGGTCCGCGCGAACACCGACACGTCATTCTGCCCCAGCACCAGCCGGGGATATTGTTCGGCGGCGCAGCGGGGAATATCCACCAGCGTGAAGCTGGCCTGCGAACGGCGCTGGATGTCGGTCCGCTCCTCGGGCGACATGAAATAGACCGCCAGTGCCGCGATCGGTATGTCGCCGCCGCTCTCCCGCGCCTGGACATGTTCGCCGTCGATATGGCTGCCGCCGCCCAGCATCGCATGGCACAGGCGGCCGGTCAGCGGGTCCAATATCCATCCGGCCAGCGTCGTCCCGCCATCGGCCAGCGACACCATGATGCCGAAGGGCGGTTGGCCCGCCGCGAAATTGCCGGTTCCGTCGATCGGGTCGATGATCCAGTTCAACCCTTCGCCCGCCCGTTCCAATATGGCGGGGTCGGCGGCGCAGGCTTCCTCGCCGATGATGCCCGCTTCCGGCAGGATATCCGACAGCCCCTCCGCGAGCCGCAACTCGCTTTCCCGGTCGGCGACGGTGACGAAATCGTCGGCCGCCTTCTCGCTGATCTCATGAGCGGCGAGATTGCGGTAGCGCGGCATCACGATGTCGCGCCCCACTTCGCGCATCAGCGCGACGACCGGTTCATGCAGTTCGAACAGCATCCGCCGCGCCTTCCTAGCTGCGATAGTCGGCGTTGATGGAGATGTAACCATGGGTCAGGTCGCAGGTCCAGATGGTCGCGCGTCCTTCGCCCAGGCCCAGCTCGACGCCGATGACGATGTCCTGTCCTTTCAGGTGCGCCGCGACGGGTGCCTCGTCATAGCCTTCTACTGCCAGGCCGCCGGTCGCGACCTGCGTGCTGCCGAACCGGATCGACAGCTTGTCGCGATCCGCCGGCTCGCCCGCCTTGCCGATGGCGGCGACCACGCGGCCCCAATTGGCATCCTCGCCCGCGATCGCGGTCTTGACCAGCGGCGAATTGGCGATCGACAGGCCGATGCGGTGCGCGCTCTCGTCGCTGACCGCGCCGTCCACGCTGATCTCCACGAACTTGGTGGCCCCTTCGCCGTCGCGCACCACCAGATGGGCGAGATGGCGGCAAAGATCGCTCAGCGCCGCGTGAAAGGCGTCAGCGCCCGCATCGTCCATGTCGGTCAGCGGCGCATTGCCCGCCTTGCCGGTCGCGAAGGCCAGGACGGTGTCGCTGGTGGAGGTGTCGCTGTCCACGGTGATGCAGGAGAATGTGCGTTTGTTGGCCGTCGACAGCATCTGCTGGAGCAAAGCGGGGTCGATCGCCGCGTCAGTGAAGATATAGCCCAGCATCGTTGCCATGTCGGGCGCGATCATGCCGGACCCCTTGATGATGCCGACCAGTTCGACCCGCGTGTCGCCGATCATGGCGGAGGCCGATGCTCCCTTCGGATAGGTGTCGGTGGTGCCGATGGTGGTGGCGGCCTCTTCCCAGCCGCAGGGCGCGGCGGTGAACGCGGCGTCCAGGCCCGCTTCGGCCTTGTCGACCGGCAAGGGCACGCCGATCACCCCGGTCGAGGAGATGAACACGTCCGACGGCTGGCAGGACAGGTGATTGGCGACCTTCGCCGCGATCGCCTCCACCGCCGCGCGGCCGCGATGGCCGGTAAAGGCGTTGGCGTTCCCCGCATTCACCACCAGAGCCCGCGCGGCGCCGAGAGGAATGGCGTCACGGCACCATTCGACTTCGGGCGAGGGGCATTTGCTCTGGGTCGTGACCCCCGCGACGGCGGTGCCGGCGTCCAGTTCGACATAGGTCAGGTCGCAGCGCTCCCACGCCTTGTACCCCGCGCGGGCGACGCGCAGCGTGACGCCGCCGATGGCGGGAAGGGACGGAAAGGCGGCTGGAGCGAGAGGCGATTTTTCCATGCCGCCGCCATAAGATGAGCCGCCGCCGATTGCCAGCCTTGCTGCACGGCTTCGGTCGAAAATGACGCATAGCTGCTTGTGTTCATCACGACGCCGGAGGCATAAGGCGCCATCATCACGAGTGCAGCTTTCCATGACAGTCACCGGCAATCGCCGCTTCGCCTTCTACGCCAAACGCTATTCCCGAAAGAAGGCCAGTATTCGGTTGCGCGTGCTGGAGCCGATGGCCGTGCTGCGCGAGGCGGGCGTGGATGTGCGCCGCTATCCCAAGCTGACGGGACCGAAAGGTCTCGACGCCGTCATCATCTCCAAGGCGTTCGGACGGGGCGCGGTCAAGGCGACGAAGGCCGCGCAAAAGGCCGGTTGCAGGCTGATATTCGACATTTGCGACAATCGCTTCGCCAATAACCGGGTGAAGGGATCGGCGCACCATGGACAGCGCACCAGCAGCCTTCTCGCTCAGGCGGACCTGGTCACGGTACCGACCAAGATGATGGGGCAGTTGCTCGTCGCCTCGACCCCGGAGATAGAGGGGCGCATCCGGGTCATTCCCGATATGCTTGAGGACATCTCCACCCTGTCGACACGGCGCCTGTCGATCACGGAACGGTACCATCTCGTGCGCCTGCAATCCTTTCTGGCGAGCCACCCTCAGGCTCTCCATATCGTCTGGTTCGGCAACAACATGGCGGGCATCGCCGGGGTCGGCCAACTGGACGATGCGGTCGCCCAGTTGCGCCAGTTCGCTGCCACGCATCCGGTTACGCTGACCATCATCAACAACAAGCCGGCCGTCTACCGCCAGGCGTCGGCCGGATGGGGGATTCCCAGCTTCTACATGCCCTGGTCGCTGGTGAGCTTTCCCGCGGCGCTCAAGCTGCATCGCGTGGCGATCGTACCGGTATCCCGCAATGATTATACTCTGGGCAAATCGATCAATCGCCCTGCGACCGCCATTCTGGCGGGGCTTGGGGTCATCGCGGATTCGATCGAATCCTACGAGGAGTTGAGGCCCTACATCGCCCTGGACGACTGGCAGGACGGACTTTCCCGCTACGCGTTCGATTGGGAAGGGGAGCAGGCCAGGCTGTTGCGGGCGCGGGAATATCTGGATCGGAATTACGGCCGACAGCGCATCGCCGCGCGATGGCTCGAGATTCTTGACGAACTCGCGCCTCGATCGGCAGATGATTAATTGCACTGTACGTCATTTCCGCGCCCGGAAGGACGGCGCTGAATTGACGTTCGGGCGACCGATCCCTATTTGCCGCACAATTGTTCATCGGCGTCGGCGCTTACGCCTTCAGTCTTTTTCGCTCAGGGAGAGCTCATGTTCGGCGCACTCGCCAAGTCCATCTTCGGATCGTCCAACGAACGTTATGTGAAGTCGCTGGGCAAGATCGTCGACAAGATCGCCTCGTTCGAACCTGCGGTCCAGGCGCTGAGCGACGAGGATCTGGCGGCTCAGACGGCGCGATTCCGCGAACGGCTGGCTGCCGGCGAGACGCTCGACGACCTGCTGCCGGAGGCCTTCGCCACGGTCCGCGAAGCGTCCGTCCGCGTTCTGGGAATGCGGCATTTCGACGTGCAGATGGTGGGTGGCATCGTGCTGCATCGCGGCGAGATTGCCGAAATGCGCACTGGTGAGGGCAAGACCCTGGTCGCGACGCTCGCCACCTATCTCAATGCGCTGGAGGGGAAGGGCGTTCACGTCGTCACCGTGAACGACTATCTCGCTACCCGCGACTGCGAATGGATGGGTCAGGTCTATCGCTTCCTCGGCCTCACCACCGGCGTCATCGTGCCGAACATCAGCGAGGACCAGCGGCGCGAGGCCTATGCGGCCGACATCACCTACGCGACGAACAACGAACTCGGCTTCGACTATCTGCGCGACAATATGAAATATGACCGCGGCTCGATGGTCCAGCGGCCGTTCAATTACGCGATCGTCGATGAGGTGGACTCGATCCTGATCGACGAGGCGCGCACGCCGCTCATCATCTCCGGCCCGACCGACGACAAGTCGGAACTCTATGTCGCGGTCGATGCGATCGTGAAGCAGATCACCGAATCCGACTATGAGAAGGACGAGAAGCAGCGCAGCGTCACGCTGACCGAGGACGGCACCGAGAAGATCGAGCGGCTGCTGGAGCAGGCGGGCCTGCTTCAGGGCGCGAACCTCTATGATTTCGAGAATACCGCCGTCGTCCACCATGTGAACCAGGCGCTACGCGCGAACGTGATGTTCCGCCGCGACATCGACTATATCGTCAAGGACGGCAAGGTCGTCATCATCGACGAGTTTACCGGCCGCATGATGGACGGCCGTCGCTGGTCGGACGGTCTGCACCAGGCGGTGGAGGCCAAGGAAGCGGTGAATATCGAGCCGGAAAATCAGACGCTCGCCTCGATCACCTTCCAGAATTATTTCCGCATGTACCCCAAGCTGGGCGGCATGACCGGCACGGCCGCGACCGAGGCGACCGAATTCTACGAAATCTACAAGATGAACGTCGTCACCATCCCGACCAACCGGCCGGTGCAGCGCGTCGACGAGGAAGACAGTTTCTACAAGAATCTGGAAGACAAGTTCCGCGGGATCGCGCGGACCATCAAGGAGCATCAGCTCAAGGGGCAGCCGGTGCTGGTCGGCACGGTGTCGATCGAGAAATCGGAAATGCTGTCCGAATTCCTCAACCAGGAAGGCGTCAAGCACGCGGTCCTCAACGCCCGCTTCCATGAGAGCGAGGCGCATATCGTGGCGCAGGCGGGCCGCAAGGGCGCGGTTACGATCGCCACCAACATGGCCGGGCGCGGCACCGACATCAAGCTGGGCGGCAATCTGGAGATGCGGGTCGAGGACGAACTGCGCGACATGCCCGAAGGGCCGGAGCGCGAAGCGGCCATCGCCCGGATCGAGGCCGAGATCGAGGCGGAGAAGCAGGAAGTGCTGGCCGCCGGCGGCCTGTTCGTGCTGGCGACCGAGCGGCATGAAAGCCGCCGCATCGACAATCAGCTGCGCGGCCGTTCGGGCCGTCAGGGCGACCCCGGCCTGTCGCGCTTCTATCTGAGCCTCGACGACGACCTGATGCGTATCTTCGGCCCGGACACGATGTTCGCGAAGATGATCCGCTCCAATCTGGAGGATGGCGAGGCGCTGCCGCCGTCCAAATGGCTCAGCAAGGCCATCGAGACCGCGCAGAAGAAGGTCGAGGCGCGCAACTACGACATTCGCAAGCAGGTCGTCGAATATGACGATGTGATGAACGACCAGCGCAAGGTCATCTACGAACAGCGCAGCGACATCATGGATGCCGACACGGTGGACGATGTCGTCGCCGACATGCGGCATGAAACGGTCAACGATCTGGTCGGTGCATCCTGCCCGCCGGGCACCTATCCCGAACAATGGGATATGGAGCGTCTCAAGGTCCGTACTGCGGAAATCCTGGGCCTGGAACCTGATTTTGATGCCTGGCTGGCCGAGGATGCCGTCGATCCCGAAATGATCGAGGAACGCCTGGTCGCCCTGGCCGACGAAGCCGTGGCCGAGAAGGTCAAGGAGATCGACGCGGCCGACTGGCACATGATCGAGAAGTCGATCCTGCTTCAGAGCCTGGACCATCACTGGAAGGAGCATCTGGCGACGCTGGACGCGCTGCGCCAGGTCGTCCATCTGCGCGCCTATGCTCAGAAGACGCCGATCAACGAATATAAGCAGGAAGCCTTCGCCCTGTTCGAGCGGATGCTGGAAAATATCCGCGAGGATGTGACCGGGTCGATCGCGCGGGTGCAGTTCCGGATGGAGCAGCCGCCGATCCAGGATTATGGCCTGCCGGTGCTGCCCGATTTCATCACCACGCACATCGATCCGTTTTCGGGCGAGGACAACAGCGCCGATATCGATGCTGGGCAGCTGGGCGGCATCACGACGACGATCCCGCGTGCGGCGCTCGCCCCGGCATCGCCAGGCGAGTTCGCCAATCTCGACATCAGCCGCAACGCGCCCTGTCCGTGCGGATCGGGCCAGAAATACAAGCATTGCCACGGTGCGCTGGCCTGATCCGACATGGGCGGCCGATGTCCGCCCAAGGCCGTCTTAACCATCGCGCTTAGGAATTTCGCAAGACAAGGCGGCGAGGCTGCATTCGTCCCGGGGGGGTAACCGGGAGATGGCGATGGACAGCATCATTTATCGCGCGCGCGCCGAACGACGGCGAGAAAAGCGCTTCGCCGCCGATGTCGAAGCAATACTCAGTTGGAGCGGCCTGTCCGAGCCGGTAGAGATCCGCAATATCTCGATCTACGGCGCACTGCTGGCGGGCGCGTGGCTGCCCCCGGTGGGCGAGCGCGTGACGCTGATCGCCGTCCATCTGGAGGTGTGCGGCACGGTGATCTGGAACGGGCCGGACCGATGCGGCATATTGCTGAGCCGGGCCGTCGATCCCGTGGCCATTATCGGAGAATCGGGCGCGCGGGCAACGGCGTCCGCTCCCATCACCCTCCGCCAGGTCGCGCCCGGCAGTTACGCCTGATGCAGATGAGCTGCCAGAGCGCAGGGTGGCGGACAGGGTGGGATTCGAACCCACGGTGAGCGTAAACCCACGGCGGTTTTCAAGACCGCTGCCTTAAACCACTCGGCCACCTGTCCGTTGCCCGCTTCCTAACGTGCCGAGCGGACTTGCCAAGCGCAAAATCACGCGATGCACGGTTCATCGCCTTCTCCGCCATCGATCCCGATAAGGGGTTTCCCGTCTCGCACCGGCTGTGCAACAACGGGGTCATGAGAGATTCTGTGCGCTCATCCGCTCTGGCGCTGCTTCTGGGGCTGGCCACCGTTACCGCTACGGTTGCTCCCGTGCCTGCCTTGGCGCAGGACAATGCGTCCTTCCAGGCCTATCTGGAAAGCCTGCGTCCGAAGGCGCGGGCCATGGGCATAGGCGACGGAACGCTGAACAGCGTCTTTCCCGGCCTGACCCCCAATGCGCGCGTAATCCAGCTTGACCAGAGCCAGCCCGGGGGCGGCGCCTATTCGCCGATCCCCAATTTCGAGCCTTATCGCCGCCAGCATGTCGACGCGGCGCGGATCACTCGTGGCCGCACCGCCTATCGGGCCAATCGCGGCCGACTGGCGCGGATCGAGGCGGAAACCGGCGTTCCGGAAGAGATCATGGTCGCGATCTACGGCCATGAAACCAATTATGGTTCCTACACGGGCGATTTCGACCTGATCCGGTCGCTGGCGACGCTGTCATGGGAAGGGCGGCGGCGAGCGCTGTTCGAGCCGGAACTGCTGGCGACGCTCAAGATGCTGGACAATGGCGTGCCGCGCAGCCGGCTGGTCGGCAGCTGGGCCGGCGCAACCGGCTATCCGCAATTCCTTCCCAGCGTCTATCTGCGCCTGGCCAAGGATGGCGATGGCGACGGCAAGGCTGACATCTGGACCAGCGAGGCCGATGCGCTCGCCTCGATCGCCAATTATTTCGTCCAATCCGGATGGCGTCGCGGCCAGCCCTGGGGCGTGGCCGTATCGGTTCCCGCCGGCTTGAACCGCGCGGCCATCGCGGCGCGGACCACGCCGCCCCGCTGCCCCCGCGTGTTCAACCGGCATAGTCGCTGGCTGACCATAGCGGAATGGCGCAAGCTGGGGCTGGCGCCGGCGAACGGCATTTGGCCCGCGGACAGCATGTTGGCCACGCTGCTGGAGCCGGACGGGCCGGGTCAGACCGCCTATCTGCTGACCAGCAATTATCGCGTGATCCTCGATTATAATTGTTCCAATTTCTATGCCTTGTCGGTGGGATTGCTGGCGGATGCGGTCAAACAATAGCGGGCGCGCGGCAGCCGCCTTGATGCTGGCAATGGCTTGTAGCGCGCTGGCGGCGCAGCCGAAAAAGACCGTAACGCCGCCGTCAGGCCGGATGGTCGCGGATGCGCCGGTCCTGCTGGGCGAGCCCTATGTCGTTGCCGGTACGACCTACACGCCGGCCGATCCGGTCCATTATGACGAAGTCGGCTATGCCGGCATCTCGGACAGCGGCAGCCTGGGGAAGGCGACGGCCAATGGCGAAGCCTTCGTGTCTTCAGCGGTCGGTGCCGCGCACAAGACCTTGCCCCTGCCCAGCTATGTCGAGGTGACGGCGCTCGACAGCGGCAGGACGATATTGGTGCGTGTCAATGATCGGGGACCGATGCGTGGCGACCAGGTGATCGCCCTGTCATCCGGCGCCGCAGCGCAACTCGGCGTCGGTGATGGGCCATTCCCCGTGCGCGTGCGGCGGGTCAATCCGCCCGAACAGGAGCGCGCTGCGCTCCGCGCCCACGGCCGCGCCGCCGACCGGCTGGAAACGCCGCCTGCCTTGCTCAAGGCGCTCAGGAGCAAACTTTCCGCTAGGCCGGTAGCCCCGCCGTCACCACCTCAGCCCCCGATCGCCTCAGCGGCGGCCTCGGCGCCCCGGCCGGGCGCTGATTTCGACAAGCCGACGCCGCGCCTTCCGCTGAAATCCCCTCTGGCGGCCCCGGCGGCCAGGCCCGCCGCACCCACGGTGGCAACCCTGGCGGGCAAGGGCGGCTATGTCGTGCAGGTCGGCGCCTTTTCATCGCAGGAACGGGCCGAAACGCTCGCGAGTAGCATGGGCGCCAGGGCCGAACGGGCCGGAAGCTTGTGGCGCGTGCGCTTCGGCCCCTATCCGACGCGCCAGGCCGCGCAGGCCGGCCTGCGCACGGCAACCGCCAAGGGCTTTGAGAATGTCCGCATCATGGCTAATGACGCGCGATAGGCATCGCGCATCGAAGCGATTCCATCTTGTTCGAAGGCAGTCCCCGATGAAGAAAAGCGTTGCCCTCCTCCTTGCCGTCGGGCTGCTGGCCCAGCCGCTGATCGCGGCCGCGCCGCCCTACACCAGCGAAGCGCCGATCGCCTATATGAAGGATCTGTCGTCCGGGGCGGTGTTGTACGACAAGGGGGGGCAGACCCGGATGCCGCCTGCCTCCATGGCGAAGATGATGACGGCCCATGTCGCGTTCCGCCTGATCCAGAAGGGCGAATTGAAGCTCGACACCAAATTCACCGTCCGCCCGGAGACATGGAAGCAGTGGCATGGGCCGCAGGCGGGATCGACCATGTTCCTCTCGGCTGGAGAGCAGGTTTCGGTGGAAAATCTGCTGCACGGCATCGTCACACTGTCGGGTAACGATGCCTGCGTAGTGCTGGCCGAAGGCATCGCCGGGACCGAGCAGGCCTTCGTCGCGGCGATGAATGAGGAAGCCAAGCGGCTGGGCCTCAAGAACAGCCATTTCGGCACCAGCAACGGCTGGCCGGATGAAGGCGTGACCTATGTCACCGCCGAGGATCTGGCCAAGCTGGCCCAGGCGACGGTCGAGGAGACGCCCGACCTCTACAAGAAATTTTATGCCACCCGGTCCTTCACCTGGGGCAAGACCCTGGGCGGCGCTGACATCGCCCAGGGCAATCGCAACCCGATCCTGGGCAAGATCGCCGGCGCGGACGGCCTCAAGACCGGCCATACTCAGGAAGCCGGATTCGGCTTCACCGGCTCGGCCGAACAGGATGGCCGCCGCCTGGTGATGGTGGTCGCGGGCCTGACCAGCTTCAACGGCCGCATCGCTGAATCGGTGCGCTTCATGGATTGGGGCTTCAAGGCGTGGAAGGCCCAGCCTCTGTTCAAGAAGGGCCAGACCGTCGAGACGGCGGAGGTGCAACTGGGCAGCGCGATGAGTGTGCCGCTGGTCGCACCACAGAATTTGGCCGTCACCCTGCCGCGCACCGCGTCGGCCAATGTGCAGGTGAAGGTCGTCTACACCGGCCCGATCAAGGCGCCGATCGCGAAGGGGCAGCAGATCGCCCAGCTCATCGTCCAGACGCCGGACACGCCGCCGCAGATCATGCCGCTGGTTGCCGGTGAGGAGGTCGCGGAGGCCGGCATCTTCGGTCGCCTGTGGAACGGCCTGAAGTCGCTCTTCGCTTGAACCAAGGGCGGTTCATCACGCTGGAAGGCGGCGAGGGCGCGGGCAAGTCGACACAGCTTCGTGCGCTGGCGGCGGCATTGCGCGCGCGCGGACTGGAAGTGGTCGAGACGCGCGAACCGGGGGGCAGCGAAGGGGCGGAGGCGATCCGCGCGCTGCTGCTGACCGGGGGCGCCGATCGCTGGAGCCCGCGCGCCGAGGCGCTGCTGTTCGCGGCTGCGCGCGCGGACCATGTCGAAAAGACGATCCGCCCGGCGCTGGCGCGGGGCGCCTGGATATTGTCCGACCGCTTCCTGGATTCCAGTCGCGCCTATCAGGGGCAGGGCGACCTTACCGACGCTGACATATTGATGCTGCACCGGATCGGGAGCGCGGGCTTCCTGCCCGACCGCACCTTGCTGCTGACCCTGCCCGAGGCCGAAGCGACCGGCCGGGCCAAGGCGCGCGACGGCGATGCGGCGGACCGAATCGGCGGGCGGGCAAGTGATTTCCATCGCGCCGTGGCCGACGCCTTCACCCGGTTCGCCCGCGAGGAAGGCGAGCGGGTCCGTGCCGTCGACGCGGCTGGTCCGCCCGAGGCCGTGACCGGGCGACTGTTCGACGCGATCGTAGACCTGCTGCCATGACGTCACTTCTGGGCCATGACGCGCAAGCCGATATGCTGATCGCCGCCGCGCGCGGCGGACGGATGCACCATGGCTGGATTTTCGCTGGTCCAAGAGGTGTCGGCAAGGGCAGCTTTGCAAGGGCACTGGCGCTGCGGCTGCTGGCGGACGCCGCCGGGCCGCTGATCGGGGGGGAGGGGTTGTCCGTACCGGAAAATCACCCGATCCGGCGGCTGATCGAAGCGACCGCGCATCCCGATTATGCCGAACTGGCGCCACTGGAGAAGGAAACCGGGACCGCACGCAACATCAGCGTCGATCAGGTGCGGGGGCTGCAAAGGCTGATCCAGTCCGCCCCTTCGCTGTCGAACCGCCGGGTGGTGGTTATCGACAGCGCCGACGATCTGGAGCGGGGCGCGGCCAACGCGCTGCTCAAGACGCTGGAGGAGCCGCCGGCCGACATGCTGTTCCTGCTGGTCAGCCATGCGCCGGGGCGACTGCTGCCCACGATCCGATCGCGGTGCCGCACCCTGCGCTTCGATCCGCTCGATGCGGCGACGATGCGGGCGGTGTTGAAGGCCAGCGACGAAAGGCTGTCACCACAGGAGATCGACGCGCTGGTGCGGGCAGGCGAGGGTTCGCCGGGGCAGGCGCTGCGTTTTGCCGGCCTCAACCTCTCGGAAATCGAACAGACGCTGACGAGTCTCGCGATGCAGGGTGATCCGGGCAATCGTCAAAGGCTGGCGCTGGCCAAGGCGCTGGCGCTCAAATCGGCCAAGCCGCGCTATGAGGCCTTTCTGGAACGTGCGCCTGCCTTCATCGCGCAGGCGGCGCGGACGCGGCACGGGCCCGCGCTCGGCCAGGCGCTCGACCATTGGGAGAAGGCGCGGCATCTGGCGGGCGGCGCGGTGATCCTGTCGCTCGATCCGGCCGCGGTGGTGTTCGAACTGTCCGGGCACGTTGCGGCGCTGGCGCCAAAGGGGGCATAAAGCGGCTTTGCGACGGCGCGAACTGCGGGTAGGGAAGCGCCATGTCCAAGCCCTTCACCATCACCACCGCCATTTCCTATCCTAACGGCCGGCCCCATATCGGCCACGCCTATGAGGTGATCGCGACCGACGCGGTCGCCCGCTTCCAGCGGATGATGGGCCGCGACGTCTTCTTCCAGACCGGCACTGACGAACATGGGCTGAAAATGGCCCAGACGGCGCGTGGACGCGGTATCGAGCCGCGCGAACTTGCGGATGAAATGGCGTCTTATTTCAAGGATATGAACGACAGGCTGAATATCAGCTATGATCGCTTCATCCGCACCAGCGAACCGGATCATCACCGCGCCAGCCAGGCGATCTGGCAGGCGATGGAGGCCAGCGGCGACCTGTATCTCGGCCGCTACGAAGGCTGGTATTCGGTCCGCGACGAAGCTTTTTACGACGAAAAGGAAATTACGGAAGGAGAAGGCGGCGTCAAGCTGTCCCCCCAGGGTACGCCAGTCGAATGGACGGTCGAGGAAAGCTGGTTCTTCCGCCTTTCCGCCTATCAGGACCAACTGCTGGCGCTATACGAAAGCCAGCCTGACTTCATCCAGCCCGACAGCCGCCGCAATGAAATCCTCCGCTTCGTGGAGGGCGGCCTGTCCGACCTCAGCGTCTCGCGGACCAGCTTCGACTGGGGCGTCAAGGTGCCAGGATCGGATGGCCATGTCATGTATGTCTGGGTCGACGCGCTCACCAACTATCTGACCGGCTGCGGTTATCCCGACGATGCATCTCGGATGGCGCGCTATTGGGCTGAGGGCGGCGACATAACGCACATCATCGGCAAGGATATCGTGCGTTTTCATACAGTTTACTGGCCGGCTTTTCTGATGAGCGCGAAGCTGCCGTTGCCAAAGCAGGTATTCGGCCACGGTTTCCTGCTCAACCGCGGCGAAAAAATGTCCAAGTCGCTGGGGAACGTCGCCGATCCGATGGAACTGGCCGACCGTTTCGGCGTGGACCAGTTGCGCTATTTCCTGCTGTCCGAAGTGACCTTCGGCAATGACGGCAGCTATAGCGCGGAAGCGATCGTCCAGCGGGCGAACAGCGACCTCGGCAATGCCTTCGGCAATCTGGCCCAGCGGACCTTGAGCTTCATCGCCAAGAATCTGGACGGTCGCCTGCCTGCGGTCGATGGGCATGACGCCGCCGACCGCGAGCTGTTCGCGCTGCTCGACAAGACGATCCGCACCGACATGCCCGCCGCCTTCGCCGATCTCGCGCCGAGCGTCGCGATCGAGGCTTGGCTGCGCGCCTGTTTCGCCTGCAACCAATATATCGACGCGCAGGCACCGTGGGCGCTGCGCAAGACCGATCCCGAGCGGATGGAGACGGTGCTGGCGACGCTCTATATCGCGATCGCCCAGCTGGCGGTCGCGATCCTGCCGGTCATCCCGGCGAGCGCCGCCGCGTTGCTCGATCATATGGGCGTGCCGGCCGACAAGCGCGGCTATGCGGCGATCGGCGATCACTGGTATTCGCCGCTGGCCGATAGCGATTTCCTGCTTGCCGCCCCCAAGCCGCTCTTCCCACGCCTCGACCTGGCCGAAGCGGACGTCTGACGCCATGTTAATCGACAGCCATTGTCACCTGAATTACAAAGGCTTGATCGAGGATCAGGCCAATGTGCTGGAACGGGCACGTGCGCGCGGCGTCGGGCTGATGCTCAATATCGCCACGCGCGAAAGCGAATGGGACGCGGTGCTCGATACCGCGGTGCGCGAACCGGATGTCTGGGCCACGGTCGGCATCCATCCCCATGAAGCCGACGAGCATCCCCATGTCGACACCGCCAAACTGGTCGCGCGCGCCGCGCATCCCCGCGTCGTCGGTATCGGCGAGACGGGGCTCGACTATTATTACGACCATAGTGACCGCGAACGGCAGCAGAACAGCTTTCGTTCCCACATCGCCGCGTGCCGTGAGACCGGCCTGCCGCTGATCGTCCATACCCGCGACGCGGAGGATGATACGCTCGCCATCATGCGCGACGAGATGGGGAAGGGCGCCTATGGCGGCGTCATCCATTGCTTCACCGCCAGCGGTGCCTTTGCCGACGCGGCGATGGAACTGGGCTTCTACATCAGCATTTCGGGTATCGTGACCTTCAAGAACGCGAAAGATTTGCAGGAAACGGCGGCCCGTCTGCCGATCGACCGGCTGCTGGTGGAAACCGATTCCCCCTTCCTCGCGCCGGTGCCGCATCGCGGCAGGCCGTGCGAGCCTGCCTATGTCGCCGATACCGCCCAATTCCTCGCCACCCTGCGCCGCGAAAGCGTTGAGGAACTGGCGGCCGCGACATCGGCCAATTTCCGCGCCCTCTTCTCGAAGGTCGCATGAGCCTGAAACTCACGATCCTCGGCAGCGGCACGTCGTCGGGGGTTCCCCGGATCGGCAATGACTGGGGCGAGTGCGATCCCGCCGAACCGAAGAACCGGCGGACGCGCGTTTCGATCCTGGTCGAAAGCCCGACGACCCGCCTCCTGGTCGACACCTCGCCTGACCTGCGCGCGCAATTGCTGGCGGCCGATGTCGTTCATATCGACGCGATCCTGTGGACGCACGACCATGCCGACCATAGCCACGGCCTGGATGATGTCCGGCAAATCTACCACCACCGCCGCAGTCCCGTTCCGGGCTATGCGCGGGCACAGACGCTAAAGCTGCTCCAGCGCCGCTTCGCCTATGCCTTCGAAGGCGCGAATGGCTATCATCCCACGATCGACGCCCATGTCCTGCCCGACGGGCTGCGGATCGGCGACATCGACATTGCCTGCGTCGATCAGCCCCATGGCGACATCTGGTCGACCGGCTTTCGTTTCCGTCATGATGGCCACTCCATCGGCTATGCTACTGATTTCCATGCCATGACGCCGGACATGCTGGCGCTGTATGACGGATTGGACATCTGGGTGGTGGATGCGTTGCGGGAAAAGCCTCATCCGACCCACCCCCATCTCGCGCTGACACTGGACGCCATCGCCGCCGCCCGGCCGGGCCGTGCGATCCTGACGCACATGGACCAGAGCATGGATTATGCGACCCTGTGCGGCACCCTCCCCAATGGCGTAGAGCCGGGCTATGATGGCATGGTGGTCGAATTGAACGGGCAGGGGGCTTGATGGACGGCACGGATCAGACGGCATCGATCATCTGGTATGTGCTGGCGATCATGCTGGTCGCATCCTCGCTGATCGGTCGGCGTCTGGCCTGGGGCGGCCTTTTGCGCATGGCGTTGCTCTGGGTCGCGATCTTTGCCGGATTGCTGGGCCTCTTCAAATTCGCCCAGAACCAAGGCTATCTGACCGGGCGATGGGCCGAGCAAGGCGGCGTCGGCGCACCCGGCGAAACCCCATCCGCGCTGCCGCCCGCCCGGACCGAAGGGCAGGCGCTGCGCGTCCCCGTGGCGCCCGATGGCCATTATTGGGTCGAAGGCTCGATCAACGGTACGCCCGCCCGCTTCCTCATCGATAGCGGCGCGACCTTCACCGCCTTGTCCGAAACCACGGCGCGCGCGGCCGGGCTGAACTATGACGTCGGCTCGCCCGGCGTCATCATGTCCACCGCCAACGGCAAGGTGGAGGCGCGGCGCTCCAGCATTGCCACGCTCGCGATCGGGCCGATCCGCGCAGCCGACCTGCCCGTCGTCGTTTCCCCCGCGTTCGGCGACGTCAACGTGATCGGCATGAACATGCTGTCCCGCCTTCGCCAATGGGGCGTGCAGAATGGGGAAATGGTACTGACGCCATGACGTCACCGGCAGGACAGGGTGCTTCGGCCCCGCAAGCCCCGACACAGCGCGAGCGGCTGAAGGCGATCATCGGCGGTTCCACCGGCAATCTGGTGGAATGGTATGACTGGTATGCCTATGCCGCCTTCACCCTCTATTTCGCGCCGCATTTCTTCCCCAGCGAGGATCGCACCGCGCAGTTGCTGAGCGCGGCGGGTATCTTCGCCGTCGGCTTCCTGATGCGGCCGATCGGCGCCTGGCTGATGGGCGTCTATGCCGACCGGCATGGGCGCAAGAGCGGGCTCACCCTGTCGGTGGCGCTGATGTGCGCCGGGTCGCTGCTGATCGGCGTCACGCCCGGTTACGAGACGATCGGAGTCGCCGCGCCGCTGCTGCTGGTGCTGGCGCGGCTGATGCAGGGGCTGTCGATCGGCGGCGAATATGGCGCGAGCGCCACCTATCTGTCGGAAATGGCGGGCAAGAGCCGGCGCGGATTCTATTCCAGCTTCCAGTATGTAACCTTGATCGCTGGCCAGCTGGTTGCGATCTGCGTGTTGTTGCTGCTCCAGGCGACCCTCAGCGAAGCACAACTCGACGCCTGGGGATGGCGGATACCCTTCTTCATCGGCGGGGCGCTGGCGATCGTCGTCTTCTGGCTGCGGCGCGGCCTGTCGGAAACGCAGAGCTTCGCGGTGGCCAAGGCGGAGGGCGCGCCCAGGTCCGGCTTTGTGGAACTCGTCACCCGGCATCCGCGCGAGACGTTGACGGTGATGCTGCTGACGGCGGGCGGGACGATCGCTTTCTACGCCTACAGCATTTACATGCAAAAATTCCTGGTGAACACGAGCGGCCTGAGCCGGGAAACAGCGTCGCAGATCAACGCGGTGACCTTGTTCCTGTTCATGTTGTTGCAGCCGGTGGCCGGCGCGCTGTCCGACCGAATCGGGCGCAAGCCCCTGATGGTCGGCTTTGGCGTTCTTGGAATGTTCCTGACCTATCCGATCTTCGCGACCCTGGCCGAAACCCGCAATCCACTGGTGGCCGGATTGCTGGTGATGGCGGGCCTGGTCATCGTGACGGGCTATACGTCGATCAACGCGGTAGTGAAGGCCGAGCTGTTCCCGGCGCATATCCGCGCGCTGGGCGTGGCGCTGCCATATGCGCTTGCGAACACGCTGTTCGGCGGGACGGCTGAGCTGGTCGCTCTGTGGTTCAAGCAGGCCGGCCATGAAGAGGCATTTTATGTCTATGTCACGGTGATGATCGCGATTTCGCTGACCGTCTATGTGCGGATGCGGGACACGGCGCGGCACAGCATGATCCGGGAGGATTGACGCGCGAAAGCCGACAGCGATCTGGACAGCTGAACGACATTGTACGGCGTGACGGGATTTAACATAATCCTTATTATCGAACTTATATTGCGGGGCTGGTCAGCTCGGCGTTAAGCCCCTATCGCTGCGGCTAGTCTTCATCTCCGCCACGAGTTCATCCCATGTCCAACGCAAGTCCCGCCGACATCATGCCACTCGCCAAGGTCATGGCCAGGCTGCGCGATCCCGACACGGGTTGTCCATGGGACATAGAACAGGATTTCGCGTCGATCGCACCCTACACGATCGAGGAAGCCTATGAGGTCGCCGATGCGATCGAGCGTGAGGATATGGCGGCGCTGCGCGATGAACTGGGCGACCTGCTGCTCCAGGTGGCGTTCCACAGCCGCATGGCCGAACAGGCCGGCCATTTCGCCCTGCAGGATGTGATCGACGCGATCACCCAGAAGATGATCCGGCGCCACCCCCATGTATTCGGCGAGGGCGCGCGCCGTGAGGATGGTCATGCCCAGTGGGAAGTCATCAAGGCTGCCGAGCGCGCCGAGAAGGAGCCGGACCCGAGCGCGCTGGCCGGAGTCGCGATCACCCTGCCCGCGCTGGTGCGGGCGGAAAAGTTGCAGAATCGCGCGGCGCGGACCGGATTCGACTGGCCCGACACGGTCGGCGTGATCGACAAGATCTTCGAGGAACTGGACGAAGTCCGCGAGGCCGAGGACCAGGACGCGCGGGAAGAGGAGATTGGCGACCTGCTCTTCGTCGTGGTCAACCTCGCACGCCATCTCAAGGTCGATCCGGAAGTCGCGCTGCGCAAGGCCAACGGCAAGTTCGATCGCCGCTTCCGGACGATGGAGCAACTGGCGGGCGATGCCTTTGCCGGCCTGTCGCTCGACGACAAGGAAGCCTTGTGGCAACAGGCCAAGCGGCGGGAAAAGACGGAATGATCCGCCGCGTCGCGACGGCGGATCATGACGCCATCTGGGCGATCCTGGAGCCTGTGATCCGTGCGGGCGAGACGCTGGCCATCCCCCGCGACATGAGCCGCGAGGCCACGCTCGCGCTCTGGCTCGCGCCCGACCGGACCGTGCGGGTGTTTGAGGAGGATGGCCGGGTGCTCGGCCTCTTCTACATCCGCGCCAACCAGGCCGGCGGCGGCGGCCATGTAGCCAATGCCGGCTATGTCGTGGCGCAGGACGCAACCGGACGCGGCATCGCGCGACGCATGTGCGCCGCATCCCTCGACCTGGCGCGCGACATGGGTTTTCGCGCGATGCAGTTCAACTTCGTGATCGCGACCAACAGCCGCGCCGTCGCATTGTGGCAGGCCATGGGCTTTGCCATCGTCGGCCGATTGCCCGGCGCATTCCTTCTCCCCGGCGGCGTTTATAGCGACGCTCTCGTCATGTATCGCGACCTCTAGGCCGGCTGCCGAAAAGTCCTTCATTGCAATGCAATTTGACAAGTGCTTGCGATCGCGATAGCTTTTCCTTGTCTGATGGAGGATCATGCTATGCGCTGGACGTCCCTGCTCTCCGCCTTCTGTGTTTTTGTCGTGCCTGCTTACGCGCAGACCAGCGGAAGCATCACGCAATCCCCATTCACGCCGATGGTCCAGCCTGTTACGGGCTACGCGTCCTATGATTTCGCTGGCCCTTCCGCCTCGATACCGGGCCGCGACATGCAAAGGGCGCAGGGGTTCATCGCGAGCGGCAATTTTGCCGAAGCAGACAAGTTGCTCGGTTCGCTGATTGGCAAGACCAGCAGCCGGCAGGTCCGTTTCCTGAAGGGCGTCGCGAAGCTCGGCCTGAACGACGCGGAAGCGGCACGGCGCTATTTTGAACAAAGTCTATATACAGGACGCAATGGGCATCCCGGCGCCATGTCGGGCCTGGCCCTGGCGGAAATCCGCCTGGGTAACAGAGATGCCGCTCGCGACATTCTCCAGAAACTGCGTTACCAGCAGGAAAAGTGCGGTAGCGACTGCGACCGCGCCAAGCCTCTGGACCAGGCAGTGTCGGTCGTTGAAAAGGCGCTGATCTGATACGGAAGAATTCCGGCGGCGGGGACATTGTCTCCGCTGCCGGACGCCCTATCCAGCGGCGCGCGTCCGCCCGTAAATGCTACCCCTGCCCCCGCTTGGTAAAACGGGCGAACGCGGCGTCGGAAAGGCGCACGTCGATGCGCGTTTCCTCATCTTCCATGATGGTCGAGAGCACTTCGCCATGTTCGTGCAACCAGGCAAGCGCCGCGCCGTCGGATACCGGGATGCGCAGGCCATAAACTTTTGCGCCGCGCGTCATGCGGTCGCTGATCGTGCGCTGTAGCGCGTCGACGCCTTCACCCGTCAGCGCCGACAGGATCACGACATCATCCCGTCGCGCGGCCTGTTCACGGATCAGCGCCCCATCCTCCTCGCCCAGCAGGTCGAGCTTGTTCCAGGCTTCGATGATCGGTGGCGCATCCGGCTCGCCTTCCGCCCGCTCCAGCGCCGCCTCCCCGGCAACGCCCAGTTCGCCGAGCACATCCAGCACGTCATCGCGCTGTGCTTCGGTATCGGGATGGGCGATGTCGCGAACATGGACGATAAGGTCGGCCGACAGGACTTCCTCCAGCGTCGCGCGGAAGGCCGCGATCAACTGGGTCGGAAGGTCGGAAACGAACCCCACCGTATCGGACAGGATCGCCTTGTCGAGGCCGGGGAGCGATATCTGGCGCATGGTCGGATCAAGCGTGGCGAATAGCAGGTCTTCCGCCATGACGTCCGCGCCCGTCAGCCGATTGAAGAGCGTCGACTTCCCGGCATTGGTGTAGCCGACCAGCGCGATCACCGGCCAGGGCGCGCGCTGGCGCCGGGCGCGGTGGAGTCCGCGGGTCCGCGTAACCTGGTCCAGTTCACGGCGAATCTTGGCCATGCGGTCTCGGATCATGCGGCGATCCGCCTCGATCTGGGTTTCGCCGGGGCCGCCGAGGAAGCCGAAGCCACCGCGCTGTCGCTCCAGATGGGTCCAGCTGCGCACCAGGCGCCCGGCCTGATAATCGAGATGGGCCAGCTCGACCTGGAGCCGCCCCTCATTGGTGGCGGCGCGCTCGCCGAAGATTTCGAGGATCAGGCCGGTTCGGTCGATGACCTTCGCCTCGCACGCCTTTTCAAGATTGCTCTGCTGTACCGGCGACAGGCTGTTGTCGACGATGACCAGCTCGGCATCTTCCTGCCTGACCAGCGTCGCGATCTGATCGACCTGTCCGCTGCCGAACAAGGTGGCCGGCTTGCGGTCGCGGACGCGAAAAGCCTGGGCCGCGCGCACGTCGATGCCGATGGCAAGCGCGAGTCCGCGCGCCTCCTCCAGCCGCGCATCGCTGTCGCGGCGATCTGCACCATGGGTTTCGGCATGGACGACGACGGCGCGCGCGCCGCGCGCCACCTCGTCATCGGAGTCGCGGTTGAATATGGCCATGGCGGCTTAAAGCACCTCGCCGCGCGCCGGTCCACTGCAACGGAACCGACGCGCGGCGGAAAGGATCAATCGTCCTGTTCGTTCTCGCCGGTCAGGTCGAGCGCGTGGAGCGGCTGGACCGTCGAAATGGCGTGCTTGTAGACGAGCTGCACCATGCCGTCGCGTTCGAGCAACATGCAGAAAAGGTCGAAGGCGGCGATCTCGCCCTGAAGCATGACGCCGTTCACCAGAAACATCGTCACCGGGCTGCCCGATTTGCGGACCGCGGACAGGAAGATTTCCTGCAACAGCTTGGGCTTGCCATTGCTTTCGCTCGATTTACGCAGGTCGGTCAGGTCCATCGACTGGGCCGGCATCACGGTCGAGATTGCGTGCTTATACACCAGCTGCGACTGGCCGTCGCGGCGCAGCAGCACGGAGAAATTGTCGAACCAGGTGATGATGCCCTGCAACTTCACGCCCTTGACCAGAAACATGGTCACCGGGGTCTTGCTCTTGCGCAGGCTGTTCAGGAAAATATCCTGAAGATTGTTCACTTTATCGGCCATGGTCGTCGCCAGTCCTGTATTCTTGGCGGGACGTTACCCGCTCTCGCACCCTTAAGCAGGATGTCTTGCCTGCCCCCGCGCACCGGAGGCGGGGGCAGTTCTACCGCAATTGCGAAGAGGCGTCCATGGTCGAGATATGCCTTGGCCAAATTCCGCCGCGGATCGACCAGACCCGCGCTATTCCTTGCCTTCGGTGATCCCCAGCAGCTTCAATTTTCGGTGCAGCGCCGATCGCTCCATGCCGATGAAAGTGGCCGTGCGCGAGATATTGCCGGAAAAGCGGCGGATCTGGATGCGCAGATATTCGCGCTCGAAACTCTCGCGTGCCTCGCGCAGCGGGGCGCCCATGATGGCGGACTGGCCGATCCCCTCCCCGCCGCCGCCGCTGGTCAGTTCAGGCGGCAGCATGTCCAGCTCGATCCGGCCGATCCGGTCGCCCGGCGCCAGGATCATCGTGCGTTCGATGACATTACGCAGTTGCCGGACATTGCCGGGCCATTCATTGGCCTGGAGCGCGGCCATCGCGTCGCTGGCGATTTCCGGCGGCGGTACGCGTCGGTCAGCGGCGAAGCGGGCGAGATAATGTTCGACCAGCGGCGGAATGTCGTCGCGGCGCTCGGACAAGGGCGGGATGGCGAGCGGGACGACGTTGAGGCGATAGAAGAGATCCTCACGGAAACGTCGTTCCTCGATTTCCGTCGCCAGGTTGAGCGCGGTCGAGGAAATCACCCGCACATCAACTTTGACCTGCCGCTGGCCGCCGACGCGGGTGAAGCTCTGGTCAGTCAGCACGCGCAGGATCTTGCCCTGCGTCGTCAGCGGCATGTCGGCGATTTCGTCGAGATAGAGGGTGCCGCCATGCGACTGCTCCAGGAAGCCGGGGCGCACCAGGCCGCTGGGGTCTTCCAGGCCGAACAGTTCCTCCTCCACCCGATCGGGGTCCATCCGCGCGGCGGCGACAATGATGAAGGGCGAATCCGCGCGGCCGCTCCAGCTGTGGAGCATCCGCGCGGCGACTTCCTTGCCAACGCCGGCGGGGCCGGAGATCAACACGCGACTGCCGGTTCCGGCGACCTTCTTGATCGTGGCGCGAACGCTGTTGATCGCCGCCGACGTGCCGGTCAGCTCGTCATCCTGGCCGAAACGCGCCCGCAGCACCTGGTTCTCCCGCCGCAGCCGCTCCGTCTCCGTTGCGCGGGCGACAAGATGGAGCAGCCGGTCGGCCTCGAACGGCTTTTCGATGAAATCGGCCGCGCCCTTGCGGATGGCGGCGACGGCTGTATCGATATTGCCGTGCCCCGAAATCATCAGCACCGGGATGCTAGGGTCGCGACGCTTGATCTCGTCCAGCAATTCCAGCCCGTCCATCCGCGATCCCTGGAGCCAGACGTCGAGCAGCACGAGCGAAGGGCGGCGCGAATCCAGCGCATCGATCGCGCTGTCGCTGTTGGCGGCGGTGCGGGTGGTGAAGCCTTCGTCTTCCAGGACGCCCGCGACCAGATCGCGAATATCCTCTTCATCGTCCACAATCAGAATATCAAGCGCCATTGGCCGTCACTTTTCCTTTGGGCAGGGTTATCACCTGCCCTTCTTCCAGTTTTTCCAGCGCGCCGGCGGCGAACCGCAGGGTCACGCACGCGCCGCCACCTTCGGCATCGTCGAAGCGGATCTCTCCCAGATGCTCCTCGACAATCTTCTTGACGATCGCCAGGCCAAGACCCGTCCCCTTGGACCGCGTCGTCATATAGGGTTCCAATATTCGTTCGCGTTCGGGCGGCAGGCCGATGCCGTCGTCCCGCACGCTGATCAACAGGTCGTCTCCGTCCCGCATGAGCCGCATCCGGACATGGCCACGCGGCCCTCCTTCGTCCGGAACCGTTTTTGGTTCAATGGCTTCCACTGCATTCTTGACAATATTCGTCAGCGCCTGGCCCAGCTGGCGCCGATCGCAGACCAGGTCCATTTCCTCGGCATCCGCCGAATATTCGAAACGGATGTCGGGGTGCGCCACCTCGTGCAGGAACAGCGCATGACGGGCGATGTCGCCGATCGCCTCGCGCCGGAACACCGGCTTGGGCATCCGCGCGAAGGACGAAAATTCGTCGACGATCCGACGCAGATCGCCCACCTGCCGCACGATCGTGCCGGTCAGGCGGGTGAAGGTCGCCTTGTCGCTCGTGATTTCATCGGCATAACGGCGCTGGAGCCGCTCGGCGGCGAGCTGGATCGGCGTCAGCGGATTCTTGATCTCATGGGCGATGCGGCGCGCAACGTCGGACCATGCGGCGCGGCGCTGGTCGGACAGCTGCTGGGTGATGTCGTCGAAGGTCAGGATATGGCGCGACGCGTCCTGCGCGAGCTTGACGGCCAGCGTGCGCAGATCACCATGGGCGCGCACCTGGACGATGCCAGCCGCTTCCTCGGATTCGACGAACTCCGCCAGTTCGGGCGACACGTCCGCCAGCGGGCGACCGACCGGATCATCCCCCTCCTCGACCAGGATCGCGGCGGCGGAGCTGTTGAGCAGCAGGATCACGCCCTGGAGATCGACCGACAGCACCCCTGCGCTGACGCCCGACAAGATCGCCTCGATGAAGGCGCGGCGTTCGTCCAGCTGGCTGTTGGCCGCGACCAGGGCGCCGGTCTGGGCCTCCAGCCGCTGGGTCATGCGATTGAATGCGGCCGCCAGTGTGCCGATCTCGTCCCGGCTCTGCGGACTGGTGACGCGCGCCGACAGGTCGCCCGCGGTGATGCGCCGCGCCGCCGTCACCAGTTCGTTGACCGGGCGCACCATCCAGTCGGCGACCGCGAGCGCGATGTAGACCGCAATTCCCACCAGCAGCAGCGAACCGACGAACAGGGCGATGTTGAACCGCAACTGGAGCGCGCGTGACTGAGCCGAGAAGATGTCATAATCGGCCAGCACCTTCTGCGCCTGCGTCACATTGCTGAACGAAGAGGTGCCGGCATTGCGGGTGGCGTAGAGATAGATTTTGGAATTGGGATAGAGCAGCGTCACCGCCTCGACCTGGTTGGGGCGGGCCTGGACCACGATATCCTCGCCGGCCGCCAGCCGCTTCACCGCTTCGGGCGAGAGCATTTCCGACGCGGGACGATTTTCCGGATCGACGGTCGCCGCAGTGCGGGCGATGCCGTCCTTGCCGACCTCGATGATCGCGGACCGGTTCAGCTTGCGGGTGACGACCTGGTAGATATAGCCTTCGGCGAAGCGCGGGCTGGAGACTTCCGACTGGTTGAGATAGTCACGCAGGTCACCCGCCATGGTCAGCGTTTCGTCCCGCACTTCGCGCAAATTCTGCTCATAATAGCCGCGCGCCAGGTCACTGGCATTCTGCAACATGCCGCGCGCGCTGTCCGAGAACCAGAATTGCACGCCATATTGAAACAACAGCGAGGCGAAGATCACGACCAGCAGCATCGGCACGCTGGCCACGATCGAAAAGATCGCGACCAGGCGAACGTGCAACTGCCCGTCGCTGCCGATCGCCGACTGGGCCGCACGACGCTTGGCCACGCGTCGCCCGAGAAGAACCAGCAGGGCGATCGCCGGCACCAGATTCGCCACCAGCAGCAACGCCACGATCGGCGGTGTCAGCAATGTGTAGGATTCGCGACTGCCCGACAGGAGATGATAGGTCAGACCTGCCATTCCGAGGAAAAGCGCCAAGGTGACGCCCTCCACCAGCGGCGCCAGGCGGCCCTTGCGCAGGAAGGGCGGCAAGTGCCTCCGCCATGCGGAGGCCCGCCTGCGAAGGGTAGTCGCGCCGGTCATAGTGGCTTTGTTACAACAAGCCCGTGCCCGTTCAAACACAGTATTTGGGACAAGCCATGTCGCTGGTCGATGCAGGTCGTCATTTCGTCCCGATTTGCCACCGAAATCCCGTCAATCCCCCAGCCGCAGCTGGAGAGGGTCCAGGCCATGGTCGGTCAACTTCTTGCGCAACGTATTGCGGTTGATCCCCAGCAGGGCCGCCGCGCGGATCTGGTTGCCATCGACACTGGAGAGAACCTCCTCCAGCAGGACCGGCTCGATCACCGCCAGCAGATCGTCATACAGGCTACGTTGGGGCTGGCCAATGCCCACGCCCAGTTGCCGCTTCGCCCAGTCGCGCACGGCATTAACCAGCAGGTCGGCGGGTGCGGCATAGTCTGCCGGCACGGCGTCGATCGGCAGCATGTTCCGCAGCATCTCGCCGGTAATGACGTTTTCGCGGGTGAGCACCGACAGGCGCTGCATCATGTTCTGCAACTCGCGCACATTACCCGGCCAGTGCCAGGCCATCAGCAATTGCGCCGCATCGTCCGAGAGCGTCTTGCGCGGCAGCCCCTCCTGCGCCGCACGCTCCAGGAAATGGCGCGCCAACAGGATCACGTCCTCGCGCCGCTCGCGCAGCGCCGGCAGCGCGATGGGCACGACATTCAGGCGATAATAAAGATCCTGACGGAAGCGGCCATCCTCGATGAGCAGCGGCAGATCCTTGTTTGTGGCGGCGATGATGCGGACATTGACCCGCACCGGCTTCGACCCGCCGACCGTCGTGACCTCGCCCGACTGGAGCACGCGCAACAAGCGAGTCTGCGCCTCCATCGGCATGTCGCCGATCTCGTCCAGGAACAGCGTGCCGCCCTGCGCCTGTTCGAACTTTCCGGCGGTCCGGGCGTGCGCGCCGGTGAACGCTCCTTTCTCATAACCAAATAGTTCTGCTTCGATCAGCTCGCGCGGAATGGCCGCCATGTTGATCGCCACGAATGGCTTGGTGCGGCGCTGGCCCAGGCTGTGAATCGCTTCGGCCACCAGTTCCTTGCCCGTCCCCGATTCGCCCAGCACCAGGATGGACAGGTCGTTGGACAATACGCGGGCGATCGTCCGATACACTTCCTGCATCGCCGGCGAACGGCCGACCAGCGGCAGGCCGTCATGGGGCAGGCCGCCCTCTCCGTCCGCTTCCTCCGCGCTGTGCCGCATCCCCAGCGCATCGGCGACGGCGCGGGTCAGTTCGTTGAGATCGAAGGGTTTAGGCAGATATTCAAACGCGCCCTTCTCGGTCGCGCGGATTGCGGTGTTCAGCGTATTCTGCGCCGACAGGATGATCACACTCAGTTCCGGCCTGTTCGCCAGAATCTCGGCCACGCCGTCCAGCCCGTCGCCATCGGGCAGCATGACATCGGTAATCAGAACATCAGGCGCGAAACTGTCCATCAGCGCGGACCGCTCGCGGATGGAGGCTGCGGTCTTGACCTTGTGCCCCTGCCGCCGCAGCGCCTCGCCCACCACCACGCAGATGGCGGGATCGTCGTCCACGACCAGGATCGTGCCCGTCACGGCCATCATGCCATCCCCATGGGCAGGAGGATGCGAAAGGTCGATTCGCCCGCCTCGGCGTCACGCGAATATTGAACGAATCCGCTCATGTCGCGCACCAATTTGTCGACCAGCGCCAGCCCCAGCCCCTGCCCGTCGCGCTTGCCGGTGATGAACGGATTGAACAGATGGTCCAGGATATGCTCCGGCACACCCGGTCCATTGTCGATCACGACGATTTCGATCGGCAGGACGGCGCTGCCCTTGCCGCCGCCGACCACGACCGACACGCCATGGCGGAAGGCAGTCTCGACCCGGATGCGCGGCTTGGCGACATGCTCCAGCGCTTCGGCCGCGTTCTTGAGCAGGTTGATCATCACCTGCACCAGCGCATCCTCATTGATATTGGCGAATGGCAATGATGGATCATAATGCTTTATGATTCTTATATTTCTTGCAAATCCTGCGGCCGCGATCCCGGCCGCGCGATCGATCAGCGGATAGATGTTGCCGGGCCGGCATTCCAATGTCCGGTCGGTGGTGAAATCCTGCATCCGGTCGATCAAAGCGGCGATCCGGTCCACTTCGTTGCAGATGAGCTGCGTCAGCGCCGCATCCCGTCCGCCATGGCTGGATTCGAGCAGTTGGGCCGCGCCACGAATGCCCGACAGCGGGTTCTTGATCTCATGCGCCAGGATCGCCGCGGCGCCCATGGCGGACCGGGCCCCGCCCGACGAGCCGCGATGGCCGATCTTGCGCGCCTGGCTCTGGGCATGGAGGGACACCACGCGCCAGCCGTCATGATCGACGATCGGCGCGATCATCAGGTCGACCTCCATTTCCGCGGTGCGGCCGGCATGGACCTTGATGTCATAGGCCGCAATCGGCTTGTTGTTATGCCAGATGTCGAAGCGGGCGCCCGCTTCCGCGATCCGGATGGTGCGCGCCACATCGCTGCCGATGATCGCAGAGCGTGCCATGTTGAGCAGGGTTTCAGCGCGGACATTGGCGTCCGCGATGCTGTTGTCGGGTTTCACCACCAGCGTCGCCACGGGCAGCGCGGTCATCTGTTCGGCCAGTGAGGGTCCGTCCTGCTGCACGCGAAGCGGCGGGACGGACGTCATCGCCCCGTTCATGCAGCCCTGCGCAGCTCCGCGGGGTGGAGGCCGGTGGCGATCAGCGGCTCATAGAAGCGGGCGAGCATGTCCAGCACGGTCTTCGCGTCCGGTTCCTGGTTGACGCTGTGGCGAAACTCGGCCGATCCGGGCAGCCCCTTGGTGTACCAGCCGATATGCTTGCGGGCCATGTTGACGCCGGTATAGCTGTCATAATGGTCGAGCATTGCATGATAATGCCCGATGATCGCCTGATATTGTTCCGCCAGCGTCGGATCGGGGATGCGGGTGCCGTCGGTCAGCCAAGCCATGACCTGGCCGATCAGCCACGGGCGGCCATAAGCCCCCCGCCCGATCATGACGCCATCCGCGCCGCTCTGCTCCAGCGCCGTGTCGGCATCTTCGATGGAGCAGATGTCGCCATTGACGATCACCGGCAGCTTGACCGCATCCTTGACCGAGCGGACGAACGCCCAGTCGGCGCTGCCCTTGTACATCTGGCACCGGGTGCGGCCGTGGACGGTGATGAGCTGCGCGCCCAGATCCTCGGCGATATGGGCGAGTTCGGGGGCGTTGAGGCTCGAATGATCCCAGCCCATCCGCATCTTGACGGTGACGGGAACGTCGACTGCCTCGACCGTTGCCTTGATGAGCGCGGCGGCCAGCGGCAGGTCGCGCATCAGCGCGCTACCGGCATCGCCATTGACGACCTTCTTGACCGGGCAGCCCATGTTGATGTCGATGATCGCCGCACCGCGATCGGCGTTGAGCTTGGCCGCCTCCGCCATTTCGGTCGGCGAACATCCCGCCAGCTGCATCGACACCGGTTCCTCCAGCGGATGCCAGGCGGCCTTCTGCAACGACTGGCGCGTCTCGCGGATCATCGCTGCGGATGCGATCATCTCAGTGACGTTGAGGCCCGATCCGTAGCGTCGGACCAGCGTGCGGAAGGGCATGTCGGTGACGCCGGTCATCGGCGCCAGCACGACCGGCATGTCGATCGTTACCGGACCGATGGCGATGGGAGAAAGCCTGTGCATGATCTACTTTGGGAAAACTGCCTAAAAAACAGGCAGCCTTTAGCGGAAATCGCGTCCGGCGGCAAGGCGCGGACAAGACGGGTCCATGGCGCCGCCCCTTTCAGTCCGCCGCGCGACCCGCTATGCGCCGCGCATGACAGCAAGCAGAAAGATTGTCGCCCTGATCGTCGCCGCGGGCCAGGGGAACCGGGCGGGCGGCGATGCCCCGAAGCAATTCCGAATCGTCGCGGGCAAGCCCGTCCTCGCCCACGCCCATGACGCGCTGGCGGCGCATGGCCGGATTGACGCCATCCATGTCGTCCTGGGCGAAGGGCAGGCGGAGACGGCGCGCGCCCTGCTGGGCGATCGTGCGGCCGCCTTCGTCACTGGGGCGAACAGCCGGCGCGGCTCGGTCCGCGCGGGGCTGGAGGCGATCGCGGCGGCGGGCGGCGCGGACATCGTGCTGATCCACGACGCGGCCCGCCCCTTCCTGCCCGGTGCTGCCATCGACCGGCTGCTCGCGGCGCTCGACCAGGACGAAGGCGCAATCCCTGTTCTGCCCGTCGCCGATACGCTGGTGCGGGGTGTCGATGGCGTGATGGGCCAGGGCGTGGATCGTGCCGGACTGCACAGGGTGCAGACCCCCCAGGCATTCCGTTTCGAGTCCATCCTCGCCGCCCATCGCGCCTGGGACGATGCGCGGGAAGCCACCGACGATGCACAGATATTACGAGCGTGGGGCCGTGACGTCATGATGGTGCCAGGCGATGAAAGGCTGGAGAAATTGACCTATCCGCAGGATTTCGCGCGCGCCGAAGCCCGATTGGCGATGGCGTGCACCACGCGCGTCGGCATGGGGTATGACGTCCATCGGCTGGCCCCTGACGAGGAATTGTGGCTGGGCGGCATATTGGTCCCGCACGATCGCGGCCTGGCCGGGCACAGCGATGCCGACGTGGCCCTCCATGCCATTGTCGACGCCCTGCTCGGCGCGCTGGCGGAAGGGGACATCGGCAGCCATTTCCCGCCATCCGATCCGCAATGGCGCGGCGCTTCGTCCGATCGCTTCCTCGCCTATGCGCGCGACCGGGTGACGGCGCGGGATGGACGGATCGAGCATGTCGATCTGACGATCATCTGCGAAGCACCCAAGATCGGCCCGCATCGCGAGGCCATGCGCGCGCGGATCGCGGAGATACTGGCGGTGCCGGTCGACCGGGTCAGCGTCAAGGCGACGACGACCGAGCGGCTGGGCTTTGCCGGCCGGCGCGAAGGCATCGCCGCGCAGGCTGTTGCCACCCTGTCCCTCCCCGCGCTATCCTGATCCCATGCCCGATACCGTCCTCCCGACCCAATTGGTCGAACTCGCCGAAAAGGTCATCATCGCCAATCGTCGCGCCGGGCGCACGATCGCCGTCGCGGAGAGCTGCACCGGCGGGCTGGTGTCGGCGGCGCTCACCGAAATCGCCGGCTCGTCCGAGGTGTTCGAAGCCGGTTTCATCACTTATTCCAATGATATGAAGGCAGAACTTCTGAAAGTTTCGCATGATGTGCTGGACACGTTCGGCGCGGTGTCCATCGCCACCGCCTGGGCGATGGCGCAGGGCGCCCTGAACAAGAGCCATGCCCATGTCGCGGTCGCCATCACCGGGATCGCCGGACCGGGCGGCGGCAGCGAGCAGAAGCCGGTCGGCACGGTCGTCTTCGCCCGCGCCGAACGCGGCGCCAGCCCGGACAAGGTCGTGGCCGACATGCGCCACTTCGCGGACAATGGCCGGGGCGGTGTCCGCCTTCAGGCGGCGCTGTGCGCGCTGGAACTGCTGTTGCCCGAAGGGGCATAAAGCTCGGCCGCCCGCGTCTCGAATGCGCCGATCATCTTGCGCAGCGCCTTGTCGAAGAACTGCCCGGCGAGCATCTCGAACAGGCGGTTCTTGAATTCGAACTCCACTTCGAAATCGACCAGCACGCCGCCCTGCCCGTCGTCGCGAAACCGCCATTCATTGTGCAGATGCTTCAATGGCCCGTCGAGATAATCGACCCGGACATGATCGGGACGGTGCTTGTGGACGCGGGAGGTGAAGCTTTCCTTCACCCCCTTGAAGCCGACGATCATGTCGGCGACCATTTCCGTGTCGCTGTCGGCGCGAACCCTGATCGCGCTCACCCAGGGCAGGAATTGCGGGTAGGCCGCGACGTCCGATACCAGATCGAACATCTGCCTGGGGGTATAGGGAAGCTGGCGCGTCTCTTGATGCTTGGGCATTGACGGATCAGGCCTTCGCCGCCGCCTTGGCCAGCTTCGCGTCGCGCGCAGCCTTCATCTCGGCGAAATCCTGCCCGGCATGATAGCTGGAGCGGGTCAGGGGGCTGGACGCCACCTGCAGGAAGCCCTTGGCCCGCGCGATCGCCGCATAGGCGTTGAAGGCGGCCGGCGTCACGAATTCCATCACCTTGGCGTGCTTGGGCGTGGGCTGGAGATATTGGCCCATCGTCAGGAAGTCGATGTCGGCCGATCGCATGTCGTCCATCACCTGGTGCACCTCCAGCCGTTCCTCGCCCAGGCCCAGCATGATGCCCGACTTGGTGAAGATCGACGGATCGAGCTTCTTCACCGACTCCAGCAGGCGCAGCGATGCATAATAGCGGGCGCCGGGACGGATGGTGGGATAGAGGCGCGGCACCGTTTCGAGATTGTGGTTGTACACGTCGGGCCGGGCGGCGACGATCATCTCGACGGCGCGCTCATGCTTGTTGCGGAAGTCCGGGGTCAGGATCTCGATCGTCGTGTCCGGGGTCGTCCGGCGCAGCGCCTCGATCACCTTGACGAACTGCGCGGCGCCGCCGTCGGGCAGGTCATCACGGTCGACCGAGGTGATGACGATATGCTCCAGCCCCATTTCTGCACAGGCGTCGGCCAGATTCTGCGGTTCGTTGACATCGACCTTGCGCGGCATCCCGGTCTTGACATTGCAGAAGGCGCAGGCGCGGGTGCAGACATCGCCCAGGATCATCACCGTGGCGTGCTTCTTGGTCCAGCATTCGCCGATATTGGGGCAGGCCGCCTCCTCGCAGACCGTGTTCAGCCCCTTGTCGCGCATCAGCTTGCGCGTCTCATGATAGGCGGGGCTGGTCGGAGCCTTGACGCGAATCCAGTCGGGCTTGCGGGCGCGTTCCGGCTTGGCGATGCCGGGAATGGGGGCGATGTCGGTCATGCGCCCCAGATAGCGATGCGCGGCCGCTCTTGCCAGCCCCCTATTTGTGCGGCACATCAGGCGGCCATGACCGACTTTGCCGACATGCTCCAGGGCTATCACCGCTTCCGCGACACCGGCTGGAGCCAGCAGCGAGAGCGATGGGACGAACTGAACGAGGGGCAAAGCCCCAAGGTGATGGTGATCGCCTGTTCCGACAGCCGGGTCGATCCCGCGCAGATTTTCGACACCAGTCCCGGCCAGATTTTCGTCGTGCGCAATGTCGCCGCGCTGGTGCCGCCCTTCGAGACCAATCCGGGCCATCATGGCGTGTCGGCGGCGCTGGAATTTGCCGTGCAAGTGCTCAAGGTCGGCGAGATCGTCGTGATGGGCCATGGCAAATGCGGCGGTTGCAAGGCGGCGCTCAGCCATGACCTGAAGGATGCGCCTCCGGGCGAAGGCGGCTTCATCCACAACTGGATCGAATTGCTGGATGGCGCGCGCGAGACGGTGGTGGGCCGCTATGGCGAGCAGCGCGACCGCGACGTGGAGCGCGCGATGGAACTGGAGGCGGTCAAGGTCAGCCTCGCCAACCTGCGCACCTTTCCCTGCGTCCGGTCGAAGGAACGCAAGGGCGAACTGAAACTGGTCGGCAGCTTCTTCGCCATTTCGGACGGGCAACTGCACGTCCTGGATGAGGAAAGCGGCGCCTTCTCGCCTGCCTGAAGGGATCAGCACCGATGGCGACACCGCTGGAAGGTCGGGGCAATATCGCCCTCCTGATCGATGCGGACAACGCGTCGGCGGCGCATTTCGACTCGGTCATGACCGTGCTGGCGGAGCTTGGCACCGTCAACATCCGCCGCGCCTATGGCAATTGGAGCAAGGCGACGCTGAAGGCCTGGGCGGCGCTGTCCATCACTCAGGCGATCGAGCCGCAGCAGCAGTTCGACCTCACCAGGGGCAAGAACGCCACCGACATGAAGATGACCATCGATGCGATGGACCTGCTGGCCAGCGGGCGCGTCGACGGTTTCGGCCTCATGTCCAGCGACAGCGACTTCACCCCGCTGGTCACGCGCCTGCGCCAGAACGGCATTCCCGTCTATGGCTTCGGCAATGCCAACACGCCGGAGGGCTTCCGCCGCGCCTGCACCCGTTTCATCGACGTCGCCGCGCTGGAGGCGGCCGAGGTGCCGGTGGCGAAGCCGGCCGCGAAGCGAACGGCCAAGGCCGCGCCTGCCAAGGCCGTGGCGGCCGAAACCGAAGACAGCAAGGCCAAGCCCGTCGATCCCGAGGTGGTGAAACTGCTCATCGACGCCTATGACGCAGTGAAGCGCGACGAAAAGGGCTTCGCCGCGCTGGGCAGCGTCGGCCAGCTGGCCGGCAACCGGTCCAGCTTCGACGCGCGCAACTATGGCTATAAACGCCTGTCGGATCTGGTCCGCGCCATCCCCAATTTCATCGTCGAGGTGCGCGAGGGCGGACAGACCTGGATCAAGCGGCTGCACTGATGCCGCTTGTCGCCCGCCGCCTGATGATCCACGGCCGGGTCCAGGGCGTCTGGTACCGCGCCTGGACGGTCGAGACGGCGCGCGGGCTGGGGCTGGTGGGCTGGGTCCGCAATCGAATCGACGGCTGCGTCGAGGCGCTGGTTCAGGGCGAGGCGGACCGGATCGACCGCTTCATCGCCCTGGCGCAGGATGGTCCGCCCGCAGCGCAGGTCGCGCGGATCGATGCCACGGATGCGCCGGTCGAACCGTTCCATGCGTTTGACAAGCGGGCGACGACCTGAACCTGACCGTCGCCGCGCGGGGGCGCCTCATCCGGGCTTGAACCGGATGACGTCGCCAGGCGCCGCCTTCACGAAGGCCGGCGCGGGAGGGGAAATGCGAGTTCGGCGCTGTTGCCGCACTGGGTCAGCGGCTGAAGCTCAGGCCGATCCAGAGCGTGCGCGGCGTGCCGAGGTCGATCGATCCGCCCGCATTGCGGGTCACGATCTCCTCGTCGAACAGATTTTCGCCACGCGCCACTAGGCTCACGCCATGGCCGATTGGCAGACGCGCGACCGCATCCATGGTCAAGGCGTCGGGCAGGACGTCGCTTTGCAGATCATCCTCATATTGATCCGCGACATAGCGCAGGGTCGCCGACAGTGACGGCCCCTGCTGCGGCGCCCAGGCCAGCGTCGCGCTGGCGGCATGGCGCGGACTTTGGGCCGGGGTGAAGCCGTCAAAGGCCGCGCCGGGGGCATGGACCGTGCTGTGGCTATAGGCGTAGGAGGCCGACAGGCGGACATCGCCCAGGGCCGCCGCCGCCGTCAGTTCGATCCCCTTGGCGACGATCCGTTCGACATTCCGCCGCTGGCGGGTGATGCTGTCGATCGTCACATTGGCGATGGCATGGTCCAGCCGATTGTAGAAAGCGGTCGCCGACAGGCTGATCCCCTCGGCCGGGGTCAGGTCGATCCCGGCTTCCGCCCCCTTCAGCTTTTCCGGCACCAGCGCATCGTTGGCCCGTGTCGTGATCGGAAAGACGACGAAGGGGCGATAAAGTTCATTCAGCGTCGGCAGGCGGAACCCGCTATAGGCCGCCGCCCGCAACGCCAGTGCGTCGCTGGCCTTGTAGAGCGCGCCCACCTGTCCCGACACTTCCCAGTTGGACCGGTCGGCAAAGTCCCCGCCAGTCGCCGCGCCGGTCGTGGCGCTCACCTGCCGGTAGAAGCCGTTGCGGATCGTCCAGCGATCCGCCCGCGCGCCGCCGGTCAGCACCAGTTTTCCGATGCTCCAGTCGTCCTCGACGAACAGGCCGGTCGTCCACTGATCGCCACCGGCATGGCGCAGGAAGGTGCGCGGATTGCTGGCGATATTGGCGTTATAGGCGTCCTCGTACATGTCGCCGGTCGCAAAGCGCGTATCCGCGCCGATCCGCAGCACATGGTCGGCACCGACCGGAGGGCGCAGTTCGATCTTGCCGCCAAGGCCGGTGGATGGCGTGTTGCGCTGGTCGAGCGACTTGCGGAAGCTGGAGGACGAAATGACGATGTTGGAGAAGTTGCGCGTTTGGATATAGGCCAGCGCATCGACTTGCCACGGCCCCCGCGAAATATAACGGATGCTGGCATCCTGCCCCTGGCTCATGCTGTCCGCGCCGACAAAGCGCAGCGTGCGCTTATCCTCGAACAGGGTTGCGCGGAATTGCAGTTCTGACGTGGCGCCGATCGGCGCGACGGCGCGCAGATTGGTCGACCAGCCATCATAGGCGGCCGGCACGGTCGCGGCGTTGCGCTGGCTCTTTGGCGTTGTCTGGAAACCATCGCCCCGGTCCCAGCTGCCCGACAGGGAGACATAGCCGCTGCCCACGTCCGGCGTCACGGTCGCCGACAATTCGGTCGAATCGCGGCTGCCGTAGAAGGCGCTGGCGGCGACATCGGGCAACTGGTCGCGGGTCGCGCTCGCCATCTCGATCGTGCCGGCGACCGCGCCCGCTCCGAAGGCGCCGATGCCGCCTCCGCGGGTGACGCGCACCACCGACAGCCGTTCAGGAACAAGCGCGCTGAAGGGGATATAGCCGAAGAAGGGATCGGCGATCGGCACCCCGTCGAGCAGCATCAGCGTGCGGCTCGACGCATTGCCGCCCAGCGCGCGCAGCGTCGCGCCCTGATTGGACGGATTGGAGGATCGGCTGTCCGACCGGCGGAACTACTGGAAGCCGGCGACATCGCCCAGCACCGTCTCGATCCGCCCGGATGCGCTGTCCAGCAGCCGCTGCCGCTCGATCACCACCGATCCATAGGCCGGCGTGCCCGGCGGCAGGTCAAGCCCCGCGCCGGTCACGACGATGGACGGCGCATCCCCCGGCGCTTCGGCCCAGGCGACAGTCGGGACAGCCAACAACAGGATGGACAGACACGGCTTCTTCATGGCGCTCCCCTCGATTTGGCCCCCTTTGTGGTTTTTCACCGCTTTTGCAAACGGAAAGGGGCCGCTGGCGATATCCCTCTCCGTAGATGGCGGGCTTAGGACGCTCGACGCCTTGCGGACTGAAACCGGCGAAATGCCGCATGAGAAGTTCGCTACGGCCCAATGCGTCCCATAGCCCGAAAAAGCATTGGATATTTTTGCGGTCAGGATCTGACCCGTGGAATGTCCAGCACATGGCGCCATTCGCCTTACATGTTGCCCGTGGTCTATAGCTGGGCTTCCAGCCCCCAAACGCGAAAGCCGTTTGCGAAAATGGCGCCTGGCGCTATGGGCAGGCGCGTGGGGAGCAGATGCGCCCCGCATGATCGCGCCGGTGCCCCTCGGGGCTTGAATGGGAACATGGTGAGGCGGCTTCGTTCAGAGGCCGGCAAATCCAGGGCTGTCCCTGCAACTGTAAGCGGTGAGCGCGATGCACGGGTTTCCGGAACGATCCGGGACGGCCACTGGGGAAACCTGGGAAGGTGTGCATCGCGCGACGACCCGTGAGCCAGGAGACCTGCCGGCGTGGGTCGCTCATTGTCCCAGGTCCAGGGAAAGGCCGGGGCACGGAGAATGTCCGTCGAGCGACGACCAAGCGGCGCGGGCCGCTTCGGCGCAGGGTATGCGGGCGCATGACGCCGGCTCGCCGGTCCTGCGCCGGTCGATCGCACGCTGCGCATCGGCAGGCCCCGCCTTCGTTGCCGGTGTTCGGAGGGGGCCTCCATGAAATTTGTCACGACCATTTCCCTGATTGCCATAACGGCGGCGGCGCCCGCGCTGGCGCAAGCGCCCGACGGCGAAGCCAGCGCCCTGCCCGGCGACGCGATCATCGTCACCGCGTCACGCTCCGGCGAGGGCGTGAAGGCGAGCCAGTTGGGCGCGTCCGTCACGGTGATCGACAATGCCACGCTGGAAGCGCGGCAGACGCGGATCGTGTCCGACGTGCTGCGCGACGTACCCGGCATTGTCGTCAGCCGCATCGGCGGGGTCGGTGGCCAGACTCAGGTTCGCCTGCGCGGCAGCGAATCCAACCATGTGCTGGTGTTGATCGACGGCATCGAGGCGGCCGATCCCTATTATGGCGAATATGACTTCGGCACGCTGATCGCCGATCCGGCCGCCCGGATCGAGATATTGCGGGGCCAGCAATCCTCGCTCTACGGCTCCGATGCGATCGGCGGCGTGATCAACTACATCACCCTGTCGGGCCGCGAAGCGCCGGGCATCAGTGGTCGGATCGAGGGCGGCTCCTTTGGCACCGTCAGCGGCGCGGCACGCGTCGCGGGCGCCGGCGACGGCCTCGATTATGCGCTGTCCGCGTCCTATTACGACACGGACGGCTATCCTACCGCGCGCGGCGGCAGCAGGGACATCGGCTCGCAAAGCCTGGGCACGAGCGGAAAGCTGAACTGGACGCCGACCGACAATATCAAGCTGACCGGCGTGGTGCGCTACAGCCTGACCAAGGCGGACACCAACAACAGCGAATTCGATCCGTCCAGCCCGCTCTTCGGCTACACCGTCGACAGCCCCGGCGTGCGGTATCGTAACGAAGCGCTCTATGGCTTGCTTTCGGCGCAGATCACGGGACTGGACGGTCGTTGGATCAGCACCTTGTCGGGCCAGTTCGCGGACACTACGCGCAAGGGCTATGCCTCCTATGGTTTCGACTATGGCGACAAGGGACGGCGCTATAAAGGCTCCCTCACCTCCAGCCTGACACTGGGCACCGAGGCGGTCACGCACCGCATCACCGGCGCTGTCGATGTGGAGCGGGAAAGCTTCCGCAACCTGTCGAGCTTCGCTTTCATGGGCAAGCGGCATACCGACAATCTGGGTGTGGTCGGCCAGTATGAACTGACGGCGGGCGGCCTCTCGCTCGGCGGTTCGGTGCGCTATGACGAAAATGACCGGTTCGACGACACCACGACCTGGCGGGTCCAGGGCAGCTATCTGCTGCCCACGGGCACGCGCATCCGCGCCGCCTATGGTACAGGCGTCAAGAACCCGGGCTACTACGAACTTTATGGCTATATGGACGGCACCTATATCGGCAACCCGAACCTGAAGCCGGAAAAGTCAGAAGGCTGGGAGGCGGGATTGGAGCAGAGCGTCGGTGGCTGGGCGACGATCAGTGCGACCTGGTTCGATTCCACGCTGAACAATGAAATCTATACCTCCTATCCCGCACCGGACTATGTCGCGACGCCCGCCAACCGCGACACGAAGAGCAAGCAGCATGGCATCGAAGCGTTCGTCAGCGCCCAGCCCCTGCCGCAACTGCGCTTCGACCTTGCCTATACCTGGCTGAAGGCGAAGGAGGATGGCGTCCGCGAAATCCGCCGGCCGAGGCATGTCGCGAGCGTCAACACCACGGTGACGAGTGCCGACCAGCGCTTCGCGACCACGCTGACGATCCGCTATAACGGCAGGACGACCGACACCGCCTATACCGATCCCAGCTATGTTCCCGTGACCGTGTCGATGCGGGAATATGTGCTGGTAAACCTTAGCCTCGACTACAGGATGTCCCGCAATGTGGCGCTGTTCGGCCGGATCGAGAACCTGGCGGACGAGCAATATGAGGAAGTGTTCAGCTTTGCGACCGCCGGTCGCGCTGCCTATGGCGGCGTGCGGCTGACCTTCTGATGACAGGGACGGCGCGCCATCGCTCCGGAAGCCTGTCAGCGATGCGCGCCGTCCAACCGCGTGATCTGATCCGCCATGCTACGCGCCGCGCGCGCGTAGCTGGGACCGCCGCACACCGTCCAGGCCTGTGGGATACTGATGCGTGGAATGTCGCGCAGCGCGGGATGGTGCAGCATTTCGCTGCCCTGATCGGTGATGCGGTCGGTCGCGCTTTCCACGATCAGGAAATCGGGCCGGGCGGCCACCATTTCCTCCAGGCTGACCTGCGCCAGCGCCGGCTTCCCCAGTTTCGCGGCAAGGTTCACCAGCCCCATGCGCTGCATCAGGTCGTCGATCAGCGTGCCGGTGCCGGTCATGAAGCCGCGTCGCTGATAATAGGCGGCGACCCGTCCAGCGCCCGGACGAGGCAGATCGGCGAGTTCGCGCTGCATCCGGGCGATCATCGCCTCCCCCCTGTCACGATGCCCAACCGCGGCTGCGGTCGTGCGGATCGAACGGTAAATGTCGCCCAGCCGGTCGGCGCTCTCAAGATCAAGTGCCCTCACGTCACGATCGAGACCCATCAGAACCGCGTTGCCGCGCGCCGGCATACCCGCCACCAGATCGGGGCCGATGGCCAGTATCTGCTCGGCGGAATGGGTGAGGATCGGCAATCCGCGCGCCCTTGCCGCTTCGGCCGACATCTGGGTATCGACGGCATTGCGGGTCAATCCCGCGATCTGTCGCCGATCGGCCAGCGCCAGCACCAGTTGATCGGCACACAGGTTGAGCGACACGATCCGCTGCGGCGGCCGGGTTGCGCTGGGCGCGGCGCGGAAGGCGGTGGCCAACAGCCCGGAACCTGCCATGGCGGCACACAGGCAGGCGAAGAGAAGAAAGACCTTGCGCAACATGCGTCTTCCCATAATCGCACCTTCATGCGTGGCAAGGCGATAAGATGACAGAGACGACGCACAATCGCGCCATGCTCCTTGCCGGGTTGGCGGCCGTGGCGGCCGCTGCGACCATTGGCTCGCTGCTGCTCGGCCCGGTCGACATTCCGATCGCGCGGATCTGGGCGGCGCTCTTCGGCGGGGCGGATCATGCTACACGCGTGATCCTGTTCCAACTGCGCCTGCCCCGGACGCTGATTGCCCTTGCCGTCGGCGCTATGCTGGGGCTGGCTGGCGCCGCGATGCAGGGCTATCTGCGCAATCCTCTGGCCGAACCGTCGGTGCTCGGCACATCGAGCGCCGCGGCGCTGGGCGCGGTCGGCGCGATCTATTACGGCCTTGCAAACATCCATCCGGTGATGCTGCCGCTTCTGTCGATTGGCGGCGCCTGTCTCTCGCTGCTGCTGCTGTTCCTGCTGGCCGGTCGGTCGGAAAGTCCATTGACGCTGATCCTGGCCGGGATCGCCGTGGCGACCGTGGCGCAGGCCGGGATTGCTCTGGCGCTGAACCTGTCACCCAATCCCTTCGCCGCCATGGAGATCATGACCTGGCTGATGGGTAGCCTGGAAAATCGGTCGTTCGACCATCTCTGGATCGCCCTGCCCTGCATCGTCGCCGGCCTGGCGTTATTGCTGTGGAATGCACGATCGCTCGATGCACTCACCCTTGGCGAGGATGGCGCGCAGGCGCTGGGCGTCGACCTTCGCCGCACGCGGTTGCGGCTGATGCTGGGCACGGCCATCGGCGTGGGCGGCGCAGTAGCCGTGTCGGGCGCGATCGGTTTCATCGGCCTCATCGTGCCGCATCTGCTGCGCCCGCTGACGGACCGCAGCCCTTCGGCGATCCTGCTGCCCTCGGCGCTGGGCGGCGCGGCATTGCTGACCCTCGCAGACATGGCGGTGCGGTTGATCGACACGGCGAACGAGTTGAAGTTGGGCGTGGTGACAGCATTTCTCGGCATCCCGATCTTCCTCCTCCACCTGATGCGCGAGCGGCGGCTATGGTGATGCTGGAACTGGACCGGGTCTGCGTCGCACTGGGCCGCCGCCAGGTGCTGAGCGGCGTTTCGGCAACCTTCGGCGCCGGGGCGCTGGTAGGGATCGTCGGTCCCAACGGCGCCGGCAAATCCACCCTCGCGCGGGCCATGCTGGCGCTGGTACCCGCGCAGGGGCGCGTCCTGATCGACAGCTCAGATGTGGCCGCCATGCGCCGCGATGACCTCGCCCGGCGGATCGCCTATCTTCCCCAGGGCCAGACGCTGCACTGGCCGCTAACGGTCGAGCGCCTGGTCGGCCTCGGTCGCCTGCCCCATCTCGGACCCATGTCGCGGATCGGCCCGCACGATGCCGCCGCCATCGACCGGGCGATGACGCGGGCCGATGTGCTGGACCTGCGGCAGCGAGTCGCGACCGAATTGTCCGGCGGCGAACGCGCACGTGTCCTGCTGGCAAGGGCGCTGGCGGTCGAAGCGCCCACCCTGATCGCCGACGAACCGCTCGCCAGCCTGGACCCCGGCCACCAGATCGACGTCATGGACCTGCTCCGCGCACAAGCGCATGACGGCGCGCTCGTCATCGCCGTCCTTCATGACCTGACCATGGCGGCTCGCTATTGCGACCGGCTCCTGCTGATCGATCAGGGAAGGCTGGTCGCCGACGGCACGCCTGCGGATGTCCTGACCAACGGCCATCTTCGCGACGTCTACGGGATCGAGGCGGAGGTGCATCTGGGCGGAGCCTGGCCAACGGTCACGCCGCTGGCGCGCAGCCCGTTGACCGCGCCATCGAAATCGATGTAACGCGGCGTCGCGACAGGTTCCCCGGAGACGGGGACGAAGATGGGAACGGGACAAACCCGGCTGCCCCTGCAACTGTACGCGGCGAGCCATCGGCCATATGCCATTGGGACGAATGTCCCGAGAAGGCGGCCGACCGGCGCTGACCCGCAAGCCAGGAGACCTGCCTGTCGCCGTCGTCTTTCGCGCGGACAGGGTGAGCCGGGCGGACGGGGGTCAACCCGAGCGACGACAGGGAAGCCGCGCGAAGCGCGGTCGA
The DNA here is from genome assembly GCF_001650725.1 of Sphingobium sp. TCM1. Taxonomy (GTDB): domain Bacteria; phylum Pseudomonadota; class Alphaproteobacteria; order Sphingomonadales; family Sphingomonadaceae; genus Sphingobium. The sequence goes on along the minus strand of NZ_LXVX01000012.1, from coordinate 453,292 downwards.
TGTCGTGCGCGCCAGGGCAATCGCATCGGCCGGTTCGGGCGGCATTGTCGATGGGGGTAGCCGTGCCGCTATTTGTTGAGCGAGATGTCCAGTGCTGAAGCCGGTCGATACGGGACCGGCCGTGGTGGCGTGCAACACCTGCCGTCACAGTCGCGACGCGCGGGAAGATCAGGACGGCGCGCGCGGTGGCGCGCGACTGGCCGCCGCCCTGAAACGCGTGAAGGCCAGCGATCCGCGCTATGATGGCATCGCCGTGCAGGAAATGCCGTGCCTCTTCGCCTGCCAGGATTTCTGCACCGTCCACCTGCGCGCGCCGGACAAGGTCGGCTATGTGCTGGGCCGTTTCGAGCCGGGCGAAGAGTCCGCCCGCGCCATCCTCGACTATGCCGTCCATTATGCGGCGAGCGAACATGGCCGCGTGCCCTTTTCACAATGGCCCCAGGGCGTCAAAGGTCATTTCATCACGCGCACGCCGCCACCGGGATTTGTCGCCGAATGACCAGCTATGGCTCGATCGCCGCCTTCGAAGCCGCGCTGTCCGACTTGCCTGCGCCGGATTGGGTGGCGGAGGCGGCCGCCCGCGCGCGGCAGGCGCAATTGACCAAGCCGGCTGGCTCGCTCGGCCGCCTGGAGGACGTCGCTATCTTCCTGGCGGGCTGGCAGCGCCGGGAACGCCCCCGAATGGACCGGGCGCGCGCGGCCGTCTTTGCGGGCAATCATGGCGTCACTGTCCACGGCGTCAGCGCCTTCCCGACCGGCGTCACGGCGCAGATGGTCGCCAACTTCCGCGCGGGCGGCGCGGCCATCAACGCATTGTCGGGCGCAGCCGGGCTGGACCTCAAGGTCGTCGCTCTCGACCTGGACCGGCCCACCGCCGATTTCTCGGCGGTGGCTGCCATGACGGCCGCGGAATGTCTCCACGCGCTGAATGCCGGAGCGGCAGTGGTCGAAGAAGGCCTGGACCTCCTCGTCCTCGGGGAGATGGGCATCGGCAACTCTACGTCCGCCGCTGCCATTTGTGCGCGCAGCTTCGGCTCCGCAGCGGAAACCTGGGTCGGTCCGGGCACGGGCGTCGATGACGCGGGCATCAGCCGCAAGATCGACGTCATAGACCGCGCGATCGCACGCCACGCCTCGGCGCCCCGCTCCGCCTTCGAGACATTGCGCCTTGTTGGCGGCCGGGAAATCGCGGCCATCGCGGGCGCGGTGCTGCGCGCGCGCCAGCTCTCGGTGCCGGTGCTGCTCGACGGTTTCATCTGCTGCTCGGCGATCGCGCCGCTCGCCGTCGAACGTCCCGCGATCACGGCGCATTGTCTTGCTGGCCATTGTTCGGCCGAGCCAGGTCATGCCCGATTGCTCGAACAGCTCGACCTGGCGCCGTTGCTGTCGCTGGGGATGCGTCTGGGGGAAGGTAGCGGGGCAGCGGTCGCCGCTGCCGTCGTCCGCGCTGCCTTGGCCGCGCATGATCAGATGGCGACTTTCGCGCAAGCCGCCGTCTCCGGATCGACATGAACAGCTTTCCGCTGCACCTGCTGCGCCATGGCGCACCGCTGCATCCCGGTCTGATGCTGGGGTGGAGCGACGACGCGCCCACGACGGAGGGCATCAGCGCCTGCGTGCGGCAGGTGGCGGATCTCGATGTAGAGCGACTGGCCACGTCCGACCTGCAACGATGCAGCCTGACCGCCAGCGCGATCGGCGATGGCCGGCACCTGCCGGTGGAGAGCGATCCCCGCTGGCGCGAACTGGACTTTGGCGCATGGGACGGTTTGCCGGCCAGCGCCATTGATCCTGACGCGATCGGGCGCTTCTGGAACGATCCCGACCTGCACCCCCCGCCCGAAGGCGAGCGCTGGGCGGCCTTGGTCGACCGCATCGGCGCGGCCATTGCGGGCCTCGCGCCCTGCCCCACGCTGGTCGTGACCCATGGTGGCGCGATGCGTGCCGCGCTTCACATCCTCTGCGGCATCCCCCTGCCGCAGCTGTGGGCATTCGACCTGCCTTATGGTGCGCTGCTTTCGCTGGACGTCTGGCCGGGCACGCCCCGCGCCGCCCGGATCAAGCGGTTGCGCGCATGAAGGGGCTGATCCTCGCCATCCAGTTCCTGACCCGCCTGCCGATGCCCCGCGTCGCCGCGGACGGCGGGGATTTCGCTGCCTCGATCCGCTGGTTTCCGGCGGTCGGCTTGATCATCGGCGCGATGATCGCGGTGGCTGCCTGGGGTGGCGCGCTGATCGATCCGTGGCTCGGCGCCCTCGGCGCATTGACCCTGTGGGTGCGGATAACGGGTGGGCTTCATCTCGATGGGCTGGGCGACATGGCCGATGCCGCCGGCGCAGCGCACAAGGACCGCGCGCGGCTGATCGCGGTCCTTGCCGACCCCCATGTGGGCAGCTTCGCGGTCGTGACCATCGTCCTGCAACTGATCGCCAAGCTGATCCTGCTCCGCCTGCTCATCGAGACGCAGGCTTTCGCCATGATCGCGGTCATCCCATTTGCCGCGCGTATCGGTCCCCTCTTCTGGTCCCGCGCCCTGCCGCAACTTCATGATGGGCTGGCGGCGCAGTTCCGCAACGCGGTTCGTGTGCGCGATCTTGCGATATGGACCGCGGCCCTCGCCGTCATTGCACTGGCCTCTCCCCCGCTGCTCGCGACGCCCCTGATCCTGCCGTTCTGGGCCATGTGGCTCCGTCGCCGCATCGGCGGCATTTCGGGTGACGGGCATGGCGCGGGCATCGAGGTGGCGGAAAGCCTGCTGCTCCTGTCTGCCTTGCTGTGGGTTCAGGCGGTATGACGGACATCTGGACCTGGCATGGCGGCGCGCTGGAGGCGGCGAAACGCCATTTCGGGGCGGGCGCGGAACCGTGGATCGACCTGTCGACCGGCATTAATCCGAAAGCCTGGCCCGGCACGGCGGGACTCTCCATCGACTGGCGGCGCCTGCCCGAACCCGACAGTTTGCGACAACTCGAAACCGCAGCAGCTGTCCATTTCGGTGTCGACCCGCAGCATGTCTGCGCCGTACCGGGAACCGAAACGGGGTTGCGACTGGCGGGGTGCCTGATCGGCGGCCCGGCCCGCCATGTCGCTCCCAGCTATCGCACCCATGGCGAAATGATCGCAGGCTCCAGAGCGATCGAATGGATCGCCACGGGCGTCTCATCGGAAACGCTGATCCTCGCCAATCCCAACAATCCCGACGGTCGGTGGCTGGACCGGGAGCAAATGCGCGCATTGCTGGAGGCGCGCGCGCATCACGGCTGGCTGCTGGTCGACGAAGCCTTTGCGGACAGCGATCCGGCGATCAGCGTTGCATCTTTGGTGAGCGAAACGCGAAGGCTGCTCGTCTTCCGCTCCTTCGGCAAATTTTTCGGGCTGGCCGGCGTGCGCCTTGGCTTCGTGATCGGCCCCTCGCATGTGCTGGCGCCGTTGCGGGAGCAGTTGGGCGCCTGGCCACTTTCCACGGCGGCGATCGCGATCGGGACCGCCGCCTATCGCGATCGACCGTGGATCGCGGCAACCCGCGAGCGGTTGGACCACGAAGCCGCGCGGCTTGACGCCGTGCTTGTGCGATGCGGGCATCAGCCGATCGGTCGCTGCCCGCTGTTCCGGCTTATCGAGACGGACGAGGCGCCTCAACTGTTCGACCGGCTGGCCCGCGCGGCGATCCTGACGCGGCCCTTTGAGCCCGACCGTCGCTGGTTGCGGATCGGACTGCCGCCCGACCAGGCGGCGCTTGACCGTCTCGAGCGGGTCATGGCGCATGGCTGATCCGGTCGCGCTGGGCGCACTGATGCTGGACGCCGCGCTCGGCTGGCCCCATTCGCTCTATCGCCGCATAGGCCATCCGGTCGGATGCTTCGCGCGCCTGATCGATGGATGCGAGACGCGCTGGAACCGGCCGGAGCGATCATTCGCCGTGCGCCGGGCGCTGGGTATTGTCACGGTCCTGATGCTCGTACTGAGCAGCGGCGGCCTGGCCTGGATGCTGGCTCGCCTCGCAGCCCAGGTTCCGGGAGGTCTTGCCTGGACGGCTCTTGCCCTGTTCGCTTGGCCGGGCCTGGCCCAGCGCAGCCTGTTCGATCATGTCCGCCCGGTTGCCATCGCGTTGGAAACCGGCGATCTGCCGGCCGCCCGCATCGCCGTCAGCGCCATTGTCGGCCGCGACACGGCGGCCCTTGAAGAATGCGGGGTCGCACGGGCCGGCATCGAAAGCCTCGCCGAAAGCTTTTGCGACGGGGTCGTGGCTCCGCTCTTCTGGCTGCTGGTCCTGGGGCTGCCCGGCATCTGGGTCTATAAGGCCATCAACACCGCGGACAGCCTGATCGGTCATTATGAGCAACGCTGGCGCGCTTTCGGCTGGGCCGCAGCCAGGACGGATGATCTGCTCAATATCATCCCGGCGCGACTGTCCGGCCTGCTGCTCTGCGTTGCGGGCGGGGGCGGCTGGCGTATATTGTTGCGCGACGCGCGTAACCATGCGTCCCCCAATGCCGGGTGGCCCGAAGCGGCCATGGCGGGGGCGCTTCGTGTCCGCCTTGCCGGCCCCGTATCCTATGACGGTCATGTCCATGCCAAGCCATGGATCGGGGGCGAGGGACTGGATGCGATCGCCGGCGATGTCGGACGTGCGCTCGCCATTTACCGCCGCGCCTGCATTCTGCTGTGGCTGATCGCCGCTGTCGTCGCGTGGTTGTCATGACCCTGCCCAAAAGGAGCTTTGCATGGACGGACATCGCCTTTTCGTGCTGGGTGGCGCCAGATCCGGCAAGAGCCGCCATGCCCAACAGCGCGCCGAGTCGCTTGAAGGACGCCTGACATTCGTCGCGACCGCCCAGGCCGATGATGATGAAATGCGCGACCGCATCGCCCGGCATCAGGCCGATCGCGACCAGCGCTGGAGGACGATCGATGCTCCCGTCGCTCTCCCCGAAGCGATCCAGGCGCTCGACGGCCGGGACCATGTCCTACTGGTCGACTGCCTGACCCTGTGGTTGTCCAACCTCTTGCTGATGGATGCCGACATTCCTGCCGCGTGCGATCGGTTGACGCGGGCCGTCGGTGACTTCTCCGGTCACATCATCCTCGTCGCAAATGAGGTCGGGTTCGGGATCGTCCCCGACAATGTGCTTGCCCGCCGGTTTCGCGACGATGCCGGTCGGTTGAACCAGCGGGTGGCGGCGATTGCCGATGAAGTCCTGCTGGTCGCAGCAGGGCTGCCGCTCCGTCTGAAATAAATCCGTGCGCCGCCAGTAGAATATCTGCCGATCGGGCCATTGCGGCGCTCCGCCTTCCATCGCTACAATGCAGCCTGCACCGTCCGTTGGAACATATCGCGTCATGCCTTTGCCGGCCCATCTTCCGAACAGCCGACATGACTGAGATCGCAGTCGCACGCACGCAGGACATGCGCTTCGTGCCTGGTGGAACCTTCCTGATGGGCTCGGACCGCTTCTATCCGGAGGAAGCGCCCGCCCGGCGGGTCCAGGTCGACGGCTTCTGGATAGACGAGGCGCCCGTCACCAACCGGGACTTCGCCCTGTTCGTCGCGGCCACCGGTTACCGCACGCTGGCGGAAATCGCGCCGGACGCCAAGGATTATCCCGGCATGGACCCGGCCATGGCGCGGGCCGGATCGCTCCTCTTCCAGCGCACAGCCGGCCCGGTGGACCTTTTCGATTACAGCCAGTGGTGGACTTTCAGCTTCGGCACGGATTGGCGCCATCCCCACGGCCCGGACAGCAGCGCGGAGGAATTGCCCGATCACCCCGTGGTTCATGTCGCTTATCAGGATGCCGAAACATATGCCCGCTGGGCCGGCAAGGCGCTGCCGACCGAGGCCGAATGGGAATATGCCGCACGGGGCGGCCTGGACGGGGCGGACTATGCGTGGGGCGACACGCTTGCGCCTGACGGACGGATGCTTGCTAATTACTGGCAGGGCGCCTTTCCCTACGGCAATACGCTGGAGGACGGCTATGAGCGCACGTCGCCCGTGCGCTCCTATCCCGCCAATGGCTATGGCCTCTACGACATGATCGGCAATGTATGGGAATGGACGACAGACTGGTTCGCCCAGCACCGGATAGAGCGCAAGGCGAAGGGGAGTTGCTGCGTGCCGTCCAACCCCCGCGGCGGGACGAAACGTGAGAGCTTCGACCCAGCGACGCCCCGCGTCTCCATCCCCCGCAAGGTGCTGAAGGGCGGATCGCATTTGTGCGCCGCCAATTATTGCCAACGCTATCGGCCGGCAGCGCGCCATCCCCAGGCGGTGGACAGCGCGACCAGCCATATCGGTTTCCGCTGCATCGTTCGCGATCATGGATGAAGATAGCGCGGAACCCTGCACGCCACAGACCATTGTCGCCGGCGTGACAAAAGCCACTCCCTTCACGCTCGCCTTCGACTGCTGGAGCCTCGGCGTCGAGGCCTGGTCCGTGATCGGGCTGCGCATTCCCCGCCTGATGGCCGGCAATCCGGCGGCCGCGATCGAGGCGCACCGGATGGTTGCGGAAAAGATCGAGGCAGTCACAATCCTGCAATGGAAGATGATGACGGGGGAACTCGGACGAACGGGCCACGAAGCGCTCGCCCATTCGGTCGCCCATTACCGCAAGGCGGTGGCGAAGAACCGGCGCCGTCTGGGCGGAAGGCGCGCCGCGCGGGGATAAACGCGATCGGCACCAAATGAAACGGGTGCGGAACAGACTGGTCGCCTCGGCGTCTCACCAGGATGGACGATCATTTGAAACCTGACCATGCGCTCTCGGCAGATGAAGCGCGCGACGTCAACCAGCGGCGCGCGAGTTCGCCCATGGTCGTCCACGAGGTCGTCCGGCTACAGGGCGAGGAGGAGTTGAAGCGGCCCATCCTGTCGATGGTCCTGTCCGGCATGGCAGCTGGCCTTGCGATCAATGCCTCGCTCCTCACCGAACTATATCTGCGTATGCGTCTGCCCGACACACGGTGGGCGGAACTTATTTTTCTCGCCGGTTACCCGGTCGGCTACGTCATCGTCATCATGGGCCGGCTCCAGTTGTTCACGGAAAGCACCATCACGGCGGTTCTGCCCGTCGCGGCGCATCCGGATTGGGAAAATCTGGGTCGGCTGCTCCGCCTCTGGTCCACCGTTCTCCTGGCGAACCTGCTTGGCGTCGTCATCGTGGCTGCGCTGATGGCAAACGAAGTCATCATCACACATGACCAGCGTCTGATCGCACTGGATATATTGGAGAAGCTGCCGCGCCAGGAGGGGCTTCAGACCCTGACCCTCGGTATCCCCGCCGGTTTCCTGATGGCGGCCATCGCGTGGATACTTCCCAGTGCGAAAGGCAGCGAATTCTGGGTCATTTCGATGCTGACTTACGTCATCGCGCTAGGCGGGTTCAGCCATGTCGTGACAGGTTCGTCCCAGAGCGCGTTTCTCTGGCTGAACGGCGTCATGTCCTTGACCGAGATGATGGCCGACTTCATCCTGCCTGCGCTCGTCGGCAATGTCATCGGAGGAACTGGCCTGTTCGCGGTTCTGGCCCATGGGCAGATGCGGAGCGATGTAAAGGCTGCGGAGCAGGATGCCGACGCGGCCCCTCCGTCCTGATGGCGATGCGTCGCGGGAACTCTTTGCGGATTTGCTCGTTCGTGCGGAGCGGCCGCGCGGGGGCCGGCATCTTTGCAAGGGGGTATTGATCCAGTGCGTCGCGGTCGGCCGGCCGCTCGTCCAGATCCGATCATCATGAAGAACAAGTACGCTGGTAGCACCAATTTCGTCCAAGGCTGGCTCTATGCAGGGCTGATCGCCCTGCTCATGCTGCCGTTCCTCGCAGACCTTGTCTTCCCGCTGGGGACGGCCGTGTGGGTGGCTTATCTCCTTCCGGTGGTGCTGGCCTATCTGGCCCGGCGACCACAGGTACCATTGATCACCGCCACGGCGGCGACCATCTTGACCGCGACGGGCTTTTTCTACGCGCCGGCCGGCGTCGATCCGACGGTTGCCTTTCTCAATCGTTCACTCGTCGTAGGCGTCTTCTGGATTCTTGCCGTCATCGGATTGCTTTTCATCCGCAACAGGCTGGCCATCTTGCAGGAGGAATGGTTGCGCGGCGGGCAACTCGGCCTGGCCAAGGCGGTCGGCGGCGAACAGCCCTTGGCTGAACTGGCCAACAGCGCGCTGACCTTTCTGGCCGAATATCTCCAGGCGCAGGCCGGCGCGCTGTATATCGCCAACGGCGACGGCTTCCGCCGTTACGCCACCTATGCCGTTCCCGCCGATGCGCCCCTGCCGGAGCGGTTCGACGCCGGCGACGGATTGCTGGGACAGGCCGTCGCCGACCGTCGCAGCTTCCATCTCGACAAGGTTCCGGCGGACTATCTGTCCTACGGATCGGCCCTTGGTTCCGCCAGGCCCGAGACGCTTGTCATCGCCACCGCTCAGTCGGGTGGCGCGATCAATGCGGTGATCGAACTCGGCCTGCGCGCTGGCGCGGGTGACAATGCACTTGCGCTGCTCGATCGGGTTCACGATCAACTCGGCGTCGCCATCCGATCGGGCAAATATCGGGCGCGGCTGCGCGAACTGCTGGAAGAGACGCAGCAGCAGGCGGAAGAATTACAGGCGCAGAGCGAAGAATTGCGCGCCAATAACGAGGAACTGGAACAGCAGAGTCGCCAACTCCAGGAATCTGCCGCACGGCTGGAGGCCCAGCAGGCGGAAATGGAGCAGACCAACGTCCAACTCGAGGAGCAGGCCCGCCAGCTGGAAATTCAGCGCGATGACCTGTCCCGGTCGCAAAGCTCGCTCAAGACCCAGGCAGAAGAACTCACACAGGCGAGCCGTTACAAATCCGAATTCCTCGCCAATATGAGCCATGAGTTGCGCACACCGCTCAACTCGCTGCTCATCATGGCGCGATTGCTGGCGGAAAATCGGGGTGGCAACCTGTCTGCCGAACAGATCCGCCATGCCGAGACGATCGAAACGTCGGGGAATGACCTGCTCAACCTCATAAATGACATTCTCGACATATCGAAGATCGAGGCCGGCAAGCTGGAGTTGCAGCCGCGCCGCATCCGCATCGCTGCGATGCTGGACAAGCTGACCGCGATCTTCGGCCCGTCCGCGGAGGCCAAGGGGCTGAGCTTTGCGGCGGACGCCGGCCCTGGCACGCCCGTCGACATGGAGAGCGACCCGCTTCGGATCGAGCAGGTGCTCAAGAACTTCCTCTCCAACGCGATCAAGTTCACCGATCGAGGCTCGGTGTCGCTGGAGGTGGCCAGTCGAGACGATGGCCGCATCGCCTTCACGGTCCGTGACACCGGTGTAGGTATTGCGGCGGACCAGCAGCAGCTTATCTTCGAGGCGTTTCGACAGGCGGACGGAACCATCAGCCGGAAATATGGGGGAACCGGGCTGGGTCTCTCCATCTCCCGCGAACTGGCCCGGCTGCTGGGAGGACAGGTCGAGGTAGAGAGCAAACCCGGTGAAGGCAGCGCTTTCACGCTCATCCTCCCCGAACGCTTCGATCCTGCCGTAGCGACGCTGGCGGATGTGCCGCAGGGAACCGCCACGCTCCGCACGCCGCCATCGAACCCGAAACCCGGTCGCACGCGCCCCGGTCCGGCGACGCCGGATGATCGCGAGCAGCTCTCCGGTGACGCCCGGGTCATTCTGATCGTCGAGGATGATCCGGTATTTGCCCGGATTCTGTGCGACATCGCCCATGAACTCGGGTTCCAGTGCCTGGTGGCGGGGACGGCGGATGAAGGCGCGCTGATGGCACGGCAATATGTGCCGAATGCCGTCATCCTGGACATGAACCTGCCCGACCATACCGGCCTTTCGGTGCTGGACAGGATCAAGCGCGACGTGCGGACGCGGCATATTCCGGTCCATGTCGTTTCCGTGGACGACGACAGCCAGGCCGCTCTTTCCAGTGGCGCCATCGGCTATCTCTTCAAGCCTGTGCGCGAGGCACTGACCGACATGCTCGCGGGGCTGGAAGCCCGCATGTCCCAGCGTGTGCGGCGGGTGCTGGTGGTCGAGGATGACGCGCAGCAGGCCGAAAGCGTCAAGCTGCTGCTGGCCTCGCGTGATGTCGAAACCATCCAGGCTCATTCGGCCGCCCAATGTTTCGAGCAGCTGGGTCAGGAAACCTTCGACTGCATGGTGCTCGACCTCAACCTGCCCGACAGTTCCGGCCTCGACCTGCTCGATCGGCTGAGCAATGATGATGCGGTCGGTTTTCCGCCGGTCATCGTCTATACCGGCCGCGACTTGTCCCATGACGAGGAAATGCGCCTGCGACGCTATTCCAAGTCGATCATCGTCAAGGGCGCCAAGTCGCCCGAACGACTGCTCGATGAAGTGACGCTGTTCCTGCATCAGGTCGTGTCGGACCTGCCGGAACCGCAGCAGGCGCTGATCGCCAAGTCGCTCAATCGCGATGCCGCGCTGGACGGGCGCAACATTCTCGTGGTCGAGGACGACATCCGCAATGTCTATGCCCTGACCTCGATATTCGAACCGCACGGCGCGAATGTCCGGATCGGGCGCAACGGGCGCGAAGCGCTGGACCTGCTCGACGAAGCTGCCAAAGGTCTGGCCGATCCGGTCGACCTGGTGCTGATGGACGTGATGATGCCGGAGATGGACGGGCTCACGGCCACGCGGGAAATCCGGACCAAGCCCTGGGGCAAGCAATTGCCGATCATCGCGCTGACCGCCAAAGCCATGGCACGCGACCAGCAGGATTGCCTGGATGCGGGCGCCAATGACTATCTCGCCAAGCCGCTGGACGTCGACAAACTGCTCAGCCTGACCCGAGTCTGGATGCCGCGATGAGCGAGCCGATCTTCGCACCCCATGAAGAACTGGAACTGGATCTCCTGCTGGAGGCGATCCACCGCCATTGCCATTACGACTTTCGTGGCTATTCGCGAGGCTCCCTTCACCGTCGCCTCGCTCGCGCGCAGCAACGCCACCATTGCGAGAGCCTGTCACAGCTACAACATCTCGTGCTGCGCGACTCCTCGGTTTTTGCCGATCTGATGGGGTTCCTCACCATCCAGGTGAGCGAGATGTTTCGCGACCCGGCCTATTTCCGCGCGCTCCGCGAACAGGTGATCCCGCACCTGCGCACATATCCTTCGCTGAAGGTCTGGATCGCGGGATGCGCAAATGGCGAGGAATTCTACTCGATGGCTATCCTGTTCCGGGAGGAGGGACTGGAAGATCGCACCATATTCTATTGCACCGACATCAGCCCGGCCGCGCTGGAGAAGGCGGAGGCGGGTATCTATGATCTCGACCGAATCCAGCAGTTTACCGAGAACCATCGGCTGGCGGGCGGCAAGACGTCACTGTCGGACTATTATACCGCGGCCTATGGTGCGGCCGTGTTCGACAAGGGCCTGCGTCGCCGTGCGGTCTTTGCCGAGCATAATCTGGCCAGCGATGAGGTGTTCGCTGAGGCGCAGCTGGTTTCCAGCCGCAATGTCCTGATTTATTTCGACCGTGACTTGCAGGATCGCGCACTCGGCCTGTTCGGCGGTTCGCTCGTGCGAGGCGGCTTCCTGGGGCTGGGTTCGAAAGAGACATTGCGGTTTTCGCGCTACTCCGATGCCTTCGCTGATTTTGACGAACATCAGAAAATCTATCGCCGCAACCTCATCGACCTGAAAGCGCTCGACCATGCTGCCTGAGACCGCAAAAATCCTCGCCGTCGACGATGTCGAGGAAAATCTGACGGCGATCGAGGCGTTGCTCAAGGCGGACGGGATCGAGATCATCAAGGCCCGGTCCGGACTGCAAGCACTGGAACTGCTTCTCGTCGAGGATGTCGCGCTGGCTCTGCTCGATATCCAGATGCCCGGCATGGACGGGTTCGAACTGGCCGAACTGATGCGCGGCACCGAAAGGACGCGCCGTGTGCCGATCGTATTCCTGACCGCCGTCGGCACCGACGAGATGCGGCGCTTCCGGGGCTACGAGGCCGGGGCGATCGACTATCTGTTCAAGCCCGTCGACCCGGACATTCTGCGGCACAAAGTCAGCATTTTCATCGAACTATTCCGGCAGCGACAGGAATTGGCGCGGGAAAGGGATCAGCACGCCGCCGCCCTTTCCCGTTTGCAGGCACATGGCGACAACTCCCCGCTCGGTATCGTCGAGTTCGACGCGGGCCAGCACATCATCTCCTGGTCGGCCGGCGCCGAGCGAATGTTCGGCTGGCGCGCGCCCGAAGTGGCGGGTTTTAAGGCGCTGGAATTCGATTGGCTCGACCCGGACGACGCCGGAGCCTTCAGCACGCTGATCGGCGACATGATTGCCGGGCGCAGGCTGAGGGACATGCAGCCATTGCGAATGCGTACTGCGCAAGGGACCAGCCTGGATTGCGAATGCTATTGGTCCGCTTTGCTCGATGCGCGCGGACGCCTCGTGTCCGTTAACGCCCAGATCCTTGACGTTACCGAACGCAAGCGCGCCGAAGAGACGCAACGCCTGCTCGTCGGCGAACTCAACCATCGGGTCAAGAACACGCTCGCTTCGGTTCAGGCCATTGCCGTGCAAACACTTCGCCATTCCAACGGCCCCTCCGATTTCGCACCGACCTTTACCGGCCGCATACATGCGCTCGCCCGCGCTCATTCGCTCCTGAGCAGTTCTACCTGGCAGGGCGCGCGGCTGAGGGAACTGATCGATGGTCAGGTGGACATCGGCGCGGTCGATGTCGGGCAATGGGACATTAATGGGCCGGAACTGGAACTTGCGCCGGAGTTGGCGCTGCATCTCGCGCTCATCCTGCACGAACTGGTCACCAATGCCCATAAATATGGGGCGCTTTCGATGCCGGGAGGACGATTGAGCCTGAACTGGGCAGTCAGGGACGATCGCCTGCTCATTAACTGGGAAGAGCGCGGAGGTCCGAGCGCAGGTACCCCGACGCGAAAGGGCTTCGGCACGGCGCTGATCGAGCGTAGTATGCGCGCCGAAGGCGGCGCGGCAGTGGCTGACTACGCATCCGAAGGCGTGCGCTGGACCTTGTCCCTTCCGATGGGGCCGCGCATCAATCGCGTCGTGTCGCGCGACGCGGGAAAGGAACTGACGAGCAGCGACCGCAGCGGGCCACCGGTCGCCATTGCCGGCCGCAACATCCTCCTGATCGAGGACGAGCCGCTGGTCGCGATGGAACTGGCCGCGCTACTCGAAGATCATGGCGCCGTCGTCCCGGCGGTCGCCGCATCGGCCGACGAAGCCATGGCGCTGGTAAAGACCGGCGGTTTCGACGCCGCCCTGCTGGACGGCAATCTTCAGGGCGCACCGGTCGATGCCATCGCACAGGCACTCGCCACCAACGGCATTCCGTTTGCGTTTGTTACCGGCTACGGCCGCGAAAATCTGCCGGCCGGCTTCGACAGCCATCCCGTTATCGGCAAGCCTTTCGACCGGTCGACCATCCTCAATGGCGTGACAACTCTGTTTTATTCATGCCAAGGAAGTGCCGCCTGTGCGCAAGGCACAATCCAGCGCCCTGGCGTAGGATGACGTTTGAGCTAATCCTTCGAGGTTCGCTTGCAGGATTTGCTGATCCCGGCGACTGGCGGGGCGAGGCAGACTTGCAAATCCGTACTACTGATCAAGAACTGGGGAGACGCCATGGGAATAAGCAGGCTGCCTAGATACTCGTCCGAGAGGGCGAAAAACTACTCCAGAATTACATTCCGCGTCCGTGGTACTGCATAAGGCGCTTCCCACGGGACTCACTGAAACGGAGCGGCGGAAAGCTCCAGCAAAGGCCGGTTGACAGGCGCGGCTTCCACCCCACCGGCTTCCGCGCGGCGGCGGAATTCTGCCGCCATTGCCTGGTGCATCTTGCGCGCCGAAACGTCGTCCGTGCTCCTAGCGAGTTGTTCGTGCATACGCGCCCGCTCCAGGCATTCTGCGGAGGTAATATCATTCACCATGACGCACTCCTGCTGTTTCGCGAGTACTCCGTCGCGTGCCACCCGCAGAAAACGCGCGGATTTTAACGCTTCCACCGCCGAATGGAAATGGAATCTTCACCGATGCGGCAAACGGCGCGATCACGGCCAATCCTAGCGCAGCCAGTTGAGCCTGGGTTGGGCGACATGGTTCTTCAGTTCGCGGCGCGTATCGGCATCAACCTCTTTCAGGGCGACTTCATAACCCCATAGATTGGCGAGGTTTTGCAAAACCAGGACGGCGTCACCGGGATCGAGCACCACCCCGTCCAGCACCGAATGCTCCAGCATCAGTCTGCGGTCGCCAGCCAGATCGACATCGACGACCTGAATGTCCGGTTCTTGTCGCCCGATATCATATTCGCGCGCCAAAGCCCGCCGGATCCGTCGGTAGCCGCGTTCGTCATGAATTGCGTCGACCCGCAATTCCGACTCGCCCGTCCGATCGACAATGCTGAACAGCCGCCAGTGTCGGATCAGGCGGGGGCTGAGAAATTGGGAGACGAAGCTTTCGTCCCGATAATTGGCCCATATATCCTTCAGCACCTCGACCGGATCGCCGGATCCGGCAATCGTGCCAAACCATTCACGATCTTCCTCTGTCGGTTCCCGGCAGATCCGGTCGATATCCGACATGATGCCGAAGCCCAGCGCATAGGGGTTGAAGCCGCCGAAGTGGCCGGAATCATAGGTAGGTTGATAGACGACATTGGTATGCGACTGGAGAAATTCCATGAAGGCGCCGTCGGTGAGCAGGCCACGCTCATGCAGCGTCGTCATGATGCGATAATGGGTATAGGTCGCCGCCCCCTCATTCATCGCCTTGGTCTGGCGTTGGGGATAGAAATATTGGGCGATCAGGCGGACGATACGCAGCACTTCACGCTGCCAGCTCTCCAGCCGGGGCGCCGTCTTTTCCAGGAAATAGAGGATATTTTCCTGGGGCAGACCGAGCGCGGCGCGGCGTGCGTCGCTGGGCACCGCGTCGGCGCGAGCGCCGACGGGCACAGTGCGCCACAAATCGTCATAGATGCGGTCGCGATAAGCCTGCCGCTCAGCCTCCCGCGCGGCCTCGCTCTTGAGGTCACGGGGACGGACGCGGGGATAGCGATGAACGCCCTGGTTCATCAGTGCATGGGCCGCGTCCAGCACACGCTCCACCGCCAACTGGCCATAACGTTCCTCGCACTGGGCGATGTAGCGCTTCGCGAATTCCAGATAATCGAGAATCCCTTCCGCATCGGTCCATTGCCGGAAGACATAATTATTCTTGAAGAAATGATTATGCCCAAAGGCAGCATGGGCTATCACCAGCGTCTGCATGGTCGCACTATTTTCCTGCATCAGATAGTTGATGCAGGGATTGCTGTTTATGACCAGTTCATAGGCCAACCCCCGCTGTCCCTTTCGATACAGCATTTCATTGGTCACGAACTGTTTGCCGAAGGACCAATGTTTGTAGAAGAGCGGCATACCGATCGACGAATAGGCGTCCAGCATCTGTTCCGCGCTGATGATTTCTATCTGGTTGGGATAGATATCCAGCTTCATTTCCTTGAGCGCGATCGGCTCGATCGCATCATGGATACGGTTGATAAGAGCAAAATCCCAATCGCTGCCCGTGAACAGCGGGGCATCCGCCTGCCTCGCCTTCATCCGCTTTTCTCCGCCATGCCCCTGCGCTGGAATAGTTCGCGGAAGACTGGATAGATTTCCCGCCGATGATGCACCTTGCGCATCACGAAATGGCGATGCGCTTCACTGACCGGTGCATAGGCCTGCCACAGGCCGGTGGTGGTGCCGATCATGTCGACATCGGCAAACTCCTCGCGCCCGACCTCCAGATAAGCGACATATTGCGACATGGGCAGGATGTCGTCCTGCATCAGGTTCACCACTCGGCCATTGTCCGACTGCATCGTATCGCCGTCCGAAGCCTGCGCCACATAGATGTTCCAGTCGTCGGGCCGATAGCGTTCCTTGATCACTTCCAGCAGCTTCTCAAGCGCGCTCGATACCAGCGTCCCGCCCGTCACCGTGCTGTAGAAAAAGGTCTGCTCATCGACCTCCGCCGCCCGGTCGGTGTGATGGATGAACACCACTTCAACATGCTCATAGCAGCGTGACAGGAACAGATGGAGCAGCGCGAAGAACCGTTTGGCGAGATCCTTCATATGCTCGGTCATGGAGCCGGACACGTCCATCAGGCAGAACATCACCGCCTGCGCAACGGGCTTGGGCACCGTTTCGAAGCGGCGGTAGCGCAGGTCGACCGGGTCGATATAGGCGATCAGGTTGCGCCGACGGATGATATGTGCCCGCTCCTCACGCAGCGCTTCCAATCTTGCGGCACCGTCGGGTGTGGGCGGACTCTGGCGCTCGATCTCGGCGATCTCGTCCTCGATCCGCCGCAGCTCGCCGCCACTCGGCCGGCGCAGCGCCAGCCGACGCGACAGCGCCTTTTGCATGGTGCGCGGCACGGACAGGTTGGACGGATTGCCTGCGGTCGAATAGCCCGCGCGCCTGATCCCGTCGACTGCGCCCCCGATCAGCCTACGCTTCGCCAGGTCGGGCAACTCCAGATCATCGAGGAAAAGGTCTAGAAATTCCTCGCGGCTGAGCACGAACCGGAAATCATCTTCCCCCTCGCCCTGCCCCGCCTGCGATCCCGCTCCCCCACCGCCGCCGGGGCGCTTGATCCTGTCGCCCTCCATATAGTCGCGATTGCCAGGCAGTACGCGCTCGCGATTGCCGCCCTGCGCTGCGCGGTGCAATGTGGGTTCATGGATGGCGTCCCGCTGGATCGAAATCTGGCCCTGCTTGTCCAGATCCTTGATGCTGCGATCCTTCAGGCTGTCACGCACCGCCTGCTGCACATAGGCCTTCGCCCGACGCACGAAGCGTTGCCTGTTGACCAGGCTTTTGCCCCCCGGATTCAAACGTCTGTCGACTATGTGCATGGCACCGCCGGTTTGTCTTCGAGGAAGCCTGGCTCCGTCATCCCGCCTGCTTGACGCGGATATACCATTCGACCAGGCGCCTGACCTGCCGTTCGGTATAACCCCGCTCGATCATGCGGGCGACGAATTCATCATGCTTGGTCGCCGTCTCGCCGTCCTTCTTCGATCCGAAACTGATGACCGGCAGCAGATCCTCGACCTGGCTGAACATCCGCTTCTCGATGACTTCGCGGATTTTTTCATAGCTGGTCCAGCTGGGATTGCGCCCGTCATTGCTGGCCCGCATCCGGAGTGCGAACTTCACCACCTCGTTTCGAAAATCCTTTGGGTTGGCGATCCCCGCCGGCTTTTCGGTCTTGGACAATTCCTGGTTTATGACCTCCCGGTCCAGCAACTGGCCGGTATCGGGATCCTTGAAATCCAGATCCTCGATCCATGCGTCGGCATAGGCGACATAGCGGTCGAACAGGTTCTGGCCATAGTCGTTGTAGGATTCCAGATAGGCCTTCTGGATCTCGTTGCCGATGAACTCGGCATAGCGCGGGGCCAATTCGCCCTTGATGAACTCCAGATAGCGGGCCTCGACGTCGGCGGGGAATTGTTCCTGCCGCACCATCCCTTCCAGCACATACATCAAGTGAACAGGATCGGCCGCAATCTCGTTGCTGTCATGGTTGAAGGTTGCCGACAGCGCCTTGAAGGCGAAACGGGTGGAAGTGCCCGACATCCCTTCGTCCACGCCGGCCGCGTCCTTATACTCCTGGAGGCTTTTCGCTCGCGGATCGATCTCCCGCAGCATTTCGCCGTCATAGACGCGCATCTTTGAGTAGAGGTTGCTATTCTCATGCTCGCGCAGCCGGGTCAGCACCGAAAAGCGGGCCAGCATGTCGAGCGTTCCTGGCGCGCAGGGCGCCTTGCTGAGGTCGGATTCCCGCAGCAGCTTCTCGTAGACCTGCCGTTCCTCGCTTGCTTGCAGGGAATAGGGCACCTTGATCACGTAGATGCGGTCAATAAAGGCTTCGTTATTCTTGTTGTTCTTGAAATTGGCCCATTCGGATTCATTGCTGTGGGCCATGACGATGCCGTTGAAGGGAATGGCGCCGATATTTTCCGTACCGATATAATTGCCCTCCTGCGTCGCGGTCAGCAACGGGTGGAGCATCTTTATGGGCGCCTTGAACATCTCGACGAATTCCAGCATCCCCTGGTTCGCCCGGTTGAGGCCGCCCGAATAGCTGTAGGCGTCGGGATCATTCTGCGAGAGCATTTCCAACTTGCGGATATCGACCTTGCCGACCAGCGAACTGATATCCTGGTTATTCTCGTCTCCCGGCTCGGTCTTGGCGATGGCGACCTGCCGCATCCGTGAGGGCATCATCCGCACCACCGAAAAGCGCGTCAGGTCGCCGGCATATTCGTCCAACCGCTTGCGGCACCAGGGACTGATCATTCCCGTCAGGCGACGGCGGGGAATCGCATAATTTTGCTCGATGACGTCGCCATGGGTTTCGGCGTCGAACAGCGCCAGCGGACTTTCGAAGATCGGGCTGACCTCGTCCCCGGCCTTCAGCACATAGATGGGATGGACTTCCATCAGTGCCTTCAAACGCTCGGCCAGCGAGGATTTGCCGCCGCCAACCGGGCCGAGCAGATAGAGGATCTGCTTGCGCTCCTCCAGCCCTTGGCTCGCATGACGCAGGAAGCTGACGATATGTTCGATCGTCCCTTCCATGCCGTAGAAATTGGCGAAGCTGCGATAACGACGGATCGTCCGGTTCATGAATATCCGGCCGAGCCGCTGGTCGCGGGACGTATCGATGATGTCCGGCTCGCCGATCGCCGCCAGCAAGCGCTCAGGAGCGGATGCGTGCATCAGCGGATCGCTACGGCATCCCAGCAGATAATCCTCGATGGACATTTCGGCTTGCCGCCGATCGTCGAACTTTGTCGCGAAGCTCGAAAACAGTTCATTTTTCGTCACAGGCGACTCCCGCCACATGCGCCACTATGTTGAATATAATACGAAAGCGGGGACAAAAACAGCCCGTACAAGATGGCAATCGAAAAATGGTCAACATTGACAAGGACGCGCTAAATTCCTCGCAAAATCCGCGATGACATCCATTTTCAATTATGATTGACTTCCCACTTCTGGGAAATTTCAAATATCGGCAGGACGAATTACGACGCCGACACACAAGCCTGGTGCGCCGATATACTGCCACGGCGATGAACGATCGCCTCCAAAAGGCATAATGTCACCACTTGCCCTCGCAGGGAAGAGGCTTCCATCCGTTCAACTAGTCCGACGACCGCGATTCAGGCGTGCGCCCGAAGCCTGCCGTCCGAAACCCTGCCGAAGATCAAAAGCCGGCCGGGAAGAGGTGATTGCCCTGGTCGTCCAGACGCAGCACCACCTTGCCCGCCACTGCGGTCATCGGCAGGTCGCCATAGAGGTGAGGAAAGAGTGCTCCGCCGCGCGATTCTTCCCACCGGATGGCGTCGCCGAAAGCGGCGAGGTCGACCATCAGCATGACCAGCCGATCCTGCCCCGCAAAATGCTTGGCGACGGTCTCTGCCGCCTGCTCGCGCGTCGACATATGGATATAACCATCGGTCAGGTCGATCGGCGCCCCTTTGAAGACGCCGTCGGCCCTGAACTGGTCAAATTGCTCGGCGGTCAGGACCTTGTAGGCGAAGAGGTCGCTCACGCTTCAGTGGCTTCCGGTTCGCCATCCTCGTCGCTTTCCTCGATCTTGGCCGCGCTCACCACATGCTCGTTATCGGCGACGTTGAACAGGCGGACACCGGCCGAATTGCGGCCAATGACCCGCAGGCTGTCGAGGCCCATGCGGATGAGCTTCGCCTGATCCGTGACCAGCATCAGCTGGTCCGCCTGGGTCGCCGGGAAGCTGGCGACTACCAGGCCGTTGCGGCCGATATTGTCGATATTGGTGATACCCTGACCACCGCGTCCCGTGCGCCGATAGTCGTAGGCGGAGGACAGTTTTCCATAGCCATTGGCGCAGACGGTCAGGATGAACTGTTCCTTGCCTTGCAATTCGGCGAAACGTTCCTCGCTCATCTGCGGCGTGCCTTCCTTCTCCGGCTTCCATGGAGCAAAGCGGAGATAATCGTCGCGTTCTTCCTGCGACGCGCCCGCGCGGTGCAGGACCGAGAGCGAGATCACCTCGTCATCACCCTTGAGCGTCATGCCGCGCACGCCTGTCGAGGTGCGGCTCTGGAATTCGCGAACGTCGGTTGCCTGGAAACGGATCGCCTTGCCCTGGCGCGTGGCGAGAAGGACGTCATCCTCCTCCGTGAGCAGCGCGACGCCGATCAGGCGGTCGGTGCTCTCATCATCGAAGCGCATGGCGATCTTGCCGTTCGAGGGGATGTTCGCGAAGGCATCCATGCTGTTGCGGCGAACCGTGCCGTTCGCGGTCGCGAACATGACGTGCAGATCCTTCCAGCTTTCCTCATCCTCGGGCAGCGGCAGGACCGTCTGGATAGTCTCGCCGGGACCGAGCGGCAGCAGGTTGACCATTGGTCGGCCGCGTGTCGCCGGGCCGCCTTCGGGCAGGCGCCATACCTTCATGCGGTACACTTTGCCCGCAGTCGAGAAGAACAGCACCGGCGTATGGGTCGATGTCACGAAGAGTTCGGTTACGGCGTCCTCATCCTTGGTCGCCATGCCGGAACGCCCCTTGCCGCCGCGCGCCTGGGCGCGGAAGCTTTCGAGCGGCGTGCGCTTGATATAGCCCTGCACCGTGACGGTGACGACCATCTCCTCGCGCTCGATCAGATCCTCGTCCTCGATTCCGTCGGCAGCGGCCGTGATCTCGGACAGGCGCGGTGTTGCGAACTCGCGCTCGATCGCCTCGAACTCCTCGCGCATCACGGCATAGAGCTTCACCCGGTCGCCAAGGATAGCGAGATATTCCGCAATGGCTTCGGCCAGTTCGGCCAGTTCCTTGCCGATTTCATCACGGCCCAGCGCCGTGAGGCGATGGAGGCGCAGATCAAGGATGGCGCGAACCTGAATGTCGGACAGCTTGTAGACGTCGCCATGGACATCTGTTTCGACCGCTTCGACCAGGCGCAGATAGGGCGCGATCTCGCCGATCGGCCATTCGCGCGCCAGCAGCTTTTCACGCGCTTCGGCCGGACTGGACGAGCCGCGAATGATCTTCACCATCTCGTCGAGATTGCTGACCGCGACAACGAGGCCGAGCAGGATATGAGCGCGGTCCCGCGCCTTGTTCAGCTCATATTTGGTCCGGCGAGTGATGACTTCTTCGCGGAACCTGACGAAGGCTTCGATGATCTCCCGCAGGCCCAGCAGTTCCGGACGACCGCCGCGAATGGCCAGCATGTTCGCCGGGAAGCTCGACTGGGCCGGTGTATTGCGCCACAACTGGTTCAGCACCACATCCGGCGTCGCGTCGCGCTTCAGGTCCATGACGATCCGGACGCCTTCACGGCTCGATTCGTCGCGGATGTCGCTGATGCCCTCGATCCGCTTGTCCTTCGCGGCTTCGGCGATCTTTTCGACCAGGCCGCTCTTGCCGACCTGATAGGGGATGGCCGTCAGCACGATCGAGCGGCGGTCGCCACGCCCTTCCTCGACCTCGTGGCGCGCGCGCATCATGATCGAGCCGCGCCCGGTATGATAGGCGCTGCGCGCGCCCGACTGCCCGAGAATCAGCGGCGCGGTCGGGAAGTCCGGCCCGGGGACGATCTGGATCAGTTCGTCTGTGGAAATGGCGGGATTGTCGATATAGGCCAGGCAGGCCCGCAGCACTTCGCCCAGATTATGCGGGGGGATGTTGGTCGCCATGCCGACCGCGATGCCGCCCGCGCCATTGACCAGCAGGTTCGGGAAGCGTGCGGGCAGAACCTGCGGCTCATTTTCCGAGGCATCGTAATTAGGCTGGAAATCGACCGTGTCCTTGTCGAGATCCTCCAGCAGGGCGCCGGCCACCTTGGCCAGGCGCGCTTCGGTGTAGCGCATTGCCGCTGGCGGATCGGGGTCCATCGAGCCGAAATTGCCCTGGCCGTCGATCAGCGGCACGCGCATCGACCAGTCCTGGGTCATGCGCGCCAACGCATCGTAGATGGAGCTGTCGCCATGCGGGTGATATTTACCCATCACCTCACCGACCAGACGGGCGGACTTGCGATAGGGGCGATTGTAGACGAAGCCAGATTCCTGGGCCGAGAAGAGAATCCTGCGATGGACCGGCTTGAGGCCGTCGCGCACGTCCGGCAGGGCGCGGGCGACGATGACCGACATGGCGTAATCGAGATAGCTGGTCTTCATCTCCTCGACGATGGAGATGGGACTGATGTCCGAAGGGTCGGCGAGGACAGTCTCGTCGGTCAAAGCGATTCTCTTTTTTCAGGATGATGATGTGCTGCCCGATCCCTAGCCCAGCGAAACAAATCTGTCACCCCTCGCGCGCGCTCGCGCGCCTGCGCGCGCAGCCTAGGCAGTATGTGCCCGCTCATGGCCGCTAACGGAACGAAGGCGACGCATAACGGTTGCAAATCGTGCCGATTTAGGCTTGTTCAATGCCCATTCACGCGTCGCCCCCTAATCGGCGCTTAACCCCGAAAGGTCGCCTGAGTCCCCTGTCAGGCACGCAAAGGAGATGAGGATCATGCGTTTTGTTACCCCGGTGGCGCTCGCGCTGGCTCTGGCGCTGACGGGCGGCGCCGTTTCGGCACCCGCCTTTGCCGCGAAGAAGGAAGAGAAGAAGGCTGGACCGAAGCTCAACGTCTCCCCCGACGTGATCAAGGCTTTGCAGGCGGCGCAGAAGGCAGCGGAAGCGCAGGATTTCGCGGGTGCAAAGGCCGCGCTGGCCGAAGCCGACAGCAAGGCGCAGTCGAACGACGACAAATATCAGATCGGCGCGATCAAGCTGAACACCTCGATCGCGGCTAAGGATAATGCCCTTCAAGGCGAGGCGCTGGCCCAGATGCTCGACAGCGGCCTGACGCCGCCGGAACAGGCGGGCCAGTTCAATGCGGTCGCTGCCGATCAGGCCTTGGGCGCGAAAAATTATGACCTCGCCATCCAGCGGGCCGAGGCGGCTCTGGCCGCCGGATACAAGCCTGCCGCGGTGAATCCGACGCTTGCCCAGGCCTATTTCGGCAAAGCGGGGACGGCCAACGCTTCGGCCGAACCGGCACGCGGCTTCAACCAGAAAGGGCTTGCCGCGCTCAAGGCTGCTGCGGATGCCGCGAAGGCTTCGGGGCAGCCCGTGCCGGCGCAATGGTACCAGATTGGCGTGGGCCGCGCCGAAGCGGCGAAGCTGCCGGAAGTGACGGAATGGGCGAAGATGGCCTATCAGGCCGAGCCGAGCGGGCAGAATCTCCGCACGCTCGTCCGCCTCTTCCAGCGCGCCAATCCCGCGATTTCCAACCGCGAAAATCTGGACGTGCTTCGCCTGCTGGGGGCTTCCGACGGGCTGGTGATCGCGGCCGACTACACCGAATATGCTGAGATGGCGTCGAAGACCGGCATCTACGGCGAAGTGAAGTCGATCATCGACAAAGGCCGTTCGAAGGGCGTGCTGAGCGCCAGCGCGGGCGCCGATGTCTACCAGACCGCCGTGCCCAAGATCGCCGGCGACAAGGGTTCTCTCGGTTCTGCCGAAGCCGACGCGAAAAAGGCGGCTAACGGCAAGATCGCGGCGGCCACTGCGGATGCGTATCTCGGCTATGGCGACTATGCCAAGGCGGCGGCGCTGTTCGAACTGGCCAAGCAGAAGGGCGGCGTCGATGCGGATGAGGTGAATACCCGCCTTGGCATCGCCAAGATGATGGGGGGCGACACGACCGGTGCGAAGGCAGCGTTCCAGTCGGTCCAGGCCGGATCGCGCAAGCAGATCGCCGACCTTTGGCTGGCCTATCTGGGCACCAAGGGCGCCTGATCCTGCCACGCGCTGCCGCCTCCACGGCGGCAGCGCCGCGCTGTATGTTGCAATGATGCCGGCAGGTTCCGGTCTGGATATGGGGGAGGCCAGGACGGCCATGCGTGTATCGACGGTTATTTCGTGCGGCCTGTCCGTGGCGGCGGCGGTAATGCTCGCTGGCACGCCTGCTCTGGCCAAGAAGAAGCTGGTGGTCGCCGGCCCGCCAATCACGATGTCGGACGTGTTTCGCGCCAATGTGGAGTCCGCCGAAGCGGCGCTCAAGGCAAGGGATGTGACGACGGCGGCGACGCATATCAACGCTCTGATGCCGACGACCGATTTCGAGGCCTATGCCGCAGCCGGCCTTCGCTATCAGCTCGCGGTGCAGCGGCGGGACGTGCAGGCCCAGCGGATCGCGCTGACCGATCTGTTCAAGACGACCGCCGTTCCCCGGACAGACGCTCCCCGCTTGCGCTACATCGCGGGCTACCTTTCCTATGTCGTGGGCAATTATGATGATGCCCTGGCCCAACTCGATTACGCCAAGACGCTTGGCTATGACGGCGTGGATGCGACGATGCTGAGGGCGGACATCGCCATGCGGCGCAACAAGCCGAAGGACGCCCGTCCCTATTTGCAGGCAGCCATCGTGCAGAAGCGCGCTTCTGGCGAACCCGTTCCGCTCCCCTGGATCGACCGCAGCATCGCCATGGCCTATCAGGCCGGGGACTGGGCCGAAGTCAGCCAGCTATACCGCGAGCGGCTCGCGCGATCGTCCAGTCCGGAGGACTGGCGGTCGGCACTGACCAACTATCTGTCCGTCGGCAGCCTGGAGTCCCAGGCCCAGCTTGATCTCTACCGGTTGCAGGCGGCCAATGGGGCGATGGCGAGCGAGCGCGACTATCAGAACTATGCCCAGTTGGCGGAAAAGGCCGGCTATTATGCTGAAGCCAAGGCCATCATCGAGTCCGGGCGCAAGGCCGGCAAGCTGACCCCGACTCAGGCGGTCACGAGCCAGTTGCTCAAGAGCGTGACCCCCAAGGCCACCAAGGAAATTGCGGGCTTGCCCGCACTGGCGAAGAAAGCAGCCTCCGCATCGACCGGCAAGGATGCGCTGGCGCTGGGGGACAGCTACGTGTCGCTGGGTCAATTTCCGCAGGCGGTCGAGCAATATCGCCTGGCCTTGACCAAAGGTGGCGTCGATGCCGGACGGGTCAATGCCCGGCTCGGCATGGCGCTGGCACGATCAGGCGACCTGGCGAGCGCCCAGACCGCACTCAGTCAAGCTGGCAATGGCGACTGGGGGAATGTTGCAGGATTCTGGTCGGTCTGGATCGACCAGCAAAGCAAAAAGGCGGCATAAATCCGCCTTTAACCTTCCGCTGCCGGCTCAAACCGGCAGCGGCACGCCCGGCAGATTCTTTGACGTGCGGATGGTGAGCGACGTCTTCACGCTCACGACATTGGGGGCCGGCGTCAGCTTGGACGTCAGGAACTGCTGGAAGCTTTGCAGATCCTTGGCCACCACCTTCAGAATGAAGTCGATTTCACCGTTCAGCATGTGACATTCGCGGACTTCCGGGAGGCCGGCGACATGATCCTGGAACGCCTTGAGATCGGCTTCCGCCTGGCTCTTCAGACTGACCATGGCAAAGACTGTGATGGTGTAGCCCAGCATCGCCGGGTCGACCACGGCATGATAGGAGGTAATGGCCCCAGCCTCCTCCAATGCGCGCACGCGGCGCAGGCACGGAGGAGCCGTCAGGCCCACTTTCCGGGCCAGTTCCACATTGGTCATTCGTCCGTCCTGCTGCAACTCTCCAAGGATCTGCAGGTCGATGTCGTCGATATTCGGCCCGGCCATTATTCCGATTATTTCCTGTCCTGTTTGAGAGGCTCATCATAATAATGTTTCAGGACAATGCAATTGTCCCACTATGCGACGTTGCGTTTCTGTCGCGACACCGACTCTCTTTCCCTTTTCGTAACGAATGCCTATCCATAGCATCTGCAACGGAGCGCGCGGTCTGACCCCAGGTCGGTCCAGCGCCGCATATGGGGATTTCGGGTGCGGTTCAACGATCTCATGCTTACGGTGCTGGCGGCGGATGACCCCAGTGGCCCGAATGCGGTGACGTTGTGGCGCCAGTGCGTAGACCTGCTTGCCCAGCAGGATCGGGCGGATCGCGCGCCGATGGCGCCTGAAGAAAAGTCCGCGCTGCTCGACCGGCTGAGCGGATTGCGGCCCAAGCTCAGCGAGGCCCAGCGAATCGCAACCGTGGTCGAACTCGGACGGCGGCTGCGTTCGACGGCACTGGTGTCCTTTTTCGGAAGCGATCGACCGTCCATCGCGGCCGCCGCGATGGCGCGGGCGGAACTGCCTGACGACGCATGGGCGAGTCTTTTGCCGGAACTCACGCCCACGGCTCGCGGCGTGTTGCGCGGCCGCCGCGACATGGGGCCGGCGACGCGGCAGGGCTTGGAGGCATTCGGTCCCACCGATCTCGTCCTCACCACCGCACGGCAGGACATGGTGGGCGACCCTGCCCTGTTACTGACCGGTGAAATGGCAGCGGTCGAGGCAGATGGCGCACCGGAAATGCGGAGCGCAACAGTCACGCCCTTGCGACCACCCGCTCGCGGCGAGGACCAGATCCGTAACCTGGTGGATCGCATCGCGCAATTCACCAGCACGCGGCGGCCAACGCCCGAGCCTGCGCCGGCACCCGAAGAGACCCGGCCTGCCGCGCGCGCCTTCGCCTTCGAAACCGACGCAGCCGGCGTGATCCTGTGGATAGACCAGGGTCCGCGCGCGGCATTGATCGGCCTCTCGCTGGGAGAAGCCGTGATGGAAGGCGGTAGTGGACCGGACGGTCATGTCGCGGGCGCTTTTGCCCGGCGCAGCGCCTTCCGCAATGGCCGCTTCAGCATTGTCGGAGGCGCGATGGACGGGGAATGGCGGCTGTCGGCCACGCCGTTCTTCGATCCGCGTTCGGGACGTTTCCAGGGCTATCGCGGCCAGGCGCGCAGGCCTTATCTGCATGAAGTTGCCACGCCGCCGGAATCGCCGCCAATCACTGGCCTGTCGGCTGATTCGCTGCGCCAACTGGTGCATGAACTGCGCACGCCGTTGAACGCCATATTGGGCTTTGCCGAGATCATCGAGCAGGAACTGTTCGGCCCGGCGGGTGACGCCTATCGCGATATGGCGGGCAAGATCGCGGTCGATGCCCGCCATCTGCTGACCGCATTCGACGATCTGGACCTGGCGGCGCGCGCGTCGCGCGGCGATGAACCTGCCGCTCCCTGCCTGATCGATTCCGCGCATCTGGTCATGCAGGTCGCTGCCCGCTTTCGCGAACAGAGTGGAGCGGCACTGCCCGCGCCGCTCGACATTGCCATAGCCCCGAATTTGCCGCCGCTGCTGATCGATCCGGTCCAGGGCGAGCGCATGGTGCAGCATCTGTTTCGCACATTGATCTCCGTCTCGCCGGCGGGTGAGGCCGTGACGGGAGCCTGCTGGATGCGTCCAGATGGCGCGCAAGGCCGCATCGTGCTCGCGGTCGACCGGCCGTCCAGCCTCGTCGGCCTAGAAGAGAGGCAGCTGCTAGATCCGGGCTATGGTGCGGATGGCGAGTGGGCGGACGGGCCATTGCTGGGCATCGGCTTTTCGCTGAGACTCATCCGCAGTCTGGCCAGCAGCTGCGGCGGCGGTCTTGAGATCGAATCCGGCCGCCTGCTGCTGGTCCTGCCCGCCGCATCGGCGGCGAACGACGCGGCGGATCTGGGCTGACACACAATCAGCGAAACTCTCTGGCAACCATTGGCCGCTAGGGACGTGTCATGACTGCTTCCGTACATGACGGCAATCTGCTGGCGCCGCCGCTGGCCGAGGATATGATCCACCTCGATCCCGCGTTCGGGACACGCTTCATGCTCTTCATCGATACCGAGGAAGAGTTTGATTGGAATGCGCCGTTCAGCCGCGCAGATCATGCCGTTTCGGCGATCGACGGTATGGCGCGCGGTCAGGCCTTTTTCGCGGCGGCCGGGGTCAAGCCTGTCTACGTGACCGACTATCCCGTAGTAGAATCGGACGCGGCGGCCGCTATGATGGGGGAATGGGCAAGCGACGGAGCGGCCGATATTGGCGCCCATCTCCATCCGTGGGTCAATCCGCCCCATGTCGAGGATGTCAATGCGGCCAACAGCTATGTCGGCTTTCTGCCCGAGGCGGTCGAGCGCGCGAAACTCGAAGCGCTTTGCCGACGACTGGAGGAACGCTTCGGCGTGCGTCCCACGGCCTATCGCGCGGGGCGTTATGGCGTTGGGCCAAACAGCGCCCGCTTGCTGGAGGAAGCGGGTTTCAGGCTCGACAGTTCAGTTCGCAGTCGGTTCGATTACAGTGCGCAACATGGTCCCGATTTTCGCGGCCTGCCGCAAAATCCCTATTGGGCCGGACCCGCGCGCACTCTGGTAGAATTGCCGCTGTCCACAGCTTTTGTTGGAATGATGCGCGGGGGCGGAGAGCGATTCTATCGGGCGGCCCAAAGCATGGGCCCGATTGCTGGCGCCCTGTCGCGCGCGCGGATGTTGAGCCGGGTGCCGCTAACCCCGGAAGGCGTCCCGGCGCATGAAGCGATAGCGGCGATCGACGCGCTGATCGAGGAACGCGCCAGGGTTCTCAACTTCAGCTTCCACTCGCCCACGCTCGAACCGGGACACACGCCCTATGTCCGCACCGAAACGGACCGAAGCGCTTTTTTCGCGTGGTGGGACGCCATATTGACCCATCTCGCCAGGCGCGGCGTCCGCGCCGCCAGCCTCGGCGAATTGCTCGCGGCCATTCCTGCGCGCAGGAAGGCTTGCCAAGCGGCGTGATGCTGCCTAATCCCGCCCATGTTCAAGGGTGGGGCCTGTAGCTCAATGGTTAGAGCTGGCCGCTCATAACGGCTAGGTTGCGGGTTCGAGTCCTGCCGGGCCCACCATGA
Source organism: Sphingobium sp. TCM1 (assembly GCF_001650725.1). Taxonomy (GTDB): domain Bacteria; phylum Pseudomonadota; class Alphaproteobacteria; order Sphingomonadales; family Sphingomonadaceae; genus Sphingobium. The sequence continues at coordinate 424,444 of NZ_LXVX01000012.1, read as the reverse complement.
ATTTCAGGGAGCTGGCGATTTTTGCGAAGCTTGAGACGTTTAGCGCAGCTTCTCGATCCGCACGACCGCCCCCTGCTTCACCCAATAGTCAAACCCACCCCAGCGGATCCGGTCCGAGCAGGCCGCCGCCAACTGCATCCCCAAATGCGTCCAGCACACGGCAAATGGCGCCAATATGTCCCACCAGAGCGATCGGCGGGCCGCCTGCACCTGCTCCGGTTCCAGTATGTCAGCGATGATCCGCGCCCGCACCAATGCCCTGCCCGCCGCCGCCCCGTAGCCGATCATGACTGCGGGCCAGCCGCCATACAGCAACGCCCACAACCAAAACGCCGACTGGACCGCGACCAAGGCGGTCGCCAAGCGCCACATGCCCGCGCTGTTGGTGATGACATGCCGATATTGTCGAACGCCGAAGGCCAGCGCCCCACTCGCCTGCAACGGGCTCGCCACCAGCAAGTCCCGCACCGGCCGCAGCCGCAGCTTCGCGCGCCAACCGGCCAGCCCAACTGCCATGTCGTCGGACAGCCGCCCCGCCAACGCCGAATCCAGGTCCAGCCGGTCCGCCACCGCCCGCGATATCGCCATCGCGCCGCCCCAGGGCATGGTCGCGTTGGCCGACCGCGGCATTGTCGCTAATTGCATCTCCACCGCGCCGACCAGCGCCGCGACCATGTTGCGTTCGGGGAGTAGAAGCCGATAGCCGGTGACGATGTCCGCCTTGTCCCGGACCAGCGGGAAAAGCAGCCGTCCGACCAGCCGCGTCGGCGGATCAATGTCGGCATCGATGAACAGCAGCCAGCGATCCTCTGGCCGCAAAGCGCGTAGCGCCGCGCGCAGCTTATGCACCTTCTGGCCTTCATCCTGCGCGATTCCGGCGGCGACGATCTGCACCCAGCCGCCTTCCCGCGCCGCCAGCGCGTCGGCCGCCGGACAGACGCCCGATGTCGCAATCAGCAAACGAAAAGCCGCGCTTTGCGCTTTCAGCCGCGCGATCAGTACCGGTCCGCCATCCCAGTCGTCGCGGACGCTCAGAATGGCCACTGCGCCATCGGGAGCCTCGATCTTCCGGTCTGTCGGCACATGGCGCAGATACAGCGCCACCCCCATGAGGGTCAGCGCCTGAAGCAGCGCCCATATCCAAAGCATGATCGTCACGGCGCTGCGCCCCTTTACCGTCTCAACTGCTGCTGTATGACGCTATCTTCATGCTCTCCAACCCTTTTCTCTTCATGCTGCTTCGCCGGTTGCCGGCCACCCCGGCATCATGGCTTGGAGGGTGGCTGTCATCCCGCATCGCACGCCCGCGCATGAAGTTGCGGGATGCGCGCGCGCGCGCCAATCTGGCGCTCCTCCGCCCCGATCTGACCCCCGCCGATCGCGAATCCCTTCTGACGCACCGCTGGGAAAATATGGGGCGCACCCTGGCGGAACTCGCCAATATCGACCGGCTGGTCGACGGAGCGCATATCCAGGTCGAAAACGCGGCGGACTATCAGGCCGTGCTGGACGCGCCGCGTCCGCTGATCGGTCTGTCGGTCCATCTGGGCAACTGGGACCTGCTGGGCGCGCATGGCAAGGCATCGACCGACCGGCCCGGCCTTGGCGTCTATGCGCCCCCGGCCGATGAAAAGACCGCTGCTCAACTCGGCAAGGCGCGGCAAAGCTATATGGATGAAGTCGTAACCGGCGATGGTGCGGCACGCCGCATATTGAGGCATCTGACCCGCCATCCCCGCGCCAGCCTGTTCATCCTGCTGGACGAACGGCGCGACCGGCAGGTCTGGTTTCCGACGTTCGGCCGGCCGGTGGAGCCGTCCGGCAATCTGTCGATCGCGCTGCGGCTCGCGCGCAAGACCGACGCGCGTTTCCTGCCCTTCTATCTTCTTCGTACCAGCGGCCCCCATTTCAGGCTCCACTGGCATCCGCCGCTCGATCCCGCGATGATGAGCGACGCAGAGATCGTCGCCGCGCTCGATCGGTTTCTGGGAGACGCCTGCATCACCCATGCCGACCAGTGGCTCGCATTGCATGACATGGACCTGACCGCAGACGGCCACCATGTGACTTGAACGTCCATCCCCGCTAAAGCCCGCTGCCATGTCCCGACTCGCGATCAAGATTTGCGGCCTTTCTACGCCCGAGACTGTGGGGGCAGCCGTTCGCGCGGGCGCAAGCCATCTGGGCTTCGTCCATTTCCCCAAAAGTCCGCGTCACGTCGAGCCTGAGCAAATGGCCGCGCTCGCTGCAGCCGTCCCGGCCCATGTCGAGCGGATCGCGGTTGTCGTCGATCCCGACGACGAACAACTCACCGGGCTGACCAGGAGCGGCGTGCTGACTGCGTTCCAGCTTCACGGCAAGGAAAGCGCTGAACGGGCGGCGGCCATCCGCCAGCGTTTCGGCCTGCCGGTATGGAAGGCAATCTCGGTCAAGACGCGTGCCGACATCGATGGCGCCAGCCGCTATTCGGGCGCTGTCGACCGGCTGCTGTTTGACGCCAAGACGCCCGACGGCGCGGCTCTCCCTGGCGGCATGGGTCTGCGCTTTGACTGGACATTGTTGTGCGGCCTTTCCATCCCGTCGCCTTGGGGGCTGTCGGGCGGCCTGTCGATCGCCAACGTGTGCGAGGCGATCCGTGTCACCGGCGCGCCTCTGATCGACGTTTCGTCTGGTGTCGAAGACGGGCCGGGCATCAAGAGTGTGGACAAGATCACGGCCTTCTGCAAAGCGGTGTCCGCATGTTGACGCTGAATGCCCTTGCCCTGCGCATCGAAGGACGATGGCGCTGATCGCTTCCCTTGAACCGAAGCGAACACCCATATCTGTCCCGGAAAGACTGACATCATGATCGATATTGCTACCTTGCCCAACAGCCTGCGATCCCAGCCCGACAAGAGCGGCCATTTCGGCGCATTCGGCGGCCGCTATGTCGCCGAAACGCTGATGCCGCTGATCCTGGAGCTGGAGAAGGTCTACAAGGCCGCCAAGGCTGATCCCGAATTCGACGCCGAATATACCGAACTGCTCCGTTCCTACGTCGGTCGCCCCAACCCGCTTTACTATGCCCAGCGGCTGACCGAAGCGCTGCGCGCCAGAGCGGAGCCGGGCAAGGGCGCAAAAATCTATCTGAAGCGCGAGGAACTGAACCATACCGGCGCGCACAAGATCAACAATTGCATCGGCCAGGCGCTGCTCGCCCGGCGCATGGGCAAAAAGAAGGTCATCGCCGAAACCGGCGCGGGCCAGCATGGCGTGGCCACCGCGACCGTCGCTGCCCTGTTCGGCATGGAATGCAAGATCTTCATGGGCGCGAAGGATGTGGAGCGGCAGAAGCCCAATGTCTTCCGCATGAAGCTGCTGGGCGCGGAAGTGATCCCGGTCACATCGGGATCCGCTACGCTCAAGGATTCGATGAACGACGCGCTGCGCTACTGGGTGTCGAATGTGCATGACACATTCTACATCATCGGTACGGCAGCGGGGCCGCACCCCTATCCCGAACTCGTCCGCGATTTCCAGTCGATCATCGGCAAGGAAACCCGCGCGCAGATGCTGGAGGCCGAAGGCCGCCTGCCCGACTTGCTGATCGCACCGGTTGGCGGCGGCTCCAACGCCATCGGCCTGTTCCATCCCTTCCTGGATGATCCCGAGGTCGCGATGATCGGTGTGGAAGCGGCGGGCGAAGGGCTGGACAAGAAGCACGCCGCGAGCCTTGCCGGCGGCGCGTCGGGCATCCTCCACGGCAACCGCACCTATCTGTTGCAGGACGAGGACGGCCAGATCACTGAGGCCCACAGCATTTCCGCCGGCCTCGACTATCCCGGCATCGGCCCGGAACATAGCTGGCTGCACGAGATCGGCCGGGTGCAATATATGCCGATCAGGGACGACGAGGCGCTGGAGAGCTTCCAGACGCTCAGCAAGCTGGAAGGCATCATCCCCGCGCTCGAATCCGCCCATGCCGTGGCGGCGGCCGAACAGATCGCGCCGACGCTGGACGCAGACAAGATCATCGTCATCAACCTGTCGGGCCGGGGGGACAAGGACATCTTCACCGTCGCCGACGCGCTGGGAGTGGAGATGTGAGCATGGATCGTCTGGCCTCCCGCTTCGCCGCCTGCAAGGCGCAGGGCCGCGCCGCGCTCATCACCTTCGTGACAGCCGGCGATCCCGACGTTGCCGCCACCCCAGCCATCCTCGACGCGCTGGTTGCGGGCGGGGCGGACATCATCGAACTGGGGATGCCCTTCACCGATCCGATGGCCGATGGCCCGGCGATCGAACTGGCGAACCTGCGTAGCCTTGGTTCCGGCACGAAGACTAAGCATGTCTTCGCACTTGCCGCTGATTTCCGGGCGCGTCATCCCGATACGCCCCTGATCCTGATGGGCTATGCCAATCCGATGCTGGTGCGGGGGCCCGACTGGTTCGCCGATCAGTGCAAGGCTGCGGGCGTCGACGGCGTCATCTGCGTCGATATCCCGCCGGAGGAAGATGCCGAGGTCGGCCCCGCCCTGCGCGGCGTCGGCGTCCACCTTGTTCGACTGGCGACGCCGACCACCGATGCAGCACGCCTGCCCGCCGTGCTCGATGGCGCCAGCGGCTTCCTCTACCATGTCGCCGTCGCCGGTATCACTGGCAAGCAGCAAGCGGCACAGGCCAATATCGAAATCGCTGTGGAAAAGCTGAAGGCGGCCACCGACCTGCCGATTGCGGTCGGTTTCGGCGTCCGCTCGCCCGAGCAGGCCGCCGCGATCGGTCGCATCGCCGACGGCGTGGTGGTCGGATCGGCGATTGTGGACATCGTGGGATCACATGGCGATGCCGCAGCTCCCTTCGTCCAGAATTTCGTCGCTGCCCTCAGCAGCGCCCTCACCGCAAACACCCAAGAGACCGCCGCATGAGCTGGATCAACCGCGTCCGCAACGCCCTCCCCTTCACGAAGAAGGAAACCACAGCCGAGACGCTGTGGCACAAATGCCCCTCCTGCATGGAGATGATCTTCATCAAGGAGTGGGAGGAGAATCTCTCGGTCTGCCCGCGCTGCGACCATCATGGCCGTATCGGGCCCAATGAGCGGTTCGAGCAGATCCTCGACGCCGGCTTCATCCTGCTGCCGACACCGCATGTACCCGAAGACCCGCTCAAATTCCGCGACAGCAAGCGCTATCCCGATCGCATCAGGGCTGCCCGCAGCGCCACAGGCGACCAGGATGCGCTGATCAACGCGCGCGGCGCGATCGACGACGTGCCCCTCGTGATGGGCGTGCAGAATTTCGCCTTCATGGGCGGTTCCATGGGCATGGGCGTGGGCGCGGCCTTCATCCAGGGCGTCAATGACGCGATCGCCCATAAATGCCCTTATGTCATCTTTACCGCCGCCGGCGGCGCGCGGATGCAGGAGGGAATTCTTTCCCTGATGCAGATGCCCCGCGCCACCGTGGCGATCCAGAAGCTCCATGCGGCCGGCCTGCCCTATATCGTCGTGCTGACCGATCCGACGACGGGCGGCGTCACCGCGAGCTATGCGATGCTGGGCGATATCCAGATCGCCGAGCCGAACGCGCTGATCGGCTTCGCCGGACAGCGCGTGATCGAAAACACGATCCGGGAAAAGCTGCCCGAAGGATTCCAACGCGCCGAATATCTGCTGGACCACGGTATGCTCGACATGGTGGTCCATCGCAACGAATTGCGCGATACGCTGGCGCGTGTGATCGGCTATCTCAGCCCGCGCGCCGCCGCCTGATCCAGACATCATCGCGCGACAGGGGGGAGCAAGCGCCATGGCCGACCACGCCGTTTCGGATGATCCCCAGGTGCAAGCCCAACTAGACCGGCTCTGGTCGCTGTCGCCCGGTGCCGATGTGCTGGGCCTGGAGCGCATCACCCGGCTGCTGGAGCGTCTCGGCGATCCACACCGCGCCCTGCCCCCGATCTTCCATGTGGCCGGCACCAATGGCAAGGGGTCGACCTGCGCCTTCCTGCGCGCGGCAATGGAGGCGGACGGCAAGAGCGTCCACGTCTTCACCTCGCCGCATCTGGTCCGCTTCAACGAGCGAATCCGGGTGTCGGGCCAGCTCATCGCCGACGAACAACTCGCCCGTTACCTGGAGCGCGTCCTCGATATCGCAGAGGGCGTGAACGCCAGCTTCTTCGAAGTGACGACCGCCGCCGCCTTCCTTGCCTTTGCTGAACATGACGCCGATGCCTGTATCGTCGAAGTGGGGCTTGGCGGGCGGCTCGACGCCACCAATGTGATCGTCGATCCGGCAGTGTGCGGCATCGCCCAGCTCGGTATCGACCACCAGGCTTTCCTGGGCGACACGCTCGATCGGATCGCCGCCGAAAAGGCTGGTATCGCCAAGCCCGGCGCCGCGCTCGTGACCCAGCGTTATCCCGACTCGCTCTTCCCGGTGATGCAGGACGCCGCCGATCGGGCCGGCACGGTTTGGATCGGCCAGGGCGAAGGATGGGACGCAGCCGTCTATCGCGACCGGCTCCATTATCGCGACGCTCTGGGCAGGCTCGACACGCCAATGCCGCGCCTTGCCGGCGCGCATCAGGTTCAGAATGCTGCCCTCGCCTTCGCCATGTTGCGCCATCAAAATGCGGTGCCGCTTCCCGAAGCCGCGCTCAAGGCCGCCCCACTCTGGGCGCAATGGCCCGCACGGCTACAGCGGCTGGAGCATGGCCCGTTGATCGCTCCCCTCCCCGAAGGCAGCACAGCGTGGCTGGACGGCGGCCATAATGCAGGTGCGGGCGAGGCGATCGGCGCCTATTTCACCGCCGACCGGCTGGAAGGGCAGAAACTGCACCTTATCATCGGCATGTTGGCCAACAAGGAAATGGACGCCTTCCTCGCGCCGTTCGCTGGCAAGATCGCGCATATCCATGCCTTGCCCGTGCCCGGGCATGACCATCATCCGCCTGAACGGTTCGCGGCCGTTGCCGCGACGTGGGGCATCGGCTGCACGGCCCACGCCGGGCCGGAAGCGGCCATCCGGGCCGTCGCGGCTGGCGCAACCGCGTGGGGCAACGCGCCGCCAAAGCTTTTGATCGGCGGCTCGCTCTATCTGGCGGGCGAGATTTTGCGACTGAATGCGCAACTGCCTGATTGAATATACTTGCGACTGACTCGCAATAGCGTATGCTGCGTTACCTGACTAACGCAAAAGGCGCGATTCTATGGCTTATGGAGAGACATCCCCCCTCGACCTGCCCCGTCCCATCCCGGGGGGCTATGGCAATCGCCTCTTCCTGTTCGTGATGCGGCGCATGGCGACTGCCGGCGTCAATGATGCCCATGCCGCCAATGCAATGCTGGGCGCCTTTGGCCGCAGCTATCGCAGGCCATTGGTGCTGATGCGCGCGATGATGCTGGAACTGGCGCGCGCGTCGAGCCGCAAGATATTGGTCGCGCCCTGCTGCTGCGCCCGCATGACCGCCGATGAAGCTCTGATGATGCAGGCGACGGGCGATGCCCTGCGTGATCCCAACGCCGCTTATGGGCGGGTCAGCGAACTGCTGGGCAACGATCATGCGCTGGGTGCGCTCACCTGCCTTCAGGCGGTCGCGCAGGCCCATGCGGACCTCGGCCGTCCGCTCGATCTCTACGCGGCGGGCTGACCGCCCGCCTCGGTCGCCGCGGTCCCGACGCTGGCATCGATCAGCCCGGCACGCATCATCAGCCAGAAAAGAAGGATCCCCGGCACCGCCAATGCGGTCGTGAACAGGTAGAAATCGACATAGCCGAACCGCTCGATCAGCGCGCCGGCGGTCGTCCCGGTCAGGAAGCGCCCGACGATGCTCGCCGCCGCCGAAATCAGCGCATATTGCGCCGCCGTAAAGCGCAGGTCGCATAGTGCGGAGAAATAGGCGACCACCGTCACGCCCCCGATGCCGCTGGCGAAATTCTCGAAGCCGATGGCCCCCGCCATGCCCCAGTTGCTTTTTCCCAGCGCGGCCAGCGCGGCGAAGCTGAAATTGGAAATGCACATCAGGATGAGGCTGAGCAGCACCGAGCGCTTCATGCCCAGTCGCGCATAGAAAATACCGCCGACGAAGATGCCGATCAGATAGGCCCAGAAACCCATGCCGACGTCGTAAATGGCGATCTCGTCATTGCTGTAGCCCATGTCGTCGAACAGCAGGCGGAAGGTCAGGTTCGCCAGCGTGTCGCCGATCTTGTGCATCAGGATAAACAGCAGGACGAGGAGCGCCCCCCGGCGCTGGAAGAACTCGACCAGCGGCCCGGTGATCGAGGCCATGACTTCGCCGACGCCGCGACGGGCGACTGGTTCCCGGTGTCGTTCCGGCTCACCCATGATAAGCCCGGTCAACATCGCCGGAAGGGCAAAGGCCGCGCAGGCCAGATAGGCGCCGTGCCAGCCGATCCTCGCCGCCAGCACCAGCGCCAGCGACCCGGCGGCGACCGATCCTATCCGCCAGCCATATTGCGACATGCCCGAGCCGACACCCAACTGTTCCGGTTTCAGCAGTTCGATGCGATAGGCGTCTATGACGATGTCGTAGGTGGCACCGGCCACGCCCACCAATATCGCGGCATAGGCGGTCTGGACCAGGCTGGTCTTGGGATCGACCAGCGCCAGATAGCTCATTGCGGCCATGACGAACAGCCCGGCCAGGATCAGCCACGATACGCGCTGTCCCAACCGACCGAGAATCGGCAGCCTGACGCCATCCACGATCCAGGCCCATAGCCATTTCAGATTATAGACGAGGAAGGCGAGCGTGAACGCCGTCACCGCCTTCTTGTCGATCCCGTCCTGTGCGAGCCGCGTCGTCAGCGTTGCGGCGATCATCGCAAAGGGCGCACCCGACGAGACGCCCAGAAAAAAGGCGGCCAACGGCGCCTTCTGCACATAGGGCTTCACGGCGTCGAGCCAGCCATGGCTGGCATCAATGGTATCGGTCATGGATGCGCGCGTCCCCCGTGGCGTCAATTCGGGGGCCACCATATGGCCTGATCGCGCGCTGGCAAGGGGCGACGATCAGCCTTCGGCGGCGAACAGGCTGAGGCCATGCGGTAATTTCGGTCGACGGGCGCCGCGCAACACCGCGTCGACCACATGGATCGCGGCGACCAGTTCGCGTGGCGCATAGGGCTTGGCCAGGCATCCGACCGCCAGCGTGCGCGCGTCGATCGGACAGCGGCCCGTGACGAACAGGACGGGTAGCCCCAAGGCAGCGGCGTGGCGCGCGACGTCGACACCGCTTTTCTCGCCATGCAGGGCGACGTCGGCGATCACCAGATCGACCCCGCCTTCGTCGATGACGCGCACGGCATGGCCATATTCATCGACTGTCGCAGCGATGCGATAGCCGGCCTGCTCCAGCGCATGTTCATTGTCGAAGGCGACCAGCGGCTCATCCTCCACCACCAGCACGGTGCGGACGGCCTTGCGGCGCGGCCCGCGAACGTCTCCCTCTTTCACCAATCCGAAAAACATTTGCCAAGTCCGCCCTGTTTCCGCCATGCACCCGATGAAACGCCGCGCTCCCGGACAGGGTTGCCCAGGGACCGCCCAGGTCCCCCTCACCCAAACGCCGGAGCGGCACATTTCAGCCTGTTGCTGGCTTTCGCCCATATGGGAATGGCCAGTGCGCAAGAAAAGGAACTGCCCGTGTCACCGCCGAAAAAATCCGGACCTCCCCGCCGGGCAGGCCCTGGCGGGCCGAAACGTCCCGGCGGTCCCGATCGGCCGACGGGCAAGCGCCCGGCCGCGCCCACCTCACGCGCCACTTCGCTGAAGGACGACGATGCAAGACCCCGCGCCGATCGTGGCAAAGGCGATCGGACAGAGCGCCCTCGCGCGGATCGCCCCCGTCCGGACAGGGCGCGCGTAGATGCCCCACGCGCGGCGGCCCCCTCGCGTCGTCGCGCGGCGCCACAGGACAGCCCCGCCAATCTGAGCGAAGGCGACCGCACCGATCGTCCCCGCGCGGAGCGGAGCCGGCCCGAACGACAGCGGACGGAGACCCGCAAACCCTATTCGCCACGCAAGCCGGGGGCAAAGAAGCCAGCGCCCGCCCGCCCCGCCAATCCGCACCCGGCCCACGCAGCCGCTTCGGACGGCAAGGGCGAGCCGCAGCGCATCGCCAAGCTGCTGGCTCGCGCCGGCATCGCCTCCCGCCGGGAAATCGAGCGGATGATCGAAGAAGGACGGATCGCGAAGGACGGCGTCCTGCTCGATACGCCCGCCACCCTGCTCACCTCGCTGCACGGCGTTACGGTCGATGGGATCGCCGTCGCCGCGCCGCCGCCCGCGCGCCTCTTCCTCTTCCACAAGCCGGTCGGCTGTCTTACGACCGAGCGCGATCCGGCCGGACGGCCAACCATTTACGACCGCCTGCCCGCTGGCCTGCCGCGCCTGATGCCGATCGGCCGGCTCGACATGAATACCGAAGGGCTTCTGCTGCTGACCACCGATGGTGGTTTCAAGCGCCAGATGGAATTGCCCTCGACGGGCGTGCCGCGCACATATCGGGCGCGCGCTTTCGGTGAAGTCAGCCAGCAGCAACTGGAGGATCTGTTCGACGGGCTGGAGATAGACGGCATCCGCTATGGCCAGATCGAAGCCAATCTGGAACGGCGCACGGGTCGCAATCAGTGGATCGAAATGGCCCTGACCGAAGGCAAGAACCGGGAAGTCCGCCGCGTGCTCGAGCATCTCGATCTCAAGGTCAATCGCCTGATCCGCACCAGCTATGGCCCCTTCCACCTGGGCGAGCTGCCGGTCGGCGCTGTCGAGGAGGTACGCCAGCACGACCTGATCCAGTTCCGCAACAGTCTGAAAGCCGACACGAAATGAGGATCATTTCCGGCCAATGGCGCGGTCGGCCGCTGACTGCGCCCAAGGGCGATGCCACGCGCCCGACCGCCGACCGTACCCGCGAGACGCTCTTTTCCATGCTGACTAGCCGGATCGGATCGTTCGAGGGTCTGGCGGTGGGCGACTTTTTCGCAGGCTCCGGCGCACTGGGATATGAGGCGCTGTCGCGCGGCGCGGCCTCCTGCCTGTTCGTGGAGCAGGACAAGGCGGCGCTGGACGTGATCCGCGCCAATGGCGAGAAGTTCGGTGTCCGTCCCGACATCCGGTCCGGCAGCGTCATGTCACTTGGGCCGGCAGCCAGGCCGCTCGACCTCATCTTCATGGACCCGCCCTATAATACGGGCGCGGGGCAGGTGGCGCTCGACAAGCTGGCGCGGCTCGGCTGGACGGGCAGCGCGACCTGGGTCAGCATCGAGACTGACCGGCGGGAGGATGTCGAGGTCAAGGGGTTCGCCATCGACGCCGTGCGCGACGTGGGCAAGGCGCGACTTACCTTGCTGCGCGCCGAGGACTGAGCATGATGGCGGAGCGTGCGCCCAACTGGTTCGACCAGGGCGGCGCCAGCTACCTGCTCTATCGTCCCGGCTATCCCGATGATCTGGCGGCCGTGCTGGCGGCGCTTGCGCCTGACCGCCGACTTGCGGTCGATGTCGGATGCGGCAATGGTCAGTTCACCCGCCATCTCGCCGACCATTTCGAGACGGTCGTCGGCGTCGATCCCAGCGCCGACCAGATCGCCCATGCTGCGCCTGATCCACGGATCGTCTATCGCTGCGGCCCTGCCGAAGCGCTGCCCGTCGCGGACGGATCCGCCGGCCTGATCACCGCGGCGCAGGCGGCACACTGGTTCGACCTTCCGGCCTTCTACGGGGAGGCACGGCGCGTCGCGTCCAGGGGCGCGGTCATCGCCCTGGTGAGCTATGGGGTCGTCCGGCTCGACCCCGGACCGATCAACGACCGGCTGGCCCGCTTTCATGATGAGGATATAGGCCCCTATTGGCCGCCCGAACGCCACATGGTCGAAAATGGCTATGCCGACATGGACTTTCCCTTCGCGCCCATCGTCGTGTCGCCAATGGCGATCCACCGTGAATGGAGCGCGCGTCAGTTGCTCGGCTATGTCGGCACATGGTCGGCTGTCCGCCGGGCGCGCGACGCCGGGCAGGCGCAGCGACTGGCGGATTTCGCGGCCGAGCTGACCGCATTATGGGGCGATCCCGATCAGACGCGCGCTATCCTGTGGCCGATCAGCGTGCGGGTGGGGCGGCTTTAGTCCGCCCCACCGGTTCAGGCCGCGGCCGCGTAGGCCTCTTCCTCCTTGGCGATCAGGATATCGGCCAGGAACTGATAGGCCTCCGCCCAGGCCGCCAGGACTGCATCGGTGGCGACGTCGTTACCCAGCACCTCGCGGATCGCGGGCAGCAGCGCTGCGGCGACCTTCGGATAATGTTCCGGTTTCACCCCGGTGTCGACATGGCGGGCTACCATCCGCGAGACCGCACCGCCCAGCGCCTCCAGCTTGTCGATATTCTCGGCATAGCCCAGGATCGCCGCCGCCAGTCGCCGCGGCTGCTCGCCGCTTTCCTGCGCCGCCTGGTCGAACATGGCCTTTACCTCCTCGTCCTGGAACAGGCGGGAATACATGGCGGTGGTGATCGCGACGCCGTGCTGGCGCAGCGCAGGACCGGTGGATTTCACGATGGCGATGGTTTCGGCAGACAGCGAATTGGACACCTGATGGACCTTTCTCCAGAGTCGATAAGGTGCATTTACAATACATGTTATAAGATGTAAATGTGTTACATGTTTCAAGGCGCCTGTTGCGCCCCTATCGAGAACAGCGATGCAGCTGACCCGCCACACCGATTATGCGCTGCGCGTGCTGCTCCACCTGACCGTCGTTCCGACCGGTCGCGCGACGATCCCGGAAATCGCGACGGCCTATGGCCTGTCGCGCAATCATCTGATGAAGGTCGTTCATCATCTGGCGCAGGGCGGCTTCATCGAAACCCAGCGCGGGCGCGGCGGCGGCTTTACCCTGGCGCGTCCACCGGCGCACATCCGCATCGGCGCGGTGGTACGGCACAGCGAGCCGGACATGAAAATGGCGGATTGCGCGGCTTGCGCAATCCGCCCGGCCTGCGGCCTGTCAGGCGTTCTGACCGAAGCGACGAACGCCTTTCTCTCTGTTCTCGATCGTTACAGCCTGACCGATGCTGCGAGGGACCGGGGCCGGCTGGCGGCGTTGATTGCCGCCCTGCCCGCCCCTGCGCCAGGCGTCAGCGAGGCTTGCGTCCCTTCCTGACCTCGCCGGGATTGATACAGCTGTCCTGCACTGCGCGCGAACAGACCGGATAGTCCTTCGCCTCGCTCGGGGGCGGTGTCATGTTGCCGCCCACCGTCACAGGATTCGAGGAGGAGCCGACTGGCGCGGCCGGGTCTTTAGGCACCTCGGCGGGCGCCGGCGTCATTCCGGGATCGGCGGGAACAGCGCCGGTGGGCAGTCCTGCATTGGGATCGGCACCAGCAGGCGGCGACGGCGGCATGGCAGGTTCAGCCGGTGTGGCCGGCATGGCTGGATCGGCCGCCGGCGGCGGCATTGCTGGATCGGCGGCCGGGGGTGGCATCGTGGGCGTTGCGGGATCAGCGGGCGGTGTCATGGCGTCACCGGGAGGCTGGCTGCTCGGCGCGGGCGTCTCCTGCGCGACCGCGATTCCGGACAAGGTGGTGAAACTCAGCAGGGCCGCGCCCGCCAGCAGAATCTTTTTCATCGGGATCATCCTTTCCTATGTTCTTCGCCCCGTTCGCCCGATCGGGCAGCGAAAGAACCGGCAGGATGGGTTGGACGTTCCTTACGCCGACGACCAGATGTGCCGGATGCGCGCCGGACGACCTTTCTTCGCGCGTTCAGTCCCCTTCGGGATAACGGTCGAACTTGGGAAGATCATGGGCCTTGTCCATCCAGGGTGCCGCTTCCGCCATTTGCACATGCGCCTGCGGCGGTAGCGCGGCGGGATCGTCCAGCGTCGCGGTCTGGATGTCGATCGATCCGGGGAAGATGACGGGATTGGTGTAGAACAGCCCCGTTCCGCAAACCCCGCAGAAATGGCGGGTCGCGTTTTGCGAAGACTGGTAGCGCACCGGATCGCCGCTGATCTTCACCTTCTCCTCCGGAAACAGCGCCCAGCCAACCATCGGCGCGCCGGCGCTGGCGCGGCAGTCGGCGCAATGACAGATTGCGCTGTAGGCGGGGTCGCCCTCGGCTTCGTAGCGGATCGCGCCGCACTGGCATTTACCCGAAACCATGGCTCGTCCCTCCTTGCGTGATTCGCCTTTTGTTCTCATAGAAAGGCCCCCACGGCAAGGGCACGCGTCAAGGCCGTACCCCTTGCTCAACCTTCCCCCTGTCCCTAGTTGATCGAAGATGATGCTGCCAGCCCCCACTCCCAACGACCCGCCCTATCTCAAGGGGCTGAACGAACCCCAGCGGGAAGCCGTGCTGACCACGGAAGGCCCGGTACTGGTGCTGGCCGGCGCAGGCACGGGCAAGACCGCGGCGCTGACCGCGCGGCTCGCCCATCTGATCGCCACGCGCCGCGCCTGGCCGTCGGAAATCCTGGCTGTTACCTTCACCAACAAGGCGGCGCGGGAGATGCGCGTGCGCGTCGGCGCGATGATCGGCGATGCGGTGGAGGGGATGCCCTGGCTCGGCACCTTCCACGCCATCGCCGCCAAGATGCTGCGGCGCCACGCTGAACTGGTCGGACTGCAATCGAATTTCACCATTCTCGATACCGACGACCAGTTGCGGCTGATGAAGCAGCTGATCCAGGCGGAGGGGATCGACGAGAAGCGCTGGCCCGCACGGCAGCTGGGCGGGCTTATCGACCAGTGGAAGAACAAGGGCTGGACGCCCGATGATGTCGGCGCGGGCGAGAGCGAGGGCTATGCCCATGGTAAGGGGCAGAAGCTCTACGCGGCCTATCAGGCGCGGTTGCGCGACGTAAATGCGTGCGATTTCGGTGACTTGCTGTTGCATGTTCTGACGATTTTGAAGAAGCATCGCGACGTGCTGGAGCAATATCAGCAGAAATTCCGCTATATCATGGTTGACGAATATCAGGACACCAACTCCAGCCAATATCTATGGCTGCGGCTGCTGGCCCAGACCCGCAAGAATATCTGCTGCGTGGGCGACGACGATCAGTCCATCTATTCGTGGCGCGGAGCCGAGGTCGCCAATATCCTGCGGTTCGAAAAGGATTTTCCGGGCGCGACGATCATCAGGCTGGAACAGAATTATCGCTCCACGCCCCACATATTGGGCGCGGCGTCCGGCGTCATCGCGGAAAATGGCAATCGCCTGGGCAAGACGCTCTGGACCGACATAGATGTCGGCGAGAAGGTGCGGGTGATAGGCGTATGGGACGGGCCGGAGGAAGCCCGGCGGGTCGGTGAGGAGATTGAGGCGGTCCAACGCGGCGGCGGGTCGCTGGACGAGGTCGCGATCCTGGTCCGGGCCCAGCATCAGACCCGCGAGTTCGAAGACCGCTTCATCCAGATCGGCTTGCCCTATCGCATCGTCGGCGGCTTCCGCTTTTACGAGCGCGCGGAAATCCGAGACGCCCTCGCCTATCTGCGGCTGGTCAACCAGCCTGCCGACGACCTGGCGTTCGAGCGGATCGTCAACGTGCCGAAGCGTGGCCTGGGCGACAAGGCAGTGGAGAAGCTGCACCGACTCGCGCGGGCGCAGGGCATCCCCCTCGCTCTCGCCGCTGCACGCATCCTAGACACTGACGAACTGACGCCGCAGGCGCGCCGTTCGCTGGGCGCGTTTATCGCCGATCTCGCCCGCTGGCGCGATCGGGCGGCGCAATTGCCTCATGCCGAACTGGCGCGGCAGATATTGGACGAAAGCGGCTATACCGCGATGTTGCAGGCGGAGCGCACCACCGAAAGCGCCGGGCGGCTAGAAAATCTCTCCGAACTCGCGCGCGCGATGGAGGAATATGAGACGCTGGGCGCCTTTCTGGAGCATGTCAGCCTCGTCATGGACAATGAAGCGCAGGCGGATGAGCGCAAGGTCACCATCATGACCATCCACGCCGCCAAGGGCCTGGAGTTCGACACCACATTCCTGGTCGGCTGGGAGGAAGGCGTGTTCCCATCGCAGCGAGCGCTGGACGAAGGCGGGCAGAACAGCCTGGAGGAGGAACGGCGGCTCGCCTATGTGGCGATCACGCGGGCGCGTCGGCGCTGCACCATCATTCATGCCGCCAACCGCCGCATCTACGGCCAGTGGACCAGCAGCATCCCGTCGCGCTTCGTCGGCGAATTGCCGCCCGAGCATGTGGAGGAAGAAAGCAGCATGTCGGGCGGCGCGTCGCTGTGGCGCGCCAACTGGTCGGAACGCGACGATCCTTTCGCCAATGTCGCGAGGGGCAGCGGGCGCGGGCCGGGCTGGCAGCGGGCGCAATCGTCCGGCCAGTTCAGCCGCGAGCCGGTGCGAATCGTTGAGGCGCGTGCGTCCGCAGTGTCGCTGGGCAACAAGGGACGCAGCGACATGAGCGTGGGCCTGCGCGTGTTTCACCAGAAATTCGGCTATGGCACCGTTGCGGAGATCGAGGGCAACAAGCTGGAGATCGATTTCGAGACGGCCGGGCGGAAAAGGGTGATGGACAGTTTCGTGTCACTGGCTTGACGCCGTGCCCGCCATTGTCTGAGAACGCCCGCGTCGCTGCATATGAGATGCCGGCCGGTGATCGAACCCAAGGCCCGCAATGGCGCTTGTGGACAGGACGGAAGCCCAGCACAATGTGATGCGATGACGCTCGCGCAACAGCTCCTCGCCGCCACATTCGTCGTAGCCACGACAGTCGTGGTACATCTGATTGGCCTGGCTCTGCTTCTTGCCGTCCTCAGTCGTTATCGTCGTGCGTCACGCCGTCTGCTGGTCATTGTCCATAATGCAGCCGCAATCCTGGTGGCGGCCTTCGGCCTTTTTGCGCTTCATTCGATCGAGATCTGGATATGGGCGGGCGTGTATCAGTGGCTGGCGGCTTTTGCCGACTTCGAACACGCCATTTACTTCTCGACCTCGACCTATGTCACGATCGGCTATGGCGACGTCGTTCTGCCGCCGGGAATGCGGATCCTGGGCTCGATCGAGGGGGCCAGCGGCATCATCCTGATCGGCTGGTCCACAGCCTTCTTCTTTTCGATCGTCGACCGGATGAAGCTGCTGGAACGCCAGTTGGAAAGCGACCATGCGCGACCCCCAGCCGACCTATCCGACGCCACCCATAGCGAGAAGGCAGAAAGGCGCTCGGCAGAGCCTGAGAAAGGCTGAGCCGGCAGGCGACAGCGCAGATTGGAAAATGGTGGAGCCTAGCGGGATCGAACCGCTGACCTCCTGCATGCCATGCAGGCGCTCTCCCAGCTGAGCTAAGGCCCCATCGTAGCGGCATCGGCCGCTATATGGTCAGGCCATGTCCGGTCAAGACCGTCGGCCGATTATACTGTCCCTCGCGATGCCGGGCGGAGGCCTTTCACAACCTCAAGCCCTTGCTTTACGCTCGGGAGTTTTTCGGGAAAATGTCCCCCGGACATTTTCTGCCTCCGAAACACTGGTGGAGCCTAGCGGGATCGAACCGCTGACCTCCTGCATGCCATGCAGGCGCTCTCCCAGCTGAGCTAAGGCCCCGTCACCAGTGAAGCGCCGTTTGGGTCCGGCGCTTCGGAGGTCGCTGCCTCTAGGGTCAGGCGACCCCGTTGGCAAGCACAAAATTCAATTAATTGTCGTCGTCATTATCGTCGCCGGCAGCGTCGACGCCCAGGTCGTCGTCACCGCCCAGATCGACGTCATTGTCCGGCGAATCGCCATCGTCATCGACGTCCAGATCGATGTCCAGATCGTCGTCGGCGGTCTCCAGCTCGCCATCGGCGGTCTCGATGACCTTCTTGGGCGCAACTTCCTCATAAGGCAGCGGCTGCTTCGACTTCAGCACCGGTTCCGGTTCCCAGGCGGTGTTGCAGTTGATGCAGTTCACCGGGTCATCCTTGCCCAGGTCGTAGAAGCGAGTCGCGCATTTCGGGCAGGTCCGCTTCGTGCCCCATTCAGCCTTCACCATGTCCGGCCTGTTCCTTCTTCGATGCTCAAACAGAAATCACGCGGCGCGACGGATGTCGCCCGCGAAACGTCGGGCGCCTTGCCATAGCGAAACCGCGCTGTCAAAAGCCGCTCGCATTTTTTCGGTTCCAAGACATCGGATACCCCCCAGTGACCCAGCATGACGAACAGCCCGCCCCCCGCACCTTCACCGCCGCGCCGCCCCTGTCCGGAAGCGTCACCGTACCGGGGGACAAGAGCATTTCCCACCGATCGCTGATGCTGTCGGCTCTCGCCGTTGGCGAAAGCCGGGTGGAAGGGCTGCTGGAAGGCGAGGACGTGCTGGCCACGGCCGCCGCCATGCGCGCCATGGGCGCGGACATTCAGCGCGACGACGACGGCATCTGGCATATCCATGGCGTCGGAGTCGGCGGCCTGCTCCAGCCGCAGACCGCGATCGACATGGGCAATAGCGGCACCTCGACCCGCCTGCTGATGGGGCTGCTCGCCAGCCATGACCTGACCGCCACTTTCATCGGGGACGCGTCGCTCAGCAAGCGCCCGATGGCCCGCGTGACGGAGCCGCTCTCACGCATGGGCGCCAGCTTCACCACCAGCCCCGGTGAACGCCTGCCGCTCACCATGAAGGGCGCCTGCCCGGCCGTGCCGCTCGACTATCGCCTGCCCGTCGCGTCGGCCCAGGTGAAGTCCGCGATCCTGCTCGCCGGCCTCAATACGCCGGGCATAACCCGCGTCATCGAGCCGATCCCGACCCGCGATCATAGCGAGCGTATGCTAAAGGGCTTTGGCGCGGACATCGATGTCGAGGTCGAGGCGGACGGCACGCGTATCATCACGCTGGTCGGCGAAGCAGAATTGAAGCCCCAGCAGATTGTCGTGCCGGGCGACCCCTCTTCCGCCGCATTCCCCATGGTCGCGGCCTTGCTGGTGCCGGGTTCGCGGGTGACGATCGCCAATGTCGGCCTCAATGCGACACGCGCCGGCCTCATCGACCTGCTGCGCGAGATGGGCGGATCGATCGAGGTCGTGAACGCCCGCGAGGTCGGCGGCGAGCCGGTCGGCGACCTGATCGTCACCGCATCGGCGCTCAGGGGCATAGAACCCGATCCGGCCCGCGCGCCCAGCATGATCGACGAATATCCCGTCGCCTTCATCGCCGCCGCCCTCGCCGAAGGCCGCAGCATCTTCCGCGGCCTGGAAGAATTGCGAGTCAAGGAATCCGATCGCATCGCAACGATGGCCGAGGGGCTGCGCACCATTGGCGTCCGCGTGGAGGAACTGGAGGATGGCCTCATCATCGAGGGCAGCGGCGGCGCGGCGCTGGCCGGGGGCGGCCCGATCGCGACGAAGCTGGACCATCGCATTGCCATGAGCTTCGCCGTCGCCGGCCTAGTATCGAAGGATGGCGTTACCATCGACGACATGCGCCCGGTGGCGACCAGCTTCCCGACCTTCCTGCCGCTGCTCCAGTCGCTCGGAGCCATCGCATGATCATCGCCGTGGATGGCCCGGCCGCTTCGGGCAAGGGCACGATCGCCAAGGAACTGGGGCGGCATTACGGACTGCCGGTGCTCGACACGGGCCTGCTCTACCGCGCGGTCGGTCTGTCGGTCCTGAAGCAGGGCGGCGACCCGGACCTTGAAGCCGACGCGCTGGCCGCGTGCGACTTCGGCGACGCGATCCTGAGCGATATGGCGCTGCGCAGCGAGGCCGTGGGCAGCCTCGCCTCGCGCGTGTCCGTCCACCAGAGCGTGCGTGACGCGCTGGTCCAGCGTCAGCGTGACTTCGCCACGCAGCCGGGCGGCGCCATCCTGGACGGGCGCGACATCGGCACGGTGATCGCCCCCGATGCCGACGCCAAGATATTCGTCACCGCCAGCGTCCATGTCCGCGCGCAGCGGCGCTACAAGGATGCCCTGGCCCATGGCGGCCACCCCGACATGGACAGCCTGATCGCGGACATCCAGGCCCGCGACACCCGCGACATGAGTCGCGACCATGCCCCCCTGAAGGTCGCCGACGGCGCGGACTTGCTAGATACGTCGGATTTGACTATAGACGCCGCCGTCCAGCGGGCCATCGCGCTTGTGGACGCCCAGCTTGAAGGTCGCCCCTGAGGCGTGACCCGATAAGGCGCGCGGATATTCCGGGCGCCCTTTTCGCTTTTCATGGCCGAGCGTTCCAACGCCCAACTCCTTGGATACGTTCAGGGTATTCGGCCCTGCGCGTGGTTTGGCCAAAGACCATCGGATACAACCGATTGGCCAGCAATGACGAGTGAAGGACTATATAATGGCCTCTGTGGCATTCCCCTCGCGCGACGATTTCGCCGCGCTGCTCAATGATTCTCTCGGTGGCGAGGACGGCGGCTTCGAAGGCCGCGTCGTCAAGGGCACCGTTACCGCCATCGAAAACGACCTCGCCGTCATCGACGTCGGCCTGAAGTCGGAAGGCCGCGTGCCGCTGCGCGAATTCGCGATGCCCGGCCAGAAGGCCGACCTGAAGGTCGGCGACGAAGTCGAAGTCTATGTCGACCGCGTCGAAAACGCCCATGGCGAAGCCATGCTGTCGCGTGACCGCGCCCGCCGCGAAGCCGCCTGGGACAAGCTGGAAGCCGAGTTCACCGAGAGCGCCCGCGTCGAAGGCGTCATCTTCGGCCGCGTCAAGGGTGGCTTCACCGTCGATCTGGACGGCGCTGTCGCGTTCCTCCCCGGTTCGCAGGTCGACATCCGCCCCGTGCGCGATGTCACCCCGCTGATGGACATTCCGCAGCCCTTCCAGATCCTCAAGATGGATCGCCGCCGCGGCAACATCGTCGTGTCGCGCCGCGCCATCCTGGAAGAAACCCGCGCCGAACAGCGCAGCGGCCTCATCCAGACGCTGGCCGAAGGACAGATCATCGAAGGCGTCGTCAAGAACATCACCGATTATGGTGCGTTCGTTGACCTGGGCGGCATCGACGGCCTGCTGCACGTCACCGACCTGTCGTACAAGCGCATCAACCACCCGAACGAGATGATCAACATCGGCGATACCGTCCGTGTCCAGATCATCCGCATCAACCGCGACACCCAGCGCATCAGCCTCGGCATGAAGCAGCTGGAAAGCGATCCGTGGGAAGGCGCATCGGCCAAGTATCCCGTTGGCGCCAAGCTGTCGGGCCGCGTCACGAACATCACCGAATATGGTGCGTTCGTCGAACTGGAAGCCGGAATCGAGGGTCTGGTCCACGTTTCGGAAATGTCCTGGACCAAGAAGAACGTCCACCCCGGCAAGATCGTGTCGACCAGCCAGGAAGTCGAAGTTCTGGTTCTGGAAGTCGATCCCGAGAAGCGCCGCATCAGCCTCGGCCTCAAGCAGGCCCAGAACAACCCCTGGGACAGCTTCGCCGAACGTCACCCGATCGGCTCGACCGTCGAGGGCGAAGTCAAGAACGCGACCGAATTCGGCCTGTTCATCGGTCTGGACGGCGACGTCGACGGCATGGTCCACATGTCGGACATCGCCTGGGGCATTTCGGGCGAAGACGCGCTGGCGCTGCACCGCAAGGGCGAGACGGTTCAGGCCGTCGTTCTCGACATCGACGTCGAGAAGGAACGCATCAGCCTCGGCATGAAGCAGCTTGAGCGTGGCGGCCCTGCCGCTGGCGGCACTGCCGCTGCCGCTGCCGGTCTCAACAAGAACGCGATCGTCACAGTGACCGTTCTGGAAGTTCGCGACGGCGGCCTGGAAGTCCAGGCTGGCGAAGATGGCGCCGCCGGCTTCATCAAGCGCAGCGACCTGGGCCGCGACCGCGACGAGCAGCGTCCGGAGCGCTTCCAGATCGGCCAGAAGTTCGACGCCATGGTGACCGGTTTCGACCGTGCCAAGAAGCCGACCTTCTCGGTCAAGGCGATGCAGATCGCCGAAGAGAAGCAGGCTGTGGCTCAGTATGGCTCGTCGGACAGCGGCGCGTCGCTGGGCGACATTCTGGGCGAAGCCCTCAAGGCCAAGAGCGAAGGCTGATCCCCTTAGGGATTACCTCAGAAAAGCCCGCCGGAACCCAGGTTCCGGCGGGCTTTTCTCATTCTTGGCCATCCGAAACGATCTTGCGCCAGCCAATTGCCAACTTCTTGCAAAAGCTTTATGAAATGCAGGAGGGGAACAGCAGAGGGGCGCTGGTGGAGCAATGATCCGATCGGAACTGATCCAGAAGCTGACGGAAGAGAATCCGGAACTGACCGTTCCGGAGGTCGAGCGCATCGTCGACCTTTTCTTCAAGGAAATCGTCGATCGACTGGCCACGGGTGGGCGGGTCGAATTGCGGGGCTTCGGCGCCTTCACGACGCGCGCCCGCGAAGCGCGCACAGGCCGCAATCCGCGTACCGGCGAACAGGTGCCGGTCTGCGCCAAGCGCGTACCCTATTTCAAGCCGGGCAAGGAAATGCGCGAACGGCTGAACGCCGTCGGCGAAACCGCTGCCGAGGCTTGACCTCGCCCGCGCCAGCCTTCAGGGGGAAATCCGCCCTGAAGGTTTCGGGCGGACGTGGCGAAATCGGTAGACGCAGCGGACTTAAAATCCGCCTTCCCCTGGAAATGCGGGTTCAAGTCCCGCCGTCCGCACCAACCTGATTCGACTGGGTTTTCCGGCGCGCTTTGCCTTGATGAGGTCTAGCCGTTCCTACAGTCTATTTCGGCACTGTTCCGACAGGTCAGTCCGCGGGTGGAAGCCCGGCCCCGCCCGGATAAATTCGGGCTTTTTCTTGCGCAGGGGTAGAAATTGCCCGCGCCAGCCGCGATGATGGCCGCATGGCAGGCGTGATCAATCCCAATAGTTTCAGTGACTCCCTCGTCATTCTTGGCGCGGCGGGGCTGGTCATTCCCGGCTTTGCCCGTTTTCGCATCAGTCCGGTGATCGGCTTCATCCTGGTTGGCCTGGCGGTCGGACCGGCGGGTCTTGGGGCGTTGGTCGGCCAATATCCCTGGCTCTATCATGTCACCATCTCCAACCGGGAAGCGATCGAACCCTTTGCCGAACTCGGCGTCATCCTGCTGCTCTTCTCGATCGGGCTGGAACTCAGCTTCCGGCGCCTGTGGACGATGCGGACGCAGGTCTTCGGCGTTGGCGCGGCCGAACTGATCGGCAGCGGCCTGCTGATCGCGGCCGGCCTCTATCTGCTGGGACAACCCACCGCCGGTGCGATCGGGCTGGGACTGGCGCTGGCGCTGTCCTCGACCGCCGTGGTGTTGCCGATGGTCGGCACCCAGACGGCCGTCGGCCGCGCGGCCTTCTCCATGCTGTTGTTCGAGGATCTCGCCCTCGTCCCCATCATCTTCATGCTGGGCGCGCTGGCGCCGTCCGTTGCCGCGAGCCCGGACGGCGCATGGAGCGAAATGGCCAGCACATTGCTAAGAGGCGGCGTGACAATCGCCATCATGCTGGTGATGGGCCGCCTCTTCCTGCCCCACGTCTTCAGCCAGGCGGCGCGCACCAAGAGCCCCGAGGTGTTTCTGGCGGCCAGTTTGCTGGTTGTCATCATATCCAGCATGGCGACGTCGATCGCCGGCCTGTCGCCGATCGTCGGCGCGCTGCTCGCGGGCCTGCTGATCGCGGAAACCGATTATCATGGCGAGGTCGAGGTGATGACCGCCCCGTTCAAGGGGCTGGCGCTCGGCGTATTCCTCATCACCGTGGGCATGAGCCTGGATGTCCGCGTCATTCTCGCGAACTGGGAAAGCCTGCTGCTGGCGGTTGTCGGCGTGGTGGTGGCCAAGATGCTCGTGACATCGACGCTGCTCTACATCTCGGGCGCGCGCAAGGGCGTGGCGCTCGAAGTCGGGGTGCTGATGTCCAGCCCTTCCGAAACGACGCTCATCGTGCTGTCGGCGGCCGCTGCGGCCCAGTTGATCCTGCCATCGACCGCCGCCTTCTGGCAGATCGTGACCGCGATCGGGCTCACCATCACGCCGCTGCTCGCGCGGGTCGGCCATGACATTGCCCGGCGACTGGAAATGGCGCTGGGGGAGGAAGTCGTCGAACCTGAACATGACCAGACCGAGGCGGCCGCTGTCGTCATCGGTTTCGGCCGGGTCGGGCGCATGGTGTGCGACCTGCTACGCACGCATAACCAGCGCTTCATCGTCGTGGAATCCGACCCCGATGTCGTGGCGGAGGCGCGACGGAGCGGCTATCCGATCCTGTTCGGCGATGTCGCCCGTGCGGAAATGCTGGACAAGCTGCGGCTGGGCCATGCCCGCGCGCTGATCCTGACGATGGACGATCCTGTGCTGTCCGTGCGAGTGACCAAGCGCGTGCGCGGCTGGGTGCCCGACCTGCCGATCATCGCGCGCGCGCGCGACACGGATCATGCGGCGCAACTCTACAAGGCCGGGGCCAGCGACGCGGTCCCGGAAACGCTGGAAAGCTCGCTACAACTGGCGGAGACGGCGCTGGTCGACCTGGGCGTCGCGATGGGCCCGGTGATCGCGTCCATCCACCAGATGCGCGAGGATCTGCGCGTTGGGATCAAGGATGCGGCGCAATTGCAGACCGCGCCCAAATTGCGCCGCCTGCGCGCCGACGAGATCGGCTAATCCGCGTCCAGCGACGCCGGGCTGAACACCGACCAGCCGGTCCGGCGCGCCAGTTCCTCCAGCGCGCGGGTGCCCAGTTCACTGTTGCCGCTGGCGTTCAGCCCCGGCGACCAGACTGCGATCGACGCGCGGCCCGGCACGATCGCCAGAATGCCACCGCCGACGCCTGACTTGCCCGGAATACCGACGCGAAAGGCGAAATCGCCCGATGCGTCATAATGCCCGCAGGTAAGCATCAGGGCGTTGATGCGCCGCGCGCGGCGCGGCGACACCACCCTGCCCCCGCCGGGATGGCGGCCATCCAGCATCAGATAGCGGCCGGCCAGTGCGAGTTGGCGGCAGTTCATCTCGATCGCGCACTGATGGAAATAGGTGCCCAGCACGAGATCGACGGGATGACGGACATTGTCGAACGCCCGCATATAGTTGGCGAGCGCCATGTTGCGGAAACCGGTCGCGGTTTCCGACGCAGCCACCGCCTCGTTGATCGCGATGCCGTCATCGCCCGCGAGGTAACGGACGAAGCGCAGCATTTCCCCGATCGCCACGCGCGGCTGATGTCCGCCCAGATTGACGTCAGCGACGACGATCGCACCCGCATTGATGAAGGGATTGCGCGGGATGCCATGCTCATGTTCCAGCTGGACGATCGAATTGAACGCATTGCCAGAAGGCTCCCGACCGACCCTGTCCCAAAGCTGGTCCCCGACCTTGCCCAATGCCAGGGTCAAGGCAAAGACCTTGGATATGGACTGGATGGAAAAGCCCATATCAGCATCTCCGCCCGTCAGGAGGCGGCCGTCCGCCGTCGCGATCGCGATGCCGAACTGGCCCGGGTCGACCTTGGCGAGTTCAGGAATATAGCTGGCGACGGTCCCGCGTTCATCCGCCTCCGCCATGGCCGCCACAATATCGGCGACGATCGCATCCAAATCCGGTGTCATGGTCGCGCTGCATATCCCCGCTTCGGTGCCAAGCATAGGGAAAGCACAGATTTTGGACAGCCATAATCAGCCCCGCCGATGCGCCTGTTCATGCGCGAGCAGCCAGCGCTTTGTCTCCAGCCCGCCCGCAAAGCCGGTCAACGCGCCGTTGCTGCCCACGACCCGGTGGCAGGGCGCGACGATCGACAGCGGGTTGCGTCCGTTCGCGGCGCCGACCGCGCGCACCGCGGATGGATGGCCGATGGCGCGCGCAATCTCGGCATAGCTCCGCGTCTCACCATAGGGAATGTCGAGCAGCGCGCTCCAGACGCTCTGTTGGAAATCAGTGCCCCGCGGATCGAGCGGCAGGTCAAAACGATGTCGGCGACCGTCGAAATAGGTCGTGAGCTGGGCGATCGCTTCGACTAGGACCGGATGATCGGGCTGCTCCCGCTCCGCGTCAAGGCGGACCCGTCCAGGCGCGTCGTCCGGCCAGAGGATCGCGACCAATCCGACGTCACTCGCCACGAGCGGAAGCGCGCCCACCGGCGACGGGAATGTCGTGCGGACAAGGTTCATGTGGATCTCCATCGTTGCCGCGCCGCCATAGCGCGGAACGATGACCTTCACTTCCTTTCCCTTGCGCTCAAAGCGACGGCCTATTTCAGGCCGCCACCCATTGCGCGGTAGAGTTCTACCAGATTGGTCGCGCGGGTCAGCCGCGTTGCCAACAGGCTCTGCTCAGCCGTGTAAAGCGAACGTTGCGAATCCAGGGTGGTCAGGAACGTGTCGACACCCCCGCGAAACCGTGCCTCCGACAGGCGGTAGGCGGTCCGGGCCGCGTTGCGCTGCGACGTTTGCGCTTCGAGTTGCTGCCCCATCGTCCCACGCCGGGCGAGCGCATCGGCTACCTCGCGGAAGCCGGTCTGGACGCTTTTCTCATAGGTGGCGAGCATCGCGTCATAGGTCGCCTTGGCATAGCGGAGATTACCCTGGTTCTTGCCGAAATCGAAGATGGGAAGCGTCGCGGAGGGCGCCACCGACCAGAAGTCCGATCCCGATGCGAACAGGTTGGACAGCCCCAGACTGACCGATCCGAGCGCAGCA
This sequence comes from Sphingobium sp. TCM1, assembly GCF_001650725.1. Taxonomy (GTDB): domain Bacteria; phylum Pseudomonadota; class Alphaproteobacteria; order Sphingomonadales; family Sphingomonadaceae; genus Sphingobium. Next base: position 397,856 of record NZ_LXVX01000012.1, on the reverse strand, counting down.
GTCAGTGAAATGTTGGGGAAGAAGGCCGCGCGCGCCGCGCCGATATTGGCATTGGCGCTGCGAAGCTGATGCTCGGCCGATGCGATGTCCGGCCGGCGCAGCAATATTTCGGAAGAAATGCCGGCGGGCAGCGTGTCGATCGTCACGCCGGATTCCGGAAGGGACTGCGGCAGGTCTGCGGTCGGGACGGTGGTGCCCGCAAGCAGGTTGAGCGCATTCTGGTCCTGCGCGACCAGAGTCGTCGCTTCCGCAATATCCGATCGGGCAGCGTCGTAGCTGGTCTGCGCCTGCCGCACCTCCAGTTCGGAGGCGACGCCCTTGTCGAAGCGCGCCCGGGTCAGTTCCAGCGTCTTGCCGAACGCCTGCTCCAGATCGCGGGCGATACGCAGCCGGTCCTGATCCGCCGCCATGGTAAGCCAGGCATTGGCCGTTTCCGCGATCAGCGTCGTCTGCGCCGCGTTGCGATTTTCCACGCTGGCGAAATATTGCTCCTGCGCGGCTTTAGTCAGGTTTCGCACCCGGCCGAACAGGTCGATTTCCCAGGCCGAAATGCCGACCTGCGCCTGATAGATGTCGGCGCGTCCGGAACCGGCCTGCGAAAAGGGCTGGTCCTGATAGGTGGCGGTCCCGCCCGCGGCAACCGTGGGCAGCAGGTCGGCGCGCTGCACCTTATATTGCGCCCGCGCCTGTTCGACATTGGCCAGCGCCAGGCGCAGGTCGCGATTATTGGCGAGAGCGGTTTCGATCACCCGCGCCAGACCGGCATCGGTGAAGAAATCGCGCCAGCCGGTATCCGCAGGCACGATCGCCCCCTGCCCGTCAGCGGGGGTATAGGCCGGCCCCTGCGGACTGGTAGCGGGCACCGGCAGCTCCGGCCGGACATATTTGGGCGCCATGTCGCAGGCCGTCAGGGCCAGCGAAAGGGCGACGGCGCCGAGCGCGTTCATTTTGCGCATGGTGTTCAAGCCTCCTGCGGGGCGCCGGACGTTGCCGTATCGCCTGCCGCTTCCTGGTTCTTATGTTCGCGGAACAGCCGCTTCACGACGGTGAAGAAGACCGGGACGAAGAAGATCGCCAACACTGTCGCCGACAACATGCCGCCGACCACCGCCCAGCCGATCGCATTCTGGCCGCCAGCCCCTGCCCCCTTCGCGACCGCCAACGGCAGAACGCCGAAGATGAAGGCGAAACTGGTCATAAGGATCGGCCGCAGGCGCAGCTTGCCCGCCTCCAGCGCCGCCTGCGCGGGAGACAGTCCTTCACGCATCTTTTCCTCGGCGAACTCCACGATCAGGATCGCGTTCTTCGCCGACACGCCGATGGTCGTGATCAGGCCGACCTGCAGATAGATGTCATTGTCGAGCCCGGCCAGCGTCGCGGCGATCACAGCACCCAGCACGCCCAGTGGCACCACCAGCATGACCGCGATGGGAACCGACCAGCTTTCATACAGCGCGGCAAGGCAGAGAAACACGATCAGCATCGACAGCGCGTAGACATAGGGGGCCTGGCCACCGGACGTGCGTTCCTCGTAGGAAATGCCGTTCCAGCTGTAGCCGATGCCCGCAGGCAGCTTGGCGGCATATTCCTCCATCGCCTGCATCGCCGCGCCGCTCGATACGCCCGGTGCGGGCGCGCCCTGGATGTTCATAGACGGAACGCCGTTGAAACGCTCCAGGCGCGCCGGTCCCTGGACCCATTCGGTCGTGGCGAAGGCCGACAGGGGCGCCATGGCGCCAGTGCTGCCACGGACATGGAAGGCGCCGATGGCCTCGGGCGATGTGCGGAACGGCGCATCCGCCTGCACATAGACCCGCTTCACGCGGTCACGGTCGATGAAGTCGTTGACGTAGGAACTGCCCAGATTGGTGCTGATCGTATCGTTCACGTCGGCCTGGGCGATGCCCAAAGCGCCGGCCGCGGCCTGATCGACATTAAGCTTGAGCTGGGGCGTATCTTCCAGCCCGTTGGGACGGACCTGCGCCAGGCGCTTGTCCGCCATCGCCATGCCGAGCAACTGGTTGCGCGCTGCAAGCAGCTTGTCATGGCCCAGATTGGCCTGATCCAGCAACTGGAAGTCGAAACCCGACGCGTTGCCCAGTTCCTGCACCGCCGGCGGGACGAAAGCGAAGGCCATGCCGGCGGAGATTTTCTGAAAGGCCATGTTGGCGCGCAGCGCGATGGCCGGAACCTGGTTGTCGCTGCCCTGGCGATCCTCCCAATCCTTCATGCGCGCGAACACGATGCCGACATTCTGCCCCTGTCCGACGAAACCGAAGCCCGCGATCGTGAAGACCGCCGAGACATTTTTCTTCTCATCGACCAGATAATGATCGCGCATCCGGGCGAGCGCGCGCTCGGTTTCCTCCAGCGTCGTGCCCGCAGGCAGCGACACCTGGTTGATGATGATCCCTTGGTCCTCGTCCGGCAGGAAACCGCTCGGCAGGCGCAGGAAGATGAACGCCATGCCGATCACGATCAGGCCATAGACCAGCATCGTACGGCCCCAACGACGCTCCACCTTCTCGACACCCCGGCCGTAGCGGACCACGCCCTTGTCGAAGCTGCGATTGAACCAGTCAAAGAAGCGACCGAAGATCGAACCGACCGGCCCGTTCCAACTGTGCCCATGCGAAGCCGGCTTCAGGATGGTGGCGCATAGTGCGGGTGTCAGGATCAAGGCGACCAGCACCGACAGGATCATCGAGGAGACGATCGTGATCGAGAATTGGCGGAAGATAACGCCGGTCGATCCGCCGAAAAAGGCCATCGGCAGGAACACCGCAGACAGCACAAGGCCGATGCCGATCAGCGCGCCGCTGATCTCGTCCATCGACTTTCGCGCGGCCTCCTTGGGGCTTAGACCTTCATCCTGGATCAGGCGTTCGACATTCTCGACCACCACGATCGCGTCGTCGACCAGCAGGCCGATCGCCAGCACCATGCCGAACAGAGTCAGCGTGTTGATGGTGAAGCCCGCCACGCTCAGTATGGCCAGCGATCCCAGCAGCACCACCGGCACGGCAATGGTCGGGATCAACGTCGCCCGCCAGTTCTGGAGGAACAGGAACATAACGACGAATACCAGCAGGACGGCTTCGAACAGAGTGTGGATGACCTGCTCGACCGACAGCCTGACGAAGGTCGAATTGTCGACCGGGAAATCATATTTCACCCAGCTCGGAAAATTCTTCGACAGTTGATCGACCCGGCTCTTGACCGCATCGACCGTGTCGAGCGCATTCGCGCCCGGCGCGAGCTTGACGCCGAAGCCCGAGGCCGGATGGCCATTGAACTTCACACCGAAGCCGTAATTTTCCGCGCCCAGCTCGACCCGCGCAATGTCGGACATCAGCACGACCGAACCGTCGCTGTTGCTGCGCAGGCGGATGTTACGGAACTCTTCGGGGGTGCGTAGGCGCGACTGGGCTGTGACCGTGGCATTGAGCGCCTGCCCCTTTGGCGAGGGCGATCCGCCAATCTGGCCCGCCGAGACCTGCGCATTCTGTGCGGTGATCGCTGATTTGACGTCGCCGGTCGTGACGCCCAGATTTGCCATCTTGTAAGGATCGAGCCAGATACGCATCGCATATTGTGACCCGAAGAGCTGGGTATCGCCGACGCCGGTCACACGGCTGATAGGATCCTGGAGGTTCGACGCGATGAAGTCGGCGGCATCCTCTTGGTCGTGGATGCCGTCATCGGCGTAGACCGACATGATGAGAAGGAAGCTGGAGGTGGACTTGCTGACGCGTAGCCCCTGCTGCTGCACCTCCTGCGGCAACAGCGGCGTGGCCTGCGACAGCTTGTTCTGTACCTGGACCTGCGCGATGTCGGGATCGGTGCCCTGTTCGAAGGTCAAGGTGATGTTAAGATTGCCCGAACCGTCACTGGTCGACGAAAAATAGCGCAGATTGTCGATGCCCTTGAGCTGTTGCTCGATGATCTGCGTGGTCGTGCTTTCCAACGTCTGGGCATTGGCGCCCGGATAGCTGGTCTGGACCGTCACCGCCGGGGGCGCGATCTCGGGGAACTGGGCGACCGGCAGCGAGCGGATCGCCAGCAGACCGGCCAACATGATGACGATGGCGATGACCCATGCGAAGATGGGCCGGTCGATGAAATAGCGGGCCATGGTTCAGTTCGCTCCGCCCTGTGCGGCATTCTGCGCCGCTGCGACCTGCTGCGGAGCGCCGGGCTTCACCACCGTGCCGGGGCGCAGGTTGACCAGCCCCTCGACGATCAGCCGGTCTCCCGGCTTGAGGCCGCTGGTGACGATCCATTTGTCGCCGGCCGCGCGATCGACCTCTACCTGGCGAAGTTCGACCTTGTTGTCCCGGCCCACGACCATGGCCGTGGCGCGGCCGCGCGGATCGCGGCTGATGCCCTGCTGTGGCGCCAGGATCGCCTGCGTTCGCTGACCTTCGACCAGTCGCGCGCGGACGTACATGCCAGGCAGCAGCAGGCCATCGGGATTGGGGAAGGTCGCGCGGAGGGTAACGGCGCCCGATGTCTGGTCGACCGTCACTTCCGAAAATTGCAGCCGTCCTTCGATCGGATAGCTGCTGCCGTTGGGAAGCAGCAAGGTGATGCGTGCGCCATCCGCCTCACTCACGCCCCCGCTCTTCATCGCCTGCTTGAGGTCGATGATCTGCGCAGCGGACTGGGTAACGTCGACATAGACCATGTCGGTGCGCTGGATGGTGGTCAGCGCGTCAGCCTGGCCAGCCTGGACGAGCGCGCCGGGAGTGAAGAGCGACCGGCTGATACGACCGGAAATGGGCGCGCGGATACGGGTGAAATTCTGGTTCACCTGCGCCGCCTGCACTGCACCACGCTGCGCCGCAACATTGGCGCGCGCCTGCTGCGCCGCCGCAACCGAGTCGTCATATTGCTGCTTGCTGACGGCATTGATGGCGACCAGTTCCTTGTAGCGCTGCGCCTGAAGGCTGGTCGATTGGATCGTCGCATTGGCACTGGCGAGCGAACCCTGCGCCTGCGCGAGGGCTGCGCGATAAGGTGCATCATCGATTTCATAGAGTAATTGCCCCGCCCGCACGAAGCCGCCCTCCTGGAACAGGCGACGACGGATGATTCCGCTGATTTGCGGGCGAACTTCGGCCGTTTCAAAGGCCGTGACACGACCCGGCAGCTCGTTCAGCAATGGCACCGACTCGGTCTTGAGCGTCACGACGCCCACGGCGGGCGGCCCTGGCGCTGGCGGAGCGCTCTCGCCGCACCCACTCAGCGCCAAGGCCGACGCGCACGCCAGCAATCCAGTGAAAATCCCCTTTTGCATCGCCTGATTTCCGTTTCGATTTGGATCATATGTATGGAATGAACGTTCATTCCGCTTGCCGCGCAGGTAGGATCATGCCACAGAATATTCAAGAGGCGAAAAACGCCAAGGGGTAGAAAATGGTTGCAGTGCAACATGAGAGAGATGGCAGAAGCCGCATATTGTCCACCGCGCGCGACCTGTTCGCCACGAGGGGCTTTCACCAGACATCGATGGCGCAACTCGCTGCCGCCGCGCAGGTTTCCGTGGGTCAGATCTATCGCCTATTCAAAGGCAAGGAAGACATTATCGAAGCGCTGGTGAAGGCCGATTCCGACGCATGGGCTACGGATATGGCCGCGTTGCGCTCGCAACTCGATGCCGGGGCGATGAGCATCGAACAGACATTCGAGCAGATATTGCTGCACGGGACCGACAATGCGAACGACGAGGCGCTGTCGTTCGACATTTTGGCGGAGGCGTTCCGCAACGAGGCCGTTGGCGAGACGATCGGCACGCTGTGCGTCGGATTCCGCTCCATCCTTCGGGAATTTGCCTGCGTCGCCAATCCCGAGCTTTCAGGGGAAGCCCTGGATGCCGCCGAAGAACTGATTCTTGCCTGCATGTTCGGCCTTGGCCATCGCAGCCTGTCGCGACCCAAGCTGAGCGCTCCGATCGCGGCCCGCCGCGCCGCCCAGATGATCATCGCCGGGCTGAAGGCCGTCCGCTGACCGGCGTCAGCGCAGCCGCCGGTACACGTCTACGGTTTCGTTGGCGCAGCGATCCCAGCTATAGCCGCCCGCGTAAAGGCAGATTGAGATCGTATCGGGCGTACTCCCATGGGCCCGGGATGAAAGGCCGGGCTGGCCGCGAGCGAGACCGCAATGATCCATTAAAAGCGGATCTCACGCACGCCATTGATCAACGTCGAGCGCTGCGACAATTCCCAGCTGTAGCGGCCGATGCCCGAAAGCTGCTGCTCGAGCGCCTCGACGGACAATCTGACCCGCAGGCTCACTGCACGCCGTCCGACATTCCCGATAGTCTCCAATCAGCTTCGGCCGCGCGCCTGGCGGGACGGTCGCTGCCGGAGCAAGCGAAATGACCGGCCAGACCCATAGCTATTTCGCCGCCGCGCCTTCAGGCAGGACGATCGCCGACCAGCTCTTGCCCGGAACCAGATATTTGGCGGCCAATGCCTGAAGCTCCGCCGGCGTGACGCTCAGCAGATCGCGGGACATGGACTGCATCGCCTGGATGTAGCGGGGATCGTGGGTCGCGCCTTCCATCTGGTTCATCCAGAAGGCGTTGCCCGTGCTGGCGCGCATCAGCAATTGCTGCATCGGCGCTACCGCCCGCTGCAATTCATCGGCACTGACCGGGTTCTTGGCGAGGTCGGCCGCGGTCGCCTTGACCACATCGTAGAAATAGCTGATCCGATCGGGCCGGATCTGGCTGGTGACGAGGATATAGCCACCGTTTTCGTATGAAAAGGGCCAGTTATTCTGGACACTAGGGGAATAGGCCGCGCCTTCGGTCGACCGCAGCTTGTCGAACAAGCGATCGTTGAAGATCTGCGTCAATATCTCAAGCTGGCGCGCCTCCTTCTGCAAGCCGAACCCACCCGATGTCGGCCATGCCATGACCGCGGCGGCCTGATCCTTGTCGCCATTGTGGCGCAGGATGACGGGCGCCTCGACATGGGCTGGGAAGCGCATCGCGCGGTTCGTGGCCGGAACCGGCGTATCGGGCCGCGCCGGCAGCGCGCCGAAGGTCGCCGCCACGGCATTGATCGCGTCCTGCGGCTCGACATGGCCGAAAATCTGGATTTCGATCGGCCCGGAGGCCAGTACCGGCTCCCAGGTCGCGCGGAAAGCCTGGGGCGTCAGCGCCTCGATTTCCGCGCGTGACGCGGTGCGGAAACGCACATCCTTGTCATGGAGCAGCCAGTTGAGGTCACGCCCAAGCACCGCGTCGGGGGACCGCGACATCGCGTCATAAGCGACGATCGCACCCGTCTTCACCCGACCGATCGGGGCGGGGTCCCATCCGGGCGCCGCCAGCTTGGCCGCGAACAGGCGCAACTGATCCTTATAGTCGGCCGGTCGCGTGACCGCCTGCAATTCGAAGGCGTCGTCGTCGATACCGAAATCCAGGCCCATTCGCCGGCCGATGGTCAGTTCGTCCAGTTCCCGCTGCCCCAGCTTGCCGATGCCGCTGGCGACCAGCGCATAATCGCCCGCCCAGCTCGCCACCGGCCTTGTCGGCGAGAAGGCCTGCTGCCCGTGCCCGAACCGCACATTGATACGCACCTTTTCCGGCTCGGCATCATTGGCGAACAGGATCAGCTTGACGCCGTTGGCGAAGCTGATGCTTTCCATGCCCGGCAGCCCCGCCTGCGTCCGAGATACCACGGCCCCGGGTGTCCCCAGGCTCGGCAGGTCGTCCATCGTTACCGGCTTGTCCGCCAGGCGGGCGTTCGTCGCCGCCTTGACGGGCGCAGCGACGGCCGCCGCCAGCTTCGCATCCACGCCCGGTTCCACCTTGCCCGTCACCAGCATCGCGCGGAATACCCCGGCCGAAAAGAGACGCCGCGTCGAATCCAGTATCTTGGCCGGAGTCATGGCGGGCTTCCCCGCGCGAAAAATATCGACGGCCGCCTGCGGACTGACCGTCGTCTCGCGAATATCAACCGCGCTGACCAGATCGCTGGCCTGCTTGGCGCCCGCTTCCGTCGATGCATTTTCGACCTGGATCGCCAGCGCCATGTCCATCTGCGCATATTCGCGGTCTATTTCCGCCTGGCTTGGCGGCGTGGCCTTGGCATCCTCCACGATCGCGCGGACGTCCGCCAGCGCCTTTTCCCAATCATTGCCGCTGGGGATGATCGACAGGAAAGTGCCGTCCGCCGACCGGCTGACATCCTGCTGCTCGACGCTGGCCTGGAGGAAGCTGCCCCCCGCGCGGGCCGCCTGCTCGAACCGGCGGCCGATGATCTGCAACGCCAGCATGTCGGTCAGCTTGTCCTGATTGTAGACGATGGTATCGGCATGAGGTGTCCAGTGCCGCAGCCAGGCCATCGTCAGCCCCGTTGGCGCGCCCGGTTCCACCAGAAAGCGGGTCGCGGGCAACGTCGCGTCCGGCGTGCCGAAGTCGGGGATCGCCGCCCCTTTGCCAGGCACCGTCCAGCCGGCAAAATTATCCTTGATCAGTTGCTCGGCCACGGCGGGGTCTATGTCCCCCGATATGGCGATGACGGCATATTCCGGGCGATACCAGCGCTGGTGGAATGCTTCCATCCTCGCCGCGGTCGCCGCGTTCAGCGTCGCCACCGTGCCGATCGGCGCATGTTCGGCGAGGGGCTGGCCCGCGAAGAAATGCTGGCGACTGGCGTCCGATATGCGGCTCTGCGGCCCGTCGCTCTCGCGCTTTTCCGCCAGCACGACCGCCCGCTCGGCGCTGACCGCACTGTCGACGATGTTGGGATCGACCATCATGCCGGCCAGGATCTTCATGCTTTCGCCCAGCGTCGCCTGCGTCGCCTGCGGCAGGTCCAGCGCATAGGTGGTCCCGGTCGGGGTAGTCTGGGCGTTGCTGTCGCTGCCGAAGGTCACGCCAAGCCGCTGCCAGATCCGCTTGGATTCGCCATCAGGCACATGGCGGGAGCCCCGGAAGGTCAGATGCTCCATATAATGGGCGTAGCCCTGTTCGTCGTCCCGCTCCATGAGCGAGCCGGCGTCAATCCGCAGACGGACCGAAACCTGCCCCGGCGGCACGCCATTGCGCCGGATCGCGTAGCGCAGTCCGTTCGACAGCGTCCCGAACCGCCAGGCCGCGTCGATCGGCACATCGCTATTTTCGTAGAGCCACGGTCGGACCTGCGCCTGGGTCGTTCCCGCAGCGGCCGGTGCGGTAGTCGTGGCGGTCCTTGCTGCGAGCGGCAGCGAAGACCCCGACAGAAGCAGGGCAAGGATGGTGAGCGATGCGGCCGGACGGCGGGAGAAAAAATGCATAGGCGCGAAAGCCTAACGGCATTTTCCTGAATGGCCACTGACAATCATGGTCATGCCTGCCTTCGTTTCGGTCGCGCCGGGAAACTTTCCCGACGCGTCCGAAGCGAACGGCATCAGGCAATCAGCGCGGGGCGCCGGTGCGCTGGACCGCGCCCTTATGTGCGCCCACGCCGCCACGACGGCGACGGCGGAACGGCTTTTTCTCACCGCCCTCCGAATCCGCGCGATGCGCCCGGTCGGGCGTCCCGCGCTGCGCCTTCTGCCCGTCCTGGTAGCGGCGCTGCCCTTCGGCCCGCTTGGCCTGCTGCTGCGGCGTCTGGCTCGGCCCCTTGCGCGGTGCGGCGGGCTTGGGAAGGTTGCGAACCGCCTCCAGGAAATTCTCCGGAAGCGGTGCTATGTCGAGCTTTACGCGCGTCGCCTTCTCTATGGCCTTGAGATAGGGCCGTTCATCATCCGCCACGAAGCTGATCGCCACGCCCTCGGCGCCGGCACGCGCGGTGCGACCGATGCGGTGGACATATTGTTCGGGCACGTTGGGAATTTCGAAGTTGATGACATGGCTGACGCCCGACACGTCGATGCCGCGCGCAGCGATGTCGGTCGCGACCAGCAGTTTCACCTTGCCCTGACGAAACGCCTGGAGCGCGGTCGTGCGCTGGCCCTGGCTCTTGTTGCCATGGATGGCAAAGGCATCGATGCCCGCGCCTTCCAGGAAACGCACGACCCGGTCGGCGCCATGCTTGGTGCGGGTGAAGATCAGGGCGCGGTCAATATCCTCGGTATTGAGGACGATATGCAGCAATGCCTGCTTTTCCGCCTGATTCACGAAGGTCGCCTGCTGACGCACCCGTTCCGCCGTGGTGGATTGCGGCGCAACGCTGACCTTGACCGGATCGTTCAGGAACTGGCCGGCCAGCGCCTCGATCTCCTTGGGCATGGTGGCGGAGAAAAACAGGTTCTGGCGGTCGCGCGGCAGCAATTTGGCCACCCGGCGCAGCGGATGAATGAAACCCATGTCCATCATCTGGTCGGCTTCGTCGAGCACGAAGATTTCGGTGTCCTTGATGGTGAAGGCGCGCTGGTCGATCAGGTCGAGCAGGCGGCCGGGCGTGGCGACAACGATGTCGACACCCTGCGACAAAGCCCGGATCTGCTTGTTGATCGGCACGCCGCCGAACACGGTTTCGACCGACAGCTTGAGGAAGCGGCCATAATCGCGGAAGCTCTGCGCGATCTGCGCGGCGAGTTCGCGGGTCGGCGACAGCACCAGCATCCGGCAGCCCTTGACCGGCGTCACCTTGGGATTGCGCGCAAAATAGTCGAGACTGGGCAGCGCGAATGCCGCGGTCTTGCCGGTGCCGGTCTGGGCGATGCCGCACAGATCCTTGCCCTCGAGCAGAACGGGAATCGCCTTCTGCTGGATTGGTGTCGGGGTGGCATATTTCTTTGCGGCAAGCGCCTTCAGGATTGGCTCGGACAAGCCAAGATCTGTAAATTCCATGGATAAACTCACAAGTCGGCCATGCGCCGACTTCGCTGCGGACGCAGCAAGGGCGCGAGGCGGGTTACGAAACGACCCGCGTGAAAAGGGAAGCCTCAAGCTTGGCGCAGACTGTCATTGGCCGGTCCTCCAACCCTTCGGGGGTTCGGGACGATCACGCTGCCAATCGCTGGGGACCACAGGGGTCATCTGCTGCGCTGCGGCGCATATGGAGGAAGTGCGGGCAAATAGCAAGCGGCCCCGACCATCACAGCGGAGCCGCCACATTCTTGAATGGAATAGGGATCAGAGCGCGACTTCGGCGTGCTTCCCCTTCATTTCGCTCCGCACGTCGCCGCCGAACATCATCTTGAACACACCTTTGAGCGAGAGGTCGGCGCGCCAGATTTCAGCCTTACCGAGGTCCAGCCGAAGCATCAGCAGGTTGGGATCATTCCGCCCGCCCGGATACCAGGCCTCCACCTGCTTCGACCAGTAACGATCGATCACCGCCGGGTCGGTCTCGGGCACGAGCGTCCCTTCGATGCAGGCGAAGAGATGATGGTCCTTGGCCACGAACTGCGCCATCGCCGGTCCACCGGGCGCCAGGCGATTGTCCTTGGCCGTATAGAACCAGAAGCAGTGATTGGCCTGCGGATCGAGTTGCGCCGTCATCGGCAGGCTGTGTTCCGCATTGCCCTTCAATCCCACCATCAGGAAGGGGCTGCTCGACAGATCGGCCCAGAAACGGTCGCGGATATCGGCTTCGTCGGTCATCATCCTGTCTCCTTAAGGCTTTCCCCTTCAATGGTCGTCGCACGACGAAGTTCCCGAAACGCTTGATCTTGGTCGCGCCAATCGCCACATGAGCGCCATGTTGATCGAGACCGAACTGACGCCCAACCCGGCCACCATCAAATTCCTGCCTGGCCGCGAGGTCATGGGTGCGGGCACGCGCGATTTCGCGACGCCCGAGGAAGCGGAGGCCTCCCCGCTGGCCGACGCCCTGTTCGGCCTGGGTGACGTGACCGGCGTGTTCTTCGGCAGTGATTTTGTGTCGGTGACGATCGCACCGGGATCGGAATGGTCGGACGTGAAGCCCGACATTCTTGCCACGCTGCTGGAGCATTTCTCCGCCAACATGCCGCTCTTCGCGCCCGGCAGCGCGGCCGGCATCACTGTCCCGGCCGATGATGACGGCTTTGCCGACGACCCGGAAGATGCCGAAATCATCGAGCAGATTCGCGAGCTGATCGACACGCGTGTCCGCCCCGCCGTCGCCAATGACGGCGGCGACATCATCTATCGCGGCTTCGACAAGGGCACCGTATACCTGAAGATGCAGGGCGCTTGCTCGGGCTGCCCCTCCTCCACCGCGACGCTGAAGAACGGGATCGAGCAACTGCTCAAACATTATGTTCCCGAAGTGACCGAGGTGCGCGCGGTCTGAACCACGCCGCCGATTTGGCAAATCCGGCCGGATCGACTAACCGCTAGGCGAATCCGCATCCTGCGGCCGCTTGAGGGAGTGATTTTTGCGCCTGCTGGTGATCGACACTGCGACACAGGCCCTGTCCGTGGCGCTGCTGGAGGACGGTGCGCCGATCGGCCGATTTCACGACATTGTCGGGCGCGGCCATGCCGAAGCGCTGTTGCCCGCCATCGCCGCCCTGCCCGATGGCGGTCGAGCCGGCGCGATCGCCGTCGATGTCGGACCCGGCAGCTTTACGGGTGTACGCATCGGTATCGCCGCCGCGCGCGCGTTGGCGCTCGCCTGGAACATCCCGCTGCACGGCTACAGCGCCCCGGCACTGATCGCTGCGCGCGCGGCCCGGTCTCATGAAGGCGGCCCGCTGATCGTCACCATCACCGGCGGGCATGGCGAGCTTTTCTGGCAGAGCTTCACCGCCGACGGCCTGACCGCCACCAGCGACATCGCCTCGACGCCGATTGCAGCGCTTGCCGAACGGATCGACGCAACAACCATCTTCGGGACAGGGGCCGAAGCGCTGGTCACCGCGCGCGGATCGGGCGCAGCGGCGACTCTGTACCCCGATGCAGGCGACTTCATGCTGATCGCCGACCTCGCGCCCCTGCCCCCGGTTCCCATCTACGGCCGGGGCGCGGACGCAAGGACCATGGCGGAGCGCGCCGCATCATGATCCCCGGCCTCGTGCTCGACAGCTATGACGAAGCGGATCGCAACGCGATGTCTGACGCCATGGATGTCATGGTCGCAGCCTTCGACCCGGTCTTTGGCGAGGCGTGGACGCTGCCTCAGGTCGCCGGCGTCATGATGATGCCCGGCACCTGGCTGACGGTCGCGCGGGTGGACGCCACACCGCTCGGCTTCGCACTGGTCCGGTCGGTGCTCGACGAATGCGAATTGCTGCTGCTGGCCGTGGCTCCGCTCTGGCGCGGGCGTGGTGTCGGGGAAACCCTGTTGCGCGATAGCCTGACGACAGCGCGCCGCAGAGGCATCTTGTCGATGAACCTTGAAGTACGCGCCACCAACAACGCCGTCCGCCTGTATGAGAAAGCAGGCTTTGAATATGTGCATCGGCGCCCTGGTTATTATCGTGGTAAAGATGGTCAACTTTATGATGCACTGAGTTTTCGCAAAGACATGCGAATTTGACGCATTCCGGTATTGCGAAATGGGACGCCAAGGTTTAGCGAGGCCGTACCGCTCCTGAAATCAATTCCTCGGGCGGGTCGCAACACAATATAGCCTTGTAGGAAATAGAAAAATGGAAACCGAATCGGCTCAGAGCGAACTGCTCATTACTTTGACATCGGATATTGTCGCCGCCCATGTGTCGAACAACAGTGTAGCGGTCTCGGACGTATCTTCGCTGATTCAGAATGTTCATGCCGCCCTGTCGGCTCTGAACCAGCCGGTCGCCGCCCCGGAAGTAAAGCCGGAGCCAGCCGTTTCGGTCCGTTCGTCGATCAAGCCGGATTACATCATCTGCCTTGAGGACGGCAAGAAGCTGAAGATGCTCAAGCGTCACCTGATGACCCATTATCAGATGACCCCCGAAGATTATCGCGCCAAGTGGGGCCTGCCGGCCGACTATCCGATGGTCGCGCCCAATTATGCCGAACAGCGCCGCAGCCTGGCGAAGAAGATCGGCCTGGGCACCAAGCGTCGCCGCACCCGCAGCAAATAATCGTCGCACCTGGCAAAAGCCGGTTGCAAGAGGGGCGCGTCGTGGACGCGCCCCTTTCCTGTCTGGGTAAAAGCCGCTAGGCTTTGTCCGAATTTTCGCCAAAGCCAATAAGCGAGCCTGCATGAACCGCAAAATCGACGTCGAAGCCCTGTGCCATGAAAAGGGGCTGCGCATCACCGAGCAGCGCCGGGTGATCGCCCAGGTGTTGAGCGACGCAACCGATCATCCCGATGTCGAGGAACTGCATAAACGCTCTGCCGCCATCGACCCCGGCATCTCCATTGCGACGGTTTACCGCACCGTGCGCCTGTTCGAGGAGGCCGGCATCCTGGAACGCCACGACTTCGGCGACGGGCGCGCCCGGTATGAAGCGGCGCCGGAATCGCACCACGACCATCTCATTGATGTCGAAACCGGCAACGTCATCGAATTCGTGGACCCGGAACTGGAACAGTTGCAGAAGCAGATCGCCGAGAAGCTGGGTTTCCGCCTGGTCGACCATCGCATGGAACTCTACGGCGTCGCGCTTGACCGCAAGAACTGATCCGACTTGGCCCGCCTGCGTCGACTGGTTCGCATCGGGGCGCTCGTCGGCAGCCTGCTGATCTGCCTTCCATTGCACCTGATCTGGCGGCTTGTCCGCCGCAGATCGCCTTGGCCGCGCCGTTTCCTGGGGCTGGCCGCGCGCTCGGTCGGGGCAGAGGTGCGGATCGAGGGGCGCCCGCATGACGGCGATATATTCCTGCTCGCCAATCATGTCAGCTGGATCGACATCTTGGCGCTGGGCGGCGCGACCGGCGCCGCCTTCGTCTCGCATGACGGCGTGGCCGGCTGGCCGGTCATCGGCTGGCTCGCCGCACAGAACAACACTTTGTTCGTCACGCGCGAACGGCGCGGCGCACTGTCCGGCCAGCTCGACGCGCTGCGCGCCGCGATGCTGGGTCATCAACCCGTAGCGCTCTTTCCGGAAGGCACAACCAGCGACGGCAGCGGCTTGCTGCCGTTCAAGCCATCGCTGCTTGCGGTGCTTCTCCCACCACCGCGCGCGGTGATGATCCAGCCCGTGCATATCGACTATGGCGACGCGACCCACGCGATCGCCTGGCATGGCGACGAGCCTGCCGGCGCCAATGCGAAACGCATCCTGGATCGCAAGGGGCGGCTGCCGGTCACGCTCCGCTTCCTGGAGTCGTTCGATCCCGCAGCCTGCGCCGATCGCAAGGCGATCGCCGCCCTGGCACATGGAAAGATCGCGCGAAGCATTGCCATGCATCAGCGCCCTTCCGCTCCGGCCTTGCCCCCTGTATAGCTGGACAGCATGAATCGTAACGACGCCCCAAAGACTCCAGCGACTTTCCACGTCAAATCCTTCGGCTGCCAGATGAACGTCTATGATGGCGAACGCATGGCCGAGATGCTGGGCACGCAGGGCATGACCGTTGCGGCGGACGGCAGCGAAGCCGATCTCGTCATCCTCAACACCTGCCACATCCGCGAAAAGGCCGTGGACAAGGTCTATTCCGACATTGGCCGCCTGACCCGCGAGGATGGCACGCGCCCGATGATCGCCGTCGCCGGCTGCGTCGCCCAGGCGGAGGGGAGCGAGATCCAGCGCCGCGCGCGCAGTGTCGATATCGTCGTCGGCCCGCAAGCCTATCACCGCCTGCCCGACCTGATCGACAAGGCGGGCCGCGGCGAGGACGCCGTCGATACCGACATGCCACTGGCCTCGAAATTCGGCGCCCTGCCCGCCCGTACAAAGCAGGCCCGCCCCACCGCCTTCCTGACGATCATGGAAGGCTGCGACAAATTCTGTACCTATTGCGTCGTGCCCTATACGCGTGGCGCGGAAATAAGCCGGTCGTGGAGCGCGATCATCGACGAGGCCAAGGCGCTGGTCGATGGCGGCGTGCGCGAGATCACCCTGCTCGGCCAGAATGTGAACGCATGGACGGGCGAGGACGACAAGGGCCGCAAGCAGGGCATGGATGGTCTGGCCCGCGAACTGGCGAGAATCCCGGACCTGAAGCGCATTCGCTACACCACCAGCCATCCCAACGACATGAGCGACGGCTTGATCGCCGCCCATGGCGACGAACCCAAGCTGATGCCCTTCCTCCATCTGCCGGTGCAGTCGGGCAACAACCGCATTCTCAAGGCGATGAATCGCAGCCATAGCGCGGAGAGCTATCTGCGCATCATCGAGCGCGTGCGCGAAATGCGGCCGGACATCGCGCTGTCGGGCGACTTCATCGTCGGCTTCCCCGGCGAAACCGACGCTGAGTTCGAGGATACGCTGAAGATCGTCGAGCAAGCGCGTTACGCCCAATGCTACAGCTTCAAATATAGCCCCCGTCCCGGCACGCCCGCCGCCGACATGGATCACCAGATCCCGGCCGCGGTCATGGATGACCGGCTTGCCCGGCTCCAGGCGCTGATCAACCGTCATCAGGTGGAATTCAACAGCGCCACCGTCGGCCGTACCACGGACATTCTTCTGGAGCGAAAGGGCCGCTATCCCGGCCAGGTCATCGGCAAGTCGCCCTGGCTCCAGTCGGTGGTCGTGACCGCGCCGGAACTCAGCATCGGCGACATGGTCGAAGTCGATATCATCAGCGCCGGCCCGAACAGTCTGGCCGGCGAAATCAGCAGGAGGAAGGCCGCTTGAACCTACTCAAAGTCGTTCCCGCACACAGGGGAACCCATCTCCGAACCTGTCCTTCAGGCTCAATCGAAGGGAGATGGATCGCCGCTTTCGCGGGGATGACGGAAAAAGGGAGGATCTGAGCATGGCCAAGAAACCGCATCACCGCGAAGACATCGCCGAACGCGCCCGGCTCGAAGTCACGTTCGACCGGCCGCATCTACTGGGTGCGCTGTTCGGACAATATGACCAGAATCTGGTGGCGATCGAAAATCGCCTGGGCGTCTATATCGCCGCGCGCGGCAACAAGCTCCAGATCGAGGGCGAGGCCGAAGCCGCCGCCCGCGCGCGGGACGTGATGACCGGGCTCTACAATCGCATCGTCGCGGGGCAGGAAATCGATGCCGGTGCGGTCGAGGCGGTGATCGCCATGTCGTCCGAACCGACGCTCGACGGCATCATCCGCCAGGATGTTGCCGAACCGCCCAAGGTGATGATCCGCACGCGCAAGAAGACCATCGTTCCGCGCTCCGCGACACAGGTCACATACATGGAAGCGCTGACCCGGAACGACATCATCTTCGCGCTCGGCCCGGCCGGCACCGGCAAGACCTATCTCGCCGTCGCGCAGGCGGTGAGCCAGCTCATCACCGGCAGCGTCGATCGCCTGATCCTGTCCCGCCCCGCCGTCGAAGCGGGCGAGCGGCTGGGCTTCCTGCCTGGCGACATGAAGGAGAAGGTCGACCCCTATCTCCGGCCGATCTACGATGCACTTTATGATACGCTGCCGGCCGAACAGGTCGAGCGACGCATCGCATCGGGCGAGATCGAGATTGCTCCGCTCGCCTTCATGCGCGGTCGTACCCTGGCCAATGCCTTCATCGTGCTGGACGAAGCCCAGAACACCACCATTGCCCAGATGAAGATGTTTCTGACCCGCTTCGGCGAGGGCAGCCGAATGGTCATCTGCGGCGATCCCAAGCAGGTCGACCTGCCGCAACCGGGCATATCGGGCCTCGCCGACGCGGTTGCGCGGCTCGATGGCGTGGACGGAATCGCGATGGTGCCCTTCGGCATTGGCGACGTCGTCCGCCACCCGGTCGTCGGCCGTATCGTCCAGGCCTATGAGGGGCCGGATGCCTGATAAATGGAAAGATGTCTGAATGATTGAAGTCGCCGTCCTCCATGAAGAAGGCTGGCCCGGCATCGACTGGGACCTGCTGGCCCAGCGTGCCGTCGTCACCGCCATCGCGCACAGCCCCTATGCCGCTTTCGCGACGGACGAAGCGCTGTACGAGGTGGCGGTCAAGCTGACCACCGACGAGGAGGTGCACGCCCTCAATCGCGCCTATCGGGACAAGGACAAGCCGACCAACGTCCTGTCCTTCCCGATGGTGCAGGACGATCTGCTGGAAGTCACCGGCAACACCGATGATGGCGAAGTGCTGCTGGGCGATATCGTGCTGGCCGAAGGCGTTTGCGCCGCAGAGGCCGCAGAAAAGGGCATATCGGTTGCCGATCATGCCACGCATCTGATTGTTCATGGGACTTTTCATTTGCTTGGATATGATCATATGGACGACAATGAAGCCGAAGCGATGGAAGCGCTGGAGATTGCCGCGCTCCTCAGCATGGGCCTTTCCGATCCCTACGGGGACCGCGTAACAGGGGACTGAGTAGAAATATGGCTGAAGGCAGCCCGAAGGACAGCGCCTCTTCGAAAGAAGCGGACAGTAGCAACGAGGGCGGCTTATGGAGCGGCATCAAGTCGCTCTTGTTCGGCGAGGGTGAGGAAACCAGCCTCCGGAAGGAGCTGGAGGAAGCGCTCGACGAATATGACGAGGACGAGCAGGACGAGAACCCGCCGGCCAAGGGCGACCTGTCGGCGATCGAACGCCAGATGGTCCGCAACCTGCTCCATTTTTCCGAACATACGGTAGACGACGTGGCGGTACCCCGCTCCGACATCATCGCGATCGAGGAGAAGGCGAGCTTCGCCGATCTTGCCGCCCTGTTCGCCGAAGCGGGTCATAGTCGCATCCCGGTCTATCGTGAAAATCTCGACACCATCGTCGGCATGATCCACATCCGCGATGCCTTCGCGATCCTCGCCGGAAAGGCGCCGGTGCCCGATACGCTGGAACCGCTGATCCGCCAGCCGCTCTACGTGCCCGAAAGCATGGGTGCGCTCGACCTGCTCGCCGAAATGCGCGCCAAGCGCACCCATCTCGCCATCGTGCTGGACGAATATTCGGGGACCGAAGGGCTGCTAACCTTCGAGGATCTGGTCGAGGAAATCGTCGGCGAGGTCGAGGATGAGCATGACGACGCGCCCGAAGCGATGCTCGTGCCGCTGGAAGGCGGCCTCTGGGAAGCGGACGCCCGTGCGGAACTGGATGATGTCGCGGAGGAGATTGACGAGCGGCTGGGCGATGTCGAGGAAGATGTCGACACGCTGGGTGGCCTCGCCTTCGTCCTCGCCGGCCGCGTACCGGAACCCGGCGAGATCGTCGAGCATGGGACGAGCGGCTGGAAACTGGAGATCGTCGCCAGCGACGGCCGCCGCGTCACGCGCTTGCGCCTGCACCCGCCGGTCGAACGGGAAGTGGTGGACGAATGAAGCTGCACGCCGGCAATTTCCGGTAACTGACGCGAAATATTAAGTCTCTGCGCGCATAGCATGGCCTCGGAAAAAGCTGGGCGTGAACCGTCCTGTTGGGCATGGCGGGCGATGCGGAACGAACGACAATCGATGCGACGATATGGCAGCGCGGACATGCTGTTCGCTGCGCCTTGGAGCGGTGTCGAAAAGCTGCTGCTGGCTATCGTCTGCGTGGCCACCCTGTTTTTCGCGATCGTGACGCCGCCCTTTCAGGCACCCGACGAGAATCAGCATTATATGAAGGCGCTCTCGCTGGCGCAGGGCAATATCCTGACCGAGCAGCGCGGCGAGGCGATCGGCGCCGACCTGCCGCGAGCGGCGCTCGACATCCACGCCGTCGATTTTCCGACCGACGTGCCGCCAACGCCCCGTCGGTTCGAGCGCGACCAGTTGACCCGCAGCGCCGCTGCCGATCCCGCGCGCGCCGGCACGGCCTTCGCCGACTTCCCCAATGTCGCCAGCTATGCCCCCAGCCTCTACGCACCGGGCGCGGCGGGCCTGACGATCGGCCGGACGCTGGCGCTGCCGTGGATCGACGCCTTCTTTGTCGGGCGGCTGGTCAATGCGGTGACGGGCCTGATGTTGCTGATCGCTTCGCTCGCGCTGTTGCCCTTTGGCCGCAATGCCATGCTGGCGACCGCGCTGCTTCCGACCTTCGCCTATCAAACCGGCTCGCTGTCACCCGATTCCGTCATCAACGGTCTTGGCTTCCTCGGCCTCGCGCTGGCGCTACGCACCGGCTTCATGGGCGCCCCGCCGACGCGATCGGCGGCGCTGGTCGTAACCGCGCCGGTGCTTGCGCTGTGCAAGGGCGTCTATCTGCCGCTGATAGCGGCAGGCCTGCGCTGGACGGGCGATCGCCGTCCATGGCTGATGCTGGGCGCAATGGCGCTGGGCGCGGTCGCCTTCATCGGCTGGATGCACTATTCCGGCGGCAGCCAGGCGCTCTATCATATCCAGTCCCGCAAGACCGGCGAAACGATGATGACCGCGCCGCTGCGCGATCAACTCGCCATCATGGTGGCCGATCCTGCGGCCTATGCGCGCATCCTGACAAGCAGCGTGATCGAGCGCGCGCCCGTCTATGCGCTCCAGATCGTCGGCCGCTTCGGCTGGAACGCCATCCTGCTGCCCTTGCTCGCCTATCCGCTGGCTGCGCTGATGCTGGGCGCTGGCGTGGCGAGCGGGTCGGGCGCGCGCTTCGGCATCGGCCAGCGGCTCTGGTGGCTGGCGGTCGCGGCGGGCGGGGCGCTGCTCGTCGAAACCGCCATGTATCTGACCGGAACGCCGCTCGGCGCCGACTATATCCAGGGAACACAAGGGCGCTACTTTCTGCCCCTCCTGCCGCTGCTATTGCTGGCCCTGTCGCCCGATCAGCCGGTGCGGGGCGCGCCGCGTCTTCTCCTGCTGACGGCCATAACGCTAACCTTGGTCGCTGCCGCCACGGCCTTCGACAGCTTCTGGGTCCATGGCTTCATCACCCGCGACGGGATGCCGCCGCATGAGGGCATCGGTCGCGCGCTGCTCCTCCCCTCTCCCCGCTGGTAGCCAGACCGAACAGAAGGCGAGCCAGCCCAGCCCCTCGATCCAGCCGGCGGTTACATCGCTGGGCCAATGGACGCCCAGCCACACCCGGCTGACCCCGATCAGCGCGATGATCGCGGCGGCCGCGCCATAGACCCGGCGCCGCCCGGCCAGCATTGCCAGCGCGCCGAAGACCATCATGTTGCCCGCCGCGTGGCCGCTGGGAAAGCTGTAGGTGTGGACGATGTCCAGGTGCGGCAGCAAGTCCGGCCGGGGCGCGGCAAAGACCTGCTTCAGCAAAAGGTTGAGGACGGTCCCGCCCGCGATCGTCGTGGCCAGCCACAGCGCCGCCGTGCGCCGCCCGGTCCACAGCAGGGGCGTCAGCACCAGCGCCAGCAGCAGCAGTCGCCCCACGGTCCCTCCGATCGCCGACGCCATCCGCATCAGGACGGTGACATACTGCCCGGCACCGCTCTCCCGCGCCTGGCCGGCGGCCATCATCAGCCCAGCGTTCAGTCCGTCGAGCCACCCCGCACGCTGCAACAGCGCGATCCCGAGCACGCAAAAAAGCGCGAGAGCCAAAGCCCCCGCGCCTTTCACCAGCGTTATGCGTCGATCAGATATGAAGCGCACGGCCATAGGCCGCGAGCACGCTTTCGTGCATCGATTCGGAAATCGTCGGATGCGGGAAGACCGTGTGCATCAGTTCCGCCTCGGTCGTCTCCAGCGTCTTGCCGATGGTATAACCCTGGATCATCTCGGTCACTTCCGCACCGATCATGTGGGCGCCCAGCAATTCGCCGGTCTTGGCGTCGAACACGGTCTTGGTGAAGCCTTCGGCCTCGCCCAGCGCGATCGCCTTGCCATTGCCGATGAAGGGGAACATGCCGACCTTCACTTCATAGCCGGCCTCCTTGGCCTTAGCCTCGGTCAAGCCGACCGACGCGATCTGCGGATGGCAATAGGTGCAGCCCGGAATATTGCGCACGTCCATGGCATGGGGATGGACATCCTTGTTGCCCAGCGCCTGCGCGATGGCTTCGGCGACGATCACGCCCTCATGGCTCGCCTTGTGCGCCAACCATGGCGGCGCGGTCACGTCGCCGATCGCCCAGAAGCCGTCGACATTGGTCCGGCCATAGGCGTCGGTCTTGATGTGGAAGCGCTGGTCCGGCTCGATGCCGACATCTTCCAGCCCCAGATTTTCGACATTGGGGACGATGCCGATGGCGACGATGACATGGCTGTATTCGGCCGTGACATCCTTGCCGTCCTTGCCCTTGATCGTCGCGGTCACGCCCTTGTCGCCGGTCGCGATCTTCTCGATCTTGGCGCCGGTCATGATGGTCATGCCCTGCTTCTTCACCGCCTTTTCAAGGAAGGCGGAGACATCCGCGTCCTCGACGGGAACGATGCGATCCATCATTTCCACGACGGTCACGTCCGCGCCCATGTCGTTGTAGAAGCTGGCGAACTCGATTCCGATCGCGCCCGATCCGATGACCAGCAGCTTCGTCGGCATTTCCGGCGGCGTCATGGCGTGGCGATAGGTCCATACACGCTTGCCGTCGGCCTTGAGCTGCGGCAGATCGCGGGCGCGGGCGCCGGTCGCGATGATGATGTGCTTCGCCGTCAGTTCTTCGGTCTTGCCATCCTTGGTGACGCTCAGCTTGCCCTTTCCGGTCAGCTTGCCGTCGCCCATGTGGACGCTGATCTTGTTTTTCTTCATCAGGTGCGTGACGCCCTGATTGAGCTGCTTGGCGACGCCGCGCGAGCGCTTCACCACCGCCTCTATATCGGCGCTGATCTTCTCGGCCGCCAGGCCATAATCCTTGGCGTGCTGCATATAATGGAAGATTTCCGCGGAGCGCAGCAGCGCTTTGGTGGGGATGCAGCCCCAGTTGAGGCAGATGCCGCCCAGATTTTCGCGCTCGACGATCGCGGTCTTCAGCCCCAACTGGGCGGCGCGGATCGCGGCGACATAGCCGCCGGGGCCGGAGCCCAGAACGATGACATCGTAATTCTCAGCCATGGTCAGTCTCTCTTGTCTTATTCCGCCGGCCCGGAATGGGTCGGGAGGGGCGGCACGGAACGGGGCTGGCGATCCTCTCCGATCGCCACGAAGGTGAAGGTCGCGCGGGTGACACGATAGCTGCGGTCGTCATGGCGCGCACGGCGCCATGCTTCTACGTCGATCTTCATCGACGTGCGCCCGACGGAATTGAGGGTTGCGAACACCGATACCTCATCGCCGACGATGACCGGGCGCAGGAAGGACATGCCCTCCACCGCAATGGTGACGGCGCGGCCATGGCTGTAGCGGGCCGCGACGGAGCCGGCCGCCGAGTCCATCAGGCTCATCAGCCAGCCGCCGAAAATATCCCCATGGGGATTGGTATCGGCGGGCATGGCGATGACGCGCACCGCCGGGCTTTCGGCCGGCGGCTGCTCGTCGGGCGCAGCCATCAGGCCAGCATACCGATCGGGTTTTCGACCAATTCCTTGAACGCCTTCATCAGGCGGGCGCCATCGGCGCCGTCGATCGCGCGATGGTCGAAGCTGCCGGTCGCCGACATGACGGTCGCGATCTGAAGCGAGTCATCGACCACATAGGGTCGACGGTCTCCCGCGCCGATCGCCATGATCATGCCCTGGGGCGGGTTGATGACCGCTTCGAACTGCTTGATGCCGAACATGCCCATGTTGGACAGCGATGCGGTGCCGCCCTGATATTCCTGCGGCGCGAGCTTGCCGTCCTTGGCGCGGGCGGCCAGATCCTTCATCGCGGTCGAGATCGCGGCCACGCCCATGCTGTCGGCGCCCGTCACGATCGGGGTGATGAGGCCGCCGGGGATCGACACGGCGACGCTGATGTCGGCACGTTTGAATGCAAGCATCTGGTCGCCCGCGAACTGCACGTTGCATTCGGGCACCTGGATCAGCGCCACGCCGAGCGCCTTGATCAGCAGGTCGTTGACCGACAGCTTGACGTTGCGGCTGGCCAGACCGGCGTTCAATTCGCTGCGCAGCTTCAGCAGCTTGTCGAGCTGCACGTCCACCGTCAGGTAGATGTGCGGCACCTGCTGCTTGGATTCGGTCAGGCGGCGCGCGATCGTCTTGCGCATACCGCTGAGCTTGATGACCTCGTGCGGGATGCCGAAATCCTGCGCGGCGGCAGCGACCGGAGCCGGCGTGGAGGCAGACGCCGCGGGAGCCGGCGCGGCGGTGGCAGGCGTAGCCGGCTTGGCCGCCGGAGCAGCGCCCTCAAGGTCGGCCTTCACGACGCGGCCATTGGGACCGGAGCCGGCCACGGCCGACAGGTCGACGCCCTTCGCCTCGGCCAGGCGGCGCGCCAGCGGGCTTGCCTTCACGCGATTGTCGGCCGCAGCGGGAGGCGCCTTGGCGGGGATCACATCCGCCTTCGCCGCGGGTGCCTCGGCTTCCGACTTGGCGGGAATGGGGTCGGCCTTCGGCGCGGGGGCGCCGCCACCAGCGGCAGCGGCCGCAACATCCTCACCCTCTTCGGCGATGATGGCGATGACGGTGCCGACCTTTACGCCTTCGGACCCTTCGGCGACCAGGATCTTGGCGACCACGCCTTCATCCACCGCCTCGAACTCCATCGTCGCCTTGTCGGTTTCGATCTCCGCGAGCAGGTCGCCCGACGACACCGTGTCGCCCTCCTTGACCAGCCACTTGGCCAGCGTCCCTTCCTCCATGGTCGGGGACAAAGCGGGCATCTGGATCGTCTTGCTCATGCGTTCGGGGCCTCTTCTTGATTATGCGGCACGCGCCATTTGGTGCCCCGTTTCCACCCATTCGCCGGATCGGTCAAGCGAGCGCTTGCGGAAGCCGGATTTATCCCCCACATTTCACCTCACTGGTTCGTTGGCGTGTTTTTCCCGACCGTCCGGGCCATCAGTTCAACGCGGGGGCGATAAGAAGTGCGGACATATCTGGTTGTCGTGGACGAATCGCCGGAGGCCGAAACCGCGCTGCGCTTCGCCGCGCGGCGCGCCTCCAAGACGGGCGGCGCGGTCCGCATCCTGGCGCTGATCCCGCCGGCGGAGTTCGTCCAGTGGGGCGGCGTACAGGCGACGATGGAGGATGAGGCGCTGCAACGGGCCGAGGCGCTCGTGACCAGCGCCGCAGGCACGCTGACCGACGAATCGGGCATCCGCCCCAGCATCACCGTGCGTCAGGGCGAAGCCGTGGCGGTCGTGCGCAAGACGCTGGAGGAAATGGACGATGTCGCCGCCCTGGTGCTGGGTGCAGCCGCCAGCGGCAATCCGGGCAAGCTGGTGACCCACTTCGCAGGCGCGGACGCGGGCAAGCTGCCCTGCCCGATCATGATCATCCCGGGCGGCCTGGACGCCGACGCGATCGACCGGCTGAGCTGAATTTTTGGAAGCGGCCTTCCCCGCGGAGGCGGCTATCCATCTCCTGAGCGTTCTGCTTGGTGCGATGGCGGAGATCGGTTCCCGCTTTCGCGGGAATGACGGCAAGGGTTAGGGCGGGCTTCTATCTTTTATGCTTCCCCCGCTTCGCCCCGATATGCCGGATATTGGCGGGCCGCCCGCGCTTGATCCCCGGCCGCGTGCGATCCCGCTTCATCGGTCCTCCGCGCGGGCTAGGCGCATCGGGCAGTTCGAAGCGCAGCGCGCCATTGATCGGGTCCGCCTCCGCCAGCCGTAACTCCAGCCGCTGGCCGACGGTGTAGCGATCGCCGCTCTCCACGCCCTCCAGCGCCCGGCCCGCCTCGTCATAGAAAAATCGCTCCGCACCCAGCGTCGACACCGGCACCAGCCCGTCGCCGCCCAGCCCCTCGACCGTGGCGAAGAAGCCGAAATTCTGCACCCCGGTGATCCGCGCCTTCACCAGTTCGCCGACATGCGCCGACAGGAACGCCGCGACATAGCGGTCGATCGTCTCCCGTTCCGCTTCCATCGCGCGCCGTTCATGGCCGGAGATCATTTCGCCGACCCGACCCATATTCTCATAATCCTCCTGGCTGAGCGAGGAGCGATCGGGGATCACCCCGCCCTTGGGCGCGGGGAGTTCCAGGCCATGGGCGCCCACCAGCGCCCGATGCACCAGCAGGTCAGCATAGCGGCGAATGGGCGAGGTAAAATGGGCGTAGCTGCCCAGCGCCAGGCCGAAATGCCCCATATTCTGGGGACTGTAATAGGCCTGCGTCTGGCTGCGCAGGATCTGCTCCATGATCTGGGGCTTTTCCTCCGCCTCACCGATCTTCGCGATCAGCTGGTTGAAGGTCGAGGGCTTCACCACCTGTCCCAGCGCGAAGCTGATGTCGAACGTCGCCAGATATTCCTTGAGCGCCACCAGCTTGTCGCGGCTCGGCGGTTCATGGACGCGATACATGACCGGCGCCTTCTTCTGCTCCAGCGCCTTGGCCGCCGCGACATTGGCGGCAATCATATAGTCCTCGATCACCATATGCGCGTCGAGCCGCTCGCGCACGGCGACGCTCACGATCTTGCCATGCTCGTCCAGCACGACCCGCCGTTCGGGCAGGTCCAGCGCCAGCGGATCGCGCGCCGCCCGCGCCTTGTGCAGCAGCGCCCAGCAGGCCCAGAGCGGCCGCAGCGCCGGCTCCAGCAATTCATGATCCTTTTCGCCATTTATCGCCGCCTGCGCATCCTCATAGGCCAGCACGGCCGCCACGCGGATCACCGCCCGCGTGAAGCGCCAGGCCGTCACCTTGCCCTGCGCGTTGATGGTGAGGTGGCACGCCATTGCCGCCCGGTCCTGACCCGCGCGCAGCGAACACATGTCGGACGAAAGCTGATGCGGCAGCATCGGCACGACCAGGTCGGGGAAATAGACGCTGTTGCCCCGCTTCCTCGCTTCCTTGTCGAGCGCGCTGCCGGGGCGGACATAATAGCTGACGTCGGCAATGGCGACGATCGCCTTGAAACCGCCCGGATTGGCACCATCTTCGTCGGGCGCGGCCCAGACGGCGTCGTCATGATCGCGCGCATCGACCGGGTCGATCGCCACGATCGGCAGATGGCGCAGATCCTCACGCTTTTCCTCATGCAGCGGCAGGGCGGACGCCTTCACGGCCTCCTCCTCCACTCGCTCGGGGAACACATGGGGGATGCCATGCTTGTGGATCGCGATCAGGCTGAAGCTGCGCGGCGCAAAGGGATCGCCGAGAATATCCGTCACCCGCGCCGAAATGCGCGGCGGCCGCCCATGCGGTTCGGCCAGTACCAGATCGCCGGGCTTCGCCGTGCCGGCGTCGCTGATCGGCGTATCCTTGCGAATGCGCTTGTCCACCGGCCGCAGCCACAGCTTGCCGTCGGCCATCTCCTCGACCACGCCAAGCAATTCCTCGCTGGCCTTGGCGAGCTTCTTCATCGGATGTGCGATCCAGCCGCGCCCCGCCTCCTCGGTCCGGGCAAGGATGCGGTCGCCGATCGTCAGCGCCCCGCGTTTGCCGCGTTCCACCACGCGCAGTCTCGGCGCGGGCTGGCCTTCCGCTTCCCACCGTTCGGGCGTGGCGATCAGGGTCGTGTCATCGACATCGACGATCCGCAGCACCGTCACCTTCGGCACGCCGCCCATCTTGTGAAAGGCGCGCGCCGGGCCGATGTCGATCAGCCCTTCGTCCGCCATGTCCTTGAGCAGCGCCTTGAGCGCGATCTTCTCCTGCCCCTTCAGGCCGAACGCCTTGCCGATCTCGCGCTTGCCGGCGGGCGTGTCGGACTCGGCGATGAACGCCATGATCTGATCACGGGAGGGGAAGCCGGCGGGCCGGACCTTTGCGGGTTTCTTGTGCTTCTGGGTCGATGCCATGGATCGGGTATAGGGACGCCATCCCGCCAGTGGTAGCCATTATTCGCCGGCGAAGCCCCCTTGCAGGACCGCCCCGTCCGACGCAATCTCCCGGCATGACACGTCAGCTCAATCCGGGAGAGGTGGCGCCCTGGTTCCATGGCGCGGCGCTGGACGGCAATCCCAACTACGCCTTCAGCAGCGTGGGCGGCCGTTGGATCGTGATGCTCCTGATGGGCAGCGGGACAGCGGCGGGCAGCCAGGACGCGCTGGACCTGGTGGCGCGCCACCGCGCGATGTTCGATGACGAGGGCGCCTGCTTCTTCGGGGTGACGATGGACCCGCTGGATGCTGCGCAAGGACGGATCGCGCAAAGCCTGCCGGGCATACGCTGGTTCCTGGACTATGATGGCGCGATCTCAGCGCAGTTCGGCGCGCTCCGGGGTCGGGACGGGCAGCGGGCCTATCATCCCCATTGGCTGCTGATCGACCCGATGATGCGTGTCCGCCACGTCGCGTCCCTCGCCGAAGGAGACGGGCTGATCGCCATGCTGCGCGACAGGCCGCCGCTCCGGCCCGACATCGACGCCCCGGTCCTTGTCGTGCCCGACATTTTCTCCCCTGACCTCTGCCGCCGGATGATCGCGCTGCACGCGCAGCAGGGCGGAGAGGATTCTGGATTCATGCGGGAAGAGAATGGGATCACCGTCCTGAAGGTCGATCACACGCACAAGAAGCGACGCGATCTCGTAATCCAGGACACGGCGTTGATCGATCATCTCAAGGCGCGCATGGGCCAGACGCTGCGTCCCATGATCCAGCGCGCCTTCCAGTTCGACGTAACGCGCGTCGAACGGTTTCTGATCGCCTGCTACGACGCGCAGGAGGGCGGTTATTTCCGGCCGCATCGGGACAACACGACCAAGGGCACCGCCCATCGCCGCTTCGCCTGCACCGTCAACCTCAATGCCGAGGAGTTCGACGGCGGCGAACTGCGCTTTCCCGAATTTGGTGCCCGCAGCTACCGCGCCCCCACCGGCGGCGCGCTGATATTTTCCTGTTCGCTGCTACATGAAGCCTTACCGGTGACGCGCGGCCGCCGCTACGCCTTCCTGCCCTTCTTCTACGATGATGCCGCGGCCAGCCTGCGCGAACAGAATATCCGCTTCGTCGCGCCGGAAATCGGCGGCTACCGGTCGGGACTGCACGATCGCCCGCAGCGGGAAAGCGCCGGCTGAACTCTGGCTCACTTGCCAATGTTCTTTGTTTGTTCTATTGTTGTTCCATGACTGCGCACAAGGGCCGAGGTGCAACATCGAACGGCGAAAGCCGACGCTTCAACCTGCCCGAACGGCAGGCCGATGGCGACTGGCTGGATGCGTCCGAAGCGATCGACGGGGAAGCGCCGCGCCTACGCACGGAGGTATCGGTCGAACATCCCCGCACTATCATCGCCCGTAACCAATCCCCTGACATCGCCTTTAGTCAGTCGATCAACGCCTATCGAGGCTCCGAGCATGGCTGCATCTACTGCTTCGCGCGTCCCACCCATGCCTACCACGATCTGTCGCCGGGTCTGGATTTCGAAACGAAGCTGTTCGCCAAACCCGACGCCGCGAGGCTCCTGCGGACTGAACTTATGAAGAAAGGCCATGTCGCCAGCCCGATCGCCATGGGCACCAACACCGATCCCTATCAGCCGATCGAGAAGGATTGGCGGATCACCCGGGAGGTGCTGGAGGTGCTGGCCGAAACCCGCCACCCGACTTTCATTACTACCAAATCCGACCGCATCCTGCGCGACATCGACCTGCTCGCCGACCTTGCGCGCGACAATCTGGTGGCGGTGATGATCTCCGTGACATCACTCGACCCAAAGATTGCCCGCACGCTCGAACCGCGCGCGCCGCATCCCGACCGCCGCGTTGCTGCGATCGCGCGGCTGGCGGAGGCGGGCATACCCGTGTCGGCGAACATGTCGCCCATCGTCCCCGCCATCAACGACCATGAGATTGAAAGCGTCGTCGCGCGCGTCGCCGCCGCTGGCGCCCGCGACGTCAACTATATCCTCGTCCGCCTGCCGCACGAGGTCGCCCCGCTCTTCCGCGCCTGGCTGGCCGAACATTATCCCGAACGCGCGGGCAAGGTGATGGCGATGATCCGCGACATAAGGGGCGGCCGCGACAATGATCCCAACTTCGGCAGCCGAATGAAGGGGCAAGGCGTCTGGGCCGACCTGATCCGCACCCGCTTCCGGCGCGCCCGCCGCCAAGCGGGGCTGGGCGGAGAGCCTCTGACCCTCCGCTCCGACCTTTTCCGCCCGCCCGAAGGCGCGCAGATGCGGCTGTTGTGAGTGGGATGGGAGATCGACCTGACAGAAAGAACAGCGGAAACTCGTCCGTCATCCCCGCGAAGGCGGGGATCCATCTCCCCAGCGTGGCGCGGGACGCGAGGCCAGGAGATGGGTTCCCGCCTGCGCAGGGACGACGAAAAGGATGGCTGGCGGACTGACCGCTTCCCGTTCCATGACAGCCCGCGTCTGGTCACACCTGCCTCGCGCCATCACCCCACCAGCCGCATCCCCGACCGCCGCGTGCGCGTGCGATAGCCGTCCGCTTTCACGTCCATCCGCTCGAACCGATGGATCGACAGGCCCGCGATGGTCGCAATCGCATCGACCTGGTCCGCGCCCAGACTGTAACGGTCGCCCAGAAACACGCGCGCCGCCTGTCCGCCACCCACCGGCGCGCGCAGGAACACCTCGCTGCGGCCACCGTCGGCGCCCGCAAGCAGCGCCGCCAGCGACGCAACCGCCTGCGGCGTCTCGACATCGACGGTCAGCTCCATGCGGGATGCACTGGCGATCTGGCGGAATGGCTCGACCCCGCGCACGGTGACGCGCGGCGTTTCCTCGCCCGGCAGCCGATCCAGCTCCACCACCAGCAGCGCACAGTCGCCGTCAGTCACCAGTTCCTCGATCGCCTTGCACGCGTCCTCGTCGAAACAGCTCGCCTGGAACTGCCCGCTCTGGTCGGAAAAGGTCGCATTGGCGTAGCGCGCGCCGCGCCGCGTCTCGCGCCAGCGCACATCCTCGACCATCGCGGCCATGATCGTCATCACCCGGCCTTCCGCATTGGGCGTGCCCATCGGCGCCTGGCAGATGGCGCCATAGCTGCGCGCGCCGCGCGCATCGGCCAGATGCTTGTAGCGATCGACCGGATGGGCCGAGAAATAGAAGCCGAACGCCTCCTTCTCCTGCGCCATGCGATCCGCCACGGTCCAGGCCTGGTGCGGCGGAATACGCACGTCGGCGTGCGGCGTCTCGACGTCGCCGAACAGGCCGCCCTGCCCGCTTTCGCGCGCCTGCGCATTGCTGGCCGCCACCGACAGGATGGTCTCCGCCGCCGCATGGACGCCCGCCCGGTCGGCATGGATGCCGTCGAACGCGCCCGCCGCGGCCAGGCTTTCCAGCTGCCGCCGATTGAGCAGGCGGGGTTCGATCCGGTCGGCGAAATCGTCGAGCGACTTGAACGGCCCGGCCGCCTCGCGCTCGGCAACCAGTTGCTCCATCGCCTTCTCGCCCACGCCTTTCAGCCCGCCCAGCGCATAGCGCACGGCGAAGCCCAATCGCTTGTCATCCCCTTCATGCGGCACCGGCTCTACGGAGAAATCCGCCAGGCTGCGATTGATGTCAGGAGGCAGGCAGGACAGCCCCATGCGCCGCATATCGTCGACGAAGATGGTCAGCTTGTCGGTCAGATGAATGTCGAAGGCCATCGACCCGGCATAGAATTCCGCCGGATAATGGGCCTTCAGCCAGGCGGTCTGATAGGCGAGCAGCGCATAGGCCGCCGCGTGTGACTTGTTAAAGCCATAGCCCGCGAACTTGTCGATCAAGTCGAACAGTTCATTCGCCTTGGCGGCCGGGATATCGCTCTTTTCCGCGCACCCCTCGACGAAGCGGGACCGCTGCGCGTCCATCTCCGCCTGCACCTTCTTGCCCATGGCGCGGCGCAGCAGGTCGGCGTCGCCCAGCGAATAGCCCGCCAGTATCTGCGCCGCCTGCATCACCTGTTCCTGATAGACGAAGATGCCATAGGTTTCTTCGAGGATCGGCTTCAGCAATATGTGCGGATATTCAATCTCTTCCTGCCCGTTCTTGCGACGCCCGAACATCGGAATATTGTCCATCGGTCCGGGGCGATAAAGCGACACGAGCGCAATGATGTCGCCGAAATTGGTCGGCCGCACCGCCGCCAGCGTCTTACGCATTCCTTCCGATTCCAGCTGGAACACGCCCACCGTGTCGCCGCGCTGGAGCAGTTCGTAGACCGCCGGATCATCCCAGGCGAGCGTATCGAGATCGACCGCCACGCCCCGCGCGGCCAGCAGCTGCACCGCCTTCTGCAACACCGACAACGTCTTGAGACCCAGGAAGTCGAACTTCACCAGCCCCGCCCCCTCGACATATTTCATGTCGAACTGAGTCACCGGCATGTCGGATCGCGGATCGCGATAAAGCGGCACGAGCTGGCTCAGGGGCCGGTCGCCGATCACCACGCCCGCCGCGTGGGTGGAGCTGTGGCGCGGGAAGCCCTCCAGCTTCATCGCATAGTCGATCAGGCGGCGGACCTGATTGTCATTGTCATATTCCGCCTTGAATTCGGAAACGCCGTTCAGCGACCGTTCGAGCGTCCAGGGATCGGTCGGATGGTTGGGCACCAGCTTGGCGAGCCGGTCGACCTGGCCATAGCTCATCTGGAGCACGCGGCCGGTATCCTTGAGCACCGCGCGGGCCTTGAGCTTACCGAAGGTGATGATCTGAGCCACATGGTCCGCGCCATATTTATTCTGGACGTAGCGGATCACCTCTCCCCGCCGCGTTTCGCAGAAGTCGATGTCGAAGTCGGGCATCGACACGCGCTCCGGGTTCAGGAAGCGCTCGAACAGCAGCCCCAGTTGCAGCGGATCGAGATCGGTGATGGTCAGCGCCCAGGCGACCAGCGACCCCGCGCCGGACCCACGGCCCGGCCCCACCGGAATATCATGATCTTTCGCCCATTTGATGAAGTCGGCAACGATCAGGAAATAGCCCGGAAAGCCCATCTGGATGATGATGTCGGTCTCGAACTTGAGGCGTTCGAAATAGGGCCGGCGCGCCTCCTCCGTGACGATGCCGGCCTTTTGCAGCCGCACCTCCAGCCCCGCTGCGGCCTGGTCCCGCAGCATGGCCGCCTCGCCCTCGATGTCTCCAGCCAGGCTCGGCAGGATCGGCCTGCGCTTTGGCGCGGCCACGGCGCAGCGCTGCGCGACGACCAGCGTATTGGCCAGCGCCTCGGGCAGATCCTCGAACAGTCGCTTCATCTCCGCCGCCGGCTTCATCCAGGCGTCGGGCGAACTGGTCCGGCGATCGGGCGTTTCCACATAGGCGCCGTCGGCGATGCACAGCATGACGTCATGCGCCCGGTGGAAATCGGGTTCGGCAAAGCAAGTCGGGTTGGTCGCGACCAGCGGCAGGTTGCGATCATAGGCAAGGTCGAGCAGATGCGGCTCGGCCTTGCCCTCCACCGGGTCCAGCCGCCGGCAGAGCTCGACATAGAGCCGATCTGGAAACAGCGCCTCCAGCCGCTCGGCATAAGCGATCGCCGCCTCGGGCTGATCTTCGGCGAACAGCCGCGCCAGCGCTCCTTCGCCACCCGCAGTCAGGGCGATCAGCCCATCGGTCCGCCCATGCAGCGCCTCGATCGTCACATGCGGCACTTCCTCGACCGGCCGGTCGAGATGCGCCATCGAAACCAGCGCACAGAGATTGTCATAGCCCGCCGCATCCTGCGCATAGAGCGCAAGCCAGTCATGCACCGGCGCGGCATTGGCCGGGCGGCCGGGCCGCAACAGGCCCAGCATCGCGCCGATGACCGGCTGCACCCCTTCATCCTTGCAGGCGTCGGAAAAGGCCATGGAGCCATAGAGCCCGTTGCGATCGGTGATCGCGACAGCGGGAAAACCCAGCGCCCGCGCCTGCTTCGCGATCTTCTTGGGATCGATCGCCCCTTCGAGCATGGTGAAGGAGGAAAAGACGCGAAGCGGTACGAAAGCGGCATGAGGCATGACCCGTTCTACCCATGGCCGGCGATTCGCCGCTAGCCCTTGAAACAGGAAAGCTGTGGACAAGCAGGATGGCGCCAATGGTTAATCAAATCCCAAGATTTGCGCCCTAGACTCGCGCGACCATGCGTCTTTCCACCATCACCAACTGGGCCTATGGCGCCACTGTCGCCCTCACCCTGCTGTCCGGCTCGACAATGTTGCTCGCTTCGGGTGCAGAACAGCGCGAGCGCGCCGCGGTTGCCCAACGCGCCACATTCGATCAACTCACCGCCTCTCTGGAAGAAGATGTCTATCGCCTGAGCGAACAGGCCCGCAGCTTCGTCGTCACCGGCAACCCCAGCCACTTGATCGTCTATCGCCGCGAACGGGCTGCCTTGCGTTCGGTGGAAGATCGCGTCCGGTATCTGAAGAACGCCGGCGCCCGTGTCGGGGAACTCCAGGCGCTGCAACAGGCGCTCTATTGGGCCGATGCGCTGATGGACGAACAGGACGCCGCGCTCCAGGCGGCTCGACAAGGCGACGATCGGACTGCCCGCGCCATTTTGTTCGGCGACGAATATGGCCGTGAAATGGACCGGATCGCCGGCCAGGTCGCCAAATTTCGGTATCTGCTCGAAACCCGCACTGAACAGGCGGTGGCGGCCGCCACCGAAACGGCGCGTCAATGGCGCAGCATGTCGGAAATCATGCTCGCCGCGACGGCGCTCCTGTTCCTGTGCGTGCTCTATTTCATCCTGAAGCAGCGCATCCTGCACCCTGTCGTAAGGCTGAGCGACGTCGTCACCCGGCTCGCGGCGCAGGACTATGCTGCCATCCCGCCCGACCTGCGTCAGGTCGACGAGATCGGCGACATGGCGCAGGCGATCCGCATCTTTCGCGAAAACGGGCTGGAACGGCAACGGCTCGAACAGGAGCAGGAACGCAATCGGGCGATGCGCGACCTTCTGTCCCGTATGACCCAGCGGTTGCAGGGCTGCGACAGCATGACCGACCTTGCCGAGGTCGTCCGCCGCTTCACGCCCGAAATCGCCCCGCTCTTTGCTGGTCGGCTCTATGTCCAGGACAGCCGCACCGCCCTGATGCAGCAGGTCTGCGCCTGGGGTTCGCCCACATTTTCCCGACCGGATTTCCCGCCGTCTGCCTGTTGGGCGTTGCGGCGCGGCCAGCCGCATCGACCGGCGGGCCGGACCATCGACATAGGCTGCGACCATATGGACGAGGGCGGCGACGCGCCGACGCTCTGCATTCCCCTGATCGCGCAGGGCGAGAGCATCGGCCTCCTCTATCTCGAGCAACGGCCGGAAGCGTCAGCCGACGAGGTCGGTCGAAGCGAGAAATATCTGGAAATGCTGGCGGAAAATATCGGTCTCGCCCTCGCCAACCTGCGCCTGCGCGATGCGCTGCGCGAAATGGCGATGGCCGATGCGCTGACCGGCCTCGCCAATCGTCGCCATTTCGACCAGATGCTGAAACATCACACCGAACAGGCCGAGCGGCACCAGTCGCCCCTGTCCTGCCTGATCCTGGACATCGACCATTTCAAGCAGTTCAATGACCAGTTCGGCCATGATGCGGGCGACGCCGTGCTTCAGGCCGTGGGGCAGGTGCTGGGTCAGGCCATGCGGGAAAAGGGCCATGCCTTTCGCCTGGGGGGCGAGGAATTCGTGCTGCTGATGCCCGGTTTCGCGCCGGATCAGGCGCTGGAGCGGGCAAATAGCGTACAGCGGGACATTCGCAATTTGATGGTCGAACATCGGGGCAAGCCCTTGGGCCCGGTGACAGCCTCCTTCGGCCTTGCCACCTTCCCCGACCATGGATCGGCCGACCGGCTTCTGCGGACCGCCGACGCAGCGCTGCTGCGCGCCAAGCGCAACGGCCGCGACCGGATCATCCTTGCGACGGAGCGCGATCCGTCCGCTTCAGAGGCCGCCTGATACGGCTTCTTCCAGCCGCCCTTCGTGCAGCCGCACGACACGGTCCATCTTCTCCGCCAGCCGTTCATTATGGGTGGCGACCAGCGCGGCGGACCCTTCGCCGCGCACCAGGCGCAGAAACTCCGCCAGCACCACATCGGCCGTGCGCTCGTCCAGGTTCCCCGTCGGTTCGTCCGCCAGCACCAGCGCAGGCCGGTTGGCCAATGCGCGGGCGACAGCGACGCGCTGCTGCTCGCCGCCCGACAACTGGCTCGGCCGATGGTCCAGCCGATGCCCCAGCCCCAACGACGTCAGCAGCGATTCGGCCCGCGCTTTCGCCGCCGGCATGTCCACATCGCGGATCACCTGGGGCAGGATCACATTCTCGGTCGCGTTGAAATCCGGCAGCAGGTGGTGGAACTGGTAGACGAAGCCCAGCGCATCGCGCCGCAGCCGGGTGCGCCCGTCATTGTCCAGCTTCGCCGCCTCCTCGCCATCGATGCGGATCGACCCGTCAAAGCCGCCTTCCAGCAGGCCCACCGCCTGCAACAGTGTCGATTTTCCCGATCCCGACGGCCCCAGCAGCGCAACGATCTCGCCCGGCCCGACCGACAGGTCGACGCCACGAAGCACGTCGATCGTGACGCCCCCCTGGGTGAAGCTGCGGGTAAGGCCGCTGACCTTCAGAACATCATTCATAGCGCAGCACCTGCACGGGATCGGTATTGGCCGCCTTGAAGGCCGGATAAAGCGTGGCGAGGAAGCTGAACAGCAACGCCATGACGCAGATGATGACGATCTCCACCGGGTCCGCCTTGGATGGTAATTCGGTCAGGAACCGGATCGATGGATCCCAAAGATTCTGCCCCGTCACGAACTGGATGGCGTTCACCACGCTCTGGCGGAAGAAGAGGAAGGTGAAGCCCAGCAGGATGCCGGCCACCGTCCCCAGCGCGCCGATGGTGACGCCCACGGTCATGAATATGCGGACCAGTCCCGCCCGGCTCGCCCCCATCGTCCGCAGGATGGCGATGTCGCGGGTCTTCGCGCGCACCAGCATGATGAGCGAGGAAAGGATGTTGAACACCGCGACCAGCACGATGATCGAGAGGACCACGAACATCGCCACCCGCTCGACGGCAAGCGCCTCGAACAGCGAACTGTTCATCTGACGCCAGTCGGTGATGACCGCGCGCCCGGCCACCTTGCCCGCCAGCGGTTCCAGTATCTGGCCGACCCGGTCGGCATCGACCGTCTCGACCTCGATCATGCTGACGACATCACCCATCAGCAACAGGGTCTGGGCATCCTCGATCGGCATGACCACGAAGGCCTTGTCATAATCATAGATGCCGACCTCGAAGATCGCCGCGACCTGATAGCCGACCTCGCGCGGCACCGTGCCGAACGGCGTCGCCCGCCCGGACGGATTATAGATGGTGATCGTGTCGCCGACCTGAAGCCCCATATTCTCGGCCAGGCGCGATCCGATCGCCACCTTGCCGCCATTGGGCGTCAGCGCGTCCAGGCTGCCTGCGATGATCTTGCCCTTCATCGTCTGGTTGTCGCGAATGTCGGCGACCGTCATGCCCCGGACCAGCGCCGGCTCGAACCGGCCCTGGAAGATCGCGCCCAGCGGCTGCTCGATCATGGGGGTGGCCGTCGTCACGCCCGGCGTCGCCCGCGCCTCCTTCAGCACGGCCTGCCAGTCCGGCAGCCGGCCGCCATAGCCCTGCACCACCGCATGGCCATTGAGGCCGACGATCTTGTCGAACAGTTCAGCGCGAAAACCATTCATCACGCTCATGACGATGATGAGTGCGGCGACGCCCAGCATCACCGCCGCCAGGCTGATGCCGGCGACCAGGAAGATGAACCCCTCTCCCTTGCCCGGCAGCAGGTAGCGCTTGGCGATCATGCGTTCGTAACGGGAAAGAATCATGTGGCGCGAACGGCCCTTTGAAAAATGGTCTGTTTCATCGTCTAGGGACGCGGGCCTCCAACGGCAAGCATTGCCGGATTGTTGCATCGCCGCCACAGCCCCGAACCGAAAATCATCGCCCCCCGATTTTGACCGTGACTCGGCCCTGCTGCGGGCATAGCAAGACACTCGAAGCACAGGTGAAAGGCCGTGGTTCAGGGATACTGCATCCCGCTTCGAGCTTAGGGGGCTAAGAAGCGGTCGAGGCAGGCCAAGGGGGAGACGAGCAATCGTCCATGAAGCACCCGGATCGTGAAAACACGGTCCGGGTGCTTTTTTATTGCCCTGCCTTCGCCCACCGGACCATTGGACAAAAGGTCCCAGGACCGTTCTTCGGACCTCTTGAAACCGAAAAATGAGCAGACCATATCAGGCGCGTCCGGCCGCCATATGGGGTCGGACATCGTATCGCCGGATGCCAGTTTCAGGGTCCGGCATGTTCATTTTGCTCTTTGGGAGATGATGACAATGCGTGGTTTTGACCTGACCCCCTATCGCCGCTCGACCGTTGGCTTCGATCGGCTGTTCGACCTGATCGAAAACAACGCCCGGCTGAGCCAGGGCGACAATTATCCGCCCTTCAATATCGAGCGCCTGTCGGAGGATCGCTATCGTGTGACTCTGGCCGTCGCAGGCTTCCGTCCCGACGAGATCGACATCACCGCCCAGCAGAATCTGCTCCAGGTGATCGGCCGCAAGGATGACGCCACGGCGACCGACCGCTCGAAATATCTGCATGTCGGCATTGCCAACCGCAGCTTCGAACGCCGTTTCGAACTCGCCGACTTCGTGCGGGTGGAGAAGGCGGATCTGGCCGATGGCCTGCTGGTGATCGACCTGCTGCGCGAAGTGCCCGAGGCGATGAAGCCCAAGAAGATCGCCATCAACGGCGGACAGCTGGTGGATATCACCGCCCAGGATCGCGACGCCGCCTGAGCGTCCGATGACCTGAAATGATGGAGGGCGCGACCGAATGGCCGCGCCCTTTTTGCTGTCCTGTTCGGAAACGATCGCTCACCATCGTTCCACTCTGAACAGTGTGAACTTCCACATATGAAAAGCGATCAGATCTCGACCTGGCTACCGAGTTCGACGACGCGGTTGGTCGGCAGGCGGAAGAATTCCATCGCACTTTCAGCGTTGCGCAGCATCCAGGCGAAGATTTTTTCGCGCCACAGCGGCATCCCCGGCTTGGCCGACGGCAACAGCGTCTGGCGGGCGAGGAAGAAGCTGGTGTCCATCATCTTGAACGCCTGGCCGCAGCCGGTGACATTCTTGAGCGCGGCGGGCACGTCCGGTTCCTGCATGAAGCCATAATGGAGGACGAGACGGAAGAAGCCTCTGCCCAGATCCTCCAGCCGGCACCGCCCGTCATCCTCGACCACGGGCACATCCTTGATCTTGACCGTCAGCAGGATCACGCGCTCGTGCAGCACCTTGTTGTGCTTCAGGTTGTGCAGCAGCGCATGGGGGACGCCGTCGGGCGTCGAGGTCATGAACACCGCCGTCCCGGGGACGCGAACCGCGCTATTGGCCGCCGACGCCACGAAGACCGGGATCGGCATGGCCGCTTCGCGCAGCCGGTCCTGCACTAGCCGCCGGCCGCGCGACCAGGTC
This sequence comes from Sphingobium sp. TCM1, assembly GCF_001650725.1. Taxonomy (GTDB): domain Bacteria; phylum Pseudomonadota; class Alphaproteobacteria; order Sphingomonadales; family Sphingomonadaceae; genus Sphingobium. The sequence goes on along the minus strand of NZ_LXVX01000012.1, from coordinate 358,662 downwards.
GTCAGCAGCGTGAAGATCACAAAGCCGATCAACAGCGGGAACCAGCCGCCGTCGGGAACCTTGGTCAGGTTGGCCGCCAGATAGGCCCCGTCGACCAGGAAGAAGACCGACAGCAGCGGCGCGGAATAATACCATTTCCAGTGCCACAGACGGTAGAGCAGCACGGTCAGCAGCAGATTGTCGATGAACATCGCGCCCGTGACCGCGATGCCATAGGCTGCGGTCAAGTTGGAAGACGTCTGGAACACCAGCACCAGCAGGATCACCATGACCATCAGCCCCCAGTTGATGAGGGGGATGTAGATCTGGCCCGCGGCCGAGGCGCTGGTATGGGAAATGCGCAGGCGGGGCATGAACCCCAACTGGATAGCCTGCTGCGTGACCGAGAAGGCGCCGGAAATGACGGCCTGCGAGGCGATAATTGCCGCCAGCGTCGCCAGCACGATCAGAGGCAACTGCCCCCATTGCGGCGCCAGGTTATAAAAGGGGCTGTGCAGCGCATCCGCGCCCTCGCGGAACAGCAGCGCTCCCTGTCCCATATAATTGAGCATCAGGGCGGGCAGCACGAAGAAGAGCCAGGACACGCGAATCGGACTGCGGCCGAAATGGCCCATGTCGGCATAGAGCGCCTCGGCCCCTGTTACCGCCAGCACAACCGACCCCAGCGCAAGAAAGGCAGGCAATGGGTCGGTCACGAAGAACATGAACGCCCAATAGGGATTGAAGGCGTAGAGAATGCCCGGCGTCTGCACGATCGAGATGAGGCCCAAGCCTGCGATAGTGACGAAATAGAGCAGCATGATCGGCCCGAAGAGCGATGCCACCCGGTTCGTGCCCAGGCCCTGTATCCAGAACAGGCCGAGCAGAATGAGCACAGCGACCGGCAAGATCGCCGGCGCCAGTTCGGGATTATAGACCGCCAGACCCTCGACAGCGGACAGGACCGACACGGCCGGGGTGATCATCGAATCGCCGTAGAAGAGGGCAGTGGCGAACACGCCCAACAGAACGATGCCGCGCGACCAGCGCTGAGTCTTCGTCTGGCCGTTGATCAGCGCCAGCAGCGCCAGGCTGCCGCCTTCGCCCTTATTGTCGGCGCGCATGATGATGCTGACATATTTCAGCGTCACCACCAGCATCATCGACCAGAACATCAGGCTGATGACGCCCAATATATGATCGGGATCGAGGGTCAGGGGATGATGGCCGGCGAAGGTTTCGCGGAAGGCATAGAGCGGGCTGGTGCCGATATCGCCGAACACGATGCCGATCGCGCCGACGACAAGCTTCAGCGTGGCCTTCTGCCGGGCATGACCATGACCGCCATGCTCGTCCTCGGCCGAAGAAGGCGCGGTGTTGGGAAGAAGATCAGCCATGGAGAAAATGCCAAATGGTCATCGGACACCAGGCTGAAAGGAACCGGGTTGAAAAGGATATGTCATACCCTGCATAGCGGCGCGCCCTATCACGCCTCCCGACAGGGTGCAATCATCCGCGCTGCGGCGCGTCATTGCGGGACGGAAGTCGCTTGAGCAAGCATGGCGTCGATACGCGCTATATTCGCTTGAAGTTCCGCCTTGACCTGGCTGTCCGCCGGCGCGCTGGCCGCCAGCGGCGCCCACAGGTCGCGGGCCGCCTGAAGCTGACCCGCGCGGGCGAGAGCCAAGCCGTAGAAATAGCGGGGCGCTGGCCCTTCCGGATCGAGCGCCAAGGCACGACGATAAGCGAACTCGGCCCCCGGCGAAATCACGCCATCGGCATGATTGACCAGCGCATTGCCCAGACCCAGCCAGAGATTGGCGTCGTCGGGCGTGTCGCGCAGGCCCGAAAGAAGGACGTTGGCCGCTTCCTTGGTCTTGCCTTGTCGTGCGAGCCCGTCGGACAGCATCATCCACTGCGCCGCGGGCCCGAATCGTTCGGCCAGGCCGCGCCGCTTTTCCGCCTGCTCCTCGTCAAAGGCCTCGCCCTTGGTGTCGGCCTGCCGGCGCGGCGCGCCTGCCTGCCCTGGATGGCCCTGCCAGGCATAGCCCGCAAGCCCCAGCAGCAAAGCGGCAGCCGTGATCTCCCGCACCGACCGGGGAATACGGCCGATGAGAAGCAGCGCGACAAAGGCAAGCGCCGCAAGCCCGAACGCGATGAACCAGCCTGTCATGAACCCTTCCTCCGCTTGATTCGACCGCGCAACAGCAGCAGGCCAAGACCCAGCAGCAGCAGGGGTGCCACCCAGAGCGGCCAGAGGATCGGCGAGGCGGTCGGCTCATAGCTGACCCAGTCTCCATAGCGGGCAATCAGCCAGGCGCGAATGGCCTCCGGCTGTTCGCCCGCCATGATCCGCTCCCTGATCTGCGATCGCATGTCGCCGGCCATGCTGGCGTTCGAATCGGCGATCGACTGGCTCTGGCAGGTGAGACAGCGGATGGTTTCCATCAACGCCCTCGCCGTGCGCTCCTGGCGATCATCAGGGATTTGCCGGTCCGCCCAGGGCGCCGGCGGCAGGGCGGCCTGCGCGGCGAGCGGGGCGGCAACGAGCACGAGCAGCAAGGCGGGAAAAACCCTCATTGCGCGCTCCTCAGCCGGTCCAGGATCATCGGCACATCGTCCGCGCGAATGTCGCCGATATGCTGATAGGCGATGCGCCCCTGGCCATCGATCACGAAGGTTTCCGGGACGCCGGACGATCCGAGCGCGATCTGCACGCCGCTGCGCGCATCCAGGCCGATCCGGTCATAGGGATTGCCGTAGCGCTGGAGGAAGCGATCGACATCGGCGCGGGCATCGCGGATCGCGATGGCGTCTATCTCCACCCCCGCCTGCCTGAGCGCCATCAATTGCGGCGCTTCGGCCGCGCACGGCACGCACCAGCTGGCGAAGATGTTGAGCAGGCGCGGCTGGCCGGTCGCGAGATCGGCGCTGGCGAGCGCAGGCCGATCGCTGGCGCCGGCGGGCAAGGCGAAGGCCGGAAGCGGCTGGCCGACAAGGCGCGAATGGATGATCCGGTCATCGGGCTGGAACAGCCCGCTCGCGAACAGGCCGACAAAGGCCAGGAACAGGATGAACGGCAGCCAGATCAGAAGCTTCCTCACGCCACCGCCTCCCATGGCTGAGACTGACGCGCGCGCCACTTCATCAACCAACCGCGCCTCTCGCGGCCGACCAGCGCCAGCACGCCGCCCAGCGCGATCAGGATGCCGCCGAGCCAGATGAGCGTGACGAACGGCTTCCACCAGATGCGCAACTGCCAACGGCCGCCTTCAACCTCCTCGCCCAGCACGACATAGAGTTGTCCGTTCCAGCGGGTCAGTAAGGCTGCTTCTGTGGTCGTGGTGGGCGGCGAGGCGAAGAAGCGCGACTGCGGGCGGATGAGGACCGGCGTGCCGCCCCGGTCGACCTGCATGTCGGCCTGGAGCGCAGTCCAATTGTCGCCGGCGAGCGGGGCGATCCGGGTGAAACGCAGCGTCCAGCCCGCGGTCTTGATGGTGTCGCCGGGGCGGGCCGCAACGAGCTTTTCCACCGTAAAGGCCGAATCGCAGGCCATGCCGGCCAGGCTGACCGCGCAGCCCAGATGCGCGATGACCATGCCCCAAGTGAAGAGCGGCGTGCGCAGCAGGTTGCGCTTCCACAGCGGGGCCAGGCTCGTCGCGCCGACCGCAAGGGCAATGACAAGGCCGAGGAACGGCAGGATGCCCATGCGGTCCCAGGCAAAGATGGACAACGAAACAGACACCAGAATCGCTATGAAGGCGGGAAACAGCAAACGTTTGGCGATAACCGACACCCGATCGCGCCGCCAGCGGGTGAGCGGGCCGATCGCAAGCGCCAGCATCAGCGTCAGGGCAATTGGCCCGGCGATCCGGTCGAAATAGGGCGCGCCAACCGACACCTTGTGGCCGAAGGCTTCGGTCATCAGCGGATAGAGGGTGCCGATCAGCACGACGCCCAGAATCACCGAAAGCAGCAGGTTGTTGACCACCAGCAGGGTTTCGCGGCTGACCAGTTCGAACGGCGCGCCTTCACGCACCGAACCGATGCGCCAGCCGAACAGGGCCAGCGCGCCGCCGATATAGACAGCGAGCAGCGCCAGAATGAAGCTGCCGCGCTCGGGATCGACGGCAAAGGCGTGAACGCTGGTCAGGATGCCGGACCGCACCAGAAAGGTGCCGACCATCGACATCGAAAAGGCGATGACCGCCAGCATGATCGTCCAGGCGCGCAAGGCGTCGCGGGTCGCGAGCACCGTGACGCTGTGCAGCAGGGCGGTGGCCGCCAGCCATGGCATCAGCGAAGCATTTTCTACCGGATCCCAGAACCACCAGCCGCCCCAGCCCAGTTCATAATAGGCCCAATAGCTGCCCGCCGTTATGCCGAGCGTGAGCAACACCCAGGCAGCCAGCACCCAGGGCCGCATCGCGCGGGCGAAGGCAGCGTCCACACGGCCCGTCAGCAGCGCACCGACGGCGAAGGAAAAGGCGACCGAGAGGCCGACATAGCCGAGATACAGGGTGGGCGGATGAAAGGCGAGGCCGGGGTCCTGAAGCAGCGGGTTCAGCCCCTGCCCGTCGGGCGGCGGCGGGTCGATACGGGTGAAGGGATTGGAGGAAAACAGCAGGAAGGCATAGAAACCCAGCGAAATCGCGGCCTGCCCGCCCAGCGTCGCCATATGGGTATCACGCCGCAGCGCCCGTTCGAACAGGGCAACGGCGGCGCCCGCAACACCCATCACCGTTACCCACAGCAGCATCGACCCTTCATGATTGCCCCAGGTGCCAGCGAACTTGTAGAGCCACGGCTTCATCGAATGGCTGTTGGTCGCGACCAGCAGCACCGACATATCCGAACGCAGAAACAGCGTGATGAGCAGCGTGAAGGCACCGGCGGTCAGTGCGCCCTGCGCCACGGCGGCGGGACGGACGGCAGCCAACAGTTCTGGCTTGCCGCCTTTCAGCCCGGCGAAGGCAAGGACAAGTTGGAGCAGCGCCAGCGCCGCGGCGAGCCAGAGCGCGGCAAGGCCGGTCTCTGCGATCATGCGACACGACCCCCGTTCACGTCATTCCCCCGCAGGCAAGACTCCGTCTCCGGCGTCATCGCCAATCCGCAACGTTTGGGAGATGAATCCCCGCCTGCGCAGCGATGACGGTGCTGGTGGAGATTGCTCACCGTTCCACCTTCATCTCTCGCGTGGTCTCGTTATAGCTCATGCCTTCCAGTTCGCGGGGCATGTAGCGTTCGTCATGCTTGGCCAGCAAATTGCTGGCGACGAACATGCGCTGCGCGTCGAACGATCCTTCCGCCACGACGCCGCTGCCTTCCTTGAACAGATCGGGAGCGATGCCGCCGAAGGTGGCGGGGACGGTCGCCTTGCCGTCCGTCACATCGAAGCGGATGGTGACGCCGTCGGCCGCCCGCTTGAGGCTGCCTTTTACCACCATGCCGCCCAGCCGGATGGCCTTGCCAGGCTCCACGCCCTTGGTCTTCACGTCGCCCGGCGTGTAGAAATAGGCGGCCTCGTCCTTCAGCGCGGACGCGGCCAGCAGCCCGGCGCCGATGATCGCCGTCAGCCCCGCCAGCGCCAGGATCAATCTTTGATGCTTTGCCTTCATGACGACGCTTTCATGGCCGCTCGGCGAAGCTCTCGACCGCGCGTTCGGCGCGGCACATCGCACGCCAGCTCAGCATGGTGACGATCGCCGTTCCGATCGCCGTCACCGCATAGGCGGCGATCACGAAATCCCACTGGTTCATCCTATCCTCTCGCCAGGCGCTGCATCCGCGCCTCGACCTTGTTCCGCGCCAAGATGGCCCGCATCCGCATCAGCACGATCGCCCCGAACCAGAGCGAAAAGCCCAGTAGCGTGAGGCCCAGCGGCCAGAGCAACGCCGCGTCGATGCTGGAGCCGCGCAGCGTGATGCTGGGTCCCTGGTGCAGGCTGTTCCACCATATGACCGAACGATTGATGATCGGAATATTGACCGCGCCGACCAAGCCGAAAATGGCCGTGACATGGCTGACGCCCCCCGCCTGCCCGTCGCGCGCGCTGGCGTTGGCGAGCGCGATATAGCCGAGATAGAGGAAGAAGAGCACCAGCATGGAGGTCATGCGCCCGTCCCATTCCCACCAGGTCCCCCAGGTCGGGCGCCCCCAGATGGAGCCAGTCATCAGGCAGATCGCGGTGAAGAGCGCGCCGGGCGCGGCGATGGCGCGTCCCGCAACCGCCGCCAGCGGATGCCGCCAGACCAGCTGCATCAGCGCGGCGACCGCTATGCCGGTCCAGCCACCCATGCCGAGCCATGCGGCCGGCACGTGAATATAGAGTATCCGCACCGTCTGTCCCTGAAGATAATCGGCCGGCGTCACGAACAGGCCGCAGACCGCGCCCGCGAGCAGCAGCGCGAGGCCGGGCCAGAACAACCAGCCGGTCAAGGGACGCGCGATCTTCAAAAAGCGGGCGGGATTGGCGAAACGATGCATCAGGGCTGCGTGTGTAGCCGCGCCGATCACGCTGCGCCAGTAGGGCATTTTGCCGATGGCGCGACGTTGAAAAACGGTTGATCGGACAACGGCTGATCCCGGAAACATAGCGTTTGCGCAGCATATCCTGCCTTTTTTGTGACAGGGAGGCGACAAACGAGCCTCGACCGACTATATGCGCGCGGAAAGGCAGCCCGCTGGGGCGCGCCAAGAACGGCTATGGAACCGCTCGCACCCATGATTACGACCAATCCCTTCGACGACGACAAGTTGCGCGAGGAATGTGGCATTTTCGGCGTTTCCCGCGGGGAAACGGCGTCGGCCATCGTCGCGCTCGGCCTTCACGCCCTGCAACATCGCGGTCAGGAAGCAGCCGGCATAACCAGCTGGGACGGGCATGATTTCCATACCCACCGGGCGATGGGGCATGTGGCCGGCAATTTCGACCGGGACGAAGTGATTCGCGGCCTGCCGGGCGACAGCGCCTGCGGCCATGTGCGCTATTCGACCACGGGCGAAACGTCACTGCGCAATGTTCAGCCGCTTTACGCGGAGCTGAATTCGGGTGGCTTTGCGATTGCCCATAATGGCAATATCTCCAACGCGATGAAGCTGCGCCGCGAGTTGATTCGCCGCGGTTCCATCTTCCAGTCCACCTCCGACACCGAAGTCATCATCCATCTGGTGGCGACCTCCAGCTACCGGACGCTGCTCGACAAGTTCATAGATGCGCTCAAGCAGGTCGAGGGCGCCTATTCGCTGATCGTCATGACCCCGGAGGGCATGATCGCCTGTCGCGACCCGCTGGGCATCCGCCCTCTCGTCATGGGCAAGCTGGGCGATGCGACGATCTTCGCCTCGGAAACCGTGGCATTCGACGTGGTCGGTGCGGATTATGTCCGCTCGATCGATCCGGGCGAACTGGTGATCGTTACCAATGACGGCCAGATCCGGTCGCACCGGCCGTTCGGAGAGACGCACGCGCGCCCCTGCATCTTCGAGCATGTCTATTTCAGCCGCCCCGATTCGATCATCGACAATTCCAGCGTCTATTCGGTGCGCAAGGCGATCGGCGCGCAACTGGCGATCGAGAACCCCGTCGAGGCCGACTATGTCATCCCGGTGCCCGACAGTGGCGTGCCCGCTGCGATCGGCTATGCTCAGGAGTCGGGCATCCCGTTCGAACTGGGCATCATCCGCTCCCACTATATCGGCCGCACCTTCATCCAGCCGGGCGACAAGGTCCGCCATCTGGGCGTGAAGCTGAAGCACAACGCCAATCGCGCTCTGATCGAGGGCAAGCGGATCGTGCTGATCGACGATTCGATCGTGCGCGGCACCACGAGCCTCAAGATCGTGCAGATGATGCGCGAGGCGGGCGCGGCGGAGGTGCATATGCGGATCGCATCGCCCCCGACCAAGCATAGCTGTTTCTACGGCGTCGACACGCCCGAACGGACCAAGCTGCTGGCGCACAAGCTGGACGTGGGCGGAATGCAGGATTTCATCCATGCCGACAGCCTGGCCTTCATCTCGATCGACGGCCTCTACAAGGCGCTGGGCGAGGCGAAGCGCGCGGACATCCGGCCGCAATATTGCGATGCCTGCTTCACCGGCGACTATCCCACCACGCTGACCGACCAGGACGAGGCCGTGGTGACCAATCAGTTCGAACTGCTCGCCGAACGGGTGGTCTGACAGTTCTGGGGCGGCCGCGCACGGCCGCCCCTTTCCCTTTTCCGATACCAGATGATTCCGGCGACCGGCCGGAGCGACGGGAGTCCCATGTCCGACCTTCCCCTTTCCGGCAAACTGGCCCTTGTGACCGGCGCGAGCCGTGGCATCGGCGCAGCGACGGCGCAAGCTCTGGCCCGCGCCGGCGCGCATGTCGTACTGACGGCGCGGACCGGAGGTGGTCTGGAGGAAGTGGAGGAACGTATCCACCAGGCGGGCGGCCATGCGACCATCGCGCCGCTCGACCTGATCGACGGCGAAAGCATCGGCCGTCTGGCGCAGGCGATCGGCGGTCGTTGGCAGGCGCTCGACATCCTTGTCCTCAACGCCGCGACGCTGGGATCGCTGGCCGCTGTGCAGGCGGTCGACGCCAAGGAATTTGCCCGGTTGCTGACCCTCAATGTCGCTGCGCCCCAAGCTTTGATCGCGGCATTCGACCGAATGCTGCGCGCCAGTCGGGACGCCCGCGTGGTGGCGCTGACATCATCCGTCGCTAGTCCTCGCGCCTATTGGGGCGCCTATGGCGCGTCCAAGGCGGCGCTGGAAACCCTGGTAGGCGCCTATGGCGAGGAAGTGAAGAATATCTCCGCCATCCGTACCCATATCGTCGATCCCGGTGCGACTCGGACGGCCATGCGCGCTCGCGCCTTCCCCGGAGAAGACCCCGCGAGCGTCAAGGGGCCGGAGGCGGTGGGGGACGCGATCGTGCAACTGGTGATGGCTGATACTCCCACTGGGCACCGGATGCGGGTGCCGGACTGAAGCTCAGACGGGCTTGACAAGCGTCACCTGCGCCACGTCAATCCCGCCGCCGCGAAAGCCGCCTTCGCAATAGTTCAGATAATAGCGCCATAACGCCACGAAATGCTGGTCGAAACTCGCCGGCAGCCGGCCTTCTTCGATCACCCGGTCGAAACGAAGCCGCCAGCGTCGCAGCGTCTCCGCATAATGGAGGCCGAAGCGGCGCTCGTCCCGCCATTCCAGTCCCTGTTCTTCGGCCAGTGCGCGAAAACGGCTCTCGGAGATCAGCATCCCACCGGGGAAAATGTAGGTCTGGATGAAATCGGCGCCACGCGCATAGCCGTCGAAAATGGCGTCATCGATCAGGATATATTGGATCGCCGCCCTGCCGCCGGGCCTGAGTAGCCGGTGGATCGCGGCGAGATAGTCGGGCCAATAGCGCTGGCCGACGGCTTCCACCATCTCGACACTGGCGAGCCCATCATATTGCCCCTCCGCGTCGCGATAGTCGGTCAGCAATATCTGGGCGCCCGATCCCAGTCGGTCGCGGGCATAGTCGGCCTGCTCGGTGGACAGGGTGAGACCAGTATAGTGAACGGCCTGCCGCTCCATCGCCTGCTCAGCGAGGCCGCCCCAGCCGCAGCCGATCTCCAGCAGCGCATCGCCATCCTTCAGGTCCAGCCGGTCGAGGATGGCATCGACCTTGCGGTGCTGCGCCCGCTCCAGACTTTCGATAGGGCTATCCGGATCGAGAAACAGGGCACTGGAATAATGCATGTTCTCGTCCAGCCAGAGGCGGTAGAAGTCGTTTCCGAGATCATAGTGATAGGCGATGTTGTAGCGCGATCCGCTGCGGCTGTTGCGCCGCGTCCAGTGCGCCAGACGGCCGATCCAACGTGCCGGTCCGCGGGCGCGAGCGACCTGCCCCAGCGCGACCGCATTGCGCATGAACAGTGCGAACAGCGGCACCGGATCGGGGCTTGACCACTCCCCCGCCGCCCAGGCGCGATACCAGCCGGCCGACCCACCACTGGCGAGGCGGACGAGCGCGCGCCAGTGGTGAATTTCGACGATGCAGGACGGTCCTTCGGCGCGGCCACCCAGCAACCGGCGTGTGCCGTCGGGCAGGCCCGCCTCAAGCGCGCCCTGCTCGAGACCTTGGTCGATCCGGTCGAGAAGCCGATGAAATATCGGCGCCAGCCATCGTGCTATTCGACCGGACGCACCGCTGCGGGGCGGATGCCGGACAGACAGGGCGCGCCGGCCGCGGCGAGGATCTATGGCGTTCATGTCGCCGATCCTGCCGCAAGGTGAACGCCGCCGCAATCACCCCTTCATGCGTCGATAGGCGTCAAGCGCGCGCTCCCTTCCCTCCCGATGCCCGATCATCTTGGCGGGATAGGCCGGCGGACGCGCACCGTGTGCATCGGGATCATGAATGACCGCATCGGGGAGGTGGGCCAGTTCGGATACCCATCGCCTGATATAGTTGGCCGCATCGAACTTTTCCGACTGGCTGAGCGGCGCCATGATCCGGGTGAACAGGTTGGCATCGACACCGCTGCCTGCCACCCACTGCCAGTTGACACTGTTGTTGGCATAATCGGCGTCAACCAGCGTATCCCAGAACCAGCGTGCGCCGTGCCGCCAATCGATCAACAGGTGCTTGATGAGGAAGCTGGCGGCGATCATGCGAACGCGATTATGCATCCAGCCCGTCGCCCAGAGCTGCCGCATTCCCGCATCGACGATAGGATAGCCGGTCTGCCCTTGCTGCCAGGCGACGAGATCGGCGTGCGCTTCGGGAAGGTCCCGCCAAGGCAACCGGTCGAAATCGTCGCGGGCATTTTGCGATCCATAGGCGGGGAAGCTGCAAATCTGGACATGGGCATAATCGCGCCAGATCAGCTCCTTGAGGAAGATTGTGGCATCATGACCTGAAGATGCAACGCGGTGCCAGACATAGGCGGGCGACACCTCGCCGAAATGAAGATGGGGCGACAGGCGCGATGTTCCCTCGACAGCGGGAAGATTGCGTGCGTTGGGATAGTCGCGCACCTCTTCAAGAAAATCCGCGACATTCCTGCGTGCGCCCTCCTCTCCGGGGGTCCAGTCCGTGACAAAACCCGCCGACCAGTCCGGCCTGGTCGGAAGCAGCCCCCACCCATCAAGCGAATCGCTGGCGGGCCAACGGGCCGGGGCTTGTATGCGGTGCGGCGCGGGCGACGGTGCGGCCGGCGGCATATGGTTCATTAACGCGCGGGCGAAAGGCGTGTAGATGCGATAGAGGCCGCCGCCGCCCGTCCTGACCGCGCCGGGCGGCAACAGCAGCCCACCGTCATGCAGGCATAGATCGAGCCTTTTCGCGACCGCTTTCTCGGCGTTCCGCCACCAGGGTTCATGATGACGCAGCGCGTGAACACGCGACGCGCCGACCTCCCGCGCCAACTCTTCCAGTGTTTCCGCGCTTCCGCCCCGACGCAGGAGGAGCCGCGATCCCCTGGCGCGGAGGCTTTCATCGAGCCGGGCGAGGCTGTGATGCAGCCACCAGCGCGATGCGCCGCCTATCGCCCATTGGCGGGGAGCTTCGTCATCGAGGATATAGACCGGAAGGACGGCGCCTTCCGACGCTGCGGCGATCAGTGCGGCTTGGTCGGAGAGACGGAGATCCTGGCGAAACCAGAGCAGAACGACTTGGGTCATGCGTCCGCAATGCGCGCTCGTGCGGCAAGTTCCAGCCGACCAATGGGGCATATCTGCGACGAGACCCGCCGCAAATCGCACGAATCGCGATTCGATCATGGACGTGACGCAGAGCGCCGCTTATCGTGTCACGGTCATTATGCGTCGGCGCTTTCCAGGGGTGGGACCGCGCCGGCAGCCAGAATCAGGGGACGAATGGCTTCGATGCCGAATGATCAGGAACTGGGATACCGACCATGTGTCGGGATCATGCTCGTCAACATGGATGGCAAGATTTTCGTTGGCCAGCGGCTCGATAACGCGGTCGAAGCCTGGCAGATGCCGCAGGGCGGCATTGATGAGGGCGAGGATGTCCGCGCCGCCGCCTTTCGGGAATTGCATGAAGAAACGGGCATCATCCGCGACCATGTGGAAATCATCGCCGCGACGCGCGAGGAGCATTTCTACGACCTGCCGCCGGAACTGATCGGGAAGCTGTGGGGCGGCAAATATCGCGGCCAGCGGCAACATTGGTTTCTGGCCCGCTTTCTGGGCAAGGACAGCGATATCGACATCCAGACCAAGCATCCGGAATTCCGGGACTGGAAATGGGCCGCGCCCGAAACGCTGCCGGAATTGATCGTGTCCTTCAAGCGCAAGCTGTATCGGGATATTTTGCAGGAGTTCAGGGCGCTTATCTGAAGCGGTTGACGCAAAAGGGGCTTAAATTCCGCTGTCGGGCGGCTAAGAAAGGGCCATGCGCGCACCCCTGATCCTGCTGTCTTTCGCCTGCTTCCCCTTCTCGACCGCCGCGGTCGCGGCCGATACTGCTTTGCTGCCGCCGGCCGTGCGGGAGATGCTGGAGGCCGCCATCGCCAACGGCAACGAGACGGAAATCGTGACCGTCGCAAAGATCGCCCGTCAGACCAATCCCGAATCGGCCAACGCGATCCAGCAAATGGTCGCGAGTTGGAAGGAACGGACCAAGGCGACGCACGACACGCTGATACGCGAGGCCAGCTTCACCGACCTTTGGACCGGTCGGGTCGCGGCGGGCGGCTTCCGGTCCACCGGGTCGACGAGCGAGTTCGGCATCAGCGTCAATGCGACGGTGTCCCGCACCGGGCTGCAATGGAGCCACAAGCTGACAGCCACCACGGACTATCGTCGCGCCAATGGCGTGACATCGCGCGAACGTTACCTCGGAAGCTATGAGCCGCGCTACGAGTTCGATCCGCGCGGCTTCGCCTATGGCCTGGTACAGTTCGAGCGGGATACGTCGATCGGCTATGATGAACGCTACACGGGGTCGGTCGGCGTCGGATACAAGCTGGTCATGAGCAAGCCGCTCGATCTGTCGGTCGATATCGGTCCGTCAGTCCGTCATGCCAATTATCTGACTGGCGAGCGCGAGACCAAGATGGGCGCGCGCGGTTCGATGGCCATGGCTTGGCGCGCCTCCCCCACTTTGACCTTCAAGCAGACGGCTTCGGGCTATGCGGAGAGTGATGTCTACACGCTCAATTCGCTGACTTCGCTGGAAACCAAGGTCGCCACACGCTGGTCGGCGGCGTTGTCCTACAATATCCAGTATGAATCGGAGACGATGCTGTCGGCGCGGGATTTCGACACGCTCAGTCGCCTGACCCTGACATATGATTTCTGATCCACGCAATTTTCGTGCGGGGGTGGAGGCGCGGGTCGGGCTCTGATAGACCCCTGCCATGACCCTCCTGACTCCAGCGGAATTGAGGATTCTGGACCATGCCGCGGCTGCACCCATGCTGGCGCAGGTGCAGGATTGGGCTGCGGTCAACAGCGGATCGCGCAATCTGGATGGCCTGGCGCGCATGGCGGCGATGCTGGCCGCTGACTTCGCCCGGCTGCCCGGCACCGTTCGGCTGGTCGAGCCGACGCCGGTCGAGAATGTGGCGCCGGACGGGCGGGTGGAGACGATCCCCCATGGCCGTCACCTGCATGTGGCGGTGCGCGCCGATGCGCCGATACGATTGTTGCTGACGGGCCATATGGACACGGTCTTTCCCGTCGATCATGCCTTTCAGCAGCAACGCTGGCTGGAGCCGGGCATCCTGAATGGTCCGGGCGTTGCCGACATGAAGGGCGGCATTGCCGTGATGCTGGCTGCGCTGATGGCGATCGAAACGTCGGATGCGGTGTCGAGGCTGGGCTATGACATCGTCATCAACAGCGACGAGGAAGTGGGCAGCCCCTCCTCCGCCGCGCTTCTGCGCGAGGTCGCGCGAGGAAAAGTCGCGGCCTTGACCTACGAGCCGGCGCTCCCCGACGGCACGCTGGCCGGCGCGCGGGCCGGCAGCGGCAATTTCTCGATCATCGTCACCGGGCGCAGCGCCCATGCCGGGCGCAACCCGGATGAAGGCCGCAACGCGCTGCTGGCGGCGGCGGACCTCGCCTTGCGGCTCAAGGCCGGCAGCGGCGCCGGATTTTCCTGCAACCCTGCGAAGATCGACGGTGGCGGGCCGAACAATGTCGTGCCCGACCATGCCGTTCTGCGCGTCAATTTCCGTCCCCGTACGCCGGAGGACGAGATCGCTGCACGGACGCTGATCGAGACCATGATGACGGCGATCGCGCACGAACATGACGTCAGCCTGCACCTGCATGGCGGCTTTGGCCGTCCGCCCAAGCCGATGGACGGGAAGGCCGAGCGGTTGTTCGGCCTTGTCCGGCAATGCGGCGCGGACCTGGGCCTTGCCATTGGCTGGCGCGATACCGGCGGCGTATGCGACGGCAACAATATCGCTGCCTGCGGCGTGCCGGTGGTGGATACGATGGGTGTGCGCGGCGGCAGCATCCATAGCGAGGCCGAATATCTGCTGACCGACAGCCTGATCGAGCGCGCGCAATTGTCGGCGTTGACGCTGTGGCGGATCGCGCAGGGAGGATTCCAACCGGGACAAGATATGAAAGAGGGGATGACCGCTTGAGCTTCATCATGCGCATCGCGCGCGCGGACGATCTGCAGACGCTCTATGAAATGGCGAAACTTACCGGAGGCGGCTTCACCAACCTGCCGCCCGACCGCAAGGCGCTGGCCGCCAAGCTGGAACGCACCGAAAAGGCGCTGGCGCGGGCGAATGAGGGCATAGAGGACGAACTGATCGTCATGGTGCTGGAGAATGTGGAGACCGGCCAGGTGCGCGGAACCTGCCAGATTTTCTCCACCGTGGGGCAAAGCTGGCCCTTCTATTCCTATCGCCTGGGCGTGCTGACCCAGCATAGCCGCGAACTGGGCCGCACGTTCCGCGCGCAGATGCTCTCGCTGACCACCGACCTGGAAGGTTCGGTCGAGGTCGGCGGCCTCTTCCTACACCCGCGCGAACGGGCCGAGGGGCTGGGCCTGTTGCTCGCGCGTAGCCGCTATCTCTACATCCGCAATCACCGGGCGCGCTTTGGCGACAGGATCATCGCGGAACTGCGGGGCGTCATCGACGAAGCTGGCGGATCGCCCTTCTGGGACGGGCTTGCCGGTCGCTTCTTCGGCATGAGCTTTCAGGAGGCGGACGAGTTCAACGCCGTCAATGGCAACCAGTTCATCGCCGACCTGATGCCCAAGACGCCGATCTATACCGCGATGCTGACCGACAGCGCCCGCGCGGTCATCGGCCTGCCCCATCCCAATGGCCGCGCGGCGATGCGGATGCTGGAAACCGAAGGATTCGATAATGCCGGTTATGTCGACATTTTCGACGGCGGCCCGACCATGGTGGGACAGATAGACCAGTTGAAGACGATCGCGGCCGCGCGCGATGTCACCCTGTCCACCACGCATGAGAAGGGCGGCGACAAGATGCTGATCGCCACCGGGCGGCTGGCCGATTATCGTTGCACCTGGGGTTTCGTGCAGGAAGGCGCGGACGGCGCGGTGTCGCTGGACGCGGCCAGCGCCGTCCGGCTGGGGCTGGATATTGGCGAGACTTTCACCATGGCGGGACGGGCATGAGCGTTACCGAGATCAATTTCGACGGGCTGATCGGACCAAGCCACAACTATGCGGGGCTGAGCCTGGGCAACCTCGCCTCCGCGCGCAACGCCGGGCAGGTCTCGCAGCCAAGGGCAGCCGCGCTCCAGGGTATCGAGAAGATGCGCGGCAACATCCGGCTTGGGCTGAAGCAGGGCATCTTCCTGCCGCAATGGCGTCCTGACGGCGCCTGGCTTGCGCGGCTGGGAACCGATGTGGGGGACGCGGAGCCCCATATCCGGGCGGCGGCCATGTCGGCCTCCTCCATGTGGGCCGCCAATGCAGCGACCGTGTCGCCCGCCGCCGACGCCGCCGACGGGCGGACACACCTGACCGTCGCAAACCTGGTGACGATGCCGCATCGGAGCCATGAATGGCCCCAGACGCTGGCGCAGTTGCGCGTCGCCTTTTCCGATGCCCGGGCCTTCGTCGTGCACGACCCGGTACCGCCCCCCTTTGGCGACGAGGGCGCCGCCAATCATATGCGGCTGACCGAGCGGCACGACCTGCCCGGCGTCGAGATATTCGTCTACGGCCAGTCGGGCGGCCCCTTCCCCGCGCGGCAGCATGTCGAGGCGAGTCGGGCAGTCGCGCGACTCCATGGACTTGCGCCGGCACGCGCATTGTTCGTGCAGCAATCGGAGGAAGCGATCGCGGCCGGCGCCTTCCACAATGACGTGGTCGCCGTGGCCAATGAGCGGGTGCTGTTTACCCATGAACTCGCCTTTGCCGACAAGGCGCTGTTCCATGCACACTTGCGAGAGGCTCTGCCCTGTGTCGAGATCGTGGAAGTGCCGGCGAGCGCCGTCAGCCTGGCCGACGCGATCAAAAGCTATCTGTTCAATGCACAATTGGTGACGTTGCCCGACGGGGCCATGGCCCTGATCCTGCCGACCGAGGCGCAGGAGACGCCGGCCGTCTGGTCCTGGCTGCAACAGATGGTGGCCGGGAACGGCCCGATCCGGCGCCTGGTCCCGGTCGATGTGCGCCAGTCCATGGCCAATGGCGGCGGCCCCGCCTGCCTGCGCCTGCGAGTCGTCGCCGACCCCGCCAATATCGACCCGCGCTTCCTGGTCGATGAGGCCAAGCTGGACGATATTGCGGGTATAGTGTCCGATTATTGGCCAGAATCGATCGCGCCCGACGATTTGGGCGATACTCGGCTGATTGCGCGGATCGAGCAATCATGGTTAGCCCTTGTTGACCATTTGCAGCTTTCAGGCGACCTGGCCCCCTGACCGCAAGGGGCCGGCGCCGGGTGGGACGACCATGGAACGGATCAAGGGCCTCTTCATCATCAAGACCAAGTTCGAAGCGTTCCTGGTCATCTATGCCCTGGCGCTGGGCGCCGCCGAACGCGGGGTCGCCTATATGCAGCAATATCCGGGCACCGGCGGCCAGTTGCTGGCGCTTGCCTGTTCGGGCGCCGTATTCATGGCGGGCGGCATGATCATCGACGCGCTGGAATATCGACGCGGCATCTGATCGGTATCGTCGACGCGCTTGCCCTGCCCGCCCGCTGACGGCAGGAGGGGGCCATGGGCGCTATCATGTTGCAGGGAACCGGGTCGGACGTGGGCAAGTCGGTGCTGGTCGCCGGGCTGTGCCGGGCGCTGGTGCGGCGGGGCTATCGGGTCCGCCCGTTCAAGCCGCAGAACATGTCCAACAATGCCGCCGTGACGAGCGACGGGGGCGAGATCGGCCGGGCCCAGGCGTTGCAGGCCATGGCTTGCGGCGTAGCGCCGCACACGGACATGAACCCGGTGCTGCTGAAACCGCAGGCCGACCGGACGTCGCAGCTGATTGTCCATGGACAGGTGCGCGGCGCGTTGGGTTCCGGCAATTTCCGAGCGGCGCGGGGGCAATTGCTGGCCGCGGTGCTGGAAAGCTATGGCCGGATGAAGGCGCAATGCGACATCGTCGTCGTCGAGGGTGCTGGCTCGCCCGCCGAGATCAACCTGCGCGCGGGCGACATCGCCAATATGGGCTTCGCCCGCGCCGCCAATGTCCCGGTCGTGCTGGTGGGTGACATCGATCGGGGTGGCGTGATCGCGGCGGTGGTCGGAACGCGGACGGTGATCGACCCGGAGGACGCCGCGATGATCCGAGGCTTCCTGATCAACAAGTTTCGCGGTGATCCCGCCCTTTTCGAGGATGGTTACGCCCAGATCGAGTCGCTGTCGGGGTGGCGCGGCATGGGCGTGGTGCCGTGGCTGGACGCTGTCTCGCGGCTGCCGAGCGAGGATGCGGTGGTGCTGGAGCAGCGGAGCTTTTCGAGCGAGGCGCCGCTGGTAGTCGCCTGCCCGGTGCTGCCGCGCATTTCCAATTTCGATGATCTCGATCCGCTCAAGCTGGAACCGGCAGTCGACCTACGCATGATCGGACCCGGCCAGCCGATCCCGGCGGAGGCGGCGCTGGTGATCCTGCCCGGTTCCAAGGCGACGATCGCCGACATGAGGGCGCTGGTGAAACAGGGTTGGGACATCGACATTCGGGCGCATCATCGGCGTGGCGGTGCCGTGCTTGGCATTTGCGGCGGCTATCAGATGCTGGGCCGGTCGATCGGCGATCCCGAGGGGCTGGAAGGGCCGCCCGGCTCCGTCGCCGGACTGGGCCTGCTCGACGTGCAGACGGTGCTGAGCGGAACCAAGACATTGAAGGCAGTGCAAGGGCGGGCGCTGGGGGCCGATTTCAGCGGCTATGAGATGCATATGGGGCGGACGGGCGGGCCCGACTGCGCGCAGCCCTTTGCGCTGCTCGACGGGCGGCCGGACGGCGTCCTCAGCCGCGACGGGCGGGTGATGGGCAGCTATGTTCATGGGCTGTTGGCCAGCACCGACCTGCGCGATGCGCTGCTCCAGCGTGTGGGCGGGCGATCGGCGGGCGCGGATCATGACCGATCGGTCGAAGATGCGCTGGATGACATCGCGGTGCGGCTTGAGACCCATGCCGACATCGACGCGATGGTTGCGCTGGCGACGGGCTGAGGGCAAAGAAAAAGGCGGACTTGGCCGCCTCATACCCCTGATTTCTGGAAGAAATGGCGCACCCGGAACGATTCGAACGTCCGACCCTCAGATTCGTAGTCTGATGCTCTATCCAGCTGAGCTACGGGTGCGTTTTTTCTGGCAGGTCGAGCTTGAAGCCTATCCCTGCCGCTTTTCCAAAATGGCGCACCCGGAACGATTCGAACGTCCGACCCTCAGATTCGTAGTCTGATGCTCTATCCAGCTGAGCTACGGGTGCGTTGGAGACGCGCAGATAGAAGCGTCCGGCCAATTGGGCAAGCCCCTTTTTACACTTTTCCTACGGTTAAATCCGGGGCCCGGCCCGGTCGGCAACCTTTGCGGCGCTCCGCCGTTCAGCACGCAGGAAAGGATGCTATCCATGAGCTTCACCATGAACGAACTGGTGCTGTTGCTGATCGCCCTGGCCATCGGCTGGCTGCTGGGCCTGATGATGAGCGGGCGCGGCAAATATCGACGCTATTGGCGGGACGAGCAAGTAGCGCATCGCACCGCGATCAAGGACCGGGACGCCCGGATCGAGGCCGCCAATTTGCGGATCGCCGAGTTGGAACGCCAGTCGGCCGGCCCGATCGGAGCCGGCACGGCAACCGCAGTCTCGGGCGCGGTGCATGGGCGCGACGACCTCAGCCGAATCAGGGGCATCAGCCAGGCGCAGGAAGTGGCGCTCAACGAGGCGGGCTATCACCGCTTCGGGCAGATCGCCGCGATCAATGCCGAACAGGAAGCGACGCTGGAGGCGAGGCTGGGCCTGAAGCCGGGCACCATCGCGCACGAGGACTGGCGGGGTCAGGCGGTCGAACTGGAACGGGGCGAAAAGCCCGGATTGTTCAGCCGGCTGACCGGATCGGCCTGAACGAAAAAGGGCGGGAGTTGCCTCCCGCCCTTTCCTTTATTTCTTCGCCAGCGCGGCCTGGGCCGCAGCAAGACGCGCGATCGGCACGCGGTAGGGCGAGGCCGATACATAATCGAGGCCGGTCGCTTCGCAGAAGGCGATCGAGGCCGGATCGCCACCATGTTCGCCGCAGATGCCCAGCTTGATGCCGGGACGGCTCGCACGGCCACGTTCGGCCGCCAGTTCGATGAGCTGACCCACGCCCTCCACATCGATACTGACGAACGGATCACGAGCGAAGATGCCCTTGTCGACATATTGGGTCAGGAAGCGGCCGGCATCGTCACGGCTGATGCCGATCGTCGTCTGCGTCAGATCGTTGGTGCCGAAGGAGAAAAATTCGCCGACTTCGGCGATTTCGCCCGCCTTGAGCGCCGCGCGCGGCAACTCGATCATCGTGCCGACCAGATACTCCACCGAAGCGCCCTGCTCCGTGAACACGTCCTGCGCGACCTTGTCGACGATCGCCTTCATCAGCTCCAGCTCCTTGCGCGTGGCAACGAGCGGGATCATCACTTCGGGGATCGGCGCTTCGCCACTGCGCTGCTTGACCAGCAGCGCCGCTTCGAAGATGGCGCGGGCCTGCATCTCGTAGATTTCAGGATAGGTGACGCCCAGGCGGCACCCGCGATGACCCAGCATCGGGTTGAATTCATGTAGTTCTGCGGCGCGACGCTTGAGCGTGTCGACACTGACGCCGGCGCCCTTGGCCACTTCCTCAAACTCGGCTTCACCATGCGGCAGGAATTCGTGCAGCGGCGGATCGAGCAGGCGGATGGTGACCGGCAGGCCGGCCATCACCATGAAGATCTGCGCGAAATCGTCCCGCTGTTCGGGCAGCAGCTTGTCGAGCGCGGCGCGGCGGCCCTTCTCGCTGTCGGCCAGGATCATCTCGCGCACGGCGGTAATGCGCGCGGCGTCGAAGAACATATGCTCGGTGCGGCAAAGGCCCACGCCCTCCGCGCCGAAATCACGCGCGGTCTGGCAGTCGAGCGGGGTTTCGGCGTTGGCGCGGACCTTGAGGCGGCGGACCTTGTCGGCCCATTGCATCAGGATGCCGAAGTCGCCGGCCAGTTCGGGCTGCACGGTCGGCACTTCACCCGCCATGACTTCACCGGTGGCGCCGTCGATGGTCAGGATGTCGCCTTCCTTCAGCTCGCGATTGCCGATGCGCAGGATCTTGTTGGCATTGTCGATCGACAGGCTGCCCGCGCCCGAGACGCAGGGACGGCCCATGCCGCGCGCGACCACGGCGGCGTGGCTGGTCATGCCGCCGCGTGCGGTCAGGATGCCCTTGGCCGCGTGCATCCCATGGATATCCTCCGGGCTGGTTTCGACGCGGACCAGGATGACGGCATCGCCGAGTTCGTTGCGACGCTC
Source organism: Sphingobium sp. TCM1 (assembly GCF_001650725.1). Classification (GTDB taxonomy): domain Bacteria; phylum Pseudomonadota; class Alphaproteobacteria; order Sphingomonadales; family Sphingomonadaceae; genus Sphingobium. The sequence continues at coordinate 337,738 of NZ_LXVX01000012.1, read as the reverse complement.
GGCAGTGTCGGCGTCGAACACGATCAGACCGCTGGCCGCGCCCGGCGAGGCGGGCAGACCCTTGGTCAGCACGTCGCGCGGCGCCTTGGGATCGAGGGTCGGGTGGAGCAACTGGTCAAGCGCGGCGGGATCGACGCGAGCGACCGCCTCTTCCTCGCTGATGAGCCCTTCGCTCGCCATTTCGACTGCGATCTTGAGCGCGGCCTTCGCGGTGCGCTTGCCGGACCGGGTCTGGAGCATCCAGAGCTTGCCCTGCTGCACCGTGAACTCGATGTCCTGCATGTCGCGATAATGTTTTTCGAGGATCTCGAACACCCGGGCCAGTTCGGCATAGGTTTCGGGCATCGCCTCTTCCATCGACAGCGGCTTGGCCCCTGCCCGCTCGCGCGCCTGCTTGGTGAGGTACTGCGGCGTGCGGATGCCCGCGACCACGTCCTCGCCCTGGGCGTTGATCAGATATTCGCCATAATAGGCATTTTCACCGGTGGCCGGATCGCGGGTGAAGGCCACGCCCGTCGCCGAGGTGTCGCCCATATTGCCGAACACCATAGCCTGCACATTGACGGCGGTGCCCCAGTCGCCGGGGATCGAGTTCAGGCGGCGATAGACCTTGGCCCGGTCGGCCTGCCACGAGCCGAACACGGCGTTGATGGCACCCCAAAGCTGGTCATGCACATCCTGCGGGAAGGGCTTGTTCCAGAGCTTGGCGACCAGCGCCTTATATTCACCGACCAGCACCTTCCAGTCGTCGGCGGTCATTTCGGTGTCGAGAGTATAGCCCTGATCTTCCTTGGCGATTTCGAGGGCTTCCTCGAAGGCGCCATGGTCGAGTTCGAGCACCACGTCCGAATACATCTGGATGAAGCGGCGATAGCTGTCCCAGGCGAACCGCTCGTCCCCGGATGCAGCAGCCAGGCCAAGGACGGTTTCATCGTTGAGGCCGAGGTTGAGGACCGTGTCCATCATGCCGGGCATGGAGATGCGCGCGCCGGAGCGGACCGAGACGAGCAGCGGATCGGCCGCGTCGCCAAAACGCTTGCCGGTGACGGCCTCGATATGGGCAATGCCGGCGGCAACCTGCGCCTTCAGGCTGTCGGGATAGACGCCGCCATCGGTATAATAGCGGGTGCACATTTCGGTCGTGATGGTGAAGCCCGGCGGCACCGGCAGGCCGATCGCGGCCATGCCATCGAGGTTGGCGCCCTTGCCGCCCAGCAAGTTCTTGTCGCCCTTCCCCCCATCATTCACGCCACCGCCAAAACGATAGACATAGCGGGTCGAAGTGCTGCTCATCTGGGCCTCTTCCGTCATAACCATAGTGTCCGGCTCTCCCTGCACTGATTGCCGAGTTTGTGCGTTGCAACAATGTTGTCGCAATTAGCGTCATAATACTTGATGGGATAGGAAATATCCCGCTTAACTTCGAATATTTCCCGTAGCTTTTGGAATATCGTTTCGTTATCCCGTAATTTTCGAAAAGTCTGCCACATTGTGCACTGCATCACGAACCCGCGCCAGCAGCGCGAGGCGAGTCGTGCGTTTGGCCGGATCGGCGTCATTCACGGTGACGCTGTCGAAAAAGGCGTCGATCGGCGCGCGGAGAGTCGCGAGCGCGGCCATGGCGTCTTCGAAGCGTTCGTCCGACACGGACCGTGCCGCCGCAGGTTCCGCCGCGTCAAGCGCGGCGATCAGGTCAGCTTCCGCTTTTTCCGGATCGTAGGAAAGGGAAATTGCTTCCGCCTTTTCCACGCCTTCCTTCTTTAGGATATTCGCGGCGCGCTTGTACCCGGCGAGCAGGTTGGCGCCGTCGTCGGTCGCGACGAACGACTGGAGCGCCTTCACGCGGGCAAGCAGGCGGACGAGATCGTCCTCGATTTGTCCGGTTTCTTGGCCGAGCGCGAACACCGCGTCGATCAGGTCGTGACGGACGCCGGCTTCCTTCTGCTGGACCTTGAGGCGGTCGGCGAAGAAGTCGAGGAGAAGCTGCTTTATGCCTGCAGCATCAACAAGTGTTTGAGGAGAATGGCTTAACCCAGAGCCATACTCCTGGGCCTCGATTTCGCTGAACTGTTTATATCCCCATATCCAACGTTCACCCTCGTCGTTGACACGGCACAAAACGTCCAAAGCTGTATCGATCGCTAAGGAAAATCCCAATCGGAGATTTGACTTGATCGTCAACGCTTGGACAGCCAACATCGCGCGCCGAAGGGCGAACGGATCTTTCGATCCCGTAGGCAATGTCTTCGCTGCAAAAAAACCGACCAAGGTATCCAGCCTGTCGGCTAGCGACACGGCCACCGTAACCGGCGCGGTGGGGACTTCATCGCCCTGCCCGACCGGCTTGTAATGGTCGCGGATGGCGTCGGCGACGGCATCGGGCAAACCTTCGGCGCGGGCGTAATAGCCGCCCATCACGCCCTGCAATTCGGGGAATTCGCCGACCATTTCGGTGACGAGGTCGGCCTTGGCGAGGCGGGCGGCCTGTTCGGCCTGGCCCGCGTCGGCGCCCTTGACGATCCCCTCTTCCACCAGCCAGCGGGCGAGCTTCGCGACGCGCTCGACCTTGTCGGCGACGGTGCCCAGCTTTTCGTGGAAGGTGATGCGCTCCAGCTTCTGCGCGTGGTCCGCGAGGCTGGTCTTGCGATCCTGCTCCCAGAAGAAGCGGGCATCGCTCAAACGCGCGGCCAGCACCTTGCGGTTGCCCGCGATGATCGCCGCACCGCCATCCTTCGCCTCGATATTGGCGGTGCAGATGAAGGCGGGCGCCAGCTTGCCTGCCGAATCGCGCAGCACGAAATATTTCTGGTTGATCCGCAGCGTCAACTGAATGACTTCGGGCGGCACCTCAAGGAAGGCCGGGTCGAAATCGCCGAGCAGCGGCACCGGCCATTCGGTCAGGCCAGCATTTTCCGCGACCAGCCCCTTGTCCTCGATCACGCTGTAGCCATGGGCGGCGGCGGCCTGCGTGGCCTTCGCCTCGATGATCGCCTGGCGCTCCTGATGGCTGGCGATGACATGGCAGGCGCGCAGCTTTTCGACATAGTCGTGCGCGCTGCCGATGGTAATCTCACCGGGATGATGGAAACGGTGGCCGAGCGTGGCATAGCCCGACCGAATGCCCTCGATCTCGATGTCGACCAGGTCTTCGCCCAGAATCGCGACGATGCCCTGCAACGGACGGACCCAACGCAGGCTCTCGGTCGTCTGGCTGGCGACGCCCCAGCGCATCGATTTGGGCCAGGGAAAGGCGCGGATGACGGCTGGCACGGCTTCGGCCAGCACCTGCGCGGTGGCGCGGCCGGGCTTGTTCACGACAGCGAACCAGACACCTTCGCGATCTTCGAGCTGGTCCTGCGTCAGGCCGGTCTTGCGCAGGAAGCCTTCGAGCGCCTGCGCCGGGGCGCTGGTGCGCGGGCCCTTGAATTCTTCGCTGACCGCCGCGGTTTCGAGCGGCAGGTCGCGGGCGATGAGCGCGAGGCGACGGGGCGTGACGAAGCTGTCGATGGCGGCGGGTTTGAGGCCCGCCTTCGCCAACTCCTCAGTGAAGAGGCGGGCGAGGTCGTCTGACGCCTTCAACTGCATTCGCGCCGGGATTTCCTCGCAGCGCAGTTCGAGGAGGAAGTCAGTCATCACGCCGTCCACCCGTTCACTTCCATCCACTTTTCGCAGCTGCCCTTGGCGAGGTCGCGGACGCGGCCGATATAGCTGGCGCGTTCCTGCACCGAGATGACGCCGCGCGCCTGGAGCAGGTTGAACACATGACTCGCCTTGATCGCCTGGTCATAGGCGGCGAGCGGAACCCCGGCTTCCAGCGAAGCCTTGCACTCCGCCTCGGCGTCCTTGAACCAGCGGAACAGCTTTTCGGTGTCGGCGATCTCGAAATTCCATTTCGACATCTGCTGCTCGTTCGCCAGGAACACGTCGCCGTAGGTGACGCCCGCGTCATTGAATTTCAGGTCGTAGACACTGTCGACGCCCTGAATATACATGGCGAGACGCTCCAGCCCGTAGGTCAGTTCGCCTGCGACCGGCTTGCAGTCAAAGCCGCCCATCTGCTGGAAATAGGTGAACTGGGTGACTTCCATGCCGTCGCACCAGACTTCCCAGCCAAGCCCCCAGGCGCCGAGCGTCGGGCTTTCCCAGTCATCCTCGACAAAGCGGATGTCATGGACCAGCGGGTCGATGCCGATCTCCACCAGCGATCCCAGATAGAGTTCCTGGAGGTTCGCCGGGCTGGGCTTCATGATGACCTGATATTGGTAATAATGCTGGAGCCGGTTGGGGTTTTCGCCATAGCGGCCGTCGGTCGGGCGGCGGCTGGGCTGCACATAGGCGGCGTTCCAGGCGTTGGGACCAAGGCTGCGCAACGTCGTCGCCGGGTGGAAGGTGCCCGCGCCGACTTCCATGTCATAGGGTTGGAGGATGACACAGCCCTGTTTCCCCCAATAGGCATGGAGGGTCAGGATCAGGTCCTGGAAGGAAAGCGCTTTGCCTTCGGCCACGGATGGTCCCTGTCAAAATAGCGTTTTTACGTGTCGCGCGCCTTGGCGCATGGGGCCGACAGGGTCAAGGAAAAGCGGCGGCAAACAGGGTTAAGCCGCTTGCCCTTCGCGCGCGCGCTGCGCATGGAGGAAGGCATGACGATCTTCTCCGCCTTGCTGCGTGGCCTGAGCGCCGCGCTGCTGCTGGTCGGCGGCGTGGCGCAAGCCCGCCCGGCCGCGACCGCCACCCCTGCCCTGTGGCAGGTGAGCGATGCCGACACGACCATCTATCTGTTCGGGACCGTCCATGTGATGAAGCCGGGCATCGACTGGTTCAACGGCCCGGTGAAAAGCGCTTTCGACCGGTCCGACCTGCTGGTGCTCGAGATCATCGAGCCAGACAATCCCAACGAACTGGGTGCGACCATGGGCGGCATGGCGCTGGCGAAGGACGGGGTGAAGCTGTCCGACCGGCTGAGCGGCGAAGCGCGGGCCAGATACCAGGCGGCGATGGAATCAAGCGGCCTGCCCTGGCGGACATTCGACCTGTTCAATCCCTGGATGGCGGGCATGGCGCTGTCGGTCGCGCCGCTGGCGCGCCTGGGCTACAAGAATGACCTGGGCGCAGAGAAGATATTGCGTGGCGCGGCGCAGGCGGCGGGCAAGCCCGTCGATGCGCTGGAGACGGTGGAGCAGCAGGTCGGCTTCTTCGCCGGCCTGCCGATGGTCCAGCAGGTCCAGTTCCTGAACGCGACGGTGGACGGCCTGCCGGAGATGGAGAAGGAATTTGGCGACCTGCTGACCTACTGGCAGGCGGGCCAGCCCGACAAGCTGGCGAAATCGATGAACGAGTCGCTGGAAGCCACGCCGGAACTGGCGCAGGTGCTGCTGATCGGGCGCAATGCCAATTGGGCGAAGTGGATCAAGGCGCGGCTGGAGCAGCCGGGCATAACGTTCGTCGCCGTCGGCGCGGGCCATCTGGCGGGCAAGGGCAGCGTGCAGGACCAGCTGAAGGCACTGGGCGTCGCCTCGCACCGGGTGAAGGATTGAGATGATGCGGCTCGTCACCCGTTTCCTTGCGCTCTGCGCCCTCACCCTGGTCGTGGCCTGCGACAAGGCGCCCGAGCCGCCGCCGGTACGGGGCGGCCCGGCGCTGTGGCAGGTGCAGCGCGGCGCGCTGACAGGCTGGCTGTTCGGCACGATCCACGTCCTGCCCAAGGGTGTCGCCTGGGACACGCCTGCGATCAGGGAGGCCATGGAGCGGGCCGACCGGCTGGTGCTGGAAGCGGCGGACTTGCAGGACGAGCAGAAGACGCTGGCCCTGTTCGAGCAGATGGGACGCAGCCCCAACCTGCCACCGCTGGAAGCGCGCGTGCCGGAGGGCGAAAAGGCGCCGCTGTTGAAGGCGATCGGCGATGGCGGGACCAGTTCGCAACTCCTGTCCGGCTATGAAAGCTGGGCGGCGGCGATGCTGCTGTCGGCCGCCAGCCAGCAGGGGCTGGGCGTCAGCCAGGATGACGGAGTGGAGCCGGTCCTGATCGCGACCTTCAAGAAGGCCGGCAAGCCGATCGAAGGGCTGGAGACGGTGGAGCGGCAGTTCGGCGCATTCGATACGCTGCCCGAGCCGGCGCAGGCCAGGCTGCTAGTGCAGACCGTCCATGAAGCCAAGGACATGAAGGCACTGTACGACCGCATCCTTACCGCCTGGACGAAGGGCGACATGGACGCGATCGCCAGGGAGGATCAGATCGGCGAACAGCCCGACCCGGTGGTCGAGGAAGCCATATTGGTCGCCCGGAACCGCGATTGGGTGAAGGCGATCGAGCCGATGAAGGGTCGCCCGTTCATCGCCGTGGGCGCCGGGCATTTGACCGGGCGGGAAAATCTGATCGATCTGCTCAAGGCCAGGGGGTTCACGGTCACGCGAGTGCAGTGACGCCTCGCGCCCACGCCCGGCCCAAAACGAACGGACGTCGTGAACAGCAGCACACTTGCCTTTCGGCCCTATTCTGCTAAAGGGCCGCCTTCCCGCGATGGTCATCCCTGGAGGCGTGGCGGGAAAATGTACAATCAAGCTTTTGGAGACACGCAATGAGCGAGCAGCTTACGCTGTCGGCCGAGGCACGCGATCGGGCAGGCAAGGGAGCCTCCCGCGCTCTCCGCCGCGAGGGCCGCGTACCCGCCGTCATCTACGGTAACAATGAAGAACCCCTGTCGATCCACGTCGAGGAAAAGCTCCTCAACAAGCAGCTCGGCACCGGCCACTTCTTCAATTCGGTCATCATGGTCGAAGTCGGCGGCAAGACCGTCCGCACGCTCGCCAAGGACGTGGCGTTCCACCCCGTCTCCGACCGTCCGCTGCACGCTGACTTCCTGCGCGTTTCGGAACATGCCTCGGTCCACGTCAACGTGCCGGTGCGCTTCGAGAATGAAGACGCCTCGCCGGGCCTGAAGAAGGGCGGCGTTCTGAACGTCGTCCGTCACGACATCGAACTGATCGTCGACGCCGCCAAGATTCCCGAAGACGTCGTTGTCGATCTCTCGGGCTTCGAAGTGGGCGATTCGATCCATATCAGCGCGGTGACGCTGCCCAAGGGCGCGAAGACCGCGATCGACGATCGCGACTTCACCATCGCCACCATCGTTGCTCCCTCTTCGCTGAAGAGCGCCGAAGGCGACACGACCAAGGAAGCCGAAGCCGAATAAGGCTTTTGCGACCGCAAGGTTTCTGCTCAACCCCGTTCGGGCTGGGCCTGTCGAATTCTGGCGCGCGCGCCCATCGACAGGCTCAGGGCGAACGGGGTTTTGCCTGTTTGGAGTAGCGACATGCAGATCTGGGCGGGCCTCGGCAATCCGGGGGCGCAATATGCGATGCACCGGCACAATGTCGGCTTCATGGTCGCCGACCTGATCGCGGACATGTATCGCTTCTCCCCACCGAAGAAGCAGTTTCAGGGCTGGGTGCAGGAAGGGCGGATCGGACCGGAGAAGATCCTGCTGATCAAGCCCGCCACCTTCATGAACGAAAGCGGCCGGTCGATCGGCGAGGCGATGCGCTTCTACAAGCTGACGCCGCAGGATGTGACGGTGTTCCACGACGAACTCGACCTGGCGCCGATGAAGGTCAAGGTAAAGCGCGGCGGCGGCAATGCCGGGCATAATGGACTGCGGTCGACCGATGCCCATATCGGCGCCGAGTTTCGCCGGGTCCGAATCGGCATCGGCCATCCGGGTCACAAGGACAAGGTCCATGGCTATGTGCTGGGCAATTACGCCAAGAGCGAGATGGACGCGCTGGCCGACATGCTGGGCGCGATCGGCGCCGAGGCGGAGTGGCTCGCCAAGGGCGACGATGTCCGCTTCATGAGCGAGGTCGCGCTGCGACTGGCATAGAAAAGGCGCCCGGCGGAACCGGGCGCCTTTCTTGCGGGCAACGTCTGGTCATTTCGTAACAAGACCATCAACTTGGCCGTCAGTAGCCTATTCCCGGAACGCCGTCTCGCTCAAATGGGTCAGCGGTGTCAGGATATAGGCCAGGATCGATCGCTTGTCGCCGAGCAGGTTGACGTCCGCTCCCATGCCAGGCCCGATTGCGAGCCTCCGCCCCGCATCATCGGTGATCGCATCGCTGGCCGTGCGGACCCGGACGAGATAATGGCTGTCCCCTGTCCGCTCGTTCACTACCGCGTCCGGCGAGATGGCGACGACGCTGCCCTCCATCGAACCATAGATGGCGCTGTCATAGGCGGAAATATGCACCTTCGCCTTCTGCCCCAATCGGACCGAGGCGATGTCCTTGGCGGCGACGGCGGCTTCGATCAGCAGGCTGTCGCGCCCAGGCACCATTTCCAGCAGCGGGTCGCCGGGTCGAACACTGCCGCCGACCGTGGTGACGAAGACCCGGTTGATCCGTCCATCGACCGGCGCGCGGACCACAGTCCGGGTGAGCTTATATTCATAGGCCGGCATTGCCGCCTGACGCACCGACATGTCGGCGCGCGCGGCGGTCAGTTCATCGGCGGCGCGCGACAGCCAGTCGCGCTTCTGCTGCTGCGCGCTCGCCTGCGCCTCGGTCAAGACCGAGCGCGCGCGCCCGACCGCCGCCGCAGCGCCCGCCGCTTCGCTGCTCGACACGGCAAAGCTGTTCTGCGCCTGAAGCAAGGAACGGCGCGGCTCGATCCCTTCCTGCACCAGTGGCCGAAGGAGGTTGAGATCGGCGCGCGCCGTCTCGCGGGCGGAAATGCGTGCCTCTTCGGTAGCGCTCGCCTCCGTGATGGCGCGCCGGGCCTGGGCCACCCGCGCGGCCGCGACGTTGTCGAGACTGGCCAGTTCGGCCATGCGCGATCGGTGGAGGCTCTGCTCCACCGCAATCTGGCTGGCCATCAGCGGATTGCGCGGCTGCGGAAAGACCGGGGAGCGCCCGGCGATCTCGGCTTCCAGCCGGATGATCTTGAACTGGAGCGCATCGCTGCTCGCGCGGTTGCTTTCCAGTTCAGCGCCGGGCTGAACCGGGCTGAGCCGAACCAGCGGCGCTCCGCGCTTCACATCCTGCCCGGTGCGGACCAGGATCGATTCGATCACACCGCCCTCCAGGTTGGAGATGACTTGCAATTGTGAGCTGGGAATCACCTTGCCGATAGCGCGGACGGTGCGGTCGATCTCCGTCAGCCAGGCCCAGATCAGGAAGATCAGGAAGAAAGCGGCGATGACCCAGAGAATGATGTTGGCCGGCACGCGCGGCTTGATGGTCGTCGCGGGCGGCTGGAAAGGCAGTTCGGCGCTCATGCGGCCTTCCCCCTGGCAAGGCGCTGCAACACCGCGTCGCGCGGACCATCGGCGACGATCTTGCCCCGGTCGAGCACGACAATCCGGTCGACCATGGACAGCAGCGACGTGCGATGGGTGATGAGCAGAAGGGTGCGTCCGGCAACTTCGGACTGGAGGCGGGAGATGAGGTCGGCTTCGGTCTGCGCGTCCATCGAACTGCTCGGCTCGTCGAAGATAAGGATGGGCGGTCGCCCCGCGATGGCGCGCGCGATGGCGATCGACTGGCGTTGGCCGCCCGACAGGCCATCGCCGCGATCGGCGAGACGCAGGTCATAGCCATTGGCGATCTGTCCCATGAAACGATGCGTGCCGCTGATTTCCGCCGCGCGAATCATTTCCTCCTGCTCGACCCCCGGCCGGTCGAGGCAGATATTCTGCCGCACCGAGCCGGCGATAAGAACATTGTCCTGCATTCCTGCGCCGATCAGCTTGCGCAATTCGGCCGGGTCATATTGGCGCAGGTCGACGCCGTCGATCAGCACGACCCCCTCTTCAGGTTCGTAAAGTCCCAGCACCAGCCGCGCGAGGGTGGACTTGCCCGATCCCACGCGACCCAGGAAGCCGACCCTTTCCCCCGGCCTGATCGCGAGGCTGACGCCGTCCAGCGCCTTTTCCGGCGCGCCGGGATAGCGGAAGGAGACGTTGCGCAGTTCAATCGCGCCCTCCAGCCGGGCCGGATGCAGTGCATCGCCTTGCGGCCCCTCGGTCGGGGTTTCCATCAGCGCGTTGATCTGGCGATAGGCGACGCGTGTTGCGGAAAGGCGCGACAGCAAGGTTGCGATCTGGGCCAGTGGGGCAAGCGCCCGGCCACACAGGATCGAACAGGCGAGCAACGCGCCGGTCGTCACCTCATGATTGCGCAATAGTCCCACGCCGACGATGATGATGCCGCAATAGGCGATGGTCGATGCGCTGTTGGCGACCGTCATGGGGATGGCGGCGGCCAGCCGCTGGCCCAGCGAGCTTTCCGAATGGCTGACAAGCGCGGCCTGCCAGCGACGGCTGAGCATCGGGCCGGCGCCGATCGCCTTCACCGTCTCCAGGCTGCCGATCGCCTCGATCAGCACCGATTGCTTGACCAAGCCGTCGCCCAGGCTGCGGGCCGACAGCCGGTCGAGCGCCGGCGTGGTCAGCAAGCCTGCGCCGATCACTACCGGGATCATCGCCATCGGCAGCAACACCAGCACACCGCCCAGCCACGCGATGACCGCAAGCGTCACGATGATGAAGGGAACGTCGATGATGGCCGTCAGCGTCACCGACGCGAAGAAATCGCGCAATGTTTCCAGTTCACGCATCAGGCCAGTCAAGGTGCCGGTCGAACCGCGTCGCTGGTCCAGTCGGAGCGCCAGCAGCCGGCTGAACAGCGTCTCCCCGACGTCATGGTCGATATTGGCGCCGGCGATATCGACGAAATAAACGCGCAGCAGCCGCAGCACGAAGTCGAAGACGAGGACGAAGACGAGGCCGATGCTCAGCCCGATCAGCGAGGAGGAGCCGTCATTGGGAACGATGCGGTCATAGACGGTCATGGTGAAGAGCGAAGATACCAGCGCGAAGATGTTGATGAGGGCGGCGGCGACCGCGACCTTCATGTAAATCGCCTTGTTGCGAAGCATCGGCTCGATCAGCCAAGGGGCGAAACGCGGTTTGGCAACGGCGAGCAACGGCTCTTGGATCATGGCGTGGGGTTCCCGTCATTGCGACCGTCGGCCGAATCGACCCGGATCGACAGATCGTCGAGCAGCCGCCCGGTCCGACCGCGCAGGATGAAGCGCGACAGGTCGCGCTCCGCCAGCGTCTGGACATAGGTCGCGATGGAATAGAAATAATTGTCTTCGGACGTGATGAGATCGAAAAGGGTGCCGCCCGAGGTTTCGAACCGGGTGGCATAAACGTCGCGATTGGTGCGGCTGGCAAGATAGGCCGCCTCTGCCGCCGCAAGCTGCGCTTCAAGTCCATGCACATCCGCCCAGGCGATTTCGGCGTCGCGCAGCGCTTCGCGACGGATGCGCGCGGCATAGGCCTCCGCCGCGTCAGCCCGCGCCGTCGCCTGATCGGCGCGCGCGTTGATCCCGACGCCGATCTGCGCGCGCAGAATGAGGCGGCCGCGCACGTCATAGTCGCCCGAGTTTTCGAACACGCCATAACGCCCCGCATCCACGCCCGCCGCTACGGTCGGCAGGCGCTCGGCGCGAACGGCACGCGCATCCTGCCGGGCGGCGCGCGCTTCCGCGTCGGCCTTCTGCACGGCCGGCGCACGCAGAACCAGCGCCTCCAGCGCCTCACGCCCCTGCACGTCGTCGGGTAACGAGACGCGGCGGATCCATTCGGGCGCATCATGTCCTGCGAGCGCGCGATATTGCGCCTCCGCGCTGGCCCGGTCCCGGCGGAAGCTGGCCAGCCGGGTCTGAATCGTCGCGATGGAGCTGTCGATCCGCGGCAGGTCGCCCCTGGCCGAAAAACCCTGAGCGATGCGCCGCTCCACCGCCGCGCGCAATACGGTCTGACGCTGGGCATATTCCAGCGCCGCCTGCTCCATCAGCCGTTGCGCGAAAATGGAGTACCAGGCGGTGACGAGCCGAAGCGCGACATCCGCGCCATAGCCCAGGGTCGTGGTCCGCGCCGCCTCGACCCGCGCATTGCCGGCATTGATACGACTGGAGGTGGCGCCGAAATCGAGCAGCCGCTGGCGGACGGATGCCGACGCGTCGGTTCGCCCCTCCGGCCGGGCGCGTTCGATTATGTTGCCCGGATCATTCGAGAAATTGCGCGCGAAAGACCGGTTCGCATCGACCGTCAGGTCGAGCGACGGGAAAAGTACCGAGCGAGCCTGCATCCGTGCTGCCTCCGCCTCCCGCTCCCCTGCGCGCGCTTCGTCAAGTACCGCGTTGGTTTCCACCGCGGATTGCACCTCGTCGCGCAACGGTCCGATCGGGCCGACCTGGCGCGCAAGGTCGAGCAGCGGGTCGGAGCGGACGGGACGGGAAAAGGGTTCGGAATTGGGCGGTAACAGCAGATTTTGCTGTGCCTGCGCAGTGCCGGACGAGATCAACGACCATGACGCCACCAGGATGGCTGCGGCCGGCATCCATCGAGCGCGTAAGGCAAGCCTTCCCCAAGCCTGCGTTTCCATCGACAAAAGCCTGACATCCCAAAACCACGCGCATTTCGTTCCCCCACATGATCTTCCTGTTCCGGAAATTCATCATGCGCGAGCGCGGCCCGATCGATAATGCCCGAGATGACCGGCGCGCGCAACGCGCCTCACCCTGTTGGGCGGCCTAATAGCACGCTACGTCGGGAATTGGAGAATGGGTCGAGGGGATCGGCAAGACTCAGGCCGTTCCCGTCAAAGGATGGTGCGGGTGGTCGGGCTCGAACCGACACTCCTTTCGGAACCGGATTTTGAGTCCGGCGCGTCTACCAATTTCACCACACCCGCACGGCTGGTGCCGCCAGATGGCAAAATCCGCCGCGGGCGTCCAGCCGAAAATCGGATTGACGGCTCAAAGCGTGATCCGCGTGCTTGACTATGCCCCCTGGCGCCTCCATCTGACCATCAATGTAATATTATATCATTGGACAAGATATGGCTTCTTGCAGGACCATTGGTCGGGCGACTACGGAAAATGGAGGAACCGCGCGGAACTGGCTCGACGGATTCGCTGTCTGCGCCTCGTCGCTTTGCACCCTCCATTGCATCGGACTGCCCCTGCTCTTCGCCCTGCTTCCAGCGCTGGCGACACGCGTCGACCCCGGCGAGACCTTCCATATCGTCATGCTCGCGATAGCGATTCCGACTAGCCTGGTCGCGCTGCGCGGAGGGCGGCGCCGACATGGCAAGCGGTTGCCGCTATTCTTCGGCCTGTCGGGCCTGCTCGCGATGAGCATCGGCGCGCTATTGGTAGAAGGCGCGCTGCACGAAGCCGCATGGACTTTGACGGGCAGCGCCCTTCTGGCCGGCGCGCATATCCTAAACTGGCGGAGCACCAGGATGAAAACCGTGTCATCCTGAATCGACACGATCCCGACATTGCGCAGCGGCGGACGCAGGGCGAATCATCCGGACGATATGCGCGTCCTCAGTGTGCGTCGGCTTCGCAGCCCCGACGGACGCCGATCTTGAGGACAGCCTGATTCCAGCGGATTGGGCGCGCCCGGACCCATAATGTTGCGGTTGAAGGCCGTGCTCGATAGGCTTCTTGCGTAACGATCCGCGCACGCTATAAGGGCGGCATCGTGCAGACATAGACAACTTACAAACGGAGAAGGATCTTCCTTTGACCGAGCCGTCTGCCACGTTCCTGTTATTCGGCGCCACCGGCGACCTGGCCCGCCGCATGATATTCCCGTCGCTCTACAACCTCCTGTCGGACGGGTTGCTGCCCGAAGACTTCCTGATCGTCGCATCGGGCCGGTCGGAGATGGAGGACGAGGATTTCCGCAACGAAGTCTGCGCCGCGCTGGAGCAGTTCCTGCCCGCCGACCGCTATGATCCGGCGATTGCGGCGACATTTCGCACGATGATCGGATATCAGCCGGTCGAGGCGGGCAATAGCGCGCAGTTCGCAGCGCTCGCCGCACGCATCGACGGCCGCCTGGAGCGCGGCCTGTCCGTCTATCTGTCGACGCCGCCCTCGCTTTTCGCGCCGACCGCGCAGGGACTGGCCGACGCCGGCCTGATTACGCCCAAGACCCGGATCGCGATGGAAAAGCCCATCGGCAAGGATCTCGCCTCCTCGAGAGAGGTGAATGACGGCATCGGCGCGCTGTTCGCGGAGGAGCAGATTTTCCGTGTCGATCATTATCTGGGCAAGGAAACGGTCCAGAACCTGCTCGCCCTGCGTTTCGGCAACGTGATGTTCGAACCGCTGTGGAACGCCAGCGCGATCGACCATGTACAGATTACCGTCGGCGAGACGGTGGGTCTCGAAGGGCGCGTCTCCTATTATGACGGCGTCGGCGCGCTGCGCGACATGGTGCAGAATCACATGCTCCAGATCCTGTCGATCATCGCCATGGAGCCGCCCGCAAGGATGGACCCGACCTCCGTCCGCGACGAGAAGGTGAAGGCGCTGCGGTCGCTGCGCCCGATGACCGACGAGACGGTCAAGACCCACAGCGTGCGCGGCCAATATACGCCCGGCGCGGTGCAGGGGCAGATCGTCACCGGCTATGCTGACGAACTGGGCAAGCCATCTGACACCGAGACCTTCGTCGCGTTGAAGGCGTTTGTCGACAATTGGCGCTGGCAGGGCGTCCCCTTCTACCTGCGCACCGGCAAGCGGATGCCCGCGCGCCAGTCGGAAATCGTCATCCAGTTCAAGCCGGTCCGGCACAGCATCTTCGGCCGCGATGGCCATGGCACGGGACTGGAACCCAACACGCTGGTCATCCGCTTGCAGCCGGAAGAATATATCCGCCTCCAGATCATGAGCAAAAGGCCGGGCCTGGAGCGGCAGGTCCATCTCGAGGAGGTCACGCTCGACGTGTCGCTGACCGCCGCCTTCGCCGGACAGCGCCGCCGCATCGCCTATGAGCGGCTGATCCTGGATCTGCTGGCCGGCGACGCCACTCTTTTCGTCCGTCGTGACGAGGTGGAGGCACAATGGACCTGGATCGACAGCATCATCGACGGGTGGAAGGAGGCTCATGTGAAGCCCTCCACCTATTCTTCGGGGAACTGGGGCCCGTCCTCGGCCATTGCCCTGATCGAACGCGACGGAGCAAGCTGGCATGACTGATCTTCACCCCGTAATCGCCCAGGTGACGGAGCGCATCGTGCGGCGCAGTGCTTCGCGCCGCCGCCAGTATCTCGACCTGATCGAGCGCGGCCGCGAAGCCGGCACCAATCGCGACCAGTTGTCCTGCGGCAACCTAGCCCATGGATTTGCCGCGAGTGGCGAGGACAAGGCCGTCATCCGCACGGGCGCGGCGATGAACATCGGCATCGTCACCTCGTACAACGACATGCTCTCGGCGCATCAGCCCTATGGCCGCTATCCCGAGCAGATCAAGATCGCCGCGCGCGAAGTGGGCGCCACGGCGCAGGTGGCAGGCGGCGTGCCGGCCATGTGCGACGGCGTAACCCAGGGCCAGGCGGGCATGGACCTGTCGCTGTTCAGCCGCGACACCATCGCCCTGTCGACCGCCGTGTCGCTCAGCCATGCGATGTTCGAGGGCACGCTGCTGCTCGGCATCTGCGACAAGATCGTACCGGGCCTGCTGATCGGCGCGCTGCGCTTCGGCCATCTGCCGACGATATTGATCCCCGCCGGTCCGATGCCGTCGGGCCTGGCCAACAAGGAAAAGGTGCGAATCCGCCAGCTCTATGCCGAGGGCAAGGTCGGCAAGGAAGAGTTGCTGGAGTCCGAAAGCGCCAGTTACCATGGCGCGGGCACCTGCACCTTTTACGGCACGGCCAATTCCAACCAGATGATGATGGAGATGATGGGGCTGCACATGCCCGGCGCCGCCTTCGTCAATCCCGGCACGAAGCTGCGCAGCGAACTGACCCGCGCGGCGACGCACCGGATCGCAGACATCGGCTGGGACGGAGATGACTATCGGCCGCTCGGCCATTGCGTCGATGAAAAGGCGATCGTCAATGCGATCATCGGGCTGATGGCGACGGGGGGCTCCACCAACCATGCGATCCACCTGCCCGCCATCGCACGAGCGGCCGGAATCAGTATCGACTGGACCGACTTTGCCGAAATTTCCGACGTGGTGCCGCTGCTGGCCAGGGTCTATCCCAATGGATCGGGCGACGTTAATCATTTCCACGCGGCGGGCGGCATGGCGGTCATCATCCGCGAACTGCTGGACGCCGGCCTGCTACACCGCGACATCATGACGGTCGCGCGGGCCGACCTCAGCGATTATGGCAAGGAGCCGGTGCTGGAAAACGAGGCGCTGCAATGGCGCGACGTTCCGGCTTCGCGGGATGAAGCCATGCTGCGGCCGGCCGCCAACCCTTTCCAGGCCGATGGGGGCATGAAGCTGCTCCAGGGCAATCTGGGCCGCTGCGTCATGAAGGTGAGCGCGGTCGATAAGGAACGCTGGACGATCGAGGCGCCCGCCGCCGTTTTCCACGACCAGGACGATGTGTTGCGAGCATTCAAGGCGGGCGAGCTGGAGCGCGACGTCGTGGTCGTGGTCCGCTTCCAAGGGCCGAAGGCCAACGGGATGCCCGAGCTGCACAAGCTGACCCCGGCGCTCGGCGTCTTGCAGGATCGCGGCTTCAAGGTCGCGCTGCTGACCGACGGTCGCATGTCCGGCGCGTCCGGCAAGGTGCCTGCCGCCATCCACCTGTCGCCCGAAGCCTTGGGCGGCGGACCGATCGGCAAGCTGCGCGACGGCGACATGGTGCGCGTGTGCGCGGAGAGCGGCACGGTCGATGCGCTGGTCGACGCGGCGACATGGAACGCGCGGGACATCCCCGCCGCTCCGCCGCCGCCCTATGACACGGGCCGCGAACTGTTCGCCTTGTTCCGCCATCATAGCGACCTGGCGGAAGCCGGCGCTTCGCCGATCCTGGCTGCGATGGAAAGCGAGTTTTGAAATCATCACCTCCGTCGTTCCAGCGAAGGCGGAAATCCATCTCCCGGCGTTGCGGCTGAAAGCCATGGCGGGAGTTGAATCCCCGCGGTCGCGGGGATGACGATCAGAATATAATCGAGGCGCCTCAATATGACCGACATCATCGCCGCCGACATCGGCGGGACCAACGCCCGTTTCGCCCGCGCCTCATTGGACGCGAAGGGCGTGCCGACGCTCGGCACCGTGCGCAAGTACAAGGTGGCCGACTATCCCAGCCTCCAGGCCTGCTGGGCCGCCTTCGCCGAGGATGAGCGGAAGGACGGCAATGGTGACCTGCCCAAGGCCGCTTCGATCGCCTTCGCCACCGCGATCGGGCGCGAGGTCATCAAGCTGACCAATAGCAATTGGGTGATCCGCGCCGATACGCTGGCCGACGATCTGGGCGTGCGCGGCGTGCGGCTGGTCAATGATTTCGAAGCGGTGGCACACGCCGTGTCGCGCCTGCCGGACGAAAATCTGCCGCTGCTGTTCGGCGAGGACCGTCCCTTCCCGAGCGATGGCGGTGTCACCATCCTGGGTCCGGGCACGGGCCTGGGCGTCGCGATGATCGCCTATGATGACGGACATCCTCATGTCATCGCGACCGAAGGCGGTCATCTGGACTTCGCCCCGCTCGATCATATGGAAGAGAAGATCCTCTCCTATCTGCGCGACAAGTTCCTGCGCGTGTCGACGGAGCGGATCGTGTCCGGGCCGGGCCTCAACTATATCTACAAGGCGCTGGCGACGATCGGCCATGACCGTGTGATGCTGATGGAAGACCCCGAATTGTGGCAGGCCGCGCTGGACGACAGCGATCCCTTCGCGCGCGCCGCGCTGGAACGGTTCTGCCTCTGCTACGGATCGGTCGCGGGCGACCTGGCCCTGGCCCATGGCCCGCACAGCGTGGTGCTGGCCGGTGGGCTGACGCAACGGATGCGCGACTTTCTGCCGCACAGCGGCTTCCATACCCGTTTCACGGCCAAGGGCCGGTTCGAAAGCCTGATGGCGACCGTACCGATTCGCATGGCCATCCACGATGAAATCGGCCTGTTCGGGGCCGCAGCCGCATTCCGGGAGAAGTAATGATGAGCAAGCTGACCGTCGAGCAGGTGATGGAACTGGCCCCGGTGATCCCGGTGCTGGTGGTCGATCGAGTCGAGGACGCGCTGCCGATCGCGCGCGCTTTGGTCGCGGGCGGCCTGCCCGCGCTGGAGGTGACTCTGCGCACCCCCGCCGCGCTGGACGTGATCCGTGAAATGGCCAAGGTCGAGGGCGCGGTCGTCGGCGCAGGCACGGTGCTGAACCCCGCGCAGCTCGACGCGGCGATGGAGGCCGGCGCGCGCTTCATCGTCAGCCCGGGCCTCACCAAGCCGCTGGGCAAGGCGGCGATCGCAGCGAAGATTCCCTTCCTGCCGGGCACCGCCACCGCCGCCGACATCATGCGCGGCATGGACATGGGGCTCAGCCATTTCAAATTCTTCCCGGCGGAAACCTCGGGTGGCCTCCCCGCGCTGAAGGCGCTCGCCGCGCCGCTGCACACGGCCCGTTTCTGCCCTACCGGCGGCATCACGCCACAAAGCGCCCCTGAATGGCTGGCCCAGCCCTTCATCAAATGCGTCGGCGGCAGTTGGGTCGTGCCCAAGGGGCCGGTTGACCCCGCCAGGATCGAAACGCTGGCCCGCGAAGCCGCCGCCCTCCCCCGTTAAGGATGATGCGGGATCGGTTGCGCGCCGGGCCGGGCCGTCCTAGATGCAGGTCATGAACCCTCGTCGCCTCTTTGCCGCCCTCGCCCTGTTCCTGTCGGGCTGCGCCGGCGCACCGCAGGGCTATCCCTCGCTTGCCAAGCGGCCGATCGAAAGCGCCGCGATGGCCGAAGTCGGCACAGCGCCCGCCACCGTGCCAGCCGACCCGGCGCTGTCCGAGGAGATCGCACGCCACCTCGGTCAGGCGGGCAAGGGCGCGGCGGCATTCGACGCGGCCTATGCCAAGGCGGATCGCGCCGTCGGCGCGGCGTCCGGCGCTGCCGTTTCATCCGACGCCTGGGTCTCCGCGCAGGTGGCGATCAGTTCGCTCGAAGCTGCGAGGAACGACAGCGTGTCGGCGCTTGCCAGCCTCGACACCCTTTATGTTCAGCGGAGCAACGCCATCGCCGACGGCAAGGCGCGCGGCGGGCTCGAGGATGTCGACGCGGCGCGCAGCGCGACGCTGGCCCTGGTCGATCAGCAGAATGACCGGATCGACGCGATGAAGTCGCGATTGCCGCAGCCTTAGGGCTAACTATCGCGAAGCAACCAGAGGCAGACAGTCAAGCGCGATGCGACGCCGCTCGAGTGCGGTCATACTGTATTACCGTCCTCCGGGTCGCGCGGGTAGCGGGACGTCGCCTTCCCCTTGAAGCGTTGTGCGAAATTGACAGTCCGCTAATCACCTTTTCGCGAAATGACCGCCCTCGCCTACTCCCCGGCCGCCTTGACTGCGCCCTTGTGCGCCTTGGCGGCGTGAACATAATGATCCACGCCCTCGCGCATGTCGATCAGCGCTTCATCGCTCAAGTCGCGCATATATCTGGCGGGGCGGCCTGCCCAGAGCTGACGATGGGGCACCGTCTTTCCCGATGACAGCAGCGCACCGGCCGCCAGCATCGAGTCGCTTTCCACCTTCGCGCCGCTCATGACGATCGCGCCCAGCCCGACGAACGCCCTGTCGCTAAGGACGCAGCCATGGATCATCGCCATGTGGCCGATCAGCACATCTTCACCGATGATTGCGGGCCAGCCATCGCTGGGACGTCCGTCGGCACGATCGCCGGGGCTGTCGCAATGGATGATCGTCCCGTCCTGCACATTGGTGCGGGCGCCGATCCGCACTCGGTTCACGTCGCCCCGGATCACGCAATTATACCAGATGCTGGCATCCTCGCCGATCTCGACATCACCGATGATCCGGCATCCCGGCGCGATGAAGGCGCTGGGGTGGATGATCGGCGTCTTGCCCGCAAAGGGGATGATGCTGACGTCGGGGTAGACCGGGACCGACATGGTGGCTCTCCTCTAGGGTCTGATCTTCAGGATCGGCAGGATGCTGGCATGGTCGTCCGACCAGACGCTGAAGCCGGGACGGGCCGGCAGCGGCTGCCAACTGGCCGCCCCGCTCGCTCGCGCCAGTCGATCGAGTTGCGTCCCGTCGCGGGACAGGGCGATCCACACCGACGCCGCATAATGGCGTTTTGCGTCCTTCGGGTCCGGCCGGTAATGGCGCAATCGCGCTTGCCAGCCCTCCGCCGTCGCGTCCGCCGCGATAACCGGCCGCAGGTCGAGATAGCGGTTGGAAATATGGATCAGCAATAGTCCATCCGGCGCCAGGCGACGGCCATAGATGGCCAGTGCCTCCCGCGTCAGCAGATGCACCGGAATGGAATCGGAAGAGAAGGCGTCGATCACCAGCAAGTCGGCGCCTCCGGCCGCTTGCCGCGCCAGCGTCATGCGCGCGTCGCCCACGACGATGGCGGCGCGGGGCTGGCAGCGCGACAGGAAGGAAAAATGTGCCGGATCGCGCGCGATGTCGACCATGGCGGGGTCGATCTCGTAGAAGCGCCATGTCTGTCCGGGCTGGATGTAACAGGCAAGCGTCCCCGCCCCCAGACCGACGACGTCGATGCGTGAGCCGGGGCCGAACAGTGAAGCCGCATGGCGGAGCGCGAGGCCCACTCCCGAATCTGGGGCATAATAGCTGGTCGGTTCGCGCTCTCGGCCGGGTGTCCGGTCCTGGATGCCGTGCAGCGTCGTGCCGTGGAACAGGATACGCTGGGTCGCCCCTCTGTCTGCGACCCCATAGACGCCGAAATAGCTGCGGGTCAGCATCCCCGGCGTCAGGGATTGGGCCAGCTTTTCCCAGCCGCTGAGGCACAGCATAAGATAGAGCAGCAGGCCGGCGGTCAGCAACCGGTGGCCGAGCGCAGCAATGCCCAGGGCGATGATAGTCAGGAAGCTGGCCGTCTTGATCGCCGGCGACTTCCATTCCGGCATCACCATGCCCCCGCCGATCACCGACAGCAGCAGACCGGCCACCAGGATCAGCGCGCCGAGCCAGACACGCCGGCGCGGGTCTTCCCACAAGAGGCGCGGCAAACGCAGAAATGGCTCGCGCGGCGGCAGCAGAAGCGCGGCGGCGACAAGCAGGATCGGATATTCATAGGTCCAGTCGAAGATCAAAGGCGCCAACAGCGCGCAGAACAGGCCGCCGACCATGCCGCCGACCGACATGATCAAATAGAAACGCGTCAGATGCACCGGCGCGGGCCGAAGCTCGTAAAGCCGGGCATGGAGCGCCACGGCCGTCACGAACAACACGACAAGGATGCCGAGCGCCACGAAAACCGGGAATTTGACGCCCCCGGTGAAGGCGATGCACGCGCCAATCAGCAGAATGATCGGCGCGATCAACACGCATAGTTCGGCGGGCCGCCGGCCGACCGCGAACGCCAGACTGAAACTCAGCAGATAGAGGCCGAGCGGCAGCACCCAGAGCAGCGGCATCGCCACGATATCGGTCGTCAGGTAGAGGCTGGTCGCCAGCATCAGTCCCGACGGAACCGCCGCCAGCGCGGTCCAGTGCAGCATCGTCCGGCCGTCCGGCGGCGGCGGCGAGGCTTCGACAGCCTCGGTCGCCATCCTTCCGTCCGGCGGCAAGCGACGCGCGCTGGCATAGACCAGAAAGAAGAGCGCACCATAGCAAAGCGACCAGAGGATACTCTGCGCCTTGAGCGTCAGTAGCGGTTCGACCAGCAGCGGATAGGCGATCAGGCCGGCGAAGCTGCCCAGATTAGACGCGGCATAGAGCGGATAGGGATCGCTCCTGTCCGCGATTGCGAACCAGCGCTGCAACAGGGGCGCCTGGGCCGCGACGACGAAGAAGAGCGGCCCGATCGACGCGCCGAGCAGCCAGAGCACCCAGAAGGCCGGCTCCATGCCGGCCGGCGGTTGCCACGCCGCAAGTCCGATCGGCAGGAAGATGGCGCAGACCAGGAACAGGCCGAGATGGATCATCGCCTGCCGCCTCACGCCGAAGCGGCCCAGCCAATGGGCGTAGGCATAGCCGGCAAGCAACAGCGCCTGATAGACCAGCATGGCCGAATTCCACACCGATGGGGCGCCGCCCAGCCGGGGCAGCGCCATGCGCGCGATCATGGGCTGGACCAGGAAGAGCAGGAACGAGCCCGCGCAGATCGTGACGACGTAGCGCGGGCGCGTTCCCATCCGCATCAGGCGCCGAGCAACCTGGCGGCGTGGAGCGCATGATAGGTCAGCACGCCGGAGCAACCCGCCCGCTTGAACGCCATCAACGTCTCCAGGATCAGCGCGTCGCGGTCCCCCGCCCCGGCCGCTGCGGCATGTTCGATCATCGCATATTCGCCCGACACCTGATAGGCGAAAACCGGGACGGCGAAACGGTCCCTTACCCGCGCCACGATGTCGAGATAGGGCAGGCCCGGCTTCACCATCACGCTGTCCGCCCCCTCGGCCAGATCGAGCGCGACTTCGCGCAGCGCTTCCTCGCCATTGGCAGGGTCCATCTGGTAATTTTTCTTGTCGCCCTTGAGCAATCCGCGCGAACCGACCGCATCGCGGAACGGACCGTAGAAGGCGCTCGCATATTTGGCGGCATAAGCCATGATCTGGACATTGGCGTGGCCGGTTTCCTCCAGCGCCTCGCGGATCGCGCCGACGCGACCGTCCATCATGTCGCTGGGCGCGATGATGTCGGCGCCCGCAGCGGCCTGGTTCAGCGACTGCCCGATCAGCACGTCGATGGTGGCGTCGTTGACGACATAGCCCGTCTCGTCGAGCAGCCCATCCTGGCCATGGGCGGTATAGGGGTCCAGCGCCACATCGGTCAGCACGCCGATATCGGGAACCGCATCCTTGATCGCGCGGATCGCCCGGCACATGAGGTTATCGGGATTGAGCGCTTCGGCGCCGTCATCGCTGCGCCGTTCGGCCTGGGTATTGGGAAAGAGGGCGAGACAGGGGATGCCGGCGTCGCGCGCGTCCCTGGCCCGTTCCACCATCAGGTCGACCGACCAGCGCGAAACACCCGGCAGCGCCGCGATCGGCTCTTCCACGGCCTGCCCTTCGGTCACGAACAGGGGCCATAAGAAGTCACTGGGCGACAAGCGGTTTTCGGCGTGCATCGCCCGGCTCCAGGCAGCAGCGCGCGTGCGGCGCATACGCAGCGCCGGATAGGGTGCATGGGTCATGGAGCGGGTGTAGGCGTCGGCGTGCAGGGGATCAAGCGGGGTGCTGCTGGCAAGAATCTCCTGCGCTCAAGTTTCATCCCGATCTACGAAGTGACATTGTCAGCGATATCCTCCGCAAGGCGATCAATTTCGGCGGGCGGATTCCGACTGACGAGTGCATAGGCCAAATCGCCTTCCTGCCAACAGGCTACCGATGTGCCGTTGCGGCTCATTACGTCGGGCCTGGATGGTGCGACCTTGTCATCCCGCACTGCAAACAAGGACATGGACGCAGACTTGCCGTTGCTGATGGTCATCTGAAGGCTGGCTCCGCTGTCCGACGGGAAGAGCTGAACGTCTATTACCCGCCACCCGGCAGGCAGTTTCGGCAATGCGATGCGCGTGAAGGCGGCGACTTCCTGTGGATCATAAACAGCAGGTGGCGAACGGCGCAACCGCGTGCGCACCTGCGCTATGTCATGGGATTGCAAGGCTTCCTCGACGAAATATTCTGCGGGCGGGGCGGATGCGGAGAACCCCGTCCGCGCGATCATCCAGCCGCCGATCACCAACAACACAGCCGCCGCGATCTGTGACAAATGGACCCAGCGCATACCGTTCTCTTGACGAGCGGTGCGCCGTCGCGCCGCTTCAAGGGGGAAGGCCGAAGAAACTTGCTGGTCCCGCGAGAGTGGCGATTCCCGATGGAACACAGCGTCGAAATGGCTCGCCGCGTCGACATCGTTGGTCCAGGAAAAGCCGTGCCGATAGAGCAGTGCATAGATGGCCTGCGGATCAACGCCGTATCGGCCCAAATTCTTCTCATCGACCTCCACTACAACGCCACACGTCTGTGGCAGGGCCAGGATCGGTTCCAGGCCCTGAAGTACCGAATGCTCGAATCCTTCGACGTCGATCTTGACGAGTATCCGGCGGTCACCGATCAACTTCAAGAGTCCGGGGAAATCCTGAATTGAGAGCGACATGACGCGCTCCCCCCCACGCTCGATTGCATCG
Source organism: Sphingobium sp. TCM1 (assembly GCF_001650725.1). Lineage (GTDB taxonomy): Bacteria > Pseudomonadota > Alphaproteobacteria > Sphingomonadales > Sphingomonadaceae > Sphingobium. The sequence continues at coordinate 313,588 of NZ_LXVX01000012.1, read as the reverse complement.
GGCGCGATCGCGAACCTGCCAGAATGGCCGACCGCGCTGTTATCAAGAAGTTCAGGCCGGGTCAGCGCGGACAAGGCCATGTTGAAGGGCAGGATATTCTCCGCATCGTTGATGTGGATGTTTCGCACCAGCTTCGCGAAAGTCGAAAAACACGGTTCGAAAGATACAACCAGTCCCTCCGGACCGACGCGCTCGGCCGCCAGAAGGGCAAACACTCCACAATTGGCCCCCACGTCGATGAAACAATCGCCGGGGTTCAGCCGCTCAACCTCATTGGACACGACTGTCCCATATCTGGCCGTTACCCCCAGTTGAAATGTTCTGTCATGTACGTCCATGCCCAAGCGGAAGCTGCCGTAGCCCGATCGCACCGACGTCCCGTTCACCATTTTCGCGAAGGGCGAGAGAATCCGCCATTTCCCGCGAAAATTGGGAACCTGGTGCACATAAAAGTCCATCAGTGCGGATCGAAAATTCCCGGCCAATGTCACAGCAATTTCTCCATTCGTCCGCGCAAGGCGTACGCGACTGGCGACGTCGAATGGGCAACTTTTATGTTCTAATCCAAGGTTCAGAAAAGCGAGCGAACCGGACATAGGCGCTATCCGGATGGAGTAATGCATGTTCGAAAGGCCCGGTCGCTATTTCGCGAACCGCCTGAAGAAACTGCCCTGGTTCCAGCGCGGCCGCGCGGCCGCATTGGCGACCCGCAGCGTGACCGCAGTGACATAGTCGTTCAGCTTCGCGCTTTCCGCCGGCAGCACCGGCTGGTTCAGATCGTCGAAGGGCGAATGATAGAGATTGGCGCGCCACGCCTTCTCCGTCTCCGCCTCCGGCGTGCCGGCCTTGAAGCCATATTTGAAGAAAAGCGCGGGGATGCCTTCGCGGATGAAGGCATATTGGTCCGACCGGATGAAGACGTTGCGGTCCGGGAAGGGATCGGACGTGATCGGCAGGCCCATGGCCGCGCTGACAGCTGCTGCATCCTGCCCCAGCGAGCTCTGGTCATAGCCGATGGGCGTCACGCTGGTCAGCGGGAAGATCGGCAGCGCCATGTCGAAATTGAGGTCCGCGACAATGTCCTTCTGCGGCACCGTTGGCCGGCGGGCGAAATAGCGCGACCCCAGCAATCCCTTCTCCTCCGCCGTCACGATCGCAAAGAGGATGGAGCGCCTGGGCTTCACCTTGCCGGCCTTCAGCGCGCGGGCGATTTCCAGCAGGCTGGCCACTCCGGACGCGTTGTCGAACGCGCCGTTGTAGATGGCATCGCCCTTTATGGGTGTGCCGATACCATAGCCGTCCAGATGGGCGGACAGGACCACATATTCCTGGCGCAGCTTCGGATCGCCGCCCGGCATCATGGCGACGAGGTTGGGCGAACTGACATCGCGTCGCTTGGCCGCGACCTGCGCCTTCAGCCGGAGCGCCAGCGGGAAGCTCGGCACCGGGGCGGAAGCGTCCGCCGCCGCTGCGATCTGGTCGAAAGTCTTGCCAGAGCCTTCGAACAAAAGGGCCGATTTGGCGGGATCGAACTGGGCTCCCAGAAAGGGCGTCTGGGTGTCGCGCAGGCTGTTGTCCGTGAAATAGAGGGCCGGCGCGCCGGCCAGCGCAATCCGCCGCGTCCAGGGAATTTCGACCTGCTTGGGCGTCACCAATGTAATGAGGCCGAGCGCGCCCCGCGCCGCAAGCCAGTGCGCGCGCTCTGAACGGGCGTGCGACTTCAATGCGCCGGAGATGGTGGCGGGCCCGCCCGACAGGACGACCACGATCTTGCCCTTGAGGTCCAGCCCGGCGAAATCATCATGCCCGACCTCCGGCAGATGCAGGCCATAGCCCGCAAAGACCATCGGCGCGTCGATACTTTCCGGAACCGGCCCGCCGCTGCCCGAAACGATGAGGTCGCCCGGCACTGCCAGCGCCTTTTCGCCAGCCGGACCGACCAGCGCGGCACTGCTCCGGTCGGAGAGGATCACCTGTTCGACGAAGGACACGGGCTGCTTGTATCCTTCCGTTCCCATCGGCTTGAGGCCAAGCGCCCGGAACTGCCCGATGACATAGTCGGCCGCGCGGTCATAGCCCGGCGTGCCTGTGCCGCGCCCCTCCATGCCGTCATTGGCAAGCGACTGGACATGGCTCCACCAGCGTGCGCCGCCGTCGCCCGCGTCCTCTGCACGGGCCGCGCCGGCAGCAATCAGCGAAAGAAGCGGAAGAGCGAGATGAGACAGGCGCATGGGTTTGGGACTCCGCGTGTTCGGTAGACTATCTTGGCCGGAAAAGTCCGACGAACAAGGGGCTTGGAACCACCACTGCCAATGTGTATTGTTGCGACAACACACTTAGGAGATAACGATGCCGCTCCCCCTTCCGCTTTTCGCGCTTGTCATTGCCGGACTGAGCCTGTCGACCAGCGCCTGCTCGCGCACCGAAAAGTCACCCTCCGCCGAGGATGTCGCGCGCACCGCGCAGGACTGGTCCGCCCTCAAGGACTTCACCGCCATCGAAGCGACCGGTCCCGACAATGTCGCCGTGACCATCGCGCCCGATTTCTCGATCAAGGCGGAGGGCGATCCCAAGTCGGTGGCGGACCTCGCCATCAGCGTCAAGGACGACAAGCTGGTGATCGGTCGCAAATCCAAGGGTGACTGGAACTGGGGGCGCAGGAATGGCGACAAGGGCGCGACAATCCGCATCACCATGCCTGCCATCCGGGCCGCCGACCTGACCGGGGCAGGCGATTTCGACCTAGACAAGGCGGAGGGCGAAAGGCTGGACCTGTCGCTGACCGGCGCCGGTGACTTCCGCATCGGCATGGTGAGGCTCAAGTCGCTGTCGGCCGATATCACCGGCGCGGGATCGGTGAAAATCTCCGGCACGGCGGACACGGCGAAGCTGTCGATCACCGGCGCCGGCGACATTGACGGCGAAGCGCTGAAGGTCGGCAGCGCCGACGTTTCGATACTGGGCGCGGGCGACATCGACTTTGCCTCCGACGGGAAGGTTGCTATCAGCATCATGGGACCAGGCGACGTGACGGTGAAAGGCAAGGCGCAATGCACGACCAACGGCGTGGGACCGGGCGAAGCGCGCTGCATACCCTGATTACGGCGAGCCTGGCGATCGCCGCTCCTGCGGGCGCGGCGACGCGGGGTTTCACCATCACGAGTTTCGACGCGATCCGCGTGGACGCGCCCGTCATCGTAGTGCTCACTACCGGGACCGGCGCGTCGGCGCGGGCGGAAGGCGATCAAGGTGCGCTCGACCGGCTGAAAGTCGACGTGTCGGGACGACTGCTCACGGTGACCATGGACCGTCCCCGTCCCGGTGAGAAAAGCGGTGGCGCAGCCACGTTGCGGCTGTCGACGGGCATGATCGAGCGCGTGGTGCTGACCGGAGGCGGCTCCATTGCCGTCAACCGGATGAAGGGGCTGGCGGGACAGATCATCCTCGGCGGCAATGGCGATGTGAGAGTGGGGGATGTTCAGCTCGACCGGATCGACCTGATGCTGGCGGGTGGCGGACGCGCGACTCTGACGGGCCGGGCCGGCGTGGCGAATATTCGCGTCAACGGCCCCGGAGCGGTCGCTGCGGAACCACTGCGCGTCCGACAGGCCAGCATCAGCAATGATGGCCCCGGCAGCGTCATCCTGACGACGGAGGTGACAGCGAAAATCGTGGCGACCGGATCGGGCGATGTGACGGTCGGCGGCAAGCCCGCCTGCACCGTCGACAATCGCGGCACAGGGCGCATCCTGTGCGGTGGCGAGCGCTATTAGGCAAGGCCAGCCCTACCTGCACCCATGCGCGCGGTCGAGCAGGAAGATGGGTGATTTCGGCCTGTGGAGCGGGTGAGGGGAACCGCGAAATGTCCAGTTAATGTCGGTATTTAGCCATTTCTTCGGCCTTTATTTTTCAAAGTACCCCCAATCATACCCCCAGACGCGCTGGCTAGAGGTGAATGGTGGCGGTCAGAGCGCAGCCGAACTGCCAATTCCAAGCCGCACAGAAGCGCAGGCTCGACGGTCTGATTCGGGAATGGACCCAATTGATCACCCAAGCCCGTCACCTGTCAGCGTCTGCATGGCTGCCATGACTTGTGCGACCATGGACGGGTCTATGCTCGCGGCCACTTTGCCAGCCGCGCCGATTCCTGCCCCCATGCCCCGGATTAATTCTGCCTGTCGGTGCGGGGCAACGGTGCCGTAGCTGGTAAGCGTCGTCATCACCCGTTCATGCCCTAGATTCTGCGACCACGCCTTGAACGCTTCGATCGTCGTGCAAACCCGCTCCCCGTGCTGCACGAGCGTATCGCGGAACGAATGGGGGTTGAAATAGGGCAGTCCAGCCGCCTCGAATGCCTTTCGGAAAATGTCGCGGATCGGTCCGGCCCCTTGCCAGCATTCGCCCCGGCGAAGCCCTACCGGCGCAAAACCCCCATTTTCGCCAAGTCCGATTTGCGTCGGTGGAAACAGCGGGTCGTCATCGCCCCAGAGCAAGACGGTGCGCAGATAGTAGCACCAGTCTTGCACAATCTTGAGCGCGTCGCCGCCAACTGGGAAAAACCACGTTGAAAACGTTTTGCTGGCCTTGGTTTTAACGTCGCGGGCATCCTGATTGACACAGCCCTGCACCAGATCAACGTGCTTGAGCCGGAACGATGCCAGCGCCCCGTCGCGCGCGCCAGTCAACAGCGCGAAGGCCACCAGCGCCCGGTTGCGCAATTCAATCGCGGACCCCGCTGGTATGGCGGCTATGACATGGTGGACCTGCTCCAGCGTGGGAAATGCCTTGTGCCGCACCGCCTTGGCAATCCGCACGTCCTTTTCGGCCAGGTTGAAATAGTCGGCATCGGCATAGGACAGGCGGGATTTGTAACCGGGTTGCCCCGCCAGCCAGACAAAGAACGCGCGCAAGGCGGACAGGGTGGAATTGACCGTTGCCCGGCTCAGCGGCTTGCCGGTGCGGACCGCCGGTTGCTTGTCCAGCTTGTGCTTGAAGGCTACCGCCTGCGCCCGGTGAAATGTCTTGAAGTCCTTGCGCGCGTTCGCCTCTTCAAAGCGCGCCAGCGCCTTGGCAACGGCATCGATCGATGCTTCATCCCGGCGCTTCGCTTCCTTCAGGTAGGTGAAGTATTCCCGCTTGATTCGGGCGTTTGCGGCATTGTGTTTTGCCATGGCTATCGGTCCTTTCGATTGTCACAATTCAGGGAAGAGGCGGTGCGCTCCTATAAAGTCGATTTTCAGGAACTCGACATAGGTGGCGCGGTAGGCTGGACTGTGCAGCACGCCATAGATGTAATCGAACACCTTGACCTCATCGGGGCGGGCCTCGGCTGTGGCCTCGCGGAAGGCATCGGTGCCATCGGGCACGGCTGGCGTCCCGGTCAGTCCAGCCGCCTTGCGGATTTGGGCGAATAGCTTGAGGTCGAAATTGACGCGGATGGTCTGATCTAGCGTGCCTTCCTCGGGATAGAGGTAGAGAGGCATGTTATAGGTGATGTCGTACGCGCTAAATGCCTTGTGGGCCGCGATGCTATCGCCGACCAGTGCGCCAATTTCGTCCTTTGTTTGGCGCGTCATCATGAGGTTAAAATTGCTAGACTTTGTGAGGTGCCGCATCACACTTTCACGCCATCTCCAGAGCAGGCGGTTGTCGAAATACGTCCAGCGCGAGTCGAATGGCCGGTAGGAAATTGGGACGATCAGGGCCTCATCCAAGGTCAGTTTTGATCGTCCATTCACTGCCCAATCGGCGTAATTTTTGCCCAGCCCATAACGTACTTTCAATTCGGCGGCGCTGCATCCGGAATTGAGCAGGTAGTCAATGTTCGCCTTCAGTTGGGCAGGGGTGTCAGCAATGATGAAACCGTCGCCCATAGTGACAATCCCGGTGACATTAGCAGGCATCAGTTCCGCCACCGAGAAGCCCTTGGCGTATGCGGCCTCCACATCATAATCACGCAACACGAAAGGGTGGTGCGGGGCCTTGTGAGGCAGAGCAGTGGCGGCAAGGCTGGCGGTAGTGCCATCCCAAAGCCGGGCGTATTTGCCATCGCGGGTGCCCCATAGTTCGCCGTGGCGCACCTCTGCCAGCGGCTTGGGTGCCTTGCCATTGCGCCGGTGTTTCACGGCAATGATGATCGCCACGCCCTGCATGATGTCGAACACATTTTTGTCTGGCGAGCCGTCGGGGCAGACTTCCTTTTTGTTGGAATTGCCGTGCAGGTCCAGCACATGGATGCGATCAAAGGTCTGCATCAGATGCCAGCGCATCCCGCGAAAGGTGGGGTTATCAAGATAGCCGTGGTTAGTGATGAACCCCAGCACACCTTCACCGTTCTGTTCAATCATGTGTTCGGCAAGACGCAGGAACTTCACATAATCATCTTGTAACCAGTGCTTGCGCTCGCCGAAGTGAACGCCATCGACATATTTGTAATCCTCGATCTTGTCGGCGATCCATTTGCCGTTGTTCTGGCTGATGCCCGAATAGGGCGGGTTGCCGATCACGCACATGATGGGGGTCTGGCGCTTGATGTCGCTTGCGGCTTTCGCCTCGTTGGCAATGGCGCGGGACAGGCCGAACAGGGTCTGTTCCACCCGCTCGCCTTCCTCAAGGCTGTTGGTGAGGTAAACCCCAAGGCGCGGCGGCTTGGCTGATGGCTTGTAGCCCAGCCGGGTCAGGATCATGTCCAGCTTCATGTGGCACATGGCATAGCTGGCCATCAGCAGCTCGAATCCATGCAGGCGCGGGATTAGGTCACGCTCGATATAGGCCGATAGCTGCCCCGGTGCGACGCCCTTGATCCGTTCGGAAACCAGCTTTACCACTTCGGCCAGAAAAGTGCCGGTGCCGGTGGCGGGGTCCAGAATCTGGACGCGGTGGACTTCCTTCTTGATATACGCGGGCTTGCCGGTCTTGGGATCGTTCTGGCCGGTGTCCCAATCGATGGTGATTTTGGAGGTGTCGGCCAAGCCGTCTGGCAGGCCAAATTCGGTTTTCAGCACCTCGTCCACCGCGCGCACGATGAAATTCACTACGGGTTCGGGCGTATACCACACACCGCGCGCCTTGCGCTTGGCGGGGTTATATTCGGCCAGAAAATCCTCATAAAAATGAAGGAAGGGGTCTTGCCGTGCCGTGATCTTGCCGAAATTGCGCAGCACCTTGTCCATGTCGGTGGCGCAGAACACATTACAAAGCTCATCGATCACGCGGCGCAGGCGTTCGTCCAGATTGGGGCCTGCGATGTAGATGAACAGTTCGCGCAGGAACGGGTTAGTCTTGGGCAACAGGTCCAGCGCCTCGGCACGGGTGAAGCTGTCGGGCGTCTCATCATGCAGGCGCGCGGCGAACAGGCCATAAGCGATGGTTTCGGCATAGATGTCGGCAAATTCCTCAACGGTGATGTCGTGGATCAGGCTGGCCTTGAAGGCCTCATACTGGCCGATCAGGTCGGTTGCCGTGCCGGTGGAATCCTGGGCCTTCATATCCGCCACGAGGGCGCGGCCCATTATGTCCTTTATGATTGCTGCCTTGCCCGCCATCATCGCGGCCAGCTTTGCCGATGAGGTGACGCTAAGCGGGGTAACATGCGCGAAGTCGCGCAGTCGGTTTTCCAGCGCGGTGAAATTGGCGGGGTGCGCGGGCAGCGTCGGGGCGGCATCGGCGATGCTGATGAAATCCACCGCCTCGCCATCGCGGATGAATTCAAAGTCCAGCCCGTTGGTGTAGATCAGGTTGGGCAGCCCCTTTTTGTAGCGCTCTTTCTGGGCTTTGCTGTAATCGGTGGCGGCGAATTTTCGCACGTCCTTGCCAATATCCTTGGCCTCGCACCAGCCGATGGCCACGGCAGCCCGGTTGAACACGAAATCAGGCGCGCCAACATCGGTGAGGTGCTTTGGCTCATTGATGACAGTGAGTGCGACGTCGATGGAAGCAAACAGCTTGGCTAGGGCGGGGCGAAAACTATGTTCGGTTGTCTGGCCGCTGCCGTAAAGCGCGCGTATTTCACTCAGATAGCCTTGAATATCCATTTACGCTGTTGCCCCTCACACATTCGATTGGGGGGCTTAACGCCAGTCGTCCGCATCGCCAAGCGGATCAAACGGCTTCACGGTTAGGGAAGGCCACAATGTCCGCCCCTTTCCGTAGCTGGTCGAGATAGTCCGACCACCATTGCGCCATGTCCACGCGCTCGTTCCAGTGCGCCCCCCGATGATAGGCCGCGCGCACCTTGTCGCTGTCTCCATGGGCCAGCGCACGTTCGATGGCGTCTGGATGCCACTTGCCGCTTTCATTAAGTAGCGTTGAAGCCATGGCGCGAAACCCATGCCCCGTCATTTCATCGCTGGCATATCCCAATCGCCGCAAACTGGCATTGATAGTGTTTTCGCTCATCGGGCGCGCGCGGGACCGGATGGAAGGGAACACATAACCCGAAGGGCCGGTAACGCCTTGCACTTCGCGGAACAGGGCGATGGCTTGGCGTGAAAGCGGAACGTGGTGCGCCTTGCGCATTTTCATCTTGCCCGCCGGAATGATCCAGAGTGCGCCGTCCAGATCAAACTCGCTCCATTCGGCATGGCGCAGTTCGCCGGGGCGGACGAAAACATGGGGCGCAATCTGCAAGGCCAGCTTGGTTATGCCGCTGCCCTCATAGTCATCTATTGCCCGCAATAATTGGCCAACCTTCTTTGCGTCTGTGATCGCGCCATAATGGGTTACGGTTGGGGCAGTCAGTGCGCCGCGCAAATCGCGGGTAGGGTCCGATGCCAGCCGCGCCGTCGCCACCGCATATCGAAATACCGCGCCAGCCAGTTGTAGGCTGCGCCGCGCGCTTTCCAGCTTACCTTTGCCTTCAATGCGCCGAATGGCCGCCAGCACATCTGCGGGTTCAATCTCGCCTATCGGTAACTTGCCGATGGAGCCGCAAACCAGTGATAGCAGATATTCGCTGCGAATTGCCGTGGCGGGTGCCCAGCCTTTTGTACCGTCGCGCCTGCGCTTTTCGCAAAACTCATCGCAGATTGCCTTGAACGTGTCCGCTGCCTGTATGCGCGCCCGCACCTTGTCACGTTGCTTCTCGCGTGACGGGTCTTTGCCAAGGGCGATCAGTTCTCGCGCTTCCTCCCGACGCCTGCGCGCTTCCCCAAGCCCGATTTCGGGATAGGCTCCGATAGCCAGCAGCTTCTCGCTTCCATCGACGCGATATTTCAACCGCCATAGCTTGCCACCTGCCGGGGTGATCAGCAGGAACATGCCGCCGCCGTCCGCCAACTTGATCGCCTTTGCGCCGGGCTTAGCATTGCGGATTGTGATGTCAGTCAGAGCCATATTCGCCAGCCTTTCCGGGGTTTCCCCCCAAAGATACCCCCAACGCTGGGGGTATCGATTCGGCCATTTTGCAAATACCCCCCAATCGTACCCCCAGCGGCTGGTGGCTGAACACGAACGCGGGTGAACGCTTGCGGCCTGATAGCCGCTAAATACCTTGGATTTTTGGGGTTTGTCTAGACGAATGCGAACGTCTGCGGACAGGGGATTGGAGCGGGTGAGGGGAATCGAACCCCCGTCGTCAGCTTGGGAAGCTGCTGCTCTACCATTGAGCTACACCCGCGAAGCCCAGCGTCCATGGCCCAAGCCATGGGGCGCTGTCAACGGAACTTAATAGGGCGAGTCAGCATCCCGGGCCGGAATGGCCCCGCGCCGGCCGATATTCCATCCCGCAAGCCGGTGGCCCGCCAGCGCCGCTTCGACAGGCGCCGCGCCCGCGAGCCTTGCGTGGAGATAGCCCGCATTGAAGGCGTCGCCCGCGCCACTCGAATCGACCACGTCGATCCGGCGGGGCGGTGCGACCAATTGGTCGCCGACGAGGCAGCCCTCTCCGCCCAGCTTGACGATGATCTCCCGCCCTTCTCCCGCGCCCCAGCGCGCCGCCGCATCGCGTGCATCGTCCACCTCGCCCATCTCGACCTCATCGGCCAGCGTCGGCAGGCCGATGTCGGCCAGCGCGATCGCCCGGTCGCGCCAATGGCAAGCCGTCGTCGCGTCGGGCCAGAGCCGCGCGCGATAATTGCCGTCGAAGGCCACCTTTCCGCCGCGCGCCTTGACCGCCGCGCACAGGGCCAGCAGCGCTTCACGCCCTTCGTCAGGCAGAATGGCCAGCGTGATGAGCGAGAAGTAGAGCAGATCCGATTGGGCCGCCGCCTCCACCATCGCCTCGCTGTCGGGGAGCGCAAACATACGCCGTGCGGCGGCTTCGCTGCGCCAGTAATGGAAGGTCCGCTCGCCGGTCGCGTCGGTCTCGATGGCATAGAGACCCGGAAGACGATCGGCCGCGGCGAGCACCAGCCCGGTATCGACGCCCTCGGCTTCCCACTGCGCGCGCAAGTCCGCGCTCATCGCGTCAGCGCCCAGCGCGCTCGCTAGCCGAACCGTATCGCCGGAACGGGCCAGGTGTACGGCCGTGTTGATCACGTCGCCGCCATAACGCAGGTTCCAACTGTCCCCCTGCCCGCGGCTCAGTTCCAGCATCGCCTCGCCAATGACCGTGATCGTCGCGCCTGCACCCATGCTCTTCCCTCGTCCCGTGCTGATTGCTGCGCTGCGTGGTGGGCAGACCGTTCCCGCAAGTCAAGTCGTCCGCGTACATATCCGCTTGCGGATGAGAGGAACGTTCGTCACTGCCTTGCGTTTTGCCCATGGCAAAAGGGCGCGCTTCTTTCACTGCGCCCTGATCGGGGAACTCATGACCAGCCTAACGTCGGACAGTGGCAATCGCTTTGAACTGCTGGTGCAGAGCGTCACGGACTATGCCATCTACATGCTCGACCCCAGCGGGTTAGTCATCAGCTGGAACGCCGGCGCCTGCCGGTTCAAGGGCTATGAAGCCGACGAAATCATCGGCCAGCATTTTTCCCGGTTCTACACACCGGAGGACCAGGCGAAGGGAATGCCCGCCCGCGCCCTGGCGACCGCCGAAAGGGAGGGACGCTTCGAGGCCGAGGGCTGGCGCGTGCGCAAGGATGGCACCTGTTTCTGGGCCAATGTCGTCATAGACCCGATCCGCGATCCCCAAGGGCGACTGCTGGGCTTCGCCAAGGTCACAAAGGATCTCACCGAAAGACGCGCTGCACAGGAAGCGCTGCGCAAGAGCGAAGAGCGTTTTCGCCTGCTGGTCGAGAGCATCAGCGACTATGCGATCTACATGCTGGACCCGGTCGGCACCATCACCAGCTGGAATCCGGGCGCCGAACGGTTCAAGGGCTATAAAGCGCACGAGATATTGGGAGAGAATTTCGCGCGCTTCTATTCGGACGAGGACCGGCTGGCCGGCCTCCCCTCCCGTGCGCTGCACACCGCCGAGCGCGAGGGACGGTTCGAGGCCGAGGGGTGGCGCATCCGCAAGGACGGGTCGCGCTTCTGGGCCAATGTCGTGATCGATCCCATCCGCGACCCCGACCATGGCCAACTGCTGGGCTTTGCGAAAATCACCCGCGACCTCACCGAGCGGCGCGAGGCGCAGCGGGCGCTCGACGACGCCCGCGACGCCATCATCCAGTCGCAGAAGATGGATGCGATCGGCAAGCTGACCGGCGGCGTCGCCCATGATTTCAACAATCTGCTCGCCGTCATCGTCGGCAGCCTGGATCTGGCGCGCCAAAGGATGGCGAATGGCGCGGACATCAGCCGCTATCTCGACAATGCCATGGCGGCAGCCGAACGGGGCGCGACCCTGACCCAGCGTATGCTCGCCTTTGCGCGGCGGCAGGAGCTGAAGCTCCAGAGCGTGGACTGCATCGGCCTTGTCCGCGGCATGGCGGAACTGCTCCAGAGCACCATCGGCGCCAGCGTGGCGATCGAAACGCGCTTTCCCCTGGCGCTCGCGCCCGCCCACGCCGATCCCGCGCAGCTGGAACTTGCGCTGCTCAACCTGGCGGTCAATGCGCGCGACGCCATGCCCGATGGCGGCAGGATCAGCATCGAAGCGAGCGAAATATTCGTCGCCGAGGAAGCCCCGCCGGGCCTTTCTCCCGGACGCTATATATGCCTGTCCGTGGTCGATGAAGGCGAAGGCATGGACGCCGCGACGCTGGAGCGGGCGCGCGAGCCCTTTTTCACGACCAAGGGCGTCGGCAAGGGTACGGGCCTTGGCCTCTCGATGGTGCATGGCTTTGCGCAACAATGCGGCGGCGCTCTCGACATCATCAGCGCGCCCGGCCTCGGCACGACCGTCTCCCTATGGCTTCCCGTATCCCAGGCCCAGCCGGCAGAGGAGCATATCCCCAGCCTGGACCTGCGGGACAGCGCGCCGGTGCCTCTCGTCATCCTGGCGGTGGACGACGACAATCTGGTACTGATGAACACGGCGGGAATGCTGGAAGACCTGGGCCATACCGTGTTCCAGGCCAGCAATGCCGCCGACGCATTGCGGATGCTGGAGGAAGCCAATGTCGATCTGGTCGTGACCGATCATGCCATGCCCGGCATGACCGGCGCGCAACTGGCCGATATGATCGAGCAAAATCATCCGGGCCTGCCCGTCATCATCATTACGGGTTTCGCCGAACTGCCCCCCCACGCCAGCCGCCGCCTCCGGCTCGACAAGCCGTTCAAACAAGCGGAGCTGGCCAGGGCAGTGATGGAAGCGAGCCATGACGCTTCCTCCGGCCGACTGATCCGGTTCACCGCGCCGTTCGATCACGACTGATCATTCCCTTCGCCGCGAAGCAGCAATTCATTTGAAACGCGTTGCCGAAATACAAGAAAAAACGTCCTTTTCATTCTTTCGCGCTTGCAAGCATGGGCCAGTTGGCCAATGGGGGCCGGACAGCCATCCCCTCCAGCCGCCGCAGGACCGAATGGACATGCCGACCGTGCCGACCCCGACTTCCCATTTCTTCACGTCGCTGCGGTCCCGGCTGCACTATCTGGACTGGGGCAATCCTTCCGCCCCGCTGCTGATCCTGCTCCACGGTGGCTTCGACCATGCTCGGAGCTGGGACTGGACGGCGCGGTTGCTGGCGAAGGACTATCATGTCATCGCACCGGACCTGCGCGGCCACGGCGACAGCGCCTGGTCGGCCGAAGGTTCGTACATGATGGCCAATTTCGTCTATGACCTGGGGCTGCTGGTCGATCTGCTCGACCGCGCGCCAGTAACCATCGTCGGCCATTCGCTCGGCGGATCGATCAGCTTGCGCTATGCCGGGCTTTTCCCCGACAAGGTGCGCAAGATCGTCGCGATCGAAGGATTGGGCCTGTCGCCCGATCGGTTGAAGCAGAAGGCGGAGGAAAATGTCCCCGATGCCTGGCGTCTGTGGATCGACGGCCGGCGCGCCAGCGCAGCTCGCGCCGGACGACGCTATCCCACGATCGAAGCCGCGATCGGCCGTATGCGCGAACGCAACGAGCATCTCTCGGTCGAACAGGCGCTGCACCTGACCCAGCACGGCGTCAACCGTAACGAGGATGGCAGCTATAGCTGGAAATTCGACCCCTATCTGAACAACGCCGCGCCCCAAGCGGGCACCGATGCGGACCTTCCGGAATTCTGGGCGCGCATCGCCTGCCCGACATTGCTTTGCCTGGGCAAGGACAGCTGGGCCTCCAATCCCGAACGGGACGGACGCATGGCGCACTTCCGCGACGCGCGACTGGTCGAGTTCGCCGATGCCGGGCACTGGCTGCACCATGACCAGTTCGACCGTTTCATCGCGGAGTTGCGCGCGTTCCTGTGACCGGCGGGCAATGCGCCCCCGCCGCGTTCAGGCCGTGAAGTCCGCCACGGCCGCCCGATACTCCGCCTGCAACTGGGCAATGAAGTCGGCAGCCGGCTGAACCTTGGCAATCGCGCCGATGCCCTGTCCCGCCCCCCAGACGTCGCGCCATGCCTTCTTATCGCCGCCAGTCAGCGATGCAAAGTCCATGTCCTTCGCCTCCGGCAGACTATCGGGGTCCAGCCCCGACGCGACGATGCTGGGGCGCAGATAATTGCCATGGACGCCGGTGAACACGTCGGAATATACGATGTCTGCCGCCCCGCCTTCGACGATCATCTGCTTGTAGGCGGCATCGGCATTGGCCTCCGCCGTGGCGATGAAAGGCGAGCCCATATAGGCGAGATCCGCGCCCATCATCCGCGCCGCCGCGATCACCCGCCCGGTCGCGATCGCGCCGGAAAGCGCCAGCGGTCCGTCAAACCACTGACGGATCTCCTGAACCAGCGCGAAGGGCGACAGCGTGCCGGCATGGCCGCCTGCGCCGGCGGCGACCGCGATCAGGCCATCTGCGCCCTTTTCGATCGCCTTGCGCGCGAAGACATTATCGATGACGTCATGCAGGACGATACCGCCATAGCTGTGGATCGCCTGGTTCACATCCTCCCGGGCGCCGAGCGACGTGATGACGATCGGCACCCTATACTGGACGCACAGTTTCAAATCCTCCTCCAGCCGCGCATTGGTGCGATGGACGATCAGGTTGACGGCGAAGGGCGCATCCTGGTCGGTCAGTGCCGCGCCCAGTTGCTGGAGCCAGGCCTCGAACACTCCCGAAGGCCGCGCGTTGAGCGAGGGAAAGGCGCCGACGATGCCGCTGCGGCACTGCGCGATGACCAGGTCGGGCTGCGACACGATGAACATCGGCGAACCGATCAGCGGCAGCGACAGGCGGTCACGGAGCAGCGGCGGCAGGCTCATGCAGGAAAATCCTCTCTCTTCAACTTATCCCCGCGCTAACACCGCTCCAGCCGCGGAAAAAGGCGAAAATAGCTGTATTGATGATATAATACAGTGATGATAGGATGACGTGGCCCAAATGTCCCAGGAGCAGGACCGATGTATAGCGAGAGCGACCTACAGGATGCCGTAGCGGCCGGCGCGATGACGCCCGAGGCCGCTCAGGCATTTCGCGACCATGTGGCCAAACTACGCGCCTCACCCATGGTCGATGAAGAACATTTCCGGCTGCTGACCGGGTTCAACGATATCTTCGTGGCGATAGCCAGCGTGATCATGCTCGTGGCGGTCGGCTGGCTCGGTAACAGCCTGCGATTCGGGGCGGAAGAGCATCATCCGGCCTTCATGTCCGGCCTGCTGGTCGCTGCGGCGAGTTGGGGGCTGGCCGAATATTTCACGCGGCAGCGGCGCATGGCGCTGCCGTCCATCCTGCTGCTGTGCGGTTTTGTCGGCGGTGTCGCCTTCGCGCTCGGCTCACTCGCGGCGCAGATATTCCCGGATGCCGGCGAACGGCAGGCCGCGTTGATCTTTTCCGGCGTGGCCGCCCTGAGCGCCGTCGCCGCCTGGGCGCACTGGCAGCGCTTCATGGTGCCGATCACCGTTGCGGTCGGCGCCGCTGCGGCTGCTGGCGTGATCGCCAGCCTCATCATTTCCGCCTTTCCCACCAGCGTGCAGCTCCCCTATCTGCTATTGCTGGCATCGGGCCTTGCGATTTTCATCCTCGCGATGCGATGGGACATGAGCGACCGGGCGCGCACCACACGCCGTTCCGATGTCGCATTCTGGCTACATCTTGCCGCCGCTCCGATGATTGCCCACTCGCTGTTCCACCTGCTGGGCGTGTTCGATGGCGACGAGATCAGCGTCGCGAAGGCGCTGATGGTGATCGCGCTCTACATCGCCTTCGGACTGGTGGCGCTGGCGATCGACCGGCGCGCGCTGCTTGTGTCCAGCCTCGCTTATGTGTTGTTCGCCCTCTATGCCCTGTTCAAGCAAGCGGGCGCGGTCGAACTGTCGGCCGCCTTTACCGCCCTTGTGATCGGATCGGCGCTGCTGCTGCTGTCAGCGCTGTGGCACCATGCGCGGGCGCTGGTCGTCAACGGGCTGCCGCCGGCATTGACCGATCGCCTCCCCTATCTGGACCGCGCCGTTGCCTGATGGCCGCGCGACGGCCGGGTGGTAGCCGTGCGACATGCGCGGACCATCCGGCCCTATTGCCGCTCTCGCCCTACAACAGTCCCTTCGCCCGCAGGCTGACATGCCCCTGGGCCCCGATGATGATATGATCGTGGACGCTGATCCCGAGGCGTTTGCCGGCGTCGATGATCTGGCGGGTAATGTCGATGTCCTGCCGACTAGGCTCGGGCGACCCGCTGGGATGGTTGTGGACCAGGATCAGCGCCGCCGAGCCGAAGTCGATGGCGCGCCTGATAACCTCGCGCGTGTAGATCGCTGCCTGGTCGATCGACCCGTCGCCCATATGGTCGTCGCGGATCAACATATTGCGGCTGTTGAGGTGCAGCACCCGGACGCGCTCGACGCCCAGCCAGGCCATGTCGGCGCGCAGATAGTCGAGCAGCGCCTGCCAGCTGCCCAGCACCGGCCGCGCGGCGACTTCGTTGCGGAGCATCCGCAGCGCTGTAGCCTGAACGATCTTGATCGCGGCGACGCTGGTGTCGCCCATGCCGGGCACGCGGGCGATAGCTTGCCAGTCGGCCGTCATCAGCTCACCGATGCCGCCAAAGGTCCGCAGCAATTCCTTGGCCAGCGGCTTGGTGTCGCGTCGGCGGATGGCGAGCGCCAGCAGATATTCGACCAGTTCATGGTCGTGCAGCGCATCGCCCCCGCTATCCGCTAGTTTCTGTCGCAATCGCGCGCGATGCCCCGCGCCGTCATGCATGGCTTTCGCGTCCTGTTCGGCCAATCTTCCGTCCCCTTCGTCGACGCCAAGTGACGCTATGCGTTGCGAAATCGCCGGGCAAGGATATTTAGGGGGGCACAGACGTTATGGTCCCGTTACGGACCATCAGCGTCAAGCGAGAGCCGGGGTTGGCCATAGGCATGAAAGAAGAAGACGGCGAAGAGGCGATTCGCCGGGCATGGCTGCGCTGGCTTGGCGTGGGAACAGGCTCGCTGGCGCTGGTGCTGGTCGGTCTGTGGACCCAGCGTGCGCCGATCGCCGAGAATTTCGTGAGCCGGGAACTCAATCGGCGCGGCGTCCAGGCCAGCTATGACCTGATCGATGTGGGCCTGCGCACCCAGCGGATCGAGAATATCGTGTTGGGCGACCCCGCGAGGCCGGACCTCACCGCCCGCTGGGTAGAAGTCGACATCGCCTTTGCAGGGCTGACGCCGCAGGTCGCCGCCGTGCGTGCAGGCGGCGTGCGGATGCGCGGTTCCTGGCATGACGGAGCGATGCGGCTGGGCGAGTTGGACCGGTTTCGCGATCCCGATTCGACAGCGCCCTTCAGCCTGCCCGATATTCGCGTCACGCTGAGCGACGCCCGGGTGACGCTGGACACCGATGCCGGGCGGATCGGGATGCAGATCGACGGCAACGGCCATCTCCGGTCCGGTTTCAGGGGCCGGCTGGCAGCCGCAATGCCGCGCGCCGCGATCGCGGGCTGCAGCCTGTCGCACACGACCGCTATGATGACGATCGCGATGCAGCAGGGCAACCCGCAGCTATCGGGCCCGGTGCGCGCCGACGCGCTCGCCTGTCGCGACGCCGGCGCAGCGATCGCCAGGCCGGCGGCCGTCGTCGACATCTCCTTGGACAAGGCGCTCGATCACTGGAGCGGACATGTCGACCTATCGGGCCAGGCGCTCAAGGGTGGCGGCCTGGTGCTGGCCTCACCTGACGGCCGTATCGACTTCGATGGCAACACAACGCGGACCGGCGGCAAGCTGCGCATAGTCGCGACCGCGCTGACCGGGCGCGGCGCGGTTTTACGTGATGCCGCGCTTTCGGGCGACTGGGTGCTGGACCAGGACGGCAACAGCCTTCAGGGTCTGTTGTCGGGCCAGGATCTGCATCTGGCCGGACGCGCTCCGCTGACCGCGCTGCGCGCGGCGACCGCGGGGACTCCGGTCTCCCCCCTCGCGGTGAAGCTGGCCGACGCTGTCGAGAAGGCGGGACGCCGCAACCGGCTCCGCACCACCTTCGCCCTCGTGCAGAAGCCGGGCCGCGGGAGCCTCGTCCTGACCGACACTGGTCTGGATGCGCAAAACGGCGCACGCGTCGGGATCGCACAGGGCGGTCAGTTGACGCTGGCCTGGCCGGGCAAGGCTGCGGGACTGGATTGGGCGCTCAATGGCGCCATCACCACGCAGGGCGGCGGCCTGCCCCAGGCCGCGCTGCGCCTCGCGCGGCGGCCAGGAGGCGGCTTTGGCGGCGAGTTGTTCTCCGATCCCTATGCGGCGGGCGAAGCGCGGCTCGCACTGGACCGGGTGCGCTTCACCGCGGATCGTAATGGCGCCACCCGTTTCACGACCGCCATGCGGCTGGACGGACCACTGCCTGACGGCCGCCTGCGCGGGTTGACCCTGCCCATCAACGGACGGATCGCGGCCGGCGGAAGGGTGGCGATCAATCCCGATTGCGTGCCCGTGTCGCTGCTGGAAGCGCGTTACGGCAATTTCGCGCTGGGCCGGACCCGCCAGACTTTGTGCCCGGTCGATGGCGGCGCGATGGTCGCTGTGGGACCGGACGGGATTCGCGGAGGCGCGGCGATTCGCGATCTGGCGCTCGATGGCCACACCGCCGACAGCCCCCTGCGCCTTACGGCCGACCATGCGCGCGTTGTGCTGGGCAAGACAGGCTTCGCGCTCGCCAATCCCGCCCTCACGATCGGCCCGCAGGATGCCCCTGTGCGCCTGTCCGCCGCGTCGATGACGGGCGCGATGACGAAAGATGGCTTTGCAGGGAAGCTGAGCGGCATGGGCGGGCAGATCGGTTCGGTGCCGTTGATCGTGGAACAGGGCGCGGGCGACTGGCGCTTTGCCAAGGGTCTGTTCGGGCTGCGCTCCACCATGACACTGCGCGATTCGCAGCCAGCGCCGCGCTTCACCCCGCTGACGGTGCCGGATTTCACCCTCACCCTGAACGATGGCCGCATCGCCGCTGCAGGCACGATGGCCGCACAGCGCAATGGCGCAACGGTCGCCAAGGCAGACATTGCGCATGATCTGGCCAGCGGCCGGGGTCATGCCGACCTGGGCGTCCCCGGCCTGACATTCGGCTCGGGTCTCCAGCCAGAGGATGTGACGCCGCTGGCGCTCGGCGTCGTCGCCAATGTGACCGCCACGGTCACGGGCCAGGGTCGAATCGACTGGAACGGCTCTACCGTCACCAGCAATGGCACATTTCGCACCGACGATGCCGATCTGGCAGCCGCCTTCGGCCCGGTGGAAGGGCTGTCGGGCGAGATACGCTTCAAGGACCTGATCAATCTGGTCACGGCGCCGGGACAGGAAGCGCGTATCCGGACCGTCAATCCGGGCGTCGAGGTGCATGACGGCGTGGTGCGCTATCGCCTGGAAGCGGGGCAGAAGGTGCGGATCGAAGGCGGGGGCTGGCCTTTTTCCGGCGGACAGCTCGTCCTGCTGCCGACGACTATGGATTTTTCGGCCGACGTCGACCGTTACCTGACCTTCCGCGTCATCGGCCTGGACGCAGGCGCGTTCATCCAGGCGATGCAACTCGACAACGTCTCCGCCACCGGCACGTTCGACGGCATCATGCCGCTGATATTCAATGCCCAAGGCGGGCGCGTCGCGGGCGGCGTACTGGTGGCGCGGCAGCAGGGGATGCCGCCGCTGATGATGCCCGAAGGCGTGCTGCCCAGCATTCCCTGCGACCCTGCCCGCCAGTCCGGCATATTGTCCTATGTCGGACCGGTATCCAACGAGCAACTGGGCGCAATGGGGCGCATGGCCTTCGACGCGCTCAAGGATCTCCAGTATAAATGTCTGACAATCCTGATGGACGGCGCGCTGGATGGCGAGATGGTGACGAACGTTGTCTTCAATGGCGTCAACCGGGGCAGGCTGGGCGATGTGCCGGGCGGGATCGCGCGCAACTTCATCGGCCTCCCCTTCATCTTCAACGTGCGGATCGCCGCGCCCTTCCGCGGATTGCTGGGTACGGCCCAGTCCTTCATCGACCCTTCCCAGCTGATCCAGAACAGCATAGGCGACCAGGTGCAGGATGAAATGCGGGCGGCCTCGCAACAAGAACTTGCGGTTCAGCCTCGCGAAAGCGAGACTGTGCCAGACGGGGAGCAGAAATGAAGACACGAGCAATCATGACCGCCGGTTTCGCCGGCCTTGCGCTGGGGGGATGTATTCAGGTGAAAGCCCCCGACAGGCCGATCGAGATCAACCTGAACGTGAAGGTGCAGCAGGAGGTCGTCGTCAAGCTGCAACGCGACGCCCAGAATCTCATCCAAAATAACCCGGAGTTGTTTCCGCAATGACACGCAGGATGCTCATCGCCGCAGGCGCCGCTGTTGCGCTGGCAAGCTGCCTTGTGATCACCGCGCCCGCGCGCGCCCAGTCGGGCGCCGTCGCCGCCGCGATGAATGCGGGCACCGTGGGCGAGCAGGCCGACGGCTATCTCGGCATCGCAGGGACGGTGGGTGCCGAAGTTCGTTCCGAAGTCGAATCGATCAACATCAAGCGCCGCGCGGCTTATACACAGCTTGCAGGACAACGCGGCGTGACCGTCCAGGACGTGGCCGCCGCCACCGGATGCCAGACGCTCAGCAATCGCGTGAAGCCCGGCCAGGTGTACCGGATCGGCGCCGGCGCATGGCAGACCAAGGGTGCCGGGCCGGTCGCCCTGCCGTCCTACTGCGCCAATGCGGGATGATATTCCGCGGTAGCGGACTTTTCTCATCCCTTCGTACCGCACGGATATTCTCTGCCGCAACCATGGTTGACTATCCGCAATCGCCTTTCTAAACGGGCCGCGCCTTGACGGGTGCAGCCGCAAGCGCCATGCCGACCGCCATGGGGTGAAATACCCGATGGAGGAGGCGCATGGCAGCGGATACACCCGGACAGGACCCGGCGGGCGAGGACTCGCGGATCGCTTCCCTTGAGGAGCGGATCGCAAAGGCCGAGCATGTCGAAAAGGTCAGGCAGGGGGCTACGGAGCAGCAGGCGGACGATGGGTCACGTCTGGGCAACCGGGTTCTGGCTGAACTGATCGGCGGTCTTGTCGGTGGTGCGTTGATCGGCTGGGTTCTCGACCGGCTGTTCGGCACATCCCCATGGCTCCTGCTCGTGTTCCTCGGTCTCGGGATCGTGGCGGCGTTCAGGAACATCATCAGATTGACGACGGCGAAGCGTCCCGACCAATAGGGACGCTTTTGTCATAGTCCGAAGGCTTAGACGTTACAGGGGTCAACGTGGCAGAATCCGGCAAAATCGATCCGATGCACCAGTTTGCGATCGAACCGCTGTTCGGGACGGATCATCTGTCGCTCGGCGGCTTCAACATCGCTTTCACCAACAGTGCGCTTTACATGGTGCTCGCAGCCGTGGTGCTGTGGGTGTTCGTGATTGGCGGGATGAAGCGGGAACTGGTGCCCGGCCGGTGGCAGATGGCGGTCGAATATATGACCGGCTTCATCAAGAACCTGCTGATCGCCAACATCGGCGACAAGGGGCGGAAGTATATTCCCTACGTCTTTTCGCTCTTCATGTTCATCTTGCTGGCGAACCTTCTGGGTATGCTGCCGCTGGGGCTTTTCGGGCTTCACCCCTTCACCTTCACCAGCCATTTCACCGCAACCGGCGTCCTCGCGATCATGAGCTTCTCGATCGTCCTGATCGTCGGCTTCGCCAAGCATGGCTTCCACTTCTTCTCGCTGTTCGTGCCGCACGGCACCCCGGCGCTGATGGTGGTACCGCTCTTCTTCATCGAACTCGTCTCCTTCATGGTGCGTCCGTTCAGCCTGGGCCTGCGACTGTTCGTCGCGATGACCGCCGGACACGTCCTGCTGAAGGTGCTTGCGGGCTTCGTCATCAACAGCGCCAATGCTTCGCCAGCATTGGGCCTGACCGTTGGCACCGCCAGCTTCGTCCTGATGGTCGGCATCAGCGCGCTGGAAATGCTGGTCGCGGTCATCCAGGCCTATGTGTTCGCGCTGCTGACCTCGGTCTATCTCAACGATGCCGAGAACCTGCACTGAGTTTCGATTGATTTTCCTCAACGTTTAGACAGATTTAACAAGGGAGTTTACGACATGGACGCAGAAGCCGCAAAGCTGCTCGGTGCTGGCCTGGCCGCGATCGGTGCGGGCATCGCCGCCCTCGGTGTGGGCAACGTCTTCAGCTCGTTCCTGGAAGGCGCGCTGCGCAACCCGGGCGCCGCTGACGGTCAGCAGGGCCGCCTGTTCATCGGTTTCGCCGCGGCGGAACTTCTGGGTCTGCTGGCGTTCGTCATCGCCATGATCCTGGTGTTCGTGGCCTGATCACGAATCCGGAGCGGGCAGTGCGGCGTGATCGCCGGCCCTGCCCGCTTCCCTTATTGACCGCCCTCTGATCGGACGGACCGTAACATGCCTCAAATCGCGCAAATCGCCGAAACCTATTCCAGTCAGATCTTCTGGCTGCTGGTGACGTTCGGCTTCGTCTTCTTCGTCATTGGCCTGGGCATGGTTCCCAAAGTCCAGGGCACGGCGGACGCGCGCGACGCGAAGATCAGCGGCGATCTGGATGCGGCCAAGGCGGCTTTCGCCCGTGCCGACGAAGCCGAGGCGGACTATCGCCTTCGCGACGCAGAGAACCGCGCCGCTGCCCAGGCCGTTATGGCCAAGGCGAAGGCGGAAGCGGCCAAGTCTTCGGAAACGAAGCTCGCCGCCGCGGATGCCGAGGTGGCGAACAGGATCGCTGCGGCCGAAGGCCGTATCCAGGCTGCGAGCGACGCGGCGCTGGGAGAAATCGAAACCGTCGCCGCCGATGCGGCGCGCGACATGGTGGCTCGCATTGCCGGCGTCGAAGCGTCGGAAGAAGCAGCCCGCAACGCAGTAAAGGCGGCACTGGCCCATGGCTGAGGCAGCAGCACAGCATTCGGCGGAAACGCCCCCCACGCTCGATCAGGCCATTCATGCCGAAGGCATGGAGCCGGTCGGCACCGTCGCCCATGAAGGCGCGGTTCCCCACACCGATCCCAAGGCGATCGGCATGGACGCCACCGCCTGGGTCAGCCTGGCGATGGCGGTGTTCATCGCTATCCTGCTTGTCAAGAAGGTGCCTGCCCTGATCGGCAAGGCGCTGGACGGCCGGATCGCTCAGATCAAGGAACAACTCGCCGAGGCCTCGAAGCTTCGCGCTGAGGCTGAAGCGCTCAAAGGCGAGTATGAAGCCAAGCTGGCGGCCGCCGCCGGTGAAGCGGAAGCGATGCGCAAGGCTGCGGAGCATGAGGCCGAAGGGCTGATCGCCGACGCCAAGATCAACGCCGAAGCCCTGGTCGCCCGTCGCCAGAAGATGGCAGAGGACAAGATCGGGGCCGCGGAGCGTGCTGCGATCGCCGGCATCCGGGCCAAGGCGGTGAGCGCGGCAACTGCCGCCGCCGCCACCCTGATCGCCCAAGGCCACGATGCCAAGGCGGACAAGGAACTGGTCGAAGGCGCTATCAGGAATCTCGGCACGATTAATTGAGCAGCCCGCACTGAGGCGGAAACGAAAAGGGCCGATGCGCATCGTCGCACCGGCCCTTTTCGTTTGGCCGCCCACCGCCAGACGCTGCGGGCTTGCCTGGTCTCTACACTCATTCGGATAGACAGCTGCTCGCATCAGAACGCCGCGATGCGCCTCGTGTTCATTTACAGCCCGCTCGCCTCGGGCAAGCTGACATCGGCCGCATCATCGTCGAACGCATCTACCTACGCTGTCCCACAATCATTTGATCGTGGGACAGCCTGCGCGAAAGCTTGTGGATGCCCGCGATTTCGCAGGCTGCGCGACCCGGCCCGATCGCTCCTATTCACCGTCGCGCCTGAGCCCAGCGTTGCGAGCAACTTTCCCGCGCGTCTTTTCGAGGAGGTATGCCGCGCAGGTGGCAACGGATCGTGCCGCATATGGGACGCGGAGCTGCCTGACGCTCCTGCACGAACTCAGACCGGCCCATGCCACCGCCGCACTTTCCGATCGACGTCGACGCCACCACGGCGTCCGACGCCGCCGATACGATCATTCAAGCACTTAGATAAAGCCGATAGGTTAGTTGCGGGGTAACAGGGCCATGTTCCGGAAGAAAACAATCGCCGTCACCGTTGCGATACCGGTCAGCCGGCAAAGCCGACCGAGAGGAAGGCAGGCACCGGACCGTTCCAGCCGTCATCCGGCCCCTCGTCGGCCGCGTCGTGGCGACGCTGGCGCTGCGGGACGGCGGCGCGATCCTTGCGGTCGTCGCGGCGGTCGTCGCGGGGACGCTCCTCGCGCCGTTCGCTGCGAGGGCGCGCATCGCGCTTTTCGCCCCGTGGACGGTCATCCTGGCGATCCCGGCCCTCGGCACGCTGATCTTCGTGCGGAGCTTCGGCACCGGTCGCACCGGCCGGCAGATCGGCATAGGCGATCTTGGTACCGATCAGCTTCTGGATATTGTCGATTGCCTCGGCGTCCGCTTCACTGACGAAGGTATAGGCGACGCCGGTCGCACCGGCGCGACCCGTGCGGCCGATGCGGTGGACATAATCGTCGGGGTGCCAAGGCGCATCGAAGTTGAAGACGTGACTTACGCCCTTGATGTCCAGCCCGCGGGCTGCGACATCCGACGCGACGAGGATATTGACCCTGCCCTCGCGGAACCGCTCCAGTTCGGCGATGCGCGACGCTTGGTCGATGTCGCCATGGATCTCGCCCGACTTGAAGCCATAGCGTTGCAGGCTCTTGTTGAGTTCGCGCACCGTGGTCTTGCGATTGCAGAAGATCACCGCGCTGGTGACATCCTCGACGTTCAACATGGCGCGGAGGGCCTCGCGCTTCTTGCGCGAATCGACTTTCACCAGATGCTGGGTGATGTTGGTGGAGGCAGTGGCCGGCCGGGCCACCTCGATCGACTTGGGGTTGCTGAGGAAGCGGTCGGCGAGTTTCTTGATGACCGGAGGCATGGTCGCCGAGAAAAGGAGCGTCTGGCGCTGCGCCGGCAGCTTGGTGCAGATTTCCTCGATGTCCGGGATGAAGCCCATGTCCAGCATTCGATCGGCTTCGTCGATGACGAGCATCGAGCAGCCGTTCAGCAATATCTTGCCGCGCTGGAACAAATCCATCAGCCGGCCGGGCGTGGCGATCAGCACGTCGACGCCGCGTTCCAGAGCCTTGATCTGATCGCCCATCTGCACGCCACCGATCAGCAGCGCCATGGAGAGCTTGTGATATTTGCCGTACTTCTCGAAATTCTCGGCCACCTGGGCGGCGAGTTCGCGCGTCGGCTCCAAAATCAGGCTGCGCGGCATGAGCGCACGAGCGCGACCATGGGCGAGGATATCGATCATCGGCAGCACGAAGCTGGCGGTCTTGCCCGTCCCCGTCTGCGCGATGCCGATAATGTCCTTCATCATCAGCACGGAGGGGATAGCCTGCGCCTGGATGGGCGTCGGCGTGTCATAACCGGACTCGGTTACGGCCTTGAGCAATTCGTCGGAAAGGCCGAGATCGGCGAAAGTCATTCAATGGTCCGGGACAGGAGGTGGCCTGCCCTGCGCGTCCGCGGGACAGAAATCGGCCGCGACTTGCGGAAATATCGGCCTCTTGTCAAGAAAATCGCGTCATTGCCCGCCATCAATTCGCTTAATCGTCCGACTCTGCGGCAATCAGGCGACGAAAGCTGTCGATCGCGCAGCTCAGGCCGCTACGCGCGTGCAACTCGTCCCGCCCCGAACAGAGCGACCCGTCCTCATGCGGTTCCACATAGAAACCCGAATAGAAGCCGGTCGAATCGCAGCCCCGTTCCAACCGGGCGCGATAGCGATGCTCATCCGCAAGCAACAGGTCCACGCCATTGCGCACCAGGATGTTGGCCCCACGAATGGAACGGAGCGCGATGCAGCGCGGTCCTTTCTTCTCTTCCCAGGCATCCCCGGCTTCCGGCGCGATTCGCGGCGGCGCCTTGCCCTTGCGGGGCATCGGCACGCGAATGATGACGCGCTGCTGAATCGTCAGCTGCGCCAATTGCACAGGCTCTCCGGCAGGCGCGGCAAGGAGCAGCAGAACGGAATGAAACAAAATGGACCCCTTCTTGCGATCCCACGCTATCGACCAACGGTTGAACAGTCGATGAATTCCGGGGCATAGGTGCGTCCATGATCGGACAGGACATCATCGACCGCTTCGCCGCCCTGCTTGGCCCCAAGGGCGTCACCGACGAACCCGACGATATCGTTCCTTGGGTCAGCGACTGGCGTGGCCGCTACCATGGCGCTGCAGCAGCGATCTTGTCGCCCGCGTCGACGGCGGAAGTCGCCGCCGCGGTGAAGCTGGCGGCGGAACTGGGCGTCGCTTTGGTGCCCCAGGGCGGCAATACGTCGATGGTGGGCGGCGCCACCCCGCCGGCGGATGGTTCCGCCCTCATCCTCTCGCTGCGTCGGATGAACCGCATCCGCAGCCTGTCGCCCGAGGACAATCTGGCGGTTTGCGAGGCTGGGGTTATCCTGAGCGTGTTGCACGACGCAGCGGAAGCCGCCGGCCGCCGCTTTCCCCTCAGCCTGGGAGCCAAGGGATCGGCCACGATCGGCGGCCTCGTATCCACCAATGCCGGAGGCACGCAGGTGCTGCGCCATGGCACGATGCGCGCGCTCGTCGAAGGGATCGAGGCGGTTCTGCCCGATGGCAGCATCTTTGACGGGCTGGACGCGCTCAAGAAGGACAATCGCGGCTACGACATAAAGCAGTTGCTGATCGGCGCCGAAGGAACGCTGGGCGTGGTCACGGCGGCATCCTTGCGGCTGGTACCCGCCATCGCGGCGCGGGCGGTGGGCTGGGTCGGCGTCAAGAGCCCCGCCGATGCCCTCCGCCTGCTGCGCCTGACCGAGGAAAAGCTCGGCGACAGCGTGGAAGGCTTCGAGGTGATCGCGAACGATACGCTGGGCTTCGTCCTCGGCCATGTACCCGGCACCCGCTCGCCGATCGAACCTCGCACCCCATGGCATGTATTGATCGAGGTGGACCATGCCGACCTGTCGGAACCTGGTCCGTCGGAACGGCTGGAAGGGGCGCTGGCAGAAGCCTTCGATCGCGGCATCGCCATGGACGCCGCGATCGCCGCGAACGAGGCCCAGGCCGAGGCCTTCTGGCGGATTCGCGAATCCCTCTCGGAATCGGAGCGGGCGCAGGGGCCGGCGCTGCAATATGATATCAGTGTGCCGGTTGCGAAGATGCCCGCCTTCATGATCGAGGCGGCGTCGGCGGCGGAAGCGACCTTTCCCGGTACGACTGCCTCGTCCTTCGGCCATCTGGGCGACGGCAATGTCCATTTCCATGTCCGCGCTCCCAGGGGAACGAGCGACGGCCCGGCGTGGATCGCCGCACAGGGTCAGGTCATCAACGCCTTCGTCCACGATGCCGTGGTCGCAGCCGGGGGCTCCATTTCTGCCGAACATGGCATCGGCCAGATGAAGCGGGCGGAGTTGGGCCGCCTCGCCAGCCCTGCCCGGATCAGCGCGCTGCGCGCGATCAAGGCGGCCTTCGACCCCAAGGGCCTGTTCAATCCCGGCAAGCTGATCCCGCTGCCCGGCGAAGGCTGAGCGCGGGCCACCGACAAAGCGATTGCACCCGACCCGCAAGGCCTATATCGCCCTGCCCCAATCTACGGACCCGCGGCGCAGGTCAACGCGTCGCATCATTGAGAGAATGGACCTGATCATGGCCAGTGCGCCCGCGAACAACCTGCCGATCTTCTATAACGACCTGCTCCCGCTCAGCACCGTGGATCATGCGGATTTCAAGAGCCGCAGCGTGGAAACGGCACCCTTCCTCACGACGCAACATGCCGTGCCGCTGACCGTCGATGAATTCGTCAACGCGCAGCGCTTTGCGCCGATCATCTTCTCGGCCGGCGCGGACTCCGTGCCGCTGCTGCTGATGGGCCTCAATGAAGGCGTCAACATCTTCGTCGATGATGAAGGCAAGCTGCGCGGTCCGGCCTATGTCCCCGCCTATGTCCGTCGCTATCCCTGGATGCTGGCCAAGCTGCGTCCCGACAGCGAGGAATTGTCGCTCTGCTTCGACCCCACAAGCCCTGCAATCGGCGCGTTCGAGGAAGGCAATGCCCTGTTCGAGGACGGCAAGCCCAGCGAACTGACCCAGGGTGTGCTGAAGTTCTGCGAGGATTTCGAGCAGGCAGCGGCCCGCACCGGCCAGTTCGTCCGCGAGCTTCAGGAACTGGGCCTGCTGATGGATGGCGAAGTGTCGATCCAGACCCCGATCGCAGACCAGCCCTTCGTCTACCGTGGTTTCCGCATGATCAATGAGGAAAAGCTGCGCGACCTGCGCGGCGACCAGCTGCGCAAGATCAATCAGAGCGGGATGCTGCCGCTGATCCACGCCCATCTCTTCTCGTTGCAATTGATGCGCGAGATTTTCGAGGCGCAGATCGCCCAGGGCAAGGGGCCGATCGCCATGCCCGAAACCCCGGTCCCCGTAGAAGCCTGAACGGCAAGTTAACCCGAACCGGCTCAAATAATTGATGGAAGCCAGGGCGCATCCCTCTTGAAAGGCAGTGCGACCTGGCCTATCTCTTGAACATACGGCGCACCTGCCCCCCTTTCGGGTGTGTCGTATGGGCGCCTCCCCCCTTTGGAGGCGTCTCCTCCCTGAACCTTGGCCACCCCATGCTTGCATGGGGTGGTTTTTTATTATCCAGCGATAATGGCGCACGCGCTTTCTCTTGACGCGGCGGATCGGCCTGCTAAAGCGCTCCCCCTGCCCGGCCGCCATGCGGCCATGTGGCCCCTTCGTCTAGCGGTCAGGACGCGGCCCTCTCACGGCTGAAACACGGGTTCGATTCCCGTAGGGGTCACCAGAATACTCTCCCAGAGAGTATCAGAATGTGCCGAGAACGGCGGAATTCTGCGGTTTTTCGTGGTATAGGTATCCCATACGGAGCGGTCTCGGACCACCGGATACCAGCAACTTGATGGTATGTCTGATGGTAGCGCGGCCCTCCTCGAAAAGGAGATACCATCAAGGCGCTCACCGCCGCTGCGATCAAAAACGCCAAGGGCAAAGCCAAGCCCTATAAACTCACCGATAGCGATGGCCTTTTCCTCTATGTGACGCCCAATGGTGGGCGCTACTGGCGCATGAACTACCGCCACCTTGGCAAGCAGAAGACGTTGGCCTTCGGGGTCTATCCCGACATCGGCCTTGCCGACGCCCGTGAGCAGCGCGACGCCGCCCGCAAAGTGCTGGCGAAGGGGAATGATCCCGCCGAGAAGATCAAGCTGGATCGGATTGCCGCCACCGTAGCCGCGTCCAACAGTTTTAAGGCGGTTGCCGACGAATGGTTGGTGAAAGTCGAGCGCGAAGGCCGCTCCGCCGTCACGATGAAAAAGCTGCGCTGGCTGCTGGCGTTCATCAATGCGTCGCTGGGCAAGCGCCCTGTCACCGCCATCACCGCGCAGGAGGTGTTGACCATGCTGCGTAAGATGGAGGGCAAGGGCCGCTACGAGACGGCCAAACGCCTACGCAGCACATGCAGCCAGATATTCCGCTACGCCATCGCCACGGCGCGCGCGGAGTGAGCCGCCCCGGGTTTGCCGGAGGCTCCAACTTCTGAGTAAGTGGAGCCAATATGAGCAGGACGACGAACAAGTTTGCACCTGAGGTGCGCCAGCGGGCGGTACGCATGGTGCTGGATCACGAGGCAGATCATCCCTCTCGCTGGGCGGCGATGGTTTCTATCGCCGAGAAGATCGGGTGCTCGGCACACACACTGAACGAGTGGGTAAAGAAGGCCGAGGTGGACAGCGGGAAGCGCGCTGGCGTGCCTACCGAGATGGCTGATCGCCTGAAGGCGCTGGAACGCGAGAACCGCGAGCTGCGCCAGGTCAACGAGATATTGCGCAAGGCGAGCGCATATTTTGCCCAGGCGGAGCTCGACCGCCCGTTCAAACGATGACGGCCTTCATAGACGAGCATCGCGCGGAATATGGGGTCGAGCCGATTTGCAGGGTTCTGCCGATTGCCCCATCCACCTATCATGAGCGCGTCGCGCAGCGGCGTGATCCAGAGCGCCTGTCTGATCGTGCCCGGCGCGATCAGGATCTGAAGCCAGAGGTGGTCCGGGTCTTTGCCGAGAATTTCGGGGTGTACGGCGTGCGCAAAGTCTGGCGGCAGATGAACCGCGAGGGCTTTGCAGTCGCCCGATGCACTGTCGAACGGCTGATGCGCGATTTGGGCTTACAGGGGGTGGTCCGTGGCAAGCCTGTGCGGACCACGATCAGTAACAAGGCTGCGCCATGCCCGCTCGATCACGTCAACCGGCAGTTCCATGCTCTGGCGCCCAACATGCTTTGGGTGTCGGACTTCACATATGTCGCGACGTGGGCGGGCTTCGTCTATGTCGCCTTCGTAATCGACGTCTATGCCCGCTACATTGTGGGCTGGCGCGTCAGCAGAACTGCGCATGCCAGCTTTGTGCTGGATGCACTGGAGCAGGCTATCCATGAGCGGCGCCCTGTTCACCGTGGCGGCCTTGTCCACCACAGCGATCGCGGCAGCCAATATGTCTCTATCCGATACTCGGAGCGCCTTGCAGAAGCCGGGATTGAACCCTCGGTTGGCAGTGTTGGCGACAGCTATGACAATGCTTTGGCTGAGACGATCAATGGCCTTTACAAGGCCGAGGTGATCCATCGCAGGGGACGGTGGCGATCTTTTGAAGCTGTCGAATATGCCACGCTCGAATGGGTGGACTGGTTCAACAACAGGCGCTTGCTGAAGCCAATCGGCAATATCCAACCGCTGAAGCCGAAGCACAATATTATGCCATGCTGGACGACGTCTCCATGGCTGCGTAACTTAAACCAAATAGCCTCCGGCAAACCCGGGGCGGTTCACAAAGGACTTCTATGTGCGCTCCAACATATGGCTGCCGATCCAGGCCAGCGGCGTGCAGAAGGAATTTCAGCAGGCGTTATATTCCTACGAAATGCCACACGATCACAATTTTCACTTTGTCACCGTTGGGTACTTCGGGCCGGGATATCAGACAAATCTCTATCGCTACGACCGCGACAAGGTGGAAGGCTATGAGGGCGAGGCCGTCGATATTGAGGAGTGCGGCATGGAGCAGCTCACACCTGGGCGGACGATGGTGTATGAAGCTGGGCGTGACATCCACACGCAAAGGGAGCCGGAGGCTATATCGGTTTCGCTCAACCTGATGTGCCGCCCGACCCGCATGACAGAAACTCCTCAGTTCATCTTCGACGTTTCTACAGGAAGGATCGCGAAGGGCGCCGGCGATCTGGTTTCAACGCGTCTTTTGCTGTTGGAGTTTTTCCGACATGTCCATGACGAAGATACTGTGCAGTTGCTGGCCGATATCGCCGTGGACCATCGTTGCGTGCGGACGCGTGCCCATGCGTTGAACATCTTAAGGGATGTCCGGCCAGATGAGGGCGACTTTTTTGAAGGGAAAGCCACCCTTGACGCGATCACGCTTAGCAAACGGACATTGGCATTCGGAAGCGGAACGCGCGATCATGTCACAGCGTAGCAAAGGGCAGATATGTCGCGGAAACCCTTAGCGGAAGGCGGGCGTAATGACCTGTCTGAGGTTGGCCCTGGGAAGATGGTAGGAAGCATATCGCTTTTTCTGCTCAAGCTCATAGTGGCTGCGGCCTATGTGAAGATCATGCGCGTTTCAATCGGGGGGCTGTCTCCTGAAACTGGTGCCATGGCTGCCATCGTCGCCAATTTATGCATAATCCTGATGGCCCATTTCTATAATCGCGCCTCGTTCGGCCTGAGGCACGTCAATGCTCTTCTCGCTGCAACCTGCATTTCCTCCGTCGTCGTCATGCCGCGTGAGGCGCGCGCATACCTAATAGATGGTTGGGGTATATGGCTGCTTGCGGTGCCGGTCCTGTTGCATCTGTTGTGGGGCGGGGTGCGTGCAATTGCCATGTTCCGCGGCGATAGCGCCAACCCGCGCGAGCGCCTCCAGAATGCCTTGGGACAGCTTCTGCCCGAAGCCCTTGCGCGCGTGGCTGCCGCCGAACTGACGATCATCTCCAACGCCTTCCTCTGGATGTCTCCGCCCGATGTGCCTACCGGTGTCCAAAGCTTTAGCTACCATCGCTTGGTCGCACCGATTTTATGGGCGTTCTTTTGCCTTGCCGTCGTTGAAGCGCTCGGCGTTCACCTGCTTGTGGGATTGTGGAAGCCATCCCTAGGTTGGGTCATCTTCATCATAAGCGACATCAGCCTGCTGTATCTTCTCGGCCTGATCTGCTCGCTTCGGCGCATGCCGGTCACGATCGATGATCAAGACGTGCGCATACGGGCCGGCATCCTTTATGATTTCCGTGTCCCACTGGCGTCGATCATAAATGCGAGCATCGCCTTCCCTTCATCGGATGTGAAGCGGCCAGGGACAATCAAGACGTCGCTGATGACATTTCCCAACATCATGCTAGAGGTGTCCCCCCCTATTCCATCGCCCAAGCCTCTTGGGCTAGGCGAACCCGTCCACCATGTCGCGATGGCACTGGACGACAAGGTAGCCTTCATCAACGCCCTTCGATCCAATGCGGTGCAGTCTGCCACATTATGAGGACTGATCCGACGTCGGGAGTGCGATGATTACACGCAGGCCGGGCTTATTGTCCTCGAGGCGAATGGCCCCCTCATGAAGTCGTACCACTGCGTCGATCAGCGCCAAGCCGAGGCTAGCACCTGGGCTTGACCGTGAAGCATTCAGTTTCACGAAACGGCATAAAGCTCGTTCATGGTCTTCTGCGGGCACGCCGTGGCCGCGGTCCGCTACCTGCAGCCGAACATATCCCCCGATGCGATCGATGGTCAGATCACAGATGCCGCCATGCATTGCATGACGGAAGACGTTGTCGATCAGGTTCGCCACGACCTGCCCAAGCAACTGCTCGTGCCCAAAGACGATCGAGGCATCGTCACGGGCAGAAAATGTGAGCCTTATGCCCTGCGATGCTGCAGCCGGCTCATAGGCATCAACAAGATCCTGCACGAGCGCGGCCATGTCCACCTCCACAAAATCCGATCGATCTATGCCGGCTTCCGCCCGACTGATCTCCATAGCCACCGACGTGATGCGAAGGGCCATGTCAGCCTCCTTCAACAGAGGTGGCTTGGGAAAACTGGACAGTGAGATAAGTGGATTTTCTGCCTGACGGTGACCAGGATGGCTGCGAGACAGGAGCAGAGATGAGCAAACGACCCCGCCGGAACCACAGCCCGGCATTCAAGGCGTAGGTGGCATTGGCTGCCGTGAAGGGCGAGAAGACGCTGGCCGAGTTGGCGCAGCAGTTTGACGTGCATCCGAACCAGATCGCGACGTGGCGTAGCCAGTTGCTGGAGGGCTCGGCAGGCGTGTTTGGTTCGGAC
Organism: Sphingobium sp. TCM1; assembly: GCF_001650725.1. Lineage (GTDB taxonomy): Bacteria > Pseudomonadota > Alphaproteobacteria > Sphingomonadales > Sphingomonadaceae > Sphingobium. The sequence continues at coordinate 280,256 of NZ_LXVX01000012.1, read as the reverse complement.
AACACGTCGGAAACGGGCGAGCCGCCGGTCGACGTGAAGACGCTGCACGCCAAGATCGGCGAGTTGACGCTGGCGAATGATTTTTTGGCCGGCGCGCTCGGGAAGGCCGGTCTGTTGCCGAGCGCAAAACGATGATCGACCGTTCCCACAGTTTGCCGCTGGCACGGCAGGCGCGGGAACTGGGGATCAGCCGGGGCAGCGTCTATTACCTGGCCAAGCCGGTTTCGGCGGCTGATCTGAGGATCATGCGGCGCATCGACGAACTGCACCTGGAATTTCCGTTCGCAGGCAGCCGGATGCTGCGCGATCTGCTGCGGCAGGAAGGCATCGGGATCGGCCGCCAGCATGTCGCCACGCTGATGAAGAAGATGGCGATCGAGGCGATTTGCCGTCGCCCGAACACATCGAAGCCGACGCCAGGGCACAAGATCTACCCCTACCTGCTGCGCAAACTGCCGATTGTGCGGCCCAACCAGGTCTGGGCAACTGACATCAGCTACATTCCGATGGCGAGGGGGTTCGTCTATCTGTGGCCATCGTCGATTGGTTCAGCCGGAAGGTCCTGGCCTGGCGGGTGTCGATCACGATGGAGGCCGACTTCTGCATCGAGGCGCTGGAGGAGGCGCTTGCGCGCTACGGGAAGCCGGAGATTTTCAACACCGACCAGGGCAGTCAGTTCACTTCGCTCGCCTTCACCAGCGTGCTGCACCGGGAGGAAATCGCCATCAGCCTGGACGGACGGGGCGCATGGCGCGACAATGTAGTGGTCGAGCGCCTGTGGCGATCGGTGAAATATGAGGAGGTTTACCTCCGCGCCTACGCCGCGGTCAGCGAAGCCCGGGTATCGATCGGTCGTTATCTGAACTTTTACAACGCAAGGAGGCCGCATTCGAGCCTTGGTGCCCGGACCCCGGACCAGGCATATTTTGACAACCTGCCGCTGGCGATGGCAGCATGAATTTGGCCGCCGATATGGGGCGGCACTCCGGTCGGGCTACACCCTTTCTCCATGACGCCCCATATCGGCAGTGCGAGCTAACGACCGCAGGCGATCCACTTATCAAGTGCCGATCCCTGTTCAAGCCACCCAAGCCAGCTCTGAGGGACTACTCTTTTCCAGTGCAGTGGTGGTCGGTGCATAATCGACAGGGTGCGGCATCGGCCTCTCGCCCGCCTCCACCATGTCCATCATCCCGCCCCGTCCACGACCTGCCGATCGATAGGCTCACTCGACCGCGCTCAGATGCCATGTCCCGTTATCAACCAACTGGTTGATTGTTAATCCGGCCGCTGCCAGCCTTCCGGCGTCATCGGGGACGCCGCAACGGCTGTGGACGGCCTATTCCAAGGAGAGACCATGCCGATCGACATGCATCGCGCCACACGACTGGTGCCCGAAGGGACCACGATCGACGCTTTTGCCGATCGCGACCCATTTTCATTCTATGACCAGTTGCGCGCGATCGGGTCGCCGGTCTGGGATACATCCGCCAATGCTTGGCTCATCCTGGATTTCGATCAGTGCGCCCAGGTGGAGCGCGATGAAAGCCAGTTCGCCAACGCCTATATTTTCGCAGACGAGCTGACCCGGCAGATCAAGGGTGGCGGCGCCAATATCACGTTGAGCCGGGACGAGCAGCATGACAGGCTGAGGCGGTTCCACCTGAAACTGCTGTCGCCGGCCAACGTCACCCGCTTTCGGGACAGTCACATCCGGCCCATTGTGGATTTCGTCGCCACTGGCTTGAGAGGCAAGCACAAGGCGGACCTGTTCGAAGACTATGCGACCCGCATCCCCCCGCGCGTCATATGTTCGCTGTTGGGGATGCCGTTCGAGGACGACACGATGATGGCGCGCATCCTCGAACTCAACGAAGAGATCGTGAATTTCATTGCATCGGGCTACAAAAGCGACGCCTTGCGCGATCGCGCATTGGCCGCGTCGACTCAACTGAATGACGCGTTACGCCCCTATATCCGGGCACGCCGAGACACACCAAGTGATGATTTCATCAGTCGGGTCTGGAAGGAGGCCCCCGATGCGGGGATCGAGATGGACGAAGATGCCGCGCTCGGCCTATGCCGTGAACTCTATTTTGCGGGGTCGGACACGACCGTCCATGGGATAGCCAACGCACTATATCTGCTGCTGGCCGATCCCGACATGATGGCGCAGATCAGGATCGACCGCGGCAAGCCGTTGTCGGCCTTGATCGAGGAATCGTTGCGATTGCTCAACGTCGTGCAGTATCGCCATCGCATCTGCATAGCCGACAGCGTCATCGGCGATGTGCCGATCGCGAAGGGAGAGACTGTCATTCTGGTCCACGCAGCCGCGAACCGCGATCCGGCGAAGTTTGGCTGTCCGGCTAGCGTGGATATCAGCCGCCGTGCGCCCACCGATCACCTTGCTTTCGGAAAAGGCTCACGGTCCTGCGTCGGGTCGCAACTGGCTCGGGTCGAAATGCGCGTGGCTATCGAAACGCTGCTCGATCGCTTTTCCGAGATCAAACTCGATCGAGACGCAGCCCCGCCCCGGTTCCAGGCGCTTTACATGCGGTCGATGGCGCCACTGCATGTGCGTCTAACCCAACGGTAGTTTGCGCCATTCGACGCTCGCATCTAAGTCATCATGCTTAGCCACGAAACTCCTTCTGGAATTGCGATATGATGCAGCAGCATGACGAAGCGCCTGCCAATCAGCCTTCTCGCGGCAAGATGGTACGCAAACCACGTGATGACCGCTGGCGCGAGATATTGGAGGCCGCCGTCGTCGTCTTTCATGAAAAAGGATATAGCGCTGCCACGCTTCAGGACATCGCCAACCGGGTCGGCATCCTGAAAGGCAGCATCTATTATTATATCAAGACCAAGCCGGACCTTCTGGAAGCCTTGTTGACGCAGGTTCATGAAGACGGGCTGGCGATGGTGCGCGTACAGGCCGCCGTGCCTGGCAACGCGCTCGACAAACTGGCGTCGGTCATCCGCGGATATGTCGCCTATATCATAGACAACCAGGCAAAGAGCGCCGTCTACATCCATGAAGTGCAGCGCCTGCCGCTCGCTCATCGCAACCGGATCTTGCGCGACCACAGCCTGCGAAACGAAATCCAGGTCCTGATCGAACTTGGACAGTCGGAAGGCCTTATCGCCGATGACCTGGATTCCCAATTGACCGCACAAGTGATGCTGAGCGGCCTGAACGCAATCTACCAATGGTATCGCCCAGACAAGGACAGACCCAGAGACCTGCTGGTAGATCACCTGGTCCGAGGCAGCCTCCGCAGCCTGGCCAGCGCGAAGGGCCTTGCCCATATCGAAGCGAAACTACCTTCCGTCCGATAGGACCGAGCCGCGCTAATCGTCCTTAGCGCGGGTCTGCAATCAATCAAACAAATGGTAGATTGCGCTCGCCGATGCGGCAAATATGGTCGCGACCTTTGCCGCGCAGGCCCGGACAAGATGCGAAAACGCATCATAATTGGGGGAGATTGCCATGAAAACGCTTTCGATTTTTCTTGCCGCGGGGGCCGCCGGCGCGCCGATAGCCACCATTTCCATGCCGGCAATGGCCGCGGATGCCACGATCCAGCAGGGCGACGCGGCAATTTCCTCCTCAACAGATGCAGTCGGATCAACGCTGGAGGATATCGTTGTTACTGGTCGCAAGCGCGCGCGCAGCGAAGCCTTGCAGGAAACCCCGGTATCCATCACCGCGCTCACATCCACGCAATTGGAGCGGGCGGTGGCCAAGGACCTGACCGATGTCGGCCGCATGACACCTAACGCATCGCTCCAGCCATCCGCCCAGCGCGGCGTGCAGAATTTCGCCATTCGCGGCATGGGCGTGTCGGGCTCGACGCCTTCGGATGAACCCGCCGTCGGCATCTTCCAGGACGGCGTCTATTGGGGGTCCAACTATGGCGCTTTGAACGAACTGTTCGACATTGAAAGCGTGGAAATCCTTCGCGGTCCGCAGGGCACGCTGTTCGGCCGCAACGTAACGGGTGGCGCAGTGACGTTCCGGTCCGCCAGGCCCACACAGGAGAGGTCGGCCAAGATGATGCTGGGTGTGGGCAACGGCCTAATGCTGGAAGGGTCGGCCGTGGCCAACCTGCCCGTCGTCGCCGACACACTGGCTGCCCGTGTCGCGATACTTACACGCCGGAACGAAGGGCTGTTCAGGAATGACGTGACCGAAGGCTCCTATGGCCAGACCTCGACCTTTGTCGCGCGGCCAAGTATTCGCTGGACGCCAAGCACCGATATCGATGTCACCCTGCTGGGAGAATATTATGTCCAGACGGGAGACCCCGTCGTGGTGCGGGGTGTCGCACCCAATACCGTTCCTGGTGGCCCGCTGACCCTCGCCGAAAGGGAAGGCTATTCCACGCCATCGGACTATTTCACTGTTTCGCCGGGCGATGATGGGTTCAGCAACGTGAGGGTCTATTTCGCCATGCTGGAAGCGAATATCAACATTGGTCCAGGCGTACTGACGTCGATCACCGGCTATCGCAAGGTACGGTCGCGCGTATTGACCGACTTTGACGGCACCCCCAGCAACGGCTTCCTGCAGGGAGTTCAAAATGACCAGCATCAGTGGAGCAGCGAATTGCGTTATGCTGCCGACCTGGCCGACTGGCTGTCGATGACCGCAGGCGTCTATTATTTCGACCAGAGCTTTTCTTTCGGCGAAACCCGCGACCTCAACAATCACGCAAATCGACTGGCCACCCGGTCGATGCTGGACAATGATAGCTTTGCTGTCTTCAGCGAGGTCGACTTGAAGCCCCTCGATGCCCTGACAGTGACACTGGGTGGGCGTTACACCAAGGAAAAGAAGGTGGCCAGTTCGGCGGCCTTCGGCAAGTGCACCTTCGATCTTGCTACCTGCACCTTCACTGGGCCGGCCCGATATAAGGGCGACAATTTCTCGCCCAAGGTCGGTATTTCCTATCAGATCGATCAGGGACCGCTGTTGTTTGCGTCCATGACAAAGGGCTATCGCAGCGGTGGTTTTGCCCTGCGCGGGACTGCGCTGGCATCGCCCTATGATCCGGAAAAGGTGACCGCCTATGAAGCCGGGTTCAAGAGCGACTGGTTCGAGCGCCGCCTGCGGCTCAACATCTCGGCCTATTACAACAAATATAAGGATCTCCAGCGTACGGTACTGGCTACCGATCCGGTCCTAGGGGTCATCCAGTCCGTGTTCAACGCGGCCAATGCCGAGATCAAGGGCGCGGAATTCGAAATCAGCGCCATTCCCGTGGAGGGTCTGACCCTGAGCGCCACCTATGGCTATACCAGGGCCCGCTATAAAAGCTTTTTAGGCGTTGCCGATCCGGCCAGCCGTCGTTTCGTGCGCGTGCCCGAACATACCGGAAATGTAGCCGCCGACTATGAAACGGAACTCGCCAACAGTGACCGTGCCGGCTTCCATCTGGGCGCAGCCTATTCGAGCAGATATTTCTACGACGACCCCAATCTGCTTTCGCAAAAAGGCTATTGGCTGGTCGATGCCAACATCTATTATCGCCTACAGAACGGCCTGACCATTTCCGCCTATAGCCGCAACCTCACCAACCAGAAATATGCGAGTTGGGGCTCGTCTCTGGGCGCTTTAGGGCAGAATATCTTCCCCGGCGATCCCCGCACCTATGGGGTGCGCCTTACCGCCGAATTTTAGGTTCGCTCTTGGCCGGGCGGATATGGATCGCCTGCCCGGCTATATTTCGCCGATCATCTGCCTCGCCTGTCCGATCTTCCATTCCAGCCAGGTGAGTTCATCGTGACTTTCGCCGCCGCTCGCCGCGATCAGCGCTTCGAGCGCGGCGATCTCGATCCTTCGCGCCCGGACATGGCTGGGGTCGGCCGCCTGGGCTACGTCCAGCATATGCAGCGCCTCGACCGGTCGTCCGGCGGCCAGATGCGCCTGAGCCGCCGCGACCAGCATATCCGCGCCGCCCGCCATGGCGGCAAGTTCCGGCCAGATCGCGGCAGGCGCCACGCCATAGAGTTCCGTCGTCGATTCCTGGCGGAACCACCCGGTATATTCCTCCCATATGGCGCGCACATACCAGCGTTCCGGGCCGCGGCCCGGCGCGGTCTTCAGTTCCGGGGGCAAGCGGATGGCCTGCATCAGTTGATACAGGCTCTTGCCCGCATTCATTCCCTCGACGGTGTTGTCATGCAGGAAACGCACCGCGTCACGCAATCGAGTGAGATCGCCTGCAATCCTGTCCGCCCCTTCTATTGGCGCACCGTGGCCGGTGATGAGGAGTGCCGGTTGCAGGTCGATCAGTTTCTGGACATCGCGTAGAAACTGCGGGATGCTGCGATCGCGATCCCCGCGCGGTGTATAAAAATGCGGCAGCGCGCCATAGAGAGCGCCCAGGAAGTTGCCGGTAAATGCCGTCCTGTGATCGGGCAGCCAGACGATCAGGGCATCGATCGTCTCACCGGAGGGCGTTGCGTAGAGTTGCACCCGCGTGTCGCCCTGCGTGAAGGCGTGACTGTCGACAAAGCGCGTCGCCGCTTCGAAGGCCGCGACATTGGCTTCGGGCTTCCAGGCGCTTAGATGCCTGGGATCGGGCATCAGATTGCCGACGATCCGCGCGCCGCGCGGGCCGAAAAACGGGTTGAGCATGGCGCGTTCCCGTTGAATGTCCGGGAAGAGCCGAGTCACGATGGTTTCGGTGCGGTCGTCCGCGAAATCGGCCCATCCCCCCAGATGGTCCGGGTGGCTTTGTGTCAGGATGATCGTCCGGACATCCAGCGGGCGCCCCAGCAACTGCTCGAACCGTTCGCGGTGCCGCGGCCCCTGGTAGGACATGCCGCTATTGATGACGATGTCGCCCGCCGTCGTCGTCACGAGATGGGCATTGGATGTTCCCCGCGAATACAGGATATGGTCATTGACGCGCTCGGCCGGCTTTTCCGGTTCCCACGCCACGGCCTGGATAAGAGGATGATCGGCGCTGCTGTATCGCGGCATGGACGGACTCCTGATCTTCAAGACATTTGCCGACCAGATCATATCCTGGCGATACGGCATTGTTGCCTGTCCCCAGACAGGTGTAGCGGCGGCCATCGAGGGAATATTCTGCGCGCCGATACCCCCGCTGGGCGGAGGAAGGGAGAGCAGAATGGACATGGGCGTAGCCGGCAAGATCGCTATCGTAACCGGCGGTGGACAAGGCATAGGCCGGGGCATCGTTCGATGCCTGGCGCGCGCAGGTATCCGACTGACGATTGCAGAGATCAGCGAGGATCATGGGCAGGCGGCCGCAGACGAAATCAATGCGACCTATCCCGGCACGGCCATATTCCAGCATACCGACGTATCGGACAAGCGGCAGGTGTACGATGCCGTCGCGCGGACGGTCGCACATTTTGGCGGCCTCGACATCGTCATCAACAATGCGTCGGCGCTGACCCCCAATGTCCTGCTGGAACAGAAGACCGACGATATGCTGGGCCGTACGATGGGCGCGGGCGCATGGGGAACATGGTGGTTCATGCACGCAGCTCTGCCGCATATGCAGGCGCGTGGCGGTGGCGCTTTCGTGAACTTCTATTCCATCGATGCCGAAGCCGCCGCCTGGCTGCATGCCGACTATAATATGAGCAAGTCGGCGATCCTTGGCCTCAGCCGGTCGGCGGCGGTCGAATGGGCGCGTTATGGCATTCGCACCAATATCATAGCGCCAGCTGCGGCGGGCACGGTGTTCGAGGCGCTGGAGCGGGACAATCCTGGGTTTGGCGCGATGGCCGCCGCTGGCAATCCGTTGGGCCGCGTCGGCGATCCGGAAACCGATATCGCGCCCGTCGTGCTGTTCCTGGTTTCCGATATGGCGCGTTACGTCAATGGCGAGACCATCCATGCCGATGGCGGCCAGCACCTGCCGCGCTATGATTCCCGGCCGCCCGATCTGGCGGCCATCACCCGATGACCGCCCGGTCGCCATCAATCAATCGACTTCCTCGATCGCCAACGCCGATTGCGGGCAGGCATCACACCCCTCCCGCGCCAGATCTTCCATACCCTCGGGCACGATCGGATCGTCCACATAGACGATACCGTTGGCATCCAATTTGTACACGTCCGGGCATATTTCCGCACAGACGCCATAGCCGCAGCAGGCGGCCTTATCGATGACGATCTTGAGCCGTGGGCTCGACATGACGCTCTCCTGATCCTTCCGTTAAACGCTGAGTACGTTTTACATCTTGCACAGATATTGCGCAATCTGTATATTGCGCACAAGCAAATGAGGATGAGGACGTAAAAGTGTCGGGCGAAGCGTTCAGAACCCATATCATTATCGGCAGTGGTCTGGCCGGATATGGCGTCGTGCGCGAATTGCGCCGTAACGATCCGAACGCGACCATCATGGTCATGACCCGGGACGCGGGCCATTTCTATTCCAAGCCGGCGCTGTCCACGGCTTTGGCCAAGCAGAAATCGCCCGACGCGCTGGTGACGATGCCAGCCGAACGGATGGTGGCTACCCAGAAGATCTGCCTGCGCGCGAATATGCGGGTCACCGCGATCGATACGGCAGCACACACCATATCGGTCGGTGGTGAGAACTTGAACTATGATACGCTGACACTGGCGACGGGCGCGCAGCCTGTGCGGATGCGGCTGGATGGAAATGCCGCCGAAGCGCCTTTTTGCATCAATGCGCTGGACGATTATGTCGCCTTTCGCGCTGCATTGGCAGCAGACATGCATGTCGCCATCATCGGCGCCGGATTGGTCGGTACCGAATTTGCCAATGACCTTTCCCATGTCGGCCACCGCGTCACGGTCATGGACCCGCTGGCAGGCCCGCTGGGTCAGTTGGTGCCAACGCAGGTCGGGCGGGCAGTTCGCGATGCCCTGACGGGACAAGGTGTGGATTGGCGCCTCGGCATGAGTGTTACGGCCATCGATCATGCGGTGACAGGCTATCGTCTCACCTTGTCGGATGGAGCAACGGTCGAGGCCGACATCGTCATATCCGCGATCGGCCTGCGTCCCGATACCGCCCTTGCCCAAGCGGCGGGGATCACGGTCGGGCGCGGGATTATCGTGGACGATCACGGCCGCACAAGCGCCCCCGATGTCTATGCAATCGGGGATTGCGCCCAATATCCCCACGGCCTGTCCGCCTATGTCACGCCGATCATGACGGCGGCGCGCGCCATTGCCGCGACCGCGACGGGCACGCCGTCATCCATGCAATTCCCACCCTTGTCGGTTCAGGTAAAGACCAGTGCCTGCCCGCTGGTCCTGCTGCCACCACCGGCCGGTCTCTCGGGCGACTGGCGATGCATCGAAGAGCATGAAGACGCGCTCAAATATCTGTTCGTCGACGGCGACGGCGCTGTGCGAGGCTATGCCATGACAGGCCGCTTTTGCGACGAGCGCATGGACATGGACAAGGCCATTCACGCATCAGTCATTGGCACCTCCGAAAGCTTGCGCCATGTGGCGTGAACGCAACAATGGAGCTGGCAAGATGGAAGATAGCGAACGAGCGCCCGAAGACGGGCATCGGATCAGGGACAATGCCGTTTCCCTGGAAAGCCCCCCTGCCAGCGTTCTCAGAATCCTGAAGGGCGCGTTGCAGGCGCTGGGCGAGCGCGGCGCCAACCGTCTGTCGATGAGTGACATCTGCCACGTGTCCGGCGTGTCACGCGGGACGCTCTATCGCTATTTCGCTACGAAGGAAGACGTGCTGGCGGCAGTCAGCGACTATATTTCCCTGACGTTCGAGAACGGCATCCGCGATGTCGCCCGCGATATCGCGGATCCGGTTGAGCGGCTAAACGCCGTGCTGCGCTATCATAACGACTACAGCACCTTGCAGGAATCGGACAAGACGCTGCTCGTCGAGCCCGCGTTCGTGGTGGAGTTTTTCCGCAGCCATTTTGTCCGGCATCGCGCCGCGATGCGCGACGCGCTTGACCCGGTGTTCGATCATTTCGAGGCGAAGCGTCGCTCACCGATCGATCGCGACGGGATTGTCGAAATGATGATCCGTTTGCAGGTCAGCCGACTGATCCTGCCTACCGACCCTCTCTGGCCCATTCGCTGGCAGGAACATGCCAATCTGATCGAGGCCGCCTTGCGCGACCCGACGATCCGCATTCCGCCGCCAGCCTGACAATCTTAGGAAAGGATATAAGCATGGCTACCCTGCTCAAGACTGATGATAGGATTACGCCCTTTGCGGATCATAAGCTGCCGGGCCTGATCGAGCAGGCGCGCGCCATCCAGCCCTTGTTGCAGGAAAAGGCCCCGGAGGCCGAAAGGCTGCGGTCGCCCACCAAGGAAGCCGAGCAGGCGCTGCGCGCGATGGACGCATTTTCGCTGCTGCTGCCCGAACGGGTCGGAGGGGTGGGCCTTTCCCTCTCAGCCTTCGCCCGCGTCCAGATAGAAATTGCCAAGGGCGATCCGTCCATGTCCTGGGTGGTGCAGATCATCAACGGCACCAGCTGGATCGGGTCGCTGACCGCCGACGCGCTTCAGGATGAGTTGTTCAAGAATGGTCCGACTCTGATCTGCGGCGCCTATAACCCGCCGGGCAAGGCGCGAAAGGTGGACGGCGGCTTTATCGTCACCGGCGCATGGCCCTATACGTCCGGCTCCCGCCAGGCCGACTGGGCGCAATGCGGCATCCTGTTCGAAGGGGACAATGTCCCTACCGCGCCGGGCATCAGCATGGCTTATATTCCCATGAGCCAGATCGAAATGAAGGATAGCTGGTACGTGACCGGCATGCAGGGCACCGGTTCCGATACCAGCGTCGCGACGGACGTGTTCGTGCCCGACCATATGATCGTCACGATGGACAAGCCCTATGGCACCATCGTTCCGGGCAAGCGTCATTTCGGCGCAGCATCGGACTGGATGTCGCCGGTGCCCAGCGTGCGCGCGACTGGCATAGCCCAGTTACTGGGCGCCGCCCGGCGGATGCAGCAAATCTGCGAGGCGGAATCGAAGACAAAACCCGTCGTGACGACCATGTTCAAGGCCCGGACCGAGTCCGCAGTGGTGATCCACGAGCTTGGTCGGGTCGCCGCGCAACTCGACAGCGCCGAAACATTGCTGTTCGCCTGCCTCGCCGAACTGGATGCCCTAGCCTTGCAGGGGGAAAAGCCGCCCCTCGCCGTGTGCAGCCGCCAACGCGCCCAGGGAGCGCAGGTGATCGGCCTGATCCATGCCGCGGTGGAGCAGATCATGTTCATTTCCGGGTCGTCGGCCTTTGCGCTCAGCAACCCGCTGCAGCGTTACTGGCGGGACGTCCATGTCGGACTGCGCCATATCCAGAACAACCCGATGATCGGCTATGAGATTTACGGCCGCGACAATCTGGGCGCCCTGCCCAACATCACGCCACCGGGCGCCTATTGAGCGCGGCGCGGTGATCCTGTTCGACGTCAGCCTGGAAGCGTTGCCAGGCCGGGAGGAAGAGATGGCGTCCCTCCTGCGCCGAACCATGGTCGCCACACAGGTCGAGGATGGCTGCATCCAGTATCGCTTCACGCGCGATCTGGATGCGGTCAACCGCTTTCACCTGATCGAGCTATGGCGAAACGAGGCCGCGCTGATGGCGCACGCGAGCGGACCGACCTTTCGGGCGTTTCTTGCTGCTTTGCCGCCACTGGGCAGACTGTTGCAGTCGACGCCCAGGCAAGGCGACCTTGCGCCCTACCTCTTCGTGCGCCCCAACGCCTGATCGAAATCAGGACCAGCGGGCAATCGCGGCATCCATGTCGATCGCGATCGAGGGCTCGATGGCGCCGGGCGTTGCGGACAAGCGCGGTGCCGGCGCTGCCTGATCGACATCGTTGTGCCGCACGAACATGTGCCGTGCGGTGTTGGCAGGATGGCCGACTGCCTCGCGCATCGACAGGACCGGCGTGACGCAGGCGTCGGTATCGGCAAAATGCGCCTCCCAATGATCGCGCGTCCGAGCAGCAAAGACAGTGGCAAAACGTCGCTCCATTTCAGGCCAGCACGCCTTTTCATTCTGGACAAAATCAGCTGGATCGAGATCCAAGCCCGCGAGCAGTTTCGCAAAAAATTGCGGCTCCAGCGCGCCAACTGCCACATAGCCGCCATCCGCGCAGGCATAGCAACGATAGAAGGGCGCGCTGCCATCGAGCAGATTGACGCCGCGTTCGTCCCGCCATTGCCCGGTCGAGAGGAAGGCCTGGAACAGGCTCATCAGATTGGCGACACCATCCACCATCGCGGCATCCACGACCTGGCCAATACCGGTCGCGCGCGCCGACAGGATTGCCGATACCATGCCCAGCGCGAGAAACATCGTGCCCCCCGCATAGTCGCCCACCAGATTGAGAGGGACGAAAGGACGCCCGCCCTTGTCTCCCATCGCATGGAGCGCGCCCGTCAGCGCGATATAGTTGATGTCATGCCCCGCGGCCTGCGCCAGCGGCCCGGTCTGGCCCCAGCCCGTAACCCGGCCATAGACCAGCCGGGGATTGCGCGCGAGACAGACATCGGGACAAAGGCCCAGTCGCTCCATCACGCCTGGCCGCGATCCCTCGATCAGGCCATCGGCATGATCGAGCAGGTCGAGCAGGCGATCGCGGTCGGCCGCCTGTTTAAGGTCGAGCGCAACATGGCTGCGTCCGCGATGCAGCACCGCCGCGCCCACATCGGCCCACGCCCCCTGCCCCGGCCGACCAACACGAACAATATCCGCCCCCAGCCCGGACAAGAGCATCCCCGCCAGCGGCACCGGGCCGATGGCATCCATTTCGACCAGCCTGACGCCCGATAATGGTCCCGCCATGTCAGAAATTCACCCGATCGCCGCCCTTAAGGTCGAGCATCGCCCGCGCCTCATCCGGGGTCGCGACTTCCAACCCCATCCCCTCAATGATCGTACGGGCCAGCGTCACCTGCTGGGCGTTGGTCGTCGCCAGCTTTCCGCGCCCGGCCCAGAGTGAATCCTCCAACCCCACGCGCACATTGCCCCCCATGGACGCCGCCATGGCGACGATGCTCATCTGCCGCGCGCCCGCACCCAGCACCGACCATTGATATTGATCGCCAAACAGGCGGTCGGCCGTGCGCTTCATGTGCATTACGTCGTCAGGATGGCTGCCGATACCGCCCAGGATGCCAAAACAGGTCTGGATGAACAGCGGTGCCTTCACGAGGCCGGCATCGAGAAAATATTTGAGATTATAAAGGTGACTGGTGTCGTAGCATTCGAACTCGAACCGGGTGTCCTTTGGCGACAGGATAGCCAGAATATGCTCGATGTCGGCATATGTATTCTTGAATACCAAATCTTTCGACGCCGCCAATGCTGTCGGCTCCCAGTCATATTTCCAGTCAGTATAGCGTTTGAGCATCGGAAACAGGCCAAAGCCCATCGTCCCCATGTTGAGCGACGCGACTTCAGGCGCAAACCTTTGCGCGGGTCGGATACGCTCCTCCACCGGCATCGATGGATGCCCTCCGGTAGTAAGGTTCAGCACCGCATCACTCTGTTGGCGAATGACTTTGAGGAAGGGTTCGAACAGGTCGGGATTCTGGTCCGGGCGCCCGTCATTGGGATTGCGGGCATGGAGATGAATGATCGCCGCCCCCGCTTGTGCCGCGCAGATCGCCGATTGTGCAATCTCATCGGCAGTGATCGGCAGGTGGGGCGACATGGACGGCGTATGGATCGCCCCCGTCACGGCGCAACTGATGATGACCTTGCCCTTGCTCATGTTATGGCGATGTCCTTTTTGGTTCATTGGTGCCGTGGACGAGTCCATCGAATCACCACCCTGCCAAGCGGCAGGGTATCAGCCCAACAGCCCCAATGCCCTGGCGCGCAGGACAGCCTGTGGCCGACGCCGGACCCCGAGTTTGTCGTATATCTGCTGCATGTACCATTTGACCGTGCCTTCGGTCAGACCCAACCGATTGCCGATTTCCCGATTGCGCAGGCCTCCGCTCACCAGAGACAATATCTCTATCTCGCGGCCCGCAATCCGGTCGCCAAGGCCGCTTTCGGACTCGTCATCCGCCTCGACCGGCTGCTTCAAACCGAACCGTTCCAATAGACCAGCAGCGAACCTGTCTACGACATTGTCGACCTGCGGACTGTCACCATAGGCTTCTAGCAGCAGCTTGCCCACGACTTCCCCTGCATCGATGAATATGCGGACCCAGCCCGGCTCCGCCGCTGCCGCCGCTGCGCTGCGAATATGGCGCCGAGCCTCACTGGCCTCACCGCCGAGCACAGCGATTTCCGCGAGCAGCAGGTCGAACAGCACGACGGAGCGTATCGCCCCACTGCGCTTGGCCAGTTCCTGCCAGCGCCGCGCGATCCGCCGCGCTCGCACCAGCCGGTGCTGACGTATTTCCAGCCTGACCCACGCAATCGCTCCGGCCTCCTGACACCGGCTTGGCGTCATGGTCGGCACCGGCTCGACATCCTGATCGAACCCCGCCGCGCGGTAGGCCATGGCCGCAGCCTCCCGATGTCCCTCGCGCAGCAATATCTGAACCTGCAGTCCCATGGCGAAACTGCGCAGGCGATCCAGGCCGCATTCCAGGGCGACCAGATGGGCTTCCTCCAACACCGCCAAGGCCGCTGACACATTGCCTTCCGCCGCCAGCAGGCGGGCCCTGACCAGGTGGCCGGCACATAGCTGATCGGTATAACCCAATTCGCGCGCGGCACTCAGATGATGATCCACCAGATCACGCGCACGGGCCAGATCGCCCATGTCGTAATGCAATTCCGCGAGCGGCAATGCCGGCAAGGCGGCAAGCCCCGAACCAATGCCGTCATGAGCCCTGGCCATTTCCAGGGATTGTTCGAGCAGTTCCCGCGCAGCGGCGGTCTTGCCCTGCACCGCCAGCGTTGGCGCGACCGCCGCCTTAAGCGCAATCGAGGCGAATCTGGAACCCGGCCGACCTAGGGCGCGCCGCGTCTCCGCTTCAAGCTTCAGCGTGTCATGGAAATGGAACAATTCCCGTCGTGCCGCCATGAGCTGGGCCAGCAAGGTGCAACTGATATAACCATTGTCGTCGCCAAATTCGCCAAGCAGTTCCTCGCTCAGCCTTTCGACCAGCGGCATGTCGTCGCGCGCTGCGGCCAGCAGCGAACGGCGGTGGCGCAGTAAAAGATCGAGTCGGGCGATTCCGGGCGCGTCGCAATCGGCCCCCTTCCGCATGCGATCCAATTGAGTTTCCACCGCCGCTAATAGATATTCCGCCGACGGAAAGGCCAATGCCCGAATCTTGCGCCACGCCACGCAGAGCATGATGCCCGGACGTCGCGACAGCAGGGTCCAAGGCAACTTTTCCGCCAGCGTCACGATCTTGGGCAAATGACCTTCATAAGTCAGCGCCTCGCAGGCATCCTCCAGTGTTTCGGCGAGGAAGTTGAGGTCGCCGCTCGCGTCAGCCTGTTCGACCGCCGCCAACCGTTGGCCCCGCGACAGATAATAATTCGCTGCGCGCTTGTGAAGCAGGCTGGCGCGTGCCGCATCGCGATCCAGCAGCCGATCATGCATCAACTCGCGAAACAGCGGGTGCATCGCATGGATGCCCGCTTCGCCATCGACAATATCGATGAACAGGCCCTGCCGAACTGCTGCGGTCAGAAAGGCGCCCGCATCTCCGCGCGTCGTAATGGCCATTGCCTCATGGCGATCGATCCGATCCAGTATCGAGATATCCGTGAGGAACTGACGCATTTCGCCCTGCATCGGCAAGAGCACTTCTTCCTCGAAATAGGCACGGACATTCTCGCGCAGCCGCACCAGGCCGGCGTCATTGCGAAGCTTGGGAATATCGCGGGGAACGGGAAAGCAAGCAACCATCATCGTGCCCGCGGGCCAACCAGCCATCGAATGATGAACGATATGGCTCCATTGCACGTCGACAGGCTCGCGCGCCATGGCCGCTATCAATCCTGCGGTTTCCTCACTTGAAAAACGCAGTTCATCCACGCCGACTTCGGTCAGATAGCCAAGGGAACGCAAGCGCGCGACAGGAATAGCGGTCTGGTTTCGGCTGGACAGGATCGTGGTCAGACTGTCGCGGGCATTGCCGATGATCATGGTCAAATACTCGATCGCATCGGGCGGTAGATATTGCGCGTCTTCTATCACCAGAACCGGACGCTGCTTCAGCGCTGCGAAATCCGTCATCATATGAGATTGAAGATCGGCGAAGGGTACCCCACGCCATTCAAATCCCGTCGAAATGCCGGCCTCACGCAACGTTTCCTGAAATTGTACAACACTTGCAAAGGCCGACCGGCAGGCAATCCACAAGACTGGTCGCCCTTCTTCCCGAAAAGCGTTCACCCAATGTCTTATCGCTGTCGTTTTGCCATATCCGGCTGGAGCGCAAACGCTGGTTACCCGCGATCCGCCAACAGATTGAGTCAGAGCACGCAGCCCCTGCCGTTCGACAGGTATGAAATTTTCGCGCGGGGGTATCACGGACGACGGAATGACGTTCACCGATGCTCTCCTTGCCGTCTCGCCTCGTGCGGGCGAGCTTATGTTCAGCCGGTGAAGTCGATCACGAACGGCTGCGCTCTCCACCTATCTAAAGGCAGGTGAGCAGAAGGGCCATAGCCAATCAGAAGGACACACGACACGTGACGCCCGGCTGCACGGCAATTGGAGAAGACAATGGATTTCGGACTGCCTGAAGAATATGTGTCCTTCAAGGACATGGTGCATCGCTGGGTCGATGCGGAAGTTCCAAAGAGCTGGGCGCGGGACCTGGAAAAGGACGAGCATAATTATCCGTTCGCCCTGTGGGACAAGTTTACCGAAGCGGGGTTCCACGGCGTCGGCATTTCCGAAGAATATGGCGGTCAGGGTGGCGACGTCATCATGCAGATGGTGCTGGCGCGTGAACTGGCGCGATCGCTGGGTGGCCTAGCCTGGATATGGGGCATAACCTCCTTTGCAGGGTCCAAGTCCATTGGCATTTACGGCAGCGAAGAACAGAAGCGTAAATATCTTCCGCTCATCGCATCGGGAAAGCTCAAGGCCGCGATCGCGTTCACGGAACCTAGCGGTGGCACCGACCTGCTGGGTGGCATGCGCAGCACGGCCGATCGCGTGGAGGGCGGCTGGAAGCTGAACGGCGAAAAAATCTGGTCATCTTCCGCCCATGTCGCCGACTATCTGCTGGTGATCGCGCGCACCAACAAGGATGTCCAGAAGAAGCATCAGGGCCTGACCCTGTTTTGGGTGCCCACCAATACGCCGGGCGTAAAGATTACGCCGCTGTCCAAGCTGGGTATGCGGTCGATGGGCAGTTGTTCCATTCATTTCGAGGATGCTTTCGTCGCCGATGAATATGTCCTCGGTGAGCCCGACAAAGCCTGGTACATGCTCTTGCCCACGCTCAACAATGAGCGGATCATGGTCGGCTCCTTCTGCTTGGGCGTCATTGACGGCGTGCTGGAAGATGCGCTCGATTATATGAAGCAGCGCAAGGCCTTCGGAAAATTGATCGGCGAGTTTCAGGCGCTCCAGCATTATGTCGCCGACATCGCCACGATGCAGACGACCACCGAACTGCTGGTCAACTATGCCGCGTGGAAAATGACGACCGGGCAAGATTGCGGGCTGGAATCCAACATGGTGAAGCTGGTCGCATCGGAAAATGCCAACAAGGCGGCGGATCTGGGCATCCAGATACTGGGCGGCATGGGCTATTCGGCGGAAACCGACATGCAGCGTTACTGGCGCGATTCCCGCCTGTGGCGGATCGGCCCGATTACCAATGAAATGGTTCGCAACGGCATCGCCGAGACGCTTGGCTTGCCGCGCTCTTTCTGAGCGCAGCAATGCAACGGCAGTTCCGGGAGGGATAGGATAATGAAGGCACTTTTTCTTGCATCGGCGGATGGCCCCGACAGTGTGCGCGTGGCAGAGATCGACACACCCACGCCGCAAGCCGGCGAGGTCCGCGTTGCGGTGAAGGCCGCTTCGGTCAACCATCGCGAACTGTTCATCACCCAGGGGCTCTACCCCGGCATGACCGTGCCCGCGACGCTGGGATGTGACGGCGCTGGTGTCGTCGACATGGTGGGCGCTGGCGTGACCGGCGTGTCTGTAGGCGACGCGGTGGTGCTCTATCCGGGCCGAAACTGGGGCGCGAACCGCCATGCCCCTGCCGCTGATTTCGGATTGCTGGGCATGCCCTTTCCCGGCACCATCGCGCAATATGTATGCGTGCCCGCTGATAATCTGGCGCCCAAGCCTGCCTTCATGAGCTTTGAAGAAGCCGGCGCCATGCCGTTGACCGCACTGACATCCTGGCGAGCGTTGATGTTCAAAGGGAAACTGGAAGCGGGCGAAACGGTCCTGATCAGCGGCGTAGGTGGCGGCGTGGCGACCTTTGGCTTGTCCTTCGCCGTGGCAAAGGGCGCCAATGTCTATGTGACAGGCGAAAGCCAGGACGTGATCGACCGCGCCATCGCGATGGGCGCCAAGGGCGGGCTGCTCTACACCGACGCGGACTGGCGCAAGAAGGTGGGCAAGCTGACGGGTGGTGTGGACGTAGTGCTGGACGGCGCTCCATCCCCCAGCTTCGCCAATTATGTCCGCGCGATCAACCCGGGCGCGCGGATCGTGATTTACGGTTCGACCGCCGGCAATGAAGTGAAGTTCAACGCGACCGACATCTTCCTGAAAAGCGCCAGCATTGTGGGCAGTCAGGTGGGCGATCCACAGGACTTCCGCGACATGCTGCTGTTTGCCGAGAAACATCAGATCAAGCCGGTGATCGAAAAGACTTTCCCGCTGGATCAGGCGAAGGAAGCGCTGCTGCACCTGCGCGACAATCATCATTTCGGCAAGATCGTGGTGACAGTATGAGCGAGGGCCTGTTCGACCTGACAGGCAAATATGCGCTGGTGACTGGCGGCGCGCAGGGCCTGGGGCGGATGATCGCCGAGGGCCTGCTGCGCGCCGGCGCCGCTGTCGCCATCACCTCGCGCAATGCACAGATCGCCGAGGATTCGGCCGCGCAAATGCGCGCGATCGGTCCGTGCACGGCCTATGCCGCAGACCTGTCGACACCCGAGGCGGCCGTCGAACTGGTGCGGCGCTACACCAGCGACGTCGGCAAATGCGACATATTGGTCAATAATGCGGGCAAGACCTGGGGCGGGCCGATCGACAGCTTTCCCGACAAGGCGTGGCCCGGCGTGATGGCCGTTAATGTCCAGACGCCTTTTACCATGGTTCGCGAGTTGCTGCCCCTGCTGCGTGCCAGCGGATCGGGCGGCGACCCCGCGCGCATCATCAACATCGGGTCGGTTGCGGGCGTCAAGGTCGAGCGGCTCCAGGCGTACAGTTATGCCGCCAGCAAGGCGGCGATTCACATGCTGACGCGCGACCTTGCCGGGGATCTCGCCCACGACAATATCACCGTCAATGCCATTGTTCCGGGCTTCTTCCCGACGAAGATGACCGCCCATATGCGGGACGAGGACAAGGTTGATCCTTCCCTGCTCACGCATATCCCGATGAAGCGGTTGGGCGCCCCGGACGATATTGCCGGCGCAGTCATATTCCTGTGCTCGCGCGCCGGGGGGTATGTTACCGGAGCGCAATTGCCAATCGATGGCGGCCTGGTGGGGTGTGGGTGATGCAGCAGCGTAAGGGCAATTTCGTCTTTGTCGGCGGTACGCACGGGATCGGCCGCGCGGCCGCAATGGCTACGGCGCGCGGTGGATCGGCGATCTTGCTGGTGGCGCGCAACAAGGATGCCGGGGATGCGGCCGTCCGGGACATGATCGTTGCGGGCGCGCGTGAGGCGCAATTCCTGGCCGCGGACCTGTCGACCGTCGCGGGCATGAAGGCGGCGGCCGACGGGATCATGGCCTGGAAGCCGCAACTCCATGGGCTGACACACAGCGCGATGAGCGCATTCGGTCACAAGATCGTGACACCCGACGGGCTGGAATTCGCCTTTGCCATCCAGTATCTGGCCCGCGCGATCATTAACCGGTTGTGCGTCGCGCAACTGGCTGCGTCGGGGGACGGCAGGATCGTCCATATTGCGGGCGCGGTGCCCTATAAGATGGCGCGTCCGGTGTTGGACGACTTGCAATTCGAGCGGCGCAAATGGTCCTTTTTCAAAGCCATTTTGACTACCCATGTCCAAGGTTTCGAATTTCTGGACGAGGCGGCGCGGCAATGGGCCGATCTGCCCGTGCGGCTTTACGCGACCGGTGTGGGGTCGACCAAGACCAAGGCGATGCAGGATCCGGACATGCCGCTGATCATGCGGATCATGGCCCGCTTCGGGACGACCCCGGACAAGTCCGCGCGCAACGCCATCCGCCTGTTGCTAGACGCCGAGCCACCAGCCCTCAAGGTGGCGATCCTGCCCAAGCCGGACAGGTTCACACCTGAACCAATGGACGTACCGGCAGCAGAAGCGGCAGCGCTGTGGGACATCACCACCGCGCTTTCGGCCCGGCACGGCGTGATCCTTCCATGACGCTCGACATACAGTTGCTCGCCGATCGGATCGCCATCGAGGAACGGCTGCTGCTCTACGCCCATTATCTCGACTCCGGGCAGTTTGAGCGGGTCGCGAGCGAGATTTTCACCCTGGACGCCAATGTCGATTTCGGTGGCGCCAACGTGAAAGGGCGCGACGCCATCCATGCGCAGGTCATGGGCTATAAGGATGCGTTGCAGGGCTGCTCGCACAATATCTCGAACATCATCATCGCCGTCGATGGGGACGAGGCGCGGACATCATCCCGTGTCATGGCCTGGCACTGGCTGAACCAGCCCGATGCCGATCCTTATGGACAAACCGATCTGCTGGCGGTGGGTGGCTATGAAGACCGGCTGCGCCGCGTCGCAGGCGTCTGGCGCATCCACGAGCGGCGCGGTCTCAATTTCGGGACGGGCGTCGGTGTCGGCATCGTCCCGGATCCGATGAAGCCCATATTCCAGGGCATGTGGGGACGGCGCCCGCAATGGCCGGAATAACGCGCGCGTACCGCTAAAGCGTCCAGCCACCGCCGACGGTGATGACCTGCCCGGAAATATAGTCCGCTTCCGGCAGGCAGAGCAGATAGATGGCCCCTGCGGCTTCATCCGGGGTGCCCGCGCGGCCGAGCGGTATGCCCCGCTCCATGCTCTCCAAAATCTCCTGGCTGACGCCCGCCTTGATCTCCTGCCCCTTCATGGTGATGGTCGACTTGCCGGCTTCGCCAGCCGTCATGCGGGTCATGATGGCGCCGAAGGCGATGGCGTTCGCCGTCACATTATAGCGACCCCATTCCTTGCACAGCGTCTTGGTTAGGCCCACGATCGCCGCCTTGCCCGCCGCATAGCCCGCCTGCCCCGGATTACCGCCCAGCCCGGCCACGGAAGAGATATTCACGATGGTTCGCCGCCGCGCCCTTCCGCCCGCCGCCATTTCCGCCTTTGCTGCGGCGGCGATGATCGGCTGAGCCGCGCGCAGGATGCGGAAGGGCGCATTCAGATGGACATCGATCATCGCCGCCCATTGTTCGTCGGTCGTCTTCTGGATCACGCTGTCCCAGGCATAGCCCGCATTATTGACGATGATGTCGATGCCGCCGAAAGTATCGACCGCAGCCTGTACGAAACGATCGCCAAAATCGGGGGCTGTGACATCGCCCGAAAGAACGGCCGCTTCAACGCCCAGCGCCCGGATTGCTTCGGCACTTTGCTGTGCCACATCCTCGTCCAGGTCGTTTACGACTATATTGGCGCCCGCTCTGGCAAGTTTCAGGGCGATCGCCTTGCCGATGCCCCTGCCGGACCCCGAAACCAGCGCGGTCTTGCCCGTCAGAACTGACATTTTTCTTTCTCCATGAAATTACCTGGGTATCTGGCGGGCCTAACCCAGCTTGCGTTCGTCTAGGCCAAGGCCGCGTCCGATGATCTCAAGCATGATCTCGCTTGTCCCGGCGAATATCCGGCTGATCCGCGCGTCGCTATACATGCGGCTGATGCGATATTCGTCCATATAGCCCGCCCCGCCATGCAGCTGGACACAGTCGTCCATCACCCGGCCTTCCAGCTCGCTCGCCAGCAGTTTCGCCGCCGAAGCGTCCTCCGCCGTCAGTTCGCCCGCATTGAGAAGCACCACGCACTGGTCGACATAGGTCTGGATCGCATCCAGTTCGGCGCGCATCTGCGCCATCTTGAACCGGCTGTTCTGGAACGCGCCGATCGGCTTTCCAAATGCCTTGCGATCCTTCACATAGTCCAGCGTCAGGTCGAAAGCTGTCTGCGCGGTCGCCATGAACCCGATGGCCGCTACCAGCCGTTCTTGCGCCAACAAACGCGCCAGATATCGGAAGCCTTGCGTCGGATCGCCCAGGATGTTTTCCTTCGGCACTTTGACGTCGGTAAAGAACAGTTCGGCGGTATCCTGCGACTTCAGGCCCATCTTGGCGAGCTTGCGCCCGCGCTCAAACCCTTCCATCCCCCGCTCGATCAGAAACAGCCCGAGACCATGGCGCGAATGGGGGTCGGTACGCGCCGCCACGATCACCAGGTCGGCCAATATGCCGTTGGAAATGTAGGTCTTGGCGCCGTTCAGCAGCCAGTGATCGCCCTTGTCCTCGGCCCGTGTCTTCATGCCCGCGAGGTCGCTGCCGGTCGATGGTTCGGTCATCGCGACCGCCAGGATCGTCTCCCCGCTGACGATGCCCGGCATGAAGCGCCTTTTCTGGGCATCGGATCCGAGCTTGGCGATGTAGGGCGCGACGAGATCGCTGTGCAGATTGATATAGAAGCCTATGTCGCCGTGGCGCATATTCTCCTCGATGATGATCTGTTCAAAGCGGAAATCGTCAATGCCGGCGCCGCCATAAGTCTCGTCCGCCCAGGTGCAAAGGAAACCTTGCGCGCCGGCCTTCGTATAGGCCTCCCGATCGACCTGTCCCGCCTCGCGCCAGCGCTCGGCATGGGGACCGATTTCGGTTTCCATGAAACGCCGGACGCTGTCGCGGAACTGTTCGTGCTCTGGTTCGAAGATCAGGCGGCGCATTCGGCTTCCTTCGTCGCGGCGACGTCCTTGGCGGGGTAGAAGGGCTCACCCCTCGCCGCCTTGTCACGCAGCCAGGAAGACGGCGCGAAGCGCGGCCCGTACAGCTGCGCCATCCGGTCGGATTCTGCCACGAACCGGGCGATTCCAATGGTGTCGACATAGCTGATCGTCCCGCCTGTCCACATCGGGAATCCCCAGCCGAAGGCGGCGCCCAGATCGGCATCTTCGGGCGTTTCCAGCACGCCTTCTTCGAGGCAGCGGATCGTCTCCATCGCCTGCGCATAGAGCAGGCGTTGCTTGAGTTCTGCGAGGTCCGGCTGCTCCGCTTTTGGCGGAAACAACTCAGCCAGGCCGGGCCACAGATGCTTCGTACCCCCTTCGGGATAGTCGTAGAAGGCGCCGCCCGCCTTGCGGCTGGTGCGACCGGCGTCGCGCATCCGGTACATCGCAGGCATGCCGGCGGGCGGCACGAAAGACGTCCCCTCCTGCGCGATAGCCTGATCCACGATCTTGATCGGCAGGTCCAGCGTAACCTCATCAAGCAAAGCGAGCGGACCGACCGGGAAGCCGGCCGATTTCGCCGCATTTTCGATCCGTGCCGGCTCGACGCCATCGGCCAGCATCGCGGCGCCTTCGTTAATCAGCATTTGGAACACCCGGCTCGTGTAAAAGCCGCGGCTGTCATTGACGACGATCGGCGTCTTGCGGATCTGCGCGATGAAATCCAGGCTTTTGGCGAGCGTCTCCGGGCTGGTCTGCTTGCCCATGATGACTTCGACCAGCCCCATCCGATCGACCGGCGAGAAGAAATGCAAGCCGATGAACTGATCCGGACGGTCCGACGCCTGAGCCAGATTGGTGATCGGCAGGGTCGATGTATTGGTCGCGAAGATCGCGGACGACGGCATGACCGCCTCGGCCCGCTTGGTGACTTCCGCCTTGATCGCGACATCCTCGAACACCGCCTCGACGATCAGGTCGACATCCGACAGCGGCGCATAGTCGTCGGTGGCCAGGATGCGCGCGAGTATGACGTCGCACGCATCCTGTGCCATGCCGCCCTTCTCGACCGCCTTGCCCAATATTTTGACGGCATAGTCCTTGCCCTTCTGCGCCGACGGGATGTCGCGGTCGATCAGCACGACCTCGATGCCGGCCTGCGCTGCGACCAAGGCGATGCCCGCCCCCATCATGCCTGCGCCCAGCACACCGATCTTGCGCACCGAACTTTTGTCGATCCCCTTGGGACGGCGGGCGCCCTTTTCCGCAGCCTGCTTGGAAATGAAACTGGTGCGGATGATGTTGCGGGCAACCGGATCGGTCAGCAGCAGCGCGAAATATTTACTTTCGACCGACAGCGCCCGATCGAACGGCAATTGCACGCCCTCGAACACGCAGGACAGGATGGCCGCAGGTGCGGGCAGATTATAGCCAGCCTTGCCGATGGCGCCCGCTGTCGCCGCGGTGAACATCGCGGCGGATTCGGGCAGGACCATCCCACGCGATTCGGGCAGGGCGAAGCCTTTCTTGTCCCAGACGCGTTCGACATCCGGGGCCGCGGCGACCAATGCCTTGGCCTTTTCGATCAATTGTTCCGCCGGCACCACGGCATCGACGATCCGCAGCTTCAACGCATCGGCGGGCTTCACCGAACGGCCTGACAGTAGCAGATCGAGCGCCGTTTTGACGCCAGCGATGCGCGGCAGCCGCTGCGTGCCGCCCGAGCCGGGAAGCAGGCCGACATTCACCTCCGGCAGGCCGACGACGGCCTTGGGATCGTCCACCAGCACGCGATAATGGCAGGCCAGCGCCAATTCGAAACCGCCGCCCAGGCACAGGCCGTTCAGTGCGGCGGCGACGGGCTTGCCCATCGTTTCCAGCGCGCGATGCATGGCGGTGGCCGACTGGCTGAACGCATAGGCCTCCGCCCGCGTCAGCGTTCCATAACCGTCGACCAGCAGTTTCAGGTCAGCGCCCGCCATGAACGCTTTCTTGGCCGAAGTGATGACCAGTCCCTTGATGGCGTCGTCGGCTTTGATCGTCGCAATGGCCGCGGTCATTTCCGATAGCCATGCTTCCGAAACGACGTTCATGCTTTCGTCGGCATTGTCCAGCGTCAGGATGGCGATACCATCATCGCCGGTTTCGATTGTGATGTGGCGCATGTCGATTTGCTCTATCTTTATGGAGTTCAGACGCGTTCGATGATGGTCGCAGTGCCAAGACCGTTGCCCGCACAGAGCAGGGTCATGGCGGTGTTCTGGCCGGTGCGTTCCAGTTCATCGAGTACGGTGCCCAGGATCATGGCGCCGGTCGCGCCGAGCGGATGGCCCAGCGCGATCGCACCGCCGTTCACGTTCACCTTGCCATGGTCGATGTCCATACGGTTCATGAACCGCATGACGACGCTGGCGAAGGCTTCGTTGAGTTCGTACAGATCGATGTCATTCTTCGTCATGCCCGCATTGCGCAGCGCCTTGTTGGCGACGTCGGCCGGAGCGGTCAGCATGATCGTGGGCTCCGAGCCGATTGAGGCCCAGGCGCGGATTCTGGCGCGGGGCTTGAGACCTGCCGCCTTGCCGAAATCGGCATTGCCCAAAAGTACGCCGCCCGATCCATCGACGATGCCCGAGCTGTTGCCGCCGGTGTGTACGAAATCCAGTGCCTCGATCTGCGGATAGCGTTCGCGCGCGACCCGCTCGAAACCCATTGCGGCCATGCCTGGAAAGGCGGGCTTCAGGCCGGCCAGGCTTTCCACGGTCGTGCCAGGCCGCCTATGTTCGTCATGCGTCAACACAACTTCGCCCAACACGTCGCGCACGGGGATGACTGATTTGTCGAAGCGGCCTTCGTCCCAAGCCAGGGCCGCGCGCCGCTGGCTCTCTGCTGCATAGCCATCGACGTCCGAGCGGGTATAGCCGTCAAGCGTCGCGATCAGGTCCGCGCCGATTCCCTGTGGCGCGAAATAATTATGCCATGCAACGCGCGGGTCGGCGGACCATGCACCACTGTCATAGCCCATAATGACCCGGCTCATCGACTCCACCCCGCCGCCGATGCCCGCCTGGCTCATGCCGCTCATGATCTGGCCGGCGACGTTGTTCACCGCCTCCAGCCCCGATGCGCAGAAGCGGTGAACCTGCTGCCCGGCGACGCTCTGGGCATAGCCCGCATTCAGTACCGCGGCGCGGGCCAGAACGCCCCCCTGCTCCGCCACCGGCTGCGCGCACCCGATCACCACGTCGTCCAGCAGGGCGGTATCCAGCCCGTTGCGGTCCCGCAACGCCTCTAGGACCTGCGTCGCCAGTTGAACGGCGGGAATTTCATGCAGCGCGCCATCGGGGCGCCCCCGGCCGCGCGGCGTGCGCGCATGATCATAGATAAAAACGTCCGTCATCATCCCCATCCCGGAAATTAGCCTTCGATAATGTCCCATCGAACCCGCCCGGCGCATCTTCACCTACCAAAGGACAGGATGGCGGCGCGCTTTCCGACAGCAGAAGGGACAGCGAACAAGCGGACGCTGTGGGAGCGGATAAACGGTGATCGAAGGAATGGAGGACCCCGCGCGGCTGCGGATCGAGGCGACGTCGCTGGGCGACCTGCTCTTGATGGCCTGGGACAAAGCGCCAGATGCGGAGGCTTTGGTTTTCCCGGACGCGCGACTGAGTTATGACAACCTGGTCCGTCGCGCTATGCTCCGCGCCCGGCAATTGTGGGCCGCCGGCATCCGCCCGCGCGATCATGTCGGCATCCTGCTGCCCACATCGGTCGATTTTGTCGAAACCCTGTTCGGCGTCGCCTTTTGCGGGGCGACCAGCGTGATGCTCAATGCACGCTACAAACCGATGGAAATCGCTTACGTCACGAACAATGCCGACCTGAAGGCGATCGTGACAACCCGCAAAGCGCAAGAGCATAGCGACTTTGTCGGTCGTATAGAAAAGGCCTTCCCCGACCTTGCGGAGCGGTCAGGCAACGCCGGTCTTTCCATCGCCACCGCACCGAAATTGCGCCATATCCTGCTGATGGAGGATAATTCCCCGACAGGTTTCACCAGCATCTCGGATCTGAATGTCGATGCCGTGGAAGAGGCCGACATTCACCAGGCGCGGATTTGTGTGCGTGTGCGCGATCCGGCGATGATCCTCTATACATCGGGCACCTCATCGAATCCCAAGGGGTGCCTGATCAGCCATGAAGCGATCACGCGCGAGGCCCGGATGCTGGCGACGCGCTGGTCCTACACGGCGCAGGACCGGGTGTGGAGCCCATTGCCGCTGTTCCACGTCGCCGCCATGCTCGGAATGCTGTCGGTGCTCGACCGGTGCGGCACATTCGTCGGAATGCCACATTTCGATCCCGGCGAGAGCCTCAGGATGATCGAACGGGAAAAGGCGACCTCGCTCTTCGTACCCTTCGTAACCTTTTTGCAGGGCATGATGTACGCGCCCGAATTCGCCTCTGTCGATCTCTCCCATGTCCGTCACATCAACAGTTGCTTCGCCGCCCAGCCGGAAAAAGTCGGACGGACCTGGCGCGAGAAGGCACCCCATATCCTGCATGTGGGGACGTTTGGAATGACCGAGGCCTTCGGCGTGGTGACAACCGGCGGCGAAGGTATGGACCCGGAAACCGGCTTCCATACTCTTGGCTATCCGCTGCCAGGTATCGAAGTGCGGATCATCGACGCCGAAACCGGCAACGACCTGGGCGTCGACGCCCATGGCGAGGTGCTGATCCGTGGCTTTGGCATGTTCGACGGCTATTATCGAGATGCCGAAAAAACGGCCGCCGCCCTGGATGCGGACGGCTGGTATCATAGCGGCGACATCGGATCGGTCGATGCCGACGGCCACCTGATGTACCGTGGGCGGTTCAAGGATATGCTCAAGGTCGGGGGCGAGAATGTCGCCGCCGCCGAGGTTGAGGCCGTGCTTGCCATGCATCCGGCCGTCAAGCTGGCGCAGGTCGTGGGCATACCCGACGATCGGCTCGTCGAGATTCCGGCGGCCTTCATAGAGGGCGACCCGGCAGCCGCAACCTCCGAGGAGCTGATCGCCTTTACCCGCGACCGCCTGTCCTCCTTCAAGGTTCCGCGCCACATCCGTTTTGTCGACGAGTGGCCGATGTCAGCCTCGAAAATCCAGAAATTCAAATTGAGGCAGAAGCTGATGGACGAACTTGGCATCGTGGCGGAGGGGTAAGATGCGCATAGTGATAACAGGAGCGTCCAGCGGCATCGGCCGGGCCGTCGTATCGGAACTCATGGCCGAGCGTCAGATTGCAGGCCCCCATAAATTGCTGCTGGTCGATCGGGACCGTGCAGGCATAGAGTCGCTTGTCGCACGCCACGGACCGGGCGTTGCCGCGATGGTGACCGATGTCGGTATGACCGATTGCGGCGACAGGATCGCTGCCGCCGCGATCGCGCATATGGACGGTGTCGACGGGCTGGTCAGCAACGCCGGGTTCATTCTCGCGGGCTCATTGTCCCAGATCGATCCGGAGGCGTTCGACAAGGCCTTCGCCATCAATACCCGCGCAACCTGGCTGATCGCCAAGGCGCTATATCCCATAATGAAAGAGGGCGGCGGCGGTAGCATGGTGGCAACGGCATCCATGTCGGCCCATCATGCGACCCCACCGCTCGGTGCCTATGCGCCCAGCAAGGCCGCCCTGCACATGATCGTCAAGCAACTGGCGAACGAATGGGGCCCAGATGGCATCAGGGTGAACAGCGTATCCCCCGGCCCGACCCTGACAAACATGACATCGGCCGGCTATGCCGATCAGCAGATGCGGGATGCGCGGATCGCAGGGATTCCCACGCGCCGGATCGGCGAGCCGGAGGATGTGGCAGAGGCCATCATCTTCCTGCTCAGCAACCGGGCCCGCCAAATCAACGGCGTCGACATATTGGTCGATGGCGGCCTCAGCACAACCCTGATGACGGCAACCGGTGCCGGATTGGGCCAGGGAAAGAAATGAAGGTGATATCATGAAATTTGCGCGCGTTTCAAAAAATGGCCTGTCCGGCATTGCTATCCAGAATGGCAAGGCCGTCCATGCCCGCCTGGACGGCAATGACGATCTCGACGCTCTGGTCGCGGGCGGCGAGGCAGCGCTGGCCGAGGCGTTCGCCGCGATCGCGGCTGAGCCAACCGTTGCGGAATCCGATTTGACGTTCCTGCCGGTGCTGGCACGTCCAGGTAAGGTCATTTGCCTGGGGCTGAACTATGCCGATCATGCGGCCGAGGGCGGCTTTGCGGTGCCCGAATTTCCGACGATCTTTGCCCGCTTCGCATCCAACTTAATCGGTCATGGCGCGCCGATCCTGAAACCGACGACGTCCGAGCAACTCGATTATGAGGGCGAAATGGTCGCGGTGATCGGAAAACGCGGACGCAACATCGCCAAGGACAAGGCGCTCGATCATGTGATCGCCTATTCGGTGTTCAACGACGGGTCAGTACGCGATTATCAGCTCAAGACCCCGCAATGGACTGCCGGCAAGAATTTCGACGATACTGGCGCTTTCGGCCCCTGGCTCGTCACCGCCGACGCCGTTCCCGCTGGTGGCAAGAATCTGAAGATCGAAACCCGCCTCAACGGGAATGTCATGCAGTCGGCCAATACCAGCCAGATGATCTTCGACGTCGAGGATACGGTCGCCCTGCTGTCGACTTTCCTGACTCTGGAAGTCGGCGACGTGCTCGTCATGGGAACGCCATCGGGCATCGGGCTGGCACGCACACCACCTGTATTCATGAAACCGGGCGATACGGTCGAGGTGGAGATCGAAGGTATCGGCCTGCTGCGCAACCCTATCGGGGCAGCATGAAGGCTTGACCGGGAAAGGAGAAAGGCCATGGGCGAGACAATCAGGCGGCCCGGCACATTGGCGGCCCATTCGATCGACCATTTCGCGATAGAAGTGCCAGACCTGGAAGAGGCGCGGCATTTCTACACGCTGTTCGGTCTGGATGTGCAGGACCGGGACGGCGCGCTGGAGCTTTATGCCAGGGGCCATCCCCATCGCTGGGCGATCATCACTGGCGGCAGCAGCGCAAAACGCCTGCGCTATCTGAGCTTCGGGATCTTCGCCGATGAGGTGGACGCCTTCGCCGCGCATCTGCGCGATCAGGGCGTGACTTTCATCGATCCGCCCGCCCACGCCGAACGTGATGGTATCTGGTTTGCCGGCACAGACGGTCTACCCGTCAATGTCCGCGCCGCCGAAAAATCGGCTCCCGATGAAAAGAGCCAGTTTCATTTTGCCAGCGCTGCGCCAGGGGTGTCGGGCGCGATCCCGAATTCCCGCGCGCCCAGCGTGCATCCGCGCCGTCTGTCGCATTTCGCGTTGTTCACGACCGATGTGGATGCGGCCATTGGCTTTTACGAGCGCACCCTTGGCCTGCGCCTGTCGGACCGAAGCGGTCCAGTAGTCGCCTTCCTGCACGGCGCGCACGGTAGCGATCATCATCTGCTGGCGCTTGTCCTGTCTGACCGGCGGGGCATGCATCATAATAGCTGGGACGTGGGATCGGTCCAGGAAGTGGGACTGGGCGGAACAACGATGGCAAAGGCGGGATTTGATCGCGGCTGGGGCATGGGGCAGCATGTGCTGGGCGCCAATTATTTCTATTACGTCCGCGATCCGTGGGGCAGCTACTCGGAATATTCGGCCGACATCGATTTCATCCCCTCCACCTGCGACTGGCAGGCGAGCGATCATCCGCCCGAAGACAGCATGTTCCTGTGGGGACCCAATCCGTCGGAAGAATTCATCCAGAATACGGAACCGGCCTGAAGCGCCGGGGAGAGGATAAAGAGACATGACCACATTTCTTCTGATGCATGGCGGCGGCATGGGTGGCTGGACCTGGAAATATGTCCGCCCCCTGCTGCGGGCGGCCGGGCATGAGGTATTTTCGCCCAGTTTCACCGGCTTTGCCGAACATGCGCATCTCATGCGCCGCGATACGACGCATGGCGTGCATGTGCAGGACATATCCTCCCTGATCGCGTGCGAAGACATGCAGGATGTCGTCCTGGTCGGCCACAGCTATTCAGGCACCGTGATCCCCGGCGTGGTGAAGGCACATCCGAATGCGGTCCGGCGCGCCATATTTCTAGACGCGATCGTCGCGCGGTCGGGCGAGCGGGTCGCTACCGCCATGGG
Source organism: Sphingobium sp. TCM1 (assembly GCF_001650725.1). Taxonomy (GTDB): domain Bacteria; phylum Pseudomonadota; class Alphaproteobacteria; order Sphingomonadales; family Sphingomonadaceae; genus Sphingobium. The sequence continues at coordinate 249,015 of NZ_LXVX01000012.1, read as the reverse complement.
CATGGTGCCCGAAGAGCAGGCGGCGGGCCTTGATGCCATGCTGGCGGCCGGCGATGGCCCGATTGGGTCGGGCGTGGATGAACAGCAGCGCGCAATGGCCAAGGACAATCCGCATATGATGGATAGCGAACGGGAAGCCTGGTTGCTGCGCCATCTTTCCGACATGCCGCTACGCTGCACGATCAGTCCGATCGAGACCGGCGCGGAAACGTTGACCATCCCTGTCGACTATATTGCAGCGCAACATACGATCATGACCATCATGCACGACCGAGCGCGGGAACTGGGCTGGACGATGCACCAACATCCTGGCGATCATGCGCTGCTGGTGGGCGATCCCGAAGGCGTTGCCAGACTGCTGCTGGACATCTCTGCATGATCGATCCTGCACAGCTCTTCTCCGTTGCCGAGCGGACGGCGTTGGTTACTGGCGCAAGCAGCGGCATCGGCCGCATGATCGCGACCGGCCTAGCCGCAGCGGGCGTCACCGTCTATGCCTGCGCCCGCAACGCAGAGCGACTGACGGACGCAGCGCATGCGATCGTGACGGAAACGGGCGGACGGTGCATTGCCCTGCCCGGCGACATATCGACACTTGCGGGGATAGAGGCTGTTGTCGCAGCGCTGTCCAAGCAGGAAGCGTCCCTCCACATCCTCGTCAACAATGCCGGCACACTGTGCGACGCGCCGATCGACGACTATCCCGAACAGGGTTGGGACGATGTGGTCAATCTCAATCTCAAAAGCTGCTTCTTCCTGACCCAGAAGCTGCTGCCGATGTTGCGCGCGGGCGCGACCTCCGAGCGGCCATCGACCGTCATCAATATCGGCTCCGTCGGCGGCCTGCGCATCGGCCCGCGCGAAACCTATGCCTATGCTGCCGCCAAGGCCGGTCTGCACCATGTCAGCGGCTCACTCGCCAAGCGGCTTGGGCCGGAAAATATCACGGTCAACAGCATCGCGCCGGGCTTTTTTCCGTCCGATATGACCCGGATTACCTCTGGCGAGATGCATGACATGCTCATCGGCATGGTGCCTCGCCGCCGCGTCGGGGAAGCGCAGGATGTCGCGGGTGTCGCCATCTTCCTGTCCTCTCCCGCCGCTGCCTACATAACGGGAACCGTCATACCGCTGGAAGGCGGCATGTCACTCTGACCGGGACGATGCGCCATGATGGAACTTTGCTTCATTTCGATGGAGATGGCGTGCGGCTCGCGGCATCCGCCTGGGGCGACCCGGCCAACCCGCCGGTCTGTTTCTTCCATGGCGGCGGCCAAAGCCGCAGGTCCTGGGCCGGCGCCGCGCGCGCCGTCGGCGAAGCCGGCTATCTAGGCCTGACATTCGACCTGCGCGGTCATGGCGACAGCGACTGGGCCAATGACGGTGACTATGATCTGGGCGCCTATGCGCGCGATGTCGGACGGCTGATCGACCAGTTGCACGGAACTGTCACGCTGGTAGGCGCATCGCGCGGCGGCCAGGCGGCGCTGGTCGGCGGTGCCCGACACCAGCCGCGGATCAGGCTGGTGATGCTTGCAGACGTATCGCCCAGGACACAGACTGACGGCGTCGATGCGATCCGGCAGTTTCTGCGCCGTTCTCTGTCGGGCTTTGCGCATGTCGATGAAGCCGCTGATGCCCTTGCCGCCTATCTGGCCCAACCTAGGGTTGCCAATGCCGCTGGTCTGCGCAAGGCAATGCGGGAAGAAAATGGACGTCTGTTCTGGCATTGGGATCCGCGGACGGCCGCGCTGGAATTCATCAGTCCACCGTCTGAACAGGCCGCGATGGAACAGGCCGCGCAATGCTTCCGTCGCCCTTTGGTCCTGGTCCGGGCGGAACATGCCAGCTTGGTGACGGACGAAGCCGTCGTGGCCTTTCGCTCCCTGGCGCCGCAGTTGGTCGTGGAGGAGGCGAGCGGCACCCATCATATGTTTACCGGCGACCAGAACGACATATTCGCGGCACGACTGCTGCATCATCTGGGCAACGCCGTCGGGTGAGTCAAAAAGGGCGGCTTCATTCGCATGACGCCGCCCTTTCCCCCTTAACTATAATCAGGCGTAGGGATCTTTGGGCATTTCGACGTTGATCACCCCCAGCCCCTGCAACATGCTCAGGACATCGGCGATCGAATAGATATGGACGATCTTGTCCTCCTTGAACTTGATCGTCGAATACCACCAGACATTGATCTCGCGCCCGCTCGGCTCGTGCCCCCAATATCGCCCGCCGCTATGCTTGCCCCAATGATGGCACAGAACAGTAATCTCGTCGTCGCCCTTCCCCCAGGCGTTGACCGTGCGATAGACGCAGGGCGGAAACACATTCCACAGCGCCATGGGTGACGTTTTCCAGGTCGCGTAGGAACCCAAATCAGGACGGTTGGGGTTGCTGTAATGCATTTCGGGATGGAAGAAATCGTCCATCTCCTGACCAAATTCGCCCCGGTTCAGGACGACGTGCAGATCCATCCACTTGCCGACCAGTTCGGCCTGACGCGGCGTCAATCCCGCGCAGATTTCCGTCCGCTTTTCCGGCGACAGAGTAAAATCCTCGATACTGGTCATATACGCTCTCCTGAGATGGTTTTGACTTGTTTGGGATACCAACAGGGCCCGTAATGTTGCGTCACGCGACCTGCCGCACAACGACGTCCGTGCTGTTCAATATTGGGACGATGGTACGTGAAGCACCAGGCCGTCCATATCGTCCGTTGCTATCAGCTGACACGACAGACGGCGACCGTTGGCCTCCTCCTCGTCCAGCATGGATTGCTCCCCCAGCTCGGGCGCAGGCAGCCGCGCGCGCCATTCGGACGGCACGACCACCTGGCAGGTGGCACAGGCACAGGCACCGCCACATTCGGCCAAAATGCCGATGACGTCGGCATTTTGGGCGCAGCGCATCAGCGATTCGCCCACCGGGACATCAAGGATCTTTTGCGCACCGTCGGCCTGAACGAAGGTAATCCGCGGCATCAGGCGGTCCACCGCAGCGGTAAGGCGACAGGCTGGATCATGCCAAGATGATATTGCACGTCATACTCTTCCTGGACATGAAATTGCGGGACGAGTGCGAGGAATTCTTCCATCGCGATCCGCATTTCCCGCCGGGCCAGATGCATCCCGACACACAGATGCGGGCCATAGGCGAAGCTGACATGACGTGGCTTGCGGTCGAAGCGGACTTCGGCGGGATTGTCATATTCCTCCGGGTCGCGGCCAGCCAATGTTGTGGACATCGCCACCTTGTCGCCCGGCATGAACTGCACGCCATTGACCTCCACCGGCTTGACCACCGTTCGGAATGTCGTGACCGCGGGGTAGGCCCGCATCAGTTCCTCGATGGCGTTGGGGATCAGGTCGGGTTCGGCGCGTAGCCGGGCCTGATCTTGGGCATGGGTCGCCAAGTGCCAGAATTGCAGCCCCATATGGGTCGAAACCGTATCCAGCCCGCCGATGAACAGGTTGAAGGTGAACCCGATCAGTTCGTCGCGGGTCAGCGAGCGGCCGTCCAGTTGCGTATGCACGCCATAGGAAATCAGGTCGTCGGTCGGATTCTCGCGCCGATCCTCTATCGCAGCTTCCAGATAATCAACGACCTTGCGCGTCGAAGCCGCCATGACGCTCAGGTCCGACGAGTGGAGAAGACCCATTTCCCATTCCAGAAACGTCTTGGTCTGGTCCTGCGGCAGGCCCATCAGTTCCATGAATATCCGGATCGGAAATTCGAACGCAAAATCGGTCATGAACTCGCAGGCGCCTTTGTCCTTGAAGGACAGCACATAGTCGCGGGCATAGGCGCGTATCTTGTCTTCCAGTTTCGTCATCGCCTTGGGCGTGAACAACGGGTTGACGAAGGCACGGTACAGGCGATGCATCGGCGGGTCGGTTTCCGCGGGCAGGCTGCTCCAATTCTCGCCAATCAGCTTGGGAAAAGGCGAAAAATCCTTGTTGGAAAAATGGTCGGTATCGAAATAGATCGCGCGCAGATCCTCGGTCCGCCGCACGATCCAGGCGGGCGTGCCACCCGGATAGGCATGGGGGGTGTAGAAGATCGGCGGCTCGCGGTGCACCGCGTCGGCCAAGTCAGTGAATGGATTGCGATCCGTCGTCATCCCGAAAATGAAGGGGAAGGGACGGACCAGATCATCGGGCACATGGTCCGGCTTGGGTATGACCGGCATCTCAAAGGGCATTGCATATCTCCATGACAGCATCTTGGCGCGCCATTGCCGGACAACAGGCGGCGTCCCTCCGCTTTGGACACCTATCCAACGGCAGGGCCGGATCGATTGTCTCCGCCGTTCACGGCTCGAACAAGAGCATGACCTTGGCGCTTGTCGGGCTTTTCGCGGCCTCGAACGCCTCCTCAAAACGGCTGAAGGGGAAGCGGTGGCTGATATAGGGCGCGACTTCATCGGGCGACATTTCCTCCAGTGCCGCCAGCACGTCATGCAGTTCGGTCGGATAGGCGACGGCCGGGGTCAGGCAGATCTCGCGGATCAAAAGCCCTTGAAGGTCGAGCGCGACAGGCAGGGGATAGACTGCGGTTAAGACTATACGACTTTGAAACTTGCCCATGGCGATCGTCTGTTCCAGCAGCGATGGCGCGCCGGCCATGTCGAGAAAAACGTCGGTCCCAACCGTGGATGCGCCGAACATCGGAGCTTCCTCCCCATGCAGACGGATCAGTTCGGCCTTCAGGTCCACCTGCGACGAATTGACCAGATGGGTCGCGCCCATAGCGCGGGCATGGCGCAACCGGTCGTCCGACAAATCGACCGAGACGATATCGCTAAAGCCGCGCCGTTTCAGCCAGAAGACCGCGCCCAGCCCGATCGGCCCGGCGCCATAGACGACGACCTTCTCGCCCGCCTTCAGCCCGGCCTGATTGACACCGTGCAGCGCCACCGCCAGCGGTTCGACCAGCGCTGCCCGTTCGGCCGACACCCCGTCCGAAAGAGGCAGAAGATGCTGGCCCAGCCGGGCGTCGCGGATCAGCAGATAATCGGCAAAGGCGCCTTCCGATCCGCCATTGCCGATGACATTGTCATAGGCCGCGGCAGGGTTGACGACGACGCGCTGGCCAACCTTTATGCCCTCGACAGCCGCGCCTGCGCCGACGACTGTTCCGGCCGCTTCGTGACCCAGCGGCCAGGGCTCGCCATCGCCACGCAGAAATCCATATTTGGCGAAGGACAGGTCACTACCGCATATGCCGCACGCATCGATCCGGAGCAGGACGTCGCGCTCACCGCAGGCGGGGACGGGCCGCTCGTCGACCCGGACGTCGCCGGGACCGTGGATATAGACTGCTTTCATCGATGGCCTCCGCAGTTCAGGGGAAAATCGGGAGGGCCGGCTGGAGCCCCCCGCATGGCTCAGTTGGCCGCCGAATGGCCGCCATCGATGATGATGGTGTCGCCGGTATGATAACGGGCCGCGTCGCTCGCCAGATAGACGGCGATGCCCTCGAAATCCTCGGGCGTGCCGCAGCGTCCCATCGGCGACCGGGCGGTGAACATGTCGATCACCGGCTGGGCCCCAGCGCCCGCCGCCATGACCATTTCGGTGATGATGAAGCCCGGGGCTACCACATTGACCCGGACGCCATGCGGCCCAAGCTCCAGCGCCAGTGCGCGGGACATGGAAGCCAGCGCGCCCTTGGCCGCGCCATAATGGCTCATGGTCGGCACGCCGCCGAAGATCGACAGGCTGCCGCAGATCATCAGCGACCCGCCCGGATCCCCGGCCTGCGCCCTGGCCACCATATGCCGGGCGGCTTCCCGCAGGGTGTAGACCGCGCCATGCTGGTTCACGGCGAGCAGGCCGTGATAGATGTCGTCCTCCATATCCACAAAGGCCGCGCGGGTGGTGAAGCCGGCATTGGCGACGACGGTATCGAGCCGCCCCATCCTGTCGATCGCGTCCGCCATCCCCTGCCTGACGGCGGCGCTGTCCGCGACATCGACCTCCTGCGCCACCACGCGTCCCCCAAATTGGGAAAGATGCGCAACGGCGTCGCGGTTCTGGGCGGCACGGCGGCCCCAGACGACGATGTCGGCACCCGCCTTCGCCAGGCCGCGCGCATAGCCCAACCCCAGGCCGCTGTTAGCGCCCGTCACCAGCGCGACCTTGCCGGTCAGATCGAACATATTGATCGCCATGACGCCTAGCCCTCCATCTCAATATCGAACATCTTGAGATAGGCCTCGAACCAGGGCGTTACCGCATCCCTGGTCAGGCCGAATTGTTGGAAATCATAGCGGTGGCGGCCAAAGCGCCCCTGCGGATTGTTGGCCAGCCAGCTACGCATCCGCGCTTCGACGTCCGGCGTGAAATCGTCGCCCAGCCAGCCGTAGAGCGCCCTCATCTCGCCGATGGGGTCGCGCAGCAGCGCGGCATAATGAAGATGGTAGAAGGGATCGGTCGGCTGCTCGGCCATGACGGCCATCGGCCGGGCCAGATGCTCGTGCAACTGGCGCGGATAGGTGGTGCGGATATGGGCGTGGTCGCTTTGCGAGAGCGACAGCAGCTCCGCCTTGCTGATCATGCTCATCAGCGAATTGAGCGATCTATAGGGATCGCGATGGGTCCAGATGATCCGCGCGTCTGGATACATCTTCATCAGCGTGCGGATGCCCAGCGCGTGGGACGGCAGCTTCAGCGCCCAGCAGCCCGGCGCCTGCGACTGCAATATCTGCAGATAGAGGCGATGATAATCATAGGCGGACTGAAGATCGGCCGACAGATACCAGTCGGAATAGCCCTTCCACGCCGACATGGACTCGACGAACAGCGACTTGAAATCATGCGCCATCACGAAGGTGCATTCGGTCGGGCCGTCGGGCGCTTCATAATGGATCGCGGCGAAGCTGCGCCCCGCTTTCTCCATGTCCTCGTCAAACGCATACATGGCGTCAATGACGGGGTTGGAATAGAGGGTCGCGGTCGTGGGCGGAGGCACGGGCTGCGCCACTTCCCAACGAAGCAGGGACCGCCGGTTGCGATCCGCGCCCAGCAGATAGCTGGCCAGCGTCGTGCCGGTGCGCGGCATCCCCATGACGAAGACGGGCCGCTCGATCTTCTGATCGCGCACTTCGGGATGGCGGCGCGCGTAGTCGGCGACCTTCAGCCGGGTCGCCAGATTTTCGCTGTACATGTGCATTAGGAACGCCTTGCCCTGCGGGGTGCGCAGCGGGTTGGCGTCCAGCGCCTCGACCGCCAGGTCCAGCCCCTCGCGAAATCCCTTGGCATCGAAGTCGTTGAGCTGCGCCTTGTCGCGCGCCATCTGAATGATATCGTCGGCTCGCACCGCCCTCTCCCGCTCTTTTCGTTGGGGCGATCATGCCACCGCAGGTCCCCGCCCTCCAACGGATAGGACGACAGCGAGCGCGCCAAGACTATTGTCGGACGGACTCGACGGGCGGCGCAGATCGTCCCGCGCTGGAGCGGATGCCATGCTATCGGATGACTCTGTTCCATCCTCGTTCAACCTAGAAGTCCGGGGGCGTGCTGGCACGGCACGGGCACGGGCCGAGGTGCATCGCTATCGCTGGAACCAGCCGCAGCAGCAGATTTTTGTCGATGGCCGGCATTGCATCGACATGGTGCTCTCGCGTCGTCCGCCACGCGCGGTGGGCCGCTTCATGGACTCGCAAAAAATGGCCAGCGGCATCGGCCCGCTGATATTCCTGCCCTGCGAAATGCCCGTCGAGACACGGTGGCTGGCGGGCGAGCAGGATTCGGTGTGCTGCGCAATCGACCCGGCCCTCGCAGCGGAGCAGGACCGGCGACATTTTTCCGTCGGTAGCCTCGACCTTCACAATGATTTCGCGCGCACCGTCATGGCCCGCATCGCGCGCGAGGTCATGTTTCCCGGTTTCGCCAGCGATCTGCTGATCGAATCGCTGTGTCAGGCGCTGCTGATCGACCTGTGCGGGCGCCGGGATGCTGGACCGGCATCGACCGGCGGCCTGTCACGGCACAAGCTCCAGCGCGTGATGGACATGATGGAGGCCGACGGCGCTTTGCCCGAAGTGGCGGACATCGCCCTCGCCTGCGACCTTTCCCCCCGCCATTTCGCCCGACTGTTCCGCGCGGCCACGGGCAAGAGCGTGGGGCGCTTTGCCGCCGAACGGCGCATGACCCGCGCCCGAAGCCTGCTTGGAGACACGGGCATGATGGTGAAGGAAATCGCCTGGCGCTGCGGCTTCGACAATGCCGCCGCCTTCTCCGCCGCGTTCCGCCGATCAACCGGCTTCACGCCCCGCCAGTACCGGTCGGCGACGCGTCAGAGCGACTGACCGCCATCCAACACCAGCGTCTGGCCCGTGATGAAGGCGGATCGCGGAGAGGCGAGGAAGGCGACCGCCTCGGCCACGTCCTGCGCTTCGGCAAAGCGGCCCAGCGGGATGCGTCGCCGGATGCGGTCCCATGTGGCGGCATCATGCATCTCGCGCTGATAATGCGCGCCCAGCCCCGCATTCACCATGGCGGGCGCGACGCAATTGGCGCGCAGGCCATGGGGCCCCTCCTCCTTGGCGACGGCGCGGCACAGCGCCTCCATGCCCGCCTTGGGCACCGACGACAGCGCATCGCCGGGCGGGAAATGGACATTAGCAAAGGATGTGACGGCGACCACCGCGCCACCGCCACGCGCGCGAAAGATCGGCAAGAGCTGCCGAACCAGCGTCGTGAGGCCGATCAGTTCGGTCTCGATCACATCGCGCCATTGATCGTCGGACGTGTCGGCCACCATCGGCTGTTCGATCGCATGGCCGCTGGCGACGACGACGCAGGCCAGATCGGGGAGGGCAGCCAGCGCCGCCGCAACGCCTGCCCTGTCGCACAGGTCGATGCGACCGGAACCGCGCCGCCGATCTCCCGCGCGACAGAAGCCGCACCCACCGCGTTGTGGCAATAGCCGACCGCAACCCGCTGCCATTCCGCCCCCAGCCGGCGGCAGATGGCCGACCCGATCCCGCCCGCCCCGCCCACGACCAGAACCGTGCCGGGCAGCACCGTCATGCCTGCCCCTCGGCCAGGATCATGTCCGCACCCTTTTCCGCGATCATCATCGTGCTGGCATAGGTATTGGCCGATACCATGCTGGGCATGATCGACGCATCAACGACGTGCAGCCCCGTCATGCCATGCACCCGCAGTCGCGGATCGACGACCGCCATGGGGTCGCTGCCTGGCCCCATTTTGTTGCTGCCCACCAGATGATAGCTGCTGTTGCCGTTGGTCCGGGCAAATTGCAGCAGGTCCGAGTCCGACGCGCAATCGAACCCCGGAAACAGCTCGGTCTCGATCAGTTCGGCCAGGGGCGCGCTGGCGAAGATCGCCCGCGCCGCGCGCAGCCCCGCCACCAATACGCGCTGGTCGTAGGGATCGCTCAGATAGCGGGGGTTGATGTTGGGCGCGTCCATCGGGTCATTGCTGGCGATCCGCACATAGCCCGCGCTGTTGGGCCGCATCTGCCAGGCGCCGCAGGTCATGCCGGGGCAGTCGTCCAGCCGACCGATAAAGCCCGCCTTGTAGCTGGCCGGGGTGAAAACCAGCGAATAATCGGGCAGGTCGAGCGCCTGCTCGCTCTTGCCGAAGACATGCACCAGCGCGGGGCTGAGCGTCAGGATGCTGGGCCGCCCGCGTATCCAGCGCGCAATCTCGCGCACCAGCGAAAGGCCACTGGCGCGCGCGTTCAGGCTGTCGACACCCGGCCTGGCCCGCGCCACGATGCGCGGGCTGTAATGATCCCTGAAATTCTCGCCCACGCCGGGCAGGTCATGGGCGACATCGACGCCCCGGTCGCGCAACCATTGCCCCGGCCCTATCCCGCTCAGTTGCAGCAGCTTGGGGCTGTGAACGGTTCCGGCTGACACGATGACCGACCGCCGCGCCGACACCACATGCCGCTCCCCGCCGCGTCGATAGGCGACGCCGGTTGCCCGCCTCCCTTCCAGCACGATCTGGGTGGCGAGCGCCCCTGTGCGAACATCGACGCCATGGCTGGCCCGCGCCGGGTGCAGGAACGCAAAAGCCGTGCTTTGCCGCCGCCCCTTGTGGATGGCGCTCTGGTAGAAGCCCACGCCTTCCTGGCGCGCCCCGTTATAGTCCGGGTTGAAGGGATGGCCGCATCGTTGCGCCGCCGCGACGAAGGCGTCCACGATCGCGCTGTTCCATGGCGATGTCGTCACCGTCAGCCGCCCGTCCGTGCCGCGATAGGCGGGGTCTACAGCGTCGCCGATGCGCCGTTCCGTGCGGCGGAATAGCGGCAATATATCGGCATAGGACCAGCCGCTATTGCCGCTCTGCGCCCAGCCGTCGAAGTCCGCCGCCTGCCCCCGGTTGTAGACCATGCCGTTGACCGAACTGGACCCGCCCAGCACCTTGCCCTGAGTATAGAGAATGGCGCGATTGCCGCTGTCGGGATCGGGGTCTGACGCAAGCTGCCATGTCACCATGGGGTCGAACAGCGTCTTCATGAACCCTGCGGGTATGCGGATATAGGGGTTGGTATCGGGCGGCCCGGCTTCCAGCACGCATACGGTCCGCCCCGCCTCCGACAGGCGCCACGCCAATATGCCCGCCGCCGTGCCGCCGCCGACGATGACATGGTCGAAAATCTCGCTCATGCCAGACCCAGCGCGCTGCGGATCGTGTCGGCGATATCCATCAGCGGATGCTCCCCGGCGGTGCGCGGACGACTCATGCGGTTGTGGCAGAAGGCTACGGCAAGGCCCGTGTCGGGATCGGCCCAGCCCAGTGATCCCCCCGCCCCCGGCACGCAGATGGTGCGCGCGCCCTTCGCCGGTGCGGTGAACGGCGTGGTGGCGTTGTGCATCCAGTAGCCGCCCTGGCTCAACGTCATCGGTGCGTTGAAATAGACCGGGTCGGGCACGGAATTATCGGCGCGCGGCAGGCAGGCGGCATCGACACGGTCTTTCGAGAGCAGACGCTTGCCGTCCAGTTCCCCGCCATTGGCCAGAATCGCCCAGAATCGGGCCTCCGACCGTGCGGTGAAGATACCGCCCACCGCCGCGATGCAGGCGCGCCGGACCGCTGGCCGGTCGAATATATCGGGGATCAGCCGGACGTCATTGGGCAGCGACCGGGCGAACAGCGACCCTTCGGGCGCGGGGGAGCCGGACTTGTCATCGACCAGGCGAGCGATCCGGGGCTCGACCGCCGGGTCGATGCCCAGCCACAGATCCGGGATGTCGAACGGCGCGCTGATCTCCTCCCGAACGAAAGTCGCAAAATCGCGGTGCGCCGGGTCGGTGCGCCGCACGATCTCTCCCAAGATCCAGCCAAAGGACATGGATTGATAGGCGGGCTGTCCGTGCGGCAAGATCGGCGCCATCCGCGCCAGCCCGGCGGTGATGAAATCCCAGTCGCATATCGTCTCCACGCTCGTCCCCGGCGGCATCTGGGGCATGCCGGTGACATGGTTCAATGCGTCGCGGACGGTGATGTGGCCCTTGCCGTTCTGGCCGAATTCCGGCCAGTAGGTTGCGATCGGCCTGTCATAGTCGAGCAGGCCCTTTTCCGCCTGGACATGAATGGCGGTGCTGGGGATCGCCTTGCTCACCGAAAAGACGTTGAACAAGGTGTCCCCGTCGACCAGGCGGCCATCGCGCGGATCGGCCACCCCCGCCCAGCAGTCGATGACCAGTTCGCCCTTCAGATAAGCCGCGACCTGAACGCCGATCTCGCCCCTGTCGGTGATGGCGCGGACGAGCGACGCGCGCACCGCATCGTTGGCGGCATGGTCTACCACGGCCTGTCCTTTCCCTTCGTCCATTATTTGGCTGCGGTCGAGTCCGGACCCTGATAGGCGAACTTGCCCGGCGCATGATGCCATTTGCCGTCATCATGACTCTCATAGGGGGATGCGACCTCGATCAGACAGCCATGCGTGCTCTTGGCGCCGACCCAGCTCCATTTCTGCCAGGTCATGTCGGGATCATTATAGGTCTGGCCATCGCCCGGCAGGTGCAGCCCTTCCGCCTTCAGTTTCGCCATCGCACCGGGCACGTCGTCGGTCGTGAAGCACAGATGATGGACATGTTCGCCCACCTTTTCGAGCCGGTCGCCCATCGGCGTCCCCGGCGCGGGCTGGATGAACTGGATTTCGGTGGAATGATCGTTGACGAAGGTCGCCCAGCGCATCCCCGCGTCAGCGCCGCTGGAAAATTCGTCATAGCGCACGATCCGCTTTTCCAGACTGGCCGGGTCCAGAACTTTCAGGATCTTGGTCCAGTCCTCGACCGCCTTGTCGAGATCGCGCACCACCATGCAGACATGGGCAAAAGGGCCACTGGGCATCGTTTTCACTCCTTCGTTTGTCTATCCCGCGCAGGTCAGTCCCACCGCGCCCCGGTCAATTTTTCCGCCATGGTCCACAGCCGCGCGGCAGCAGCCGTGTCGCGCCCGGCCCTGGGCCCTTCCACGACGACCGGCGCGCCCCTGATGCCGCCCCATCCGTCCGGGCCGAAATAGCTGCCGCCTTTGGTCATCGGATCGGTAGCAGCGCGCAGCATCGGCAGCGCGCCGGCAGCGGTCGACTGGCCGATCCGGCGGGTTACGAAGTCGCCGATCACCGTCACGACAGACCGGCGCATGCCTTCACGTCCGATGCCGGGACCGGCCTTCTGGAGGTTGGACTCGGCGACGCCCGGATGCGCGGCGAATGCCGTCACAGGCCATCCCTTCACCTTCGCCCGCCGGTCCAGTTCCCTCGCGAACAACAGCATGGCGAGCTTGGACCGGCCATAGACCTTGCCCGGCGCATAGCCGTTTTCGGAAACGAGATTGTCGAAATCCATCTGCACATGCCCCGCCGCGATGCTGCTGACGTTGACGACGCGGGCGCCGCCGCTGGCGTTCAGCGCGGGCAGAAGGGCGTGGGTCAGCACAAAATGGCCCAGGAAATTGGTCGCCATCTGCATTTCGAAGCCATCGGCGGACCGACCCAGTTCCGGGATCAACGCGACACCGGCATTGTTGATCAGCAGGTCGATCTTAGGCTCGCCCTGAACCACCCGTCCGGCAAAATCCCGCACCTGTGCGAGGTCGGCGAGATCGAGCCGCTCGAAAGTCGCGCCCATGGCCTGCGCCGCCGCCGCGCCCCTGTCCTCCCGTCGCCCAGACAGGATGACGCGTGCCCCTTTTTCCGCCATGCGCGCGGCGATCTCCCGTCCCAGCCCGTCGGTCGATCCGGTGACGAGCGCCACCTTGCCATCCAGCCGGGGCATATCGGACACGGTCCAGCCCATGTCAGGCGTCGTCCTCCACCATCGTCGCCACCCCGGCGATCACCCGGCCGCGTCCGTCGGCGTCCAGCCAGATTTCGCAATCGACCTTGCCAGCGCTGATGCCCGTCACCGTGCCGCCGGCCGTCACCGCATCCCCTTCCAGCACATTGTCCATGTAGCGCACGTCGATGCTGCCGATCCGCTGTCCCGGAAAGGCCGCCATCAGCATGTTGATGACATAGGCCAGGTTCGCCGGCCCCTGATTGATCCGCCTGTCGCCCAGCCCCGCAGCCTTCACCGCCTCCACCTCCAGATGGATGGGGTTGGGATCATGCAATGCCTTGGCCCACAGTTGCATCGCGGCGGGATCGATGAAAGCGATGTGAAAGGGCGGCAGCGCCTGCCCGACGGTGGCGGTCATGCCAGATCCTTTCGCGGCAGCGCCCATGTGTTGGTGGTCGCCAGCACCGGCGCGCCGTCCGTACCGACCAGCCGCAATTCATATTCCATGATGTCCATGACCCCCAGCTTGCGGCTACGCTTGCGAGTCAGGCCCTTGATCTCGCCCTCCACGCGATAATCGACGTCGGTCATGATCCTGCCCTGGAAATCCACCCGCGACCCGCCCATCATCGGCCCGTCATTGACGTCGAAGTCACAGGCCGCGCACAGTCCCGCGACAGTCTTGCCCATGCCGACCTGCGTGGCGACAAAGAACCAGATGGGATGGGCGCTGCCATCGGCCGCCGGCTCGCATCCTGTGGAACGGCACAAGGCCGCATTGTCCTGCGCCGAAATCGCAAAGGTGCGCTCGCTCGACAGGGATGTCCCGGCGACATCGGGGGGTGGCGGCAGATCCTGTTCCATGGGGTCCCTCAAAAAGATCGTGGCAGGCCGAGACTTTCGGCAATGGAGTTGCGGACCATCTCGTTGGAAATGGGGGTCATGCGCAGGATGCGGTGATCGCGCCAGTAACGCTGCATGTCGGTTTCCGCCGAATAGCCCATGCCGCCCAATATCTGGATGCCAAGGTCGGCGGCCCGTACCGCATTCTCTGTCGCGACCATCTTGAGCATATTGGCCTCTATCCCACAGGCCATGCCCTGCGCCTGCATCCAGGCGACATTGTAGAGCAGCAATTCGGTCTGGACCTGCCAACAGGCGATGTCCGCAACATAATGTTGCAATGCCTGAAACTCGCCGATCAGCCGCCCAAAGGCCCGCCGCTGCTGCATGTAATCGAGCGCATCCTCCAGAACCGCGTCGATCGCCCCCAGGCATTGGGCACCGACCATGATCCGCTCATTGTTGAGCGTGGGTAGCATCGCACCCCATGCCTGGCCGGGCTCGCCCAGCACATCGCAATCCGGCACGAAAACGCCGTCATAATGCACCGCGCACGATCCCATGGCGCGCATCCCAAGCTTTGGCAGCAGCGTCGAGCTAATGCCCGCACTCCTGGCATCGACGAAGAAGAGCGTCAGGCCATGATGCTTGCGCGCGACATTCTTTTGCGTGCGGGCGAGCACAAGCAGCCGGTCGGCCGCCTTCGCGCCCGTCGTCCACATTTTTTCGCCGCTGAGGATCCAGCCGCCATCGACCTTTTCGGCAAAAGTCTTCATCGCACCGAGCACGTCGGTGCCCCCGCCGGGCTCCGTCATGCTGAGCGACACGCGCAGGTCGCCGGCCGCCATGGCTGGAAGCCAGCGCGCCTTCTGCGCCTCCGACCCCACCGCCGTGATCGTCTTGGCCCCGCCGAAGGACGTCAGGCCCCACACCCACAGCAGGCCGCCAGCCGTTCGCGCCAACTCGCGGGCAAAGATCATCTGCATGACGACGTCGCCGCCCAGCCCGCCCCATTGCTCGCCTATGCCGATGCCGAAAAAGCCCTGCGCCTTCAGCCTGTCCCAAAGCGCATAGGGATAATGGTCTTCGTCGGCCTCCAGCGCGCGGCACCAGTCCTTGGGAAGCTCCGCATTCACCCAGCGCCGCACCATGTCGCGAAAGGCCAGTTGCTCGTCGGAAAGCGCGAAATCCATGCTTCTGTCCTAGACGTGACCCGAACGGCAAAACCCTATCCAGTGGCAGGCGCCGAACCGCTCGTCGGCCTATTGCCGACCGGCCATCTGCGCCTTCATCCGGCTGACGTCGGCGAACACCGGGCTGTGCGCGGTAAATCCGCCATCGACCGGCACCACCGCCGACGTGACGAACGCAGCCGCATCGGATGCCAGGAAGGCGATCACTTCAGCCACATGTTCGGGCTTGCCCAGATAGGGCGTCAGGTGATGCTCCATGAACAGCGCCTTGGCCGCATCGGGAAACGTGCGATCGAGCGCCTCGGTCATGACAAGCCCGATTAGCGCCAGATTGGCGCGGATGCCTTGCTTGCCATATTGGGTGGCGACATATTTCATCAAGCCGATGAGGCCCGCCTTTGACGTGCCATAGGCGATCTGGTCGAGATCGCCCTGCAATCCCTTGCCCGACCCGGAAAAGACGATGGCCCCGCCGCCGGTCTTGAGCATGTGCGGAATTGTATATTTGCAGGCCAGCATCGCGCCGCGCAGATTGACTGCCATAGTCCTGTCCCACAGCGCGCTGTCCATCTCGATCACCGGGCCGTCGGCCATCATCGCCGCCGGATCGGTCATCGCCGCATTGGAAGCCAGGATGTCGATCCGGCCGAAATGACCGGCAACCTTTTCGGCCATGGCGGCAATGCTGCTTTCGTCCTGCATATCGGCCGCCACCGCCAGCGCGTCTCCGCCCGCCGCGCCGATCGCATCGACCACATCGGCCAGATTGGCCTCGGTCCGCCCCGTCACCGCGACCTTAGCGCCACGCTCCGCCATCAGTTTCGCCGTCGCAGCGCCAATGCCGGACCCGCCGCCCGTAATGATCGCGACCTTGCCATCCAGTCTGCTCATAGGATTTTCCTTCCCGGTCCTGTCCATTTTTCGTTGTTGCCGCTCGTCAGTGCTGATGGCCTGCGGCAGGCGGTGATGGCGGTGCTTCAGGCAATCCGTGGCGCATGGCATAATCCTTCCACGCAGCCTTCATGCCTGCCACCATGTCGGGATGATCGCCCGAACGATCCTGCCGTTCGGCGGGATCGTCGATCGTGTTGAACAATTGCCATTGTCCGCTGCCAAAAGGCGCGGGCACGCGCAGCAGCTTCCACGGACCCTGGCGCACCATAGCCTGACCATAAAATTCCGCCGCGACGTGGGTGATCGGCCGGTTGTCCTTGCCCGACTCCAGCCATGGCAGGATGTCTGCGCCCTCCAGATAGGCGACCTTGCGATCGCCGATCCTGTTCTCGACCGGCACACCGGCCAGCTTCAGCAATGTCGGCGCAATGTCGCGCACGTCGCCGACTAAGGCGTTGGTCGCGCCAGCGGGCAAACCGGGATAGTTCCAGATGGCGGGCACTAGTGTCCCGCCTTCCGTAAGGAATCCCTTGAACAGGCGCGAGGGCGCGGAGGATGCTTCCGACCATTGCGGGCTGTAGAACAGGAAGCTGTTGGCACCGCCCATTCCGGCCAGACTGTTGTCGGCCTTCGCATATTTGTCCGCCACGCCTGGCATGACCGAAAAACGGTCGGCCGTTTCGCCTGCCGGACCATTATCGGACAGGAACAGGATCAACGTATTATTGCGCTGACCGCTTTTTTCCAGCGCCGTCAGAACCTTGCCGACATTGGCGTCGAGCCGCGAGATCATCGCGGCGTACACTTCTGCTTTGCGCGCCTCGACCGCTTGCTGCGCGGGCGTCAGCGCGTCCCAGCTTTGCTGGCTGGGACCGAAGCTGGCGCTGTCCATCGGCAGCGTACCGGGCAGCACGTCTTTCGCCCTCATCGCTGCCATCCGGCGCTGGGCCAGCGCGTGCCAGCCATCGGCATAGCGTCCTCTATAGTTGGCGATGTCTTCGACGGGCGCCTGCAGCGGCGAATGCGGTGCGGTAAACGCCAGATAGGCGAAGAAGGGTGTCTTCTTCCCGACCTTGCCGATCTGCGCGATGATCTTTTGCGCATAGACATCCGAGGAATAAAAATCCGTTCCCGGCGTGACGCTCTTGTCATCCTCGACATAGGTCGCGCTGGTCAGCGGGTTGGGATCTTCGCTGAAGCCGCCCCGGCCGAAATGATTGGCCGCACCCTGGAGCAAAGCATAACTATGCTGGAAACCGCGTTGCGCGGGCCGTTGCCCATCGGCCTGGCCCAGATGCCATTTGCCCGCCATCAAGGTCGCATAGCCCCTGGCGGCGAAGCGTTCCGCCAGGGTCGCGACCCGCTGGCTCAATGCGCCCTCGAACCCCTCGCGTCCGCGCATGGCGGGCGGTATCCCTTCCGCCATGGCGCCAAGGCCCGCGACATGCGCGTCAGCACCTGACAACAGCATCGCCCGGGTCGGCGAACAGGATGGCGCCGAATGGAAATGCGTCATACGCACGCCGCCCGCCGCTAGCCTGTCCAGATTGGGCGTCCTGATCTCGCCACCATAGGCGCCGATATCCGAATAGCCCAAATCGTCGGCCATGATGATCAGGATGTTGGGCCGCGCGGCCGGCTTGTCCTTTGCCTGCACCCCTTGCGACAGCATCAAGGCAACGCCCATCAGGGCCAGTCGCGCGGCCTTGCGCATCAGAAGCTGACCTTTGCCGAGATGCCCCAAGTCCGCTGTTCGCCGACCACCACCGAACTGGTAGGGAAGGATGGCAGAAGCACCACCGACGCGGCATAATATTTCTCACCCGTCAGGTTTCGCACGAACAGGCCCAGATCGACGCCGCTATTTCCGATATTGCGCCAGTCGATCCGCGCGTTCGCAAGCTTGTAGCCCGGCAGGTTCTCGCCCACCTGTCCGGCGAAATCGTCGGTCATGAACAGGTCGGCGTTCAGCACGACGTCGCCATCGGCCGGGTGGATCGGCGTCGTCCAAGACACCGCCATCGTGCCCGCGAATTTGGGCGAGGGCAGGTTCACGTCGGCCGCGGTGAAGTTGAAACCGGCCGGGATCGTCAGTTTGTCGACCTTCTGATTGGTGTAGGCGCCGTTGAAGCTGAAGGTGAAGTTCCGCGTCGGGCTCACGACGGCCTCAAATTCCACGCCCCAGATGGTGAGATCGGCGACATTCACTCCCAGCGACCCGCTGGTCGGCTGGTCGGGCGCTGTGTTGGGAATGCCCAGAGTCTGCGTGTTCAGGAACTGAAGCGCATTTTTATATTTGCTATAATAGGCCGCAACGTTCAGGTGCCCCCGTGCGCCGCCGGCGCTGAAATTATATTTCGTACCAAACTCGACGTCGGTCAGCGTTTCTTCCTTGGTCTTCTGGAATGGGCGCAGGTCGGGGCAGGTCCCGAAGGTGCAGCCGGTCCCGCCGGTCGTGAACTGGCTTTCGAACAGCGGCGTGTTGACGTTCGCGCCGCGATAGCCGCGACGGCTCACGACATAAAGAAGTAGGTCTGACGACAGCTTGTAATCGAGGCCCAGCGTCCAGCTTGGCGCCTCGCCTTTGTTGGTGACGATGCCCACGCCGTCGACCACACCAAGCGCGGCCTGCGTTTTGCACGTCGCGTAGTCAACATAGCCGACCGCAAAAAAGCCACCACATGCGTCAGCCTTGTCCCAGCTATAGCGCGCGCCCGCGGTCAGTTTCAGGCTATCGGTGATATCAAGACCGACCTGGCCGAACAGCGCGTAATTCTCGTTCTTGACGTGAGCAGTGATCGACGACGTCGGGGTTGCCGGGGTCGAAAATGCATCGAAGCGTGAGCCGGAAGGACCATTGGGCTCGTCCCTGTTATAGAAGGCACCGACGATGAAATTGAAGCCGTCAAACTCACCCAGAAACTGGAACTCGTCGGTAATATATTTGCGATCGATTGTATTCGCCGCGCGGAATAGCGTGAAGGGGGTGTCCACGGGTGCGCCCAAGAGCGTCGTCGGCAGATAAAGCGGCCCCGTCGCGCCTGTATTAATCAACTGGCGGTTATAGGTTTCGCGATAGCCAAAGATGTTGCGGATGGTAAAAGCGCCGAAATTATAGCTGCTGTCATTGGTAATGCTTTTGGCGCTGCGATAGGCTACGCCGCCATTTTCACCCGCGTCATAAGCGCCATAATAGCTCTTTCCCGCCAGATAGGCATCGGTCTGCGCATCCAGCGACGCACCGAACAAACCGCCGACCACCGGGCCGAGTTGCGGCGCGAACAGGTTGCCAAAGCTGAAATTGCGGCGAAGCAGCGAAACACCTGCCGCTCGCTCATCAGCCTTGAAATATTCATAGATGGTTGTGGATTTGAACCCTTCGAACGGCTCCAACAGCAACGAGATGCGAAACGCATCCTGATGGATATTATCGAAGTCCGGCCCACCGCTCAGATTTTCGATCCGCCCGTCCTGACGTCTGATCTGTCCGGCAAAGCGGAGCGCAACATGGTCGGCGATGATCGGAATGTTGAGCGCGCCTTCGATCGCTCGGTAGTTGAAACGACCATAGGTCGCCAGGGCATAGCCCTCGAACTGATATGTCGGCTGCTGCGTGCCGACCAGCACCGCGCCGCCCAGCGTGTTGCGGCCAAACAGGGTGCCCTGGGGGCCTTTGAGCACCTGGATACTGCCGACATCATAGGTCGGCAGGTTGGAACCGAGCGAGGGCAAAGGCACGTTGTTTACATAGGTGACGACGCCAGGTGTCGCCTCGCCCAAAGGGATCTGACCGATGCCGCGCAACGACATGCTGGAATTGCTCTTGCCGCCCGCCGACGAGAAGGTGAAACCGGGCGTTATCGCCTGAAGATCGGAAATCTGCTGCACGCCGCGACTGGCCAGCGCTTCGCCGGAAAAGGCTGTGATCGATGCGGGGACGTCCTGCAATTTTTCCTCGCGGCGACGCGCGGTGACGACGATGTCGCCCAACGATGCCGATTCCTGAGGGGGAGACTGTGTCGTCGCAACATCTTGCGCATAGCCGCTTACCGGCAATGCCGCTGCGACCGTAGCCAATAGCCAGCCTGTCTTGCCAAACTTTATCATATTCTCTCCCGAGCAGTCTTATGTCGGGATGCAAAATCGGTACGGCGCGCCACTTCTTCACCTATCCATGGGAAGGCGGTGCCGACCTGCATCAGCCAGTGGCCGCTTTTACCAGCACAGCCACAAACCGATCCCTTATGTTCTCCTGCCCTTCGGCGGGCGTGTCCAACCGCTCCGCCAGCGGCCGGGCGGCATAATAGGTGCCAACGCCATTCACCAACAGCGACATGAACGCGATCGCCGATACCGGCTTACTCCCATCCCTGGCGAGCGCCTGAAGCAGTGCTTCAAGCTCACGGCGAAAGGGCTCGACAAATGTTCCGACCAGATGGTCTAGTCGCCAACTTTCATGAATTCCCTCGATCGCGAAAAGGCGCGTCACCTCAGGATGAGCCGCCGCCGTGTCACAATAGGTACGGATCAGTTTCACAATCCGTTCCTGCGGAGGCAAGTCGACTTGCGCAAGCACGGCAAAGGAGGCGGCCGAAGACTGGCCGACGCGCAAGTCAACCGCCCGTTTCCACATCTCGGCCTTCGTCCCGAAGCGCAGCGGCAGCAAATTGTGACTGACGCCCATTCGTCGCGCCATGTCCCTGAGCGATGTCGCCTCATAGCCCCATTGCGTGAAGATATCGAACGCCTGCGCTAGCAACGTATCGTCATCGCCCACAGGCTCGGCCGAGCGCGGCGGCCGTCCTCGAGGCCTTGTTCCGGGGACTTTTCGTATGTCTTTCGATGTCACTTCGCACGTTCCGTTGTTGCGCGTCATCTATCCAGCTTGACTCTAAATTGTCATCTGTCAATTTAATAGGAGAGAGGGCCCGATATGTTGATAGCAGAGCATAGCCGCCAACCCATCGCCATTGCGTTGTCGGAAGAAGTGACCAGCCTAAAACCGCTGGGCGTGGATATAGGGGACCAGCAGATCGTTCTGTGGCGGGACGGTGATGGCGTCGCCCATGCGCTGGAAGATCGCTGCCCCCACCGCCGCGCACCGCTGTCGCTGGGCTGCGTGCGCCAGGATGGGCATTTGCAATGCGGCTATCATGGCTGGTCCTTCGACGGCACCGGACAGATCATCGATATTCCCCAGATCCGGCAGCAGGCCAAATTGCCGGCGATCTACAGCGCACAGGCCTTCCCGACGATCGAACGGGATGGCTTCGTCTTTGTCGGCGACGCGGCACAGGCGGCCCCACAGGTCAATGCCGGCGACACCCCCGATCTTCCGCTGCACGGCACCGCATACAGCCCGGTCGATCAGGCGCGCCTGATGGCGTTGCTGCTGGATGGCCCGCAATTGCTGATCGCCCTTCCCGGTATCCACATCAGCGAATATCCGCTGGCCGATCCGCAATGGCTGGACGGGATGATCGTCTATGAACGTGCTTGCAGAAGGTCGAGCGGATTGCTCGGCGGTCGCTGGCTCAACGACCATTGGCGCGCGGAATTTCCCTTCGCGCTGCGTTTCATGATCCACCCCCGCACCGGCTTTTGTCGGCTCGTCCTGCGCGATGGCGACAATGAAGCGGTCATGGAAGCCGCATTGTCGTTGGTGGAGGCGCGGCGTGGCACCACAGCAATACGATGGCGTGCACGCCATCGCACCAAGACCGGCCGCAGGCCGCCGCTGTCGATCACCGGTTCGCCTGACGGCAACGCTATGCGCATCCTGCCGCGCGACGTGTCCACCATATTGCATGAACCGGCGATGGCGCATGACCTCCCCGCTGTCGCGCTGACCGCCTGAACCCGAAGGACCTGGCCATGAACCATTTCGCCAACATGCTGCCCCCGGAAAATGACCCCAGCTTCAGTGTCAACAGTTGGACGCCGCGCGATGTCATTCTGCGCGATGCCTGGTTTCCGGTGGCGAACGCGCATCATGTCGGCCGGAAGCCAGTGCGCCGGTCGATCCATTCCCAGCCCTATTATCTGTGGCGCGATGGCAATGGCGTCGCGGTCGCCAGCGAATTTCATCCCGCCAATCCCGTGAAGGATGGCGGCTTCTTCACCGGGGGAACGGGCTTCTATCCCGCCATCGAGCGCTGGGGCTATATCTGGGCCTGGTATGGGGATCCCGCGAACGCCGATGAGATGGTCCTTCCCGATGTGCCCTATCTGCCGCGCGATGGCGGACTGCCCAAATATATGTCGGGCACCGTTCGGTTCGACTGCACGTCCGCGCTCAGCCTGGAAAATCTGATCGACCTGACCCATGCCGATTATCTCCATGCCAGCGTCGTGGGCGACGACCTGTCGGATGACGACGGTATCGAAGTTGTCACCACGTCGGAAACGGTGACGATGATCCGCACCTGCAAGGGCAAGTCGGTCGCGCCGGTCATGCGTTATGTCGGGGGTACATTTGCCCGCACGCAGGACGTGCGAGCCGTCATCCACATCTTCCTGCGAAGCCATGTGGCGCTGGCCTATGGCCGCTACCGCCCCGGGTTCGACGTGCCGTTATTCCATCCTTGCATCCCCGAAACGCGTGACCGGTGCAGGCTGGACTATACCTTCAACATGTCGGGGACGCTTAGCCCGTTCCGCTATGTCATGCCCAAGGCGAGCTACATCGTGTCGGGGCAGGATAATTATATGACCCGGCCGCAAAACCAGGCCTATCTTGAGCCGACCAGGCGCCGCGATCTGCATAGCCCGTTCGATCAGTCCGGCCAGAAATATCGCGCCGGAATGCAGGCCCTCGCGCGCCGCCAAGCCGCCGGCGATTACAGCTATCGGTCCGACGGACTATTGAGCGCGGATTGCAGCGAATTGCTGGGCATCGACCGCAAGCAATATCAACGCTGACCAGGTCCGCACGGCAGGTTCGGTCACGGCTTTATCAGCTTCGGGCCAAAGCGGGATGGCGGATCGACCAGGTTACGATCGGCGATCCGCCATCCGGGCCCTACAACAACAGGAAGCCGCCATCGGCGATCAACAGATGACCCGTGACAAAGGCTGATGCGTCGGACAGTAGATAGACCGTTGCAGCGGCGATGTCCCCAGGCAAACCCAGTCGACCGACGGGCAGCGGCATCTTGGTCATCAGCTTTTCGGTCTCCAACGGTCCTGGGGACCGCAGGGAACCCTCAGTCGGAACAGGTCCGGGCAAGATGGCGTTGACCCTGATGCCCTGCTCCCCCAGCTCCAGTGCCGCCTGCCGCGTCCATGAATGGACCGCGGCCTTCATCGCATTATAGCCTGTCAGCCCGCGCATCATCGGATGGACGCCACCAAGCGAGCCGATGTTGACGATGGCGCCGCCCCGTCCCTGCGACGTCATGATGCGCGCAGCTTCCTGCGCCAACAGCAACGGGCCGCGCAGGTTCACCGCGTACAGCCGGTCCAGCAACGTAGCGTCAGTCTCGCTGAAATAGGCCTTGTCCTGAATCGCCGCATTGTTGACCAACAGGTCCAGCCCGCTAAAGGCGGAACTGGCCTGCTCCACCGCCGCGCGGACGTCCGTTTCCTTGCCCTGATCCATAGTGATCGCGATGGCCTCGACACCCAACGCGGTCAATTCGGCGGCTGCCTTGGCTGCACCTTCCCCATTGATGTCGGCAAGCGCGACCTTGGCGCCGGCGGAACCGAGATAAAGGGCAATCTCGCGCCCCATGCCCTCAGCCGCGCCGGTGACCAACACAGATTTGCCCGTCAGGCCGAATAGCGCCTGGATGTCGATCGATGCGGCCATGTCAGTTCATCTCCGCATGTTGACGCACCAGCTTGAGACGCGCGATCCGCCATTGATCGTCCTCGATCGCATATTCCGCCTCATACCAGCCAAGGGCCCGCGTCGATCGGAACGGTACCGGCGATTCGACGCCATCGGGCCAGGCGACAAAGTCCTGCATCGACCAGATCCCGCGCGCCTTTCCCGGAGCTGTCAGTGCTATTTCGGGCTCGTGTACCTGATGCATGGTCACGGCCTGTTGCATGAAGCCGCGAACCTGTTCGACGACCTTCCCGCGACCCGATATGAGTTGCTCGCCCATGGCTGGCTTTATGTCATCGGACACATCCATCACCACGTCGGCCGTAAAAACCTGCCCCCATTCCTCCCATGATTTCCTGTCGAGCAACCGACAGTAGCGCGCCTTGAGCGCGCGAATCTCGGCGATCGCTTCCAATCTTTCCAACGCATCCATGCATCCCTCCTCTTCTAGTCGTTGCTCGCCGCACGCTCCGATCGGCCAGTCATT
Organism: Sphingobium sp. TCM1; assembly: GCF_001650725.1. Taxonomy (GTDB): domain Bacteria; phylum Pseudomonadota; class Alphaproteobacteria; order Sphingomonadales; family Sphingomonadaceae; genus Sphingobium. Next base: position 224,497 of record NZ_LXVX01000012.1, on the reverse strand, counting down.
TCCGCCGACATATAAATTGATTATTGAACGAATCGTGCATTTTCTGTATAACTCGTTCAACCAATTTCACCCATGGAGAGGAATATGCTCGACAAGTCGCCACTTCGGCTATCCGACGGCACATCGCTGGACGAGCTGATCAAGGTCGAAACCAATGAGGTGTCGATGCGCCTGCTGCACGACCAGGAAATTCACGACCTCGAAATGGAACGGATTTTCGGCAAAACTTGGCTGCTGCTCGGTCATGAAAGCGAGATTCCCAAGTCCGGCGATTTCGTCACCCGCTATATGGGCGAGGACCAGGTCATCGTCTCACGCGATCGCGCCGGGGAAATCCATGTGTCGCTCAATGTCTGCCCGCATCGCGGGATGAAGGTGTGCACGGCGGAAATCGGCAATGCGCAGGTGCATCGCTGCATCTATCATGGCTGGGCGTTTCGCACGGACGGCAGCTTCGTGGGATCACCCATCGAGCGGGAGAATATGCACGGCACGATCATGGCGAAGGAGCAGCTTGGCCTGCGCAAGGCCCGCGTCCATCTCTATGCCGGCATGATCTATGCCACCTGGAATATCGACGGACCGTCCTTCGACGAATTTCTGGGCGACATGAAATTCTATTACGACATGTTATTCGACCGGACCGAGGGCGGCCTAGAACTGCTCGGTCCGCCGCAGCGTTTCGTTATCAATGCCAATTGGAAGACCGCGGCGGAACAATCGGCGGCGGACGGCTTCCATACGCTGACGCTCCATCGTTCGCTGATGGAAACGGGCGTCATGGCCGCCGACCCGGAGACGATCTACGCCGCCGCCCCGGCGATGTATGGCGTCGATATCGGCCATGAACATGGCCATGCGCTCCGCTGCATCCCGGCGGAAACAATCTTCGCCTTCCTGATCGGCCGTACCGACATCAAGGAAATGAGCGTCGAGGAGCGGATGGAGACGCTGCCGCCACCCGGAATCCAGAAGGAATTGCTGGACCAGGTACGGGCCAAGATGAGCGCCGACCAGCTTCGCCTCCTCGCCACCTGCGCGCCGCAGGTCGGTGGCATGTTCCCCAACATCCTGCTCGCCTTCATCTACGCCCCGCGTGACGATGACGGCTATCCCGGCGCACTTACGCTGCACACCTATAATCCGCGCGGCGTGGGACAGGTCGAGTTTGTCAACTATATTTTCGCCGAACGCGATGCGACGCCTGAAATGAAGCGCGATATGCTCGCCAACTCGGTGCAGCAGACCGGCACGTCGGGCACGATCGAACAGGACGACGCGGACACCTGGCCGCAAATGTATCTGAATGCCAAGGGCGCTCAGGGCCGACGATCCACCCTGAAATATCAGGCGTTACTGGGCGTCAACAAGCCTGAAAACTGGCCCGGCGGCGGGTTGGTCTATGATGGCTTCACGAAGGACGACACCCAGTGGAACTGGTGGATGTATTATCGGGAACTGATGTCGACACCGGCCTGAACTTGCTGATTGGGAGAGAATGAATGGCAACCGCAGAAATGACCGCGATCGGCGAAATGACGGGCGCGCGCGTGATGGTTGGATCACCCATCTATAATGAAGTGACGCAGTTTCTGTATGAGGAAGCGCTGGCGCTCGATCACCGCGATTTCGACACCTGGACGGCGATGCTGGCGAAGGACCTGCGCTATACCGCACCGCTGCGCATCACCCGCACGGGGCCTGCCCGCAACGACGACATCGTGCGCAACGCCCGGCATTTCGACGACGATTATCGCTCGATTATGGGCCGCCTGGGTCGGTTGGGCACCAAGAGCGCCTGGGCCGAAGACCCGCCTTCACGCACCCGGCGTCTCGTCACCAACATTCTGGTACGCGACACCGACCGGGAGGATGAGTTTGCGGTGAGCAGCTATCTTTACATGAAGCGCAGCCGCTATGATGATCCCACTTACAAGGAAATTTCGGCCGAACGACGTGACATGCTGCGCCGAATCGGACCGGCCCATTGGCAGATCGCCCGCCGCGAGATCATCATCGACCAGTCGGTTCTGGGCATGTCGAACCTCGCGGTCTTCCTCTGAAGGTGAGCGAGGACGGGCGGACAGGCCGCCCGTCCCCGCCATCGCACGCCGTTCGATCTCGTCCGCGTGCTTTGATGATCGTTCCCTATCCATCGACAGGCGATGAATCGCCTCTGCCCCGCGCACAGCGGATGCAATTCGACAAATTCCGTTACGGGAGAGAAATGTGGCCCAGACCTATGACTATGTAATCGCCGGCGGCGGCCACAATGGCCTGGTGGCGGCATGTTATCTGGCCAAGGCGGGCCTGTCCGTCTGCGTGGTCGAACGCAATGACAAGATCGGCGGAGGGGTCATAACCCATGACAACACGACCCTGCCCGGTTTTCGCCATGACACCCATAGCGTTGCCCACACGATGCTGCAGGCCAATCCGCTGCTCGTCAACGACGAACTGGGCCTAAAATCCAAATATGGGCTGGAATATCTCAACCCCGGCAAGATGACGGCGGCGATCTTCGATGATGGCACCATCCTCGAATTCCACACCGGGCTGGAAGAAACATGCCAGTCGATCGCCAGGATTTCGGAGCGGGATGCAGAGGCCTATTACCGCTTCAACCAGACCGTGTTCAAGATGCTCGACATGCTGGTGATGGGCATGTTCTCGGTGCCGCCGGCTGTCGGAATGCAGGCGATGATGATGGACCAGACGCCCGAGGGCCGCGAGTTGATGCGGCTTCAGGCGATCAGTAGCTGGGACCTTATCAACGAATGGTTCACCCATCCCAAGATCAAGATCGGCCTGGCGCGCTACGCTTCCGAAGCGATGACCAACCCTTTCGACAATGGCACGGGCTTCGGCTTCTACATCATCCTGCCCTTCATGCACAAATTCGGCGCCGGCGTACCGGTGGGTGGATCGGGCGCGCTGGTCGATCGCCTGCTCATGTGCCTGAGCGATCATGGCGGCGTGACGCAACTCGGCAGCACCGTCTCGCAGATCCGCATGGACGGCGGCAAGGCTTCGGGCGTGATCCTGGACAGCGGCGAGGAAATCCTCGCGCGCAAGGGCGTGATCGCCAATCTGCATGTCAAGCAGGTCTTCCCCCATATGCTTCCGGGACAGGAGATGCCCGCCGGCTTCCAGAACCATGTGAACACGCTAAAATCCGCCAGCATCCAGCCCTTCGTCATGCATCTGGCGCTGAACGAAGAGCCCAAGTTCAAGATCGGCGACAGCGTCGATCCCTTCTTCTGGATCGAACGGTCGCACAGCGATGTGGAGGAATTCGCGCAGGCCTTCCGGGACATGGAATATGGCATTCCGCGCCGCGACTTCGCCGCTTGGGTCGGCCAACACAAGATCGACAAGACCCGCGTGCCCGAGGGCAAGAGCGCGCTGCACATCTACGCCTTTGCACCCTATAATCTCAAAAATGGCGGCCCGGCCAAGTGGGACGAGATCGGTGCGGAAGTGGCGCAGGGTTTCCTCGACGATCTGCGCGAAGTCACCACCAACATGGGCGATGAGAATATCCTGGCCACCAAATTTTACACCCCGCTCGATCTAGAGCGCGGCAATATCTCGATGATCAACGCCGACATCGGCCATCTGGGCCTCTACAACTTCCAGCTGGGCGGGATGCGCCCGGTACCAGGCTATGCCCAATATAAAATGCCTGTGGACGGCCTCTATATGTCGGGCGCCTGCACCCATCCGGGCGGCGGCGTCACCGGTGCGTCGGGCCGCAATGTCGCGCAGGTCATCTTTGACGATCTCGGCATCGATTTCGAAAAGGTCATCGCATGAAAGTGCACAATAAGGATGGCATCGAGATGATGGACATAAAGTCCATCGACAAGGATGGCGACAAGCTGGTCATCAAAGGCAAGATGATGGGCAGCATGGCGACCGTGATCCATGTGAAGCCAGAGGACCTCTGGGACGCCTTCAGCATGGTTTCCTGGAAAACGCTGTTTTCCCTGCCGATTATGCTTCTGCGCGGACGGAGCGTAAAAAAATGACTGCTTCCGCCATCGATGCGGTCACCTTCCGTCATGTCATGAGCCATTATCCCACCGGCGTCTGTGCCATAACCGCAGCGCGGCAGGATGGTCCTCCGGCGGTCATGATCGTTGGATCCTTTACGTCGGTCTCGCTGGCGCCGCCGCTGGTCGCATTCTTTCCGGGCAAACAATCATCCACGTGGCCCATGATCGAAAGCAGCGGCCAATTTTGCGTCAATGTGCTGGCGGATGACCAGGGTACATTGTGCCGGAAGCTGTCTTCCAAGGCGCCTGACAAATTTGCAAATGTCGCGTGCCATCCGTCCAACCTTGGTAATCCCATCTTGGACGGCGCGCTGGCATGGATCGATTGCAAGCTATTTGCCGTCCACGAAGCGGGCGATCACCATATAGTGATCGGCCACGTCGATGCATTGGAAATCCACGCGCCGGGCAATCCCCTGATTTTCCACAAAGGAAATTACGGTGGGCTTGCGTCAGCGGTGACCGTTTCCGACTATTCCATTAACATTCGCTGACGCCGGATTCTGGCCAGACTATTTTCATTTTCTGCCTTAAAGCACGGCGGGATGGAGCACGCGGGTTAACCGCCGCCATCATCCGCGCATGTCCAGCACCCACCGCCGTGCAAACTCCGCGTACCGCGTAGCCTTGCGACCAATAATCGCCTCAAGCACAAAGCCATTGCCGCCGTCATAGCCATGGGCGTCATGATAAGCACACATGCCCGCCACCGTTTCCACCGTCCATGCCGGCGCGCCGGTAGCGCGCATAGCCGCCGACCATTCCGCGGCATCCTGCTTCCCGGCTTCCACCTTGCGCCCCATCGCATCGCTCAAAAGCGCCGCCATCTGCGTGCCAGTCAGAATATCGTTGCTGCACAATTCATAGATGCCACCGCGCAGGCAGGGATCTGTCATGGCGATCGCGGCAGCCTCCGCAATGTCGACCACGTCGACCATCGAATAATGTCGCTCAGGGTCCCAAGGCCATGCGAACCGTCCCGTCGCCTGCACCTTCGGCCAGATAAAGCCGAGATTTTGCATGAACATCGCCGGTTGCAGAATGGTGCAGCAAAGCCCCGACGTCAGCAAAGCCTGTTCCACGCGCAGCTTGTTCACATGATGCCGCAGTTCTGGAATGATTGAGTGAAAACAGGACATGAACAGAAAATGTCCGATGCCCGCGCGCCGGGCGGCCGCGATCATGGATACGCCGATCCGGTCTTCGTCCTCGACCACCGATGGCGGGATATGCAGCACGCTATCCGCGCCGGCCAACAAGCGATCGAGATCGGCATCGTTCCTGAAATCGCCACGCACGACCTCCAGCGCGCCCAGCGCCTGAAGCTTCGCTGCGGAGGTATCGCTGGAGGAGAGGATTTTCAGGCGATGTCCCCGGCCCCGCAAAGCAGCGATGATCGGGCGGCCCAGCATCCCCGAAGCGCCGGTCATGGCGATGCTTTGCGTCATCAGAGCAGCCCCTCCACCTGGCCGCCGTCACACAGGATGGTCTCACCGGTCGTAAAGCCGGACCCCTGCGAGCAAAGGAACAGCGCCAGCGACGCGACTTCATCCACCTTGCCCGGTCGATTCAGGGGATTGTTGGCGAAGAACTCGTGCATGATGTCGTCAAAGCTGCGCCCCGATTCCGCCGCGCGCGCATTGAGCCACTCGGTGGATTGCTCGGTCACGATCGCGCCGACGCCGATGGTGTTGAAGGTGATGCCGAACCGGCCATAATCGCCCGCCAGTGTCTTGTTGAGGCCGATCGCCCCCGGACGGGTGGCATTGGCAAGCACGTAAGAGAAAAACGGCGTGGTGCGCAGCGGCGATTTGGCGGTGCCGGACCCGACCGTTACGACACGACCCCATCCCGCATCCTTCATGCCCGGCAGTACCGCGCGGACCATATTCATGTAGCAGACATGGACCAGATGATAGGCCAAGCGAAAATCATCATCGTCAAGATCGGAAAACGCACCGGGTTTCGGTGCAAGCATATTATAAATTGCAATTTCCGGCGGACCGAATGCGGATTTGGCCACCTCCACCGCCGCCGCATAATTGCCGACTTCGGTCAGGTCCCCCGCTACGCCGATCGCCTTTCCCCCAGTGGCACGAATGGCATCCACCGTAGCGTCGATCGCGGCCTGTTCACGCGCGGCGACTACCACCTTGCATCCTTCAGCCCCAAGCATTTCGCTGATCCTGCGTCCGATGCCCTTGCTGCCACCGGTGACCAGTGCGACTTTCCCGCTAATTCCCAAATCCATGACATACCTCTCTTTTCGGCCAGATCATGGAGCACCGGACTTTGGATAAACCTGTCGTGCGGAAGGGTCGGCCGGCACACGCGCTGGGGATTGGTTTGGTCTTGACTCGGCTGGCTATCGAAACCACGCCGGAAATTATGAAGGACGCGGTCATCGAACATCAAAAATCGCCCAATGCAGGCAAGCTGCAGAATGTGGTGGATGTCGTGCGGTTCATTGCATCCGACGACGCAGTCGCCGCCCGCGACAAGTCTGGCGCCGCGGATCTCGGCCGAACGGTTCGGTCCATTGTCGCCACGCGTTGATCGCCCTCGACGCGGCCGGCCACGGCTCGATGACGGCCCGGCGCTGGACAGGCATCGGCTGATCGCGGTGCTGATGGACATTGCGCGGGCGGAAGGGTTGGAGGCGCTCAACATGCGTCGCGTAGCCGGCGATTTAGGTGTTTCCCCCCGCCTGCTTTATCATCATGTGCATGACAAGGAGGACATGGTCGCGCTGCTCGCGGACGAGATTACCGGCAGCACGATGCCCGATCTTTCCCAAGGCAATTGGGATGATCGCTTGCGCGCGGTCAATGCCGCGACGCAGCGCGCCTTTCGAGAATATCGCGGCATTCCAGCTAATATTCTTTCAAAAGCATTGCGGACCCATAACCGCGTCCACGGGACCAGGATGCGCGAAGGCGTGCTTCAGGCGTTGCGCGACGCCGGATTGAATGCGGAGCAGGTGGAGATCGCCTTTGTGCAATTCTCGATCATCACGCTGGGCAGTCTCGTTCTACATGAAAATCTGTCGGACGCGGATGGTCATCTCGCCATTCCCGCCGAGCGCGTCGAACATGGTATCGATCTCGGTCTCGACCTGCTGATCTTCGGGATCAAGCGACTGGCGGACGGGCAGTCACTACTGCCCGTCCGCGATCAGGGTCTGGACTAGCGCCCGCCGCCGCCAAATGTATAGCTGAGCGTCAGGCCATAGGTTCTTGGCTCGCCTACATATTCGGTGGCGATGCCCAGATCCGTGTAGAGATCGGGGAAAGCGCGGGTGACATATTTTTTCTTGGTAAGGTTACGGCCCCAGACGGCGAGTTCGCTGCCGGGATTGTCAAACTTTAGCGCGATGCGCCCGCTCAGCAACCCGTAAATTGGAATTTTGCCGAGCCTATTCTGTACGTCGCCGCCATTCGCTGGATTGCCTTGCGATGTGTAGAAGCGCTGACTACTCACATAGCTGTAATCCAAATGGAAGCTGGCTTCACCGATACCGGTGGGAACCACCTGCGTCGCGCCGATACTATACTGGACTTGCGGAACCTGGATGAGGGGTTCGTTGCTGCGGTCGCCACTGGCGTCCACAAAGCTGCCGCGATCGAATTTGCCGGAGAGGTAGGACAGATTACCCTGCACCTGCATCCCCCGCCATGGTATAAGGACCGTCTCCAATTCCACGCCATCAAGCTGTATATCGCCCGCATTGGAGATGAAAGAAGTGGAAATCGGCGGATTGCCGACACCAACGCTGACGACGCGCTGCGAGTCTTTCAACCAGCTATGGAAAACGGCCATGTTCAAGCGCAGACGGCGATCGAACATATCAGCCTTGAAGCCGAATTCCACGTCGGTCAGTTCTTCGGGGCTAAAGGCAGGCACCGCGCCGATGCGCAGGTTCCAACCCCCGGCATGCGACGCCCGGCTGCTCTTGGCATAGAGGAACAGGCCATCCGTCGCCTGATAATCCAGTCCGATCGTCCAGGCGGGATAATCGAACTTTACGCGGTTGGTCTGCGTACAATTTGCAGGATTGCCGTCATCGGGGACGATGGTGCAGTTGGGTCGGAAGCCGCCCGCAGCCGAATTGAAATATACGGCATTGCCCGGTGCACCAGAAACCTGCAAATTATGCAATTCGACGGCACGTTTGTCCCACGTCCAGCGCAATCCAGCGGCTAGGCGAAGTTTGTCCGTGAGATTATAATAGCCCTGAAGATAGCCTCCAAATGTCGTGTTGGTGATGTCCGCATCGTTGCGGCCGACATAGCCAACAGAAGGCGGTGGCCCCATATCCTTGAACAGGCCGAAGGGCTGAAAATCCGAAAACTCGACGCCGGTTTCCCGAGAATAATAGAGACCGGAGATGATGTTGAAGCGATCCGTTAGGTCAGCACTCAATTGAAGTTCCTGCGAGAAGGCCTTAGACAAATACCCGCTTTCGGTGGATAGGACAGGAATGGGTGTCGCATCCAGATCGATGAAGCCACGTGCATTGCTGTATCGGTAAGCCGTGATCGACTTGATATCGGCACTGCCCACGCTGGCCTTTACGGTGGCAGAGAAACCATAGGTCTTCGTATCATTATATGGCAGCAACAAGGGCACGTTGGCATTGGCGGAATAGCCAGTACCATTGGTCTCATACCAATTGCTCTTGTTGTGCGCGAAGCTGTTCATGATGGCCGCTAATGACGGCCCGACGGGCGTTGCATCGGCCGGATTGGGATCGAGCGGGAAAATGCCGCCCAGCGGACTCAACGGATTGGCCGCTGCAAGCGTGACGAGCTGGCCGCTGTCCTTCTGGTGATTATAATCACCCGCCAGCACAACGGAAAAATTACCGTCCGGCGCCTCCCATTTCAGCTTGCCGCGCACCGCATGGCTTTTCAGGTCGTTGACCGGCCGATCCAAGGTCACGTTGCGACCGTAGCCGTCGCGTTCCTTATAGTCATAGTTCAATCGCAAGGCCAATTGGTCGCCCAGCGGCACGTTGACCATCGCGCCGCCCTGAAACGCGTTATAATTGCCATATCCCGCCTTGATGCGCGCGCTGAATTCCTGCTGCGGATCTACCGTGAACAGGTTGAGCGCACCACCAGTGGAATTGCGGCCGAAAAGAGTGCCTTGCGGACCGCGCAGGATTTCCGCGCGGTCCAAGTCCGTCAACTCCACCTGCCCCTGCGAAGGCCGCGGGACATACACCCCATCGATGTAGATGGCGACGGCGGGATCGACGGCGACGCTGGCGTTAAGCGAGCCCTGCCCACGAATTGCGACAAAGGCGAAACTGGACGCCGAAGGCGCGCCGGTCGCGACCGTGAGACTGGGCGCGGTCCGCTGAAGGTCGGTGATATCACTTACCTGTGCCGTGGTTAGCGCGTCACCGGAAAGCGCGGTAACGGCGACGGGCACGGTCTGGACATTTTCCTCGATCCGACGCGCCGTAACCACGATATCCGCTATGCCGATAGCGCCGGAAGCGGCGTCTTTCGCCACCGGAACAGCTTGCGCAAGAGAAACCCCGGAAATGCTCAAAGCGGTGCTCGCAAAAAGCATCGCGCCAACGTTGGCCCGTTTCATCATTATATCCTCCCCTACGGATGACATCATTATTTTTGTATGATTATTCTGGACTGCCCCTGGTACTACAAGGCGGCATCCAGCCCGCACCTATCTTCTGACAGGATTTTGCAGGACCCCTTTACAACAAGACCGGTATCGCCCCCACCGGCAAGCTTGGGTTCACGCCCGCTTGACCTCAACCTGCATTTAATACACGCTGTGGAATAAATAGAAGCAGAGGCTCGAGGATGTTGAACAAGGATATATTGCTCGCGGAGGCAGAGCAGGCGACCGGACTGTCGGATTGGGGCGACGATCAGAGCTGGCGCACCGGGCTTTCGATCTTGATCGAAGCGACCGAGGCGATGGCCCCGCCAGACGTGCTCCGCAACGATGTGCATCATCGGATCGTCCATCACCTGACCACGCGGCTCCGTCTGGTTAAGGATGCGCGCGATCATCCGGAGATTACAGCGCAAGTCATTGAACGGCCGCTCGTCGTCTGCGGCCTGCCCCGCACCGGTACTACGATCATCTACGATCTGCTCACCCGCGATCCCCTTGCTCGTGCGCCGCGCGAATGGGAATGGTTCATCCCTTGGCCCGCCCCGGAAGCAGCGACCTTCGACAGCGACCCGCGCATCGCAGCCGTTACCGCGATGCAGGAAAACTGGCTGGCGCACGCGCCCGAATTACGCACCATCCAGCGCTTCGACTGCACCCAACCCGGTGAGTGCAATCACGGCATGTCGCATCATTTCGCGGGTACGAATTTCTGGGCGGAACTGGGTGTTCCCAAACATGCGCAATGGGTAATCGATCACATTCCCGATGGGCTGTACCGCACCCATAAAAGGCTGTTGCAGCAATTCCAGTGGAAAGGCCCCAGGGGCCGATGGATGTTGAAATCGCCCAATCATTTGTTCGATCTTCAGGGACTATTGGGCGAATATCCCGATGCGGGCCTGATCTGGACTCACCGTGATCCCGTGTCCACTTTCTCCTCGCTTGCTTCCATGGTGTTCGGCTTCCAAAAAGCAGTGGGCTCGACCCAGACGAAGCAGGCGATCGGTCGCCAAGTATTGGAGTTATGGATCGAGGCGGTGGGTCGGGCAACCCGGGTACGGGCTGCTCGTCCCGACGTAGAGGCGCGGATCATCGACCTTGCCCATGCCGATGTCGTACATGATCCGATCGGATCGGTACGCCGGATCTACGACAAGTTCGCCATTGCGTTCACGCCCGCGCATGAGGCGCAGATCGCGGATTTCCTCGCCACGAGCCCGTCGCGATTGGGCAAGCACGTCCATAGCCCCGAAGAATTCGGCATCGATCCCGCCGAAGTGCAGGACCGTCTCGCCGCCTATTATGCCCGTTTCGGCCACCTGCTGGCGCGTCCGTAAGGAGTAGTGAAGACATGAGCATTTTGGATCGTTTCCGTCTGGACGGACGCACTGCTATTCTGACAGGTGTTGGCCCAGGCGTGGGCGAACATGTGGCCAAGGCCTATGCCGAATTGGGCGCAAATGTAGTGATCTCGGCACGATCGCAGGACCGACTGGACCGGATCGCGGCGGAGATCAATGCGGGCGATGGCGGTCGCGCCGTCGCCGTCCAGGCCGATGCCGGGAAGGCCGAAGACCTTAAGAAGCTGGTGGATGCAGCGCACGACGCATTCGGCCCCGTCCATGTCGTCTTCAACAATGCCGCAGGCGGGATCGTCTATGGCAAGGACGGTAAGGGCATATGGGACAATGACGACGCGGTTTGGGAACAGGCTATGCAGCTTAACCTGATGGCGACATGGCGGCTCGCCGAACTGACCACGGACGATATGCAGGCGCATGGGAAGGGCAGCATCATTTCGGTCGAAAGCTGCGGCGGCTTTACGCCGATCCCGCCGGCCATCGCCTATGGGGTCAGCAAGGCCGCTCTCCTCTTCTTGGTACGCGAACTGGCCAAGGCGCTGGCGCCCCATACGCGCGTCAACTGCCTCTGCGTGGGATCAATGAGCCCCGATGGCAAGGAGGCTGACATCCACAAGGGCCTTGGCCTGGCCGAACGCAATGCCATCAAGCGTTTCGGCGCAGCGGACGAGGCGGTGGGCGCCGCGATCCTGCTCGCCAGCGACGCTTCAAGTTACACCACCGGCAGCACCATCTTCACCGAAGGCGGGCGAGTGGGAACCATCGCATGACCATGCTGGCCGACAAGGTCGCGATCATCACCGGCGCGGGCAGCGGGATCGGCCGCGCGGCGGCGCATGTCTTCGCCGGCCATGGCGCAAGGCTGGTGCTGGCCGACATTGATGACGCAGGAGCACGGGCAACGGCCGAAACGATCGGCTCCAATGCCATCCCGATCTCCTGCGACATCACTCGCGAAGTGGATGTCGCGCGGATGACGGCACTGGCTATTGAGAAGTGGGGCCGGATCGACTGTGCGTTTAACAATGCTGGCATCGGCCCACCGCCGATCGGGGTAGGCGATCTCACGCTGGCGGACTGGAAGCCCATCCTTGATGTCGATCTGCTCGGCACCTTCCTGTGCGTGAAACATCAGGCGGCGGCAATGACGAAGACTGGCGGCGGATCGATCGTCATCAATGCCTCCAACGCGGGCAAGGCCGCCGTGCCGAAGATGGCGCCCTATGCCGCCGCCAAGGCCGCGGCGATCAGCCTGGCCCAGACCAGCGCGGTCGAGTTCGCGTCGCGCAACATCCGGGTCAACGCCATATGCCCCGGCCTGATCCAGACAGAGACGATCCAGGCGATCATCGATGCTGGTTTCGATGTCCGTCAGGGACTTCAGATTCCCGCCGATCGCGCCGGGCGGCCGGAAGAAGTCGCCGAACTGGCCGCATGGCTGCTGTCGCCGTTTGCCTCCTACGTCACGGGCCAGGCGATTTCTGTCGATGGCGGCGCGAGCGCGATGCAATGACCCACCCCCTTGCCACCGCGGACCAGCAATGGACCGAGCTGCTTGCGCTGCGGCTGGTCGAACGGCCCGATGTCCGCGCCGCGCGCGAGCAGGCGCGCGCGCTGCTGCTGGCGGACCCTGCCGCCCAAAGCTTTTCCGCGCGGCTTGGCCTCGACCGGGCGCTCGACCTGTGGATGATGGCGCTAGCAATGCGAGAGGCCAATGGCGACCCTGCCCGCCCCAGGGTGGTGTGGAATGTGGACAACACGCCGCGCCACTGGCTTGGGCATGTCTATCCCGGCGGCGCCGTCGCGGTGGACAATCCCGACAATATGAACCGCGAAATGCCCATCGATGGCGACGGCCGCTATACGATCGACATCGCCTTTTCCGACAATCCAAGTTCGCTTAGCCTCGTCTTGGAAATCGAGCCGGAACATCATGCGGGGATCGGCGAAAACGTCGCGACGCTGACTACCCTTGATCTCAATCCCCGGCCGGGCAAGACCCTGACCGTGACGGTCGACAGCGCCCCGACCAACGGTCGTGCCTTCCATATGCAAAGCCGTCCCGGCGCACGGCTCCAGCTCTATGCACGCGACAGCCATGCCGACTGGGCACAGACACCCGCATATATCGGCATCCGTCGCCTGGATCCCGTGGCGACGGCGGTGCGTGATGAAGAAGATATTGTGAGTGCAATCCTGTCCGCAACGGTGCCATTCGTGCGCTTCTGGCTGGGTTTCAAGGACAGTTTCCTTGGGTTTCCCCATCCCAACAGCCTGATAGGTCCGATCGGGCGCGTCGGCGGCTGGGGCTTTCTCGCCGGCGGCCGCTATGCCATTCCCGAAGGCAAGGCGCTGCTTGTCCGCATCGATCCTGCGCGTGCGGCTTATAACGGCTTTCAGGTGACGGACCCCTTCACCATCGCCCCCGATCCCGTTCACCGCACCTCCAGCCTCAACACCACCCAGACTGTGGCCGATGCCGATGGCGGCTTCACCTATGTCGTCGCGGCACGCGACCCCGGCACGCCCAACTGGATCGATACGGTGGGATTGACCGAAGGCTGGATGCTGCTGCGCTGGCAGGGCGTGTCCCCCGATGCCGATCCGGCACGCTTCATCCGTGAGGTGCGGCTGATCGATCTCGATGCGATCCCGCCCGATCTTCCCAGAGCCACGCTGGCCGACCGCATCGCCGCGATCGACCTACGCGCGCGGCTCCACCATGCAAGGACTAGGACATGATCCAACCCGAAGGCAGCATCATGGAGCTTTGCCATGTCGTCGGCGACATGGACAAGGCTATCGATCATTGGGTGGACGTGATGGGCGCCGGTCCTTTCTATGTCTTCAATATTCCGGCCATGCCGGGGCAAACCCATCGCGGCGCGCCAACTGCGGTCGATCTGCGCATCGCCTTTGGCTTTTCCGGCGGGTTGCTGATCGAATTGTTGCAGCAGACCAATGGCGCGCCGTCAGTATTTCGTGAAATATTGGAGACCAAGGGCGAAGGCTATCATCATGTAATGCTGCGCCTACCGTTCGACGAGGGCAAGGAACGATTGGAGCGCAACGGCTATGGCATCGCCTTCGCCGGCACTCTGCCCGGCGGCGAGCGCTTCGCGCTGTTCGATACGCGCGCGGGCAATGGCGGCTACATCGAACTGATGGACCTGACCGCGGCGAGTTTCGGCCCGATGGAGAAAATCCACGCCGCGCATCTGGCATGGGATGGCAAGACGGACCGCAAGCGTGACTTCTTCTCACTCATTTAACTGCGCCATCCTCGACGAAAGGTCAGGCCCGCGATGCGGTTGACCATGCGCGAGACGCCAGCACCGTCATCATAGCGGCTTCCCGCCCGGCCGCGGCTCCAGCCGCGAAGACAGGCCGGCCGCGTCCGAAACCCATGTCGGCACGTCGCCTTCAAGGACCGATACGGCAGCGCGCCGATCGCCACGCACCAGAACCACTTCCGCCCCCGCATCACCGCTCACAATCTGGCGCAGCTTCGCCCGTTCGCGTTGCACCCTGATCTCGCCAGTCGCATAGTGGCTGTCACCAACCTGCACCGATCCGGCCACCACTGCGATGAGCAACTCGGTATCCCATTGCGATTCGGGCAAGATGATGTCACCCGCCCCCGCCTTCACAACATGAACCGCCGGTCCAGCCGATGCGTCGCCCAGCAAGCCGGATACGACCGCTCCCGCAGCGAGCGTTTCGCCCCGGCCATTGACGAAGCCCCGCACGCAGAGTCCCGCGGTCGTGGCGATCGCCGTCGTCCCACGGTTCCCCTCCGGCAGGGGATAGGCCTTGCCCGTCACCGGCGCGCCATAGATTTCGTCATATTCGAAGACGGTCGCCTCGTCCTTCTTGGTCGCAATTGTCGCCTGGTTGCCGCGCCGGTCGCCCATCACCAGCATCATCCAGTTTTCTGATGCGATCGGATGCTCCTGATAGACCATGCCCGATTCCTGAAACGAATAGTCGCCAGGGTGCAGCCTGCGTCCGGCCAGGCTCCATTCGCCCCGCATAAGCGTGCGGAACTGGTCGCTGCCATGATGGTGAAGCGGATCGATACTGTGGCGCCAGTCCAGCGGCTCGTCGTCGCGCTTCGTCACCAGGCCAAGCTGGATCATCGGCCCCGCATCCACGTCGCCGATGCCGAATATGAAGGCGCGCAGCGACCCCTTTTCCGTTAATCTCGGCCACGCCTCCTTATCGGCGTAGGAAATGTCGAGATGCTCGCCCTCGATCGCCAGTCCTCCATGACCTTGAAACACCGTCTACATACTCCATCCTATGCTGCCAGCCATGATGCGGCAGCGCATGACAGCTGTTCGTAGGACAAAATAGGCGAGGCATGGAAAGCATAAGTGCAGCCTATCCATGTCCTTAAGACATGCGGTTGAGCAATCACGGCGTCATGCCAGCTCGTCCTGGCAGGCTGACAAGTCATATCATAAATTGGCTGGACGCGGTTGCCGTAACGCCAGTTCGATGAATTCGCGGACCTGAGGCTTGCGCCGATCGATATAGGCAAATCCGATGTCGCACCTCTGTTCGGGGCTGAACCGGCGAACGACCACGTCTCCATATCGACTGGCGATGAACCGCCACGCATGGAAGGAACCAACGCCCGCCTGCACCATCGGAAATAATACGCTCAGATCCTCTACTTCAAGCACGATGTTAGGCCGGATGCCCGCGCGCAGGAACAGGTCGTCGAAGGTCTTTTGCCGCCGGGTCGATGCCTGGATCGATATCATGGGTATGCTAGTGAGATCGCATAGCGGGACGGGATCGGGCAAATCGAGATCGGGCGGCGACACCAAGACGATTTCCAGACTGTCCCACGCCACCCAGCGAGCACCATGGACCAGCGCCGGCATCTGCCCGAACACCAGGTCGATCTGTTCATTCGCCAGCGCGTCGCTCATCGCCTCGACCGATTCTGTCGTGGTGAGATTGAGGTGCATGTCGGGATAGCGTTTCAACAGATCGCGGAAGGCCGGCGCTATCGCGGCCAGCATGGTCGATTGAGCGGCGATATTGAGCAGCGGCGCTTGCCGCTTGCGAAGGGCCGAGCGCTGGACTTCCTGTGCGGCCGCGACCGCCCGACGCGCCGGAATCAGCGCCGCTTCTCCTTCGGGCGTCAATGTCAGCTTGCGATCGGTCCGCTTGAGCAGGGCGGTGCCCAGTTCCTCCTGCAATTGCGCAAGGGCCCGTGATAGCACCGGCTGCGTGACGCCAAGCCTGGCCGCGGCCTGCGTCAACGATCCTTCGTCCGCCACGGCTGTCAGATAGCGCAGCTGTTGCAGAGTAATAGCCATTAGACATGAATAAAGTAGTCCATGATGAGTACGGCCTATCGAAAGATGGGTAAAATTTGACGTCTGCCAGCATCTGCGTCGCGAAAAGATGTCGTGAGAGCATATTATCGATTCAGTTATGTCCTGCGGTCGGCTTGTTTCCAAATCCATGGATTTTATTGTTCGATCGCGATCCCGCTCGGACGAGGGTCGAAATGCCAACAGGCAAAAGTGGGGAGGATCGAAACATGCCGATCGACGGGCGGTTGAAGCGGACAATTTTGGCATTGACGATTGGCGGCGCGCTCCCGGACCTCGCCTGGGCGCAGGCGCCTCAACAAGGCGGCGCAAGTCTGGACGACATCGTCGTTACCGCGCAGCGCCGCGAGGAAAGCCTTCAGAAAGTACCAATCTCAGTGACGGCACTCGGCACGGAGAAGCTGGAGCAGCAACAGGTTACGGACGTCCTGTCCCTGACTCGCGTTGTTCCTGGATTGCAGGCCAAGCCGACGCTCACCCCGCTGGAAATATCGGTCGCCATCCGCGGCGTCACCCAGCTGGTGCCCTCCATCAACGCTGATCCCGCGATCGGCAGTTATATCGATGGCGTCTACAATGTCGTGAATGCGGGATCGAACAATGCGATGATCGACATGGAGCGCGTCGAAGTGCTCAAGGGTCCGCAAGGCACGTTGTTCGGCCGCAACACCATCGGCGGCGCGATCAGCATTACGACTGCAAAGCCCACGTCGGAATTGGGCGGCTATGTCGAGGGCAGCTACGGCAATTTCAACGCTTGGAGCGGCACTGCGGTGCTAAATGTCCCCCTCCAGCCAGGCATCATCGACACCCGACTCGTATATCAGCACAGCCAGCATGACGGTTATGGGCGAAACTTCACCACGGGCAATCCGACCAGCACGATCAACCAGGACTATTTTCGTGGCACGGTTAGACTGACCCAGGATAGTGGACTGGAAGCGCTCGTCAGTGGGTTTTATACCAATGCCAAAGGCTTCGGCTTTCCGACCAACCTGGCCTATTTCGATCCGACCAACTTCTTGAACGGCTTAATTCCGGCGCTCAGCGGCAATCCCGGCGACCTTCTAAGCAATTATGTCGATACGCCGGGCCGGGGCCAGCATGACAGCGTCTCCAACACCGACTCTCGCTTCGCGCTCAGGCAATTCGGCGTTACCGGGACCCTCAACATTCCGCTTACGGACAATGTGAACTTCCGCTCCATTTCCGCTTATACGCGCACCAAATATAATACGGCGAACGATCTGGACGGGACGCCCTACGACGTTCTGGAGCTGGTTCGCTATCCGATCGCGGCCAAACAATATTCCCAGGAAATGCAGCTGTTCGGCGATGCCGTGGACGGTGCGCTGAGCTGGATCGGCGGGGTCTATTATTTCCAGGTCACCGGCAGCCAGTTCAGCAATGCCGCGGTCCTGCAATCGCTGGTGGGACCGACCGTCAATGTCGGCGGACCTTTCATCAAGAACATCTCCACATCGGCCTTCGCCCAGGCAAGCTACGAGATTGCGCCAGGCCTGAAGATCACGGGCGGGCTTCGCTATGTGGTCGACAAGCGGCGTGTCCTGTACCGCGATCATGTCGCAACCAACGATTATGCCTATCTGGTCTGCAATATGGCGAACGCGCCGGGCAATCCCGATTACAACGCCTGCCGGTTCGCCGCTCAGGCGAAATATCATTATCTTCCCTTCACAATCGGCATCGACTATCAAGTGGACTCCAACACATTGGTCTACGCCAAACTCTCCCGTGGCTTCCGGTCGGGCGCGTTCGGGCTGACAGGACCGGCGGCGACCTTCGTTGGCAACGGCATCACGCCTGAGCAGGCGAGCGCGGCCAACGCGTCGGCCATCGCGCAATTCGGCCCGGTTTCGCCGGAAAGGCTGGTCAGCCCGGAAGTGGGTTTGAAGGTCGATCTTTTGGACAAGCGCCTGCGCATCAACGCAGCCGGCTTCTATTCAGACTACAGCAATATCCAGCTGAACGTGAACGGCGATGTACCTGCCGGCTGCACCAGTTGCACCCCACCGGGCATCCTGACCAACAGTGGCAAGGCGCGCATTTGGGGTGGGGAAATCGAGGTTTCGGCCATTTTGGGGCTCCTGCATATCGACGGAGCCTTGGGCTATGCCGATCCCAAATATGTGGACGGCCCGCAGAAGGGCCAGCCGATCGTCAACATCTCCAAACTCAACACATCCCTCAACGCAACTTTGCCGATCGAAACCGACGCCGGCACGCTGACCTTGGGCGGCGGCTGGTCCTATCGATCGAATATGGTGATGTATTCGTTGTCGCCCGGGCTGCCATTGTCGCTCTACCCTACCTTCTCGCAGGCCGGGTTCAGCCTGTTCGACGCGCGGCTCTCGTTCGCGCTGGCGAACATGCCACTGACGATCACCCTGTTCGGACAAAATCTTGCGAACAAACGATTCATCGCCGCAGGCACCAGCTTTGCCCCGCCTCTGGGCTTCACCAGCAACAGTCCGGGTATGCCGAGAACCTACGGTCTCAGCGCCCGATACAGCTTCTGACCGAAAGGATTGATCGGTGTTATATGCGCAGGGCATAAGCTTTGACGGTGCCCACATGGACCTCAGCTTTCGGGACGCCGGCTGCTGGACGACGGTATCCCCGGAAAAAGGATCACCGCCGAGCCTCTGGATCAGCCTGGGCGATCCGGAGGCAGGCCCTGCAGTCCAACTCGGCATCTGCCCACCTGTCCCACAGAAAATATGGCTGGATACCCATTATCACGCAACGGATCAGATGCGCGCCGTCATCCAGGGTGGCTTTCAGCTCCAGCGAAAGCATATGCGGCCTGGCGATTTCGGATTTCAAATGGCGGGTATCGCCTATCGCGAAGGGCTGGTCGAAGGCGGCGAGGATCCGCTGTGGATGTTCGCTATCCATGGCGACCGGCGCGGCGCGCGTTCCACCACGACACGGCATGACGGTTCGTTCGAGCTAGGCGAAGTCGCCAAAGACCAGCTTGATCGACCGGTCCCGTCCACGGACGACCCCTATTGGCGGGATGTCCCCGGCGGCGACCGAGGCGTCTCCGCACTGGCGGTCAGCCAGGGTCGCACGGTGGGCGGGTTCCACTGGTGCAATTTTAGCGAATCCAAGGATTGGCAGGTCATTACCCCAGGCGTGCAGGTGTGTGCCGCGTTGTTCGGCGATGCCGAAGTCGGGCCCATGATCCTTGCCATTCGCGCCGATCCAGACGCGAAAATTTTACCCCGGCATAGCGCTGCGACCGAAATTCTGATCGTGCCGGTGGCCGGCTCGGTTGCCGCAGGCATGTCTTGCCTGAGCGTGGGGGACGTCCGCATTATTCCCGCGTCACATGGCGTCGACGCATTGGTGGCGGGACCGGCTGGCGCGAACATCCTGTATATGATTGCGGATCGCCGTGCCGCCGCGGATATTGTCGCGCTAGACGGACGGGGCGACACCATGTTTGACGCATGCCGCACCTTCGCGAAAATGCTGGGGGATCCCATTTGAGAGACAAGCCCGAAAAATAAGGCCTTTTGCCTCGGTCATGGGTTACGTGCCCATCGGATTGTCCGATTGTCATAATGAGCCGGCATTCTCACCAAAGGACTGGTAGGCTCCGCAGTCCGTGCACCAATTGCTCATTCTTGAATTCCAATTGTTCAAATGGAATTGCAAGCCTCAAATCGGGAAGCCGTTGGAAAAGCGTACCGAATACGATCTCAAGCTCCATCCTTGCAAGCGATTGCCCGAGGCACTGATGGATGCCGAATGAAAACGCCATATGGTTCGAGGCATCGCGCTCGACATCGAAACAGTCGGGGTGAGGGTAGACCTCCGGGTCATGATTGGCTGCTGTGATCAGTGCATAGACGCCCTCCCCCTTTTGGACGAGATGGCCTCCAATTTCAACGTCGGCAGTCGCGACGCGAGCAGAGTTATATTGCACAATCGAATTAAAGCGAAGCATTTCGTCCACGGCACGCGCAACCGTATCTGGCTGCGCCTTCATCTTTTCCAATTGGTCTGGATTACGAAGCAGCGTCACGATCCCCAAAGTAATCTGGTTGGTAGTCGTTTCATGCCCCGCGAGATAGAGCAGCGACACCATGCTGACCGCCGCCTGGTGGGAAAGATGTCCTGGCAAGATTTGGTCAATGACGAGCCGGCTTAGCAAATCCTCTCCGCTCCCCGGATTTGCTTCCCGCTCTCGCAAAATCCGGTCGATGATGATGCCCATCTGCCGCGCGGCTTCAGCCGGCACGGAAGGGTCGGCAGTAATGTCATTCTTCTGTGCGCCGAATGCTTCCATGTCTCGGTGATATTCGGCAGGCACACCGAGCATCAAAGAGATCACGATGGATGGAAGCGGCCCGGCAAGCGCGGTGACCAGATCGGCAGGCTGCCCACCCGCTTCGATCCTATCGAGCAGGTCGTCCAGCACGGACTGAACGCGAGGGCGAAGTTCCTGCATGCGCTTGAATGTGAATTCCTTCGTGATCATTCGGCGATAGAAGCCATGATCCGGCGGATCCATGGTGATGAAACTCTGATAGGCTTCCAACGCCGATGCGCGGGCGGGCGACAGAGTGGGATATCCCGGCGTGCTGGGCACGGCACTGAAATGGGGACTGGACAGCAGTTCCCGCACGTCCTGCCAGCGGGTGAAGGCCCAGGCTGTTTCCCCATTCCACATGGTGACTCGCCGCGGTCCTGCTTCCATTCGCATGGATTCATACTCAGGTGGTGGCGACAGCGGGCCTGCGGACCGCGCGAGAGGAAATGGACAACGCGCGTTTTGCTGATTGCCGATTTCGTCTGACTGCATCGAATTCACCCCTATGCTTGAACTGGTGAAGAACGCCGCAGCCTCTCAGCTGCGGCGCTCCGTCATAAACCTTTGATCGAAAAGGAAATCGCAACCGATCTTGCGCGCTGAAGCAGCTTATAAGCAACACCCGGTGAGGTCGCGATGGTGGACCCCGATGCGATCACCTTGCTGTTCCCAAGATTTTTCCCGGTAATAGCGAATTCCCAGCGGCGATCTTCCGGACCCACTCCCAACCGCAGATCAACCTGCGTGTAGCGATCCTGCTGAACGATCGGATCGTCGGTGGGGCCAAGATAATAGCTCGACGAATAGAAGAGATTTGGGTCGAGCCGCGCGGTGACGTCGCCGTCCACGGGAACCGTTACAGTCGCCCCGATGCTCCCTGAGAATTTCGGCGCAAATGGGGTCGGACGACCGGAAAGATCCTGGACGCAGGTGGAGCCGATGGTCGCGATCTGCAAAGCGGTACAGGCTGCGGTCCGATAATCCTTGAAATAGGAGTCGATATAAGCCCCGGCTGCATTGATCGAAAGGAAGTCGGTCGCCTTCAAGGACAGGCTCATTTCCGCACCCTTTGACACCGATGACGCCGCGTTCCCAACGGTGGTGATATTCGCACCCGTCGGCCCGATCGTCGTCAATGACTGTTGAAGGCCCTTATAATCGAGATAGAAAAGATCGAAGGTGAAGAACAGCCTGCGATCGAGAGCCGATCCCTTGATACCGATTTCGTAAGAATCGACATTCTCCGAATCGAACTGCGCAGGACCGTTGCCGTCGCTATAACCCCCTGCCTTGAACCCTTTGACATAGGCGGCATAGGCCGTGATCTGGGGCAGAAGATCATATTGCAGGCTGACCGACGGCATCAGCTTGCTGTAGCTCGTATGCGGATCGACAAACCCGGCCGCGCTTCCACCGGCCAAAGGAATGATCTTGCCTTGCGTGACGGCATCGAGCGGCTGGAAATCGGCTGGATCAGCGGTCGGACCGCCGATCCCGACGATGAACGAACGCGACGCATCCTTTTTCACGCTCGTGTAGCGCAGGCCGGCATTCACTTTGAATTGATCGGTGACTTTGGCACTCACCTGGCCAAAGACCGAGCGGGTCTGATCCTTCTGGAAAAGGTTACGATTGGTGCTGATCGGCGTTGCAGCGCTTGTCACCGGCGCGCCTGCCGCACCGATGGAGGGTGCGCCATAAAGCGAAGAGAAGCTGCGGCTTGCAAGCTTGCCATGGGAGTAATAGGCGCCGCCGACCCACTGGAGCCAACTGTCATTCGACGACTCGATCCGTAACTCCTGCGCATAATTCTTATAGGTTTCGTTCTGACTGAACGGGGAATAATAATATCCGGCTACGCCAGTGACCGGGATCGGCGTCGCATTCAGGAACGTGCGGGACTTCTGATAACCATAGCTGGATATCGAGTTGATCGTTACACCGTCCAACTCAAGCCGGTTCGTCCATGCGACCTCGGTCATATCGAGCCGGAAAGCCGATGGACCCGCGAGCGATCTGAAATCCAGCTCATTGTCGATGACGCCACCATGTTGGTTCAGATAGGCGAGGCACGGCCCTCGCGCGGCTGGAAAACCTGTGGGCGGAGGGCAACCGGTGATTTCGGCGCTGTAAGTGCCGCGATCCCGGTTGCGTGCGTAATCGACGCGAAGATCGGACTGAAAATTCGAGGAGGGCTTCCAGCGTAGGGAAGCGCGGCCGACCATGTCACGCAGATGGGGCTCATCGACCTTCAGATTGTCGTTCCAAGTGTAGCCGTTCATGCCCGAGAACTGGATCGCCGCCCGAGCCGATAGAGTGTCACTGATCGGTCCCGTAGCGCCGGCTTGCAGAATATATTGGCCGTCGGACGGCGCATAAAGCGCCTGTGCGTCATAGCCGAACGTCTCAGAGGGTTTTTTCGTCGTAATATTGATCGCACCAGCAACAGTATTGTTACCGAAGAAGGTCGTCTGCGGGCCATTCAGGACTTCGACGCGCTCAACATCGAAAAGACCCGCCTGGATCGAGCGCGATCGCCCCCGATAGACGCCGTCCACGAAAGTTCCGACGGACTGTTCGAACCCGGCGTTCAGTCCCGACCCCACGCCGCGGATATGGATGTGGTTGGCCTGCGGATCGGTACTGAGCTTGATCCCAGGCGTGCGCTGGGACAGATCGACCAAATCTGTCGTGCCACGCTTTTGCAGGGTGTCACCGGTCGTCACATTTACGGAGATAGGAACATCCTGCAATCTCTGTTCACGGCGTTGCGCCGTGACGACGATGTCGGCTGCCCCACCTTTATCGGCCTGCGGTTCTTGTGCGGGAACGTTTTCCTGCGCGAGTGCGACGCTCAGGGGCGCCAAACAAGCGACAGTAGAAAGCAAAATGGCACGACAATGCACTCTCATAACTATCCTCCCCAGCGCGACGAACATATTGATGTCGTTCTACCGCTCTATTTCCTACCCCTGCAGCTTCTCTCTCACGGCAACATTATTCCAATATGTTTTACCTGTATGTTCAGACTGATTGCATCTACCTGCAGGGGTTCAAGAGCATCGCAATCAGCGAGCCACACTGCCCCCGTCGATGGGCAAGGCCACGCCGTTGACAAATGAGGAGGCATCCGAACAGAGCCAAAGCACAGCCGCACCAATCTCCTCGGGCTGCGCGGCGCGCTGCATGGGATTGGCCATCGCGGCTTTTTCTGCAAAGCCTTCACCAAAGCGCGATCGGGTTAGGGGCGTATCAACCAATCCCGGACAGATGGCGTTTACACGCACCCCCTGCCCCCCGAATTCCACCGCAGCCGCTTTAGTGAGGCCCACCACACCATGTTTTGCTGCGCCATAAATCGCATCGGAAGGCACGCCGCGCAGGCCGGAGCGGGACGCATTGTTGACGATGCTCCCTTTTCCGTTAGCGATCATATGGGTCAACTGCGCCTGCATGCACATCCACACGCCCTGCAGGTTGACGGACATGACGGCATCCCAGTTCGCCTGAGTTGAACTCAGAAGGCTTCGCGATCCGTCAACGATTCCCGCGTTGTTAAAGGCGCAATCGATCGAGCCGAAATGTTCGACCGCCTTACGTATCATCTCCTCGATGGAGGAACGTTCGCCGACGTCGGCATGGATGAAAATGGCTCTTCCCTGCTCCGCGGCAATTTCCGCGGCTACGGCTTCACCCGTTTCGCGCGATCGTTCAGCGATCACGACTGCAGCCCCAGCCGCCGCCAGCGCCAGACAGGCCGCCCTGCCGATGCCTGATCCTCCGCCCGTTATCAGTGCAGTCTTGCCCCTCATGCTCATAGCTCGCCCTCTCGTGCTTGCAGTTCCATGACCATTTCCCTGTGCTTCGACGCCGTCACCTTGAAGAAAAGGACGACAACCGCCGATGCAACGGCGAGTGCCGCCGGCGCGAGGCAGATCACGGCCCACAATCGCCCCAAGGTCTGGTCCGTCTGACGCGCGTTGACGATGAGCCCACTCCAGTCGAGCAGCAACCCAAGCAGCCCGCCTCCGATTGCGGTCCCCGCCTTGTTCGCCAGCGAGAGAAATCCGAATGAATAGGACTCCGCCCGCGCGCCCAATTTCCAATGCCCATAGTCAACCGCATCCGCCGTCATCGCATAGAAATTGACGATGACTGCGCTTTTGCCCGCACCGATCAGGAAATAAGAGAGCAGAATGGGAAGGCTTCCGACAACGCCGAAAATGTAGATGGACACGAAAGCAAAGGCCATCACTATGCAGCCCGTCGCCCATATCCGCGCCTTGCTCGTTCGTCTGATCGCCGCACTCCACAAGGGCGGCATGACGATCCCGCCTACGCCGATTGCGACGACCGCAAACTTGGCCTCTTCGGGCCGCATCAGGATATATTTGAAGAAGTAAACGACGCCGCTGTTCATGAGCATATAGCCAGCGAAAAAGATCAGGGTCGAGGCAAGAACCAGACGCATCTGGCTGTTGCGGAGGATGAGGGCCAAACCCGGGATGAATTGCCCGGTATCGTCATGACGCCCCCCCGCCCGCTCCCGCGTCGCCAATGCGGAATAGAGCACCGAAATGCCGGCTGCGGTTCCAAAGATGGCCCCGAACATCGTGAAGCCCCGCGCCGGATCGGTTCCGCCCAGCTTCTCAACTGTGCTGATACCCAGATAGGCGGCCGCCATAAGACCCAGATTATTGGCGACTGCCTTCCACGCGCCGATCGCCGAGCGCTCATCCGCATCCGAAGACAGACGACCGATCAGCGCGGAATGCGGCGCCAGCGTGAAGGCATAGCAGATGCGATAGCAAAGATGCGTGATAGCGGCATAAATCCACAATTGCCCCGCCGAAAGATCGGGCCGTGAGAACATCAGGGCAAAGAAAACCGCGAGGGGGGCTGACACCCCGATCAGCAGCGGACGATAACGGCCCAGAGGACTATGGTGATGGTTTGCGACCCAGGCCGCAAAGACGCTGGAAAAGGCGTCGGCGAACGTTCCCAGGAATACGATCCCGCCCGCGGATGCTGGCGGGATGTGCAGAATATCCGTGTAGAAATAAAGCAGCAGGACGGACACGCTGGTCTGCACCATGCTGATCCCGAACAGCCCGGCGCTGTACCCGAACTTCATGGAGACGGGGACGCGCGCGGCCCCCTTGGCGGAATCAGCCATGCTGCGCCCCTTCTTGTCGTTTCACGCGACCGGGCCGACGACAGCGCGCATTTACCCTGTCCCCGACTTGCTTTTCACCCTCGCTTGAGACTGGCAGACAGTTCCCGCATCGTGTCGGTCAGCGCCGACACATCGGCATGGTCTTCCAACGTCTCGACCGCAGCTACCATCCGGTCAGCCAGCGCTCGCAATTGGCTGGTGTCCCCATCCGCGCGATCATCGACTCCCAGCATCATGTGGAATTTCCGAACGATATCTTCATCGGAAAAAATGGTGCCGTCGGACCAGGGGTCGCCCAGCGACATGTTGGCGGTTCCGCTGAATATCTTGCCACGGGCATGGACATCCACGCCTCCCGGCACGCCTCGCCATTGCCCGCCCGTCATCCATTCACCGATATTCGCCGATGTCGGCTCCGGCTCGACCACGACCTTCTCGCGGAAGGCCATGATGGCCGGATCGCGCAGAACCACATCTTCATACCAACGAGGACCGGCTGGCACATCATGGGCAAGAGCCGCCATGGCATGAGCATGGCTGAATTCAGCGGACAGCATGTCGGTGGGATGTTGGTCGCGGAAAATCCGGGTCAAAGCAAAAGGATTGGCGCGCACAACGACCCGTTCGATCTCGTCCGCCTTCAGGTTATTTTCCCGCCTTATGTCCGCAAAGGCGGTCAACGGGTGATGGATCCACCGGCAGCAGGGCCATGGCTTGTAGGTCGTATTCAGTATCTGCCACTCTTCACCCACCTTGCCGAGCAATGCCTCATCATCATGGCCAGGCGAGCCATACCAGCGCCAAAAGGCATTCTCCCCATCTAATATGTCAAGAAAGCCAGTGCTGCCCATGCCCGCAAGCATGGTCGCGGAAACTCCGACTTCGGCACACCATCCTGCATCGGCATATTTATACATGGGCTGCTGGGGCGATTCAGCCCATTTGCGCAAGGTCGGCTGAGGCGAGTTGGCGCCCGCAATGCCAAAGGCGTGATTGGTCTGTTCAGGTGTCAGGCCTGCGGCACTCACGGATGCACCAACAGCAGCCCAAACCATGGTGGCCGCCGGGCCGCCCAATTCATTCCAGCCTATAACCTCGCCATTTTCGATCTGCATCGGCGGGCCCATCCAGCTACCGACCCGCGCGCCGACATCGAAACCAACCGCGACGGCCTTCAGCAAATCCGCGCCCGATTTTCCTGCATCCTCCACCAGTGCCAAAGCCGAAAAGATCGTGGCATTGCCGAAATGGGTGGAGGTAGGGAAAGTATCGTCGGCATCGAGAATATTGGCCAGCCGCGCATTGCTATAGGCTGCGGTGGTCACGGAACTGCGGTGCGGCAGCCCGATGACCGTCGCCCGTTCCTTTCCGCCCAGCGCGTCGGCATAGGCCAGCGAGATCGATCCGCTCGGCGTGTTGATCGCCCCGATCGCGCAACCAATGGTGTCCAACAGCAATCGCTTGGCCTCGCGCACCACCGGCGATGGGAGCGCCTCGAAAGACGTGGTTGCCGCGAATCGGGCCAGGGTTTGGGTCAGTTCAGTCATAAATCCTCTCCAAAGCGTGTCCCGTTCAGGCCGCTGGCTTGTCCCACACGGGGTTGTATCCATTCGCGCCGCGTACCACAGGCAGTCGCATAGCGCCGACTTTTTCTATCTGAATATCAAGGACATCGCCGTCTTCGATCGGACCGACACCGGCTGGCGTGCCCGTCGCGATGATGTCACCGGGATAAAGCGTCATGACGCTCGATGCCATGGCGATCATGTTCGGGATGTCGACGATCAGATTGGCCGTATTGGCCGACTGCCGCACCTCGCCATTGATACGCAATTCCAGCGCGAGATTGGCCGGATCCGCGATTTCGTCGGCGGTCGTGATCCAGGGGCCGACCGGACAGAAGCTGTCGAAGGATTTCCGCATGACGCGCTCTTCCTTGCCGCGAATGACCACGTCGACCAGGCAGGCATAGCCGAAGATATGATCGAGCGCCCGCTCGACAGAAATGTCTCGTCCGCCCTTGCCGATGATGATCGCCATTTCGCATTCATGATGGATCTCACGCCCAGCGACGGAAGGCAGTTCGATCGGATCGGCAGGGCCGGACAGGCTGGAATTGGCCTTCAGGAAGAAGCCCTGACCGCCATTTTTGAAGGTGGAGATCAGCCCATCCTTCATTTCCGCGATATGCGCATGATAATTTGCGGGGAAGGCGATGACCTTGTTCGGCCAGGGGACTGGCGTTTCCAGCCTGACGCTTGCCAGCGGCATCCGCGGCCCAGAGGCGACCAACCTTTCAATCTCCCCTTTTCGCTCTTCGAATTCCGAAATGAAGCGCAACATCTCGGTAGGCGGCCACGCGGCAGAGCGTGAACCCGCCGGCACGATTTCGACAATCTCGTCGCCCACGATCAGGCCGATCTTGTTGCTATCGAAGCTCGCAATTTTCATTCATACTCTCCACGGAACCGCTATCGCGCTTGGGATGCATCATCGGCGGGCTGCAGCCATTGTTGGAAATATGAAATTCGTCTGGTTTGATAGCGTGCGAGAGAGGCCTGCGGCGTGGCAGCGCGATATTCGATCTGATAGGTGCCAGGCGGAGAGGAGATCGCATGGCTGCGCTGGACGGACTGAAGATCATCGACCTGACTCACATGGTGGCCGGCCCGCTCTGCACCATGTTGCTTGCGGATTTGGGCGCCGACGTCATTAAGATCGAACCCGCGCACGGGGACACGTCGCGCCATCTGGGTGAGCCGATTGCCGGTCACGACACGGACTATTTCCTGGCCTATAATCGCAACAAGCGCAGCGTCGTACTGGACCTGAAGGATGCCGAAGATCTTGCCGTGCTTCGGCGGATGATCGACGCCGCTGACATGGTGGTCGAAAATTTCCGGGCGGGTACGATGGAGCGTCTCGGCATCGGTTATGACAGCCTTCGCCAGTCCAATCCTGGCCTGATCTACTGCTCCGTGAGCGGTTACGGTCCAGCAAGCGAAGCGGCTCATCGCCCCGCGGTGGACCCCGTCATCCAGGCGCTTTCCGGCATCATGCAATTGACCGGATCAGCGGAAAGCGGCCCACTCAAGACCGGCTTTCCGCTGGGCGACTATGTCGCCCCGCTCTTCGCCACGATCGGCGTGCTTTCCGCGCTACGCGAGCGCGATCGAACAGGGATCGGGCAGAGGGTCGATATTTCCATGTTCGAAGCTATGGTCTTTTCGCTCTTGCCGCGCGAAGGCACCTTCTTCGCCAAGGGCCGCGAGCCGGTCCTACGCGGCAATGCCCACGGACAGATGGTTCCGGCGAACAGCTATTTTACCGCCGACAATCGCCAGATCTATGTGTTCATCCACAGCGATAAATTCTGGACCGCATTGACCGATATGCTCGATGTCGACGCATTAAAAAGCCCTGACTTCGCGACCAATGCAATGCGCATCGCCCACCGCGAGCAGGTCGACCAGCTGATCGCGCAGGCGTTTCTTCAGCACTCGCTGAACTATTGGAATGAGAGGATCGACCGCTTCGCCGTTCCGGCTGGGGCGATCCGCACCTTTCCAGAGGTATTTGACGACCCTCTCGTCCGCGATCAACTGATGGAAACGCTCCCCCATCCTTCCGGCGAGTCGATACATCTTCTGCGAAGCCCGATCCGACTGAACGGCGCGCTCCCATCGATACGCCGATCTCCCCCTGCCCTGGGCGAGCATCAGGAGGAAATCATCCATGCGCTGCTGGAACGGCCATGAAACCCACCAGGCATTTCGTCCTGGTCGAGAGATCATGCTGGCATCTACTGGTTTCCAATGATCAAGGACGAGGCGCGAGTTAAAGAGAATGGGCCTTTTTCCCCATTGGGACGAGTTGGATATCTTGCCACCTCTTTCCATCGAGCCGTCCGGCGAGGATCGGTTCGTCAACAGGATTGCTCAGGCCAACACATTCGGCTGGATGTTCGGTGGTCAATGCATGGGCCTTGCCATTGCGGGCGCTTGCCAGACCGTTGCCGATCGGTGGGTGCATGCCGCATCCGGTTTCTTCTTGCGGCGTGGTCCGGTCGACAAAGCCACGACCATCGACGTCTCCCGCACTTTTGACGGCAGCAGCTTTTGCGCGCGGGACGTGACACTCAGCGAGGATTCCAAGCCTGTTTTCAGAGCGCAAACATCCTTCCAGCGTCCCCAAAGCGGCGTGCGTCACAGCGATGTCATGCCGACCGTGGCACCGCCCGAAAGGCTTCAGAATATTCAGCAACTGATGAACGGCACCGATGATCGGATCAAAAAAGGCCTGACCCGGCGCATATCGGTGCCGCCGGTGGTGGATCTTCGCCCCGTTTCCCCCAGCGCATATGCGATCGGCGAGGACGCCGGGAGCCGCATGGCGTGGATGCGAATCACCGCCATGCCCGATATCGACCAGAATCAGCAGCGCGCGTTGCTGGCCTATCTTTCAGATTACTGGCTCGCTGGCACCGCTGCTAATCGTCACGATAATCTTGACCCGGACATGCGGCTGCTCATGAGCAGCCTTAATCAGTCGATTTGGTATTTCGGCGCATTTGATCTTCGCGACTGGCATTTCTTCAAGGTGCATTCTCCCGTGTCAGAAATGGGGCGCGCCATCGCCCGTTCCGATATCTTCACTCGGTCGGGTGAAATCATTGCCTCTACCGTGCAGGAGGTATTGATACGGGAAAATGACGTCAAAGAGACTGAACCAATCGATGACAGCATCTGATCATCGCGGGCCTTTCTCCGTAGCGCTGTTCCGTCCGCTGTGGGCCATCGCCCTCACCGCCAACATATGCGCCCTCACCCAGACCGTCGCCGCCGGGTGGACGATGGCTGCGGCTGGCTCCGCTGCGCAGGTCGCCTCCGTGCAGACCGCGCTTACGTTGCCCATCATGCTGCTTGCGATCATTGCCGGCACGCTCGCCGATCATCTCGGCCCGCCGCGCATCATGGCCACTGCCTTTGCACTGATGTTCCTGTCTGCCACCGCCCTGTCCTTGCTGGCTATGGGACAGCTTGTATCGCCGAACATTCTGCTCGCCGCCTGCTTCCTGTTCGGCTGCGGCACCGCCCTGCTTAACCCGACGCTGACCTCGACGGTCGGCGACTATCTTCCTTCAACGATATTGCCCGAAGGTCTGGCGGCCATCGGCATTGCCAACAACCTCGCCCGCTGCGTGGGGCCAGCGCTGGGCGGATTGCTGGTGGCGGCGACGGGTCCGACGGTCACCTATATCTTCAACGCCGCTGCGGCTTTAACGATGATGATCGTGGTAGCCAGAGCCCTCCAGCACAGTCGGCAAGACAGTAACGGGCCTATTGGCAAGGCCATTCTTGATGGCTTCCGGCTGGCGGGCCAGTCTCCGGCCCTGCGCATCGTCCTAAGCCGCAGCTTTGCCTATTCCGCCGCTTCCAGTGCAATCTGGGCGCTGATGCCGCTGGTCGCTCGCGACCAGTTGCATGGCGATGCCAAAGCCTATGGCCTGCTCATGAGCGGCCTGGGCCTTGGCGCGATCCTCTTTGCGCTCCGCGTCCGCATAATCCGAACGCGCCTTGGGATGGAAGGCACGGTGCGCTGTTTCACTGCCGTCGGCGCCCTCGCCCTGCTCATCCTGCCCCATCTTCATGCCCTGCCTCTGGCGTTTCCCGCCCTGTTGCTGCTGGGGGCGAGTTATACCGGGGTGATGACCGTCTGGAGCGCCACCGCACAACTCAGCGCCCCACGCCATCTCGCCGGTCGTGCGGTGGGGTCCTTTCACACGGCATTGTTCGGCGGAATGGCGTTGGGAAGCTGGTTCTGGGGCCATCTGGCGCAATCGATCGGCTTGCCTCTGGTGCTTTCACTCTCAGGCCTGGCTGTGGCCGTAACGCTCCTCACAGGCTGGCGCTGGCCCGTGCCAACCATTGCGGCGGACTGAACTTTTCATCGTCCCATCTCCCCCAGCAGGCGCATGTATCTGGAAAGCATATTGGCCCATATGTTCGAACCAGATGTAGTCCTCTCCATGCAGACCGTAGAAGCGCGAGAGCCATAAGGGCTCCTCTGGCGCAGCGAAGAGGGGATCATGCAGACACATACCCAGATATTGATCGTTGGCGCTGGACCGGTTGGCCTCGCCCTGGCCGGAGACCTGGCCCAGCGCGGCACGCCTTGCTGGCTGGTGGAACGAACCGATGGCGCCATCACGCAGCCCAAGATGGATATGGTCGGCATCCGCACCATGGAATTCGCTCGTCGTTGGGGGATTGCCGATTGGGTGCGCAACTCGCCCTATCCGCGCGACTATCCACAAGATAATGTCTATCTGGAATCCCTGACCGGCTTCGAGTTCGGCCGCGAGGTCGTGCCAAGCAAGGACGCGGAACCCCTGCCGCTGCAAAGCCCGGAAAAGCGGGAACGCTGCCCCCAGGATATGTTCGATCCGATCATGCAGCGCTTCGTTCGGCAACATTCCGAAGTGACCACCAAATATCGCACCCTCGTGACGGCGGTGAAGGAATTTCCCGACAAGGTAGTCGCATCGCTGCGCGATCTTGAAACCAATGAAGATTACGAAGTCAGTTGCGACTATCTGGTGGGCACCGATGGGGGCGCCAGTTTCGTGCGGGAGCAGATCGGCATCGGCATGGTCGGCAAACCCGTCCTCACCCATACGGTCAACATCATCTTCCGCTCGGCCGAACTTCCCAAGCTGCATGACAAGGGGCTTGCCTACCGCTTCATCTTCATCGGCCCCGAAGGAACCTGGCTGACGATCGTCGCGATCAATGGCAAGGATCGCTGGCGCATGTCGATCGTGGGCGACGATCAGAAGCGGGAATATTCCGAAGCCGAAATTCACGACCTCATCGTGCGGGCCGTGGGCTGCGAATTCCAATATGAAATCGAATCCGTCATGCCGTGGGTGCGGCGCGAACTGATCGCCGAACAGTACGGGACCAAGCGCGTGTTCATCGCCGGCGATGCTGCGCATCTGATGTCGCCCACGGGCGGTTTCGGCATGAATACGGGTATGGGCGACGCGGTCGACCTGTCCTGGAAGCTGAACGGCGCCCTCGCCGGCTGGGGCGGGCCTGAACTGCTGGCCTCCTATGAAGCGGAGCGCAAGCCGGTTGCGGCGCATAACATCGCCGAATCCAGCGGCAACCTCAAACTGATGCTGGAGCCGCGCAAGACGCCGCCGCCAGCCGAAATCTTCATGCCCGGTGCCGAACACGACGAAGCGCGCGCCCGCTACGGCAAATGGTATGGGGATATGATGAAGCGCGAATGGTACACCATCGGCATTCACATGGGCTATATCTACGCCAACTCGCCGGTCATCGTGCCGGACGGCTCTCCGGTGCCCGAACAGGAAACGGCTCGCTATGTCCAAACCAGCACGCCCGGCGCGCGGGCGCCGCATGTCTGGCTGAAAGATGGCCGTTCGACGCTCGACCTGTTCGGCAACGGCTTCGTTCTGCTACGGTTGGGCGCCGACGCACCCGACGTTACGCCTTTCGTCGAGGCTGCAACCCGTGCGGGCCTGCCCCTGAGCGTCGTATCGATCGACGAACCTGCCGTGATCGAGGCTTATGAGCGCAAACTGGTGCTGGTCCGCCCCGATGGCCATAGCTGCTGGCGCGGCGACGAACTGCCCGCCGACGCGGCCTATGTCATCGATGTGGTGCGCGGCGCCGGGCGCCAGCGGGCGCAATCGGCCAGTGCAGCCGCCTGAGGGAGCGCGACATGGCGACTAATCCGCATAGCAGCGCGCCGGACGGCTATTTCGATCAACTTGAAGCCTGCGGCTTCTCGCCGGGATGGGCGAAACGCGAACCGCAAATGTGGGCGGAGCCGCGCAGGCGGTTCGTCCCGACGGTCTGGCGCTACAGGCAGGCGCTCGATGCGCTCACCAAGGCAACCGAGTTCGTCTCGACCGAGTTCGCCGAGCGGCGCAATCTCATCCTGGTCAATCCGATCGAGAATAATATCTACCCGACCTGCCGTCATCTGGTAGCCGCCTATCAGCTGGTGCTGCCCGGCGAGACCGCACGATCACATCGGCATTCGCCCAATGCCCTGCGGCTCGTGCTCGATGCGACCGAGGGCGTCTACACGCTCGTCGACGGCATTCGGGTGGACATGGCGCCGGGCGACGTCGTGCTGACGCCGCAATGGCATTGGCATGGCCATGCCAATTATAGTGACACACCGGCTTTCTGGATCGATTTTCTCGACGTCCCCCTGGTCCAGAATCTCGAAAATATGTTCTTCGAACATCATCCTGACACGCTGGAGGCGGTGACAGGCGCAGCACCGGATTCGGAACTGCGGTTCAAGGCGGGTTTGCTGAAAGACAGGGCCGCGCAGGAAGGTGATCATCGCTTCGGCGAGGCGCACATGCCGACCATTGCGCTCCATGCGATCAATCTCAGCCAGAGCCAGAAACAGGACCATGGCGCGCGGATCGACAACAGCATTTTCGCGGTGACGGCGGGCGAGGTCTCGGTCGAGGTTGAAACGATGGGAAGCGTTTCCATGACACGCGGCGACGTTCTCGTCATACCGAGCTGGTATGCCTATTCGCTTCAAGGCGGCGCCGGAGGCGGCGCGATGTTGCGGGTGACTGACACACCCGTTTTCGAAAAGCTCGGCTTCCGGGACGTTCGCGCTTAGAATGCGACAAGAGGGCGATGTCCTCAGTCGTGGGTCTGCCGCCCCATCCCGATGGCGGCAGACCTTATACATTCTAGCAGCCAGCGGATCGCCGGCTTTTCCCGATAGTCCGCATGCGTCAGGCTCTGAATAACCAGTGGCGCAGACTGATAAGGTGGATCGAAGCGCAGCAGCCCGAATGTCTCGCCGAAGCGGTTCACCGCGCTCTCCGGCACGAGGCAGACTGCATCGCTGCGCGATACCGCCGCCATTCCCGCAAGCGAATCTGGAACGAAGGTCGCGACACGCCGCCGCAGTCCTGCGTCGAGCAACGATTCTTCCAGCGAGGCAATGCCATTCTGGATGACAAGTCGCTCCAGTCCCTGCCTCACATCGAAGCTTTCGACTGTATTCTTCGCCTGGCTGTCGATGTGGATATCGATGTGCGGCAGGCGGGACAACGCCTCGATAGTCAGCTTCCCCGCAGCTGCCGGGTGATCGCGCCGAATGACCCAGACATAGCTGTCGCGCAGGATTTCCTCCGCAACGAAACGCGGAGGCGTTCTGCGAAAATGCCCTAAAGCCACGTCCAGCGCGCCGCTATCCAGATCATCCACCACGCTGTTGTAGATGAGCCGCAGGTCGACCCGCGCATTGGGCGCGCGCCGTGCGACATCCGCAACCACTTCGGGCAGCAACACGGTGGTCAGATAAGGGACGCAGGCGACCCCGAAAGTTCGGTCGGTCGCCGCCGGGTCAAAATCAGGTGGCGCAATGACCTCAGCCAGTTGCGGAAGAAGAACCCGCAACTGCGCCGCAACGGCATGAGCCCTTGGCGTCGGCAGCATGCCGCGCGGCCCACGGGTAAAAAGTTCGTCCCCCATCATCATCCGAATCCGCCGCAGTGCGTGGCTGACGGCCGATGGCGTTATGAACAGCCGCTCCGCTGCGCGCGACACCGATCGTTCCTCATACAGGGCCTCGAAAAGGCGGAATAAGTTGAGGTCGACGCGGTCGATATTGGCCATTTTCCGGTCCCACAGTGATTTGAATAGAATTCACATTCTTCGGTCCCCGTTATCACTAGACCTCAAAAGCCTGCCGATCAACAATGGCGGCGAGCAGCGTTTCAATGCTGCGCAAAAAGAAAGGAGCGGCGCCTCAACAGGTGATCGTTCCAGCCAGGAGAGACGGGTCAGACGCCACGCATCTCCTGGTCATAACGAATTTGAGATGGAGTAGGCATGACGCAATCAGTCGCCATTGTTACAGGCTCGAACGGCAAGACCGGCCAGGCCATTTTGAGCGCGCTTTCTGAAGCGGGCTACAAGGTTGTCGGCCTCGACGTCGCCAATGAAGGGTTGGGCGGATACGCCTATCGACGTTGCGACGTCACCCGTTACGATGACATCGTCGCCGCCGTTGCGGCGGTCGAGGAAGAGTTCGGCACGATCCGCGTACTCGTCAACAATGCCGGCGTGTGGCACGGCAAGACCTTCTTCGACATCCGTCCCGAAGATTATGACCTGACCTATAATGTCAACACGCGCGGCCCCTTCTTCCTATCGCAGGAAGTCGCCAAGCGGCTGATCGCAGCGGGCGGTGGCGGGGTCATCGTCAATCTCGCCTCCATCGTCGCCGGCGCGGGCAGCGGCGTGACCGACTATGGCGGCTCGAAAGCCGCGATCGTCAACTTCACCAAGAGCATTGCCAAGCCGCTTGGGGCGCACGGCATCCGCGTCGTCGGCGTATCGCCCGGCACCATCAACACCGCGATGGGCGAAGCCGTACCAGCGGAAATCCGGAACAAGCTGATCGCCTCCAGCGCACTCCAGCGCGCGGCCGATCCCGAAGAGATCGCTTCGGTGATCGCATGGATGGTCAGCCCCGGTGCCGGCTATGTCACCGGCGCGACGCTGGACGTCAACGGCGGACTGTAAGGAGAAGATCATGTCGACCGCCGATAGCCTCGACCTACCGGTCTTTCCGGCCCAGCGCGGGTGCCCCTTCGACCCACCGCCTCTCTACGGAGAGGCGCGTGACGCGGGCAAGCCGCTGTCCATGCAGCTGTTCAACGGCCAGAAGATCTGGGTTTTCACCAGCTTCGAAGATGTCCGTGCCGTGTTGGCGGACAATCGCTTCAGCACGGTCCCAACGACGCCCGGCTTCCCGATGCAGTCGGAGGCGCGCAACGCCGTGCTGCAACTGCCGCCGACCTTCATTCGCATGGACCCGCCCGATCATGGCCGGTTGCGGCGGATGTTCACCAAGGAATTCATGGTCAAGCGCATCGACGCCATGCGTCCGCGCATCATGGCACTGATCGAGGATCTTTACGCGCAACTGGAAGCCAAGGGGCCGCCCTTCGAAATGGTGGAGGATTTCGCCCTCCCCCTCACCTCGACGGTCATTTCCGAATTTCTCGGCGTGCCGGTCAGCGACCGGGAATTTTTCCAGGAACAGAGCCGCCTCAAGGTGCTGATGGATGTCGACCCGATCATCCCGCAGGAGGCTTCCCAGAAGCTGATCGATTATTTCGACGGCTTGCTGCGGGAAAAGGCGAAGGATCCTCACGCCAATGACGATCTGCTGAGCCGCCTGATCATCGAACAGGTGCAGCCGGGCCATCTGTCCCATGACGATGCCGTGCTGCATGCGGACCTGCTGACCATGGCGGGTCATGAGACCACCGCAAACCAGATCGTGCTGGGCACGCTGAACCTGCTGCAGAATCCCGATCAAAAGGCTCTGCTCCTTCAGGACCCGGCCCT
This sequence comes from Sphingobium sp. TCM1, assembly GCF_001650725.1. Classification (GTDB taxonomy): domain Bacteria; phylum Pseudomonadota; class Alphaproteobacteria; order Sphingomonadales; family Sphingomonadaceae; genus Sphingobium. The sequence goes on along the minus strand of NZ_LXVX01000012.1, from coordinate 187,125 downwards.
GCTGAAAGGCGCGGTCGACGAAATGCTGCGCTACAACAGCATCGTGCAGTTCAACGGCGCGCGGGTCGCTCTGGAGGACATCGACGTCAACGGTCATCTGGTCCGCAAGGGAGAAGGCGTTTTCGCCCTTATCGCAGCGGCCAATCGCGATCCCAAGGCGTTCGAGTGCCCTGACCGGTTCGACGTCACTCGAGCGCCCGACAATCATCTGGCCTTCAGCTACGGCATTCACCAATGCCTGGGTCAGCCGCTCGCCCGGGCGGAATTGCAATCGGTTTTCGGCACGCTGTTCCAGCGCTTCCCGACGCTGGCTCTCGCCGTGCCGTTCGAAGAGCTGGAATTCAAGGGAGACCATTTCGTCTACGGCCTCGAAGCGCTGCCGTTGACCTGGTGAGCCCATAGAGGAGAGGGCAGACATGAAAATCCATATCAGACAGGATCTGTGCGTGGGCGCCGGCCTGTGCGTTCTTTCCAGCGCGCAGATTTTCGATCAGCGCGAGGAGGATGGCGTCGTCGTCCTGTTGCAGGACAACCCGCCGCCTGAATTGCAGGATGCGGTGCGCGGCGCTGCCCGCAAATGCCCCTCACTCGCGATCATCGTTGAAGAAGATGATCCGGCGGGGGCCACCTCCGCATGAGCGACGTCGTCATCATCGGCGCTGGACAGGCGGGCTTGCAGCTCGCCTCCTCCCTGCGCGACAACGGCTTTGCCGGCTCGATCACGATGGTCGGCGATGAAGTACATCCGCCCTATCAGCGCCCGCCCTTGTCCAAGGCCTTTCTCGCCGGCACCGCGCCCGAATCCATGCTCTTCATGCAGGAGCCGAAATTCTTCGCAGACCACGCGATTGACTTTCGGGCCAATGACGCGGTGGACACGATCGATCGGGAACTGAAGCAGGTCAATCTCCGCTCCGGCGCGTTCCTGCCCTATTCCCATCTCGTCATCGCGACAGGCACCCGCAATCGCGCGCTGCCCTGCGTCGAAGGCGAGACATCGGGCGTCGTGTCCCTGAGAACCATCGAGGACGCCAAAGCGCTGATGCAGGGGCTTGAGCGGGCCACGAAGCTGGTCGTCATCGGCGCTGGTTTCCTGGGGCTGGAGGCTGCCTCCATCGCCTCGGACGCGAAGATCGAGGTCCGGGTCATCGAAGCGGGCAGCCGGGCGCTCGGCCGAGTGGTCAGCGCCCCTGTTTCGGAAGCAGTCCAGGCCGCGCATGAAGCGCGCGGCGTCATTTTCTCCTTCAACGAGGCGGTGGTTGCACTTCATTCAACGGACGGTCATGTCAGCAGCGTCGAGTTGGGATCGGGCGAGCGCATCCCGGCAGATCTGGTGCTCGTGTCGATCGGCGTCGTGCCCAACAGCGAGCTTGCGGCCGCCTGCGGCCTCACCGTTCACAATGGCGTCGTCGTCGACGCGCAATTGCTGACTGAAGATCCGAATATCTCCTCGATCGGGGACTGCGCGGCCTTTCCCTTCGCCGCCGATGGTGGCCGCATGGTCCGTCTGGAATCCGTCCAGAACGCCGTGGATCAGGCGCGATGCGTTGCCGACCGGCTAACCGGCAAGGTTGAAGCCTATGATCAGGTGCCGACCTTCTGGAGCGATCAGGCAGGCCTGCGCCTGCAAATGGCCGGTCTGGCGCGGGGCGACGAAGATGTCGTGGTGCGGCGCGACCCGGCAACGGGAAATTTCTCCGCCTATTGCTACCGGGGTGATAGCCTGGTGGCCGTGGAATCAGTCAGCCGCCTTCCCGACCATATGCAGGCGCGTAAGCTGCTGCGGATGAAGATCAGCCCGTCCCGCGAGCAGGCGGGCGATCCGACCTTCGATCTCAAACAACTTGTCAACAAGGAGACTGCTGCGTGAGTGCACGCTTGTCCGAACGGAAGGTGATCGTAACCGGCGCGGCCCAGGGCATGGGTCGCGCCATTGCAGTTCAGGCCGCGCGCGAAGGCGCCGCTTTCGTCACCATCGCCGACGTAAAGGAAGAGGCGGGAGAGGAAACCGCCGAGCTGGTACGCCAGCAGGGCGCCAAAGCTCTGTTCGTGAAAACCGATCTGCGCGACGGCAGGGCGATCAAGGCGATGATCGATGCAACGGCCGCGAACGCGGGCGGCATCGATGTGCTGGTGAACAATGCGGGCATCACCGACGACGCCGTCGCCAAAAGGATCGAGACGATCGAGACGCTGACCGAGGAAATCTGGGATACGGTCATGGACGTCAATCTGAAGGCGACCTGGCTTGCGATGAAATATGCGACGCCCTACCTCAAGCAGTCGACACTCTCTCCCGCTGTGGTCAATGGCGCTTCGGTGGCCAGTTCCGTCGCCTATCCTGGTCTTCCGACCTATGGTCCCAGCAAGGCCGCCGTGGTGCTGCTGACGCAGGGCGCGGCGATCGATCTCGCCCCCTATGGCATTCGCTGCAACGCCTATGCGCCGGGCGCGATAGACACGCCAATGCTCTCGCACAGCCTGGAGTCATTCGAAGACCGTGAAGCGGCGGCCAAGCGGCTTTGGGGTCCGCATCTCATCCAGCGACTGGGCACGCCCGAAGAAGTCGCGATGCTGGTCTGCTTCCTCGCTTCGGCGGAGGCATCCTTTTCGACCGGCGCAGTTTTCCGTGTGGATGGCGGCACTCTCGCCTGGCGCGGTGTGCATTGAAACAGGCGCCGGCCGATCGCCAGATCGGCCGGCGCACCCCACCTTTAATTGTCGTGAACCACGATCGCCAGCGTCGGGCAAAGCCTGGCTGCCGCAATGGCGGCGTCCCGTCGATCTTCAGGTGCATCTTCGCGCACCAGATAGACGATGCCGTCATCTTCATTCTGCTCGAAAAGATCTGGAGCCGCGACGACGCACTGGCCCACGCCGATGCATTTTTCCGGGAAAATCTCGATACGCATTCCAAACTCCTCTCATCGCACCTTTTTCGGCTCGCAGTGGAGGATGAGACAAACTGTATTTTGATTCAAGTGACACCTCTTCCACACCAAGTTGAATTTCATTCACACGATGGTCGGCATGACCGTCCGATCAAGCAAACGAAAATCATATTGTTTCCAACGGCCCGCTCCGGCGTAGGCCTAGCGTAAGCCTGCGGTTGTCAGCGATGTTACCAGGAGAGATTGACATGAGTTTCCACGAGCGGATCGAAGCACCCGCACGCGCCTTCCTCGAAAAAAAGCATCAACTGCTCATCGACGGCAAGGCCGTCGAAAGCCGGTCGGGCGAACGGCTCGACATCATTGATCCGGGCAATGGCAAAGTCATTGCCACGTCCGCCGCTGGTACTGCCGAAGATGTCGATCTGGCGGTGGCAGCAGCGCGGCGCGCATTTGAAGGCGACTGGGCCAAGGTCAAACCGAACCAGCGCGCCCGTCTGATGATTCGCTATGCCGAACTGATCGAGGCGCATGGCGACGAACTGGCGCAGCTTGAATCCATCAATTCCGGCAAGCCGCTGACCTTCTGCCGCAACGCGGACATCCCCAATGTCAGCGAGATGTTCCGCTATATGGCGGGCTGGGCGACCAAGATCGAGGGCACGGCCCCCAATGTCTCGCTTCCGGGCGAATGGGCGGCCTATACGCTCCGGGAGCCGGTCGGCGTGGTCGGCCAGATCCTGCCATGGAACTTCCCCCTCAACCTCTTCTCCTGGAAGGTGGCACCAGCCCTCGCCAGCGGCTGTACGATCGTGTTGAAGCCCGCTGAACTGACGCCATTGACCGCGCTGCGCATGGCCGAACTGGCACTGGAGGCGGGCATCCCCGCCGGGGTGCTCAACATCGTCACCGGTTGCGGCAATCCCGTGGGCGCGGCCATTTCCGAACATCCCGGCATCGACAAGGTTTCCTTCACCGGGTCCACCGAAACCGGCAAGAAAATCCTGCATGCCGCGACCGGCAACCTCAAACGAGTGACGCTGGAACTGGGCGGCAAGTCGCCGGTCATCGTGTTCCCCGACGCCGATCTGGACGCCGCCGCCGCTGGCGCCGCGCGCGCCATCTTCTTCCATGCCGGGCAGGTTTGCGCGGCCGGATCGCGCCTGTTCGCGCATGAGGCTATTCATGACGCCCTGGTAGACCGCATCGCCGCCATCGCCTCCAAGATGAAGGTCGGCTACGGCCTCGACGATGATTCCGACCTCGGGCCTGTTATTTCCCAGACGCAGTTCGATCGCGTGACAGGCTATCTCGCCGCGGGGCAGGAACAGGGCGCGCAGGTCCGCGTCGGAGGCCAGCGCGTCGGCGACAGCGGCTACTTCATCCAGCCCACCATCCTCACCGGCACGAAGCCCGGCATGTCCGTGGTCGACGAGGAAATTTTCGGCCCTGTCCTGTCCACCATGACCTTCAGGGACGAGGATGATCTCGATTCCATCGCCTCGCAGGCCAATGCCTCGCCCTATGGCCTTTCAGCCAGCGTATGGACCAGGGATGTTCGCATCGCTCATCGGCTGGCTCGTCGGATCAAGTCCGGCGCGGTGGGTGTGAACGTCCATTCGGCGGCAGACGCCTCCCTTCCCTACGGCGGCTTCAAACAGTCCGGCTGGGGGCGCGAGCGCGGCTTCGATGCCATCGAATCCTATACCGAAGTGAAGGCGATCACGCTCAACCTGAACTGAGTTCGCTGCGATGTCCACCGACGAACCCGTGCCACGGCTATGGAGCAGCAGGGCTTTCCTTCTGCTTTGGACTGCCACGGTCGCTTCGAACCTTGGCACGCAGGTTCAGTCGGTGGCGTCGGCCTGGCTGATGACCGATATCGGCTCATCGGCGCAGGTCGCGTTGATCCAGTCCCTCATCTCGCTTCCGTTGATGATCCTTGCGCTTCCGACCGGCGTGCTGGCGGATGTTTTCGATCGCTGGCGGCTCATCGCCTTTGCCTATTTCCTGATGTTCGCAGCCGCACTGGCCGCGGCCTGCGCCGGTTTCGGCCAAGGCATGACGCCTGTACTCCTGCTGCTGCTTTGCTTTCTGTTCGGATCGGGACAGTCCTTTTTCGGCCCCACATCCATGGCAGCGGTCAGAGATAGCGTTCATGCGTCCTTGATCGCGGCTGGCGTGGCCGCGCTATCCATCGCCTTCAACCTTGCCCGTTGTCTGGGACCGGCATTGGGAGGCGGCCTTGTGGCTGCCGGAGGTGCCAGCTGGGCCTTTGCGATCAATGCGGGCATGTGCGGATGCGTGCTACTGCTGCTGCTCGCCATGCCGCGCGCACCTGTGGGCAAGGAAAGGCAGCGCCCCGCCCTGCTCGCACTTCTGGTCGAAGGATTGCGCTACAGCGTGGTGGATCGCCCGATGCGGGTGATCGCATTGCGGATGTTTGCCTTTACGGCCAGCGCCAGTCCGATCTGGGCGCTACTACCCCTGCTCGCCCGCGTGCAGTTGCATGGGACTGCCGTCACCTATGGCATCACCATGAGCGCGCTGGGAATCGGGGCACTCGCCATTTCCTTTTGCATCCGGCCCCTGCTGGAGCGCTTTTCCGGCGAGACGATCTTTCGCTGCTGCAACGCGGTCAGCGCCTTAGCGCTGCTGAGCCTACCCCTGACGTCGCATTGGTTGATTGCTGCCATCCAGCTTTTCGCGGCCGGCGCTGCCTGGGTTGCATCGCTCACCATCTTCAATATCGCGGCGCAATCGAATGCGCCGACGCCCATGGTCGGCCGCGCCATCGGCATCTTCTATTCATCCGTCTTCGGCGGGTTGACCATCGGCAGCGCGCTGTTCGGCCATATCGTCGAAACAAGCTCACTCACCAGTGCCTTCCTGCTTTCAGGCGGGCTTGTCGTATTGACGCTGATCTCAGGCATCGCCTGGCCTGTGCCGGTCCCATCAGCCCTTTCCCTTCCGCTCGAACCCCGTGAGGCCCCATGCACATGACGATCCAGAACAAGACCGAACCGGCCTGGTATCGGTGGTATATATTGACGGTGCTGGTTGGCGTTTATGCGTTCAGCTATGTCGACCGCCAGATCGTCACCGTGCTGGCTCCCTTTCTGAAACATGACCTGGGCGTGTCGGATGCACAACTGGGTATCCTTTACGGCACAACCTTCGCACTTTTCTACGGGCTGTTCGGCATAGCCCTCGCGCGACTTGCCGACGGCTGGAGCCGGGTGCGGACCCTGGCGCTGGGCCTTTCCTTCTGGTCGGTGATGACGGCCCTCTCGGGCGCTGCCGGGAATTTCACCCAGCTTGGCCTTGCACGGATCGGCGTCGGCGTCGGCGAGGCCAGCTCGACCCCGGCCGCCGTTTCTATCCTGGGCGATTATTTCGACAAATCGCAGCGTGCAACGGTACTCGGGCTATATTCGATCGGCGTCTATGTCGGCGCAGGGCTTTCGCTGGTGATCGGCGGCTCGGTGGTCGCCTTCTGGCAAACCCATTTCCCGAATCCGGAGGCGGCACCGCTGGGTCTAGCGGGTTGGCAGGCAGCCTTCATGGCCGTCGGCGTTCCCGGGCTCCTGCTGGCGCTGCTCATCACCCTGACCATCAGGGAACCCGTGCGCGGTCGCCTTGAGGGCGTTGTGCATCTGGGTGATGCAACACCATTCCGCAGCGCCTTGCGGGAAGCCTCTGCCATGCTGCCGCCGTGGAACATCCTGCGCCTCGTGCGCGAGGGCTATCCTCGAACGGAAATCAGGAAAAACCTGATGTGGCTGGCGCTCGCTGCCGTCTTCGCCTTCCTCATAATCCGATTTACGGACGGGCTGTTGAGCGCCGACCGCCGTCCAGTTGTCGGCTATCTTGCGGGGCTGGAGATCACCAGCAACGTCATCCAATGGGTCGCAATGTCAATTGCCTTCTACGCGGTGGCCAGTTGGTTCCAGTCGCTCCGATTGCGCGACCCCGAGGCGTCGAGCATGCTGACCTCCTCGCGCACCTTCTGCGCCCTGACCCTCGCTGGCGGCTTCCTCGCCTTCTCGATGAACGCGACGACGGGCTTCGTCTTTGTCTACGCCAATCGCTATCTTGGCTTCACCGCCGCAAACGGCCTTCAACTTGGAGCCATCGCGGCCATTTGCGGCGGTCTGGGCATCACCGTCAGCGGCTATCTTGCCGACTATGCGCGACGCCGGTTCGTGACGGGTCGTCTCTGGTTCACCAGCCTGACCGCCGCCGTCTTTACGCTGGCTAGCCTCGTCCAGTTTACGACGCAGAATGTATCGCTGTTTTACATGGCCTTTGCTGTGTCGACCTTTTTCGTGCCCATGTGGTTTGCGCCCAATCAGGCGACGACGCAGGATCTGGTGACGCCGCGCCTTCGCGGCACGGCCTTCGCGATGTACTCGCTGGGCGCCAACATATTGGGACTGGGTCTGGGACCCTATACGGTCGGCCTGATCAGCGATGCTACCGGGGATCTGCGGTTCGCGATCCTCTGCGCCTTGAGCACGTTACCCTTCACGATATTGGTATTGGCCTATGCAGCCCGCCATCTCCCAGCAGATGAACGGGTCGCCCAGCGCGCGGCCATGGGCATGACGCAATGAGGTGCTGAATGGCAAGAGCGCAAAACCGACTCGGCTTTGCGCTCTTGCAAATGTGGAGCAGCAACTATTCCTTAGTCGCCGACCTCTAAAAATTTGCCTTTAATATGCCGCGCGCTTCATGAAAATATGAGGATGCAGGGGCAACATAAGCTCTGCCTGCTTTCTCGCGGCATCGATGAAGTGATCCAGCAACGGAGATTCCGCATCCTTGCGCGTCGCCAGGGCGAAGGTGATACCGACCGTCTCTTCCTTGAGCGGACGATAGACCACCCCATTCGTCTGCATCAGTTCGATGATGCCCGGCACGATCGATATCCCCAGACCGGCGGCAACCAGACACACGGCGGTATGCATGTCTGACACTTCATGCGCGATATTGGGCTCCAACTCATGGCTGTCGAACACGTCGAGTACTCGGTCGGAATAGCCCCGCTGTGGCCCGCGCGCGACCGCCACCAAAGGGCGGTTCACGATTTGGGACAGGCTGATGCTGTCACCAAATTCGTCGGCCATGCTGGCCGGGATCGCGACCGTCAGCCGCTCGCGATATAATATCTCGGTGTGGATATCGCGCTGATGGATCGGACCGCGCAGTAGTCCGACCTCGATCACTCCCTCGTTCAGTCCGGCGATCTGCTGCGCGATCGTCATTTCCGTCAGGTTGATTTCCGCATTGGGAACCCGAACGCTGAAATCGCGCAGCACGGCGGGCAGGAACGAATAGACCGCCGAATAGATTGCGCCGACCCGCAGATTGGCACGCGCGCCTCGCTCCACCATATGGACCGCAGCCTCGGCGGCCGCAGCCGCGTTGATGACCCGATGTGCATAGTCGACCAGCACTTCACCAGCCGGCGTCAGACGGACATTCCGCTTTTCCCGAATGAAGAGCTGGGTACGCAAATCCTGCTCCAGACTGAGGATCTGCTGGCTGAGCGGTGGCTGGGCTATGCCGACCTTCTCGGCGGCGCGGGTAAAATTCAGTTCCTGCGCAACGGCAAGGAAATAGCGAAGCTGCCTGATATTCATGGACGTGTTATAGGCGCTGCTCATGACGGCTGTCGACCCAGCGCAGTTGCGGGGACCAGCACATTTCCTTCCATCAGGCGTCGCGCGGTGCGAAAGACGGTGACGCTGCGCGCAATGCCATTTTCTACGATGGCGTCGACCGGCAGGACGCCTGAGGCATGAGCGATCCGCAGCGTTCCGGCGCCGGTTTGCTGCACCAGATCAGCGACCACGCTTCCCGGCAGACGAGCCGCGACGGCCAGACACATCGCCCCGGTCAGAGGCGTCGCCTTGTGCGGCTGTCCAGCCGAAATCATCCGAACCTGAATATCCGCGTCTTGAGATGCCGCAGATACGATCGCCACAAGAGGAAGGTTCGGCACCAATGTCCGTGCCTCTTCCTGCGTTTTGGTGACGCCCATCGCCAGCGAGGCCGCCACGCGCAATTCATCCAGCAAGGCCAGCATGCCGGGGGCAGCATCGATATCGGAGGGTTTTTCATCCCCCTTCATGCCCAAAGCGTCAGCCGCCACGAACACAACCGGATTGGCGGCGTCGACGAGCGAAACCTCAAGCGCCCGTCCATCGACCATCAGGATCTGGCGCGCCTGCCCAGTCGGCAGCAGCAGTCCGGTGGCCGATCCGCCGGGGTCTAGAAAGTCGAGCCTGATGGGAGATCCTGTCCCCGCGACCCCCTGGATCGCAAAATTGCCCGATACCGCCGCCTGCCCGTTTTCAACCTGCACATGGGCATGGATGATCTTGCCAGAGGCGACATGATGAATGCGCACCAGCGCTTCACCATCGGAAACCTCCACCAGCCCCTGGTCGATCGCATAGGGTCCGACCGCAGCAGAGATATTGCCGCAATTGCCCCGATAGCTGACGTTAGTGCCCTTTACCGCGACTTGCGCGAAAATATAGTCGACATCAGCATCGGGATGGGTCGGCGGGCCGATGACTGCTATTTTCGAGAGCGACGATATACCCCCGCCCAGACCGTCCAGTTGCCGTCCTCCCGGATCGGGGCTGCCCAATGCTGCCGCAAAAATCGGCGCCCAGGAATCTCGATCGTCGACGCTGCCAGGCAGATCGTCCGTATGGAAAAAAAGCGCGCGGCTGGACCCGCCGCGCATATAGACCGATTTCAGCCCGACCTGCCCGCCTGCACTCATGCGAGCATATCATTATCCTGCCCCAGCGCGGGTGCAGGCATCAGCGGACGCAGGACATTTCCATCGACGGTCATCGGATAACGCGGCGCGCGCACCGTTCCGAGGGGCGTTTCCATCTCGGCATAGACCTGATTGTGCAGAAGCTGCGCATCCTCCAGTCCCGCATCGGGACTATTCACCGGGGCGGCCGGCACCTGCGCCTCACCGAACAGCGGCAGCCATTCCGCAGTCGTCTTCTCCTTCAGCGGATCAGCGATGATGGAGAAAAAGCGATAGGTCCGCTCCCGCCCATCGGCGATGGCGCGAAGCTCGTCCTTACGCCCTTCGCAGCCGACCACCTGCAAGGTCGCGCTCAACTGCTTGCCCGTGACCGGAGAGAGGACCATGTGGCCATCCTTCGTCGCCACGACCACCTGCGGCGGCGCGTTCCAGTCACGGCCGTCGTCGATGAAGGTCCGATGCTGGAGCATGTCGGGGAAATTATAATAGCTCATCATGTCGAGCATCGATGTCTGTAGATGCATGCCCTTGCCGGTGCGCGCCCGGCCGGCAAGCCCCGCCAGCGCCATCTGGCACGCGAAAAGTGCGCCGATCTTGTCGGCCAGGAAATGGTTGGTAGCACGCGGCACCCCGTCGACGGCTTCGAACGCCAGCAGGCCGCTGCGTCCCTGCAACAGCGCGTCATATACCGGTTCGCTCGACAGCGGGCCATCGGGACCATAGCCGGTGATGGACAGGCGGATCAGCCGTGGATTGATCGCGCTGATCACATCATTGCCAAGACCTAGCTTGGCCGTCACCTGCGGCTTGCTGTTCTCGATGAAGATGTCCGCGTCGGCCAGCAAGACCTTGAGCTGCGCGAGGCCCGCTTCCGATTTAAGATCGATCGTCACGGCGCGCTTGCCGTTGTTACCGTTGAGCCAATAGATGCTCGTTCCCTCGCGCGTCGGTCCGACCGCCCGGTAGGGATCGCCGGTCGGCATTTCCACCTTCACCACGTCAGCGCCCATATCGCTCAACATTTTCGCGCTGAACGGGCCGGCAAGATAGGTCGCCATCTCCACGACCTTGATCCCGTCCAAAGGCCGGACGAATGCCGAATTGTCGGAGGAAGTCACGCCTGTATCTCCTGTCATCAATGTTTCGCGGTACGCAGCGCCATCAGCGAAAGGATTGCGTCCAGCGCCGGGGTCGGCATTCCGGCCATTTCCTTCACGGCACGGATCGACTGTTTCAAAATCTCGATTTCCAATGGCCGACCCGCTTCGAAATCCTGAAGCATCGACATTTTGTGCGCGGGCGCGGAGAGCGTTACGCCTATCCGCTTTTCGACCGGCACCGTGATCGTCAGGCCAATCCGCTCTGCAATCGCGTCGGCTTCGCGCATCATAGCGGCAATGCTGTTCAGCGCATCGCCGTCCGCCCCGATCGCCCCATTGGTCGCCCCGGTCAGCACCGCCACGGGGTTCCAGCAGAGGCTGTTTACGAACTTGATCCAGATGTCGCCGCGAATATTGGGTCGAACGGGGGTTCGAATTCCCGATTGCGTCAAACAGTCGGCCAACGCCTTCGCGCGCTCGGAAAGGTCGCCGTCCAGCTCGCCCAACATGCATGTCGCAACCGGTCCATCCTGATGCACGACGCCGGGCGCCGCCGAATGCGCGCCGATCCAGTAAACGATACCGAGCACCTGCGCAGGCGGCATGGCCCGCATCTGCACGCCATCGGGATCTAGCAGGGATACGGAATCGGCCTGCCCACCAAGGCTGGAAAGCAATGCCGCCGGAATGCCGGTGGTCGGCGGCAGAATCATCGTGTCAGGGCCGATCAGGGGAGCCAGTTGCGGCAGTGCCGAGCGAAGCTGGTGGGCCTTCAGCGTCAGCAGCACGGCGTCTTGCGCGCCAAGCGTCGCCGGATCGTCCGTCACGCGGGGATGGGCGACAAAGGAACCCGACGGCGTTCGCACCTCCAGCCCACGATCACGCACCGCCGCCAGATTTTCACCCCGCGCCACCATGTTCACATCGCACTGGCCCGCGCGGGCCAGATGACCCGCAATATAGCCCCCGATCGCACCCCCGCCAAAGATACAGATTTTCACCATCATTCTCCTGCCCTCTCCTATAGGCCGCATCAGGTGCCGGGCGCGACTAAGGAAAGCGCATGATATGGCAATCGTCTGGTTTCAGACCGGAAAGCATAACGGCCGCCATCAGAGGCAATCCGTTTTGATCGATTATATTTCCATATTGGTGATGGCGCAGTGGCCAACCTATGGTTTCCCCAACAGACAGTGCGCCCCTAACCGTGACGCACGACCAATGCCATCGAGCGAGAGGAGCTTCGATTTGAATCTGGGCGAGGAAAAGGAATTCTTTCGCGAGACCATCCGCCGACTGACCCAGGACAAGCTGGCGCCGATGGTCGAACATCTCGAAAAGACGGACGAGTTCCCCCGCGAAGCCGCCGAGCTTTTCGGCGAAATGGGACTGTTGCAGTTATGGATCCCCGAGGAATATGGCGGCCCCGGCGGCGACCTGACCACCGTCTGCGTTGCGAAGGAAGAAATAGCCCGCGGCAGTTCGCTTGCCCTTTCGACGCTCTGCGCCAACAATTCGGTCGGCCTCATCCTGCCGCTGCTGCATTTCGGCACGGAAGCCCAGAAGCAGCGCTACCTGACGGAAGCGGCAAAGGGGAAAACCATCGCGGCCGTCGCCATGACCGAACCGCAAGCCGGTTCCGACGTCGCAAGCATGCGGACCACGGCTCGCAAGGATGGAGACAGCTACGTCATCAACGGCCAGAAGAACTGGATTACCTGGGGCGCTGACGCCAATTATACGCTGGTGTTCGCCCGCACCAGCGGGGAGCGGGGCCATGACGGGATCAGCGCATTTCTCGTCGACACCAAGACGCCGGGCTATCATGTCGGTCGTAAGGAAGAGAAGCTGGGACGCCATGGCGCCCCGACCTGCGGCCTGTTCTTCGAGGATATGCGCGTCGAGGCGGACTGCATGATCGGTGAGGAAGGCAAGGGCTTCAAGGCCTGTATGCGCATCATGGACCTCAACCGTCCTACGGTGGCGGCCTCTGCGCTGGGCATGGCGCAGTCCGCCCTCGATCTTTCAGTGAATTATGCGCGCGAACGCGTGCAGTTCGGGAAACCGATCGCCGATCTGCAAGCGATCCAATTCAAGCTCGCGAACATGGCGATGCATGTCGAAGCTTCGCGCGCACTGCTCTATTCCAGTGTCGGTGAAATCGACAGCGGCGATCTCTCCCGCCTGCCCTATCTCGCTTCGACCTGCAAATGCTTCATCTCGGACGTCGCCATGGATGCGGCGCTGGAGGCGGTGCAGATCCTCGGCTCTTACGGCTATTCGAAGGAATATCCCGCCGAACGGCTGATGCGCGATGCCAAGCTCAACCAGATTCTGGAGGGCACGAACGAAATCCATCATATCATTGTGGCACGCCGGCTTCTCCAGGCTGCGGCGCAATAAGAGGGCAGAATGATGACCGAAGAAACCGCCCGCCCCGCAGGCTCTGTCGATTATGAAGCCCGCAACGGGCGCGCCTATATCACCCTCAACAATCCGTCGAAGAAGAACGCGATGACGGACGCGATGTGGGACGAGTTGATGCTCGCCTATGATCGCGCGGAAGCGGACGACGATGTCCGGGTGATCGTGCTCACCGGTTCGGGCAACGACTTTTGCACCGGTCATGACATGGCGGAGGTCGGCAACCAATATGGCCCGACCACCCTTGACGCCAAGGGCCGCCCGCGCCGGCCCAGCCAGCGCGCCCGTCTGCGTTATGACAAGAAATATGTCGCGCGCTTCGAGCGCATTTTCAGTTGCCTGACGCCGACGATCGCGTTGGTCCGTGGCTATTGCCTGGGTGGTGGCCTCTATCTCGCCGAAGCCTGCGATCTGGTGATTGCGTCCGAGACCGCCAAGATGGGTCATCCCGAACAGAAGCTCGGCCTGTCCGGCGCCGCCTATTTCGATGCCTGGGAAATGCTGACGCTGGGCATCCGCAAGGCGCGCGAACTGCTGCTGATGGCCGACGTCTGGAATGCGCAGGAGGCCTTCGCGGCGGGACTCATCAACAAGTTGGTGCCCGATGAGGAGCTTTCCAGCAAAGGCGAGGAATGGGCCGAGCGGATCGTCCGCCTGCCGCGCGACGGCATCGCCATCGGCAAGAGCGCGACCTTGCTCGCCATGAACGCGCTCGGCGTCAACACCCAGTTCGCTTACGGCCCGGTCTATCATGCGCTCGCCTCCAACATGCGGTGGGAGGAGGATGAAGTGAACTTCTTCAAGCAGAAGCGGGACAAAGGAGTCACCGCAGCGAATAAAGAGCGCGAAGCGCGCTATGATGTGAAGGATGGCGAGGCATGAGCGCGCTCAAGGGCATAAAGATCCTCGATTTCACGCAGATGATGACGGGGCCGATGGCGACGATGCTGCTGGCCGATGTCGGGGCCGATGTCGTCAAGGTGGAGCAGCCGGCGGGCGACCCGTTCCGCAAGTCCGGCGAGACCGGGATCGAGGGAGACGGCGCTTTCTTCCTGGGCGTCAATCGCAACAAGCGCGGCGTCGTCATCGATCTCAAGACAGCGGAAGGACAGGAACAGGCCCGCAAGCTCGCGCTCGAAGCGGATGTGCTGGTCGAGAATTTCCGTCCGGGTTTTACGGACAAAGTCGGCCTCGATTATGAGGATCTGAAGAAGCACAATCCCAAGCTGATCTACTGCTCAATCACAGGTTTTGGCCGGGAGGGGCCGGATGCCTCGCGCCCCGCGCTGGATCAGGTCATTCAGGCCTATTCCGGCCTGATGCAGGTCACGGGCACCCGCGATTCCGGGCCGCTCAAGATCGGTTTTCCGTTCAGCGATCTGGTGACAGCCCTGTTCGGCACGATTGGCATATTGACGGCGCTTCAGGCCCGTCACCAGTCCGGCCTTGGCCAACGCGTCGATCTGTCGATGATGGATGCCTCTCTCTTCAGCCATGTGCCGCGTGACGTCTATTTCTCGCTGACCGGCCAGACGCCCGAACGGTGGGGCAATGAGCATTGGGACATCGTGCCCAATAATGTCTACGGCACCGCCGACGATCAGGACATCATGATCATCACCATCAACGACAAGTTCTGGAAGATTTTGTGCGAGGCGATGGGTGATCCGGGCTTTGCCACCGACCCCAAATTCGCAACCAAGGACGCGCGCCTCGCGAACCGGCAGGAACTGGACGATCGCCTCGCCGCGCTGTTCCGCACCCGGACACTGGCAGAATGGGATCCGATCCTGAGGGAAGCGGGCGCCATTTATGGGCCGGTGCGAACCTGGCCGGAGGTCTTTGCCGATCCGGCCACGCAGCGTAACATGCTGCGCACCCTCACCCACCCGTCGGGCAAGGCATTTGAGGTCATCAACAATCCGCTGCGCTTCTCCGAAACGCCGACGAACATCCATTCGCCGCCCCCGGTGCTGGGCCAGCACAATGACCAACTGTCGCTCGACAGCATTTGGTCCGCGTCGGATGACCGGCAAACGGGCACCCCAGAACAAAAGGAAGTCTCATGATCCCGCTCATTGCCGCCAATATCGACAAATCGAGCCGTGCCGCGCGCCTTCGCTCCCTTATCGAGCAGCCCGAAATCCTCCAGATGCCCGGCGCCCACAATGCCCAGGCCGCGCTTCAGGCGCAGGCAGCCGGCTTCCAGGCGCTTTACCTCTCCGGCGCGGCGATGAGCGCCTCCATGGGTCTGCCCGACCTGGGTATTATTTCGGTCGATGATGTCTGCTTCTTCGTCCGCCAGATCGTCCGGGCGACGGATCTGCCTGTGCTGGTCGACGGCGACACCGGCTATGGCGAAGTTCTCAATGTCATGCAGACCGTGCGGGCATTCGAGGAGGCTGGCGCTGCCGCCATCCAGCTGGAAGACCAGATCCTGCCCAAAAAGTGCGGCCACCTTAACGACAAGCGGCTTGCCTCCGCCGATGACATGGCCCGCAAGGTCGCCGCCGCCGCCAAGGCGCGCAAGGAAATGCTGATCGTGGCGCGAACCGATGCCGCAGCCAGCGAAGGCGTGGAGGGCGCCATCAAGCGCGCCAACATGTATGTGGAGGCAGGGGCGGACGTGATCTTCTCCGAAGCACTGACCACGCCCGAAATGTTCCATGCCTTCACATCAGAGGTGAAGGCGCCTTTGCTCGCCAACATGACCGAATTCGGCCGTTCACCCCTGCTGACGGCAACCGAATTGCAGGCGATCGGCTACAGCATCGTGATCTGGCCGGTCTCCTCCCTCCGCGTTGCCAACAAGGCGCAGGAAGAGCTGTATGCGGCGCTTGCCCGGGACGGCAGCGCTAAGTCCATGCTCGACCGGATGCAGACTCGGGAGGAGCTGTATCGTACCATCTCCTACCATGAGTATGAATCGCTCGACGCCAATATCGTCCAGAGCATCGCGCCTACGGAAGCCTTCGCCTGAGTCCTTCGTGGGACGGCCCGCCTGCTTGCATGGGCGGGCCGATATCATTGCGCATGACGCGCTCCCCGCTATGATTTGACGACCATGGTGAAGAAGCCCATCCTCAACGACGTTCGAATTCTGGACCTGACGACAGTCATGTTCGGCCCCTATTGCACCGAAACGCTCGCAGCCATGGGGGCAGACGTCATCAAGCTGGAACCCGCAGGAGGTGATGAATCTCGGCGGGTCGGAAAGCCGAGCCGCACAAGGCGGATGGGCCCGCTTCACCTGACGATGAACAGGGGCAAACGGTCGATCGACTGGGATATCAAGACCAAGGAGGGCGCAGAAGATCTACACGCGCTGATCCCTCATTGCGACGTCATCATCCATAATCTGCGGGAGCAGGCCGCGATCCGCGCCGGCCTCGATTATGATACCGTTCGCTCCCTCCGGCCAGACATCATACATGTTCACTGCACAGGTTTCGGCCGCGACGGTCCCTATGCCGGTCAGCCAGCCTATGACGACATCATCCAGGCGCTTTCCGGCACTGCTTCGCTTCATCCGATGGTGACGGGTGAGGGCCCTCCCCGCTTCCAGCCTACGGCATTGGCCGACAAAGTGTCGGGCCTCCATGCGACCTATGCGGTTCTCGCGGCCCTCTATCATCGTGAACATAGTGGTGAGGGACAGACGATCGAAGTACCGATGTTCGAGACGGTCACCCATTTCCTGCTTCAGGAGCATATGTACGGTCGGGTGTTTGACCCGCCCAATGCGCCTGCTGGCTATCCCCGGCAGCTTGATCCCGATCGCCAGCCTATGGCAACGCGGGATGGATATATCGTCGTAGCCCCCTATACCGACGAGCGCTGGCTGCGGCTCTTCACCCTGCTGGGCCGCACCGACCTGTTCGAGCAGGAGGCTCTGTCGACCCCGCTCCTGCGGCTGCATAATGTGGCGATCATGCAAAAGGAGCTAGAGGCGATGCTGCCCGAGAGGGAGAGCAAGGAATGGCTCGACCTGCTGCAGCGTCACGATATTCCCGCTTGCCGCGTCAATTCCTTGGACGACCTGTTTGACGATCCGCATCTGCAAGCGGTCGGGTTTTTCGAGAGACGAACGCATCCCACCGAAGGACAATATGTGGGGATGCGAGCGCCTGTGCGCTTCGGCGCTGGCGTCGCAACCGAGTTGCTCGACGCCCGCGCGATCGGAGAGGATAGCGAGGCTGTGCGCCGGGAGATTGGACGCTAACCGCCCTTACGCATAGGCGGCGTTCAACAGCGCGGTGTCATAATATTCCTCGAAGCTCTTGATCCTGCCGTTCTCAAATTTGAAGATCTGGACGTAGCGCCCCTGATATTTGAGCGGTTTGCCGCCCCAGACGGCGCCCGTCTGGACGTCGATGTCGCTGCTGGCTTTCGTGACGATCACATTGGGATCTTCCCCCACCATCACATCGTCGATGATCCAGTTGAACTTGCCCGTCATGCCGTCATGGATCGGATCCCAAAAGCCACGAACCTCCTCCCATCCCGTGCGAACCGCTGACTTGCAAACGGCCACACCGTCCGTGACGAACGGCGTGATCACCTGTGGGCCGTCTTCGACCCAAAGGTCATAGAAGCCCGCCTTATCGACCAGATAGGCCGCAAAAAAGGCTTCGATCACCTTCAGATTTGCCAGCGCGGTCGGATTGCGAGTGCCGATTGGCGCGGTGATCTTCACCTTCTGCTCATCTGTTACGATCGTCACGCTCATTCCTCTCTTTCGGTCAGGCATCCATGATGATTGTCTTGGCCTCCAGATAGGCACGTAGCCCATCGACGCCGCCTTCGCGACCAATGCCCGATTGTTTGAAGCCGCCAAAGCCGATGGCCATGTCGCTACGCCATGCGTTGTGCCCGACCGTGCCGGACCGCAACTGACGCGCAACGGCATAGCCGCGCGCCGGATCGTTGGTGAAGACCGAATTATTGAGGCCGAACACCGTGTCATTGGCAATCGCGACAGCTTGCTCATCGCTGTCGGCAGGAATCACCGTAACCACAGGGCCGAAAACCTCTTCGCGGGCGATCATGTCATTATTGCTGACATGCGCGAAGATCGTCGGTTCGAAGAAATAGCCCCGATTGAGATGCGCTGGACGACGTCCACCAGACACAAGGTTATTGCCGTCGCGAACCGCATCCTGGACCATCTCCTCCACCTTGTCGCGCTGCCGCGCCATGGCGAGCGGCCCCATCCCGACCACTGGATCGAACGGGTCGCCCACCCTGACCGCCTCGAATTCGGCCTTCAACGCGTCCACGAACAGATCATGCCTGGAGCGGGGAACGATATAGCGCGTCAGAGAGGAGCATATCTGTCCGGTCATGGCGCAGGCCGATCCAGCGAGCGACCGGGCGGCGCGTTCCACATCATAATCGTCCAGGATAACCGCAGCGGACTTGCCGCCCAGTTCCAGCGTGCAACGCGCGATCCGCTCTCCGCAAATCGACGCGATGCGTTTGCCGACGGCGCTTGAGCCGGTGAACCCGATCTTGTCGACATCGGGATGGCGGACCAACCGCTCCGATGCTTCACGATCCGCCGTCAGAACATTGAGCACGCCCGCCGGAAGACCGACTTCCTCCGCAATTTCCGCCAGCAAAAGCCCGGTTCCAGGTGCCTCGGGCGAGAGCTTGAGCACGATCGTGCAGCCCGCCAGCAGAGCCGGTGCGACCTTATAAGCCATGATGTTGACCGGCGCGTTCCATGGGATGATCGCGCCAACGACGCCCACCGGCTCGTAGCTGATGAACGCATGATCGCCACCGCCGGGCGGCGCGTCGAAACGCTCCTCAAAGGCAAAACTGCCGGCCAGTCCGGCATAATAACGATAGACACCGCCAATCGTCCCGCCGAAGGCGACAGCGATCGAATGCAATATCCCCATTTCATTGGGCCAGATCGTCGCGATTTCGGCCACCCGCGCATCGAGCCGATCAGCGATCGCCAGGAGATAGGGTGCTCGCTCCGCCGGCGTCATGCGTGGCCATGGCCCGGCATCGAAGGCTCGCCGTGCGGCATCCACCGCGCGATCGATGTCCGCCACCCCTGCCTCGGCCACTGTCAGGAAAATCTCTTCGGTCGCAGGTGACCGGACGGTCAGGGAACCGCCGCTCAAAGGCGCTACCCACTGGCCGTCGATGAACAGCCTCTCCGGCGACTTGAGAATACCCTGCGCGTTGGCCGGTCCTACCATGTTGTATTTTCTCCATTAAAGGCACCGGCCGATCGCCATATGACCGACCGGCACCATTTTTATACGCCTTAGAAGTTGACGGCCAGCGTGGCGCCATAGGTCGCCGGGGCTTCCAGATTGCCATAGATCGGATAGCCCCAGAGCGGGATGCCCAGAGTCTTGTTGCCAGCGATGGTCTCGTCGGTCAGGTTTTTCCCCCAGAAGGTCAGCGACCAGTCGTCGCCGGAGCTGTATTTGATCGACGCGTTCAGCTTGGTGACGCCCTTCTGGCTCAGAACCTTGTCGTTGAATTCGCTGAAATAGATACGCGATTGGTAGGAAGCATCGCCCGACAACGTCAGGCTGGATTCGCTTCCTACCGGGACCACATAGCTTCCGCCAAGCGTCACGGCATGTTTGGGCGCGCCGGGCAGCATCTTCCCGTTCAGATTTTCGGCCGGCGCGTTAGGGAATAAAGGATTGACCGAGGTGAAATCCTTGAAGGTCGCGTCCAGATAGGTGTAGTTGGCGTTCAGCGTCAGCCCGTCAACGGGGCGTGCGTTGATCGAAACTTCGAAGCCCTTGTTGGTTGCGGTTGCGGCATTGGTCGTCAGCGTGGCCAGCCCCAATATCTTGTTCACCTGCAGATCCTTATAATCATATCTGAAGGCGGCGGCCGAAATATCGACGGCGTTATTCAGCATTCGCGCCTTGGCGCCGATTTCATAGGCCCAGATTTTTTCAGGATTGATAGCCGGATTGACCTGCCCGACATTGAAGGTTCCACTCTTGAAACCGTTGGTGGCGGATGCATAGACCAGAACGCCGGGCGCCACATCATATTCGAGACCGAATTTCGGATTGAAGGCGTTCCATTTCCGACCGTCATTCAACGGCGTTACCGTTCCAAAGGTAAAGGTACCAGTCGATTTGCGTTTTTCGGAGCTGTACCGCCCCGCCACGGTCAGTCGTAAGGCGTCGAGCAGAGAATAGGTGCCCTGGATGTAGGCCGAATAGGCATCAATCTTCAAAGTTCCCTGCTGGATATAGTCAATTCCCAGCTGAATAAACGGCACCAGCACAAGATTGCGCAAATTTTCATGATAATAGGAAAGGCCGCCGGTCACCTGCAAACGATCAGCATCCCAGTTGAAGACCAGTTCCTGACTGGCCTGATTTGACCATTCATTATAGTAGGTGCTGCCAAGACCTGCGGTCGTACCATCGGAACTCGCGTCATTGTGCCGCTCAAATTTGCGCCAGCCAGTGATGGAGGTCATGCTGAGGCTGTCAGTCAGCGAAACGGTACCATTGAGGGTGATCGCATATCCTTTGCGGCGATTTGTGTTGCCGCGCAGAGCCGTGGCAGCATCCTGTTGCCCTGCGATCTGCGTTCCACCGAAATCGACGACGCCAGACAGCTGATAGCCCGGATAGGCGCCAAAATTGGTAGCATAATTATTATTGTCGGCTTCATGGTTATATTCACCGATCAAGCGAATATCGACGTCGTTGGACGGGTTGTAACGCAAGGTCGCACGCACGGCCTGCGACTTGGCGTCATTCACGGGATGGTCGGTGCCGAAATCATAGCCATAGCCGTTGCGGTCCAGCAGTTTGAAAGCAACACGCGCATTCAGGTCACCACCTGCCCCCGTAAGCGGCAGATTCAATGCACCTTCAGCCTGATGCAGCGAATAATTGCCAAGGCTGACGTTGACATAACCACCTGCGTCGCTCTCCGGGTTATTCGTAATCAGATTGATGGCGCCGCCGGTCGCGTTCCGGCCATAAAGCGCCCCCTGCGGCCCACGCAGCACCTCGATACGGCCGATGTCGAAGAAGGAGGAAAGCTGTGCTGCAGGCCGGCCGACATAGACACCGTCCGTATAGAAGGCGACGCTTGAATCCGCGCCGGATGCGAAGGAGGATAGACCGATGCCGCGGATGAACACGCGGTTGACGCCCTGCTGCTGACCACTGCGAATGCCGGGCGAAACGAACTGCAGATCGACAAGGCCCGTCACCTGCTTCTGTTCGATCAGTTTGTCGTCCAGCGCCGTCAGCGAGAGCGGCGTCTTGAGTGCCGTCTGCTCGCGGCGCTGCGCGGTCACGATGATGTCGCCTGCCTGCGGTGCGCTGGCATTTGCCTGATTGGCACCGGCAACGGCCTGTTCGGCAGGCGGCGTCGCGACAGGTGGCGCGCTATCCTGCACCGACGGCGCCGACTGGGCGGCCGCAGTCTGCGACATGACTGCCGTCACCGCGAGCAGCGCAACTTCCGGCAGCAAGCGGCTTTTGCGCGAGTAAATTGCATGGAACATTTTCAAATCCTCCCATTGTTGGCACCCATGCAGGACGCCGATATTTCTAATTATTTGGTTCCTGGGCTCGCAAAAGGCGGGCTTTGGAGGCGACATAAGCGCGGACATCCTCGGCTTTTTGCGGCGTCAACGTCTTCGAAAAATTGACCATCCCCCGGTCCTGAAGAAGCCCTTCCAGGACAACCGAATTCCACGTTGCCTTATCCGCCAGCGACGGCGAACGCCTGAGATCCGGCAGGACACCACCCGACACGCCGCCCGGACCGTGGCACCACCCGCAGGTCGTTTCATAAATGCGCTCTCCGCGCCCGATCTGAGCCGTCGTAAAAACGTCCGACGGTACAACCGAGGGCATAAGCGAGGGAGCCTGATAGGCGTTCAGGCTGGCCTTCCCTCCCAGCCTGAACGCCAACACCCGGCCGTTAGGCTTGGGGCGTTTGTCGGCGGTGAAGGGGGAAGTCAGGCCATAGCCGCCGCCCGCACCTGAAACGACCAGAATATATTGCTGCCCATTGACGGCATAGCTGATCGGGCTGCCCACGATCTGGGTTTCCGCCTGAAACTTCCAGAGGCGCTTCCCCGACGTCGCATCGAATGCCTCGAAAGCGCCCGTCGGATTACCTTCGAAGACAAGCCCGCCAGCGGTCGCCAGCACGCCCGCTGCCGCGGGACCGGGTTGCTCTGCCCGCCAGACCTCCTTCTGATGTACCGGATCCCAGGCGATGAGCGCGCCCTTCAGCGATGCCGCGATCGCCTTGCGCTCCGCTTCGCCGTCGGGCAGCGCGTTTTTATCCGAATAGGTTCCAAGGTTGAAGGTCTGCGGGCGATAGCGATAGCCGCCATCTTGTTGATAAAAGAACGGAACATCCTGCACCGGAAGATAGACAAGCCCTGTCTTGGGACTGAAGGCCATCGGATACCAGTTATGAGCCCCATAGGCCGAAGGCGACATCAGAAATGGTGCTTTTTCATACCTTGCACCCGCAACTTCACGCGGCCGACCAGTGGCCGGATCTATTTCGGTAGCCCAATTAACATGCGCAAAAGGCCGCGCCGAAATCAACTGTCCGCTGACGCGATCCAACAAGTAGAAGAAGCCGTTCTTGGGCGCCTGCATCAGCACCTTGCGCAGACGACCCTCGATCGGCAGCGTCGCGAGGATGATCGGTTGGGTCGCAGTAAAATCCCACGTTTCTGCAGGCGTTTCCTGATAGTGCCAGATATATTTTCCCGTATCCGGATTGAGCGCCACTATCGAAGAAAGAAAGAGATTGTCGCCCTGCCCACCTGAACGGTACCGATGATTCCATGGGGTGCCGTTACCAACACCTATATACAGCTGATCAAGCTCTTGATCATAGACGATCGCGTCCCAAACTGTGCCGCCACCGCCGGTTTTCTTCCATTCGCCGTCGAACCAACTGCTATTGGCAAATTTCCGTAGTGCCTCGTCCGATGCGGCGCCGTCTGCTTTGCCGTCAGCATTGGGCACGGTGTAGAACCGCCAGGCCTGCTTGCCGGTATGTGCGTCATAAGCCGACACATAACCACGGACGCCCAGTTCGGCACCGGCATTGCCGATGATCACCTTTCCCTTGACAACCCTCGGTGCGCCCGTGATCGAATAGGGCCTGCTCTGGTCGACCGTATTGACTGACCAAATAGGATTGCCACTCGATGCGGATAAAGCGATCAGTCGACCATCAAATGTTCCGACAAAGATTTTACCGTCATAATAGGCTGCACCGCGGTTAACGACATCGCAACAGCCGCGCACAGCACTATCGCCGGGAACCTTGGGATCGAATTGCCAAAGTTTGCGGCCGCTCCTTGCATCGATCGCCACCACCTTCGACCAGGCAGTGGTCAGATAGATGCGCCCGTCTACGACCAGCGGCGTCGTTTCCTGCCCCCTGTTTGTATCCAGTTCCAGCGACCAATCCAGCCCCAGATCTCGGACGTTGCCGATTCCAATTTGATCTAGCGCGCTGAACCGCTGCTCAGCATAAGAGCCACCATGCATAACCCAGTCCTGCGGCCGGGAAGCGGCGGCTAAAAGGCGATCATCCGTCTTGACTAGTTCGTAAGATTGTATCTCGACATGCTCATTTTGACAGCCAGCGGCAGCGCAGCAGGCAGCGGAAAGGAGAAATCGCACGCCAAGCCTTAAGCCTCCTCTCGGCCCACCGTCGACATGCAACGCCCTCTTCAACACCTGCTCCTGCTGACATCCTTCATCGTTGACATAATCATTGTCCGGAAGCGCGGCGGCATGGAAGTATGGCTTATCAATAGGTCGATATGTTATGCGTCTGGTTCATGCAGGTCGAAGCTCAAGCCTTGCCGTCCAGCCAACAGATGCAGTTCGGTCAGAAGAGCTACGTAGTAAAAATAGCCCACCAAGGAACAATCATAGTGCGTGGCAATCCGGCGGCAGCTGGTCGATCGTTGGATATGAGCGGTTTGATGCGGCTCGCGAGGCATGCAAGTCTTGTTGCGCTCACGGCTGCGCCGCTGTTGCGATCGAATATCGTGCAATATTATTTCCAGATGGATCCCCAGAGGACTTGCCGGTCCATAGTCAGTGGCTCAGAGGAACGGGGACACCGTTGTTTGACGTCTATTTTCTGATCTTTCCTAAGCCAACCCGGCGACCGCAAGGTCGGAAGCTCTCATAGCCGGCAGGCCTGCGATAAAGGAAGCGATCTGAGGAGATGTCGAGAGACTGAGCATCAGCAATCCAGTGGAATTTTAAACCAAAAACACAGTGCCTGCTCGCGGTCTGCAGCGTCGCTCAGTCAGCAAGTCGCCAGGTGATCAGATGCCGAGTTAGTCCGCCACATCACAGGAATATCAACATGACTGCCATTGGTTCCGATCGCCTCCGCACCCGCGATACACTTGTCGTCGATGGGCAGACCTACGCCTATTACAGCCTCCCGAAAGTCGCCGTACAACTAGGCAATGTCGATCGTCTGCCATTCAGTCTAAAGGTCCTGCTCGAAAACCTCTTGCGATTTGAGGACGGCGTATCGGTTACTGTTGAGGATATTCGGGCGCTGATCGAATGGCAAGCAGATCGCCAATCCTCTCGCGAGATTCAGTATCGTCCAGCGCGCGTATTGATGCAGGATTTTACCGGCGTTCCTTGCATCGTAGATCTTGCCGCGATGCGCGACACGATGAATCGCTGGGGCGCTGACGCCTCTCGCATCAACCCGCAGGTGCCGATCCACCTTGTGATCGATCATAGCGTCATGGCAGACAAGGCGAGTGAGCCAGCCGCCTTCGAACACAATGTTAAGATGGAATATGATCGTAACACTGAACGTTACGCATTCCTCAAATGGGGAGCAAGCACGCTCGACAATCTGAAGGTGGTGCCGCCAGGCACGGGGATCTGTCACCAGGTAAACCTGGAGCACATCGCCCAGACTGTCTGGACCAGCACGGATAAGGACGGCACGCCCATCGCCTATCCCGACACCTGCGTCGGCACGGACAGTCACACCACCATGGTCAGCGGCCTTGGCGTTCTCGGTTGGGGCGTGGGCGGGATCGAGGCGGAAGCGGCCATGCTGGGACAGCCCGTCTCCATGCTGATCCCCGATGTCGTGGGGTTCCGCCTGTCCGGCACCATGTCGGAGGGCGTGACCGCCACCGACTTGGTACTGACAGTTACGCAGATGCTTCGTCTACACGGCGTAGTAGGTCGCTTCGTCGAATTCTACGGCCCCGGCCTGGACGCCCTTCCTCTCGCCGACCGCGCGACCATTGCGAACATGGCGCCAGAATATGGAGCGACCTGCGGCTTCTTTCCAATTGATGAGGCGACGCTCACCTATCTACGACTGACGGGACGAACCAAAGAGCGCGTGGCGTTGGTCGAAGCCTATGCGAAGGCTCAAGGGATGTGGCGCGACGCCTTCACACCCGATCCCGTTTTCACCGATACACTGGAACTCGACCTTTCTACCGTACTGCCATCAGTTGCCGGTCCGCGCCGCCCGCAGGACAAAATATTGCTGTCCGATGCCTCCAGGGGCTTTCGGAGCGAATTGGCAACCGGCTATGGCAAAGGCGAGGAACTGGATCGCCGCGCCGCCGTTGCGCATACCAATTTCACCTTGGGACATGGCGACATAGCCATCGCAGCGATCACAAGTTGCACAAACACTTCCAACCCCTCCGTGCTCGTCGCCGCCGGATTGGTGGCACGAAAGGCTCGGGCGCTCGGGCTGAAGCCAAAACCCTGGGTCCGCACCACGCTCTCGCCTGGCAGCCAGGTCGTAACGGATTATCTGGTGCGCTCCGGACTCCAGCAGGATCTCGACGCGTTGGGCTTCAATTTGACCGGCTATGGCTGCATGATCTGCATCGGCAACTCAGGTTCACTCGACAAGGCGATTTCGCAGACGATCAATGATGCCGGCCTCGTCACCGCCGCAGTCCTCTCCGGCAACCGCAATTTCGAGGGGCGCATCTCGCCAGACGTCCGCGCCAATTATCTGGCCTCGCCGCCACTGGTGGTCGCCTATTCCCTGCTCGGCAGCGTCGCTCGCGATATCACGACTGAACCGTTGGGCATCGGGGCCAACGGACAGGCAGTCTATCTGAAGGACGTCTGGCCTTCGAATGCGGAAATACAAACCATTATCGCTTCCTCCATCGACGCAGAGATGTTCGCCAGCCGTTATGCCAATGTCTATGAGGGCGATGATCGCTGGAAAGCGCTGTCCTTGAAAACTGGCGATACCTATAATTGGCCAACCGCTTCGACCTATGTCGCCAATCCGCCCTTTTTTGAGGGGCTGGAACGCGAAGCCGCACCGGTTGCGGACATTCTCGACGCAAACACCCTGGCTCTCTTCGGCGACTCCATAACTACCGACCACATCTCTCCGGCAGGATCAATCAAGTCGGCCTCGCCTGCGGGACAATGGCTGCTGGATCGGCAAGTGCAGCCCGCAGACTTCAACAGCTACGGCTGCCGCCGAGGCCATCACGAGATCATGATGCGTGGCACATTCGCCAACATCCGCATCCAGAACGAGATGATGGGCGGACTGGAAGGCGGCAACACTCTCTTCGAGGGAGCGGCTCTGCCGATCTACGAGGCCGCAATGAGACACAAGGCGAAGGGTACGCCATTAGTGGTCGTGGCCGGTAAGGAATATGGCACCGGCTCCTCGCGCGACTGGGCAGCGAAGGGGACTGCCTTGCTTGGCGTCCGCGCCGTGATTGCGGAGAGCTTTGAGCGCATTCACCGTTCGAACCTGGTCGGTATGGGTGTGCTGCCACTGCAGTTTGCAGACAAGGTGAATCGCCAGACGCTGGGCCTGGATGGAACGGAGCGCTTTACGGTTCGGCACGTCGCCTTCCTCCAACCGAGACAGGCCGTAACGGTCGAGGGTATCCGAAGCGATGGCTCGACTTTCACGATTGAAACTCTGTGCCGCATCGATACCGCGGACGAAATGGGCTATTTCATGAGTGGCGGCATCTTGCCCTACGTACTCAGGAAGCTATCGGCGTAACCCATGTCCGACTTGCCACGATCGATGGACATGAGGGCACATCTTGTCGAGGCATCTGAAGAAACACGCCCCCTTTAGCAAGGTGCCGACTTCCCGAACGCAGAGATGTGCCGCCGTCTCGCGACGACAGCACATCCCTGCGACCCTAGGCTGCCCGCCAGGACACGGAGGATTATTTGAAACCGAACTTCAGGGTCACGCCATAGGTTGCTGGTTTGGCCGCATAGCGGACGACGACATCCTGTGTGACGAACTGATTGGTCCAGTAATATTCGTTGAAGACATTGCGTCCCCAGACAGACAGGCTCCACCTGTCGTCCCGCGCTTTGATACCGACGCGCATATCAACCGTGGTGAAGGCATCGATGACCGACGATGGCGCAACGCCGAGCGTGGAATTGGTCGTGCTGTTGTAAAGCATGTTCGCGCCCACAAAAGCATTCAGATCGTCGTTTAGATCCCATTCGTAATTGATATCCCCGACCAAATGCCATTTGGGTGAGAATGGCAGCGACGATCCGCTGAAGTCGCCTGCGACCCGCTCATTATTGATGCCGGTGAAATCGAGAACCTTGGAATCGACATAGGTGACGGCACCCCGTAAGGTGAGGCCCGATACCGGCCGCGCCGTGATCTCGACCTCCGCACCATTGATCCTGGATTTCGGCACGTTCACCAGCTTCTCCAGCTGATTGAATACCGGGTCGATCACGAGACCGCGGATCTGCTTGTCCTTGTAGATATAGTGGAAGGCGGCGACATTGAACTGGAGAGCGCGATCCAGCGCCGAAATCTTCGCGCCGACTTCATAAGCCGTCACCGATTCCTGCGTCACCGGCGTCAACTGCGCCGTCGTGGAGGCCGGAAGGGTCGGGAAACTGCCCGACTTGTACCCCCGCGACGCCAGAGCGTAGAGGAGAACGTCCTGCGTCGGTTTGTAGTTGACGCCCAGCCGCCAGGAGAAATTATCTTCGTTCAAACTATCGGTGTAGGGTACGCGTGTATTTTCAAAGGTCGTCGCATCCATGCTGAGGCAGGACGTGGGACCAAGCGCCGCGCCGGGCGTACCCGAAATCGCGTCCGAAAGAACCCCAAAAGTCGTTTGCATCCCGATGTCGCCGGTCATGCAGGAGGTGTAATCATTCTTGCTCTTGGCATAACGGGCGCCCGCCAGCAGGGTCAATTGCTGGGTCACTTCCGCCTCGACATTACCGAAGATCGCCCAGTCGCGGATGTCCTGCGTTATCGTCGTCGTCGACGCGGCGATCCAGGGACCACCCGGCAGAATGGCGGTATTCGTGGAATCCCCGGTCAGAATATCATTCGCGCTGCGCACCTTGTTCTTGGCATAATTGCCGCCGATCAGCCAGTTGAGGCCATGCATGTCGCCGGACAGCCGAAGCTCCTGATTGAAGCTCGAGACGCGGCCATCCGCATTAACGCCCGCATTCTTGAGGGGCGTGCCGTCGCGATCGACCGAGTAGTTTTCATTATAGCGGGAATAAGCGGTGATCGACGTCAGGGTGATATCATCGGTCAATTCATAGTCATTACGCAGCGAAAGCTGATAAAAGCCATCGTCGCGCGTCAGATCCCGATCACCGTCCCAGTCGGCGGCCCTGGCGTTATCCGGTGCCGGGCTCAAGGTCCGGAACACGGCGATCCGGCGCAGTGTCTCGGTCAGATCCGCGGCACCGGCGGCTGCGGCAAAAGGCGCCGTCGCCTCGTTGAGTTGCAGGAACAGCCCCTGAAGCTGGCCGGCCTGCGTGTCGGACTTGTCGCGCCAGCCATTGGCGCTGAACAGCATCGTCAGGCGCTCGGTGGGCTTCCACTCTGCCTGAAAACGGCCACGCAACTGATCCTGACGACCGAGGCTGGCGTCGCGATTGTAATTATACTGCCACGGCCCGGATATGGTCGCCGCCCCTGCCAGTCGAACGGCCAGAGTGTCGCTGACCGGGCCACTGATGAAGGCTTCGCCATCGAATGTGTTGAAACGGCCATAAGAGGCGGTCACCCCCGCTTCGAGCGATTGCGTCGGCTTGGCCGCGATATAGTTGATCGCGCCGCCGGTCGAATTTTGTCCAAAGAGAATACCCTGCGGCCCCTTCAGAACCTCGACCCGCTCCAGATCGAGCGACACGCCCTGCGTGAACGCGCCATAGGCAAGCGGCACCTGATCCACATAGACGCTGACTGCCGGACTGGCACCCAGCGTGTAATCGTTGAAGCCGACGCCGCGCAGCGTGTAGAGCGGCGTTCCGTCCTGGCTCTTCGTAAAGGTGAAGCCGGGCGTAATCTTGGCCAGATCACCTGCGTTGCTCACGCCGGCTGAGGCCAGCTGATCCGCCGAGGCCGCCGTGATCGAAAGACCAACGTCGTTCAGGTTTTGCGCCCGCTTCTGGGCAGTCACGATAATGTCGGCCACCCCCCCGGAGGAAGCCTGTTCAGGCTCCTGTGCTGGCGGTGCCGCACGTTCCTGCGCAAATGCTGAAGAAACACTCGCGATCGCAATCACCGAAACTGCAGTTGCAAGAAGTCGCGACGAAAATTTCGTCATCATAATCCCCTCCAGATCATGCGGCTTTACTCGACGGAAACCGCGTTTTTACTGTGCATCCTGTGATAGGCTATCTGGCGGACGACGACATGGCGGGCCGTGACAGTTCGGAGCGAAACGCGCCATGATGAGACGATCAGCGCGTCACACGGCCGGTCTGCTGGGCCTCGGCCAAACCAGCTTCAGACTCTCCAGACCACAGGTGACCCCCAGGAGATTGACCGGAGTGGTGCCCGGCGCCAAAGCAAAATCGGGTATGCGGCGGAGCCATTCCCGCAGAAAAATCGCGATTTCACGGCGAGCCAGCGTAGCGCCCGGACAGCTATGGGGACCGGCGCCGAAAGCCAGATGACGCGCAGACTTCTCTCGATCAAACCTGACTTCCAATGGATCGTCCACCCGCCGATCGTCCAGACCGCAAAGCATGTTGATCGGCAAAATCGTATCATTCGCGCGGAATG
This sequence comes from Sphingobium sp. TCM1, assembly GCF_001650725.1. GTDB lineage: Bacteria > Pseudomonadota > Alphaproteobacteria > Sphingomonadales > Sphingomonadaceae > Sphingobium. The sequence continues at coordinate 156,835 of NZ_LXVX01000012.1, read as the reverse complement.
GGACGCCCTTGTAATCAAAGTCTTCCTGAACCACCCGTGCCGCCTGCACGATGCCGAAACGCCGGAACAGTTCCTCCATTGCATCACGAACGAAACGATCGTCGTCCAGTCGGGCGGTCAGCACCGCGCGATGCTCGGCATGGGTGGCAAGAAACAGCGTGATGTAGGACAGCATGGATGCGATCGTATCCAGCCCCCCGAAGAGGATCAGGGTCATGTAGGATATGGCATCCATTTCGCTGATCATCTCGCCGCCCACTGCCGCATTGACGACGATCGAGGCGAGGTCGTTCCCCGGCGCTGCACGCCGCGCCCGCACGATGTCGGTCACGTACAGGAAGATAGCCTGCTGCGCCTGCTGGCGGGCGTCCAGTGTGCCGCCCTTTATGAATTTTTCCACCAGTGGAATGAGGTAGTGGCGCTCCTCTCTCGGCAGATCGACCAGATCGAGGAAGATGTTCATCGGCATGATGTTAGCGAAATCGGCTACGAAATCGCATTCGCCACGATCGATCAGATTATCGATCAGATCGTCGACAAGCTGGCGCACGCGCGGCTCCATATCGTCCACGATCTTGGGAAACAGGGCGCGACTGAGTGGCTTGCGCAGTTCAGTGTGCAAGGGTGGATCGGCTTCCAACGGCAGGGATCGTGGCGCGTTATCATCCCTCGGCAGGAAGACGCGATTGCTGGAAAATCGTGCGGGGTCGCGCAGCATCATCTCCACATCCTCCGCACGTGTCGCGACCCAGTGGCCGCCGTTGCGCGGGGTCCAGAAAATGTCCGGGCTTGCCTTCTGAACGGCGTGGAAAGCCGCCTGCGCATCCGCACTGCCGCCGGGGACGCTATACATGTCGAAATCCACGACCAGCGCCTGTGGCACATGGTCGGGCCGAACTGCCAACGAAGCCGTCACACCCTCTTCCCGCATCGATTTTCTCCCGAAATCACATAGCGGCTTTTAGCAATATTGAAACTTGCTTCAATAACACTTGCTGGGCATAACGGGACATGGTCAAGCAGATCATGACAAAGCAGCACTGCTCTGATTTAGGGGTTGCCCCATCACGCGGGCGGCATCAGGAAACCGTTATGACACAGGAGAAGCGAGCTTCACCAAGAAGGAGAGCGCCCCGTCTCTCACCCGAGGATCGCCGCGCGCATTTGCGAGATGTCGCCCTCCAGCTTCTGGCCGACCATGGTCTGGGGCATACGAACCACTCAATGGTCGCTAAACAGGCAGGCGTGTCACTGCCCACCATGATGCATTATTATGCCAAACATGGCGATCTGGTCGACGACGTGCTCGCCCAAGTCGCGAATTTCCTGTTGAATGATATCGCGTCACGCGCAGCGGCGCAGGAACCCGATCCGATCGCAGCGGTCGAGGAGATGCTGGTGTCCCTCGCGCGATCCATCGACACGCATCAAAATGTCGTGCGGACCTGGCTCGACTGGAGCACCGCCACACGGCATCCGGCATGGCCCCGCTACCTTGCTTTTCGCGAGGCAGCCTGCGCAATCGTCGCCGCAAAGCTGAAGGAAGGGCGTGCCATAGGCGCTATAAGCAACGCGCTGATCATTGATGAAGCTGCGGAAGTTGTTGTCGGCCTCGCTCACATGATTGCCCAGATGCGGTTTACCGGGTCTACGATCGCGCAGACCCGGCTTGCCGTCCAGCATCTGTTGATCGGCTATCTTGGGGCTGGTCCTCCCCGCGCGATCAGTTGAATGCCGCTTCCTGCACCTGCTCCGAAGGTGCATGGTCCCTTTCGAATTTCGTCAAAATCTGTGTTTCTAGCGCTCTGACTTTCTCGACATTGGCCTCTTTGACATGACCATAGCCGCGAATTTGGGCTGGGAGCGACGCGAGCTCAACCGCTGCGGCATGGTTATGCGGGGTAAGGCGCTCGGCAATCCTGACCATCAGTGTCTCATAGTGATCAATGAGACCGCGCTCCATGCGGCGTTCCTCGGTATAGCCGAAGACGTCGAACGCGGTGCCACGCAGCCCTTTCAGGCGAGCAAGCAACCCGAACGCATGGCCAACCCACGGCCCGAACTCGCGCTTCAGAAGATGCCCCGTCTCAGGATCTCGCTTGGAGAACAGCGGCGGCGCCAGATTGTAGCGCAGCTTGGCACCATCCTCGAACGTCTCCTTCAGTTGCTGCCGGAAAGCCGGGTCGGCGTGCAGCCGGGCCACCTCGTATTCATCCTTGTAGGACATGAGCTTGGCAAAGTTGCGCGCCACCATCACCGACAGCGCGTCCCTGCCCGGCGTGGCCCGCTGCTCCGCCTGCGCCACCACATCGACCAGATCGCGGTAGCGCTGCGCCCAGCCTGCATTCTGATAATCGGTCAGCAGGTTGGTGCGATGGGCGACGATATCCTCCAGCTTCGTGAGCGGCTGAAACTCGATCTCCTGCACCTGTGCGGCCACCGCCTGTCCGATCCGCTGCGGATCGACCGCCTGCAACCGGCCCAGCGAGAAGGCCGCCTTGTTGAACGCGATCGCGACGCCGTTGATCTCCACGGCCCGCTCGATCGCCTCTGGCGAGACGGGGAGCAGGCCCAACTGGCTGGCATAGCCCAGCATGAATAGATTGGCCGCAATCGTATCGCCAAGCAGCGCAAGGCCAAGACCCGTGGCGTCGACGCTTTCCAGCTGCGCCGACATTTTGCGCAACCGCCGCACCAACAGGCCCTGATCCAGCGTCAGGTCGGGATTGCGCTGGAACGCCGGGGTCGGGGTGACGCGGGCGTTGACCACGACCTTCGTGCGCTCGCCATCCAGCGTGACCGCCGGCTCCTTGGCCAGCGCGGCAACAGCGTCGAACGCCAACGCAAGGTCCGCTTCGCCGATGCCCAGCTTCTGCGCGCCCAGATCCTCATTCTGCGCGGCGATGCGGACATGGCTGAACACCGCGCCATTCTTCTGGCTAAGGCCCGTCATGTCGAACACGGAGGTCGACTTGCCCTCCAGATGCGCGGCCATCGCCAGCAGCGCGCCGATCGTGACAACCCCGGTCCCGCCAATGCCCGACACCATGATATTATAGGCGCCCCCTGCCAGCGGCACCAGCGCGGGCGACGGCAGGGCGATGTCGGTTTCGCTGGCCAGCTGCGCTTTCTTCGGCTTGCGCGGTTCGGCATCCAGCACCGTCACGAAGCTGGGGCAGAAGCCCTTTACACAGCTATAATCCTTGTTGCAATTGGACTGGTCGATCTGCCGCTTGCGGCCCAGTTCCGTCTCCTTGGGCCAGACGCTGACGCAGTTGGACTGGACCGAACAGTCGCCGCAACCTTCGCAGACCGCCGGGTTGATGAACATCCTCTTGGCCGGATCGGGGAACTTGCCGCGCTTGCGGCGGCGGCGCTTTTCCGCCGCGCAGGTCTGTTCATAGACGATGACGGTCACGCCCGACACGTCGCGCAGTTCCTTCTGCACGGCATCATAGGTGTCGCGATGATGGACGGTGACGCCGGGGCCGAGCCCGCTTTGCGCGTCGTACAGTTCGGGCCGGTCGGTCACGACGACGCAGCGCGTCGCTCCTTCGGCCAGCACCTGCCGGGTGATGTCGCCGGGTGTCAGCGGTCCGTCTACCGGTTGGCCGCCCGTCATCGCCACGGCATCGTTGAACAGGATCTTAAAGGTCATGTTGACCTTCGCCGCGACCGCGCCCCGCACCGCCAGCAGGCCGCTGTGATAATAGGTGCCATCCCCCATATTCTGGAAGATATGGTTCATGTCGCTGAAGTAGGCGAGGCTGTACCAATGGGCGCCCTCCCCGCCCATCTGTGTGTTGGGCAGCATCTCCGGCCCGGAATACATCGCCATCGCGTGGCAGCCGATGCCGCCCGCCGCGATCGATCCTTCGGGAAAGCGGGTGCCGGTGTTGTGCGGGCAGCCCGAACAGAAATAGGGCGATCGCGCCGCATCGGCGGGCTTCAGCGCCGCCACCGTCTCCAGCTGGCGCGACAGCCGCTGCGCGCGCGCCGTCAGCGCTTCGTCGTTCACGCCCAGACGCCGCAGCCGTTCGGCAATGACGATCGCCAGTTGCACCGGCTCCAGTTGCTCGTCCGCCGGGATCATCGCCACCCCGTCTTCGTCGAGCTTGCCGACAATGCGCGGCATGTTCGCCTGACCGTAGAGGATCGCCTTGGCCTGGTTCTCGACCAGCGGATCCTTTTCCTCGATGATCAGCAGTTCGCTCTGTCCGGCGGCGAACTCGGCCAGTCCTTCGCGCTCGACCGGATACATGCAGCCCAGCTTGTAGAAGGACAGGCCCAAGGCCGCCGCCTTGTCCCGGTCCAGCCCGAGCATCTTGAGCGCCTGCCGCACATCCTGCACCGCCTTGCCGGTCGACACGATGCCCAGCCGCCGCTGCGGCGTATCGATCAGCACCTTGTCGATGCCGTTGGCGCGCACGAACTTGCCGATCAGCGGCCACCGATAGCGCTTCAGCACGATCTCCGACCCGATGCGGTCGATATGGGTGGGGTAATTGTGGAAGCCATTGGCCGGGGCCGGGCCGCGATCGGGGCAGACCGGCCCATTGTCCCGCATCCCGATGTCGACCGTCATCGTCTGCTCTAGCGTCTCGTTGGTCAGCTTGAAGCCAGTATAGAGGCCGGTATAGCGCGACATGGCAAAGCCCAGCAGGCCAAGGTCAATCACATCCTGCACGTCGGACGGCGCCAGGATCGGCATGCCCGCATGCATCAGCGCCACCTCGCTCTGATGCGCCACGGTGGAGGATTTGCCGCTATGGTCGTCCCCCGCGACGATCAGCACCCCGCCATTCGGGTTGGTGCCTGCGATATTGCCATGTTTGAACGGATCGCCAGACCGGTCCACGCCCGGTCCCTTGCCATACCAGATGGCGAACACGCCATCGCGATTGGCGCCGGGTGTGGTCGCCAGCATCTGCGTCCCCCACACCGCCGTCGCCGCCAGATCCTCGTTGACGCCTGGCTGGAACAAAATGTCGTGACTCTTGAGCAGATCTTTGGCCCGCCACAGTTCCAGATCATAGGTGCCCAGCGGCGATCCGCGATAGCCCGAAATGAAGCCCGCCGTGTTGAGGCCGTTGCGGCTGTCGATCTCCTTTTGAAGCAGCGGCACGCGGATCAGCGCATGCGTGCCGCTCATGATCACGCGGCCATCGTCGACCGTATATTTATCGTCCAGTTTTACGTCACGCATGATGGGTCTCTTTCAGCTCCGGCTCTTGCCAGGCAGCCGCCTTGTCGCGGAGGTAGGCAGCAAAGGCGGCGTCAAAATCAGTAAGTACGGCCCGGCTGCTCGGCCGGTCGGCCATCGCGTCGAACCAGTCGCGAAGGCCCTCCACCTGATCCAGCAGCGACATGTCCCAGGTGAAGCGCGCCACCCGCTCGCCAATGTCGAAGGTGTAAAAGGCGAAGAGGTCGGCGGTCGTCAGCGCCTCGCCCATCAGAAAGGGCTTGGGCGTCACCAGATGCCCCAGCGCCCGCATCGCGCGATCCAGCACCGGGCGCGCGGCGGCAATGGTCTGCTCGCTGTTGTGGCCACCCATGAATACGCCGGGAAACAGCGTGCGCAGCGGCACCTCGATATAGAGCTGCACGATATTGACGACCTGCCGCACCCGCGCACGCGAAAAGGGATCGGACGGCAGCAGCGGAACACCGCCCCCCGCCTCCTCCAGATAATCGAGGATGGCCACTGTTTCGGCGATGCACCCCTGCGGTGTCTCCAGATAGGGAACCTTCCCCATCGCGCTGCGCGCCAAAAACGCTTCATCCTGGCTCGCACGCTCAAGGACCAGCTCAAACGCCACATCCTTCTCGATCAGCGCCGCCCGGACAGCGTTGAAATAGTTGCTCACCGGATAACCGTGCAGCCGCGAAGCGTCAGGCCGGGACATTGACAGACACCAATATGTCGTCACCGTCGCGCCGGACGGCATAGGTCGTCAAAACGAGGTCAGGGTCTTCCTCGCAGCTGCCCGAGGGAAGATTGAAGGTCCAGCCGTGCCACGGGCAAATCAGCTGACCGTTGCAGACTTCTCCCTGATGGAGCGGCCCTTGCGCATGGGGACAGCGCGCCGCCGTGGCGACCGGCTCTCCCTCTACAAGGAATACCAGTAGCTTGGTCCCGTCAACGGTGGCCCGGATCGGCTGTTTAGCCTCCAGTTCCGCCATGGTGCCTACCTTGTGCATCCCGCCCACTCTCCTTGCGCCATTTGCGTCTCTGATCGATACTTATCTTGATGCGGCGCTTGCGGGCAGGGCCGACAACGCCATGTCACGGCAAAACGTGACAGCACGCCCGGTTTCGCCACGAAATGCGTTGACGGGAGCCTTCCAAAGCGCGACCCTCAACCCAGCAAAAAAGGACAATATGTCCCTGTCGCTTTTAGGAGAGTGACGTGACTGTAACGGGCATTGCACGGTCCGCATCGACGGGATGGGTACTGGCGATTATTCGCGCCATGCGAACCGAGGGGGTTGATACCGATGCCGTGCTGGCTGAAATCGGCATGGACCCGGCGCTGCTGGAGGGCGGCTTCAGCCGATATTCTCAGGCCGATGTCTGGAAATTGTGGCGCAAGGCCGTCGAGCTGACCGGCGACCCGGATTTCGGTTTCAAGGTCGCTGCCGAAGTGCGCCCGGCGACTTTCCATGTGGTCGGCTACTCGATGAGTTGCTCGTCAACCCTGTCGAAGGCGCTGCATCGTTTCGCCTATTATTGCCGCCTGATATCCGATTCCGCCACGGCGACGCTGACGGAAACGCAGGATCAGGTCATGCTTGAATTCCACTTCGACACGGGCGGCGATCCACCGATCTATCAGACGGTCGATACCGTGGTCGCCAGCGTCCTGTCCTACCTTCGCTGGATCATCAACGAGCGGCTGGTGCCGGTGGAGGTCCGCTTCGCCCATGAAAAGCCGGCAATGACCGCGAATTTCTCCAAATTCTTCGGCTGCCCAGTGCAGTTCGAGGATGCGCAAAACGGCATGGTCTTCCGCAAGCAGGATCTGGAACGCCGCATCCTGTCCTCTGACGAGGAACTGGCGTCCCTGCTGGACGGAGCGGCCAATCGCCATCTGGAACAGCGCATGGTCGGCCGCTTTGCGACGCGGGTCCGTGATCTGATGATCGCCCAATTGCCGGACGAGGTCCCGTCGAAGGTGGAAACGGCGCGGCGTCTGGGCATGACCGAACGGACTTTGCTGCGACGGCTGAAAAATGAGGGGACGACGTTCGCCGATGTATTGCGGCAGTTGCGCGAAGAACTGGCTTTCCAATATCTTCAGCGCGGCATGTGCCTCAGCGAGGTTGCCTATCAGCTGGGCTTTTCCGACAACGGCACCTTCTCTCGCGCATTCAAGCAATGGACGGGCCGTCGCCCCAGCACCGTTTTCAGCGAAGAGCCTGTGGCGAAGGCGGCCTAAACCGCCTTTCGCCGCGCGACTCAGGTCTGGATATAGGCGACCTGGGTGTGGGTATATTCGTATAGTCCGTGCTTGCCGTCCGTGCCGCCTATGCCCGACTTGCGCACCCCGGCATGGAAACCTTGAATCGCCTCGAAATGCTCGCGATTCACATAGGTTTCGCCAAAGCGCAGTTCCGAAATCGCCTTCATCGCCGATGACAGGCTGCGGGTGAAGATGGAGGAGGACAGACCATAATCGCTGGCATTGGCAAGGGCGATGCCTTCGTCCAGATCGCCAATCTCATTCACCACAATCACCGGCCCGAAAATCTCCCGATGCATGATGTCCATGTCAGGCGTCGTTCCGGAAAGCAGGGTGGGCCGATAATGACAGCCGGGGCCTTCGAGCGCGGATCCACCAGCCAGCACCTCCGCGCCAAGCGAACGGGCATTGTCGACCAGCGCTTCGATCCGCTGGACTGCGGCACGATTGATGACAGGACCCATTGCAACCTGCACCTCGCCCAGGGGATCGCCCTGGCTGATCGCCCCGATGGACGCGGCCAGCTTTTCCCGGAATTGCTGCGCCACGCCCTTCTGGACATAGACGCGCTCAGCACAATTGCAGGCCTGCCCCGTATTGATGGTCTTGGACATGGTCAGCGTCTGGACGGCAAGATCCACATCCGCATCGTCGAGCACGATCACAGGCGCTTTCCCGCCCAATTCCAGATTGACCTTGGTTATGTTGCGCGCCGCGCTGGCCATGATCGCGGAACCAGCGGCCGAGCTACCTGTGAAGCTGATCATCTGAACGGTCGGGTGCGACACCAACGCCGCCCCTGTCGTCTCACCACGTCCGCAAACAAGGTTGAATACGCCCGCCGGAAGGTCGGTTTCCGCAACCAGCCGCGCAAAGGCCGCCGCACCGAAAGGCGTTTCCTCCGACGGTTTGACGACGATCGTGTTGCCGGTGACGAGGGCAGGCGCGACCTTGCGTGCAACCATGAAGAAGGGGAAATTCCATGGCAGGATACCCGCCACCACCCCCATCGGCCGCCGGAACATCAGCATGGTCTCGCCCGGTCGGTCGCTGGAGATCACCTCCCCCTCGATCCGGCGGCCCCATTCGGCCATATAATCGAGATATTCGGCCGTCAGCGCGATCTCCAGCTCCGCAAGGGGCAGGACTTTGCCTTGCTCCAGAGCTGTGATCCGCGCCAGCTCCGGCAATTTCTCCCGGATTTTCGCAGCGATCGCCCGGAGGGCAAGTCCGCGTGTATGGGCGGGCAAGCGACCCCAATCCGCCTGAGCAGCATCGGCGGCGCGAAGAGCGGCATCGACCACACCCCTATCCGCATCGGGCGCGCGTCCGATCAGGGCACCCGTTGCGGGGTTGAGGACATCGATCACATTGTTGCCAGAGGTGAATTCGCCGCCGATGAAATTTTCGAAGCTTAGGTCCATGGTAGGTGCCGCCCTGGTCAGAGGATGTTTCGCAATGGGGTGGCGGAACGCCCGGAATCCTTGTCGGCAAGAAAGTCCGGCACATCAGTCGCCAATCGAATATGATTGCGGCCCAGATCGCTGAGGCTGGCGCAACCGAGCAGGCCTAGCGTGCGTTCGGTTTCGGCACGCAGCAGTTCCAGAACGCGCGCGACGCCAGCAGCACCAAAGGCGCTGAGCCCATAGAGATAGGGCCGCCCCGTCATGCAGGCGGTCGCCCCCATGGCAAGAGCCTTTACGATATGACTGCCGCGACGAATGCCACCGTCGAGGATGATCTCCAGTCGATCGCCCGTCGCATCGACAATATCCGCCAGCAGGTCGATCGTGGGCGCCGCGCTATCCAGCTGGCGCCCGCCATGATTGGACAGGATGACCGCTGTTGCGCCCGATGCGGCTGCCATGCGCGCATCGCGAACGGACTGGATGCCTTTGATCGCGAAAGGACCGCCCCAATATTGCGCGATGCGTTCCACCGCGCTCCAGGTGATGTTCCGTTCCATGCGCGCCGCAAAATAGGCCGACAGGGTCGAAAGATCGCCGCCGCCCTCCGCAGCGGCGACATTGGGCAGGCTGAACGCCGTACTGGTCAGATAATCGGCACACCAGCGCGGACGCAATGAGAAGGCCATCAGACTGGCGGGCGTCAGGCGCGGCGGCACGGTCAGGCCAGTCCGCAAATCCCTTTCGCGGTTGCCCGCAACGACCGTATCCACCGTCAGGCAGAGGGCATCGAAACCGGCCGCCTTGCAGCGATCGATCATCGCGAAATTCAGCTTCTCGTCATTCAGCAGATAAAGCTGAAAAATCTTCGCCCCGGCACTGGCCCGCCCGACATCCTCGATGCTGGATGTCGCCATGGTCGATAGCGCATAGCCCACGCCGCTTCGCGCAGCTTCCCGCGCAACGCCCAGCTCGCCGTCGCGATGGAACATGCGCGTCATGCCCGTGGGGGCAAGCAGAAGAGGCCATGTCAGATCGCGGCCCAACACCCTGCGCGACATATCGATCGACCGAATATCCTTCAAATAGTCGGGGACCAGATTATAACGATCGAACCCCTCGACATTGGCTCGCACGGTCCGTTCGTCATCCGCGCCACCCGCGATATAATGATAGAGCGGCGCAGGCAGGCGTTTCCGCGCGAGCCGTTCGAAGTCGGCGATATTATGGCAATTGCCGGTTCGAGCCATGCCCGTCAGGCCTCCCTGTAAGACGCCGCTTCAGGCGTCCTTGTTCTTTTCATCACTGCGTCTTGCGGACGTCACCGCACCTTGTAGCGCACCGGCAGGACATGGGGCCCGCGCGCGAAATAGGAATCCAGCCAATGGACCTCGTCCGAAACCGGCTCGATCAGCGAAAAGCGTGAGAAGACGACTTCCAGCGCCGACTTCGCCTCCATCCGGCTGAGATAATTGCCCAGACAGAAATGCGGCCCCTGTCCAAAGGACATCAGCGGCACCTCGATCTTGCGATCGATATCGAAGACTTCGGGATTGTCGAACTTGCTCTCGTCGCGGTTCGCCGAGGCCAATATGGGCATGATCGCCGATCCAGCCGGAATCTTTACACCGGCAATCTCCGTATCCACCGTCGTATGGCGGAAGATAATCTGGACCGGGGGATTGTAACGCAGCACCTCCTCCAGAGCCGCCGGGATCAGGCCGTGATCCGCCAGCACGCGGTCGAACACGTCGCGATGTCGGTTCAATTCGATCAGGGTGGTTCCCAGCAGGTTAGTCGTCGTCTCGACACCACCGATCAGCAGCAGGATCGCCATGGATAGCACCTGATTGCGTGACAGCTTCTGCCCGTCGACTTCGGTGGTGATGAAGGTGGAGATCAGGTCGTCGCCCAGATTCTGGACCCGGTCGTCGTAAAGTTCCTCGAAGAAGTCGCGCATCTTCCTGGCGCTCGCGGCGATATGGGCTAGCTTCTCTGGCCCATAGGCCGCCCGATTGGCCGCCGACAGCACGTCGTCGACCCAAACCTTGAACTCGGCCCGGCGATCGGTTGGCACACCCAATACCTCAGCCACGACCGTGACCGGGTAGAGCGCCGTGAACTCCCAGGCAAAATCAAACTCCCCTTCCGGGCCATGCTTGGCGATAATATCGTCTACCAGCAGATTGGCGATTTCATAGGTGCGATCGCGCAGGCCATTCACCTTGGACGGTACGAACGCCTTGTTGGCGATCCGCCGGAGCTGCATGTGGCCGGGCGGGTCCATCGATATCATCGGCGCCTCCTCCGGCACCGGATCATATTCGCCGAGCAGCGCAGGCCAAAACTTGCCGGAACTGAAAGTACGCCCGTCCTTCAGCAGCGCGTCGATATCGTCGTAGCGCGCAACGCCATAGGCCTGAAGGCCTGGAAGCCATTTGACCGGTTCATTTCGACGAAGCTCTACATAATAGGGATAGGGTTCATGCTTCACCTGCGGGTCCAGCGGGTCATATTCCAGCTTCCCGCTCGCGCCGCCGGCATTGGCTTCCATGATCGCCGTCATCGTCATCCCACTCCACATCCTCGCGCCGGTCGTTTAGGCGGCGCTGTTGTTGCAGCAAGACTGCGCTATTCCGGGGCGTGATCGAAGGGCGGATCGTGCCAGTCGGGAGCAGGATGTGCCAGATATGGCCCTGATGTCACGTTTCGCCCTCACCTGACCCAATCTGCTGTAGATTCCGGACGGGGCAACCGACACACTCCCATCAAGACCGAAAATGCAGAACGACAGCAGGAGAGGCCCGGAGCCATGCATATTCTATACGCGCCGTTGGTAAATGACGCCCATCTTTCGCCCGATCAGCAGGACGTGCTGCAAAGGCTGCGCAGCAGCACATCGATCACCGCCGACGCCCCCATCGCGCAGGGCGGCGGCGCCCGCGAACATAAGAGCTTCGAAGCGGCGCAGGATTGGGTGACGGCCTTTTTCGACAAGGGCGCCGAAGAGGTGCTGGGCTATTATGCCGACGATTTCGTCTGGGAAGACATTGAATTCATGCAGACGATCACGACCAAGGAGGATCTCTACAAGGCCTTCGTCGTGTTCAACAACAGCGGCCCCGACAGCCCCTTCGGCATCCACAAGTTCGAGGTTCTGACCTATGACGGCGGCCCCGCCGGCCGTTCGCGCGGGGTCCGCCGCACCGAAGGCACGCCGCCCGAATGGCAGGGCGAGCTGGAGGGCGACTATGCCCGTTTCGCGAACAACATCTATCTGGGCGCCGACCTGGACTATGATGAGTGGGGCTATATGCAGTGGGTCTGGAAAGCGACGCACAACAGCGACTTTTTCGGCATCCCCGCGGCAGGCAAGACCACGGTGACGCGCGGCACCACGACCCAGATGTACAAGAATGGCAAGATCGTCCGCTGCCGCACCCACTGGAATTTCCGCGAATTCGCCATGCAACTGGGCCTCATTCCGGCGCCCGATGAAGCATGGCGCAACAATCCGGGCCTGAACGCCTGATCGGACGGAACGCCATGCGCTATTCCCTGCTAGGCCGCAGCGGGCTTCGGGTCTCGAAGCTCGCCCTTGGCACCATGACCTTCGGGACGGCGGCTGATTGGTCGCGTCCCGAAGAGGAATGCCGCCCCGTTTTCGACGCTTATGTCGAGGCTGGCGGCAACTTCATCGACACCGCCAACATGTACACTGGCGGGGAAAGCGAAAAGATGATCGGGCGCTTCATCGCGTCCGATCGGGATCGTTTCGTGGTAGCGACCAAATATGCCAATGCCGTTCCCGGCGGCGGCGATCCCAATGCGGCGGGCGTGCATCGCAAGAGCATCGTCCGGTCGCTCGATGCCAGCCTGAAACGGCTGGGGACCGATTATATCGACCTGTACCTCGTCCACTGGTGGGACTTTACCACCCCGGTCGAAGAGGTGCAGCGGGCGCTGACCGATGCGATAGCGGCAGGGAAAATCCTGCACATCGGCCTTTCCGATGTTCCCGCGTGGGTCGTGTCGCGCGCGCAAACCTTTCACGACCTACGCGGGCTGGCGCCGATCAGTTGCATGCAGCTGGAATATAGTCTGGTGCAGCGTTCGATCGAGCGCGAACATATACCGCTCGCCATGACGCATGACATCGGCATCACCGCATGGTCACCGCTTGCTGGCGGCATATTGAGCGGTAAATATACGCGCCCCACCTCAACTGGTGACGACGCACCCAAGCGAATGGATTCCATGCAGTTGCAGCAACTCGACGCCCGCAATCGCGCGATCGCGATCGCAGTCGACGAAATCGCCGGGGAACTGGGCGTCAAGGCATCGCAGGTTGCGCTGGCCTGGATCATCGCGCGCGGCATCATTCCCATTGCAGGGGCTACGCGGGTGGAACAGATGCGGGAAAATCTGGCAGCGGTGACGCTGGATCTGCCGCAGGATGCCATAACACGGCTGAATGCGGCCAGCGCGTTCGACGCCGGGCATCCCTATTCCATGCTGAACTGGGACATGCCGATGGCGCTTGGCTATGGGGGCATGTTCGACCAGATCGATATTCCGCGCTTTCCTCCCCATGACTTCGGACCGCAGGATGATCGATGATGGCGGCGACCCTCATCGTCTTCATCAAACGTCGGGCAGGCATGGAGCCAGCTGCATTTTCGCAATATTGGCGTGGCGTCCATGCGCCGCTGCTGCTGGCCTGTGAGGATTTCAGCCGTCACATACTGCGCTACGAACAGTTCCACGGGAACGCCCAACTGGCGGCGCTGTCAGCGATGTTCGGCGCAGCCGGAGAATTTGACGGCGTCGCGGCGATCACCTTTGCCAGTTCAGAGGCGATGGAAAAGGCCTTCGCCGAACCGCGCTATCTGTCGAATGTAAGACCCGACGAACCCCGCTTCGTCGATCTCGACAATTGCCTTTCCTTCATTGCCCATCCAGAACTGATCAAGGGATAGATGTCGGTGTCGGAGAGGATCGCATGGGGGAAAGATTGGCGCATCGACAGGCCGATATGGTGCGATCGCCGCTTGTTGCCTTCATCTGTTTCCTCATCGCGATACTGGAGGGTTTCGACCTTCAGGTCGCGGGCATCGCCGCGCCCAATCTGAAGGCCGATTTTTCGCTCGATCCCGCCATATTGGGTTGGTTTTTCAGCGCCAGCACCATGGGCCTGCTGATCGGCGCTCTGGCGGGCGGGCGACTGTCCGACCGGCTGGGGCGGGAGAGGATATTGCTTTGGTCGGTCGTCGCATTCGGCACAGCCTCGATCCTCACCGGCCTGTCCCAAAACCCCGCCATGCTGATCGCAACGCGCATCGCCACCGGTCTCGGTCTGGGGGGCGCGCTACCCAATCTGCTGGCCTTTACATCGGACCATGCACCGCCGGGGCGGGAACGCCGTGCCGTGGCATGGCTCTATTGCGGCGTCCCGATCGGCGGGGCGGCGGTCAGCCTGATCGGCGCAGCGCTGGGGACCGACTGGCGAACGCCCTTCATCATCGGCGGCGCATTGCCGCTGCTGCTGGCAGCCATTCTATGGCGCGTCATGCCGCCCGCCAGCGCGCCGATGCAATTGAAGGACAAGCCGCAGGGCGTGGCCGACGCGCTTTTCGGTGGCGGACGAATGACATCGACGCTGCTGATCTGGACCAGCTTTTTCGCCACGTTGGTCATTCTCTATCTGGTGCTCAACTGGCTGCCCACGCTTCTGACCGCATTGGGGCTGGATCGTCGCACGACATTTCTGGCGCAGCTTGCCTTCAACGGGGGCGGCCTTGTCCTTTGCGCGATCACGGCGCCATTGCTCGATCTGCGGCGGGGGTGGCTCGTCGCACTCGGCGCCTTCACCACCATCCCCCTGCTTCTCTGGTATGCCCCTACCATCAACGAAGCTCAGACCGCGATCCTTTTCGCGTTCCTGTTGGGCGGCGCGATACTCCTCACCCAATCCTATCTCTACGCTCTCGCTCCGCGTCTCTATCCCGTCGCGTCCCGCGGAACGGGCGTGGGGGCTTCAGTGGCGGCAGGACGAATCGGTTCGATCGCCGGTCCGCTATTGGGCGCCACGCTGGTGTCCGCTGGCGGAGAGATGGGTACCGTGCTGCAAGCTATTATCCCTGTAGCTCTGGCGGCCGGGGTCGCAGCCATTCTGGTGTCGTTCCGGCAACTCCGATCATGACCGGCTGGCTCTGGCTTACACTCGCCATCATTGCCGAGGTCATCGCCACTTCAGCCCTCAATGCCAGCGCCGGCTTTACCCGCGTGGGCCCAAATATTCTGGCAGTCGCGGGCTATGTGCTGGCGTTCTACTGCCTGTCCGTAGCCTTGCGCACGGTGGCGCTAGGTCCAGCCTATGCGGTGTGGTCCGGTGCGGGGATCATGCTGCTAGCGCTTATCGGCTGGCTCGTCTTCAAACAGGCGCTGACCGCCCGGCAACTTGCCGGGCTGGTCCTGATCCTGACAGGCATCCTGTTGATGCGCGCTCCTGGTGCCTGAGAAACAGTCCTCAGACGCAATGACGATATTCAGCGCCTCACTGATGTCATCGACCATAAGCTGGCACGCGAGACGCGAATGTTCCGTGCGGTGATCGCTGCTGTCGAGAAGATCGTTCTCATCTTCGCTCATTGCCTCGAACCGACCGCCATTTTCAGGAGAGACACAGACGTGACAGGTCGCGCAGGAGCAGCATCCTCCGCAAAGGGGGCCAGCATCTCGTCCAGCCCGGCATTCCTGATCATCTCCATCAGATTCATGCCGGGCGTGACGGCGATTTCATGCACCTCACCATCGCGCAAGGTTATCGTGACTCCGCTCATCCTGCCGACAACTTCCTGCGATTCAAGAACGCCGCGACCTTTTCAGCGGCAGCATCTGTTCGCAATGTGTTGAAGAAATAGCGGCTCTCGATCCGCAACCCGGCGTCAATGGGAACCTGCGCACCTTCATAGAGTGCCTTCAATATATTCCCGTCCGCGTCATTACCGCATTCCGAGCCCCGCCGCGCAGCAATCGACGGGCCGAACACTGCGTAGCCGGTCGCCGTGTGCGGGCCGCCGCCCGGCAGCTTAAAGCCCTTCTCGTCCCATGGCGCGATGGATTGTCCACCCTCAGCTATCCATTGGCGTGCCCGATCGAAGGCTTGTTCACGGCTCGCTCTTGTATGGATGATCCCTAAAGCAAGCGCGTCGCCCACGTGGATCGGCTTGCCGTCGAGGACGTAGGGAAGCGAAGCATTCAAGCCCGCCAATCGCATAAGCCGCTGGGTGCCCCCGGCACCGGGCATCAGGCCCAGCGAAGCTTCCGGCAGGCCCAAGCGCAGCCCTTCCTCGTCCACCGCAATCCGGTAGTGGCAACCCAGGGCCAGTTCGAGGCCACCGCCGAGCGCTGCGCCAGCGATCACCGCGACGAGAGGCTTTCCTACCGTCTCAAGGTCACGAATGCGGTTGCTGAAATGGCTGGCCTGCATAAGCGCAGTCCGTAATTCCTCTTGCGTGTTCGCTGCCCTCCACCGCTCGATATCGGCTTGCAGCTCATGCAAGTGCGCGCCCGCGCAAAAGTTACCGTCCTTGCCAGAGTGTAGAATGGCGCCGACGATCCGTTCATCCCGACGAATGGTGTCGGCCAGCACGCCCAGATCATGCTGCACGGCATGGCTGATCGTGTTCATCGACCGGCCGGGCATGTCGAAGGTGACGATGGCGATACCGTCTGCACCGACATCCAGGGTGAAATTTTCCATGTCTCTTGCCTCCCCTCAGACGCGTTCGATGACGGTGGCGGTGCCCATTCCCGCCCCGACGCAGAGGTTGATCAGCGCCGTCGCCTTGCCCGACCGCTCCAGCTCATCCACCATCGTTCCCAATATCATGCCCCCAGTCGCGCCCAGCGGATGCCCCATGGCGATCGACCCGCCATTGACGTTGATCTTCGCCGGATCGATCTCCAGCGCCTGAATGTAGCGCAGGACCACCGCTGCAAAGGCTTCGTTCAATTCATACAGGTCAATGTCATCGCGCTGCATGCCCAGACGATCGAGCAGCTTGCGCGTCACGAACTCCGGGCCGGTCAGCATGATCGTCGGATCAGACCCGATCGAAGCCGTCCCAAGGATTTTCGCCCGTGGCTTCAGCCCCGCCGCTTCGCCCGCTTCCTTTGACCCGATCAGCACCGCCGACGCGCCGTCGACGATACCGGACGAATTGCCGCCATGATGGACATGGCTGATCGGCCCCATATCGGGATAGCGCGCCTGCGCCACCGCGTCATAGCCCGATTCCCCCATCTTCACGAAGGCGGGCTTCAGCCTGGCGAGCGAGTCCATATCCGTCTGCGGGCGCATATGTTCGTCATGGTCGAGGATGACGATCCCCGCCTGATCGAGCACCGGCACGATCGACCGGGCAAAGCGGCCCTCCTGCCATGCCAGCGCCGCGCGCCGCTGGCTTTCGACGGCGTAGGCATCGACATCCTCCCGCCCGAAACCATGGATGGTGGCGATCATGTCCGCGCCGATGCCCTGCGGCGCATAATAATGGTCGAAGGCAAAGACCGGATCGACCATCATCGCGCCGCCATCGGCCGCCAGCGCCACCCGCGACATGGATTCCACGCCGCCCGCGATCGCAAAGCGCGCTTCACCCAGCGCGACCTTTGCCGCCGCCATGTTGCACGCCTCCAGCCCCGATGCGCAGAAGCGGTTGACCTGCACACCGGGCACGCGCTGGTCGTATCCCGCGACAAGGGCGGCGATACGGGCGATGTCGCTGCCCTGTTCGCCGACCGGCATGACGCAGCCCAGAATGACATCATCGACCAGCGCCGTATCCAAGCCATTGCGGTCCCGGATCGCCTGCAACATCTGGGCCGCTAGCGACAGCGCGGTGATCTCATGAAGAGAACCGTCGGGCCGTCCCTTGCCGCGGGGCGTGCGGACGGCATCGTAAATATAGACGTCGGACATGATCGTTCCCTGTTCAGCGAGGAGCGAGACGGATCGCGCCGTCGAGACGGACGGACTCGCCGTTCAGATAGCTGTTGCCGATCATGTGCAGCGCCAGCGCCGCATATTCCTCCGGCGCGCCAAGACGCTTGGGGAAGGGCACCGAAGCCCCCAGGGCGACCTGCACATTTTCCGGCAGGCCGCGCATCATCGGGGTCAGGAAAAGGCCGGGCAGGATGGTGTTGATGCGAATGCCCTCCCCCATCAGATCGCGCGCGATCGGCAACGTCATGCCCAGCACGCCAGCTTTGGACGCCGAATAAGCCGCCTGCCCCATCTGGCCATCCTGCGCCGCGACGCTGGCAGTGCAGATGATCGCTCCCCGCTCGCCATCGGCCAGCGGGTCCAGATCGAGCATCCCCTGCGTGGCAGCGGCGATGCAGCGGAACGTGCCCATCAGGTTGATCTGCACGACCCGTTCGAAATCCTTCATCGGGAAGCGCGCCGTGCTGCCGTCCGCCTTGTTGCGCGACGCAGTCTTGATGCCGTTCGCTATGCCCGCGCAGTTGACGAGGATGCGTTCCTGCCCATGGGCGGCGCGGGCCTTGGCAAAGCCTGCATCGACCTGCTCGTCGGACGTCACGTCGACCTTGCAGAACAGGCCGCCGATGTCCTTGGCTACCGCCTCGCCAACCGTCTCATTCATGTCGAAGATCGCGACCCGCGCACCGGCCGAGGCCAATGCCCTGGCCGTCGCTTCACCCAGCCCCGAAGCACCGCCGGTCACCACTGCCGCGCCCTGTCCGTCTATCAACATCCTCACCGTCCCATTCTGACCGATATGTTGGCGCGATGCTTGGCACGGCCGCCACGGCAAGCGAACGGCGATGAGTGACAGGATATGACTCTTGAGGACAAATTCGGGACAGCGCAATTTGTCACCTCGCGCTGATTAATGGCACCCACGGTCATCGACTATTTCGGGTCGATCCCGAACATGGTCGCAAGCAGATATGGGGACGCATTAATCATGCACAATATTCTTTTCGTTGGCCCCGGAAGTGCTAAACCGTTTCTTGAGCAACTGGCGGGTGCGATCCCGGATCAGGCAGCGCATGTCCGAAGCCTTTACGATATCGGATCACCTTCCGAATGTGCGGGCTGGGAAGCCGTGGACATTCTGGTCGCCTTTGCCGTTCCCTGCACCGCTCAGGACATGGCGCGCGCGCCACGATTGAAGGCTGTCGTCATTCCGTCGCTCGGATTTGAGGGCGTCGATGTCGCGGAAGCGACGGCACGGGGCATCAGCGTGGCCAATGGGCATGTAACGGAAAATTTTGAAAGCGTCGCAGAGGCGGCCTTTCTTTTCATGCTGATGTCGCTCTACCAGATCCGGGCGGTCGAGGATCGGTTACGACAGGGCGTGGCGCGCGCCGGTCCGCCCACGGCCAGGATGCTGAAGGGCAAGACGATCGGCATCATAGGTTTCGGCAACATCGCGCGTGCGCTGGTCCAGCGCCTCGCGGGATGGGGCGCCGATATCCTACTGTGCACCCGTACCGCCAACGCGACGAATCAGCAAAATATCAACCATTGCGATCTGGCCACCCTGCTTCAGCGCAGCGATATCGTTCTGCCGCTCCTGCCGCTGACGAGCGACACGCATTACATGCTTTCCAAAGCGCAATTCATGGCAATGAAGAAGGGGGCGATCCTCATCAACCTGTCGCGGGGCGCGGTGATCGACGAAGCCGCGCTCTCTGATCCGGAGGTGGTGGCGCATCTGGGAGGCATCGCACTGGACGTCTTCGAATTCGAACCCTTGCCAATGGCCAGTCCGCTGCGCGATCACCCCAAGGCGATCCTGACCGGTCACGAGATCTCCCATACCCAGGAAAATCTACAGGCTTTGTTCCGAACGGCGAAGGCGAACATTTTTGCCGCGATCGACGGTCGGGCCATGCCGACCCGGCTCAATTCCGATGCTGGTGACTCGAGCGCGCTGCATTGAATGAGATGCAGGACGCGCGTTCAAGGCTCAGAACTCGCTGATCACAGCCAGAAGAGAGGGGGGCGCCGTCCGCAAGGGCGGAGAAGAAGACGGTCCCACTCCGATCGTAGCGGATTGCGACGCGGACGTCAGTCGTAGAGGCGGCCGAGCATAATCTCGATGCGGTTGCGATGCTTGTATCGGTGCGCCTCGTATTGGACGGGCATGGAGCGGGATTTGCGGTCTGGAACGCAAGGTTGATGATCTTCTTTTCAACGGCGTCCCTGAACCATTCGGCGTCATAGCACCGATTGGCCAGCCTCCACTGTGCCTTGCCAGACTTGTGCACCGGGTTGTAGAACATCTCGATGTAATCTAGGGGCTACTCATTCAATGCCCAAGCAATCAGTTCAGGGTAGCAACGGCACAGGGGTTGCAAGACAGCAAAATGCCCGCCAATTCGTCCGGCGCAGGCCGTCAATAGCCGGCCTCAACCGCCAGTCGAATGGCGTCCGCCGGCGTCGATACGTCCAATGCCTTGAGCAAGGCGGCCTTGTGCATTTTCACGGTGCGCTCCGACAGGTTCAGCGCATGGGCGATCTGCTTATTCAGTTGCCCCGCCGCCATCTGGATCAGAACCTCGCGCTGACGTCTCGTCAGCGCGGAGACACGCATATACGCATCCGACCGCCTGGCAGCGTCGGATGCGTCACCGACCGTTTCCCTGATCTCCATGAGAGACCCGAGATAATATAGTAATGTTCCGGTTTCGTCGAAAATCGGCGCCACCAGCACGGCATTCCGAAACGGCGTACCGTCCTTCTTGTAATTGAGGATTTCGACCAGGATGGGGCGGCGGTTGCGGATCGCCGTCCGCAGGCTTTCGGTCAGCCAAGGTTCTGTCCCGGTCCCGGTCAAGAACCGGCAATTGCGCCCCACCACTTCGTCAGATGCATAGCCCGTCAGCGCTTCGAACGCGGCATTGCAGGCCACGATCGGAACATCAGCCTGTCGCGGATCACAGATCAGGGCCGCTATCGGACTTGTGGCGATCAGGTCCGACAAGGACATATTGAACTCAGCTGCAAACCGATCATTACCGCACCATAGGTCATGTTGCGCTGGCCGTACAACGCAAGTGAGGCGATTGCGAACCATATCGTTGGCTCGACCATTGCCCGGCCGATTTTCTCTCAACATCCTGCGGCGTGCCGCAATTTCGGAACACCGCCCGACCGTGCCCAACGACCGGCTACGACGAGACCGACGGACCAGCTTTGACCCAGGGAGAAACTTGTGAAAGGCGGGCATCGCGGCCCCGGCTACAACGAAATAGACAGTTGCGCGAAAGTGGCAACTTTCGTGAATTGAACGCATCATATATGCTATTTCGTGACTGAATATCACCAAATGGCTTGAGGTGGGGCCGGCGGCATCCTTATCAAATTCTTCACCCTGATGCGGCTAGAAGCGGACGCCTCTCGACCCGACGGACCATTTGATGCGCCCTTATGCCGCCCTCTCCCTGATTTTCCTGCTGGTGGCGCCGGACGCGGCGCGCGCGCAGGTCGCTGTGGCCGACAGCGGGGATACGGCCTGGATGATGCTCTGTGCGCTGCTAATGTTCGCGGCTGCGCTGCCCGGCCTGATGCTGCGTCACGCCGGACAAGTGAATGTCCGCAACGCCCTGTCCGTCATGGCGCAGGGCGCCGGGGTGGCGGCCGTCGCCTCGATCGGCTGGGCGATTGCCGGCTACAGCCTGGTCTATGCGCCGGGCAGCGAATGGCTGGGCGGCGGAGGCAATCTCCTCCTCGCCAATCTGGGCCAGTTGCGCGACGGTCTGACGGTGCCGGAATCGGCCTTCGTCCTGTTCCAGCTGGCCGCGGCGTTGGTCGCCGCCTGCCTGCTGGTCGGCGGGGTGGCGGAGCGGACGCGGATCGGCTGGTTCTTGCCCTTCACGCTGCTGTGGCTGTTGCTGGTCTATGTGCCGGTCGCCCATGCAGTCTGGGCCGGCGGCTGGCTGGCGGGGCTGGGCGTCATGGATTTCGCTGGCGGGCTGGTCGTCCATATGGTCGCCGGCTTTTCCGTGCTGGCGCTTGCCCTGATCGTCGGCCCGCGGCGGGAGCCGTCCGGCGGAGGCCATAGCATGGTGCTGAGCATGGCGGGTAGCGCGCTGGTCTGGATCGGCCTGTCTGGACTTGTCGGCGGATGGGCGCTGGGCGCGACCGACGACGCCGCGACCGCCCTGCTCAACCATCATCTCGCCGCCTGCGCGGCGGCGCTGACCTGGGCCTTGCTGGACCAGCTGCTGTCGGCGCGCAGCAGCGCGAGCGGCATCCTGTCCGGCGCGCTGGCGGGCATCGCCGCCATTGCCGCCTCCGCCGCGCTGGTCGGGACCGGCGGCGCGATGCTGATCGGCGTGATCGCGGCGCTGGCCAGCCGGATCGCCGCAGCCATTGTCGGCCGCAGGGTCGATGACGGCGCAGGCATCTTCCTGATCCACGGGGTGGGCGGCGCTACCGGCGCCCTGCTGTTGCCGGTCTTCGCCCTGCCCCTGTTCGGCGGCGTCGGCTTCGACGCCGATGTCCATTTCAGCAGCGCGCTGATCTATCAGGCGATCGGTGTCCTGATCGTGGCGCTGTGGGCGATGGTGGGGAGCGCGATCGCGGCGCTGATCGTGTCGATCATCATCCCGATGCGGGTCGATGCACCGATGGAAGCCGCCGGGCTCGATGCGGCCCAGCACGGCCAGCAAGGCTGGGACTTTCGTTGATCCGATGACCGTCACGGTCGCCATCTTCGCCCATCAGGAGGAGCGCCGGATCGCCGGCTGCCTCGCCTCGCTGCCACTGGACCGGCCAGGCACGCTGTTTCATGTTCTGGTGAACGGCACTACAGACGCCACGGTCGAGCGGGCCAGGGCTGCGGCGGGCGGACGCACGAACGTGATCGTCCATGACATCGCGCAGGGCGGCAAGTCACGCACCTGGAATCATTGCGTCCACGACCTGCTGACCGGGGATGATGACGCGGTGATCTTCATGGACGGTGACGCCGAGATTGCAGCGGGTTCGATCGACGCGCTGGTAGCCGACCTGGCCGCCCATCCAGCCGCCAATGCCGCCGCCGGAATGCCGATGAACGGGCGGATGGTGGAGGCCTATCGCGCGGGGCTGCGCGCCGAGGGCGGCCTGTTCGGCGATCTTTATGCGCTGTCGGGCCGTTTCGTCACGGCGATCCGCGCGCGCGCGCTGCGGCTGCCCGATGACCTGATCGGCGATGACGGGATGATCGCGGCATGGGCGCATACCGACCTCAGGGATGACAGCCATTGGGAGCATGACCGGGTGCTGGCCTGCGATGGGGCGGGATTTCTGGCGGAGCAGGTGAGGTTCGCCCGCCCATCGACCTGGGCGATGCAGTATAAGCGGCTCATCAATTATTCGGTCCGCTTCTTCCAGAACCGGATCGTGTCGGACATCATGACGCGCGAGGGGCCGGTCGGCCTCCCCGCGCGTCTGGATAGTCTCTATGCGGACTGGCTGCCCCGCTTCCGCCCGCGCCCCGGCCTGACCGGATGGTTCGACCGCAAGGCGCTCGAGCGGATGCGGGCCGCCGCTTAACGGTCGCGGCCGGCCAGCTCCTTGTTGACGTAGAGCGCGACCATCGTCGCCACCGCGCCAGACAGAAGATAGATGCCCGAGGCGGCCAGGCCGAACTTCACCGACAGCAGCAGCGCCACCAGCGGGGCGAAGCCTGCGCCGACCAGCCAGGCAAGATCGGAGGTGAGCGCCGATCCGGTGTAGCGCGCCTCCGTGGCGAAGTTGGACGCCACCACGCCCGACGACTGACCGAAAGCGAGGCCAAGCAGCATGAAGCCGAGGATCATGAAGGCGACCTCGCCCAGTTCCCCACCGTTGAGCAGCAACGGCGCCATGACGCTGAAGATCGCGATGCCGAGCGCCGACCATGCGAGGAGCGAACGGCGGCCGATCTGGTCCGCGATGAAGCCAGACACGACGATGGCGAGCAGGCCGACCGACGCCCCGATCATTTCGATGATGAGGAAGCGTTCGAGCGGCTGGTCGGTGTAAAGCGCGACCCAGCTGAGCGGGAACACCGTCACCATGTGGAACAGCGCGAAGCTGGCCAGCGGGGCGAAGGCGCCGATGATGATGTTGCGTCCTTCCGCCTTCACCGTGGGCAGGACGGGCGAGGGTTGCAGATCCCGCTGCTCGAACAGCCGTTCGAATTCATGCGTGACCACGATCCGCAGACGGGCGAAGAGCGCCACGACGTTGATCGCAAAGGCGACGAAGAAGGGATAGCGCCAGCCCCAGTCGAGAAAGTCCGCCTCCGTCATGTTGAGCAGGAAGAAGGCAAACAGTCCGCTCGCCACCAGCAGCGCCAGCGGCGCGCCGAGTTGCGGCACCATCGCGTACCAGCCGCGCTGATGCTGCGGCGCGTTGAGCGAAAGGAGCGATGCGAGGCCGTCCCAAGTGCCGCCGAGCGCGATCCCCTGCGCGGCGCGCAGGATGAGCAGCACCACGGCCGCATAATGGCCGATCGTCGCATAGCCGGGCATGAAGGCGATCGAGGCGGTCGATCCGCCCAGCAGGAACAGGGCGATCGTCAATTTGGTGCCACGGCCGTAGCGTCGGTCGATGGCCATGAAGATCAGCGAGCCGATCGGTCGGGTGATGAACGCCACCGCGAAGATGGCGAAGGAATAAAGGGTGCCGGTCAGCGCATCCACATAGGGAAAGACCAAACTGGGAAACACGATCACCGAAGCGATGGCGTAGACGAAGAAATCGAAAAATTCGGAGGTGCGACCGATAATCACCCCGATCGAGATATCCCCCGGCGCAATCGAATGGTCGCGCGCGTTGATCTTCCGCGCGTCATCCTCAAGTTGCGTGGAGGTGAAGGCAATGGCCCCAGAACTCATAAGCATCCGCTCCCTAGCTGGGCCGGCGGCGCCTGTTTCAAGTCTTCCGACGGCCAGAGAATGGCAACATAACAGAAAACCCACAGAGTCTAAGCAGTATCCCACACCCAGAACATTTTTTGCGGCCGCACACAATTGGACAAATTGCCCACTGGCCGACTCCGTGCGGACCCGCTAGTCGCGCGCCATGTCTACCGCTCCCTCCCCCCACCGGATCAGGCTCCTGCGCTGGTCCGCTCCGATCCTTGCGGCGCCGCTGGCGGGCTGCAACTGGGTCGTGATGAACCCGTCGGGCGATATTGCAGTGCAGCAGCGCGATCTGATCCTGATCTCGACCGCGCTGATGCTGCTGATCGTCGTCCCCGTCATGGCGATGGTCGTCTGGTTCGCGGTGCGCTATCGCGCCACGAACGAGGCGACCCAGAAGGACTATGATCCGGACTGGGATCATAGCACCAAGCTGGAGCTGCTGATCTGGTCGGCGCCGCTGCTGATCATCATCGCGCTGGGCGCGCTGACCTGGGTCAGCACCCACAAGCTGGACCCCTATCGCCCGCTCGACCGGATCGACGCGAAGACCGCGATCGACCCGAAGGTCAAGCCGCTGACGGTGCAGGTCGTCGCGCTCGACTGGAAATGGCTGTTCATCTACCCGGAACTGGGGGTTGCGACGGTCAATGAGCTGGCGCTGCCGACCAATGTCCCGGTCCGCTTCGACATCACGGCATCGACCGTCATGAACAGCTTCTACGTCCCCGAACTGGCCGGCCAGATCTACGCCATGCCCGGCATGAAGACGCAGCTGCACGCCGTCGCCAACAAGGCGGTGTCCGGCACCGGCTTTTCCGCCAACTATTCGGGCGCGGGCTTCACCCACATGCGCTTCGGGTACAAGGCGCTGGATCAGGCCGGTTTCGACGCCTGGGTCGCCAAGGTGAAGGCCAGCGGCGCGGCGCTAGACCGCAACGTCTATCTGACCCTGGCCAAGCCCAGCGAAAAGGCGCCCGTGGCCTATTTCACCGCCGCCGATCCCAAGCTGTTCGACGCGGTCGTGAACCTTTGCCCCAAGCCCGGCCAGCGCTGCATGAGCGAGCTGATGCACATCGACCAGATGGGCGGCGCGGGCAAGGAAGCGGCGAAGGAGACGCACGGTCTCCAGTATGACTTCCCCAACAGCCATGTGATCGACCAGACGGAGCGCAACGAAGGCAAGCAGACCGCCCCCGACGCGCCCGGCGCTGAAAAGGCTCCGGCCGATCACTCCTCTCACAGCGGCGCTGACGCGCACGCGCAGCATCGGTAAGGCCCATGACTGGCACAATGACAACAGCACAGATGATCTTCGGTCGTCTGACATGGGACAGCTTCCCATGGCATGAGCCCATCGTCGTCGCGACATTCTGCGCGGTGGTGCTGGGCGGCGCGGCGCTGGTCGCGGCGCTGACCTATTTCAAGCTCTGGGGCTATCTCTGGAAGGAGTGGTTCACCAGCGTCGATCACAAGAAGATCGGCATCATGTACATGGTGCTGGGCCTCATCATGTTCCTGCGCGGCTTTGCCGATGCCATCATGATGCGCCTGCAACAGGCTTTGGCTTTTGGCGGGTCGGAGGGCTATCTGAACGCCCACCATTATGACCAGGTGTTCACCGCCCATGGCGTGATCATGATCTTCTTCGTGGCGATGCCGTTCATCACCGGCCTGATGAACTATATCGTCCCGTTGCAGATCGGCGCGCGCGACGTCAGCTTCCCGTTCCTCAACAATTTTTCCTTCTGGATGACGACGGGCGGCGCGGTGCTGGTGATGGCTTCGCTGTTCCTGGGCGAGTTCGCCCAGACCGGCTGGCTCGCCTATCCGCCGCTGTCGGGGATCGACTACAGCCCGGCCACGGGTGTCGATTATTATATCTGGGCGTTGCAGGTGGCAGGCGTCGGCACGACATTGTCGGGCATCAACCTGATCGCGACCATCGTGAAGATGCGCGCGCCGGGCATGTCGCTCATGAAGATGCCGGTCTTCACCTGGACCTCGCTGTGCGCGAACGTCCTGATCGTCGCCTCCTTCCCGATCCTGACCGCCACGCTGGTCCTGCTGTCGCTCGACCGTTATGCCGGCACCAACTTCTTCACGAACGACTTCGGCGGCAACCCGATGATGTACGTGAACCTGATCTGGATCTGGGGCCACCCGGAAGTCTATATCCTCATCCTGCCGCTGTTCGGCGTCTTCTCTGAAGTCGTCTCCACCTTCTGCGGCAAGCGCCTGTTCGGCTACACGTCGATGGTCTACGCCACCTGCACCATCATGGTGCTGTCCTACCTGGTGTGGCTGCACCACTTCTTCACCATGGGATCGGGCGCCAGCGTCAACAGCTTCTTCGGCATCACGACGATGATCATCTCGATCCCGACGGGCGCCAAGCTGTTCAACTGGCTGTTCACCATGTATCGCGGCCGCGTCCGCTTCGAACTGCCGATGATGTGGACGGTGGCGTTCATGCTGACCTTCACGGTCGGCGGCATGACCGGCGTGCTGCTGGCGGTGCCGCCTGCGGACTTCGTGCTGCACAATTCGCTGTTCCTGATCGCGCACTTCCACAACGTCATCATCGGCGGCGTGCTGTTCGGCCTGTTCGCCGCGATCAACTACTGGTGGCCCAAGGCGTTCGGCTTCAAGCTCAACCAGTTCTGGGGCCATGTGTCCTTCTGGTGCTGGAACATCGGCTTCTGGCTGGCCTTCACCCCGCTCTACATCATGGGGCTGATGGGCGTGACCCGCCGGATGCGCGTGTTCGACGATCCGTCTTTGCAGATCTGGTTCGTCATCGCCGCGATCGGCGCCGCGATCGTCGCGGCCGGCATCGGTGCAATGCTGGTGCAGTTCGCCGTCTCCATCTGGAAGCGCGACGAGCTGAAGGTGGAGGGCGATCCCTGGGATGGCCGCACGCTGGAATGGGCGACCAGCTCGCCCCCGCCGGAGTATAATTTCGCCTTCACGCCGGTCGTCTATGACGCCGACAGCTGGGCGGACATGAAGAAGAACGGCTATCAGCGTCCGCTGACCGGCTATCAGGCGATCCACATGCCCAGCAGCACCGGCGCCGGCGTCATCCTGGCCGCCCTCGCCACGGTCTGCGGCTTCGCGCTGATCTGGTATATCTGGTGGCTCGCCGGCCTCAGCTTCCTGGGTCTGATCGCGGTCGCCATCGGCCACACCTTCAACTACAAGCGCGACTTCTACATCCCGGCGGATGTCGTCACGCGCACCGAGGAAGAGCGCACGCGCATCCTCGCGGCGGGAGTCTGACCATCATGAGCAGCGCAACTGCGACCACCATGGAACCTCGGGCCTATCATCTGCCCGAGGAACCGCACCTCCATGAAGGCCACAGCACCATGCTGGGCTTCTGGATGTACCTGATGAGCGACTGCCTCATCTTCGCCATCCTCTTCGCCACCTATGCCGTGCTCGGCGGCAATTTCGCCGGCGGGCCGGGGCCGAAGGATCTGTTCGACCTGAACCTCATCGCGCTCAACACCGCGATGCTGCTCTTCTCTTCGATCACCTACGGCTTCGCCATGCTGGCGATGGAAAAGAACAGGGTCAGCGCCACCCAGGGCTGGCTGCTCGTCACCTTGCTGTTCGGCGGAGCGTTCCTGTTCATCGAACTCTACGAATTCTCGCACCTGATCCATGAGGGTGCGGGCCCGTGGCGTTCGGCTTTCCTGTCGGCCTTCTTCACCCTGGTCGGCACCCACGGCCTGCACGTCACCTTCGGTTCGATCTGGCTGATCACGCTGATGGTGCAGGTCGCGAAAAAAGGCCTGATCCCCGCCAATAAGCGCCGCCTGATGTGCCTCAGCATGTTCTGGCACTTCCTCGACGTCATCTGGATCGGCGTCTTCACCTTTGTCTATCTGATGGGAATGCTGCGATGAGCGATGCCGTCCACAGCCACGAAAGCCACGGGCATCATGACGACCACGCCCATGGGCATCATGATGAAGGCGCGCATGGCAGCTATGGCAGCTACATGATCGGGTTCGGCCTGTCGGTGATCCTGACCGCCATCCCCTTCTGGCTGGTGATGTCGGGCACGCTCGGCAATCCGCAGCTGACCGGCTTCATCATCATGGCCTTCGCCGCCGTGCAGGTGGTGGTCCACATGATCTACTTCCTGCACATGAACACCCGCGTCGAAGGCGGCTGGTCGTTCATGGCCATGATGCTGACCATCGTGCTGGTCGTCATCACCCTGTCGGGTTCGATGTGGGTCATGTATCATCTGAACGCCAACATGATGCCCCATGCCGACATGAACGCCATGCAGCATATGAGCGAGATGCCGTGACAACGGCGGAAACCGGGGGGCGCCGCCGGCGCTCCCCGGCGTTCCTGATCGGCCTGACGCTGATCGCCCTCCTTCTTTTTTCCGGCTTCTGCGCGCTCGGCGCCTGGCAGGTCCAGCGTCTGGGCTGGAAGCGCGACCTGATCGCCCGCGTCGACGCCCGTATCCATGCCGCGCCCGTAGCGGCGCCCGACCGCGCGCGTCGCGACGACGAATATCGGCGCGTCGCCACGAGCGGCGTCTTCCTCCATGATAAGGCCGCGTTGGCGCAGGCCTCCACCGTCCGGGGCGCCGGCTATTGGGTGCTCACCCCGCTGCGCCGTCAGGACGGCACGATCATCCTCATCAACCGCGGCTTCGTACCCGATCGCAAGACGGCCTATGACCGTCCGCAAGGGACCGTGCGGATCGCCGGACTGCTGCGGCTGACCGAGCCGGGCGGCGGCTTCCTGCGCGACAATGATCCCGCTGCCGACAGATGGTATTCAAGGGATGTGGACGCCATCGCACGGGCGCGGGACATCGGCACGGTCGCCAACTATTTCATCGATGCCGAAGCGCGCCCCTCCTCCGCCGGCTTCCCGGTCGGCGGGCTGACGGTCGTGTCCTTCCCCAACAATCATCTGCAATATGCGATCACCTGGTTCGTACTGGCGGCGATGACCCTGGGCGCCTATATTCTCGTCATGCGCCAGACAGGAAAAGACGGCCGGGGATGAGCGCCAAGGCGCCGAACCGCGCGCGCTGGTTGCCCAGCCAGTGGCCCGCCGACGCGGCCGGCCGCAAGAATATGGCGCTTCTCGTCCAGCTTCGCTGGATCGCCATCGCCGGGCAGATCGCGACCATCCTGATCGTCCATCATGGCATGGGCATCCGCCTGCCGCTGCTGCCGATGCTAGTGGTTCCCTGCATCGCCATCGCCATGAACCTGGGCAGCCTGATGGTGCTGCGCGGCCGCACCGACATCAGCCATGCCGAGCTGTTCCTGGCGCTGCTGTTCGATGTCATCGCGCTCACGACCCTGCTGTACCTGAGCGGCGGGGCGACCAATCCATTCGTGTCGCTCTATCTGGTGCAGGTGGCGCTGGGGGCCATGCTGCTCCATCGGTGGAGCGCCTGGGGGATCGTCACCGTGTCGTCGCTCTGTGCGGCAGGCCTTGGCTTCGCCTACCGTCCGCTCAACCTGAGCGACGCGCTGGAGGGGCGGCTGTTCGACCTCCACATCGTCGGCACCTGGATCTGCTTCACCATGATCGCGGTGCTGCTGGTCCTGTTCATGACCCGCATCAACCAGAATCTCCAGGTGCGTGAAGCCTATCTCGCGCGGCTGCGCCAGCAGGCGGCGGAGGAAGAGCATATCGTGCGGATGGGATTGCTGGCGTCGGGCGCCGCGCATGAATTGGGCACGCCCCTCGCCCAACTGGCCGTCGTGCTGGGGGATTGGCGGCACATGCCCGAAATCAATCGCCACCCCGCGCTGGTGGAGGAGGTCGGCGAGATGGAGACGGCGGTCAAGCGCTGCAAGGCGATATTGAGCGGCATCCTTATGTCCGCCGGCGAGGCGCGCGGCGAGGCGCCGGAAGTGACCAATGTCCGCGACTTCATCGACATCATCGCGCGCGACTGGCGCGGCGCCAATCCGGGCATGGCGCTGCGTTGCGACTTTGGTCCCCATGATTACCCCCGGATCGTCGCCGATCCGGTGATCCGCCAGGCCGTGACCAACCTGCTCGACAATGCGCGCGAGGCAGGCGCGACCTATATCAACATGATGGTCAGCCGGGACAGCCAGTGGCTGCATATCGCCGTGCGCGACAATGGCCCCGGTTTCAGCGATGACATGCTCGCCGATGTCGGCAAGCCATACCGGTCGAGCAAGGGCAAGCAGGGCGGCGGGCTTGGCCTGTTCCTGGTGGTCAATGTGGTGCGCAAGCTGGGCGGAAGGGTCGACGCCAGCAATGGCGCGGAAGGCGGCGCGATGATCCTGCTTCGCCTGCCGCTGGCGACACTGGCCCTGGAGGAGACAGGCTTTGGCGACTGAAAGGCAGTTGTTGATCGTCGAGGATGACGACGCTTTCGCCAAGACGCTCAAGCGCTCCTTCGAGCGGCGCGGCTATGAAGTGCTGCTGGCCGACAGCCTGGAAGCGGTCCACCGCCTGCTCGCCACGCAGCGGCCGGGATTTGCCGTCGTGGACCTGAAGCTGGGGCCGCAATCCGGGCTGGCTTGCGTGCAGGCGCTGCACGCCCATGATCCCGCAATGCTGATCGTCGTGCTGACCGGGTTCGCCAGCATCGCGACCGCGGTGGAAGCCATCAAGCTGGGTGCGACCAACTATCTGGCCAAGCCGTCCAACACGGACGACATCGAGGCGGCATTCGCGCGGTCGGGCGGGAATCCGGACGCGCCGCTCGCGCCGCGCCCGACTTCGATCAAGACGCTGGAGTGGGAACATATCCACGAAGTGCTGAAGGACAGCGACTTCAACATTTCCGAGGCCGCGCGGCGGCTGGGGATGCACCGGCGCACCCTGGCCCGCAAGCTGGCGAAGCGGCAGGTCGGCTGAGGATCACGTCATGGAGCCGCCTCCCCGCCGAAGCAGGGAGAGGCGGATGCAGGCGTCAGGCCGGGACGCTGGCGAGCGCAGCCTTGACCGCGTCGAGCGCAGCCTGCGCCTTGTCGCCATCGGGGCCACCCCCCTGCGCCATGTCGGGGCGGCCGCCGCCGCCCTTCCCGCCCAGCGCTTCCACGCCCGCGCGGACGAGATCGACGGCGCTGATCTGCCCCTTGAGGTCGTCGGTCACGCCCACCGCGATGGTGGCGCGGCCTTCCACCACGGCGAGCACGGCCGATACGCCGCTGCCCAGCGTCGCCTTGTTCTGATCGACGATGCCGCGCAGTTCCTTGGGGTCGAGCCCGTCGATGACCTGGCCGAGAAAGTCGATGCTGCCGACCTTCTCCGGACCGGCCGCCTGGGCGGACCCGCCGCCACCGAGCGCCAGCGCCTTCTTCGCGTCGGCGAGGTCGCGTTCCAGCTTGCGGCTCTGTTCGACCAGCGCGGCGATGCGCGCGGGCACGTCTTCGGGCGTGGTCTTGAGCGCGGCAGCGGTCTGGCGCAGCTTCTCGTCGCGCTCGCTCAGCCACAGGCGCGCGGCCTCGCCGGTCAGTGCCTCGATCCGGCGGACGCCCGAGGAGACGGCGCTTTCCGAGACGATCTTGAACAGGGCGATGTCCCCGGTCGCGCGGACATGGGTGCCGCCGCACAGTTCGACCGAATAGCTTTGTTCGTCGCCCCCAACGCCCGGACGCCCCATGGACAGGACGCGGACCTCGTCGCCATATTTCTCGCCGAACAGCGCCATGGCGCCGGCCGCGATGGCGTCATCGGGCGTCATGAGGCGGGTCGTGACCTCTTCATTGTGACGAATTTGCGCGTTCACATCGGCCTCGATCGCGGCGATCTGCGCCGGGGTGAGGGCTTCGGGGTGCGAGAAGTCGAAGCGCAGGCGATCGGGCGCGACCAGGCTGCCCTTCTGCGTGACATGCGCGCCCAGTTCCTTGCGGAGAGCGGCGTGCATCAGATGGGTGGCGCTGTGATTGGCGCGGACGCGATCGCGACGCTCCACATCCACGACCAGGTGGACGGTGTCGCCGATCTTGACGCTGCCCGCCTCGATCGTCGCGCGATGGGCGTGGAGTCGACCGAGCGGCTTG
Source organism: Sphingobium sp. TCM1 (assembly GCF_001650725.1). GTDB lineage: Bacteria > Pseudomonadota > Alphaproteobacteria > Sphingomonadales > Sphingomonadaceae > Sphingobium. The sequence goes on along the minus strand of NZ_LXVX01000012.1, from coordinate 123,997 downwards.
GACGTATCCTCGACCTTCGCGGACAGGCCGGCTTGCGACGTGATGACGCCCGCGTCGCCCATCTGGCCGCCGCTTTCGCCATAGAAAGGCGTCTGGTTGGTGACGATGGTGACGGTGTCGCCAGCGCTCGCGCTGTCGAAGTTCACACCGTCCTTGACGATCGCCAGCACCTCGCCCTCGCCCTCGGTCGAGGAATAGCCGATGAACTCGGTATTGCCGGCCTTTTCAGCGATGTCGAACCAGATTTCGTCCGACGCCTTTTCGCCCGATCCCTTCCAGGCGGCGCGCGCGGCGGCCTTCTGTTCGGCCATGGCGCTGTCGAAACCGGCGCGATCGACGGTCAGGCCGCGCGAGCGCAGCGCGTCCTCGGTCAGGTCATAGGGGAAGCCATAGGTGTCGTAGAGCTTGAACGCGGTCTCGCCGGGCAGCGTGCCGCCTTCGCCAAGGTCGCCGGTCGCTTCGTCGAGCAGACGCAGGCCGTTTTCCAGCGTCTTGCGGAAGCGGGTTTCCTCGCGCAGCAGGGTTTCCTCGATCAGCGGCTGGGCGCGGACCAGTTCGGGATAGGCGCCGCCCATTTCGGAGACGAGGCTGGAGACGAGGCGATACATCAGCGGGTCTTTCGCCCCGATGATATGGGCGTGCCGCATGGCGCGGCGCATGATCCGGCGCAGGACATAGCCACGGCCTTCGTTCGCAGGCAGCACGCCGTCCGCGATCAGGAAGCTGGTCGAACGCAAATGGTCGGCGATGACGCGATGGCTGGCCTTGTGCTCGCCGTCGGTCGCGGTCTTGCTGAGCGCGCCGCTCTCGGCGATCAGCGCCCTGAACGTGTCGGTATCATAATTGTCGTGAACGCCCTGAAGCACGGCGGCGATGCGCTCCAGCCCCATGCCGGTGTCGATCGAGGGCTTGGGCAGTTCGCTGACGATCTCGTTCGCTTCCTGCTCATATTGCATGAAGACGAGGTTCCATATCTCGACGAACCGGTCGCCATCCTCTTCCGGGCTACCCGGAGGGCCGCCCCAGATATGGTCGCCATGGTCGTAGAAGATTTCCGAGCAGGGACCGCAGGGGCCGCTGTCGCCCATCGCCCAGAAATTATCCTTGGTCGGGATGCGGATGATGCGCTCTTCGGGCAGGCCGGCGATCTTCTTCCACAGGTCGAACGCCTCGTCGTCCGTGTGATAGACGGTCGCGGTCAGCTTGTCGGCGGGCAGCCCCCATTCCTTGGTCAGCAGGGTCCAGGCATGGGTGATCGCCTGTTCCTTGAAATAGTCGCCGAAGCTGAAATTCCCCAGCATTTCAAAGAAGGTATGATGGCGCGCGGTATAGCCGACATTGTCGAGATCATTATGCTTGCCACCGGCGCGGACCGACTTCTGGCTCGACGTCGCGGTCTTGTAGGGGCGCGTCTCCAGACCCGTAAAGACATTCTTGAACGGCACCATGCCCGCATTCACGAACATCAAAGTCGGGTCGTTGTGCGGCACCAGCGGGGCGGACGGAACGATGGTGTGGCCGTTGGCCCCGAAATAGTCGAGGAAGGAGCGGCGAATGTCGTTGGTCGAGGTCATGCGCGCGATTTAGTGGGAAGCGGCCCGCCGCACAAGCGGGGGATTTGGTCGCGGTGTAACATCACTCTTCAGATTAGTTGTAGCGTGACCTCCACACCATAGTCATGTCGCGCATCGGCGAACATGGTTGCCGCCTGCGCCAAAAAATCGGACATCTCGGCCGGCAGGCGGTCGATATTTCTTATCGTCACACAAAAGGGCGGCTCGGCCGCGTTAATGTCACCCAACAGGCTGTCGTATAGCGCGTCTAAATTAAGGCCATGCCAGTCGGGTGCTCCCAGTTTTGGCAACAAGGCCAGATAGAAGTCCAATGGCTTTGTCCAGCCGCACGCATCGAGTTCAATCAACCTCATCTTACCATATTTATCCGATCGGCTCCTCAATCGACACCGGCGGTTTCGAGAACCATGCCGGTCCCTGCCGGGTCATGTGGAAACAATCCTCCATGCGGACGCCCATCACGCCTGGCAGATAGAGGCCCGGCTCATTGGAAAAGCACATGCCGATGTCCAGCTTCGTGGTTTCGCCATGGACGAGGTTGACCGGCTCATGCCCCTCCATGCCGATGCCGTGGCCGGTGCGGTGGGACAGACCGGGGAGCGCATAGCCGGGGCCGTAGCCCTGTGTTTCGTACCAGCGGCGCACGGCATCATCGACCGATCCCGCCGGGACGCCCAGCCTTGCCGCCTCGATGGCGATCATCTGGCCCTGCGACACGTCGTTCCAGACCTTGCGCTGCTGCGCGGTGGGCGCGGCGCCATGGACGAAGGTGCGGCTGATGTCGGACTGATAATCCTCGACCGTGCAGCCGCAGTCCATCAGCACGACCTCGCCTGCGCGCACCGCCTGCGGCTTGCCCGATCCATGCGGATAGGCGGCGGCTTCGCCGAGCAGGATCAGGTTGAATTCGACTTTGCCGCCCAGTTGCTTCGTCGCGGCGCTCATCAGCGCACCGATGTCGGCGGGGGTCATGCCGGGCTTCACCTGCGGGTAGGTCCAGCGATAGGCGGCCATGGTGACGTCGGCGGCAGCCTGCATAAGCGCGATTTCGGCGGCGGTCTTGCGCATACGGATCGCGCGGGTGACGGGGTCTTTCACCAAAGTCGCGGCAGGCAACGCGGCGTGCAGGCCATCGACCGCGAAATAGCGGACGGTTTCCTCGATGCCGATGCGGCCCTTCACCAAACCCTTTGCGGTCAGGAAGTCAGCGATCGGGGCATAGGGACTTTCATGCTCCTGCCACACGCGCACCTCGGCCGGGATAGCGAGCGATTCGTCGATCGACGGTTTCTCGAAAAAGGGGCAGACGATGAGCGGCGCACCGCTGGCCGGGATAACGGCGGCGGTCAGACGTTCGCTGCGGTGCCAGCGGATGCCGCTATAATAAATGAGGCTGGCACCCGGTTCGATCAACAGCGCGTCGATGCCCGCCGCCTGCATCGCCGTTTGCGCGCGGGCGAGACGGTCTGCGCGCTCGGCCTTGCCGATCGGGGCGACAGCGCCAGTGAGGGATTTCAGCGCCTCGGCGGCTTTTTCCTGCGCGAAGAGACGCGGGGCGACGAGCGACGTGGCGATCCCGGCGGCGGCATAGCGCAGTAAGGTGCGGCGGTCAGGCGTAGGCATATGCGCCTCCGGTCTTGAGGGCGGCCTGATAGGCGGGTCGGGCGTGCATCTCGTCCAGCCAGCGGATGATGTTAGGGCGCGATTCGCTCAGGCCGCCACGCGCGCGGGACGCCTCCAGCGGGAAGCTCATCATCATGTCGGCGGCGGTGAAGGCGTCACCCGCAAAATAGGGGCGCGACGCCAGTTCGGTTTCGAGCCAGTCGAGATGATCGTCCAGCATCTTCTGCACCGTGGGCCGCGCGGGGCGACCGAGCAGGCCGAGCTTGCCGATGATGAGCAGCGCCAGCAGCGGCGGCATCATCGATCCTTCGGCATAGTGCATATATTGGCGGTAGCGGATCGCGCTTTCCGTATCGGCAGGCGGGCCGAAGCGGTTGCCGGCGCGGGCGACCAGATGCTCCATGATCGCGCCGGTTTCGATCAGGCGATGGCCGTCCACCTCCACCACCGGGGAGCGACCGAGCGCGTGGATGGCGCGCAATTCTGCGGGCGCGCGCATCGTCTTGGCGTCGCGTTCGTAGCGGCGGACTTGATAGGGTTCGCCCAGTTCCTCCAGCAGCCAGAGGATGCGTTGCGACCGGCTGTTGTTCAAATGATGGACGATGATCGTCATGGCGGCTCCCTTGCTGCGCGCCGGTCAGGGCGTAACGCAGCATGGAAGGGTTGCCAAGTTCAAGCCAGGCCCTGTCATCCCGCGCAGGCGGGAATCCTTCTCCCGACCTCGCGCAGGAGGATGGCTTTGGAGATGGATCCCCGCCTGAGCCGGGATGACCGAGCTTATTTTCAGGCGTCGACCAATGCCCCTTGCGCCTTCTGCTTCGCGCGGAAGGCGTGGAGGAGGGGTTCGGTGTAGCCGCTGGGCTGCTCGACGCCCTCGAACACCAGGGCACGGGCGGCCTGATAGGCGAGGCTCTCCCCTTCCCGGCCGCTCATCGGCTGGTAGAGCGGATCGCCTTCATTCTGGGCGTCGACCTTGGCGGCCATGCGGGCCAGCGCGGCGTCGACCTGATCGGGCGTGCAGATGCCGTGCAGCAGCCAGTTGGCCATATGCTGCGAGGAGATGCGCAAGGTCGCGCGGTCCTCCATCAGGCCGATGTCGTGGATGTCGGGCACCTTGGAGCAGCCGACGCCCTGGTCGACCCAGCGGACGACATAGCCGAGGATACCCTGTGCGTTGTTGTCCAGTTCCTGCGCGATTTCCTCTTCCGAAAAGTTGCGGCCGACCGCGACCGGGATGGTCAGCAGCTTGTCGAGCGGCGCGACACCCTCCGCCGTGCGCTCCGCCTGACGGGCGAAAACGTCGATGCGGTGATAATGGGTCGCGTGCAGCGTCGCGGCGGTGGGCGAAGGCACCCAGGCGGTGTTGGCGCCGCTCCGGGGGTGGCCGACCTTCTGCTCCAGCATGTCGGCCATGCGATCGGGCGCGGCCCACATGCCCTTGCCGATCTGCGCCCGGCCCGACAGGCCGCAGGCGAGGCCGATCTGGACGTTGCGATCTTCATAGGCGGCGATCCAGTCGCTCGTCTTCATCTCGCCCTTGGGGATCATCGGCCCGGCCTGCATCGACGTGTGCATCTCGTCCCCGGTGCGGTCGAGGAAGCCCGTGTTGATGAAGACGATGCGGTCGCGGACGGCATGGATGCAGGCGGCGAGATTGGCCGAGGTGCGGCGTTCTTCGTCCATGACGCCGACCTTGATCGTGTGGCGGGCGAGGCCCAGCATGTCCTCGATCGCGTCGAACAGGCGGTTGGTGAAGGCGGCTTCCTGCGGCCCGTGCATCTTGGGCTTGACGATATAGACGCTGCCCGCGCGGCTGTTGCCGCCGTCGCGCGCCAGATCATGCATGGCGATCAGGCTGGTGACGATGCCGTCCAATATGCCTTCGGGCGCTTCGTCGCCATCGGGCAGGCGGATGGCCGGGTTGGTCATCAGATGCCCGACATTGCGGACGAACAACAGGCTGCGGCCCGGCAGGGTGAAGCTGCCGCCGTCCGGCGCGGCGTAGGCGCGGTCGGGGTTGAGGGCGCGGGTCATCATCCTGCCACCCTTCTCGAACGTGTCGGTCAGGTCGCCCTGCATCAGGCCCAGCCAGTTGGCGTAGGCCGCGACCTTGTCCTGCGCATCGACGGCCGCGACCGAGTCTTCAAGGTCACAGATGGCGGTCAGGGCGGATTCGAGGATGACGTCGGCGATGCCCGCCGGGTCGGTCGCACCGATCGGGTGGGTAGGATCGAAGACGACTTCGATATGCAGGCCGTTATGACGGAACAGCTTGCCCTTGGCGCTGGTGCCCACGAACTGCAACGGATCGGCGAGGATGATGTCGTCGCTCGACAGGTCAGCCCAACTGCCGGTCGCCAGCGGGATCGCATCGTCGAGGAAGACCTTGGCCCAGGCGATGACCTGTGCGCCGCGGGCGGCGTCATAACCATTTCCCGCCGCCGCGCCGGGAATGGCGTCGGTGCCGTAGAGCGCGTCATAGAGGCTGCCCCAGCGCGCATTGGCGGCGTTCAGCAGGAAGCGGGCGTTGAGGATGGGGACGACCAGCTGCGGCCCGGCCATGCGGGCGACTTCTTCGTCGACATTCTCGCTGCCAACGGTGAAGGGCACGGGTTCAGGGACGAGATAGCCGATCTCGCGCAGGAAGGCCTGATAGGCCTGGCCGTCATGCGGCTGACCCTTGCGCTGTTCGTGCCAGCTGTCGATCTGCGCCTGAAGCGTATCGCGCTTGCGTAGCATCGCCCCGTTTTCGGGAGCGAAGCGGGCGAAGATGGCGGCGGCGCCGGCCCAGAAGGCGTCGGGCGCGATGCCAGTGCCGGGTAGCGCGCGGCTGTCGATGAAATCGGCCAATTGCTCGGCGACCTGGAGGCCGGCTTTGTCGATCATGCGGTCGGTCATCATCTTCTCCTGCACATTTCCTGTTCGTCATTCCCGCCTGCGCAGGGACGACGATAATCCTGGAAAGTGTTTACGCGATTCCCATTATGTCGTGTAGACGCTATTATGCGAATACAGTCATTCCTATGGTGAACGAATATGATGGATCCCGACCATGAATTGTTCGTGAGCATAGTGGACGAGGGCGGGCTGGCCGCAGCCGGGCGGCGGCTGCATATATCGCCAGCCATGATGTCCAAGCGGCTGGCGCGGCTGGAGGAGCGGCTGGGCGCGAAGCTCGTCCATCGCACCACGCGGCGGCTGGCGCTGACGCCGGCGGGCGAGCGGCTCCATACCGACCTGCGTGGCATATTGGCGGCGCTGGAAGAGGCCGAGCGGCGGGTGTCGGGCGCGTCGGCGGTGGCGAGCGGGCCGCTGCGCATCACGGCGCCGACCTCCTTCGGGCGGATGCATCTCGCCCCCTACCTCCAGCGCTTCATCGACGCGCATCCCAAGGTTGAACTCAGCATCGACCTGTCGGACGATTTCGCCGACCTGATCGAAAGCCGCGCGGACCTCGCCATCCGCATCACCGCCGATCCGGGGCCGGGGCTGACAGCGAAAAGGCTGGCGACCAACCGCCGCATCCTGTGCGCCGCGCCCGCCTATCTGGAGCGGTTCGGCGTGCCGGAGACGATCGCGGACCTGAAGGAGCATCGCCTGCTGGCAGCGGAAGGCCAGATGCCCTGGCGGCTCGTCGGGCCGAAGGGGCCGGTCCCCGTCGAGGGACGCAGCCATGTCCGCACCAACAGCAGCGAACTGGTGCGCGAACTCGCGCTGGCCGGCGGCGGCATCGCGCTGCGATCGCTCTGGGACATCAGCGACGCACTGGCTCGATGCGCCGTGCGGCAGATATTGCCGGCTTATGAGGGGTCGAGCGATGTAGGCCTGTTCGCGGTGACGCTGCCGCAGGCCAATCCGCCCCGCGCCATCACGGCCTTCGTCGAATTTCTTGTCGGACTATATGCCCCGACGCCACCCTGGGAGCTATCGGCGGTTGCCCTAGCGAAACGCAGTCATTAAGGCGCATCGCATGGACGATAACACCCGCCGCGCCGCCCTCGACTATCACCGCTATCCGCAGCCCGGTAAGCTCCGCATCGAGCCGACCAAGCGCATGGTCAACCAGCGCGACCTGGCGCTGGCCTATTCGCCCGGCGTCGCCGCGCCCTGCGTCGAGATCGCCGCCGATCCCGACAAGGCGATGGACTATACCGCGCGCGGCAACCTGGTCGCCGTCATCTCCAACGGCACGGCCGTGCTCGGCCTGGGCGCGATCGGCGCGCTGGCGTCCAAGCCGGTGATGGAGGGCAAGGCCGTCCTCTTCAAGAAATTCGCGGATATCGACGTGTTCGACATCGAGGTCGATACCACCGACCCCGACAAGTTCGTCGAGGCCGTCGCGCTGCTGGAGCCGACCTTCGGCGGGATCAACCTGGAAGACATCAAGGCGCCCGAATGTTTCGCGATCGAGGCGCGGCTGAAGGAACGGATGAATATTCCGGTCTTTCATGACGACCAGCATGGCACCGCCATCGTCGTGGCCGCCGCCGTGCGCAACGCACTGGTGTTGCAGGGCAAGACGCTGGCCGACGCGAAGCTGGTGACGTCTGGCGCGGGTGCCGCTGCGCTCGCCTGCGTCGACCTGCTGGTATCGATGGGCCTGCCGGTCGAGAATGTCACGATGACCGACAAGGACGGCGTCATCCATGCTGGCCGCGAGGGCATGTTGCCCAACATGGCGCGCTATGCCCGCACCACCAATGCGCGCACCCTGCCCGACGTGCTGCCGGGCGCGAACCTGTTTCTGGGTCTGTCCGCGCCGGGCGTACTGAAGCCCGAATGGCTGCCGCTGATGGCGCCCAACCCGCTGATCTTCGCACTGGCCAACCCGGAGCCGGAAATCCGCCCGGAGGCTGCCCGCGAAGTGCGCCCGGACGCGATCATCGCCACCGGCCGGTCCGACTATCCCAACCAGGTCAACAACGTCCTGTGCTTCCCCTATATCTTCCGCGGCGCGCTGGACGTCGGCGCGACGCAGATCAACGAGGCGATGAAGGTCGCCGCCGCCGACGCCATCGCCGGCCTCGCCCGCAAGCCCGCTCATGACAGCGTGGCGCAGGCCTATGGCGGTCGCAAGCTGGTGTTCGGCGCAGACTATATCATCCCGACCCCCTTTGATCCGCGCCTGATCGGCGAGATCGCCGTCGCGGTCGCCAAGGCGGCGATGGACAGCGGCGTCGCGAAGAAGACGCTGGACCTGGACGAATATAAGCGCAGCCTGGCGCGCCAGAGCACCCGATCGGGCCAGTTGATGCTGCCCGTGTTCGAGGCGGCGCGCGGCAGCGCCTGCCGCATCGCCTATGGCGAGGGGGAGGATGAACGCGTACTGCGCGCGATACGCGACGCGCTAGACGAAGGCATCGTCCGTCCGACCATCATCGCGCGCCGCCGCATCCTGGCGCAGAAGCTGCCGGAAATGGGGCTGAACCTCGACCTCGACAATGATGTCGAGGTGATAGATCCCGAAACCGATCATCTGGTGATGGGCGAACTGGTCGAGGCCTATCGCGCGGTCGCTTCGCGCCGTGGCGTGCCGGCCGACGAGATTTTGCGCCATGTTTACCGCCGCCCGACCATCACCGCCGCCCTGCTGCTGCGCACCGGGCGGGTCGATGCCGCGCTGGTCGGCGGCCGATCCGAATATTGGGGCCAGGTCGAACATGTGCTGCGGATCATCGACCGGGTGCCCGGCCACAGCCGCGTTTACGCATTGTCGGGACTGATCCTGGACGCGGGCGCGCTCTTCATCACCGACACCCATATGGTGCCGGACCCGACGCCCGAGCAGATCGCGGAAATGACGCTGGCGGCTTCGGCCGAATTGCAGCATTTCGGCCTTGCGCCGCGCGCGGCATTGCTGTCGCATTCCAATTTTGGCGCATCGCACACCGACAGCGCGCGCAAGATGCGCCGGGCGCTGAAGCTGGTCCGCGAGGCTGCGCCGGAACTGGCGGTGGATGGCGAGATGCATGCCGATGCGGCCCTGAGCCAGGCGTTGCGCGAGCGGTTGATCCCCGATTCCCGCTTCGAGGGACCGGCCAACCTGCTGGTCATGCCCAATCTGGACGCGGCGAACATCACGCTGACCGCCCTGTCGGCCGCCTCCAGCTCGCCCACGGTCGGGCCGATGCTGATGGGCCTGACGAAGCCGATCCATGTGCTGACGCCCGGCGTCACATCGCGCGGCATCCTGAACCTGACCGCGATCGCGGCGGCGGAAGTGGCGCGGGAAGGCTGAACTTAACCTTTCGCCGCTACGCTGCCGCCTGAACGGAGGCATGAGGAACGTAATGGCGGGTTTGTTGAAAAGCGTTGTGGCCAGGCTGGCGCCCAAGCTGGCGGTCGCGCTGCTGCTGGGCGGTGGCGCGCTGCTGACGATGCAGTGGATCGACCGGCCGGCGGCAAGCGATGCAACCCCGGCTGAACTCGCCGCCGAGAAAACCGCGCCAGCCCCCCCTCCGACCAAGCCTGCCGAACGGCGCAGCGACCAGCCGATGCACGTCGATCCCCGCGCGCTGGCGGTGAAGCGCGTGCTGCGGATCGACGGCCCGTTCCGCCATGGCGACTATGTCTGGGACGAGAAAGGCGCACCGGCCACAGGGCCGGTGGTCATCACCGTGGACCTGAAGGCCGAGACGCTGTCGGTGTTCCGCGCCGGCTACGAGATCGGGGCGGCGGTCATCCTCTATGGCGCGACCGACAAGCCAAGCCCACAGGGCGCCTTCCCGATCACGCAGAAGGACGCCGACCATGTGTCCAACCTCTATGACGCGCCCATGCCCTATGCGCAGCGGCTGACCAGCGACGGCGTCTTCATCCACGGCAGCGACGTCGAATATGGGCGCGGCACTCATGGCTGCATCGGCGTGCCGGTCGCGTTCGCGAAAAAGCTGTTCGGCGTGACGAAACTGGGCGACATCGTCGTCATCACCAATGGCAAGATGCTGGACGTGAGCAAGGCGCAGATTGGCGGTTGACGTCAAGAGGCCGAAGCGGTGCATCTGCCCGTCCCTTTCCTCCGGCCCGACGAGTCGCACGATGACCTCCCCTGCCTCCGATCCTGCCGCGCCCGGCCACCCGCTCGACCATCCGGTCTGGCACAGCCTGAGGTCCGGCTGGTCCGCGCTGGCGGAAGGCGACGCGCTGGCGATGCGCCTGCACACGGAACACGGGCCCTTTGCCGCGACGGCAGGCCAGGAACTCGCGGCCCTGCGCCCGCTGATCCCGGCGGACGGCGAATTATGGCTGGTCGGCCGGGACGCAGCGGCGACGGCGCCGCCGGACATCCATGTCGCGCGGACCGCGCTGCTGGCGCAGATGGTCGCGCCGCGCGTGACCGCCGCGACCACCACCCTGCCCGACTGGGTCGTGCTGGGCGAGGAGGATGCGTCGACCATGCTGGAGCTGGCGCTGCTGACCAAGCCCGGCCCCTTTCGCCCCCTCACCCACCGCCTCGGCCGCTTCATCGGCGTGCGGGAGGGCGGCCGGCTGGTCGCGATGGCCGGCGAACGGATGCGGATGCCGGGCTTCACCGAAGTCAGCGGGGTCTGCACCCATCCCGACTGGCGCGGACGCGGCCTGGCCGGCGCCCTGATGCGGGTGGTGATGCAGGCGATGCTCGATCGTGGCGAAACGCCCTTCCTTCATGCCTATGCCGCGCATGACCGGACGATCGCGCTTTACCGGACCCTGGGCTTCGAGGTGCGCGCGCAGCTGCCGATGATGGTCGTGACGCACCCGCCCGCGAACTGAGAGCGAGCGGCCGGATGCCAGCACATCCCCCCTCACCCGGCTTCGGCCAGGCAGCAAGCTGAGAAGCCTGCGCATCCCTCTCCCTCAAGGGAGAGGGGTTGATGGGCCTCAAACACGGCCTGCCGCACTCACGCACGAAAGAGGCCGGCGGATCGCTCCGCCGGCCTCGTTCTTATCCCATGGGGCATGAGACCCCAGCCTGCGCTGGGGTGACGCTTCGCGTCAGAAGTCCATGCCGCCCATGCCGCCCATGCCGCCCGGCATCGCCGGGGCCGACGACTTGTCTTCCGGCAGCTCGGCGATCGAGGCTTCGGTGGTGATCAGCAGACCGGCAACCGAGGCAGCGTTCTGGAGCGCGGTACGCACGACCTTGGTCGGGTCGATGACGCCAGCGGCGACCAGGTTTTCATAGGTGTCGGTCGCAGCGTTGAAGCCGAACGAGGTGTCGTCCTGATCCAGCAGCTTGCCCGACACGACAGCGCCGTCCTGACCGGCGTTGGCGGCGATCTGGCGCACCAGCGAGGTCAGCGACTTGCGGACGATGTCGATGCCGCGGGTCTGGTCGTCGTTCGAGCCCTTGAGGCCTTCCAGAGCCTTGGTGGCGTACAGCAGGGCCGTACCGCCGCCGGGGACGATGCCTTCCTCGACAGCCGCGCGGGTCGCGTGGAGAGCGTCGTCGACGCGGTCCTTGCGCTCCTTGACTTCGACTTCGGTCGCGCCGCCAACCTTGATGACGGCTACGCCGCCAGCCAGCTTCGCCAGACGCTCCTGGAGCTTCTCGCGGTCATAGTCCGAAGTGGTGACTTCGATCTGCGCACGGATCTGCTCGGTGCGGCCCTTGATCGACTCATGGTCGCCAGCGCCGTCGACAATGACGGTGTTGTCCTTGTCGATGGTGACGCGCTTGGCGGTGCCGAGCATCGCGAGCGTGACGTTTTCGAGCTTGATGCCGAGGTCTTCGGAGATGACTTCGCCCTTGGTGAGGACGGCGATGTCTTCCAGCATGGCCTTGCGACGGTCGCCGAAGCCGGGCGCCTTAACTGCCGCGACCTTCAGGCCGCCGCGCAGCTTGTTGACGACCAGGGTCGCCAGCGCTTCGCCTTCAATGTCTTCCGCGATGATGAGCAGCGGACGACCCGACTGCACCACGGCTTCGAGGATCGGCAGGATCGACTGGAGGTTCGACAGCTTCTTCTCGTGGATCAGGATGTACGGGTCAGCAAGCTCGACCGCCATCTTTTCCGGGTTGGTGATGAAGTAGGGCGACAGATAGCCGCGGTCGAACTGCATACCTTCGACGACGTCCAGCTCGAATTCGAGACCCTTGGCCTCTTCGACGGTGATGACGCCTTCCTTGCCGACCTTTTCCATGGCTTCGGCAATCTTCTCGCCGACTTCACGGTCGCCATTGGCCGAGATGATGCCGACCTGGGCGACTTCGTTCGAACCCGAAACCGGCTTCGAGCGCGACTTGATGTCATCGACGACCTTGGTGACGGCGAGGTCGATGCCGCGCTTCAGGTCCATCGGGTTCATGCCGGCGGCAACCGACTTCATGCCTTCGCGCACGATCGCCTGGGCGAGAACGGTCGCGGTGGTGGTGCCGTCACCAGCGATGTCGTTGGTCTTCGAAGCGACTTCGCGGACCATCTGGGCGCCCATATTCTCGAACTTGTCCTTCAGTTCGATTTCCTTGGCGACCGAAACACCGTCCTTGGTGATGCGGGGCGCGCCGAAGCTCTTGTCGATGACGACGTTGCGGCCCTTGGGGCCGAGCGTCACCTTGACCGCGTCGGCCAGGATGTCGACGCCGCGCAGGATGCGCTCACGAGCGTCACGCGAAAACTTTACGTCCTTCGCTGCCATGATCTTTCACCTTCTTTGAGAATTGCAAAATATGCGAAGTTCACACCGTTGCAGGTGTCGGAATTCCGCGAAAAAATCAGATTTCTGCCCGGTTCGCAGCTTAGCCAATGAGGCCAAGCCCGTTGGCGTTAGCCCACAATACCGAGAATGTCCGATTCCTTCATGATGAGCAGGTCTTCGCCATCGACCTTGACTTCGGTGCCCGACCATTTGCCGAACAACACGCGATCGCCAGCCTTGACGTCCAGCGGCGTCACCTTGCCGTCTTCGGCCTTGCTGCCGGTGCCGACGGAGACGATTTCGCCTTCCTGCGGCTTTTCCTTGGCGGTGTCGGGGATGATGATGCCACCGGCGGTCTTCTCTTCCGCTTCCACGCGGCGGACGAGAACACGGTCGTGCAACGGACGAAATGCCATGTTGATTGCCTTTCCCTAGCGTCTTGGGATCAGATGGGCGAGAAGGACGCCGGGTTCATGCCCCGAAATGCCTTTTTCACCCTTCCTTCTCCCGATGAACTCTTCGTTGTTAGCACTCCCTGATGAAGAGTGCTAGCGGCGTGAATATGGAAAAGTCGTTTCTCGGGTCAAGGGTGGAATCGCAGAAAAATTTTCCACCCCTGTCTGTGGCCGTTCGCCGCGCTCCATAGCTCCGCGCGCGACGCGGGTCACGAGGTCCGCGACGGGATGGGCGGATATTGCGGCTGTTCCGGATTCCCCCGATCTGGAGTATCATCGCAGACAGGGCGCGGCAGCGTGCAAGACGCCCGTAAGGCCGGCATTCGGCGGGAGAGGATAATGAGCTACGCGACGATCCTTGTGGCCGTGGACATCGACAATCCGGCGCTGGCCCACGCCGCCATGGCCAGCGCGGCGGAGGTTGCCGGAGCGCAGGGGCAGGTCCACATCCTCTATGTGCGCCATCATCTGCCGACCCGCTATTCCGCCCTGCTCGCCAGCGATTTCGACGAACGCGAGGGCGCCGAAGCGCGTGCCCACATGAAGGCATGGGCGGATGAGACGCGACTCGATCCGGCGCGGACCCGGTTCGTCACCCATCGCGGGCGGGTGCGCGACGAAGTGCTGAACGAGGCGGAAAGCTGCAAGGCCGACCTTATCATCCTCGCCTCGCACCAGCCCTCGCTCGTGTCCCGCCTGCTCGGCTCCAATGCGTCGGCCATCGTCCACCAGTCGCCGATCAGCGTTCTGGTGGTGCGGGTCGGCGAGAAATAATCACGCGGCGGCGGGCGACACTCGGTTGCGGGCGGCAAGGCCGCTTCCTACCTGCGGGCGAGAACGCAATATCGGAGCCACGCCCGCATGACCGACAGCTATACCCCGCCCAAAGTCTGGACCTGGGACAAGGAGAGTGGCGGCGCCTTCGCCAATATCAATCGCCCGATCGCCGGGCCGACCCATGACAAGGCGCTGCCGGTGGGCAAGCATCCCTTCCAGCTCTATTCGCTCGCCACACCCAACGGGCAGAAGGTGACGATCCTGCTGGAGGAATTGCTGGAGGCGGGTATCACCGCGGCGGAATATGACGCCTGGCTGATCCGCATCGGCGAGGGCGACCAGTTTTCCAGCGGCTTTGTCGAGGTCAATCCCAACAGCAAGATCCCGGCGTTGATGGACCATAGCACGTCCCCGCCCCAGCGCGTGTTCGAATCCGGCGCGATCCTGCTCTATCTGGCCGAGAAGTTCGGCAGGTTCCTGCCGACCGACCCGGCCGGGCGCACCGCGGCGCTGAGCTGGCTGTTCTGGCAGATGGGCAGCGCGCCGCTGCTGGGGGCGGCTTTGGCCATTTCTTCGCCTATGCGCCCGAAAAATACGAATATCCGATCAACCGCTATGCGATGGAGGTGAAGCGGCAACTGGACGTGCTCGACCGCCATCTGGCGGAGAATGCGTATATGGCCGGGAGCGAATATTCGATCGCCGACATCGCCATCTGGCCCTGGTATGGCGGGTTGGTGCTGAACCGGGCCTATGAAGCGGCAGAGTTCCTGGACGCGCGGAGCTACGGCAATGTGCTGCGCTGGGCCGAGCAGATCGACGCCCGCCCGGCGGTGAAGCGCGGCCGCATGGTCAACAAGGCGAACGGGCCGCTGGAGGAACAACTGCGCGAACGCCATGACGCCGGCGATTTCGAGACTAAGACCCAGGACAAGCTGGAGGGAGCGCAGTAAGCGTTGCGCATCTGGCGGAGGGTCGCTTCAGGT
Organism: Sphingobium sp. TCM1; assembly: GCF_001650725.1. Lineage (GTDB taxonomy): Bacteria > Pseudomonadota > Alphaproteobacteria > Sphingomonadales > Sphingomonadaceae > Sphingobium. Next base: position 108,964 of record NZ_LXVX01000012.1, on the reverse strand, counting down.
GAGGACTTGGAGCGGCCATTTTTGGACACATCCACATCCGTTGGCGCTGAGCCTGTCGAAGCCCCATTTTCTCTTTCAAGCCTTGCGTCTGGAAGAAGAAGTGAAGCCCTTCGACAAGCTCAGGGCGAACGGGAGTCGGAAAACCGGAACGTCGCCTAGCTACGCCGCCCTCAATAGCCCACGGTGAACCGCGCGCGGCTGTGCCGGGGCGTCTCGATTTCGTCCGCCATGGCGATGGCATAGTCGGCATAGGAGATGCTGCTGTTGCCGTCGGCGTCGACCAGCAGTTCGTCCCGACCGAGGCGAAAATGTCCGGTGCGGTCGCCGACGAAGAAATAGGCCGAGGGCGAGAGGAAGGTCCAGTCGATGTCGTCCACCCCGCGCAGATTGTCTAGAAAGGCCGCGCCCCTGCCCGCTTCGGCCTTATAGGCTTCGGGGAAGTCCGGGGTGGTGATGAGGGCGACGCCGGGCGCCACCTCCAGACTGCCGGCACCGCCAACCACCAGATAGCGCGGCACGCCCGCCGCCCGCATCACGCCGACCAGCGAAGCGGGATCGGTGTCGGAGAACATCACCGCGCTGACCACCACGTCATGGCCGCGAATCGCTTCGGCGAGCGCGGCGGGATCATTGACGTCGCCGGCAAGGGCGGTGACGCCTTCGGCATCGACGGCGTTTTCCGGATGGCGCGAAATGGCGGTCACCCGATGCCCGCGCCGCGCCAGTTCCGTGCTGATTTCCCGGCCCGCACGGCCGCTGCCGCCGATGATCGCTACCTTCATGGCTGATATCCTGTATGGTTACTGATGGAAACCAGATAGCGATCAGGCTATCAGGGCGACAAGAAGGCACTTTGCCGTCACCTGGTTACGCCAAGGATACCGACATGACCGATCCCCAGCCGCTTCGCGTGGGCGACGCCTATGATCCCGACTGTCCGACGCGCCAGATCCTCGACAGGATCGGCGACAAATGGGCGGTGCTGGTGCTGCTGAGCCTGAAAGACGGGCCGGTGCGGTTCAACGATCTGCGGCGGCGGATCGGCGCAATCTCGCAGAAGATGCTGTCGCAGACGCTGAAAAGCCTGGAGCGCGACGGGTTGGTCAGCCGGGCCGCCTTCCCCACCGTGCCGGTGACGGTGGAATATGCGTTGACGCCGCTGGCCGGCGGGCTGATCGGCATATTGGACCAGATTACCCGCTGGGCCGAGGCCCATGTGGGCGCCATCATGGCGTCACGGCGGGCGCATGACGGAGAGGGGGCGCTGGCGGCCTGAATCCGCTTGATCCCGCCACGACGCGCCGCCATGATCGGCGCACGGGGCAAGGCAATCCCCCGTTCAGGCGTTCCCCGCCCAAGCATTGCGGCGAAAAGGGCGTTGTCGCCCAGGGGGAACGTGCGTGTCGCATCCAAGTTTTTCGGACCTTGTCCATGTTTTCGGCAAGATCGGCTTTCTGAGCTTCGGCGGGCCGGCGGGTCAGATCGCGCTGATGCATCGCGAACTGGTGGAGGAGCGGCGCTGGGTGGAGGAAGGTCCGTTCCTGCGCGCACTCAATGTCTGCCACCTGCTGCCGGGACCGGAAGCGCAACAGTTGGCGACCTGGATCGGATGGCGGCTGCATGGGACGAAGGGCGGGCTGGCGGCCGGGTTGCTGTTCGTGCTGCCCGGCGCGGCGGTGATGATGGGGCTGGCGATCCTCTACGCCTATGCCGCCGACCTGAAGCCGGTGGCGGCGCTGTTCCTGGGGATCAAGGCGGCGGTGCTGGCGATCGTGACTCAGGCGTTGATCCGCATCGGCCGGCGGGCGCTCGACACCGGGTTCAAGCGGGTGCTGGCGGTCGCCGCCTTCCTGGCGCTGTTCTTCTTCGCCCTGCCCTTTCCGATCGTCGTGCTGGGCGCGGGCGCGCTGGGCTTCGTGCTGGCGCGGTGGCGACCGGCATGGCTCAAGGCGGACGGCGCGGCGCCGGAAAGTGCGCCGGCGGGGCCCCGGCCCTGGGCGCAGACGGCGCGGACCATCCTGCTCTGGCTGCTGATCTGGGCCGCGCCGATGGCGGCGATCCTGCTGCTGCTGGGGCCGGACCATGTGCTGTGGAGGATCGGCGCCTTCTTCTCGCAACTGGCGGTCGTCACCTTTGGCGGCGCCTATGCGGTGCTAGCCTATATGGCGCAGGAGGCGGTGCAACAGATGCACTGGCTGTCGGCAGGCGAGATGACCGATGGCCTCGGCCTCGCCGAAACCACGCCGGGGCCACTTATCCTGGTGACGCAGTTCGTCGGCTTCCTGGGCGCCTTCCGCGCGCCCGAGCCATTTTCGCCGCTGATCGCCGGGATATTGGGTGGTCTGGTCACGCTCTGGGTCACGTTCGCGCCCTGTTTCCTGTGGATTTTCAGCTTCGCGCCGTGGATGGAGCGGCTGGAACATGCGCCGCGGTTGCAAGGCGCGCTGGCCGCTCTGACGGCGGCGGTCGTGGGCGTGATCGCGAACCTGACCCTGTGGTTCGCGCTGCATGTGCTGTTCACGCGGCTTGAGACGATACGGACGGCGGGGATGACGCTGCTGCTGCCCGATCCGGCGAGCCTGGACTGGCGCATCGCCCTGATCGCCATGGGCGCGGCGGTGATGATCTTCCGGTTTAAGCAGGGCGTGATGACCACGCTTGCGGTGGCGGCGGTGGCGGGGCTGGCGCTGTCCTACCCGCTCTGACCACGCACGAACATATTGCAACAGCGTAACTTTGTTACAAAGCACTGGACGAGCGGCGTCGGCGGAGTAAGACAAGAGCCTGAAAAATCAGCAGCCAGACAAAATCAGGGAGTCGCCGCCATGGACCGCCGTTCCTTTCTTTCCACCGCCGGCGCCGCCGCGCTCGCCACCGCCGCGCCGCGCGGATTTGCGCAGGTCGCGGGCAACGACGATGCGCGGCTGTCCGCCACCTTCGCCGCAATCTTCGAACGCGCGCTCGACCTGTCGCCGGGGATGGTGACGAGCCTGGGCCTCGACAAGGGCGCGCGCGCCGGGGCGAAGAGCCTGCTCGATGACAACAGCAAGTCGGGCATGATGAAGAAGCTGGCGGCGACGCAGGCGGCGATCCAGGAATTGCAGGGCTATGAGGCGGCCAGCCTGTCCGACGCGCAGCGGTTGAACCTGGAGGTCATCCTTTATTCGCTGGGCCAGCAGACGGTCGCGCCGGCGACATTCGGCCTCAACAGCGTGCAGCGGCCCTATCGCATCTTCCAGCAGGGCGGCAGCTATTTCCAGACGCCCGATTTCCTCAATACCGCCCATACCATCAACGCGGCGGCGGACTGCGACGCCTATGTCGCGCGGCTCGACGCCTTCGCCCGCAACCTGCGGACCGACACGGCGCTCCAGCGGGACGAGGCGGCGCGCGGCTATCTGGCGCCGGCCTGGTCGCTGGACCTGACGCTGGGGCAACTGAAAAAGCTGCGCGGGCAGCCGGCGGCCGCATGTTCGATGGTCCAGTCGCTGGTGAAGCGCGCGGCGGCCAAGGGCATTGCGGGCGACTGGCAGGGGCAGGCGAGCGCGATCGTGGAGCGGGCGATCTACCCCGCGCTGGATGAACAGATCGCGGCGATCGCGGCGCTCAAGGACAGGACGGCGGCGGGCGATGGCGTATGGCGCACCCCACGCGGAGACGAAATCTACGCCGCCGCGCTCAGCCAGGCGACGACCACCGATCTCAGCGCCGACCAGATCCACGCCATGGGGCTGGAGCAGGTCGCCGACATCAGCGCGCAGTTGGACAGCATTCTGAAGGGCGCGGGGCGGACCAGCGGCACGATCGGCGAGCGGCTGGCGGCGCTCAATGTCGATCCGACGCAGCTCTATGCCGACAGCGCGGAGGGGCGCGCCGCCCTGCTGGCGCAGCTGAACCGCGATCTCGACGCAATGAAGGCCAAGCTTCCCAATGCCTTCTCCACGATTCCTGATACTGTGCTGGAAATTCGTGCGGTGCCCATCGAGATCCAGGATGGCGCGTCCAACGGCTATTATAACCGCGCGGCGCTGGATGGATCGCGACCGGCCATCTACTTCATCAATCTCAAGGATGTCGGCGACTGGCCGAAATATGGTCTGCCCGCGCTCACCTATCATGAGGGCGTGCCGGGCCATCATCTGCAAATCTCGACCGCGCAGAATGCGGGCGACGTGCCGATGCTGCGCAAGACCGCGTTCATGAGCGCCTATACCGAGGGCTGGGCGCTCTATGCCGAGCAACTGGCGGACGAACTGGGCGGCTATGCGACGCCGCTCGACCGGGCGGGTTATCTCCAGTCCTTTCTGTTCCGCGCGGCGCGGCTTGTCGTCGATACCGGCATCCATGCGAAGAAGTGGAGCCGCGAACAGGCGACCGACTATATGGTGGAGAAGACCGGCTTCGCCCGGCCCCGCTGCCAGCGTGAGGTCGAACGCTATTGCACCCAACCGGGGCAGGCGACCAGCTACAAGGTCGGCCATGGCGTGTGGAGCAAGGCTCGCAAGGCGGCAGAGGCGGAGCTGGGCGATGCCTTCGATATCAAGCAGTTCCACGCCATTCTTGAGGAAGGCGCGATGCCGCTGTCGATGCTGGAGAAGCGGGTAGCGGCGCGGGCCAAGGCGGCCAAAGCCCAATAATCTTTTTCGTCATCCCGCCGAGGCGGGAATCCCTCTCCCTGACATCGAACCTGGTTCAAGGTCCGGAGAAGGGTTCCCGCCTGGAGCTGTTTGCGATCCTGGTGGATCGGATCAACCGCTCCACTGGTTTTATGCGATTGACGACTCATCAGAAGATTCCATCTGATGGGAAATCGCTCTGGGCGGGAATGACGACGATGATTGTTGTCTCAGCTCATTCGTAGCTCAGATCCTCATAGCTGTCCTCGGCCAGGTCGGAGAAGCGGGTGATCTTGGCGTCGAACTTCATGCGGATACGGCCGGTGGAACCGTGGCGCTGCTTGGCGACGATGACTTCCGCCTTGCCGTAGATGCGCTCCATATTTTCTTTCCACGCGGCGTAGGCGGCCTCGTCGTCGGGCTTGGGTTCCTTGGCGGCCTCGTAATAATCCTCGCGGAACACGAACCAGACCATGTCCGCGTCCTGCTCGATCGAGCCGGATTCGCGCAGGTCGGACAGTTGCGGCCTTTTGTCCTCGCGCTGTTCCACCGCGCGGCTGAGCTGCGACAGGGCCAGCACCGGGACATGAAGTTCCTTCGCCAAGGTCTTCAAACCACGAGAAATTTCCGAAATTTCATTGACGCGATTCTCGTTCCCCCGCCCGGTTCCCTGGAGTAGCTGGAGATAGTCGACGACGATGAAGCCGATGTCGTGGCGGCGCTTGAGGCGGCGCGCGCGGGTGCGCAGCGCCGCGATGGTGAGGCCGGGCGTATCATCGATGAAGAGCGGCAGTTCCTGTAGCTCCCGCGCGGCGCGGGACAGATTCTGGAAATCGGCGCGGCTGATCTTGCCCATGCGCAGCGCTTCGCCGGAAATGCCGGACTGTTCGGCGAGAACGCGGGTCGCCAGCTGGTCCGCCGACATTTCGAGCGAGAAGAAGGCGGTCTTGGCGCCCATATTCTTTTCCGCCGGGATGCCATCGGCATTGTCCCGCAGCCAGCGCGACGCCGCATTATAGGCGATATTGGTGGCCAGCGAGGTCTTGCCCATGCCCGGACGTCCCGCCAGGATCATGAGGTCCGAATTGTGCAGGCCGCCGATCTTGGCGTTGAGGCTGTTGATCCCGGTGGTGATGCCCGACACATGGCCGCCACTGTTGAGCGCGCGCTCGGCCACCTGCACGGCGGCGGTGGATGCGGTGAGGAAACTTTTGACCGATCCCGTCTCGCCCTCACCCTCCGACACCTTGTAGAGAGCGACTTCGGCCGCCTCGATCTGCTCACGGGGATTGACATCCTCGCTGGTGTCCATTGCATTTTCAACAAGTTCTCGGCCGACGCTGACAAGCTGGCGCAGCAACGCAAGGTCGTAGATCTGGCTGGCGAAGTCGCGCGCGCCGATCAGCGCCGCGCCATTGCCGGTCAGTTGCGCCAGATAGGCCGCCCCGCCCAGTTCCCGGAGCGCGGGATCCTGTTCCAGCATGGGCTTGAGCGTTACGGGGTTGGCGACCATGTCCTTGTCCAGCAAGCGCATGATCGCGTCGTAGATGCGGCCGTGCAGCGGCTCGAAAAAATGTTCGGCCTTGAGCCTGAGCTGCACATCCTCGGCAATGCGGTTGTCGATCATGATCGCGCCCAGCAGCGCGGCCTCCGCCTCGACATTGCGCGGCAGTTCGGTTCCGCCCGTTTCGGCGGGATTCAATTTCAGCAGTTCGACCATGCGCCCTCTTTCCTCTCCCGACACGCGCCGCGCAAGGGCAATATCCGAAAGCATCTGTGGATAAGTCCCGCTTGCATTTCGGCGCGCGCCGCCGCACTGACAGTGCGCTTGCATATGGCTGATCCGCGCATCATAGACATCCAGCTCGACCAGCGCACGATCCTGTGGCGCAATGCCGACGTGGAGCAGGAACGGCGCATCGCGATCTTCGACCTGCTGGAGGATAATCATTTCGCGCCCCAGCGCGTTCATGACGACGGCTATGCCGGTCCCTACAAGGTGATGCTGCGGGTCGAGGAAGGTCGGCTGGTGATCGAGATCAACCGGGAAGACGACAGCCCGCTGGAGGCGATCATCCTGGGGCTGGGCCGGTTCCGCCGCCCGATCCGCGACTATTTCGCGATCTGCGACAGCTATTATCAGGCGATCAGCAATGCGTCGCCCCAGCAGATCGAGACGGTCGACATGGCCCGCCGCGCCATCCACAATGATGCGGCGGAGGTCCTGAAGGAGCGGCTCGAAGGCAAGATCGACGTGGATTTCGACACGGCGCGGCGCCTTTTCACGCTGATCTGCGTGCTGCATATCAAGGGGTAGAAAGATCAGGGTTGTGACTTTGGGGGGCCTGCTGTTCCGGATCGGGGCGGGACTGGCGGTGGTCGCGGCGCTGGCTCTGGCGCTGTGGCTCCATGCGCGCGCCTGGGCCCCTGACCGCGAGCAATATCCGGTGCAAGGCGTCACCATCAGCGCCGACAATGGCGTGGTCGACTGGGGCACGCTGGCCGCGCAGGGAACGGATTTCGCCTATGTGCGCGCGGTGGATGGCGCCGGCCGGCGCGACCCCGCCTTCGCCGCCAACTGGCGCGCCGCGCGCGCGGCGGGGATGCGCTATGGAGCGTTCATCGATTTGAGCCTGTGCCGCCGGCCGAGCGACCAGGCGACCGGCTTCATGACCACGGTGCCGCGCGACAACGCCGCGCTGCCCCCGGTCATCCGACTTGCGTTCCAGCCGGGATGCAGGGCGCGGCCGCGGCGCGACCAGCTGCTGTCGGACCTCAACACGCTTATCAACCTGGTCGAGGGCCAGGCGGGAAGGCCCGCCCTGCTCAACCTGACCGAGGATTTCGACAAGGCCTATGATGTCGGGTCGGGCATCAACCGGACGCTGTGGCTGGACGGCAATTTCTTCCCGCCCGATTATGCCTCCAAGCCCTGGGTGATGTGGACAGCCAGCGATATGCGGCATATCGACGGCGTCGATGGTCCGGTCCGATGGAATGTGGTGGCGCCGTGATGAGTGAAACAGACGATATCCAGATGCTGATCGCCGCCGCGCGCGAGGCGATGGCGAACGCCCATGCGCCCTATAGCCGCTTCGCCGTGGGCGCGGCGGTGCGGCTGACCGACGGCAGCATCGTCACCGGGTGCAATTTCGAGAATGCGAGCTACGGCCTGTCGCTCTGCGCCGAGACGGTGGCGCTGGCGAGCGTCAATGCGCAGGGGCGTTTTGGCGACGTAGCCGCGATCGCGGTCGTGGGCGGGGCAATGGATGGTCCGCAGGACGCGCTCGTCACCCCGTGCGGGCGATGCCGCCAGATCATGAACGAGGCCGAGCAGATGGCCGGCCGCACCCTGGCCGTCTATTGCGCCACGCCCGGCGGCGACCGGGTGCTCGACCTTCGCGTCGCCGACCTTCTTCCCCATGCCTTCGGTCCGGCGGACCTGGGCATCGGCCCCATCAAAAAGAGCTGAGACATCATGGCCATTCTTTCCGACAAGTGGATTCGCGAACAGGCGCTGACGACCGGCATGATCGAGCCGTTCGTGGAGAGCCAGAAGCGCGACGGCTGCATCAGCTATGGCCTGTCCTCCTATGGCTATGACGCGCGGGTCGCGGACGAGTTCAAGATCTTCACCAATGTCGACAGCGCGGTGGTGGACCCCAAGGATTTCGCGGCCAACAGCTTCGTCGACCGCAAGACCGACTGCTGCATCATCCCGCCCAACAGCTTCGCCCTGGCCCGCACGGTCGAATATTTCCGCGTGCCGCGCGACGTGCTGGTGATCTGCCTGGGCAAATCCACCTATGCGCGGTGCGGCATCATCGTGAACGTGACGCCGCTGGAGCCGGGCTGGGAAGGCCATGTCACGCTGGAGTTTTCCAACACGACGCCGCTGCCCGCCAAGATCTACGCGAACGAGGGCGCCTGCCAGTTCCTGTTCCTCCAGGGCAACGAACCGTGCGAGGTCAGCTATGCCGATCGCGCCGGCAAATATATGGGCCAGCAGGGGGTGACACTGCCCCGCCTGTAGGCGACACTGGGTCCATGAGCTTCTGGCGCATCGGAAAACAGCGGCACGCCGAACCTGATGATCGCCCGCCGCCGAGCATAGGCGAGGATGGGCGCTGCTATGCGATCGGCGACATCCATGGGCGACTGGACCTGCTGGAGCAGTTGTTGCGGCTGATCGCCGCCGACTGCCTGACGCGGGAACCGATGGCTTCGCGCCTGCTATTCCTGGGCGACCTGGTCGATCGCGGCCCCTCATCGCGCGCGGTGGTCGATCGTGTCATGGGGCTGGTCGACCGGGAGGATGCGATCTGCCTGAAGGGCAATCATGAGGAATTGTTCGTCGCGGCCGCTTATGGCGACGAACGCGTCGTTCCGACCTTCCGCCGGGCGGGCGGCGCGCAGGCACTGGCCAGCTACGGCCTGACGCCACGCCAGTTCGAAACGATGGAGGACGCCGCCATCGTCGCGTGGATGCAGGCCCATGTTCCGCGCGCCCATGTCGATTTTCTGGATGGCTGCCCGAACAGTATCGAGTGGGGCGACTATCTCTTCGTCCATGCGGGCATCCGTCCCGGCATAGCGATCGACGATCAGGACCCGGTCGACCTGCGCTGGATCCGACGGGACTTTCTGGACCACGACCGCGCCCACCCCAAGATGGTCGTCCATGGCCACAGCATCACCCCGGACGTCGACCTGCGCACCAACCGGATCGGCGTCGACACCGGCGCCTATTTTTCGGGAAGATTGACCGCCATCGGCCTGGAACGGACCGACCGCTGGTTCCTCCAGACCGGAAGCTGAAGACGCGCGGCGGTCCGCCAAAGATAATTTCGGACAAATGTCCTGCTTTGCCCGAATGAAATAGTGGATCGCACGACCACATTCGTTCCCTAGCAGCAGAACGGCAATAATTGTCGTCGCATCAGGGGAACAGACAATGCGTATTCGCCATGCCGTGGCGGGGGCTGCCCTCGCCATCAGCCTTGTTTCGCCCAGTCAACTTGTTGCCGCGGCGACCACGGACGCTTCACTGGTCCAGCGTCACAAGTTCGACATCCATGTCCAGCCGCTGAGCGGGGCGCTGCGGCAATTGTCCGCCCAGTCGGGCGTGCGTATTCTCTTTCCCTATGACGAGGTCGCCGCGATCCGCAGCCGCCGCGTACAGGGATGGATGTCGACCCAGGAAGCGCTGGCGCGCCTGCTTGCGGGCACCGACCTCAAATCCTCCGAAGCAGGCGCCGGCGTCATCGCGCTGGCATCCCCCGCCAGCCGCAGCGCCGCCCGGCGCAGCCCGCTGGCGCTGCAATATGCGCAGGCCAGCGTGCCGGGCGCAGGGTCGGACACTCTGGCGATGGCCCCTGCCCCCGAGCCGGTCGAGGATGCGACGCCGATTATCGTCACCGGTACCCGCACCACCACCCGCACGGTCGCCGAGAGCCTGGCGCCGATCGACGTGCTGGGCGCGAAGGATCTGGAAACCAGCGGCAAGCAGTCGGTGCGCGACCTGCTGGGCACGCTGGTCCCCTCCATCAACGTTTCGAATAATGGCGCGGGCGCGAGCTGGGCGGTGCGTACCCTGTCGCTGCGCGGTCTGGGCGGCGACCAGCTGCTGGTGCTGGTGAACGGCAAGCGCCGGCACAATACCGCGACCCTGTTCATCAACGGGTCCGTCCAGAACGGCCAGTCGCCGCCGGACCTGGACCTGATCCCCGGCAACGCGATCCAGCGAATCGAGGTGCTGCGCGACGGTGCGTCGGCGCAATATGGGTCAGATGCGATCGCGGGCGTGGTCAACATCATCCTGAAGAACGACACGGCGGGCGGCGCGGCGCTGACCATGGGCAGCACCGCGGACAATGGCGGCTGGCAGGGGCGCTGGCAGATCGACAAGGGCTTTTCGATCGGCCCCGACGGCGGCTATATCCATCTGTCGGCGGACGGCGTGTTGCAGGACAATACGGTCGTCGCCAGCAGCCCGATCACCACCAATCCCTTCTACCCGACCGGCGACGCGCGCAATGCGAACCCGGACCGCATCCGCGCCAAATATGGCCAGCCGCAGGTGATCGGTGGAAATGTCGGCTATGACGCGATGATGCCCGTGGGCAATGGCGGGCTGGAACTCTACAGCTTCGGCACCTATTCCAAGCGCCACGCCGCCGGCTGGCTGACCTATCGCAATCCGGCCGCGCTCAACAACATCTACGCGATCTACCCGGAAGGCTATATCCCGCGCATCCACGTCTATGACGAGGATTTCCAGGTCGCCGCGGGCCTGCGCGGAGAACTGGGCGGTGGCGTCAATTTCGACTTATCCACAAGTTATGCACAGGATGAGGTCAAATATTCGCAGACCACATCGCTCAATCCGTCCATGGGCACGGCCAGCCCCACCCATTTCTACCTGGGCAAGATCCGGTTCGATGAATGGACCAGCAACCTGGACCTGACCAAGGAATTCGATGTCGGCCTGAGCGAGCCGCTCGCCCTGGCGGTGGGCGCCGAATATAAGAAAAACAAGTTCCTGATCGGCGCCGGCGACCCGGAATCCTATATCGACGGCAAATATGTGTCGCCGGCGGGAAGCTGGCTGGCGGGGGTGACGCGGACTGGCGTCGGCTCCCAGGGCGTCACCGGCTTCCTGCCCGAGGGTTCGGGCAGCTGGAGCCGCGACAACTGGAGCGCCTATGTGAACCTGGAAGGCGAGATTGTTCAGGGCGTGGAATTCGGCCTGGCCGGGCGGCATGAGGATTATTCCGACTTCGGCACGACCGATACCGGCAAGGCATCGATCCGCATCGAACCGACGCGCGGCTTCGCCATTCGCGGCACCGCCAGCACCGGCTTCCGCGCGCCGACGCTGCAACAACAGCATTACGCGTCATCGTCGACCATCAACGTGCCGGTGAACGGCGTCAACCAGCTGCTGCCGGTGCAGGCGCTGCCGGTCGACGGGGTTGCCGCGCGCGCTCTGGGCGCGGTGTCGCTGAAACCCGAAAAGTCGACCAACTTTTCGGCTGGCATCGTCATCACTCCCGCGCCGAACCTGAACCTCACCATCGACGCCTACCAGATCAAGATCAAGGACCGCATCCTGCTGTCCGAGACGCTGAGCGGTACGGTGGTCATGAACGCGCTGGCTGCGGCGGGCATCCAGGGCGTGGCCGGTGGCCTGATCTTCTCCAACGCCGCCGACACGCGCACCCGCGGCCTGGACATCGTCAGCACCTATCGCGCGGGACTGGGCGACATGGGAACAGCGACGGTCAGCCTGTCGGCCAACTTCAACAAGACGATCTTCACCCACATCGACCCGGTTCCCGACGTGATCGCCGCTTCGGGACTGGCGCTGATCGGCCGCGCCAAGATCGGCGATCTGTCGGAAGGCACGCCACGCAACAAGTTCATCGCGAACATCCTGTGGGAAAAGGATGCGTTCAACCTCAACCTGCGCGCCACCCGCTTCGGCAAGATCACCCAGCGGGCCAGCGCGCGCGTCTATCACACGAGCGACTATGTCGCCTGCACCGCGGGCAGCGCCGGCTGCACGCTGGGTTTCGTGGACGAGGTGTTGTCACCCAAGGCGATCCTGGACCTGGAGATCGGCTACAAGCTGGCCAAGGGCGTGAAGCTGTCGATCGGAGCGAACAATCTGCTTAACACCTATCCCGACAAGCTGAAGCCGGTGAACCGCGCGGCGGGCAGCCTTTACAACGCCTATGCCCCCTATGGCATCAGCGGCGGCTTCTATTATGGCCGGTTCAACCTGGAGTTCTGAGGGACAGGGGAGCACAAGCGCCCCCTGACTTCGGTCTCGAAGCGCGGATGACACACGGTCAGCGCCATCCGCCCGCCTGCGCCGCCCGCTCGCCGGCGGTATCCACCGGCGCACCGTCGATCAGCGCATCGACGGTCGCCATCACCCGCGCATCAGCCGAGGACGCCTGGCGATAGGCCGTCCCCTGCCCCGCGCCCGGCAGCGCCTGCTGCACCTGCCATCCTTCACCCTGACGACAGGCGACGCCTGCCAATGCACCGTCGAAACTGCGGCACCAGCCGCCGCCCTTGCGCCGGAAGCTGACGCCGATGCGGATCGCGACGCCATCCTGCGCCGACGCCAGTTGCGTGTCGAGCGCGGCGGCCAGCGGACCTTGTGCCACCATCACACCATCGAGCAGACCGATTGGTCCTGTCCCCTCGCCCGTCATGCGGCCGATGCCAAGGCCGAGCAGGAGGCTGGCGGCGATCGCACCGCCCATCGCCCAGTCACGCCAGCGCGGCGCCGTGCGCGTGATCGGGGTCACGCGTTCGCCGTCGGTCAGCAGGGCGCTGAACCGTTCGGGCACCGGCTCTTCCGCGACGGGCAAATAATGGCCGGTCAGGCGCGCGCGCAACCGCAGGTGCAGGTCCAGCCGCGCCGCCAGTGCCGGATCGTCCGCCACCGCGCGTTCGACGCGTCGGCGATTGACCTCGTCCAGTTCTCCGTCGACCAGCGCGATCAGCATGGCTTCGTCGATCCGGTTCATGCCGCTTCTCCCATCAGTTCGATCAGCGCGCCGCGCCCGCGCACCAACCGCGAAGTCAGTGTCCCCATTGGGATACCCAGCACCTGCGCGGCCTCCTTGTATGACAGCCCCTCCACCAGCACGAGCGCGATGGCTTCGCGCTGTTCCTCCGGCAGGGCCTGCATCGCCCGGTCTACATCGGACAGGGCCATATGTGCCTCGATATCGCGGTCGCCGGCATGGCCGATGTTCGCGCCCGCCTCTTCGGGGGCGAAGGTCCGGGCGGCGCGCTGCCGCGCACGCGCCTCGTCGATCCAAAGATTGCGCATGATCCGGTACACCCAACTGTCGAGACGGCTGCCCGGCTGCCACTGATCGCGCGCATTCAAGGCACGCTCCAGCGCCGCCTGGCACAGATCGTCGCCGTCGGCGCGGTTGCGCGACAGGCTGGCGGCAAAGCGCCGTAACCTGGGGAGTATCGCCAACAGGTCGCGCTCGAACGACATCAGGTCTCCGTCTCTTGTTCGCTGGATGAAACGCCCTTCCTCGACCGTTTCATCCCCGATGAGAGAAGACAGATGGAAATTTTTTCGCAATGGATGATTTTGCGGGTGAAGGGACTGGTGAGACAGAGATGAAATTGACGCGCCCCTGGATGATCGCGGGGCTGATCCTGATCGCTCCGGAAGGCCAGGCCCAGTTATTGCCAGACGTCGGACGAGCGGTGCCCGACCTGCTCGGACGGGTCGAGGGCGCAGTCGACGCAACCGGTATCGAACGCCTGTCCCCCGACCGTCTTGCCGGACGGCTCGCAGCGATGCGGGCGACGCGCCTAACCAGTTTGCTGCGCGACCATGGCGACCGGGTCGAACTGGATGATCGCCGTGCGCCGGCCCGGCGTGGCATCATCCTGCTGACCGGCGCCGATGCGCCCGCGCTGGCGGCGCTGCAGGCCGCTGGCTATGGGGTGGAACATGAGGTGGTGAAGGGGTTGGACCTGCCCTTGGTCCGCCTCACCGTGCCGCAGGGCCGCAGCCTTGCACGAGCGCTGCGTGAGGTGCGCAGGATCGCCCCGCGCGGGCAGGCCAGTGCGGACAATCTCTATTTCCCCAGCGGCTCCACGCGCGCGCCCACCCGCGATGCGCTGGCGGGCGGCCAGATCGAGGGGCGTGCCGCCGGATTGATCGACGGCGGCGTCGCGCGCCACCCCGCCCTGACCGGCGCGATCGAGCAGCGCGGCTTTGCGCAGGGGGCGCCCCGCGCCAGCGCCCATGGCACCGCCGTCGCCTCGCTCATCAGCGGTGCCGGCATCGTGAGGGGGGCCGCCCCTGGGACGCCGTTGCTGGTCGCGGACGTCTATGGCGATGATCCGGCCGGCGGCGGCGCCTTCGCCATCGCACGCGCCCTGGGCTGGATGGCGGCGCGCGGCGTGCGGGTGGTGACGGTCAGCCTGGTCGGGCCTGCCAATCCGCTGTTGGAGGGCGCGATCCGGCTTGCGCGGGACAAGGGCGTGATGGTGGTCGCGGCGGTCGGCAATGACGGGCCTGCCGCCCCGCCTGCCTATCCGGCCTCGTACCCCGGCGTGATTGCGGTCACGGGCATTGATGCGCGCGGTCGCCCGTTGCCCGAAGCGGGACGCGCACTGCATATCGATTTTGCCGCGCCAGGTGCGGATATGCAGGCGGCGGACGCCTTTGGGGGCAAGGCGAAGGTGCGGGGCACCAGCTTTGCCGCGCCACTGGTTGCCGGACGGTTGTTTGCCAGGGGCAGCGTAGAAGCACTGAACACCGAAGCGACCAAGGGAAAACCGCCGATCCTGTGCGGATCATGCCGAAATATGAATTGAATTTCCGAGCCTTGCTAAATTTTTCCCGGTTCCGGGATTAAAGCGCCTTCGCCTCCCGTTCTCCTTCCATCGCATCGACACATATCAAGGAGATGAGCGATGAAGACGAAGTTTCTGATTGCCGCCGCCTGCCTTACCGCGCTGACCATGGCGCCCGCTTCCGCCCAGTTGCTGGGCGGCGGGGGCGGCCTGGGCGGATCACTCGGCGGCGCCTTGGGTGGGTCCGGCGGCCTTGGCGGATCGTTGGGTGGTGCGCTGGGCGGAGCCGGCCACCTCGACCGCAGCATCGACCTGGACGATGGGCGCGTGGGCGCCAGCGGATCGCACCAAGGCCGCGCCTCCGCCGAGGGCGCGACGACTCGCAAGGGGAAGACCCGCAGTACCTCGGGTTCGGCCGAAAGCTCCGCCAGCGGCAGTCTGGGGGTGGACACGCTGGGTGTCAGCGACGCGCGCAACGCCGTCGCGCCCGTTCGTGACCGCGCCAGCGACACCGCCGGCACCGCGCGGGATCGAGCGACCGCCATTGCGGAGAACGCCCGATCCCGCGCCACCAACACGGTGACCAACGGTCGCGATCGGGTGGAGAATGTCGCGAGCCAAGGCGCGAACAGCGTCGGTGGAACGCTGGACAATGCGGCATCGATCGACGCCAGCGGGCAGGTTTCGGGCAGCGGCCAGGGAGCGGCATCGACCGGATCGTCCGGCCCGGATCAGGCGGAAGACTGACCCCCGCAGGAGCATGGCTCCGACGCCTGGAACGGGCCGGCGACCTTTCGGGGATCGTCGGCCCGTTTTTTTCGTCAATCGAGCGTCAGCAGGCGGCGGATCGCAACGGTGCCGCCATGGATATGCAGGATGCCCTGCGGTCCGGCTGGTCGGGATCGGCGTTGAAGATATGGAGCGGCACGTCAGGCGCGCCGTCGCGACCGGGGATCGCGCGGATGTCTGGCGTCGCGACAGGACCGGGATAGTCGATCGGCGGCACATGCCGGCACGGATCGCCGGGAGGCTTTCATGGCTGAGATCGAGTTCGGGCAGAAAGTCGAGGACGGGGGCGCTTTTCGGGTCGATCAGGTGGCGGGTCGTCATGGCCTCTGCCACCTGTTTACATTCCTACTGCCCTCGTCGCCGCGACGGAAAAGGCCGGCGTCCTTGCGGACCCCGGCCTTTCCACCCCCTCAAACCGTCCCTGCGATCAGGCGACCTTCGCCTGCTCCTCCAGGATTTCATCCGGATCGCGCAGCACATAGCCGCGACCCCAGACCGTCTCGATATAATTGTCCCCGCCACAGGCCAGCGCCAGCTTCTTGCGCAGCTTGCAGATGAACACGTCGATGATCTTGAGTTCCGGCTCGTCCATGCCGCCATAGAGATGATTGAGGAACATCTCCTTGGTCAGCGTCGTGCCCTTGCGGAGCGAGAGCAGCTCCAGCATCGCATATTCCTTGCCGGTCAGGTGGACGCGGTTGCCGTCCACTTCCACGGTCTTGGCGTCGAGGTTGACCGACAGCTTGCCGGTGCGGATGACCGACTGCGAATGGCCCTTCGAGCGGCGCACCACGGCGTGGATGCGGGCGATCAGTTCCTCGCGGTGGAAGGGCTTTGTCACATAGTCGTCGGCACCAAAGCCGAAGGAACGCACCTTGCTGTCCATCTCGCTGACACCCGACAGGATCAGCACCGGCGTCTGCACCTTGGCCGCGCGCAGCTTCTTCAGCACGTCATAGCCGTGCATGTCGGGCAGGTTCAGGTCGAGACAGATGATGTCGTAATCATAGAGCTTGCCGAGGTCGAGACCTTCCTCGCCCAGGTCGGTGGTGTAGACGTTAAACCCCTCGGTCGTGAGCATCAGCTCGATCGCCTTGGCGGTGGTCGGTTCGTCCTCAATCAGCAGCACGCGCATATGAATGCCCCTTTGCGTCGCAGTCCCGTTCACCCCACCAGAACGGCTTCTGCTCCAAATCATTAACCAAAAAACTTCTGAAGGACAAAGGTTAATTTTTCGCTAACCGGCAGAAATCCACGAGTCGCGTCAAAACGAATCTGTTTACAAAGGGTTGAGGCCGAAACGGTCGGCCTTGAGTCAAGACGGATTCACCTGCGAAACGAGCCAGGACGCCGGTTCCGCAGCCAAGCAACCGGCCTGTCGGGAGAATTTTTTTACGGAGGTGAATGCGTGCGGTTAACAGCCGTGATGGCGGGTCAGGAAGTCGAGCAACGCGTCCACCCGCGCCGGCCGCAGGCGCGACGGCGGCGTCACCAGATGCAGGCCGAAGGGCGCCGAGCGCCAGTCGATCAATATTTCCTCCAGTTCGCCGCTTGCCAGCGCTTCCCCGACGATGAAGTCGGGCAGGCGCGCGATCCCGACCCCGAGCCGCAGCGCAGGCAGCATCGCCTCGCCGCTGTTGACCGTGATGCGGCTGCGCACCTGGACCACGACATTCTGCTGCCCGGGCCCGGCAAAGCGCCAGACGTCCGGCGTGGTCACGTTGGAATAGCAGAGGCAGTCATGGGTGCCGAGGTCCGCGGGATGCTGTGGCCGCCCGCGCGCATCGAGATAGGCGGGCGAGGCCACAACATGCATGGTCACGTCCGCCAGCCGTCGCGCGCGCAGGCTGCTGTCGGGCATGTCGGCGATGCGGATGGTCGCATCCAGCCCCATTTCGACGATGTCGATCTTCGCGTCGGACAGATGCAGGTCGACATCGACCAGCGGATGCTCCCTGGTGAACTGCGCCACGAGCGGCGCGACGCGCAGCAGGCCGAAGGTCATGGGAGCGCCAAGTCGCACCACGCCTGACAGTTCCGCCGTCTCGTCGCGCGCGGCCTCCTCCGCCGCCTGCCCTTCCGCCAGGATGCGATGGGCGTGGTCGGCCAGCCGCTTGCCGCTTTCGGTCAGCGCCAGACGGCGGCTGGTGCGGTTGAACAGGCTGGTGTCGAGATGCTCCTCCAGCCGCGTGACCGCCTTGGACACCGTGGCCTTCGATACGCTCAGCGCCTTGGCCGCGTCAGTGAAACTGCGATGCTCGACGACCGCGGCGAACATCGCCCAGGCCTCGAAATCAGGTAGTCGCATCAGGAAACAATCCGTTTCAAAGCTGCTTGTTCAAGAAACGATCTTGATGACTAGATTGACGGAAAGCAAGCGGAAGCATTCGCCTCCGCAACGAACCTTCGGGTTCGACAACCCAGAGGCAAAGACTCATGACGACGACCACTGCGAGCCGCATCGAGCGCCGCCCGTTCGCGTCGCTTGGCCATGCCGACCATGGCTGGCTCAATGCACGCCACCATTTTTCGTTCGCGGACTATCATGACGAAGAGCGCATGAACTGGGGCGCGATCCGGGTCTGGAATGACGACGAGATCGGCCCCCGATCCGGCTTCCCGCCGCATCCGCACAGCGACATGGAAATCATCACCTATGTCCGCACCGGCGCGATCACCCACCAGGACAGCCTGGGCAACAAGGGCCGCACCGCTGCGGGCGACGTTCAGGTCATGTCGGCCGGCACCGGCATCCGCCACGCCGAATATAATCTGGAAGACACCACCACCACCCTGTTCCAGATCTGGGTCATCCCCCGTGCACGCGGCGGCCAGCCCTGCTGGGGCGCCAAGCCCTTTCCGAAGGGCGACCGTTCCGGCCGACTGGTAGTGCTGGCCAGCGGGCATGACGCGGACAAGGAAGCGCTGCGCATCCGCGCCGACGCCCGCCTGCTGGGCGGCACCATCAAGGCAGGGACAAGCGTGACCTATGACAGCGGCGAAGGGCGCCACCTCTATCTGGTTCCGGCGACGGGGCGGATCGAGATTGACGGCCAGACCTTCGAGGCGCGCGACGGCGCAGCGATCATCGGCGGCGCGCCCATCACCATCACCGCGATCGAGGACGCCGAAATCGTCCTGGTCGACAGCATCTGACGCTTTCGGTCCGTCCACTCCCCCTCCCCCCGGACGGACCGGGCCGCCCGCATATCCCCCTCCCTCATGCGGGCGGCCACCCTGCTTTCATCGACGTTCCGACAAGGAGATATGACAATGGCAAAGGTTCTGGTTCTCTATTATTCCTCCTACGGCCATATCGAGACGATGGCCAAGGCCGTGGCCGAAGGCGCCGCCGCCGCCGGGGCACAGGTCGATATCAGGCGCGTGCCCGAAACCGCGCCGCTGGAAGTCGCGAAGAACGCGCATTTCAAGCTCGACCAGGATGCGCCGGTCGCTTCCGTTGCCGAACTGGCGGATTATGACGCGATCATCATCGGCACCGGCACCCGCTTTGGCCGGATGTCGAGCCAGATGGCGGCTTTCCTCGACCAGGCGGGCGGCCTGTGGGCGCGCGGCGCACTGAACGGCAAGGTCGGCGGCGCCTTCACCTCGACCGCGTCGCAGCATGGCGGGCAGGAAACCACGCTCTTCTCGATCATCACCAACCTGCTGCATTTTGGCATGACCATCGTCGGCCTCGACTATGGCTTCCAGGGCCAGATGGGCGTGGACAAGGTGCGCGGCGGATCGCCCTATGGCGCAACTACGCTCGCCGATGGCGACGGCAGCCGCCAGCCGAGCGAGGAAGAACTGGACGGCGCCCGCTATCAGGGTCGCCGCATCGCAGAGACCGCGATCAAGCTGCACGGCTGATCGCTGCGCGCGACGTCATTCCGTCGAGCAGCATGGAAACGGCCTTCGGGTCGCATGAAGGTTGAAAACATGCTGCGGGGCCGGCGCATCGGGACTATGCGCCGGCCCCAATGCGTTTTGGCGTTTATCCCGGCGTCTTGGGCGTGACCCAGACCTCGACCGGGGTGATGAACTTGCCCGGTGCGGGCTTGCCGACGACGACGCGGTCGGCCGTCACCAGCTCCCCATTTTCAAGGTTGAACGACACCCAGGGCTTGGGCATGCGCTCGAACTTCATCTTCTGGATCGGCTGGCCGGTGGCCGTGTTCATGATGGTGGTGATGACTGACATAGGGCGCGCCCGCTAACGCCCGGCGACGCCCTCTGTCCAGAGCCGCAGGCCACGAAAATCGCGTGGGTCGAAAAAATTTCGCCGCCCATGTCACATCCGGCATTGCCGTCTCGTCATGTCAGCAATCGTAACGAAGGAGCTGCATCATGACCGACAAGATCAATCCCTACACCGCCGCGCCGCAACTGATGAAGAGCTGGACGGCCCTGTCGACCGCCGTCGCCGACAGCCTGGAACCGAGCCTGATCGAGCTGGTGAAGATCCGGTCGTCGCAGATCAACGGCTGCGCCAACTGCATCAACATGCACACGTATGAAGCGCGGGAGAAGGGCGAGACAGAACAGCGCATCTACCTGCTTTCCGCCTGGCGCGAAGCCCCCTGCTATACCGAGCGCGAGCGCGCCGCGCTGGCCTGGACGGAGGCGCTGACGGAAATCGCCAAGGGCCACAATCACGAAGCCGCCAGGGAAGCGCTGAACTGGGAGTTCACCGAGGAGGAGCAGGTCAAGCTGACGCTGATGATCAACATCATCAACGGCTGGAACCGGATCGCGGTGGGGTTCAACCTCTGGTACGACATGCCGATGAAGGCGGCAGCCTGATGGAGCGGGGGACGCAGGAGGACGCGGCGGCGCGGTTCGACCCGCTGCGTCCCCGCCTCATCCGCGTCGCCTACCGGATGCTGGGGTCGGTCGCCGATGCAGAGGATATGGTGCAGGAGGCGTTCATCCGCTGGATGGGCGCGGATCGCGCCGCAGTGCGGGAGCCGGAAGCCTTTCTCCGCCGCACCGTGACGCGGCTCTGCCTCGACCAGCTCAAATCGGCGCGGGTCCAGCGGGAAACCTATGTCGGCCCCTGGCTGCCCGAGCCGCTGGTGGAGGAAGAGGAGGAAGAGGACGATGTCGCCCTGCCGCTGATGCTGGCGCTGGAGCGGCTTTCGCCGCTGGAGCGCGCCGCCTTCCTGCTGCACGACGTGTTCGGTTTGGACTTCGAAGAGGTCGCCGCGACGGTAGGACGCGATTCCGCCGCCTGCCGCCAACTCGCCGCGCGCGCCCGCAGCCATGTGCGCGACGCCCGCCCGCGCTACCAGGTTGAGAAAGCCCGCGGCATGGAGATCGCCTCCGCCTTCTTCGCCGCCTCGCGCAGCGGGGACATGACCGCGCTCGGCGCGATGCTGGCGGCCGACGTGAGTTTCCACAGCGATGGTGGCGGCAAGCGACCTGCCGCGATACGGCCGGCGATCGGCTTTGGCCAGGTCATGCAAGTGCACAAGGCGCTGGCGGTGCTGTTCGGCAAATATGGATCGACGCTGCTGCGCACCTGCATCATCAACGGCCTGCCCGGCTTCGTCACCCGCGAGGCCGATGGCGAGGTGCAGACGACGGCGCTGGATATCGAGGATGGCAAGGTCACGGCCATCTACATCATGCGCAACCCCGACAAGCTGCGCCATCTGCATTGAGGATGGGGTTGAGGCGGCGGCGGCCAGAAGCGACCAATGCCGGTCGTTCGCCCGCCATTTTTCCTAATTCGTTACCTGCCGTAGAACCTATTCGTCCCCGATCAAGCGACTACCCGTTTTCGTAGGCGCCGTCCCAAAAGTGATGTCGCCTAATTGCTGCTTCCATATCCTGCCATTGAACGGTTCCGCTTGTGCTGCGGTCATTCCATCAGGGGTTCTAAAAAGAAGAAAGCCGGTCCCGTCATCGGCTTTTGCCAGCGAGCCTACTACCCAACCGGCCTTTTTAATTTCGGTCGCTAACGCTTGCAGCACATCAATTTTTCCGCCCGCTATATACGACCAAGGAGGGCTGATGACCTGATTTGGATCGGCCTCATTCCCGATGAAGCCGAGGTCGATGTCATCTTGGCGTTTTATCTCTGCCAGAACGCAATCGATCTTTTCGTAAGATGCATCGGAGGATGGTTGGAGCCTCACTGAGCGCCCAGTTCCAACCTTCACCCAATCGATCGGGGTTTTGCATTTTCTAGAAATTTCGGCCGGTAGATTTTTAATACTGCCCTCAGGCTCTCTCGCCGTCGCCATTGTGGCGCCGGAAATGATGACCGCAGTAGCCAAGCTAATGCGCCAAACCATTTTCATATTTCTATAATCCATAATGCTCTGGGGCCGCTTTCCAGCATTATAGTGCCGAGAGCCGACGGTCGGCAATCCACCCCATTTCTTGCCGTTCCCTCTGCCTATAGAAATATCCGCCGCAGCGGCGTCACCCGGATCAGGTGGAAGGCGACGAACGGCAGCAGCAAGGCGAGCGCAAGCAGCACGGCCTTGCCCATATAAGGCGTCAGATAATGGACCACCGCGACATGGAGATACATGATCACAAGCGAAGCGCGCCCAATCGTCGCCACCGGCCCGGCGTAAGGCGCGATCAGGGCTGACAGGCGGAAGATCAGGAGCGACGTCGCCACCGCCACGCCGATCGACAGCAAGGGCCAGCCATAGTCGGCGATCTTCATGTTAAGCGTGGGCAGGACGCCGCCCAAACCCAGCACCGCCAGCGCGCCCAGCGGCAGGATCATGCGGTTATGCCAGGGCACGCGCGGCCAGACCGCGCCAACCCAGAGCAGCAGGAACGCCATCGGCACGCTCAGCAGCCCCAGCGGCGACGCGTGAGTCCACCAGCCCAGCACATAGGCGAACAGCAGCATCGGCAACAGGAGCAGTGCCCAGCGCCGGTCCAGCGGATCGGGCCAGCGGTTCAACGCGACGTTGAACAGGATGCGGGCGATCATCAGGCAGGGCACGAACCAGAAGATGATATAGGGGCCGGGCAACCAGGTTCCGCCCAGCAGGATCGGCGCCAGATCGTCCGGCCAGTGACGGAATATCGGCCTTTGCCCCTTGAGCGGCTCGATGATCTGTTCAACGATCAGAAGCAACGCGAGGAAGGCGGCATAGGGCCGCATCTGGCTGGCGATCTGGCGGCGGGTGAAGGCGCCCACCGGCTGCGGGCGCGAGAGCATCCCCGATAGCAGGAAGAAGAGCGGCATGTGGAAGCTGTACATGGCGTCGCGCAGTGGGCCGCGCGTCCAGACATGGCCGATGACGACGGCGATGATGCCGATCCCCCGTGCCACATCGACCCAGTCGAGCCGATATTGCGCCTGTGGCTGCCCCCTTTTATCCATCGCCGTCACGCCCTATAGGATGCGGCGCGTGCGTCAATCGCCCCCCTTCCCTTGATCGGATTTTCCCACTTGGCCCTGCTTACCGACCATGTCCTGTTTATCGATGGCGAGGCGCTGATCCTCGACAAGCCCGCCGGCCTGCCGGTGGACGCGCCGCGCGACGGGTCGATCGCGCTGGAGAACCATCTCGCTTCGCTGACATTCGGATTCCAGCGCTGGCCGTTGCCCGTCCACCGGCTGGATCGCGATACCAGCGGTTGCCTGCTGCTCGCGCGCAATCCCAAGGCGCACAAACGCTTCGCCGCAGCATTCGAGGCCGGAACCGTCGTCAAACGCTATGTCGCGGTGCTCGAAGGCGTGCCGGCGGAGGATGAGGGCACGATCGAACTCTCGCTCAAGAAGGTCAGCACCGCCGCGCAGGGATGGCGCATGATCGCGGCGAAGGCGGGCAAGCCCGCCGTCACCCACTGGCGCAAGCTGGCGGAGAAGGATGGTCGCGCGCTGATCGCCTTCACCCCCGAAACCGGCCGTACCCACCAGATCCGCGTCCATGCCCAGCATGGGCTGGGCTTCGGCATCGTCGGCGATCCGGTCTATGGCGATGGCATGGGCAAGATGCTGCTCCACAGCCGCTTCCTGAGCGTGCCGCGTGGCGACAAGCCCCCGGCGGAGGCGACCGCGCCCTTGCCCGCCACCTTCGTCGCGGCCGGCTTCGGGCCGGAGATACTGGACGATGCCGGACTTTGAGATTCCCGATGATGCGCTGGAAGAGCGCTTCATCACCGGGGGAGGCCCCGGCGGCCAGAATGTGAACAAGGTCGCGACCGCAGTGCAACTGCGCGTCAACCTGTTCCGGCTCGGCCTGCCGCCCTATGCCTATCGCAAGATCAAGGAACTCGCCGGATCGCGGCTGACGTCCGCCAACGAGATACTGATCCAGGCGAACCGCTTTCGCACGCAGGAGGCCAATCGCCAGGACGCGCGCGACCGGCTGGCCGAGATGATCGCCAGGGCGCATGAACGCGACGCCCGCCGCATCGCCACCAAGCCGGGCAAGGCCGCCAAGGCCCGCAGGGTCGACGCCAAGAAGGCGCGCAGTTCGGTGAAACAGGGGCGCGGCAAGGTACGGATGGACTGAGCCATGCTCTGGTCAGAACGGCATCGACCGCCTACATCGGCCGCATGTACGACTTTGCCCCCGATGCCGACGCCGACAAGGCGACCCTGTATGCGGACCTTCTGTCCGCAGCCGATGCGCTGACGCGCGATGAAGCCGATGGGGTCGCCAACATGGCGAACCTGTCCGCGCTGATCTGGCAATATCTTCCCGACCTCAACTGGGCCGGCTTCTACCGGATGGTGGACGGCGAACTGGTGCTTGGCCCCTTCCAGGGCAAGGCGGCGTGCATTCGCATTCCGCTGGGCCGGGGGGTGTGCGGGACGGCGGCGCAAACCGGCGAAACGCAGCTGGTGCCCGACGTCCACGCCTTTCCCGGCCATATCGCCTGCGACGCGGCGAGCGCGTCCGAGATCGTCGTGCCGCTGGTCGTCGATGGCCGGGTGGTCGGGGTTCTGGACCTCGACAGTCCGCGCGTGGCCCGTTTCGATGCGGAGGATGCGAAGGGGCTGGAAGCGCTCGCCGCAAGGATCGCCAGCCGGATCGGCTGACCCCCGTTAGCCCGCCTGCCGCACGCCCCGTTTCGGGACAGGGTGCCGCGGCTGGACGCGTGGATGCAGGCGGATCATCATGCTAAACGACGCGTTAGCATTTTGGCCCGCGCGTCCGCGCGCCGTGGCAAACAGGGAGACTAGATCATGCGGATGGCAACTCTGGCCCTGATCGGCGCCAGCCTGGTACTGACGGGTACGACGACCCCCGCCATCGCCGGCGGCAAGCCGGGCGCGCAGCCGCCCCGCGTCGGGATGGGCGGAACCGCGATGCACCGTTGGGGGCCGCGCCATAATGGACGCTGGTTTGCCGGCTGGCGTGCGCCGGGGGGATGGGGCGCCTATCGCCGTCCGGTCCATGGCTATATCCTGCCGCGCTACTGGATCAGCCCCGCCTATTATATCGCCAATTACGGCGCCTATGGCCTGCCGGCGCCGGCGCATGGCTATGGCTGGTCCCGCTATTATGACGATGCGGTCATGACCGACCGTTATGGCCGCGTCTATGATTACCGCAGCGATGTCGACTGGGACCGCCATGAGGGCGGCTATGACGATCGCTATCCCGGTCCGCCCCGGCGCGACGATGGCGTCGGCGGCGCGGTGATCGGCGCAGTCGTGGGCGGCGTGGCGGGCAACCGCATCGCCGGACGCGGAAACCGTACCGCCGGTACGCTGATCGGCGCCGGTGTCGGCGCGGTTGCCGGCATGGCGATCGACAAGGCGGAGGACGGACCGCGCCACGCGCCGCCCCCCCCGCATCACCGGGGCGCGGACTATGATGACGGCCGGGGTTATGACGACGATGTGGTGGCCCGCCATGGGGACGATGGCGAAAGTCAGTATGACGGCCGCTGGACCGGCACCTGGACCACCGACGACGGCCGCAAGGTCAGCGGCACCTATGAAGGCCGTTTCGAGGGCGACGTGCGCGGCGCGGGTGTCGATTATGACGCGCCGCCCTATGGCCCCGGCCCGCATTGGGGGGCCGGCCCCGCGCCGATGGTGAGCCATGGCGGCGGCTATATCGCCGGGGGCTATTATTATCCCGCGCCGATCGTGACCACCGTCACGGTCCAGCCGGCCGCAACCTCGACCACGACGACCAGCTATGTGACCGAGAAGGTGCGATACCGCACATCGGCGGGCAAAGTCCGCCGGGCCTGCCGCTGCAAATAGGGGGCCGTTGACCGGCGCGCCCGCGCCGGTCAACGGCCGGGAAAGACGGCGGTGAAGGGTTGCGGCCGGCCGAAATGGAATCCCTGGCCGATCAGGCAGCCCCGGCCGAGGAGCAGTTGCGCCTGCTCCTCCGTTTCCACGCCCTCCGCAACCACTTCCATGCCAAAACTGCCGCCCAGCTTCACGATGGCGTCGACGATTGCCGCATTGCCTTCATCCTGCCCGATATTGCTGACGAAGCTGCGATCGATCTTGAGCACATCGACGGGATAATGTTTGAGATGGCTGAGCGAGGCATAGCCCGTGCCGAAATCGTCCAGCGCGACGCGCACGCCGGCTTGCGAAAACTGGCGGAGTGCGATGGCCACCTGATCCGCGCCGCGGCCCAGAAAGACGGTCTCCGTGACCTCGATCTCGACATGGGCGGCAGGGATGTCGCGCCGGTGCAACTGCTCCAGCACGCTGTCGGCAAAGCCCGCCTGGGTGAAATCGGCCGCTGAGGCGTTGATCGCAATCCGGCCCGGATCATGGCCCGAGGCCAGCCATTGGCAAAGGTCGCGCAGCACGGCGTCCAACATGCGCTGGGTCAGCGCAACGGCGATTTCTCCATGGTCGAAGGCCGCCGCGATGCTGGCGGGCAGTTGCACGCCCATGCGCGGGTGCAGCCAGCGCAGCAACGCTTCATAGCCCAGCACCCTGCCGCTGCGCAGGTCGACCTTGGGCTGATAATAGGGCATGACCAGATCGTCGGCGATCACCTGTCGCGCCATGCGCAGCATCGAGCCGCGTTGCTGCGCTTCGGCCCGCAGGCTCGACCGGAACAGCGTCAGACGGCCGCGCCCCGCCGCTTTGGACGCATAGAGGGCCAAGTCCGCCGCCTTGAGAAGTTCGTCTGCCTCTATGCCGTCCTCGCCGAACAGCGCCGCACCCATGCTGACACCGCAGTCGAGCGAACGGCCCTGATGCAGGTGCGGCCTGCGCAACTGCTCGGCCAGTTGCCCACTCCAGCGTTCGAGCGACGCCGCGCTGTCCAGCGACGGCGCGATCAGACCGAATTCGTCGCCCCCCAGCCGACCGAGCACCGCATCGGACGGCGCGACCGCCGCGAGCCGCGCGGCAAAGCCGCAGAGCAGCGCATCGCCCGCATCATGGCCCAGCGAATCATTCGTGCGCTTGAGATCGTCGATGTCGAGCAGCAGCAAGCCGAACCGTTCGCTCCGCTGCACCGCATCGGCCGCCATTTCCTCCAGCCGCGCCTGCCACAGGGCGCGGTTGGGCAGCAGGGTCATCGGATCATGTGTCGCCGCCCAGCGGATACGCTCTTCCGCGTCATGTTCTTCCGTCACGTCGAGAAAAGTGACGATGATCCGCAGCGGCCGCCCCGCCTCGCACCGGGTGGTCCAGCCTGTGCTCTTGATCCAGCGCAACGCACCGTCATTCGCGCGGACGATGCGCAGCGTCGCTTCGAAATGGGGTGGCACGGTGCCCCCCGCGACAGCATCCAGCATGGCGCGCAGACTGTCCCGGTCCCCTGGATGTACCAGCGAAAGCGCGAGTTCGTTGGTTGCGGGCACATCGTCCGCAACGCCCAGCATGGCGCGCAGTTCAGGCGACCAGTTGCGCGTGCCCGCCATCGCGTCGAAATCCCAGATGCCAAGCCGCGCCGACTGGACCGCGAGGCGGAACCGCTCCTCGCTGTCGGCCAGTGCGCTCTGCGCCAGGCGACTGGCATGGACATCCTCCAGCGTGCCGTACCAGCGGATGATCCGGCCCCGATCATCGCGGCGCGCAGCCGCGCGGGCGCGCATCCAGCGAAAGTCGCCATCCCGCAGCAGGATACGATAATCGACGTCGATCGGTTCGCCGCTCGCCAGATGCTCCTGCCACAGGGCCGTCACGCGCACGACATCCGCTTCGTGCAGCGCCGCGATCCAGCCCGTGCCGAGCGCATCCTGCGCGGTCATGCCGGTCAGGTCCTCAAAACGCGGCCCGACCTCCTCGATGCTGCCGTCCGGCGCCGCAGTCCAGGGCACCTGCGGGCTGAGATCGACCGACCAGCGATAATGTTCCCGGCTTTCCGTCAGGGCTGCTTTGAGCGCCATCGTTTCCGACCGGTGGCAGTCCTGAATATCCTCCACCGTCCCGATGAACAGGCTGTTGCCGCCCGATCCCGCCGCGCGCCGCAGCCGGATACGGCACCAGCGACGTCCGCCATCCGCACAGCGCAGGAGCAGCGTAATGGGCGCGGGATGATTGCGCGTCGCCGCATCGAGCAATCGGCGCAGGTCGGCGGGGTCGAACGCGGCGCGCCAGCCATGTCCACGCGGTTCGCCCGCGAATCGCAGGGTCGCACGCCCCTGCTCGGACCGCCAGGCCAGCATGTGACCCCGATGATCCACCACCCAGCGAAACAGGGCCGGCGACAAACGATCGAAAAGGGGCGAATCAAGGAGATTGTTACGGTCGGGAAACAGCGTGTGCGAGGCCCGATCACGGAGCGGAATCAGCCGCGCGTCGTCGAAACGGCGATCAGCAAAGCGATCCACCGCCGTCCTCCAATCCCACTTTCCTCATCCTGCCCATGAGAGGCAGTTAGAGGAAAAAGTTAAACAATTTAATCAACGGCGCACGAAATCTGTCGCAAATGAAGGGCTTTTGCCGAATTATTTGCGCAGGATCGCAGCAAGTTCGACGGGAAGCGGCGGCCCGTCCCGACGCGGCATGTCGCGCAGCGCCTGCTCCTGCTCGCTGGGGTCAAAGCGCACCCAACCGTTACGGCCGAGCTTTTCGAGCGGGCGGTAGCGGACCTTATACTGCATCCGGGTCGACCCGTTCACCCAATAGCCCAGATAGACATAGGGCAGTCCGGCGCGGGCGGCGCGCAGGATATGGTCCATGATGATATAATTGCCCAGCCCCTGCCGGTGCGGCAATTCGGTGTCGAAGAAGCTGTAGATCATCGACAGGCCGTCGCCCTGTCGGTCGGTCAGGCAGGCGCCCACCAACTTGCCCACGCGTCCGTCGACGCCCGGCTCGCGATATTCGATGACATGGCTGTCGACGGGCGTCTGTTCGACCATGTCGGCAAAGTCCATCTCGTCCATTTCGGTCATGCCGCCGCCGGGATGACGGGAGTGGAGATAGCGCTGGAGCAGGGCGAACTGTTCTTCGGTCGACCAGGGCTTGCACGCGGTGACGACCAGATCCTCGTTACGGCGCAGGAGTTTGCGCTGCGTCGCATTGGGCTGGAATTCCTGGGCCACGACACGCACGGACACACAGGCCGAACAATCGGCGCAACTGGGCCGATAGGCGACATTCTGGCTGCGGCGAAAACCGATCCGCCCGAGCGCGTCGTTGAGCTCGGCGGCATTGTCGCCGCTCAGTTCGGTAAACACCTTCCGCTCGCTCTTGCCGGGAAGGTAAGGGCAAGGACTGGGATTTGTGACAAAGAAACGCGGAAAACGGAAAGGCGCAGTCACGCTTTCTCCTCCATCCCTGCTCTGTGTCGGCGCTGGCTCATGGACGGACTATGCCGCTCCGATGCCCGGCTGGAAAGGGCATTTACTACGAAAAATCGGAAGCGGCACGTCCCATTATGCAACCTCGATGGGGGCGACCTCATAGCCTGCCTCGCCCAGCGCCGCGATCAGCCGCTGGAGGTGCGCCCTGTCCCGCGTCTCGCACTCCACGTCCAGGCTGAGACCCTTGGCCGGCAGGTTGGTGAAGATGCGTTGATGCGCCAGTTCGAGGATGTTGACCGCCTCCTGATCGAAGATGCGGGCGACATGGAACAGCGCGCCCGGCCGGTCCTGGAGGATGATGCGCAGCCGCGCCAGGCGGCCCGATCGAGCAAGGTCGCGCAGCAGGACATTGGCGAGCAGGCGCGTATCGATGTTGCCGCCGGTCAGGATCAGGCCGACATTGCGCCCGACAAACTGCTCGCGATAGCTGAGCAGCGCCGCAAGACCCGCCGCCCCGGCACCTTCGACCACGGTCTTCTCGATCTGCAACAGCAGGCTGAGCGCTTCCTCCAGCCGCCGTTCGTCGACCAGCAGGACATCGTCGGCCAGCCGCTCGACGAAGCGGCGGGTGATCTCGCCCGGCTGCTTGACCGCGATACCCTCCGCCAGCGTATCGCCGTCGCAGGGCAGGTCCGCGCCCTTGATGAAATCATACATGGACGGATAGAGTTCGGCCTGCACGCCGATCAGCCGGATGTCGGGCTTCATCGCGCGCGCGGCCGTCGCCATGCCGGAAAACAGGCCGCCACCGCCGATCGGGATGACCAGCGTGTCGATCTCCGGCGCATCCTCCAGCATTTCGAGCGCGACGGTGCCCTGCCCGGCCATGATGTCGGGTTCGTCGAAGGGATGAACGAAGGTCAGCCCCTGCTCCACCTCCAGCTTGCGGGCATGGGCATAGGCGTCATCGAACTTCTCGCCATACTGCACCACGGTCGCGCCATGGCCGCGCGTCTGCGTGACCTTCACGATCGGCGTGGTGGTGGGCATGACGATGGTGACGGGCACGCCCAGCCGCTTGCCATGATAGGCAAGCCCCTGGGCATGATTGCCCGCCGATGCGCCGATTACGCCCTTGGCCTTCGACGCCTCATCCAGTTGCAGGAGGCGATTGAGCGCACCGCGTTCCTTGTAGGCGGCGGTGAACTGGAGATTTTCGAACTTGAGATAGACCTTGCAGCCAAGCATGTCGGACAGCGTCTGGCTGATCAGCGTCGGCGTCTTGACGATCGCGCCGGCAATGCGGGTGCGGGCGGCAAGGATGTCATCGACGGTGACGGGCAGCGGCAGCGCGCTTTCGATCTTGGCTAGCGTGTTCATGGGCACGCCCCCTAGACGAAAATTGCCCGCGAAGAAACTGGCACTGTCGGAAAACTCGCCTTATGGCGGGGATGGACGCACGAAATGTACGAGGCTTGATGGCTAGGATCGCGTTTATCGGCTTGGGAATCATGGGTGGCCCGATTGCGGGCCATCTGGCGCGGGCGGGGCATGATCTGACGGTCTATAACCGCTCCATCGGCAAGGCGAAGAGATGGGCCGAAGCCTATGGCGGCGCGGTCGCGATCAACCCGGCCAAGGCGGCCGAGGATGCCGAGATCGTGATCAGTTGCGTCGGCACCGACGACGACCTGGCGCAGATCACGCTGGGACGCGAGGGCGCGTTCCGGGCGATGCAGCCGGGCAGCCTGTTCATCGACCATACCACCGTGTCGGCGCGGATCGCCCGGCAATTGTTCGTCGAGGGCGAAAGCCGGGGCATTCACAGCGTCGACGCGCCGGTATCGGGCGGTCAGGCGGGCGCCGAGAATGGCCGCCTGTCGATCATGTGCGGCGGCAGCGAACCGGCGGTGGCGGCGGCGAAGATCGTGATGCAGGCCTATGCCGCCCGCATCGTCCATGTCGGCGGCGCGGGCGCGGGCCAGACCACCAAGATGGTGAACCAGATCTGCATTGCCGGCGTGATTCAGGGGTTGGCGGAGGCGATGCGCTTCGCCCAGGCCGCGGACCTAGACCTCGATACGGTGTTCGAGGCGATTTCCGGCGGCGCGGCGCAGAGCTGGCAGATGGATCATCGCTGGAAAACGATGGCGCAGGACGAGTTCGACTTCGGCTTCGCAGTCGACTGGATGCGCAAGGATCTGGGGCTGGCGCTGGAGGAAGCGCGCGCCAACGGAGCCACCCTGCCGGTGACGGCATTGATCGATCAATATTATGCCGATGTGCAGGCCATGGGCGGCCATCGGCAGGACACCAGCGCGCTGGTGCGGAGACTTACCCGAGCATGATCCGATTTCTCTCTTCGAGCGCGCTGAAGAGCGCCGCCCTGGCGCTCGCCACCCTGCCCGCGCTTGCCCCCCTGCCCGCGCTTGCATCGGGCGTGGTCGACAATGTGAACGGCATCGCGATCGACGCGAACGGCAGGATCGTCCGTTTCGGCGCGCTGATGATCGACGACGACGGCAAGGTCGAAAAGCTGATCCCCGGCCGTTACCAGGAACCCGAATACAAGCCCAAGAAGCCCAAGCGCGGCCAGCCCTGGCCCGAACGACCCAAGGGGCCGACGTTCAAGCTGGACGGGGGCGGCAAGACGCTCATCCCCGGCCTGATCGACGCGCATGGCCATGTCATGGGCTATGGCCTGTCGCTCATCACGCTGGACCTGTCGGACACGACATCGCTGGGACAGGCCCAGGAGAAAATCCGGGCCTATGTCGCGGCCAATCCGGGGCGCAAATGGATCATCGGCACCGGCTGGAACCAGGAGGCCTGGGGGCTGGGCCGCTTCCCCACGGCTGCGGATCTGGACGCGGCGGTCGGCGACATTCCGGTCTGGCTGGAGCGGGTCGACGGCCATGCCGGCTGGGCCAACAGCGCCGCCATCCGCGCCGCTGGCGTGACGGCGGCCACCAAGGCGCCGGCGGGCGGGCGCGTCGAGATGGCAGCGGGCAAGCCGGCGGGCGTATTCGTCGACAAGGCGATGGACCTGATCCAGAAATTCGTGCCGCCGCCCGCGCCCAAGGACCGCGACCTGGCACTGGAGAAGGCGCAGCGCGCGCTGCTGTCGATGGGCATCACCGGCATCGCCGACATGGGGACCGGCATCGAGGATTGGCAGGCCTTCCGCCGATCGGCCGATCGCGGCGCGCTGCGCGTGCGGATCATGTCCTATGCCGCCGGCCTCGACAATATGGTGCTGATCGCCGGGCCCGAGCCGACGCCCTGGCTCTATGACGATCATCTGCGCATGGGCGGGATCAAGCTGCTGCTCGACGGGGCGCTGGGTTCGCGCGGGGCGTGGTTGAAGGCGGACTATGCCGACGCGCCGGGGCAGCGCGGCCTCACCATGATCCCCGGAACGCAGCTGCGCAACATCATGAGCCGCGCGGCGATGGACAATTTCCAGGTCGCTGTCCATGCCATCGGCGACGCGGCCAATGGCGAGATACTGGACGCGATCCAGGAACTGAACGACACCTACAAGGGCGACCGGCGCTGGCGCGTCGAACATGCGCAGATCATCGACCCGGCCGACCTGCCGCGCTTCGGACCGCTCGGCGCGATCGCGTCGATGCAGCCGGTGCACGAGGCGTCGGACTGGCGCATGGCGACCACGCGCATGGGCATGGACCGGCTGAAGGGTGCCTATGCGTGGAAGGCGATGCTCGACAATCGCGTGCCGCTCGCCTTCGGCTCCGACGTGCCGGTGGAGAGCCCCAACCCCTTCCCCGGCATCGCCGTCGCCATGAGCCGCGAGGATGCGAAGGGCGAGCCGGCAGGCGGCTGGATGCCCGAGCAGCGGGTGAGTTTCGAGGCGGCGCTGGACGGCTTCACCCGGCAGGCGGCCTATGCGGGCTTTGCCGAAAAGAGGTTCGGCAGCCTGATTCCGGGACAGCGCGCCGACTTCCTTCTGATCGACCGCGACATCAGCAGCGCGCGGCCGGCCGACATCCGCCAGACGCAGGTGCTGGAAACCTGGATCGGCGGCAAGCGGGTCTATGTGAAGGGGCAATAGAGCGGGCTGTTCGGTCAGTGCGCCAGATTGCCGGCATTCACATCGCGTTATCGGCGGCGTTGAAGGCGTCCTCGAACGTCTCGGGCAGCGGGGGCTGAACCGGCTTGTCGCAGCCCACTTCCTTCATGTGCGCGCGCAAGGCGTCCATGCGGCTGAGGTTCCAGCGCGCCAGCGGCACGCCCAGCGGACGGAATTCGGCGCGGTCGAACAGTTCGACGACATAGGAAGCGCAAAGCATATCCACCTGCTCCAGCGTCAACATGCCAAGGTTCATCACCATCGGCTTGCCGGGCACGCCATCGCGCCCGCGCACAAGATCGGTGACGTACAGGCCGCCGCGCGGATCGATCAGCACGACGTCGGCCTGGCTCGAATCGATCAGCTTGTGGCTGGCCGCATAGGGCGCGACGAAGGCATGGGTGCGCCAGACCAGGAAGGCGCTGGACAGGGCCGTGACAAGCAGGGCGAGCAGGATCGGGCGCATAGCCCCTTCCGGCCGGAAGCGCGCCCAGCCCAATCCCGCGAGCAGGCAGAAGGGGCCGATGAAACCATGGGCGTAGCGGAAGCCCCAGCCATAGCCCTGCGCCAGCGCCAGCATACAGCCCGCGAGGCAGCCCAGCGCCAGCGGCAGCGCGATTTCCTGCCCCCGGATCATGGTGCGCCAGCGCATCGCGACCATGCCCAGCACGGCGAGCGGCACCATCAGGATATTGTTCCAGGCGACGTAGCGGCTGATGTTGACGAGCGGTTGCCAGCGATCGCCGAGCCGCTGGAAAAGGCTGCCCACCTTGTCAGCGACGCCCGCCGACGGGCGGATGTCGGTCGGCGCGCCCAGCGCATGGAGCAGGAAGCCCGGCCAGAGCTTCGCCCAGACGATGACGATCGCGACCAGCGTGAGCGTATGGAAGGCCGCCACCGCCCAGCGCCGCGCCAGCAGCATCCAGAGGATGAAGGGCGCGATGAAGATGGGCGGGAAATGCCATTGGTGCAGCCCCGCCGCGATCAGTGCGACGACGCCGGCGCTGAGATGGCCGACCACGCCGCCGCGCAGCACCAGCGCCAGCCAGATCATGTTGAGCGCGAAATGGCCCGTCATGGCATAGGGGGTCATGGCCGTGACCCATAGCTGGCTGGAAGAGAAGCCCAGCAGCACCGTCACCCAGACCGCATCGGGCCGGTCGGGCATCAGGTGCAGCGCCACCCGCCAGAGCGCAAACAGCCCCGCCATCAGCAGCGCCGGTCCGGCGAGGTTTGGGTCGCCCAATTGCCAGAAAATCGCCTGGATCGCGCTGTTTACCGGCAGATAGGCCGCCGTCCAGTAGTCCGCCGCGCCGAAAGGCGAGAAGAATTCGGGCATGATCGCCCGGCGATAGGGTTCCCATTCGACCGGGATCGGCCGGGCAAAGAGTCCTTCGCGCATATAGGCGGCGGCAAAGCGGGCAACTTCCTCGTCGCGGCTGATCGCGTAATTCTGGAACAGGGCATAATGGCCGGCCCACGCGGCCATGCCCAGCAGCAGGATCAGCGGCACGACGATGCGCGCGGTCGGACGGGGGAGAGCAAAGCCCTTCCCTTCCGCCCATGGCGCGGCCAGCGCCAGCAATAGCAGCGATCCGAGCAGAGCCGGAAAATCCTGGTCCAGCAGCAGGATCACCGCCAGGCTGATCCCCTGCCGATAGGTCACATGCCACAGGAAGGTCGCACCCAGCCACAGGGTCAGGCCGATCGCCCCCGCCAGGAACAGGCGGCGCGCGGACAGGAAGCCGGCGACCTTGCCCATGGTCAGCTCTCGACCAGCGCCCGGTTGACGAAAATGCCATCCATCTCGACCAGGCGCGGGAAATGGCCCTTGTTGTTGGCGAAGAAGGCGGAGGGCACGAAGCCGCGTCCCTCCAGCCAGTCGATCATCGCGCGATAGCCGGTGCCGCCTTCATAAATGGGGCGGACGCCCAGTTCCGTCTGCACGCCCAGCATCTTGCCCAGCACATCGCCCGCGCCTTCGCAGACCGACAGGTCATGGCCCTGCGTGTCCATCTTCAGGAAGGGGCGGGCGAAGCCATGCTGCGCCATCAGTTCGGGCAGCATGGTATCGAGGCGACGGCACTGCATCTCCACCGTCTTCGTCACCTTGTTGCGATCGGCGAAGATCGCATCCTGCTCCCCGGACGGCCTTTTGAGCGAACTGAACTGATCGGCGGCCATGATGTTGAAGCTGGCGCTCCCGTCGAAATCCGACAGTGCCATGTTGAACACATGCCAGTTGCGATCGGACGCGGCATGTCTCTGCAACTCGGCGAACACGTCCGGGTTCGGCTCGAACGACAGGATCAGCCCCTTATAGCCCGCATCCTTGCGGACCATCGTCGCATATTGGCCGCGATTGGCGCCGACGTCGAACAGGCAGTCGACCGCGAAGGTCGACAGGAAGCGCCTCAATGCCTGAACCTCGGGATATTGGTGGACGCGGCCGGCCAAGGCGAGACGCATGGCCAGCTTGCGGTCGGCAAGTTCGCGAAGATAGCGGTTCATGCGCGCCCGGCCAGCACATTGTCGTAGATGCCGATCGTCGCCACCGCCATATCCTTCCAAGACCCCATTTCTTCACCATAGGCGCGCGCGCGCGCGCCATATTCCAGCCTGATGGCCGCGCTTTCGACCAGCGGCAAGAGGGCTTGGGCAAGGGCGGGTGCATTTCCCGCCGCCGCCCGGACCGCGACGCCGTCCGGCAACTGGCCGAACATGCCTGCGTCGGACGTGACCATCGCCTTGCCATGGTGCAGCGCCGACAGGAAAGCGCCGCTCGAATCGATATGTCGATAGGGGAAGGCGATCATGTCGGCGCGCGCCATGTGCGCGTCGAGCCGGCCTTCGGTCAGGAAACCGAAATCGGTGATGAGGCGGTCGCCAAAGCCCGCCTGCGCGACCGCATCGGTCAGGGGCGCCACGTCCATGAAGGGCTTTCCGGCCAGCACCAGTTCGAAAAGATAGCCCGCGCGCCAGAGCTGGAGACAGGCCTCGATGAGAAGGTCGATGCCCTTGTAGGGGCGGATCGTGCCGAAGAAGAGGAGGCGCGGCAGGGTCGGCGGAGGGATGGCGGCGAAGTCCTCGCTCGACGCGGCGGCGAGGCGCATGGGCGGGTGTGGCGTCACATGGATGCGCGCGGGATCGACGCCCTGCCCGACCAGCGCGGCCCGGGTCGTGTCGCCATGCACCACCAGCGCGTCGAACAGGTCGAGCAGCGCGCGATAGCCCCGGCCCTGCAAGCCGGCATCGGCATGATAGGCGTCGGCATTGTGGACGGTGTGGACCAAAGCGGTCCGGCCCTTCAGCCGCTGGAGCATCAGCCGGTCGGCGGGCGCGAGCGGGAGCCACTGGACATGGACCAGTTCTGCATCCGTCAGCGGCGCAATATCGCCCAGCGCGCAGGCCAGCCCATATTCGGCCGCCTTGACGATACGGAAGGCGCGGCCCTCGCCCATTTTCACGCGCAAGGCTTCGCTGCGGCGGAAGAAATGGGGGAGATAGGCATAGCCCTGCGGCGCGATGGCGTCGGTCGCGCGCATCGGGCGGCCGAGCAGGGTTACCTCTGCCCCCTGCCCCGCCAGCGCCGCGCAAAGACTGTCGTCATAGCGCCCGGTGAAGAGCGACGGATCGAGCATCGCGATGTTCATACGCGCAGCAGCCTCTTGAGCGACAGGAGGTGCAGCCCGGCCACGCCCAGCAGCGTCAGCGCGTAGAGCGCAAGAAAGGCGATGTCGAAACGGTCGGGCCAGAGCAGCAGCGCGAGCGGCGCGCTGCCCAGCGAGCCGGCGAGGAAGGGGAGCGAGCGCGCGAGCAACTGCCTGAACCGCCCCAGCGCCGCCTGCACATAGACGGAGACGCAGAGAATGGTGAGCGCCGCCAGCGCAATGATGATGAGGCCGATGTCGGCCCGGTCGACCGCCGCGCGCCCGTCGAACAGGATCGCGAACAGCCGGTCGCCCGCCACCAGCAACACTGCCGCCAGCGCAACGGCAAAGACCATCGCCGCGCCCAACGCCCGCAGCAACAACTGCCGGAGCCGGGCCTTGTCGCCGGCATGATAGGCGCGGGTGATGCGCGGCAGGGCAGCTTCGACCATGGCGCGCACCAGCATGGACAGCGATCTGGACATCTTGAAGAAGAAATCGAACACCAGCATCGGCCGCGCGTCGGATGTCATCGCCGCTATGGTGAAATAGGGCGCGTTATAGGCGATGATGTCGGACACGGTGAAGGCCGCCGATGCGCCGATATCGCGCAGATAATGGGCACGGACATGGCCGCCCCCGACGCGGAAGGCGAGCCAGTGGCGGCGGTTCATGTTCAGGCGGCGATGGACATGGGCGATGGCCCAGCCGATCACCGCGATGCTGGCGACCAGTTGCAACGCCACCGAGAGGCGCGGGTCGAGACCAGCCAGGATCGCCAGCAGCAGCCCGATCGTCACGACACGCCGCGCGCAATCCAGCCCTTCCCACAGGAAATTGCCGTCGACCGCCGCCAGCGCCCGCTTGGCGAGCAAGGCCGGCAGGTTGAGGCAGGCCGACAGGAAGAAGAGCAGGAACAGCAGCGGCATCCCCGTCGCCAGCCAGCCGCCCACGAGCGCCGCGATCAGGATCAGCGTCGCACCCGCCACCAGCACGGCAAGGAACAGGAACAGCACGCCCATCTCCTCCAGCCGGAAGCCGCCGTCAGCTGCGGCTTCGCCGCTGTCATCGTCTCTGGCCAGCCAATGCTGACGCAGCCGGGCATAGATGATGCTCGTGAGGCCGAACTCCGCCGAAATGGTGAAGTTGCCGAAAGCGACGAGCAGCAGGAAGGCCTGGAACTCGGCGATCGGCAGCACGCGCACGAAGACGAAGGTGACGGCAAAGCCCCACAGCAGCACCAGCCCGACATTGGCGAGCTTGACCAGGGCCAGGATGCGGGCACTGCCCTCCACCCGTGCGAGACGGTTCATGCGGGCTTGCGCGCCCGGAACAGCCGGTCGTCAAGCGCATGGAAATGGCGCGTGGCGACGTCGATCGAGGCGGCGTCGATCTCCTCAAGGTCGAAGCCGGCGGCGCGGATGCGGTCGGCGAAATCGGGGCCATATTGGCGGACATGATCCCACTGGCCGAAACGGCGTTCGCGTTCGCGCGGGGGCATGTCGAAGCTGCCGTCCTCGGTCGGTCGGTCCCAAAGCGGGACGATCAGCCAGGCTTCGCCGCCGGGCTTGAGCGCGCGGAGAATGTTGCGCAGCACGGCCATGTCGTCGGGCACATGCTCCATGACATGGCTGGCGTAGAACAGGTCGTAGCGATCGCTGTCGGCCAGTTCCATCAGGTCGACGCGGCGCATGTTCGGCACGCTGTAGCGCGCCGGATCGAGGTCAGCCGGCGCGTAATCTGCGGCGGCGGAGAAGCGCCTGACCAGGCTGCCTTCATTGGGGGCCATGTGCAGGATCGCGCCCTGCGTCGGCACGATCAGCGTCCCCTGCCCGATCAGCCAGTTCATAAGCCGCTCGCGCGGCGAGGCGCCACATTCCGGGCAGCCCCATTCGCCGTTGTCGCCATAGCGGAAGAAGCCAACCACCGTCGCGCCGCAGGCGGGGCAGCCGCGGTTTGCGCGTGCGCCCATCGCCTTGCGCACTTTGAGCGCCGCCTTGGTCAGATGCTTGCCGGCGGCCTTGGCCACCCGCTGGACAGTAATCACGTCATTCTCCGCTTGGGGTCTGGCAAGCGCCTATACAATATCGCGCGGCCTTGGCGAGAGGGTCAGCGCGACTTGGCGGGGTTCCATGTCGTGACGGTGCGCCCGCTCATCGCCTTGAGCACGCCCTGCAAGGTGGCGGCATAAGCGATCAGCACGTCGACCAGCGCTGCAAACGGGCCGCTTGTCGAGCGGACGCCGATCCAGACAGCGAAAGCGACAGCTAAGGCGCCAGCGAGGTATAGTGTCGGCGAGAGACGTAGCGCCAGCGCGCCCGCCGCCACCGCGCCGATCAGGATGAAGACCCCGCCGAACCAGCGGATGATCTTGCGCGAGGTATATTTGAAGCGGTCGATCACGGTCATTTGCCTGAGTTGCGGACGCAGATGGCTGTGCGTGTGCCAGGCGCGCGCGGCGATGCGGACCTTGCGGCGATATTCATCCTTGCGCGCCGTGACGAGCCGTTCGCGGGCGATCACGTCCTTCGCCTTGACGAGCCGCCGGCCCGCGAAGACCACGGCCATGGACACGGTGAGGTCGTCCAGGACGCTGTCGGGAAATGCGGGGTAGAGGCTCCGCCGGATCGAAAAGATGGAGCCGTCGGCGCCCAGCACATTGCCGGTACGCGATTCCTCGTCCTTCAATCTTTCCTCCAGCCGCCAGTAGAGCGACCCGACCGAGGCAGTGGCGCTTTCGTCCGCGCCGACATAGTGAAGCGAGCCGAGCACACCGCCGATCGCCGGGTCGGCATAACGGGCTAGCAGCCGATCGACCGCCTCCTCGTCCAGCAGCACATTGGCGTCGGTGAAGATCAGCACATCGCCCCGCGCCCGCGCCGCGAGCTGCTTCATGCCATGCGCCTTGCCGCTGCGGCCGGGGCCTCGGATCAGGGCGACGAGGTCGCCCCGTGCCGCGATCAGGTCGCCAGTGCCGTCGGTGGAGCCATCGTCGAAGGCGAGACATTCGAGCGCGGGATAGCGGCGCTTGAGCATCGCCAGATTGGCGAGCTTGTCCGGCATCGTGTCGGCTTCGTTGTAGGCGCAGAAGAGGAGCGACGCGCTGGGCGCCGGCCCTGCGACAGGCTGTTCGGGCCGGGTCGGCAAGGCGCGAAGGATGAGCGGGTAGCCAAGAAAGGGCCAGGCCACCGCCACCAGGCACAGCAGCAGGATGGCAGCAAGGATCAGGTTGGTCGCCATCGGCTCAATAGGCCTTGTGGTGGACGAGCACGCCCAGTGTCGCGACGATGATCCGCATGTCGCGCCAGATCGACCAGTCGCTGACATATTCAAGGTCGGAGCGGAGGCGGTCGATCAGATCCTGATGATGGTCGGTCGCGCCGCGATGGCCGCGCACCTGGGCCAGGCCGGTCATGCCCGGCTTGATGCAGTGCCGTTCCCAATAGCGGGCGTCGACTTCCCAATAGAGGCTGTCCCCCGCCTTGGCGGCGGCGGCGTGCGGGCGCGGGCCGACGATGCTCATGTCGCCCTTCAGCACGTTGAAGAGTTGGGGCAGTTCGTCGATGCTGGTCTTGCGCAGGAAGGCGCCGACGCGCGTCACCCGGTCGTCGTCGCGCCTGGTGAGCGTCGCGGCTTTATGGTCGCTCGCCTCGCTGCGCATCGAGCGGAACTTGTAGATGGAGAAGGGCCGCGCATCCTTGCCGATGCGCGGCTGGCGGAACAGGATCGGGCCGGGACTGGTCAGTTTCACCGCCAGCGCGGCGCCGACAAGGATCGGCGACAGGAGGATCGTGGCGATGGTCGCGACGATCAGGTCGAACAGGCGCTTGATGAGGCGATCCCGGAACTGGAGCGGACCGCCCGCGACAATGATGGTCGGCTGCCCGTCAAATTCGTCCACCCGCGCAGGGGCGAAGCGCAGCAGTTCGGGCACGACGATCTCGCCCCGGGCGGAGAGCGACTTGAGCGCGGCCGACCAGTCGTCCATCCGTTCGAGCGGACAGGCGACGATCACCCGCTCCGCCATGCCGACCGCCGCCGCGAGCCGGGCAGCCATGTCCGCATCATGCCGTTCGGGATGGAGATTGGCGTCGTCGGCCTGAATGATGTCCATGTGCGGGCCGGTCTCAATCGCGACCCCATCCATGATGACGGCGGTCAGATGCGGCACGTCACCCAGCAGGCTGACCGCCAGCCGCGCCACGGCGAGGCGGACGAGGGCCAGGGTGGCCGCGCCCAGCACGAGGCCGGCAAGGAAGGTCAGACGCGACAGTTGCTCGGCGATCTTGCCCAGATAGACGATCAGCAGCATCAGCAAAGCCGCCTGCGCCAGCGCCAGCAGCGCGCGGAATATGCCGCGCCGCACATGGTCCAACGTGTTGATGCCATAGGCTCCGCCCTGCACCGCAAGGATTGCGTAGAGCGGCGCGACCATGGCGAACATCACCAGGCCGTGCGGCTTGCCCGGCTCGCCCCAGAGCGCGCCCAGCACGAACCAGTTGGCGGCGAGAAAGGCGCAGAACAGGCCCGCCATGTCCCCCGCCAGACACAGCGCATAGAGCCGCAGCCGCACGATTTCCTTGGAGACTGTCACTTGCGCGCCCTGTTTATCGTCATGTGCCCCGTTGGCACCGGCTGGCGCGGGTTGCAAGGGGCGTTCTAAATGCAGTCACCTGTCGTGCATACGGACAGCAGCCCAATAAATGGCTGAGCAAGCACGAGTAAAATTGTGTAGATCGCCAACAGCGCTAGCAGATACTTTTCCTTCCAGCGCGCAAATGGAAAGCCGAGAAGCCAAAAGCCACTCATTCCCGCAGCGACTGACAGCGAGGCTGTAATCAAAGCGACAACTTCGCCGCTCCACCAAGGTCGAACAAGATGGGCAAACCCCAGCCAGATCAGCCAAGGCGCGCCTAAAATGACGCCAAGTCCCAGCCAGTTGCGCAACATGTTGCTCACACGCCGAACAACCGGGTCAGCGCCTTGTCCAGCATCAGCAATTGCCAGAGCAGCCGGCCATGGTCCGATACGCCGGACCGATGGTCGGCGGCGACCTTCGCCAGCATCCTGGCATCGAACCAGCCGGTCCTCGCCAGCGCGGAGCCGCCAGCGATCGCGGTCGCCTCGCCCGCCAGCGCGCCGCGGAACCAGGCGCTGATCGGCGTCACGAAGCCCATTTTCTGGCGATAGAGAATATCCTGCGGCAGGAACGGCTCCATCGCCTTCTTCATCAGATATTTGCCGCTGTTGCCGCGAATACGCTGCGTCACCGGCAGGCGTGCGGCGAACTCGACCAGTCGATAGTCGAGCAAGGGCTCGCGCGCCTCCAGGCTGACGGCCATGCTCATCCGGTCGGTCTTGGTCAGGATGTCGCCGGGCAGCCAGATGCGGATATCGGCATATTGCGCCCGGTCAAGCGGGTCGCGCGCGGGCGCATCAGCCATCGCCTTGATATAGCGGTCCTCGGCCCGATAGGCGCCGAGGCGGCTCTTCATGTCCTGGCCGAACAGGCGCTGGCGCAGAGCATGGGGCGTCACGCCGACCGAGGCGGCATAGGCTTCGCCGCCCTCCCCCGCCAGTTCGAGGAAGGTCGACTTGGCGCGCAGCGCG
This sequence comes from Sphingobium sp. TCM1, assembly GCF_001650725.1. Lineage (GTDB taxonomy): Bacteria > Pseudomonadota > Alphaproteobacteria > Sphingomonadales > Sphingomonadaceae > Sphingobium. The sequence continues at coordinate 66,191 of NZ_LXVX01000012.1, read as the reverse complement.
CGGGGCGCCCAGTCGGCCTTGGGATAATATTTCCCCAATGTACCGAACAGCGGCTGGCGCACCGACGCGGGGATCAGGCTGCGGAACCGTTCCCCCTGCATCTGGAAGCGGTGCCGGCGATAGCCCGCAAAGGCTTCATCCGCGCCGTCGCCCGACAGGGCCACCGTCACCTGTTCGCGCGCCAGTTCGCAGACGCGATAGGTCGGCAGCGCGGAGGCGTCGGCGAAGGGTTCGTCGAAATGGAAGGCGAGCGTATCGATCAGGCCATAATCGTCCGGCGACACGATCCGGTTGCGATGATCGGTGGCGAAGCGGCGGGCGACGCGGTCCGCATAGCCGGTCTCGTCGAGGCTGGCGACGTCGAAGCCGATGGTGCAGGTCTGGACCGCGCGGGCCGACGCCTCGGCCATCAGCGCGACGACGCTGCTGCTGTCCACCCCGCCCGACAGGAAGGCGCCGAGCGGCACGTCCGCCACCATGCGCGACCTGACCGCCTGGCGCATCAGCGCGACCAGTTCCTCTTCCAGCGCTTCGGGCTTGGCTTTGCTGCGATCGACGAAGCTGACGTCCCAATAGCGTTGCGGCTGCGGCAAAGGGCGACCGCGCACCAGGCGAAGTGTCTCGCCCGCGCCCAGCTTGCGCACGCCCGCCACCAGGCAGGCGTCGTCAGGGACATAGCCATAGGCCATATAATCCTCGACCGCCGACAGGTCCGGCGCGCGGCGCAGCAGCGGATGAGCGAGCAGGCTTTTGAGTTCCGATCCGAAGATCAGGCTGCCGTCGGAGAGCAGCGCATAATGGAGCGGCTTGACCCCCAGACGGTCGCGCGCCAGCCAGAGCGATTGCGCCCGCGCGTCGAACAGGGCGAAGGCGAACATGCCGTTGAAGCGGGTGACGCACTCCTCGCCCCATTGGCGATAGCCGTGCAGGATGACCTCGGTATCGCTGTGGGTGCGGAACACATGGCCCTTGGCCTCCAGCTCGGCGCGCACTTCCGCGAAATTGTAGATTTCGCCGTTGAAGACGACCGCCAGGCTTTCATCCTCGGTCAGCATCGGCTGCGCGCCACCAGCCAGGTCGATGATGGAGAGGCGCAGATGGCCGAGGCCCACGCCCGGCGCGGTCCAGATGCCGCTGCCGTCCGGGCCGCGATGCGGCATCACGTCCAGCATGGCGCGGACCCGCGCGGGATCGACCGGCTTGGCCGTTTCGAGATGGAAGATGCCCGCTATGCCGCACATGCGAAAGACCTCTAGCGGATACCGATGCTGCGGTCAGCCAAAACCCGCACGTCGCCCAGATCGGTCAGGAAGGCGGATATGGCGGAGTCAGCAGGGTGACCTTCCCCCTGTTCCGCCGAGACGAGGATGGCAACGGCGCGCTGGTCCTGTCCCAGCAGCCGGGCCTTCATCGTTTCCAGCTTGACCGTTGCCTTGCTGCCGGTCGGCGCCCGATCGCCCACGACGTAGAAGCTCACCACATGGCGCACCACCGGGCCGGGCGCGGTGATCTGCTCGCCACGCGCGTCGGCGGGCGCGCGAGCGGGCGAGGACCAGACCCATTCGCTGTCGGGATCAGCCGCGCCCTGGCCGAAGCCGACCAGTTCGCGCTGGTCCTCCTGCCGGGCATAAGTGGCGATGGCGAGATCCACCACCTGCCCGCGGCCATTGCGATAGCGGCCGCTCACGAAATGATCCGCCCCGTCGAAGCGGGGTATCCACGGATAGGCCTGCGGCGTGCTGGTGCGGGTCCAGCCCGCGACCGACGGCATTTCCAGCACCGGCGGCAACCCGGCAGCGGTCGCGGCGGTGGCGGCGAGCCAGAGCGGCGCGGCGATCACGAGCGCCAGCGCTGCGCCCGCCACCTTGCCCACCGGGCCGCCGCCCGCGCCTTCGCGCTGTAGAGCGCGCGGATCGAACCAGGGGTCGCCGGGCCTGCGGTCGAAAAAGGGCCAGGCGGCCGCCATGACGAGGAACATGACGATCGCGAAGAAGACCCAGCCATAAACGACATGGTCGAAGCCGACAGCGGCATCGACCGTGGTCAGGTGCGCCACGAGAATGGTGGCGAAGGCGCGGACGCCATTGGCCAGCACCGACAGGCCGAGCGCGCCAGTCATGAAAAGGATGCGGCGGTTCCAGCTGCGGAAGCAGACATTGCAGACCAGCGCGCCATAAGCGGTCATGGCGATCAGGAATTTCGCTCCGGAGCAGGCTTCAGCGACCTCGAAATAGCCGGTCGGCGTGGTGATGAAGATGCCCTCCATATGCGCGGGGACGCCTGACAGGTCGAGCAGCAGCATGGCGAGCCGCGCGGTCAGCAATTGCAGTGGCGGTACGATCTCCTCGCCGAAGGGGACCATGAAGAAGGCGTAAAAGAGCGGGAAGAGCAAAGCGCGGGCGACCGCCGGGCCGAGCAGCGCGATGGTCGCGCCCTGGAGCATGACGACCAGCGCGCCATGGCGGATCATCGCCACCCCCGCCGCCGCGCCGAGCAGCCAGGCAAAGGCGCCCGCGCCCAGCCAGAGCAGGCCCGGCGCCCAGGCGACCGGCTGCAACTGGCGCAGGCCGCCCAGGCGTTGCTGCACCAGCCAGGCGATGAGAAAGGGGATGAAGAGGCAATGGCCGAAGGTGGAGGCTTTCCACCAGATGGACACCATGGACCAGACATCGTTCAGGAAAAGCGAGAGGATGGCGAACGCCACCACGCCCAGCGCGATCAGATAGCGGCGCCAGCCGGTCAGGGCGATGAGCGGCACATGGTCGGACGCGATGGTGCGATCACTCATGCGACCGGAGCCCCGCCCAACAACAGATCGGGCAGCCGGTCGAGCGTCGCGGACCAGCGATAGCGTTGCTCCATCCGCTCCCTTGCCGCTTGCCCGAGCGCCGCCGCGCGGGCCGGGTCGGCGAGGAGCGCGATGATGCTTTCGGCTTCCTTCGCGGGATCGTCGGCGACCAGAAGATGCGCGCCATGGGTTGCGTCTATGCCTTCGGCGGCCTGCGACGAGGCCACAACCGGCCGGGCCATCGCCATGGCTTCGAGCACCTTGTTCTGGATGCCGCGCGCGATCCGCAGCGGTGCGACGACGACATCCGCCGCCGCCAGCCAGCCGCGCACATCGGGCACGCCGCCGGTCACGATCACGCCGGGCAGGTCGGCAAGCGTCTGCACCGACTTGACCGGGTTGCGGCCAACGATGGCGAAGCGGGCATCGGGATGGGCGGCGCGGATGGCGGGCAGGGTTTCGCGGGCGAAACTTTCCACCGCCTCGACATTGGGGCGATAATCCATCTGGCCGGTGAAGACGAGCAGCGGCCCCTGCCCTGCGTCGATGGGCGAAAAATCGGCGGCGGGATCGAAATAGTCGAGCGTGACGCCATTTTCGATCGCCACAACGCGACCCCGGTCGAGGCCCGTCGCCGCACGGAACATCTGCGCCTCGGCCTCGCTCACGAAGCTGGATATGGCGGCGCGCCGAGCGGTCCGTTGCTCGAAATCGAACAGCCGACGCCCTTCGCGCCGGTTGATCCAGGCCATGGGACCGCTGCCCTGCGCGCCATAGGCCGCATATTTGGCCGAATCGAAATCGACGAAATCCATCATCAGCGGGATATGCGCCGGCAGCACGGGCACGAAATGCGCCATCTGCGCCGAATAGGCGAAGACGGCGCGGACCGGCCGTTCCGCGAGCGTGCGGGCGACCCATTGGTGCAGGCCGGGATGATCGAACAATGCGATGAGGAGCGACTGGCGCCGGGCGATGCCGGTCAGGCCGGCGACGACCCTGGACCGGTCGCGCATCAGCACGCACTGGCTGGCGGCGACCTGCGCCAGTTCACCGGCAAAGCCCATGTCGCGATCATCGTCGGCGAAACAGCCGACATGGACGGGCGCCACCTGCGCCAGACGTTTCAGCAGATGACAGGAGCGGATCTTGTCGCCCCGGTCCGGCGGAAAGGGAATGCGGTGGCAGAGGAAAAGAATGTCTCCGCTCACCCCAGCCCTCGCGCGATATGCGGGCCGATCAGGTTGGCGAGGGATTCGGGCAGTTTCTTCCACAATTCGACCTTGCGCCGATATTGGGGCGACAGCGGGTTGACGTCGCGCGTCTCATGGCCCGGCGCGGTGCGCAGATGATAGCCCAGCGGTTCGCCCGCGAAGCCCCATGTCTTCTTCCATGCCGCCGGGCCGGTTCCGACCTTCGACCGGCCGAAGTCGAAAAGGGTGCAGCCCCGCTCGTGCGCGCGGCGCATCAGCCGGAAATAGAGCGCCTCGTTCGAGCGCATCGCGCGCGCGCCATCCGCTGCGCCGTGCCAGTAGGGCATACAGGCGCCGTGATGGTAAAGGCTGATGACGGCCGAGAGCGGCTTGCCATCCTTCGACACAAGGGCGATGTCGGCATCATCCCCGAACCGGTCGAGCACGGCGTCGAACAGGGCGCGGGGAAAGACGGGCGTGCCGAGATTGTGGACGCTGTGTGCATAGAGCCGATAGTGAATGTCGCGCAGTCTTTTGTCTCGGCCGACCTCGAAGGCCAGATCATTGGCCAGTCCCTTGCGGATTTCGGCCCGATGTCGCTTGGGCACGGCCTTGAGTTCCGCGGCGTCGTCCTCAGCCAGGGGACGGGAGAAACCGAGATAGGCGTCGGCCTTGTTTTGCCAGATGGGGTCGGTCGGCGCTTCGCCGCCGCGTAGTTCGACAGTCGTGCAGCCCAATGTCCGGGCGAGCGTCCAGGCGGCATCGGCCAGTGCCGGACCCGCCTTCCGGTGATCGACCAACATGCCGCCGTCGACCGCGAAGCCACTGCTGACCAGGGCGCGGCCGAACAGCGCAGACCGGATATGGGTGAGCGGCAACACGCCGGCGATTTTGCCACCCGGGCGGCGCGCGACCAGCATTTTCGCCTTCTGTCCGGTGCCCGCCTCGACCGCCATGATCCATCCCGGCCGGTGGAACGGCGTCGAAACGGGATGGGCCAGGACCCATTTGTCGAGTGCGGCGACCGTCGCGGGATCGGACAGGCGGGCCTCCTGCACGATAACCGCAAGATCAACAATCGCGTTCATGGTCATCTCCCCTCAGCCCAGTCCGCGCGCGATGAATGGTCCGACAAGGTTGGCGACCGGCAACGGCAATTTCTTCCAATATTCGATCCGTCGCTGATATCGGGCGCTGGTGGGATCGACGTCGCGCCGGGCTCCGTCCGGCGACCAGGCATGATAGACGAGCGGATGCGGTTCGAAGCCGAAGCTCCTCTTCCAGGCAGCCTGCCCGCTGCCGACCTTGGACCGGCCGAAGTCGAACCCGGTCATGCCCCGCGTCCGGGCATGGCCCATCAACCGATAATAGAGGAGTTCGTTGGACCGCAACCGGCGGGCATCACTGATGCCGCCGCCCCAATAGGGCATGACCCGGCCCCGATGGTAGAGGCTGAGCACGGCCGATACGGCCCGCCCCCCTTCCCGCACGATCAAAATGTCGGCATCCTGGCCGAACCGTTCCAGCACGGCGCGGAACAGGCGCGCGGGAAAGACAGGCGTGCCGAGATTGCGGACGCTGGTGGCGTAGACATGATAATGGTCGCGCAGATGGCGCCGGTCCCGGCCCACCTCGACCGTCAGCGCGGGATTGGCCAGCGCCTTTCGCAGTTCGGCGCGATGCTTGCGCGGCACGGCCAGCAATTCGGCCTCGTCATCGGCGGCGATCGGGCGGCTGAAGCCGACATGCTGCCCTTCCCGCCGGTCCCAGCCCGATCCGGGTTCCACGCCCCCGCGCAATTCGATCGGCAGGTTTCCGCGTGCGCGCGCAAGTTCCTGCGCCGCCGCGGCGAGCCTTGCCACCGCGCGCGCATCGTCGGCCAATATGCCGCCATCGACCGCGAAGCCGGTGGATATGAGCGCCTGCCCGAAGAACGCGCTCTTGACGTGATGGAGCGGCAGGAAGCCGATGATCTGACCCGAAGGCGCGACTGCCGTCAGCGCCAAGGCCCGGTTTCCCGTCGCCTCCTCGATCGCGCCGAGCCACGCGGGACGATGGAAGGGCGTTCCTTCCGCATGATCCAGCACATAGGCGTCGACCGCCTGCGCCTGCACCGGATCGCGCAGGTCGAGCATGGTTATGGCGATAGCGGCGCCGTTTCCTGCGATCATGTCGCGCGCGCCGCTTCGGCATCGGCCAGGGCGTCGACCCGAGTCCAGTCGAAATCACCGGTCAGGCGGCGCAGCTTGGCCGCCATCACCGACAGATTGCTGTAATGGCGCAGGCGGGAGCGCAGCGGCGCATCGGCCACGCGCGGCTGATCGGGATCGATTTCCCAGGGATGGAAATAGATGATCGCGGGCCGGCCGGCCTGTTCGTTGACCTGCCGGATCGCCCAGCGGGAAAAGCCATAGGGCAGCAGACGGAAGAAGCCGCCGCCGCCAGCCGCCAATGTGCGCTTGCCCAACCTGGCGGTCGTGACCGGCAACTCCACCAGCGGCGAATCCTTGACCGGCTTCCAGGCGAAGCGCGGAGAATCGGGCCAGCCATAATGGTCGTGCCGGATCGGCGCGACGCTGGAGGAATAGCGATAGCCTTCCTCCGCCAGGATCGGATGCGCCCAGGGCGTGCGCGGATCGATGGAGAAGCTGGGCGCACGATAGCCGGTCACGGCCTGCCCGCTCGCATCCTCCAGCAGGGCGCGTGCCTTGCGCAGGTCGGCGCGGAACTGGTCGGGCGTGAAGGTGAAGACGCGCGCATGGTCGTAGCCATGGCTCGCAATCTCATGCCCGCCCATCGCAATGCGCCGCATCAGCGCGGGATAGCGCTCCGCGACCCAGCCCAGGGTGAAGAAGGTCGCCTTCACACCCGTCTGCGCGAACAGATCCAGCACCGCATCGGTATTGCGCTCGACCCGGTGGGTCAGCCCGTCCCAGTCGGCACGGTCGATCGTGCGCTCGAAAGCGCCGACCTGGAACCAGTCCTCCACATCGACGGACAGGGCGTTGCGCATGGTCGTGTCACCCCGCCTTCGATCAGTGCGCGCGGGCCAGCGCCGCATCCTGTCCAGCGTCGGCCATCCGATCCTCACGCTCGACCCATTCGACCAGCATGGTCAGGACGCGGCGCAGCGCGGTATCCTGCTCCTCGGCGCGAAATTCGAGCGTGGAGAGGCGTTCCTCGACCAGGGTGAAGCAGTCCTTTAGCGCTTCGGGATCGACCGTCGGCACCGGCGCGCCGAAAGGCGCGTGGGCCTGGACCGCGCGCAGCGAGGCGATTTCGGCGCGCAGGGCGGCGATTTCGTCCTGCATGTCGCGGCGCAGCATATCGAGGGTCTCCTGCGGGTGGATTGGATCGACGATGTCTTCGTCCTGGTTGAGGGCGTGGACGGGGTCGAGTTCCGGTTCGTCGGAGTCCTGCCGGTCGGCCGAATGGCAGGCGACCGGCTCGTCCGGGGCGTCGACGGGCCAGACATCCTCGGTCGGCTCATCATGGGACGATGCGAAAGAGGGAACCGGGGACACCGGCTCGCTCTCCGCTTCGGCCGTACTGCCATAGGGAGCGGCGAAACGCGCAGGAGAGAGGAAACGCGGCTGATAGTCCTCGCCCTCCAGGTCCAGCGGTGCATCCTCATCCTGATCGACCGGATCGGCCAGGCTTTGCTCCGGCTGTTGCGGATCGGCGCCCGGCTGCTCGGTCCACGCGGATTCCGACGCCTCCGCCATGGGGAATACCGGCAAGGGTTCGGCAGATTCGGGTTCGACCGCCGCCGCCTCGGCTTCCACCGGATCGGCCCCATCCGGTTCGGCCGGTTCCTGGGCCAGATCGAGCACCGCCGGTTCCTGGGCCAGATCGAGCACCGACGGTGCGATCGGTTCGGGCATCAGGTCGACATCCATGCCCATGTCGGCGACCACGGCCGCCACGACATCGGCGTCGATCTCGTGCAATCCCTCGATCGCGCCCAGCAGCAGCACGCGGCTGACAAGCGCGTTGAGGCGGCGCGGCACGCCGCCGGTCGCGGCATAAAGGGCGGAGAAGGCGGCCGGGGTGAAGGCGGGGTTTCCGCTCCAACCCGCCACGCCAAGACGATGGAGGATATAGGGTTCGACCTCGCGCGGCATCATCGGTTCGAGATGATGGGTCGCGATCACGCGCTGGCGCAACTGTTCCAGTTCCGGCGATTTCAGCAGGTCGCGAAATTCCGGCTGGCCGAGCAGGAATATCTGGAGGAGCGACTGTCCGCCCAATTGGAAGTTGGACAGCATCCGCAGTTCCTCGATCGCCGAAATCCCCAGATTCTGGCCTTCGTCCACGATCAGCAGGCTACGCCGTCCGGCGCGCGCCTGGGCATGGAGAAAGCCCTCTATTCGTTGCAGGGTCGCCGCCTTGGTGAAGCCTTCCGTCTCCAGACCGAAGCTCTGCGCGGCGAGGCGCAACATGTCGTCGCCCTCCACCTGCGTCGACACGATCTTGACCGCGGTCAGGCGCGCCGGGTCGATCGTCTGCATCAGATGCCCGACCAGCGTCGTCTTGCCCGCGCCGATGTCACCGGTGATGACGATGAAGCCTTCGCCCTGGGCAAGGCCATAGCCCAGATAGGACAGCGCCTTCCGATGCGTGGCGCTCTCGAAATAATAATGCGGGTCCGGCGTCAGCTGGAACGGACGGCCCTGCAATCCGTAGAATTGATCGTACATCTCTTCGTCTCCAAGGCGATCGGTTAGAAGCTGTAGCGCAGGCCGACCTGCCCCATGGCGCTGATGACCGTGTCGATGTCATCGGCCTTGACGCCGTCGATACCGACGGACGCCGATGCCGACAAACGTCGGCTCAGCCCCTTGAAATAGCTGGTGAAAGCACCGTAGTTGAGGACATCGGGCCGTCCACCGCTGGCATCGAAATAGTTGATGTAGGCGACAGTATCGATGCTGTCCCGGTCGTTGAACATATAGGTCATCGACGCATTGCCGAACCAGTTTTCATCCCGCGACCCGCGGATCAGCACGGTCTGGCCCTGCGGCGTGATGAACTTGCGCTGCGAATAGCCGGCGCCCAGTCCCCAGCCCCACGGGCCGCGCCGCAGCGCATATTGCGCCGAAACGCCGCGATAGCGGAAATTGGCGTCGGTGATGCCCGACAGCGCGTCGTTGAAGCATTGCCCGCCGCCGGTGGCGGAGAAGGCGCAGCCGGTGAGGTCGCCGGTGAACGGATTGCGCACGACGTTGAGGTTGCTGCCTGACAGGGCGGCGACATCGGCCATGATCATCCGGCCGAAACTGTCGATGCCGTCGAAGACGACAAGCGCGAAATTACTGTCGCGCCCCTGCCAGAGGAAACTGCCCTGATAGGTCATGCCGCCATAGCGTTCGCCCACGCGCGCCTGAAGCGAGGTGCGATGGCTGGGCCGCCAGAGCACGCCCGCGTCCCAGATGATGTCGTCAAATTCATAGACCAGCGCGCGCGGCGAGCTTTTGTCGGTGACATAGCGGCCGTCGCGTATGACCGGCGCGCCCGTCGCGTCCAGCACCGGCGAGCGCTGGCTGATCTCGATGTCCTCATAACCGATGCCGCCGACCAGCGCGACGGTGCGCGACACCGGCAGGGTAGCGTCCAGCCGGCCCCAGGCGTCCTCGAACCGCTGGTCGAGCTGGCTGGCATCCTCCCGGTCATAGCCGGCGCTGGCGGTCAGGCCGACCGGCAGCACGGTTCCCGGCGCGAAGCCGACGGAGCCGAGCAGGCTGTGGGTCCAGCTGTCGGCGAAGGAGCCGCCGGGCAGCGCGCCGGGGAGGTCCGCATCGATATCGTCCTCCACCCGCGCATAGCCCAGCCGATAGGAGCCATTGACCGTGAAATCGCCGATCTGCGTCGTATAGGACGGGCCAACATAGCCGGCATAGACCTGACTGGTGTAGCTGCTGTCGTTGAGCGCCGTTGCGCCCGAAAGCCCGTCGGTCCGAACGCGCGTCGCGAGACCGCCGGCGTTGAGCGTCAGCCCGCGGGCGACATGGGCCTGCGCGCTCACTATGCCGCTGATGACGTCCTGGTCGGGCGTCTGGCTCCCCCAGCCGAAGCTGTGATTATATTGGGCGTCGATGGTCGCTTCCACGCGACGGCTCTGGATCTGGGCCGTCACGCCTGCCGTGACATTGGTATAGGTCAGCACGTCGCCATCGCCCTTGAGCGGCGCCATGACGACTTGGTCGATGCCGAGATAGGGCACGACATCGAGCCGCTGCCGTGGCTGCGACGATTGGGCGAGCGCCGGCACGGCCATGGCGGCCAGCGCAAACATGGACGCGCCCGAAATCCAATGGCGCGCCGTCATGACTGCTCGCCCCCCTTGGCATAATAGCTGCCGAAACGGCGGCCGCCCGTGAAGCTGACGGCGTTGAGCAGCAGTTGCACCTGCGTTCCGCCCTTCAGCATGGCGGCGGCTTCGCGGACCGCGCTCTCGCTCGTCCGGTCGGCGCGCACGACCAGCAAGGCGATCGCGGCATGGCTGGCGAGTACGGCGGCCGGAGAGGCTGCGAGCAGGGGTGGCGAATCGAAGATGACGATCCGTTCCGGGCGCCCCTCGGTCAGCCGCGACAGCAGGTGCTGGGTCCGGGCAGAGGCCAGATATTCGGTGTCATTGTTGCTCCGCTGTCCGGCGGGCAACACCGCCAGCGACGGCAGGTCGGTGCGGATGATGATATCCTCGATCGCGATCGACGGATCGGCCAGCGCGTCCATCAGACCCGGCCCGGCGGTCAGTCCCAGCTTGGCCGGGATGCCCGGCTTGCCAAAATCGGCATCGACCAGCAGGATTTCCCGATCCTTCTCCGCCGCCAGGCTGAGCGCCAGATTGATTGCGCAGAAGCTCTTGCCGTCGCCGCTATGCGCGGAACAGACGAGGATGCGATTGCCGCGCGGACTGGACTGCAACTGGGCGAGCAGGTCGCGCTTGAGCAGGCGGAACTCCTCGCTCATCGCGCTCACCGGACCGTCGGGCTGGAGATAGCCGGCCTCCGCCAGCGCCATGCGGTCGATCGGCTGGATCGGGCCGGTCCACGCAGGCGCGCGCATCGCCCGCGCATGAGCAGGAGCGGTCGCCTCGACCGCAGCTGCGGGCAGCGGCGGCAGGTCGGCCGAGAGGTCGACCGCTGGCGCGGCGCGGCCCTTAAGCGCGGCATTGAAATCATAGATTTCGGTGGCGCGCTCGATCAGCGATCCACGGCCCGTGATGGAGCTGTGCTGGTTCATGGTTTTCCGATCCTTCACGCCATGCCACGCTGGACAAATTCGACGACGATCAGCAGCAGGCAGACAGCGGCCAGGCCGCCGCTGGCGCCGGCGAACCATTTGAGCCGCTGCCGTTCGACCGCGACCTGCGCGGCGTTGCGCATCTGGCTGATCGAACCGGCCACAGGCAGGCCGATCGCCTTTTCGAGCCGGGCGGCGGTAGAGAAGCTGCCCTTGAGCTGGCCCATGGCGAAAGCCACACCGATCCCTGCGCCGATGCCCAGTATCAGCACGCCCAGCAGCAGCAGCGGCCGGTTGGGCGCGGATGGCGCGGTCGGGGCGCTGGGCGGCTGGATGACACGGAACTGGACGGAGCCGGTCTCGGTCTTGACCTCGCCGCGCAGCCGGATTTCCTCCCGGTCGGACATGAGCTTGTCATATTGAGTCTTGAGCGCCGCATAGTCGCTGTCGAGCTTTTCCTGCTCGGACGCGACGCCGGGTTCATCGACCTGGCGCGACATCATGGTGTTGAGATCGGCCTGAAGCTGCGCCTTGCGCGTCTGGAGCGCCTGCACGGTCGCTGCGCGCTCGGCCTGCATCGACTTGATCGATAGATAGGCGGGATTGGGCGTGCCGCCACCGCCGCTTGCGCTGCCGCCGCCCGCGCGACGCAGGGCATCGACCTCGCGCTGGGCCGCGATGACGTCGGGATGGCTAGCGGTCCAGCCGCGCGCGCGCATCGATGCGAGGTTGGATTGCGCCTGCGACAGCGCCGAGGGGCCGCCGGACGCACCCATGCCCGGAAGGGTCTGCGGCGTGCCGGCCAGTTGGCCGTTCATCGCGGACAGCGCGCTCTGCGCCTGGACCAGCTGCGAATCGAGCTGGTTGATCTCCATCCGCGCGGCGTCCATGCGCTGGCTGATGGAACCGGCGCCCGGCAACAGCCCGACATAGCGCTGGGCGAATTCGACGCGACGCTGGTCGGCGGCTTCCAGTTGCTTGCCGCGCGCGGCGATCTGCTGGTCGAGGAAAGCCAGGCTCTGCTTGGTTTCGTTGCGGTCGCCCGAGAGATTTTCTTCCTGGAAGATGTCGATCAGCTTCTGCACGATCTGTTGCGCAATACGCGCGTTGGCACCGTCCGACAGGCCCGAATCGGCCGAGATGGCGCTGATGTCGATCATGCTGGGATCGGCCTGCGCCATGACGGTGATATTCTCGCGCAGCCTGGTGATCTTCGCCGCGATGTCGCGCGGGCCGGCGACGGTCTGCGACAGATCGGTTTCGCGCACGACCTTTTCCAGATTTTCCGCGCTGGCGAGCGTACTGCGCACCCGGTCGAGATCCTGTTGCGACTGGACCTGAGTGATGCCCAGCTTGTCCTCCAGCAGCGACTGCGTGTTCACATAGACCCGCGCCTTGGACTGGTAGCTGTTGGGGATCAGCGCCACGCCCAGCCAACCGAGCATACAAACGCCCCAGGCGACGCCGAGAGCGATCCAGCGCCGGTTCCAGATGCCGTGAAGCAGAACCATCAGTTCGTCGTAAAGGCCCGCCATGGTCAGAACATGCTTTCGGGAATGATGATGACGTCGCCGGGCGCCAGCATGACGTTGGCACGGGTTTCCCCCTTCTTGAGCAGGTCGTTCAGGCGCACCTGATATTCCTTCTGCTTGCCCGTATCCTTGTCGAAGCGCACCAGTCGCGCGCGATTGCCCGCGGCAAATTCGCTGAGGCCGCCCACCGCGATCATCGCATCGAGCAGGGTCATGTTGGCGCGATAGGGAATGGAAGCCGGCTTTTCCGTCGCCCCCACGATCCGGACCTGCTGGCTGAAGGTGCCGCTGAAATTGTTGACGATCACCGACACCAGCGGATTTTCGATATATTGGGTCAGCGCCAGCTTGATGTCGTCGGCCAGCATTTTGGGCGTCTTGCCCACGGCTGGCATGTCGGTGATGAGCGGCGTGGTGATGCGACCGTCGGGGCGCACCTGAACCTTCGCGCCCAGTTCGGGATTGCGCCAGACGAAGATGGTGAGATCATCGAGCGGGCCGATGACATATTCCTCGCCCGGCCCCTCCTGCGTCGAGACGAAGGAGGCCGGGGGCAATTGCGGCCCGGACGGCCCGGAGGCGCAGCCCGACAAGGCGACGGCGGGCAGCGATGCACCGAGCAGAAGCCTGGAAACCGACACGAAACGCATATTTTCACCCCTTGTCGTGGCCATGCGCCATCGGCCGCCAAAGAGAAGAGGCGGCCCGAGGGAACAGGGCTTTGGGATTCTTCTTGCCCCGAAAGGGTAAAGATACCGTTAGGAGTTAAGTCCCGAGCAAATCAGCCAAGTAAAAGTTCGCGGGGACTTGGGTGGCCAAGGAAGGCGGCGGGGCTGGCCGATGCGCCATAGGCTCCGGCAAGGAAGATGGCGATGAGATCGCCCTCCTCCACCGGCGGCAGGGCTACCTTGTCCCCCAGCCGGTCGATCGGCGTGCAGAGGCATCCCACGACCGTTACCGGTTCCGCCGCCGGGGCGACGCCGAAACGGTTTGCGACCGCGATCGGATAGTTGCGCCGCACGACCGTGCCGAAATTGCCGCTGGCGGCGAGTTGATGGTGCAGGCCGCCGTCGACAACGACGAAGGTTTCACCCTGGCTGATCTTCACGTCGACCACGCGCGTCAGATAGACGCCCGCCTCGCCGACCAGCCAGCGGCCAAGTTCGATCGCGAAGCCGCTGTCGCGGAGAATGTCGGCCCTCTGCTCCAGAGCCGTGTCGAGCGCCGTGCCGATCGGCCGGATGTCGAGCCGCTGATCGCCGGGGAAATAAGGGATGCCGAAGCCGCCGCCCAGATTGACCAGCGGCGGGCTGGCGCCCACATCGTCGGACAGGCGTGCGGCAAGTGCGATGGTCGCGGCCTGGGTTTCGATGATCGCCAGCGGATCCAGATTCTGGCTGCCCGCGAAGATATGCCAGCCCTGCCACGCCGCCCCGGCGTCGATCACCATGCGGGCGAGCGCCGCCGCCCGGTCCGCATCGACGCCGAAGGGCTTGGCGCCGCCACCCATACGCATCCCCGACCCCTTGAGATCGAAGTCGGGATTGACGCGGACGGCAAGGCGCGGCGTCTTGCCGATCGCGTCGGCCACGGCCAGAGCGCGGCGCGCCTCCCCTTCCGATTCGAGATTGATGGTCACGCCCGCGAAGATGGCGGCGGACAGTTCGTCATTGCGCTTGCCCGGCCCGGCGAAGCTGATGCGATCGGGCGCCATTTCAGCTTCGAGCGCCATGTCCATTTCGCCACCCGAAGCGATGTCGAAACCGTCGACCAGATGCGCCATGCGCGCCAGCAGCGGGGCGAAGGGATTGGCCTTGATCGCATAATGAAGATGGAGCGTATCCGGCATGGCGTCTCGGAAATGGCGGACCTGCGCCTCGACGATCGCCATGTCATAGACGAAGAGCGGCGTGTCGCCCGCCTCGTCCACCAGGCTTTCCGCGCCGCAGTCGCCGATCAGCAGCATGTCGTCCTCGGCATCGAACCAGGACGGGATCGGACCCATGGGCTTCATACGCCAGACTCCCCGGTGCCAAAATCTCTCGACAGTGCAACCCGGTCGATCTTGCCATTGGGATTGCGGGGAAATTCAGGGCGCACGATGATGTCCTTGGGCTGCATGAAATTGGGCAGTTCGACCTTGAGCTGCGCCGCGACCGCTTCGGCGATGGCGGGATCGTCGGCGCGCAGGAGCAGGCGCACCGCCTGTCCCAGCCGGTCGTCCTTGACGCCGAGCGCCACCGCTTCGGCCACGCCGGGCACGGCGACGGCCGCCTCCTCGATCTCGGTCGGGCTGATGCGGTTCCCGGCCGACTTGATCATCGCGTCGTCGCGGCCGACGAAATAGAGCAGTCCGTCCGCGTCGCGCCGCACCGTATCGCCCGACCAGACCGCCATGCCGCCATAGCGCGACGCGGCCGGTGCCGGCCGGAAGCGTTCGGCCGTGCGCGCCGGATCGCGCCAATAGCCCTGCGCCACCAGCGGGCCGCAATGGACCAGTTCGCCCGGCTCGTCGCTGTCGGTCAGGCTACCGTCGGGGCGCACAACCAGGATTTCGGCGAAAGGGATGGCGCTGCCCATCGAATCGGGATGAGCGTCCACCAGAGCGGGCGGCAGATAGGTGGAGCGAAACGCCTCGGTCAGGCCATACATGGGATAAAGGTCCGCCTGAGGGAATAGTGCCCGCAGCCTCGCCACCAGCGGACGGGTCAGCGCGCCGCCGCTGTTGGTCAGGCGCTTCAATTTCGCGGCGACTTCCGGCGGCCATTCCAGTTCGGTCAGTTGCACCCAGAGCGGAGGTACGCCAGCCAATGTCGTAATGTCGCGCCGGTCCACCAGCTTCATGACGTCGCGCGGCGTCAGATAGTCGAGCGGATAGACGCAGCCACCCGAGAACCAGGTCGAAAGCAGCTGGTTCTGGCCATAGTCGAAGCTGAAGGGCAGGACGCAGGCGGTGCGATCGTTTGGCGCGAGTTTCAGATAGTCAGCCACCGCCACCGCGCCCAGCCATAGATTGGCATGGGTCAGCACCACGCCCTTGGGCCGCCCGGTCGACCCGCTGGTGTAGAGAATCGCGGCCAGATCGTCCGGCCTTGCGTCCGATGGGCCTATCCCCTGCCCGCCGCTCATGGCGCAGGCCGCATCATCTTCCCGGTGAAGCCGGCATCCGGGCGGGACGTCACCCGGCTTCAGGCTGTCGAGTCGCGCCGCCGTTCCTATCAGCAGCGCTGCCCCGCTGTCCGCCAGGATATGGGCGACCTGAGCATGTTTGAGCAGCGGATTGATCGGCACATGGACCAGGCCGGCGCGCGGCGCGGCCAGCGGCATCAGCGCCGCCACCGGCCCCTTGGCCACCCAGCTCGCGACCCGTGCGCCCGATTCCAGTCCGAAGCCCGCAAGCCAACCGGCCAGCCGGCCCAGCGTCTGTTCCAGTTCGGCATAGCTGTAGCTGCCCGATCGGCCGTCCAGCGCCAGCTGGACCGAATCGCCGCGAAGCAGCAGATGGTCCACCGGACTAAGCTGAGCGCCGTCGATCATGGAAGGATATTCAGTCACGGCCGCTTAACTCCATGTGCAGATTCTTCTCCTATGCGTGTCGTGACTGGGGCGGAGATAGTCGGTTGCGGGCGCCAAGGGAATATCACAGCCTGGATGATGTGCGGCAGGCGCTCGCCGGCCGCCTCGGTCGCGGCCATGTGCCTGCCCTTTTCGGAAGACTCGACTGGTTCGAGGCGCTCCATCGCCATTGCTGCGCCCAATTGCCGCTCCGCATCCTCCACGCTCAGGAGGGCGAGGCCGAAGTCTGGCTGTTCCTGGTCGCCCCTGCCCCGCGCCGGATCAGCGCGCTGGCGAACTGGTACAGCTTTTCCTGGGCGCCCATCTTCCTCGGTGCGCCGGACCCGGCCGCGCAGGCACGCCTGCTCGACGCGGTCGCCCGCGCATTGCTCGCGCAGTGCGCGCAGATTGACCTCTATCCACTCGAGGATGGCACCGAGCTGCTGAACGCCTTGCGCCGCGCGGGCTGGTTTACCGTAAGCCGGCCGATGGGCGGGCGCCATTTGCTGAAGATGGAGGG
Organism: Sphingobium sp. TCM1; assembly: GCF_001650725.1. GTDB lineage: Bacteria > Pseudomonadota > Alphaproteobacteria > Sphingomonadales > Sphingomonadaceae > Sphingobium. Next base: position 49,358 of record NZ_LXVX01000012.1, on the reverse strand, counting down.
TCGCAGCTTTGAGGATTATTGGGCGGCACGCCCCGGCCGGCTGCGGAACCTGGTCCGGCGCAAAGGGCGCAACAGCCCCTTCGCCCTGTCGATCAGCGACAGGCTGACCGACGATCTGTGGACCGACTATGTCGATGTCCATGCACGCAGCTGGAAGGACGCGGAACCGGCGAGCGGCCTCGATTTCCTGCGCGCCCTCGCCGAACGGGAAGCGGCAGCGGGAACCCTGCGACTGGGTTTCGCCCGGCTCGACAGACGGGCGGTCGCGACGCAATTGTGGACGATCGAGCATGGCGTCGCGCTGATCCACAAGCTGAGCCATGACCGCGCGTGCGACGGCGGATCGCCCGGCACGCTGCTGAGCCACGCCATGTTCGAACAGGCGATCGATCAGGATCGAGTCACGCTGATCGACTATGGTACCGGCGACAATGGCTACAAGCGCGACTGGATGGAGCAACGCGTTCCGCTCCAGCGGATCGACGCCTTCAACCCGCGCGCGGCCTCCGCCTGGCTGCCCGCGGCGCGGACGGCTATTTCCGCGCTTGTAGGTTAGGCCGCGAGCCTTTATTCAGGCCCCATCATGCGGGCGCAAACTTCTCAACCGGTCGATCGGACCATCGATGTGGACAGCCTGATGCGAGCGCTGTTGCGCGACGTGCTGGGACTGACGCAGAGCCAAGTCGACGCGTTCGACGCGGACACTCCGTTGTTCGGCGCTCTGCCCGAACTGGATTCCATGGCGGTCGCCGGCCTGCTGACCGAGATGGAGGACCGTTTCGACATCCTGATCGAGGATGACGATATCGACGGTGACACGTTCGAGACTTTCGGAACCCTGGTAGCGTTCGCGCAGGCGAAGATAACGGGCTGAAACCCCGTTTCCGCGGCGAAGGCCCGGTTCTGGCGCCATCGTCCAAGACCCCGGCATTCGCCGGGGCCGCATATATTCAAGCCTCGACCAGTTCCTCGAAATCGGCCTCGGCCAGGAATTTCTCGACGTCGAGCGCGGCCATGCAGCCCATGCCGGCGGCGGTCACGGCCTGGCGGTAGATCTTGTCGGTGACGTCACCCGCCGCGAACACGCCGGGAATGGCGGTGCGGGTCGTGCCCTTTTCCACCAGGATATAGCCTTCGTCGAGCGGCAGCTTGCCGGTGAAGAGTTCGGTCGCCGGATGATGGCCGATGGCAACGAAACCACCGTCGGTCGGTACATGCGACTTTTCACCCGTGACCGTATCGATGAGGTCGACGCCCACCAGCCCTTCGGGCGTGCCGCCGCCGACGAACTGTTCCACCGCCTTGTTCCAAAGTACCTTGATGTTCGGATGGGCGTGCAGGCGCTGTTGCAGGATCTTTTCCGCGCGCAGCGAATCCCGGCGGTGGATCAGCGTCACGTCATGGCTGTGGTTGGTGAGGTAGAGCGCTTCCTCGACAGCGGTGTTGCCGCCGCCGATCACCACCACCTTCTTGCCGCGATAAAAGAAGCCATCGCAGGTGGCGCAGGCCGAAACGCCCTTGCCCTGGAGGTGCTCCTCGCCAGGCACGCCAAGCCATTTGGCCTGGGCGCCGGTGCAAATCACCAGCGTGTCGGCGACGTAGAGCGTGCCACTGTCCCCGCGCAGGCGGAAGGGACGCTCGCTGAGGTCGACGTCGACGATCTGGTCATACATCATCTGCGCGCCGACATGCTCGGCCTGGGCCTGCATCTGCTCCATGAGCCAAGGCCCCTGGATCACGTCCTTGAAGCCGGGATAATTTTCCACGTCGGTCGTGATGGTGAGTTGCCCGCCCGGCTGCATCCCCTGCACCACGATCGGCGCAAGGCCGGCGCGCGCGCCGTAGATGGCGGCGCTGAGGCCCGCCGGGCCGGAACCGAGGATCAACATGCGGGTCGAATGGGTAGCGGTCATAAGAGGCTTTCGGCTGCGATTCGTGTTGGCCAGAGAGATAGGCCGTGACGAAGCGCTGGCAAGCGAAGGATTTGCTTGGCGCCATGCAAGCTGGCCTGCGCGGGCCATGGCGTGAATGAAGACCCGCACTCGCTCTCGGCCGATCCGGCGGCTTGAACCGTGCCGCCGGCGCGTTACGCTGGCGGCATGAACGCACCTTCCGCCTTTGCCCGCAACCGCCGCTCGCGCTGGATCAGCATCCCGCTCAGGCTCCTCTTTGGCTTCGTCGCCCTGTCGCTGCTGATGGTAGTGGTCTACCGCTTCGTGCCGCCGCCCGTGACCTGGACGATGCTGCTTGACCCCAATGGCATCACCAAGGACTGGACCAGCCTGGACGAGATCGATCCGGACATGGCGCGGGCGGCGATCGCGGCGGAGGACGGGAAATTCTGCTCGCACCATGGCTTCGACGTGGACGCGATCGCCAAGGCGGCGATCCATAACGCCAGCGGCGGTCGCGTGCGCGGCGGATCGACCATCAGTCAGCAGACGGCGAAGAATGTCTTTCTCTGGCAGGGCGGCGGCTTCGTCCGCAAGGGTCTGGAAGCCTGGTTCACCGTCCTCATAGAGGCGATGTGGGGGAAAAGACGGATCATGGAGGTCTATCTGAACGTCGCCGAGACCGGGATCGGAACCTACGGCGTACAGGCGGGCGCTATTCGCTACTTCCGCCATGGCGCGGGCAAGCTGACCCGTGCCGAGGCAGCGCGCATCGCCGCCGTCCTGCCGCTGCCCAAGAAGCGCGCGGCCGTGGCGCCCAGCGGATTCACCCGCCGCTACGGCAATTCGATCGCCGCCCGCATCGGCGTGGTGCAGCGCGATGGGCTGGATGGGTGTCTGAAATAGCTGAAAAAGGAGGCGCGGATCGCTCCGCGCCTCCCCTTCCAGCAGCCATGCAACGATCAGAAGCCGACGACCACCGATCCTATGAAGGTACGGGGCGCGCCGATCTGGGCGAAGGTCACACTGGTGTTCGACAGTGTGCCGTCGAAACCGCCGACATAAACCTTGTCGAAGACGTTGGTCACGTTCAACTGAAGCGCGACGCCAGGGGCACCGAACTTCTCCAGCGAATAGCGCGCATCGATATCGACCAGTGTATAAGCGGGAGCCTTGGCACCGTAGACCTGCGTCGAGGTGCCGTTGATCGTCTGATAGACAGGCAGGTTCTGGTCGTTGATGTACCGCGGACCAGTACGCTTCGCCTGTATTCCAAGCCGGAAGCCTTCGATCTCCCCCTGCATACGGCCACCAAAGGTGTATACCGGAGCACCCGATTCCCGCTTGCCAGATGTCTGCGCCACAGTGGTGGCAGACAGTTCGACATCGTCCTTAATCTTCGACTTCAGATAAGACCCGAAGGCATAGAGCATGAACTCAGGGATAGGCTGATAAGTGATGCTGCCGTCAATGCCATATTTGTCGACGCGACCCAGGTTCCGATAGATGGTCGTGTCGAGATCGCGATCATAAGCCGAGGCGAGACGATCACTATAGATGGTGTACCAGCCGGAAAGTTGAGCCTGCAAAGCCGGCGACCGATAGCGCACGCCAAGGTCGAAATTGTCGGTCGTTTCCGGAGTCGGGCTGGCTCGATCATCGGTCGCAGCGTAGAAGAAAGACTGATACAAATTGTCCGTACCGGGAACCTGCAGACCCTTCGAATAATTGCCGAAAATGTCGAATGCGTCAGTTGCGTTGAAAACGAAGCCAGCGCTGGGCAGCAGCTTGTCATATTTGAACACTCGACGCTGCGGCCCCTGGACGGCGGGATTCGCCGCCGCATAAGCGGCTTCGCTCGTCGAGCCGGGATCGAAGCAGCGCAGGTTGCCCGAAGCCGTTGCAGTAGCGCAATAATTGTTCAGGTCACGCTTGAAGAAGGGCGCGCGTAGACCGACCGTAACAGTCAGCGCGTCCATGAACTTGCCACGATATTCACCCGACACCTGGTGCAAAATTGCGTAGGACAGTCGATTGCGCTTCTGCACAACAGCACCGCTGGCATCAACGATGGGGTTGTCGATCGGGAAAGGCTCCGCACCAAATCCATTATCGGTCAGATGCCCGGCTTCACCAGTCTGACGATGGCGACCCCGATCGAAGCTGTACGCGACGCGGACGGTGTTGTTAGAATCCAGATCGTAGCGTAGCGAGGCGATCAGGCCATAGCGATGCGTTTGCGTCTGGCTCGGCGTATGAATACGGACGGTGTCCAGCATATCACCGTCGCCATTAATGTCGCGGCCAAAGAAATATTGCGCGGCGCTCGACGACCCTTGGATAAAGCCGGTGGCGCCGGCAAGACCGGACGACGCGGAGGTCCGCCCTTCCGAACCGATGCTGGTGCCGCCGCCATTTGCCTTGGTGTACTGATAGCTGGGATCAACCGTCAGAATAACGCCATCAGCAAGCGTGAACCGCGAATTTATGCGGATGTTGCCGGTGTTTGAAGGATTGTAGCGATATTCGAAGTCCGAACCACAACTACTGGCCGTATCAGCCACCCCTGCGCGCGGGTCAGGCACGGTGCAGCGGGCCGTTTCGTAAAAGCGCTCGTCCTTGGTCACCGGGAAGCGGTTGCCGCTGCCGCCGCCCACCACACGATCGGCATCGAGCCGAAGCGGCACCGAGCCAAAGAAATTGTTCCGGTTTTCATTATAATGACCGGCGAGCGATATGAAATCGCCGTTGCTGCCGATCGGCTGATATATCTTGGCATTATATTGCTGCTTGTCGATCTCGCCGATGCCGCCATAGATGGCGTTATTGGTAGCGCGGCTGGCCGACAGGAAGGCTCGGGTGCCCCATTTGGTGAAGCTGCCCGTCTGCACCATGCCGAACAGGCGGAAAAATTCGAAGTCACCGACCGAAGCGACCATCTTGGCGCTGAAATCTTCGCTCGGCGTGATCGAACGATAGTTGACGGTCGACCCGGTCGCCGCAGCAGTCGGACTGTCGACGTCGGTCGAGCCCAGGTTGACGTTCACCTGCTCGATGATTTCAGGGTCGAGTTGCTGGTTAGAATAGAGAGCGTAGCCGCCAGTATCGTTGAGCGGCAGGCCATCGAAGGTCTGCGAAATGCGCTGGTCATCGAAGCCACGGATGGTCAGCGTGCCGCCAGCCGAACCGAACGGATCATTGTTCTGGAAGCTGACGCCCGGAAGCTGGTTGATCACTTCATTGATCGTCTGGCCTGGAGTCTGAGCCTGGATGAATTCGGCACCCAGCACTGCTTTCGCGCGGCTTGTGTCCGGCACAATCACACCCGCGATGCCTGCATCAGTCTTGGCGCCGGTCACAACGATCTCATTCTCGAAATCGATCGAACCGGTCGACTGCGCAAATGCAGCGCCCGGAATGGCGACAGCGATGATCGCGGCGCTACCCATCAGAAATTGTTTCATATGCCCCTTGTCCCTTTTCAAGAGTGGCGCGAGCCGCGCCCGAATGTCCCGCTCTTTCAAGCCGCTGCCGCCTGTGACGGCCTCTGGCGACGCCCCTGTGATGCTCTGATTGCAATTTTGTTACAATGCACCATCAGGACTGTCACAACCCTGCCGACGCCAAGACCAGCGTCCGGCTTGGCGGTACGGAATTGCAGGTAATTTGTTGAAATTTAATGACGAATTTTGACGCAACAGACCTAGTTTGACAGTGGTGCAATTTTGCAACGCGGCGAGAATTTTTGTGCAGCGCACGCACTGCACAACAAAAAAGGCCGGCGATCGCTCGCCGGCCTTTTTGGCTTACGCTACGGAAACCGTCGCAAAGATCAGGCGGCGTCCTCCGCCCGCTTCTTGTTGTCGCTGAACACGCGAATCGGTTCCTTGGTGCCGGCAACGACATCCTTGTCGACCACCACTTCGCCAACGCCCTCCATAGACGGCAGGTCGAACATGGTGTCCAGCAGGATCGCTTCCAGGATCGAGCGAAGCCCGCGCGCGCCGGTCTTGCGCTCGATCGCCTTCCTGGCAATCGCGGTCAGCGCGTCTTCGGTGAAGCTGAGTTCGACATTCTCCATGTCGAACAGCTTCTGATACTGCTTCACCAGAGCGTTCTTCGGTTCGACCAGGATCTTGACCAGCGCGGTCACATCCAGATCCTCCAGCGTCGCGATAACCGGAAGACGACCGACAAATTCAGGGATCAGGCCGAATTTGAGCAGATCTTCCGGTTCGCTCTGACGCAGCAGTTCGCCGGTCTTGCGCTCCTCGGGCGCGGCAACATGGGCGCCGAAGCCGATCGACTTGGCTTCCAGACGGTCGCCGATGATCTTTTCCAGTCCCGCGAACGCGCCGCCGCAGATGAACAGGATGTTGGTCGTGTCGACCTGGAGGAACTCCTGCTGCGGATGCTTGCGGCCGCCCTGCGGCGGCACCGAAGCGGTGGTGCCTTCCATCAGCTTGAGCAGCGCCTGCTGCACGCCTTCGCCCGACACGTCGCGGGTGATGGACGGGTTTTCCGCCTTGCGGCTGATCTTGTCGATCTCGTCGATGTAAACGATACCGCGCTGCGCCTTCTCGACATTATAGTCGGATGCCTGGAGCAGCTTGAGGATGATGTTCTCCACATCTTCGCCGACATAGCCCGCTTCGGTCAGGGTCGTCGCGTCCGCCATGGTGAAGGGCACGTCGAACGTCTTGGCCAGCGTCTGCGCCAGCAAGGTCTTGCCGCAGCCGGTCGGGCCGACGAGCAGGATGTTCGACTTCGCCAGTTCCACCTCGCCCGGCTTGGTCCCGTGGTTGAGGCGCTTGTAATGATTGTGGACCGCGACGGAGAGAACGCGCTTGGCGCGATTCTGACCGATCACATAATCGTCGAGCACGTCGCAAATTTCCTGCGGCGTGGGAACGCCGCCATCCTTCTTGCCGACGAGACCGCCCTTGGTCTCCTCGCGAATGATGTCGTTGCACAGTTCCACGCACTCATCGCAGATGAACACGGTCGGCCCTGCGATCAGCTTGCGCACCTCATGCTGCGACTTCCCGCAGAAAGAGCAGTAGAGGGTGCTTTTTGAATCGGAGCCGGTCAGCTTGGTCATTCGTCAATCTCTCTCCCCTCCCGGACTGGAACCGCAGAACCGTGTCCGGAGAGGGATTTTCTGGTCCAAAGGTCATCCTAGACCGCGGCGCGCCTTTTCCACAAGTGGAGAAAGTGGAGCACCACGGTAAAGATGGCCTTTAGCCCTCCGTGGTTTCCGCCGCGGCAGGGCGGCGATCGAACACTTCATCGACCAGGCCGAATGCCTTGGCCTCGTCCGCTTCCAGGAAGGTGTCGCGGTCCATCGCCCGTTCCACCTCATCCAGCGTGCGGCCGGTATACTGAACGTACAAGTCGTTCAGGCGACGACGGATACGCAGGATTTCCTTGGCTTGAATCTCGATGTCGGACGCCATGCCCTGGGCGCCGCCCGACGGCTGGTGCACCATGATGCGCGCGTTCGACAGCGCTATGCGCTTGCCCGGCTCGCCGGCGGCCAGCAAGAAGCTGCCCATCGACGCGGCCTGGCCTATGCAGACTGTGCCGACCTGCGGACGGATATATTTCATCGTGTCATGGATCGCCATGCCGGCCGTGACCACGCCGCCAGGCGAGTTGATGTACATCCAGATGTCCTTCTTCGGATTTTCCGATTCGAGGAACAGCAACTGGGCAACGATGAGCGAGGCCATATGGTCCTCGACCTGGCCAGTGACGAAGATGATCCGTTCGCGCAGGAGCCGCGAGAAGATGTCGAAGCTGCGTTCGCCGCGGTTCGACTGTTCGATGACGATGGGGACCAACGCGGCCATGGGATCGGACATGATATCGGTCATTGTGCTCTTTCAGAGTGGTTGCTTTTGCCCAGGCCCTACATCGGCACAAATGGCGGATGGTTCAAGGGGCTTGGCGCGCGGACCCGCCGATCAGTCGCGGCGGGCGAAGTCGGACGGGGCGCGGAAGGCGAGATAGGCGAGCCGGCGTACTTCGCGACGCCCACGCACGACCGTGTCCAGGATGAGGCCGCACATCATCGACAGGGTCGCGAGGATCATCAACCCCGTGACCAGGATCGCGGTCGGGAAGCGCGGCACCAGGCCGGTGTGAAAATAGGTGACGATCAGCGGCGCCGCCAGCCCCAGGCCCAGCGCCGTCAGGAAGGCCGCGATGATGCCGAAGAAGAGGACCGGCCGCTCGATGCGATAGAGGGTGATGATGGTGCGCAGGATGCGCCAGCCGTCGCGATAGGTGGAAAGCTTGCTGACCGACCCTTCAGGGCGCGCGCCATAGGCGGTCATCACTTCGGACACCGGCATCGCCAGTTCCAGCGCGTGGACGCTGATCTCGGTCTCGATCTCGAAGCCCGCGGACAGAACAGGGAAACTCTTGACGAAACGGCGTGAAAAGATCCGATAGCCCGAAAGAATGTCGGTGAAGCTGCGACCGAACAATTGCTTCAACAGGCTGGTAAGCGCCCAGTTGCCGAAGCGGTGGCCGCGTCGATAGGCGGCATCCACCTCGTCGCGGCGGCACCCGACCACCATGTCGAGATTATCGTCCAGCATCGCTGCGATCATAGCCGGGGCGGCGGCGGCCTCATAGGTCGCGTCGCCATCGGCCATGACATAGATGTCGGCATCGACGTCCGCGAACATGCGGCGGACCACATGGCCCTTGCCCTGCTGACCCACGCGGCGGACGATCGCGCCCGCACCGGACGCCAGCTCCCGGCTGCCGTCGCTGCTGTTATTGTCGAACACATAGATATCGGCGCCCGGCAACGCCCGGCGGAACCCCTCCACCGTCTGCACGATCGCGCCCGCTTCATTGTAGCAGGGCAGGATCACCGCGACGCGCGGCGCGACCAGCCCGGGCACCTTGCCCACGTTGTCGCCGGTCGCGCTCTCACCGGTCACTGGCGGAAATTCCTTCATCGTCGCACCTGGCCCCTGCCCCTTATGCCATCGCCATGGAGCATCATGATTAATATTTCATCTGCCATGCCGCCCGCGCAATGAAAAGCGCCCGCGCTTCCTGCTGGAAGCCGGGCGCTCGTCATGCCTGATCGGGCAAGCTTATTCGGCCTTGGCGGCAGCCTTCTTGGGAGCAGCCTTCTTCTTGGGCTTCTCCTCGGCGGCAGCCTCCTCAGCGACGGCTTCGTCCTTCTTGGCGGCCTTCTTGGCGGCCGGCTTCTTGGCGGGCGCCTCCTCGGCTGCGGGAGCGGCTTCGGCCTCGGCAGGCTCGTCGGCCTTCTTCTTGGCAGCGGCCTTCTTCGCCTTGGGCTTTTCGTCATGATGGTCATGACCACAGCCCGGACCATGGACGTGCGGCTTGAGGTCGCCATCCTCGGCCTCGATCGCGGCTTCGAGTTCCTCGCGGGTCACCGCGCGATCGGTGATTTCAGCCTTGTCGAACAGGAAGTCGACGACCTTGTCCTCATAGAGCGGCGCGCGCAACTGGGCGGCCGCCATCGGGTCTTGGCGAACATATTGCACGAAGCGCTCGCGGTCCTGCGGGCCGTACTGCTGCGCGGCCTGCATGATGAGGCGGTTCATTTCCTGATCCGAAACGGTCACGCCATTGGCCTGGCCGATTTCCGAGAGCAACAGACCCAGACGGACGCGACGCACGGCGATGGCGCGATAGTCGTCCTTCTCGGCTTCCATTTCCTTGAGGGCCGCTTCGGGATCTTCCTCATGGCCGGCTTCATGCTGGAGCTGCGCCCAGATCTGCTCGAACTCGGCTTCGACCATGCTCGGCGGAACATCGAAATCATGCGACGCGGCCAGCTGGTCGAGCAGCTTGCGCTTCATGTGAGTCCGGGTCAGGCCGTTATGTTCCTGTTCGATCTGGCCCTTGAGCAGTTCGTTCAGCTTTTCCAGGCTTTCCAGGCCCAGCGACTTGGCGAAATCGTCGTCCAGCTTGGGCTTTTCACCGTCCAGCACCGACTTGACGGTCACGTCGAAGGTCGCGGCCTTGCCGGCCAGATGCGCGGCGCCATAATCTTCGGGGAAGCTGACGTCGATGGTCTTTTCCTCACCCTTCTTCACGCCGGTCAGCTGTTCCTCGAAGCCGGGAATGAACTGACCCGAGCCGAGCTTGAGGCGGATGTCCTGGGCCGAACCGCCCTCGAACGCCTCACCATCGACCTTGCCGACGAAGTCGATGACCAGCGTGTCGCCCTCGGCGGCTTCATGGTCGTCGGCCTGTTCCTCAAGCGCGCCCTGCTGGGTGGCGATGCGGCCGGCAGCCTCGGCGACCTGCTCATCCGCGACCGCGACGGTCAGGCGTTCCAGCTTGAGGCCCTCGACGCTCGGCGCCGCGATTTCGGGCAGCACTTCCAGCGCGACCTTGACCTCGGCATCCTTGCCGAATTCGAAATTCTCGTCCAGCTCGACCGAGGGCTGCATCGCGGGACGCAGCTTCTGGTCAGCGATTAGCTTCTGGATGCTTTCCTGGATCGAATTGTTGAGCGCGTCGCGCTGCAGCGATTCCCCGTGCATCTTCTTCACGAGGTTCGCGGGCACCTTGCCGGGGCGGAAGCCGGGCATACGCACCTGTGGTGCGATCGCCTTCACTTCCTTTTCCACGCGGGCGTCGATATCCTTCGACGTGATGGTCACGGTATAGGCGCGCTTCAGGCCCTCGTTCAACGTCTCGACAGTCTGCATCTCTTCTCTCAAACGCTTTCTTCAGCTGAATTTCGGTGGCTTGGCCGCAGGCGGCGCTCTGGTGCGGGCGAAGGGACTCGAACCCCCACATCTTGCGATACCAGAACCTAAATCTGGCGCGTCTACCAGTTTCGCCACGCCCGCATCGGTCGCCGGTCGGCGCGGCATAGAGAAAAGCGCGCGCAGAGGCAAGGGATAGTGGAACCCGCCGCGGAACCGGTGGTGAGGGCCGAGCGTAGCGTCTTCGGAAGACAAAGGAGTGACAGCCATGGCCACCCGCCCAGACACCGGCCCGGACGGCGTTCCGCCGCCCGACAGAATCGAGCCTCAATCGCCCGACGAAATGCCCGCGCCCGACCTGCCGGTCGAAACGCCGATGACAGAACCCGACGAAATCAGCCCGGTCGGCCCCGACTATGACCAGCCGGATCGGGCGCCGACGGAGTTGCCGCCTCCCGACTGAGCAACGAAACGCAAGCGGGGCGCGGCTTATCCACAATAAATTTACCCAACCCTGCGCCTTTTTGGTTGATCGCTAAAAATTTGCCGCCCCTATGGCTGGACAGCCCCCTGCATCCATGATTGAACTGTGACGAATAAAATAATTCGGGAGAGGCGCGGCTGACAAAATAGGGGGTCAACGTGCAACGGGTTCGCGCCAAGCTGGAATGGTTCAAGACGGTGATCCTGCCACAGGAAGCCGCCCTTCGTGGCCGGCTCCGTAGGATATTGCCCTCCACCCACGAACTGGAGGACATGGTCGCAGAGGTCATGGCCCGCGCCTATGCCACGGACAATTGGGAAAATGTCACCACCGGCCGGGCCTATCTGTTCACCATCGCCCGCAATCTGGTGATCGACACCGCACGCCGCAACAAGGTGGTCAGCTTCGAGACGATCGCGGACCTGGAATTGCTGGGCGGAGAAAATAATATCGAGGCGCAGCTCCATGCCCGCGAAGCGCTGCGCCAGGTCGAGGCGATCGTCGAGTCGCTGCCCCCTCAATGCCGCCGGGTCTTCATTCTTCGCCGCATCCACGAAAAATCGATGCTGGAAATAGCGGAGGAGATGTCGCTGTCCGTTTCTACAGTTGAAAAACATCTGGCCAAAGCAATCGCAATAGTTATGCGGGCCTGGGCAGAACGTGAGGAAACGGACTTCGAGCGTGCAGGCGTCGGGACCAAGTTCAAGCTGCGGGGACAGGAACGCGATCGAAGCGGAAGCCGCGCGCCTGCTGGCCAGGCTTAACAGCGATCCCACCCCGCAAGACGAAGCCGACATCTGCACATGGATAGAATCCGATCCGCGCCACGCCGTGGCCTTCGCCCGAGCCGAAGCCGCCTGGGAAGCCGCCGAAAGGCTTAAAAGCGCCGCCGCCGATGTTACGCTGCCACCGCTTCATGCGATCGTCAGCGAAGAACAGCAGCGCCGCCTCTCCCGCAACATCATGGTCGCGGCCGCCGTTGCGGTCATGCTGTTCATCGTCGCGGCGATCGTGACGGTCCGCACCTTCAGCGGCGTCGAACGCCATGCCACCGCCATCGGCGAAATGCGCGACATCGCGCTGGAGGACGGCTCCACGCTGCATCTCAACAGCGACAGCGAAGCGGAAGTCCGCTTCACCTCCAATGGGCGCAAGGTCCGCATCCTGAAGGGTGAGGCATCGTTCGACGTGGCCCGCGACGCCGAACGCCCCTTCGACGTCGAAGCCCGCGCCGCCGTCATCCGCGCGGTGGGAACGGCCTTCAACGTGCGGATGCGGCCTTCGCTGATCGAACTGACCGTGACCCACGGCACCGTCACCGTCCATTCGGGCAACAGCATCCAGCAGAAGGTCGCGGCCGGCAGCGGCGCTGTCATCCAGCCGCGCAGCATCGCCCTCACCCGGCTGGGAACCAAGCTCATCGACCAGCGCACCGCCTGGCGCGAGCGGATGGTCGAGCTGGACGGCGAAACGATCGAGCAGGCGGCGGGCGAGTTCAACCGCTATCGCAAGGCGCCGATCCTGATCGGCGATACCCGTGTATCTGCGCTGCGGATCGGCGGGCGTTTCCGCACGACCGACAGCCGGGAGTTCCTGTCCGCACTGCAAATGAGCCTGCCGATCCGCGTGGTGAACGGCGAGGACGGGTCGGTGATGTTGCTGTATCGCGACGAATATCCGGCGGAAGCCGCCAATGCGACCGCCGGCTGATCAGCCCAGCAGTTCCCACACCAGTTCCGGCACCAGTTCGCTGGCCGGCCCCATCCGGCTTTCCTCGAAATAGAAGCTGCCGGCCGAGGGATCGAGATTGAGTTCGAGTGTCCGCGCGCCGACATGGCGGGCGGTCTGGACGAAGCCGGCGGCCGGATAGACCGCGCCCGACGTACCGATCGACACGAACAGATCCGCGTCGCGCAGCGCCGTATCGATCCGGTCCATCTCATAGGGCATTTCACCGAAGAACACGATGTCCGGCCGCAGCGCGGCCCGGCCGCAGCCTTCGCAGATGGACGCAGGCGGGAGCGGGCCGGCCCAGGCGACGGCCTTGCCGCAGGCGGCGCAGAGGGCCGATTTCAGTTCGCCATGCATGTGGAGCAACCGCCGCGCGCCAGCGCGCTCATGCAGGTCGTCGACATTCTGCGTGACGATCAGCAGGTCGCCGGCCCACGCCCGGTCGAGCGCCGCAAGCGCCTCATGCGCTGCATTGGGCACCACCTCGGCGAGCTTCGCCCGCCGCTCGTCGTAGAATCGATGGACCAGGCCGACATCCCGCGCCAGCGCCTCTGGCGTGCAGACATCCTCGACCCGATGTCCTTCCCACAATCCATCCGGCCCGCGAAAGGTGGCAAGGCCGCTTTCGGCGGAAATACCGGCGCCGGTCAGGATGACGATGTTGCGAATATCCTCGTTCATGGGCACAGCCTTAGCGATGCGATCATGGCTTCGCCAGCCGTCAGGCCGCGAGCTTGCGCGCCCGCTCCCGCCAGGCTTCCGCCAGCACATCCATGCCCGCGAGCGCGCGAACGGCATCGGGATCGGCCTTGTGCCCGCCGCCGATGAGCAGGCGAAACAGCCGTGCGACCGACCATTGCGGTAGAGGCCGGTCGAGCAAGGCCATCCGGGTTCCTGCCTCCGCCTCGCCTTCGCGGATCACACGAAAATAGATGCCGCAACGCCCGGTCCGGACAATCGTCGCCATCACGTCGCGCGCGCCGAAACGATGGTCGAGCTTCCAGCAGGGTTGGCGTCCATGGCTGACTTCCACGATCGCACTTCCCAGCGAGAAGCGATCACCCAAACACAGATCCTCCTCGGTCATCCCGCGCGAGGCGATATTCTCGCCGAAGGCTCCAGGGGCGTCTAGCAGCGGATGGTCCGGCCGAGCTTGCCGCCACCAGTCATAATGGTCCTGCGGATAGAGATGGATTGCCTTGTCCCACCCGCCATGATGGATGCGGTCAGCCACCGCATTGCCCTCCAACCCGTCCCAGCCAATCCGCACGGGGCCGTCGACCGGCCGCTTGGCAATGGCGCTATAATCCTCGCCGCGAAAGGGGACAGGCCTGCCGACCAGAAGGGCCTCGACGATCATGTGGGGCGTGTTCATGCCTCTCCATGCCATGACTGCGCCACTAACGCGATGGCCGGTCTGGAGCGAATGGCGTCAGGCGCTGCTGATTTCGGACCCCAGCTTCAACACTTCGGCGCCGCTGTCGGTGGCGATGAGATAGGCGGGGTCCTGCGGCGATCCGTTGCGGCGGATGAGCGACCCCTCGATCCTGCGCTCCACATGGTGGTCGAACCGCTCGGCGACACGTCCGCGGCCGACGCCCTGCCCCCAGTTCCACTTGACCCGCCTTCCCTTACGGAATGTCTCGGTCATCTGGGCATCCTCTCCTGCTGGGGCATATGCGTCGGCCGGCCTCTCATCCTGGCAGAAGGCAAAATTCCGGGGGGCTTTTGTGGTTCCCTTGGGTTTTTCATTCTCTTGGGCTAAGGCGCGCCGATGGATGCTACCGGCCTTCGCGTCGCCCTGTTCAGCGGCAATTACAACTATGTTCGGGACGGCGCGAACCAGGCGCTCAACCGCTTCGTCGGCTATCTGCTGAGGCAGGGCGCGGCCGTGCGCGTCTATTCACCAACGACGGACACACCTGCCTTCGATCCGGCCGGCGACCTTGTGAGCGCGCCGTCATTCGCCGTGCCAGGGCGCAAGGAATATCGGGTTCCCTATCGACTGTCGGCGTCATTGCGCCGCGATCTCAAAAACTTCCGGCCCAACCTGGTGCATGTGGCCAGCCCCGACCCGCTGGGCCATCGCGCGCTCAGTTGGGCGCGTGACCATGGCCTGCCGACGGTCGCGTCCGTCCATACCCGGTTCGAAACCTATCCGCGCTATTATGGGCTGGCCTTCCTGGAGCCGCTGATCGAGTCGCTGCTCCGCCGCTTCTACCGCCGCTGCGACGCCATCGTGGCGCCATCCGAATCGATGGCGCAACTGCTGCGCGAGCAGCGGATGAACTATGATGTGGGCATCTGGACGCGCGGCATCGATCGGGACATTTTTCATCCCGCCCGGCGCGACCTGGCCTGGCGGCGGTCGCTGGGCATCGCCGACGGTGTGCCGGCAATCGGTTTCATCGGCCGACTGGTGATGGAAAAGGGGCTGGACGTCTTTTCCGACACGATCGACCGACTGACCGAACGCCAGGTGCCCCACAAGGTGCTGGTGGTGGGCGAAGGCCCGGCGCGCGAATGGTTCCAGAACCGCCTGCCCCAGGCCGTCTTCACCGGGTTCCAGCAGGGGCAGGACCTGGGCCGCGCCGTCGCCAGCATGGACATGCTGTTCAATCCATCGGTTACCGAGACCTTTGGCAATGTGACGCTGGAGGCGATGGCGTGCGGCCTGCCCACGGTCGCCGCACGCGCCACGGGCAGCGAAAGCCTGGTCACCGAAGGGATCACCGGCCGCCTTATCCGGCCCGGTGCGATCGGCGATTTCGCCGACGCGTTGCAATATTATTGCCAGGACGAAAGCGCGCGCACTGCCGCCGGCAGGGCGGCCCAGGCCCGCGCCGAACGCAATGGCTGGGACCAGGTCAACCAGGCCCTGGTCGACACCTATCTGCGCGTCATCCGCCAGCGCGCCCAGGGAATGGTACCGCGTTCCAGCCCTGTTCCCTGATCGGCTCTCTGTCCCTATATCGGTCGCGATGGCCGATCTTTTTGCTTCCGATGACCCTGGCTCCGCCGATTTGGCGGACATCGCCCCGCTGGCCGACCGGCTGCGCCCGCGCACGCTGAGCGACGTGGTGGGACAGGAACATCTGACCGGTCCCGATGGCGCGATCGGCCGCATGGTGGCGGCGGGCCGGCTTTCCTCGATCATCTTCTGGGGGCCGCCTGGCACCGGCAAGACGACGATCTCCCGCCTTCTGGCGGATGCTGTGGGGATGCGGTTCGAACCGATCTCGGCGGTCTTTTCCGGAGTCGCCGACCTCAAGAAGGTCTTTGCCCTCGCCAAGGAGCATGGCCGGCGGGGCGAGAAGACGCTGTTGTTCGTGGACGAGATCCATCGGTTCAACCGCGCACAGCAGGACGGATTCCTGCCCTTCGTCGAGAACGGGACCGTCACGCTGGTGGGCGCGACCACCGAAAATCCGAGCTTCGAACTCAACGCGGCGCTGCTGTCCCGCGCACAGGTGCTTATCCTGCGTCGGCTGGACGCCGCGGCGCTGGAGCAGTTGCTGGACCGGGCAGAGGCGCTGACCGGCCGCCCGCTGCACCTGGACGTCGCAGCGCGCGAAGCGTTGCTGGCGAGTGCGGATGGGGACGGCCGCTTCCTCCTCAACCAGGTTGAGACGCTCTATTCGATCGACATTCCGCAGCCGCTCGATCCCGCCGGCCTTTCCGCCCTGCTCCACCGCCGCGTTGCGGTCTATGACAAGGATAGGGAGGGGCATTACAACCTCATTTCCGCACTGCACAAAGCATTGCGCGGATCAGACCCACAGGCCGCGCTCTATTATCTGGCGCGGATGCTGACGGCGGGCGAGGAGCCGCTTTACGTGTTGCGGCGGCTGGTGCGTTTCGCGACCGAGGATATTGGCCTCGCCGATCCGCAGGCGCTGGTCCAGTGCCTTGCGGCCAAGGATGCCTATGAGTTTCTCGGTTCGCCGGAGGGGGAGCTGGCGATCGTGCAGGCCTGCCTCTATTGCGCCACGGCCCCCAAGTCGAATGCCGGCTATATGGCGATGAAGGCGTCCTTCAAGTCCGCGCGGGACACCGGATCGCTGATGCCGCCGATGAACATCGTCAACGCCCCCACCAAGCTGATGAAGCAGGTCGGCTACGGCAAGAACTATCAATATGACCATGATGCGGAGGGCGGCTTTTCCGGTGCCAATTACTGGCCGGACGAGATGAGTCCCCAGATCTATTACAGCCCCACCGATCGCGGGTTCGAGGCACGCATCGCCGAACGCATCGCCTATTGGAACCGGCTGCGGGCGGAGCGCGGCCCGGCGTGACGCCCCGCTTCGCGCGCTTCGCCGCGATCGACTGGTCGGGTGCCAAGGGCGCGCGGCACAAGGGCATAGCGATCGCCCTGTGCGAAACTGGACAGGCCGTGCCGCGCCTGATCCGCGCGCCGGGCGGCATCTGGTCGCGGCAGGCGGCCACCGACTGGTTGCTGGAGACGGCGGCCCAGACATCCACCCTGTTTGGTTTCGATTTCAGTTTCGCCCCGCCCTTCGTCACGCGCGGCGCCTATCTGCCGGGCGATGCGGCGCCGGAGGACGGCCCGGCCTTCTGGGCCTATGTCGACGCAATCTGCGAGGACGCCGACCTGGGCGCGGCCAGCCTGCTGGAAGTTGCCCATCGCCGCCATTTCTATTTCGGCAAGGCGGATGGGGCGAAGGCCGGCTTCATGCACCACCGCGCCTGCGAAGCCCAATATAATGCAGGTGGCGCGGGCAAGCCTTCGACCGTCTATGATGCGATCGGCGCCGCGCAGGTGGCCAAGGCAAGCTTTGCGGGCATGAGGATGCTGCACAAGGTACGGCGGGAGGTGCCGGTCTGGCCCTTCGATCCCGTGCCCGCGACCGGATCGCTGGTCATCGAAATCTATACCAGCATCGCGGCTCGTGCCGCCGGGCGCCCCAAAGGCCGTACCAAGATGCGCGACACGGCCGCGTTGAATGCGGCGCTGTCGGCTCTGGGATCGGGCCAGCACATGGGGCCGATGCCCGACGACCATGGCGCCGACGCCCTCGTCACCGCCGCTTGGATGCGAAATGCGGCGCTGCGTCCGGACCTTTGGGCGCCACCGGCGCTGACGGCGAAAATTGCGCGAACAGAGGGCTGGACCTTCGGCGTGATCTGATAGTAAGGGCGTCCGACCCGAATGGGTGCGCCGGCTTAGCACAGCGGTAGTGCAGCGGTTTTGTAAACCGAAGGTCGGGGGTTCGATCCCCTCAGCCGGCACCATGACAGGCAGCGATGCCCGATCCCCAAAGCAAAATGGGGGCCGGCATTCCTGCCGGTCCCCACTTCCGTCGAGTCTAGCGATCCGCGTCCGTGAAGGATGCGATCATCGGCCCGGCGTGTCCTGCACGCATCCCTCGATCCGAGGTCGTTGTGCAGGCTGTGCTCCGGGTTATGGCCAAGGGCCGCCTTCCCGGTGCTGGTCATTTATCCGATGCCCGACGTTCACTTTCGCGCGTACCCGGCAGCGGCTTCTACGACCGATCCGCCATTTGCAGTTCGATCCTTGCGGGCCGGCCTGCGACGAACCATCGATCTGACTTCAAATTCCTGATTTCTCAAGGAATTCTGGATCCGGATCACTCCGCTTCCGTCATCTCGATATGAAGATGGTCTCACCATCTGCGAGTCGTTCAAAGCGAAATCGGACAATTTGGTGACGATTTTTGCGCAAAGCTGTGGATAAGTTCGAGCCTTCGCTCACACGGGAGGCGACCAACCCGCCGGCGCGAGAGAAAATCCCGCAAATTCAAAGCCTGGCGTCACCGTGCAGCTCACCAGCGTCCAGCCGCCCTGCGGCGCGGCCGCCTGCCAATGATGCGCGGGTATCCAGCCCTGCGGGGTCTGACCAGCCAGCACGTCGCCTCCCAACAGCATTTCGCGCGCCGGCTCCTCATCCGCGGCCACTGACAAGCGGAGCGGCGCGCCCGCGTGCCAGAACCAATGTTCGTCCGCATCGACCCGGTGCCAGTGCGACCGGTCATGCGCCTCCAGCAGGAACAGGATAGCCGTGCCTGCCGCCCGTTCTCCGGGGGCGGCAGGGGCGCGCCACGTCTCCCGATACCAACCGCCTTCGGGATGCGGCGCCAGACCGAGGGCCTGAATCAACGCCTGTCCCTGACGCCCATCTTCCGCGCACATCGTTTCACCTCAAATTTTATGTGTTTGAAAACAGAAACTTGGATCGTTGTCGTAGGTTCATGCAACTTCGATCAACATAAGGCGGTTCAAGCGACAAATCAGCTATCTGGAGGAGATACTCAATGCGTAAAGCCCTGCTAGCCCTGGCCGCCGTTTCGCTGGCCGTTCCCGTTTCCATGGCGGTGCCGACCGACGGTGCCCAGGCCCGCAAACATTATCGCTACAAGGAATGGCGTGGCCGGGACGGCCGCACCTATTGCCGCAAGTCCGACGGGACGACCGGCTTGATTATCGGCGGCGTCGGCGGCGCGCTGGTGGGCCGCGCGATCGACACCCGCGGCGACCGCGCGACGGGCACCATCCTGGGCGCCGCCGGCGGCGCGCTTCTCGGCAAAGAAATCGACAGCAAGCGCCGCTGCCGCTGATCGGTCGAGCGGGCGCCGCCCCTTGTCGGCGCCCGCTTCCGCAGCATCAGCGCCCATGAAAAAAGGGACGGCATCCCGTCGGATGCCGTCCCTATCTTTTATTTGGCCATAAGCCTTAGTTCGAGGCGGCGCCGCGCGCTTCCTCAACCTTGAAATTGACCTGCTGGCCGCCCGACACGCCTGAAACCTTGCCGTTCTTGACAGCGAGGTTGAAGGCCACGGCGTCGGGGAAGCGACGGCCGGAAATCACCTTGCCACCCTTGGTATCCTTCACCTGGTACACATAGGTGTAGCCCTCGTGGGTGAAGCGCTGCTTGGGGGCTTCTTCCGCCTGGACGGCGGTGGCGGCGATGGCGCTCAGCGCGCCGGCGACAATGAACTTGGACAGCATTCGCATGGGTAAACTCCTTGTGAATGCCGATCAAACACCTCTGTTTTTATTCTCGTTCTGTTGAGGCCGTCATATGTTGCGCCGCGGCAAATAGACAATCGCAAAAAACGGCGGTCCGATTGCAGCATGTGCAACCATGTCCCACCGACGCTCTCAAGCCTTTGACATGGCGAGAATATGGTCGAACTGCGCCTTGGTCAGGGGAGATACCGACAGGCGTGGCTGGCGCAGCATTGCCATGTCCGCCAGCGCCGAATCGGCCTTCATGGCCTTCAACGTCACCGGCTTGGCGAGCTTGCGATGCGGGGCGACATGGACTGCGATCCACTTGCCGGTGTCGTCGGTGCTGTCCGGTGCGGCTTCCTCGACAATCTCCATGATGCCGACAGCCTCCACGCCGATGTTGCTGTGGTAGAAGATCGAAAGGTCGCCTTTGCGCATCGCCCGCATATGCCCCTGCGCCGCATAGTTGCGCACGCCGTCCCATTCGGCCTTCCCCTTTTCGACCAGGTCGTCGTAGGAAAACACGTCGGGCTCCGATTTCATCAGCCAGTAGTTCATTTTGCCTCCTTGCAACAGCGGCCCGGCGCGATCAAGGATGCGCCCATACGCGGGCGGTCCCATATACGGTTCTGCCCCTTTTCGATCTTTGGAGAACAGAACGTGTCGCAAACGGTGCTGGAACAGGTGCCCGTCCTGTCCATGGCGGACATGCCCAAGGCGGATTTCGCCATTGCTTTCGGTGAATCCTTCCAACGCTTCGGCTTCGCCATGGTCAAGGACCATGGCATGGACCAGAGGCTGGTCGACGATGGCTGGGCGCTGGCTCGGCGCTTCTTCGCCCAGCCCGAGGCGGTGAAGCAGCGCTACAATGCCAAGATCAATGGCGGCCAGCGCGGTTATACCGCGTTCGGGACCGAGATCGCCAAGGGCGCGAGCGAAAATGACCTCAAGGAATTCTGGCATGTCGGCCGCGACCTGCCAGAAGGCGATCCGCTGGCAGCGACGATGCCACCCAACGTCTGGCCCGAAGAAATGCCGGAGTTCGAACCTGTGTTCGCCAGCCTCTATCGCGAGTTCGACCGCGTCGGCGCGGAACTGCTGTCCGCCATCGCGCTTTATCTGGGCTTGCCCGAACGCTGGTTCGACGGGCCTGTCGAGAATGGCAACTCGATCCTGCGTCTGCTCCACTATCCGCCGGTGTCACCTCAGGCGCCCGGCATCCGCGCCGGCGCACATGAGGATATCAACCTCATCACCCTGCTGCTGGGCGCGGAGGAAGGCGGTCTGGAACTGAAGGATCGGGACGGAAACTGGTTGCCGGTCGTGCCGCCGCCCGGCGCGCTGGCCATCAACGTGGGCGACATGCTGCAACGATTGACCAACCATGTGCTGCCGTCCACCAGCCATCGGGTGGTCAATCCGCCGCCGGAACGGCGCGGTCATTCGCGTTATTCCATGCCCTTCTTCCTGCACCTGCGGCCCGACTTCATGATCGACGCGCTACCGCAATGCGTGACCGAGGACAATCCGCGCCGCGAAGCGCCGATCAGCGCACATGATTATCTGACCGAACGACTGATCGAGATCGGGTTGATCAAGAAGGGGTAGGATCAAGGTTCGGGCGTGTCGACGATCGTTTCTAGACACGCTCGAAACGAACCGAGGCTATTTGCGCCCGCGACCCAGGGTGATGCCGATTTCCTCGCCGCGCTCGCTGAGCGCCAGCTTCACGATCTTCACCTCGACATGGCTGACCTTGTCGTCCTGGAGGAAGATAGTGTCGATGATATGGTCCGCCACCGCCTCGATCAGGGTGAAATGCACGCCTTCGGGCAGCGCGGTCGAGGCGGCGTGCTTGAGGTCCATATAGTTTTTGGACTGGGTGAGCGGGGCTTCGGGACCATAATGGTCGGCGATTCGCAACCGCGCGCGGATGGAAATTCGCAGCGGTTGCGGGAGGTGCGTCTCCTCCGAATAGATGCCGGTCAGCACATCGACGTGCAGATTGTTGACCTCCAGCGTCAGAAAATCGTCAAATCCAGTCTGCATAGCTCGCCACATGCGGCTCCCGGTCCAGCAGGCTCCTGCCGTCCGGGTGGCCCTATTTAGTCTTTCATTTTGCGAAGCGGGCGCTAAAGCCCGCCGCTCCGGCGCTGCCCCATGCGCCATTGATGGCGGATCGGCAAGACGTGTCTCACATTCTTCCCCTGGATAGTCAGCCCGAAGCGGCGATCGAGTGGCTGCTCGACGCGGCCTTCGGTCCCGACCGCCACGGCCGCACCGCCTATCGCATCCGCGAGGGAATGCCCTGGCTCGCCAGCCTGTCCTTTGCCGTCGTGGATGACGAGGGCGCGCTCATCGGGTCGCTGCAAAGCTGGCCGGTGGCGCTGACCCAGGCGGATGGTAGCCAGATCCCGCTAATCATGGTCGGCCCGGTGGCGGTCGAACCCGCACATCAGAAAGGCGGCCATGGCCGTGCCCTGATGGACATGGTGGTCGCCGCCGCGCGGGCGCAGCGCACCGAACCGCTGATGATGATCGGCGACCCGGAATATTATGGCCGCTTCTGGGGCTTTTCCGACGCGGGCACTGGCGGCTGGGACGCGCCCGGTCCGTTCGAGAAGCGCCGGCTGCTCGCCCTCTCGGTCGACGACCGGCCGGTCGGGGGCAAGGGAATGCTGGCTCCCCGGATCGCCGTCGCGGCCTGAACCCCCGCGCTGCAATTACTTCTTTGCGTTCCGAGCGATGCGCTCCTATCTCCGGCCCATGCCGATGGAGCCACTGCCAGACCTGTCCACCCTGTCGCTCGCCGATATTGCGCGCCTGGCGCAGGAAAAGCGCCTGCCACCGGTCGCGCAGTGGAACCCCGATCATTGCGGCGACAGCGAGATGCGGATCGCGCGCGATGGCACCTGGTACCATCAGGGTTCGCCGATCGGCCGCGAGGCGATGGTCCGCCTCTTTTCGAGCATATTGCGGCGCGAACCGGACGGCAGCCATGTCCTCGTCACCCCGGTCGAGAAACTCGACATAGTGGTGGAGGATGCGCCTTTCGTCGCGGTCGAACTCAGGAGCGACGGCGAGGGTCGTGACCGCACGCTGACCTTCCGGCTCAACAGCGGCGACCTCGTGACGGCTGGCAGCGACCATGGCCTGACCCTGCGAGAAACGCCCGACGGCCCCCACCCCTATCTCCATGTTCGGGGCGGCATGGAAGCGCTGATCGCGCGCAGCGTCTATTATGAACTGATGAACCTGGCGCTGGACGAGGGCGGAGAACGGGTCGGCCTGTGGAGCGAGGGCGCCTTTTTCGCACTGGACGGCCTGACATGACGCTGGCCGAGCGGCTGCGCGCCGCGCTCGACGCAGGCCATCGCCGAGACGACTTGTTGCAACCATCCGATGTGCGCGATCCGCGGATCGAGGGCGACATTCCGCTCGCCCCCGCGGCGGTGCTGGT
Organism: Sphingobium sp. TCM1; assembly: GCF_001650725.1. Taxonomy (GTDB): domain Bacteria; phylum Pseudomonadota; class Alphaproteobacteria; order Sphingomonadales; family Sphingomonadaceae; genus Sphingobium. The sequence continues at coordinate 26,087 of NZ_LXVX01000012.1, read as the reverse complement.
GGCGATCACCGACCGGCCCGAGCCGGGGTTGATCCTGACCGAACGCTCGGCGCGGCTGCGGAACCATGCCGGCCAGATCGCCTTTCCGGGCGGCCGGGTGGATGAAGGCGATGCGGACGAGATTGCCGGCGCATTGCGCGAGGCGCAGGAGGAAATCGCGCTGCACCCCGACCATGTGCAGGTGATCGGAACATCCGACCGCTATCATACCTTCACCGGCTTCGACATCGTGCCGGTTCTGGGGGTCATCCCGCCCGACCTGCCGCTGCGCCCGCGGGAGGGAGAGGTTGCCGACTGGTTCGAGGTGCCCCTGGCCTATGCGCTCGACCCGATGAACCGGGTGCGGCGCGAGGTGGAGCTTGCCGGTGCCCTGCGACAATATTACGAGATCGACTGGCAGGGGCGCCGAATCTGGGGGATCACGGCCGCCATCCTCGCCAATATTTCCCGAAGGCTGGGCCATGACCGTCTTGCTGCCTGACGCAGAATGGCAGCATCGCCACGGTCTGGACAGCCTGTTCACAACCCTGGGCGCGGCCGAGGGCAAGGCGCGTCTTGTCGGCGGCGCAGTGCGCGACGGATTGCTGGGCCTGCCCGTCAACGATCTCGACATCGCGACCACGCTCGACCCGCAAGAAGTGATCGACCGGTTGAAGGCGGCGGGGGTCAAGGCGGTTCCGACCGGCATCGACCATGGGACCATCACAGCGGTGCTGCCGGATGGGCCGGTGGAGATCACCACATTGCGCCGCGACGTCAGCACTGACGGCCGCCGCGCGACGATCGCCTATACGGATGACTGGCGCGAGGACGCGGCGCGGCGGGACTTCACCATCAACGCCCTCTACGCCGATCCGCTGACCGGCGCGATCAGCGACTTTTTCGGCGGCATCGCCGATCTGGAGGCGCGACGCCTGCGCTTCATCGGCGACGCATCGGCGCGAATCGCCGAGGATCATCTGCGCATCCTGCGCTACTTCCGCTTCCTGGCGCGCTATGGCGACAACGAACTGGACAGCAGCGCCTACGATGCGTGCATCGCCGCCGCCAACAGCCTGATGGCCCTGTCGCGCGAGCGGATCGCAGACGAGATGCTCAAACTTCTGGGCGGGGCCGCGCCGGTCCATGCCCTGCGACTGATGGTCGAAGGCGGCATCTTGCGCCCCGTCCTGCCCGAAGTGGACAACGCCGGCGTTTGCCGGGTCGAAAGCCTGATCGCGCGGGAAGGTAAAGCCGCCATCGCGCCTTCCGCCCTCCGTCGCCTGGCCGCGCTGTTGCCGCCGGACCCGATGCAGGCGGACCAGGTGGGCGCTCGACTGAAACTGTCCAACAAGGCGCGCAAGCGGTTGATGGTGGCGCTGGAACCGGCGGTGGCCGGCGAAGCGCCTCGCGCGCTCGCCTATCGCATAGGCGTCGATGGGGCGACCGATAGGCTGCTGCTCGATGCCGGCCAGTCGCTGGACGCGCTGGCGGAACTGAACGGCTGGACGCCCCCGGTGCTGCCGATCAGTGGCGGAGCCTTGATCGCGCGGGGGCTGGAACCCGGCCCCGATGTCGCCAAGGCGTTGCAGGAAGTGCAGAAACTGTGGGTCGCGGAAGATTTCCCCAACGCCGCGCGGGTCGCGGAACTGACGGATCAGATCGTCTCGAAATTCCAGCGCGCGCGCCAGTAATCATAGGCATCATTTTCGCTCATCGGGCGCGCGAAATGGTAGCCCTGCCCCTGCCAGCAGCCCATCTTCTGGAGCGCGTGCGCCAGATCCTGCGTCTCGATTCCTTCGGCCGTGACCCGAAGGTTCAGCGATTCGGCCAGCGACAATATGGTTCGCACGATGACAGCCTTGTCCCGGTCCTCCAACATGGTCGACACGAAGCTGCGATCGATCTTGAGGATGTCGATCGGCAGGCTGTGCAGGCTCGCCAGGTTGGAAAAGCCGGTGCCGAAATCGTCCATCGCGATCGGCATCTGAAGATCCTTGAGCGCAAACAGCAATTTGCGAGCCTTGTCAGGGTCCGCGATGATCGCGCTTTCGGTGAGTTCGGCCGTTAGCCGGTTGCCGGTGACGCCCGAATAGCGCAGCGCCTCCTCGAACATTGAGGCCACATCGTCGCGCGCCATCTGGATCGGCGAAAGATTGACGTTCACCCCAACCGGGATCACCTGTCCGAATTTGGCATCCCAGCGCGACAGCGCCTGCGCGGCCTCATAGGCCGCCCAACGACCTAGCGACGTGATGAGGCCGCTTTCCTCGGCCACGGCGATGAACTCGGTCGGGGGCACCCGGCCCAGTTCATCATCGTCCCAGCGGGCCAGAGCCTCGAAACCGGTGATTTCGCCGGTCTGAAGATGGATGAGCGGCTGATAAGCCAGCGCCAGCCCACCTTGGGCCAGCGCGTCGCGCAGCCGGCTCTCGATCGAAAAGCGCCGCTGCGCCTCCTTGAGCACGCCGTTGCGGTAGATCTCGACCTTGCCGCTCCGCTTGGCGATCTTCACCGCCGCCTGTGCCTTGCGGACCACGTCATCGGGGTCCTCTTCCAGATTGATCGAAAGCGCGCAGCCGATCGCGCAATCCACCCTGATCTGGAGGCCGCTGAGCCGGATGGGCGAACTCAGCGCCTCCTTGATCCGCTGAACGATATGAAGAGCGTCAGACAGGCCATTGTTAAGACGAGCAAATATCGCAAAATCATTGCCACCGATACGCGCCAGGACGTCGCCCTGCCGCAATCCGGATTTCAGACGCTTGGCGACGGTAATCAGCAGTTCGTCGCCCGCCATCGGCCCCAGCGATTCATTCACCCGGCTGAACCGGCTGAGGTCGATGGCAATGATCCCGAACTGGGCGTGCTCCGGCCAGGCATTATTCCGGAGCCGGTCGTCGATTTCCTCGCCGAAGCCGGTGCGGTTAGGCAACGCCGTCAATCCATCCGACAGCAGTTCGCGCCGCAGATTCTTCTCGATCGCCCGCTCGGTCGTTCGGTCGGTAATGGTCAGCAGGATCTTGTGCCCGTCCTCTCCATCAGCCGGCAGCCGCCCCAGGGTACACATGAAATATTCCGGCCCGAGCTTGCCATCGCGGCCCATCTCAAAGCTGAGCGCATCGTTCCCTGACGCCAGGAAGTCGGCGATGCGCCCGACCCATTCATCGGCTTCTTGCACCTTCCCGGCAGTCCGTTGCCGATAACGGACCAGCGCGTCGAGGAAGCGGCGATTGCCGGCGACAACCGACAGGTTGCCGTTTTCGAGATATAATATTCCCGCGGATTGCGGCAATGCTGCAAGCCATTGATCGGCTGCAATCCCCGGATCAAGATGCGCGTCATCGTCCCCGCACAGAGGCTTACTGCTGGTCTTGTTGACCGGCCAGTTGCGCACGGACATGGATTCCATGGGTCCGGCCTATCGGGAAGCGGTAAATATTCCGGAAACGTCGTTGGGATTTGCGATGAATCAAAAGCGGTTATCGCGGGGGAAACCAGTCGGCGGCATACGCCCGGCGGCCCCCCGCGCGACTTTCCAGGGAGTCATGTCCGATTCGGTCCGGGTCCGACCCGATTCGCCTCCCATCGTCCAGCTGAGACCGTCCGACAGCCGGAAGGCGATGGCGTCGGAAAGTCCTCCGTCCCGGTAGCGCTGCAACTGCACGCCCTGCCCGCGCGCCATCTTCGGCATCTCGCCGATCGCGAAGACCAGCAATTTGCGGTTCTCGCCGATCACCGCGATGCTATCCGCCCCTGGCATGACGGGATGCACGACCGCCAGCTTGCAGCCGGCCCGGACATTCACGACCTGCTTGCCCTTGCGCGTTTCAGCGATGATGTCGCCCACCGCGGCAATGAAGCCCCGCCCATCCGAGGAAGCGAACAGGATTTCACCGCCGACCCTTGCCGGCATCAGCGCGACGATCGCGCCTTCATTGTCCATGTCCACCAGTGATCGCACAGGATCGCCGAAACCGCGCCCACCCGGCAGCTTGTCCGACGCCAGCGTGTAAATGCGCCCGGTCGACGTCGCGAGCAGCAGCTTGTCGGTGGTGTAGGCGTGGAAGGCATATTGCGGCCCGTCGCCTTCCTTGAATTTCAGCGTATCGGCAGCGGCAAGATCGCGGTGGCCGCTCATCGCCCTGATCCAGCCGCGTTCGGACAGGATGACGGTAATCGGCTCGCGCTCGATCATCGCTTCCAGCGGGATTTCCCGCGCGGGCGCGGCCTCTTCCACCAGCGAGCGGCGGCGGCCCAACTCGGTTTCCGGCCCATAGCGCTTGCGCAGCGCGGCCAGATCCTTCTTGAGACGGGTGCGCTGACGAGCGGGGCTTTCGACCAGTTTCTCCAGTTCCTCCTTCTCCTTGACCAGTTCGCCATGCTCGCGGCGCAGTTCCATTTCCTCCAGCTTCCGCAGGGAACGCAGCCGCATGTTGAGGATCGCCTCGGCCTGCCGGTCGGTCAGGCTGAATTCGGCCATCATCACGTCTTTCGGCTCATCCTCGGTGCGGATGATCTCGATCACCCGGTCGAGGTTGAGATAGGCGATGATATAGCCGTCGAGCAGTTCCAGCCGACCGGCGATCTTCTCCAGTCGATGCTGGGCGCGGCGGACCAGAACATCGATCTGGTGCTTGAGCCATTCGATGAGCAGCGGCTTGAGCCCCAGGACGCGCGGCGTGCGCGTGGCGTCCAGCACGTTGAGATTCAGCGGGAAGCGATTTTCGAGGTCGGTCAGGCGGAACAGGCTGTCCATCAGCACCTGTTCGTCCACCGTCCGGGCGCGCGGTTCGATGACGATGCGGATTTCGGTATCGGATTCGTCGCGCACATCGGCCAGGATCGGCAGCTTCTTGTCGTTGATGAGCGCCGCAATCTGTTCGATCAGCTTGGATTTCTGGACCTGATAGGGGATTTGCGTGACGACGGCGATCCAGGTGCCGCGTCCATTATCCTCCTTGTGCCAGCGCGCCCGCGTGCGGAAGGCGCCGCGCCCGGTAGCATAGGCTTCGGAGATGATCGACGGACTGTCGACCAGCACGCCGCCGGTCGGGAAGTCCGGTCCCTTCACGATCTGCATCAGCGCGGCATGATCGGCCTCGGGATCGTCGATCAGCAGATTGGCTGCATCGATCAATTCGCTGACATTGTGCGGCGGAATACTCGTCGCCATGCCCACAGCGATGCCGCTGGCGCCGTTGGCGAGAAGATTGGGGAAGAGGCCGGGGAATACCTCCGGCTCCTCATCCTCCCCATTATAGGTGGGACGGAAATCGACCGTTCCTTCATCCAGACCCGCCATCAGATCGGCGGCGGCTTGCGTAAGGCGCGCTTCGGTATAGCGCATCGCCGCCGCATTATCGCCGTCGATATTGCCGAAATTGCCCTGACCATCGACCAGCGGAGTGCGCAGCGAGAAATCCTGCGCCAGCCGCACCATCGCATCGTAAACCGACGCGTCGCCATGCGGGTGATATTTGCCGATCACGTCGCCGACGACGCGGGCGCATTTCTTGTAGGCGGTCGTGTTGCGCGCGGGATTGGCGACCAGCACGTCCGGGTTCGCACCGCCCGGCTCCATGCGCAGGAGGCGCATCGCCCAGAGCAGACGACGATGCACCGGCTTCAACCCGTCGCGCAGGTCAGGCAGCGAGCGAGCGGTGATAGTCGACAGGGCGTAGACGAGATAGCGCTCGGACAGCGCGTCGTCGAACGGGTGATCCTTGATGGCGTCGAACGGGTCGCGGAAATCAGTCATCGCCGATGGCTTAGCAAAGCGAGCACGAAACGGAAACGGATTTGCTCGGTCACCCGTCAGCTTGTCGAGGGCGGCGGTGATGGCGCGGTGGTCGTCCCACCGGATTAAGGACCGGCCTCAGCGTGGCAGATACCGTCCCTCCCCGTCCGCGGCGATCGCGGCTGCGAATTCGGCCATGATCCAGTCGCGGAATGCCTTGACCTTCGGAATGTTGCGCGCGTGGGGCGGATAGACGATCCAGTAGCTGGCGATCTCGCGGACATAGGAAGGCACGGCCTCCACCAGCAGTCCGGCTTCCACCTCCGTCTTCCAGAGGAAATGATTGAGGATGGCGATGCCCTGCCCTGAAATGGCGGCCCGACCTTCCATCACCTGGCTGTCGAGCGCGATGCCGGGCGGGCCGTCCGCCGGGTCGGCCTCCACCCCCATGGCGGCGAACCATTCGTGCCACCACATATCGTCGGGCGAGAGGCGCGGCGCCGCGTGCAACGCCTGCGCATCGGCAATGCGGCCGTGCCGCTCCAGCCAGGCCGGACTGCACATCGGGACAAGGCGATTGTGCGTTAGCAACCTTGCCTCCAGCCCCGGCCATTCCCCCTTGCCGCCCCGGATCGCGAGGTCCACTCCGTCGCGCGCCAGATCGACCACGGCATCTTCGGCCTGGATCCGCACCGCGAGTTGGGGGTGACGCATCTGGAACGCGCCGATCCGGGGCGCCAGCCAGAGATGCGCGAAACTGTTGGTGCAACTGATCGTCAGCACCGCGGCATGATCCTGCGTCAGCGCGGCAAAACCGTCGCGCATCAGATCGAAGGCGCGGGTGAGGACCGGGGCGATTTCCCGCCCCTTGTCGGTCAGAGCCACCTTGCGCCCGAGCCGCTGAAACAGGCTGAGGCCCAGCCGCTCCTCCAATAGCTTCACCTGATAGCTGACCGCCGCCTGGGTCATTCCAAGTTCCTGCCCGGCGGCAGTGAAATTCTCCAGCCGCGCGGCGGCTTCGAAGACGCGGATGGCGGAGAGTGGCGGGAGGGGGGACATGGACATTCAATAAGCTGAGCTTATTTACACCGTCCAGCCTTTTGTTGGCGCGCACCGCGCAAAAACTCCATTCCTGCGCCAGCGGACATCGCGCCGCTCCTTACCACCGACTCATAAGCGAGGATCGCATCATGCGTGACGAATATGACGACCGGCTGTGGAATGACGGCCGCGAACATGCCAACCGCAGCATCGACGCGTTGCTGGCCGGAATCATGCAGGCATTCCGTGCCCTGCACCGCGTTCAGTGGGCGTCGCCGTGGACAGATTCTCCCTCCCCCGACCGGCGCTGCCGATCGTAGAAAAGTGCCGCACCTGCGAGATGGGGGGTTGCGATTTCGACCGGGAGCGCCACTTTCAAGGCCGTGACCGACCCACAGCCCTCCCCGCCCGCCCTTCCCTCCCCACCCGTTGCCCTGCTGGCGGACGCGGCGCTTTTCCTCGATTTCGATGGAACGCTGGCACCGTTGGCCGAGACGCCCGATGCGGTGGATGTGGACGATGACCTCCTCGCCATGCTGGCCGGCCTGCGTGATACGCTGGACGGCCGACTGGCGATCGTCAGCGGCCGTTCCGTGACCACGCTCCGCACGCTTGGCTTTGGTGATTTTTTCCTTGCCGGCACGCATGGGCTGGAATTTGCCCGCCCCGGCGAACCGGTGGACGCGCCGCCCCGCCTGCCCGCCATCGACGCGGTGGAGGCAGCCTTCCATGCCTTCGCCGAAGACAAGCCGGGCCTGCTGATCGAACGCAAGTCGATCAGCGTCGGCCTTCACTTCCGTGGCGCACCGCCATGGGGCGAAGCGGCCCGCACGCTGGCGGAAGAACAGGCCGATGAGCATGGCCTGACCGTCCAGCACGGCAAGATGCTGTATGAGCTTCGCCCCGGCGGCGCCGACAAGGGCAGCGCGGTACGCAAGCTGATGGGACATCCCATGATGTCGAGAGGCGTGCCCGTCTTCATCGGCGACGACATCACCGATGAGGAAGGCTTTGCCGTGGCGGCCGAACTGGGGGGCGCGGGCATATTGGTCGGGACGCCCCGAGCCACTTTTGCGTCCTTCCGATTGGAACAGGTTGCCGCCGTCAGGCATTATCTGGCGCAGGGGATCGCCGCACAGGATTGTCGGCGCCCATCATCCTGAGCGTCGAAGGGGCCGGAAAAATCCAAGAGCCAATGTCTTCCATCCACGCCGGAAACGAGCGCACGCTCGACCTCTGGCCTATCGGCAACTGCCAGGCTTCCGCGCTGATCGACCGCGCGGGCCGCATGGTGTGGGCCTGCGTGCCGCGCGTGGACGGCGACCCCGTCTTTTCCGCGCTGCTGGATAACAAGGATTGGGACGACGGCCAGTCGCGCGGTTTCTGGGCGATCGAACTGGAAAATGTCGTCGCGATCGAGCAGCATTATATCCGCAACACGCCCATCCTGGTCACGCGCCAGAGTGACGCGCAGGGCAATGCGATCGAAACCTATGATTTCTGTCCGCGCCACAAGCAGAAGGGCCGCATCTATCGCCCCGTCGCCTTCATCCGCATCGTGCGGCCGGTGTCGGGCAGCCCCCGCATTCGCGTCAGGCTGAGGCCGACGACGAGTTGGAACGCGGACAAGGTGCCCGTCAGCTACGGCTCCAACCATATCCGCATGGTCCTGTCCTACATGGCGATGCGCGTGTCGACCAACGCCCCGATCGGGCTCATCAGTCAGGAAAGCTGGTTCCGGCTGGAACAGGACATGCATTTTTTCATGGGGCCGGACGAAGGCTTTTCGGACGCGCTGCGCCCCGCGATCGAGCGGATGCTGGACGACACCATCCATGAATGGCAACTCTGGGTGCGCGGCCTCGCCATTCCCGCCGAATGGCAGGAGGCGGTGATCCGGTCGGCCATTACCCTGAAACTTTGCCAGCATGAGGAAACCGGCGCGATCGTCGCCGCGCTCACCACCTCCATCCCCGAGCATGCCGACAGCGGGCGAAACTGGGACTATCGCTACTGCTGGGTACGCGACGCCTATTACACCGTCGAGGCGCTCAATCGCCTTGGCGCGCTCGACGTGCTGGAAACCTATCTCGTCTATCTCCGCAATATCGTCGATGGCGCGAAGGGCGGGCACATCCAGCCGCTCTATGACGTGCGCGGCAATGCGACGCTGACCGAATGGGAGGCCGACAGCCTGCCGGGCTATCGCGGCATGGGGCCTGTGCGAGTCGGCAACGCCGCCTACAGTCAGGTCCAGCATGACGCCTATGGCCAGATCGTCCTGTCATCGGTTCAGGGCTTCATCGACCAGCGCTTGTTGCGGATGGCGGGCCATGCCGATTTCGAGTCGCTGGAAGCGGTCGGCGAGCGCGCCTGGATGGTCTATGACCAGCCGGACGCGGGCCTGTGGGAATTGCGCACCCGCGCCCATGTCCACAGCTATAGCGCAGTGATGTGCTGGGCTGCCTGCGACCGCCTCGCCCACGCTGCCGCCGCACTCGACCTACCGCTGCGCGCCGCCCACTGGAAGAACCGCGCCGACACGATGAAGGCGCGCATATTGGAAGCCGCCTGGCGGAACGACAGCAAGGCGATTTCGGCCAATTTCGAGGATGATGCGCGCGACGCATCCCTGCTCCAGTTGCTGGACCTGCGCTTCCTGACCCCGGACGATCCGATGTTCGTCGGCACGCTGGCCGCGCTGGAGGCAGACCTGCGGCGCGGCAACGACATGCTCCGCTACAGCACACCCGATGATTTCGGCGAACCGGTGACGGCCTTCAACGTCTGCACCTTCTGGTTGATCGAGGCGCTGCATCGCACCGGACGCACCGAGGAGGCGCGTGCCCTGTTCGAGGAAATGCTGTCCCGCCGCACCGCTGCGGGCCTGCTGTCGGAGGACATCGACCCCATGTCCGGGGAACTATGGGGCAACTATCCCCAAACCTACTCGTTGGTCGGCATCATCAACTGCGCCGTCTTGCTGAGCAAACCGTGGAGCGCGATGCGATGAGCCGCCTGATCGTCATTTCCAACCGGGTCAGCCGCCCCAGCAAGACCGGCAACCAGGGCGGCCTGGCCGTCGCCCTGTCGCAGGCGCTACGCGAGAGCCGCGGCATCTGGGTCGGCTGGTCGGGGGAGATCACGGACAATTTTACCGGCCATATCGGCTTCGCCGAGGATGAAGGGGTCAAGACCGCGACGATCGACCTGGAAGAACAGGATGTCGACGAATATTATAACGGCTACGCCAACAAGACACTCTGGCCGTTGTTCCATTTCCGCATCGACCTGGCCGAATATGCGCGCGATTTCGAGGGTGGCTATAATCGCGTCAACCAGCGGTTCGCCGACACGGCGATGCCGCTGATCGAGCCGGAAGACATCATCTGGGTGCATGATTATCACATGATCCCGCTGGGCCAGATGCTGCGCGACCGTGGACTGAACAACCGGATGGGCTTTTTCCTTCACATTCCATGGCCGCCCACCCGCCTGCTGGTGTCGTTGCCCCATCATACCAAGCTGGTCAGCACGCTGTTCGCCTATGACGTGATCGGCTTCCATACCGAGGAATGGCTCGAATCCTTCCGCCACTATGTCGAAAAGGAGATGGGCGGGACGGTGGATGGCGATTTTGTCACGGTCGGTGACCGGACGATCCAGGCCGTCGCCTGCCCGATCGGTATCAACGCCAGGGAATTTGCAGAAGCGGCGGTAAGCGAGGATGCGGGCGACATGGTCGAACTGCTCCGCGCCTCGCTTCAGGACCGGGCGATGATCGTGGGCGTCGACCGGCTCGACTATAGCAAGGGGCTGGAGGAGAGGTTCAACGGCTATGCCCGTTTCCTAAAGGACCATCCCGAACATCACCGCAAGGTGCTGCTGACCCAGATCGCCCCCCCTTCGCGCGGGGAAGTTGAGAGCTATCAACAGATCCGCGCGACACTCGATTCGCTCGCGGGAAGGCTCAATGGCGAGTATAGCGATGTGGACTGGACCCCGATCCGCTATGTCAACCAGGGCTATCCCCGCGACAAGCTGGCCGGTATCTACCGAGCTGCGAAGATCGGCCTGGTGACGCCGCTGCGCGACGGGATGAACCTGGTCGCCAAGGAATATGTGGCGGCGCAAAACCCCGACGATCCCGGCGTGCTGATCCTGTCGCGGTTCGCTGGGGCGGCGATGCAGCTGAAGGACGCGCTGCTGATCAACCCATATAGCCCGGAAGAAATGTCCGACGCGATCAATCGCGCGCTGGCGATGCCGCTGGACGAACGCAAGCGGCGCTGGCGTGCGATGATGGACAGCGTCGAAGGGCAGGACATCAGCTGGTGGCGACAATGCTTTACCGGCCGGCTGATGGCGGTGGAGCGCCCCGCCATGCGGGCAGAGGCCGAAGCCGAGGCGGGTTGAGCGAAGGCCCGTCCGCCGCTACGCCAGCCCGATGCACATTGACGACGAAGACGAACCGCGCGGGCTGTGGCCCGCCATCCGCGCCCGATCCGGCGTGATATTGGGGGCCATCGGCCTTGCCGCCTGGATCGCCATGGTCTGGTTCATGTTCGGGGACGTCCTATAGGGCGGGCCAAAGGCTTCCTAACCGCCCCGATGATAGTCATATTCAAAGGCGCGTCCCTGCTGCTTGGTCAGGATGGCGCCGATGATGACGCCTCCCGCGCGGCGCAACCGATCGACCGAGACGCGGAGACCGCCATGATGGTTGCGGCCCCATTCTACGACCATCAAGCTCGCCTGCACGCGCGCGCCCAGAAGGGGCGTATCGCCCAGCCCTAGGATCGGCGGCGCGTCGATCAGGATCGTGTCATAATCGTCTCGCACCGCCGCCAGCAGATCGTCGAGCGCCGGCGTGGCCAGCAGTTCGGCCGGATTGGGCGGCACCGCGCCGCACGGCAGCAGCGCCAGGCGCTCGACGCCGGTCGGGATGATCGCGTCGGCCGCCCTCGCCTGCCCTGTCAGCACTTCGCTGATGCCCTTGCCGGGCGCGACGCGGAAGAGCGCGTGCTGCACCGGCCGGCGCATGTCGCCATCGATGACCAGCACGGTCTTGCCGAGACCCGCCAGCGCACGCGCCAAGGCATTGAGCGTCAAGGACTTGCCTTCCCCTTCCTGCGCACTGGTGACGAGGATGGAGCGCGGCAAGCCGCCTGCGGACGCCAGCAACAACGAACGCGCGATGGGCGTGAAGATTTCGGGCGGCTGCGGATTATCCCCCGTCACAGGCACCGCACCCAGCAGCGGCAGGCCCACCCGTTCGGCCAGCGTGTCCGCGGACGTCACCGCATCGTCGAATATATGCCGCGCCGCCACCAGCAACAGCCCCAGCGCCAGCCCGCCGAGCGCAGCAAGAAGCAGCGTTTCGCCGATCTTGGGCGAGAAAGGGTGCGCCGGCACGGCCGCCCGGTCCAGCGGCTGAATACGGCCGGCCTGGAAGCCCGCCTGCGACGCCATGTCGCGATAGCGTTGCAACAGGCTGTCATGCAGCATCCGATAGGTGTCGACCGACCTTTCATAGATGCTGAGTTGCACATCGCGTCCGCGCGCGGCCTGGGCATCGCGCTCCAGCCCCGCGATTTCGGTCGCGATCTGCTTCTCGCCATGGACGGCGACGTCATATTGCTCCTTGAGCGATGCACGGATGCGGTTCGCCATTTCCGTCGCCTGATCGTCCAAAGCCGCGAGCCTGGCGCGCGCCTCGCGCATTTCCGGGTGCGCGTCCTTGCGAAATTGCCGTTCCTCGACCAGCGCGGCGCGCGCTTGCGCCCGCTCCGCCATCAATTGCTGCATGGCGCCGTTGTTGAGCACCTCCGGCAGCGTCTCGACACTGGCGCGTCTCGCGCTTTCCCAGCGCTTCTGCGCGGCGATCCGTTCCGACACCGCCTGCGCGCGATAGCCGTTGAGCTGCGCCAGCCGGGTCTCGATCGACCCTTCCGATGGCGCGAACTTCGGTTCGGGCGACCGGGGCTTGCCCGCCTCCTGCGCGCCCTTATCCGGCTCGACAGGCGCTCCTCCGGTCCGGGCGGCATAAATGGCCAATTCTCGCTCCGCGCGCGAAAGGTCGCGCCGAGCGCCGTCCAGTTCACCCAGCAGGAAGCGCCGCGCCTGCACGCCCGATTCGAAGCCACGTTTGAGGTCCGACCGGATCAGGCTGTCGGCATAGCTGTTGGCGACCCGCGCCGACAGCACCGGGTCGGCGCTGACGAAGCTGATCCGGATGATCCGCGACTTGCCGGGCAGTTCCACCTCCAGATTCCGGCGCAGCAGGGCAACGACCCGCTCCTGCTCGACCTGCCTCTGGCTGAGGCCGGCCGAACCTTCCTTGGGCGGGCTGACGCCCATCCCCTCGAAAAAGGTCGGCGTGCCGACCAGTGCCAGGTCGCGCACCACCTCTTCGGCCAGCGCGCGGCTGCGCAGCACTTCCAATTCGGTCTGCATGACCGTTTCCGTGTCGTCGGTCATCGATCGCGCCGCGCCCGCGCCGGCGGCGCCGGCGGGCACGTCCTCCACTTCGACCGAAGCCGTGGCGCGATAGTCCGGCGTCGACAGCAGGATGTAGAGCAACGCCGCCAGCAGGCACAGCGCCATGGTGACGAACAGGATCACGCGGTGCCGACGCAGCACCGTCCAGTAGGTGCGCGCGGCGCTCGCCAACCGGGCACCAATGCCTTCCACTTCCGGGCTGTCCACAGGATCGATCCGGGTCGCGACCATCAACGATCTCCATCCAGCGCGATGAAGCCCGCAGCGATGGCCGGAACCGCGATCAGCGCGCCGCCCAATATCGCCTTGGCGCGCGACAGGCCGACGATCAACTGGTCGCCGGGCAGAATTTCGGGATCGGGCGCTTCGCCCTTTCGGATGGCGGCAAGATCGAACATCGCGGCCCGCCGCTCCCCATCCATGCGGCGCACGACCACGACCTGACCGAGGCTCGCCAGCCGGGTTGGTCCCTTGGCCAATGCTACTGCCTGGGACAGGGTCAATCGTCCCTCGATCGGATAGAGGCCGGGTTCCCGCACCTCACCGTCCAGCGTAATGCGACGACCCACCGCCTTCTTCACGAACAAGGTCACCTGGGGCGACACCAGATAGCGCTCACCCAACCGCCCGGCGATGACGTCGGCGGCCTCACCGGCGGTCAGGCCCGCGACCGGCACGTCGCCGATCAGCGGCATACGGACCATGCCAGCAGCCGTCACCTGTGCATCCTCCAGCGACAGGCCCGGCTCATGATAGACCTGGATGCGCAGCACGTCCTCGGGCGACAGGCGATAATCCATGCCCACGGCCGGCGGCGGCGGCACGATAGCATAGGCCGCTTCCCCCGCAGGCGCATCCTCCACGGTCGCGCAGCCCGTCAGACCCGGCAAGAGCAGGGCGGCCATCCAAAGTCGCGGCGAGCGCCAGCGCCTCATGCCTCATGTCCCCCTCTGGCGATTGATCCATGGCGCGGACAGGCGCCGTTGGATCCGGGGGTTAACGACGGGACAGGGCGATGGCAACTGTCGGCGCGACGGGGCGCGCCGCCACACTGACGGTCAGACGGCGATGCGGTCCGGTGCGGGCGCGATCCGGTGAGGCTGGTCGGGCCGACGGGGCTGATCGGGCCAGATGCCCCGCGTGTCATAGACCGCCTTGCCGGCGCGCTCGTCCACCGGGACCGATTTGAACATGTCATGATCGACCAGAATGACGAACACGCCACATTGTTCCAGAGCCGTATCGAGATCGATCAGTTCGGCCCCCGTCCCGGCAAACTCCATGGGCAGCGACTGCGCATAGGGTTCGACCAGCTTGATGCGGCGCCCATAGCGACGGGCGAGGCGCGCGGCGACCTTCACCGCCGGACTTTCGCGGAAATCGTCGATATTCGCCTTGAAGGCAAGACCGAGGCAGGCGACGTCCTCGCCCGCGAAGTCATCGATCATGTCCGACGCTCTGGCGACCACATGATCCGTCTTGCCATCATTCACCTCGCGCGCTGTGCGGATGATTCGGGCATTTTCGGGATCGCCATGGACGATGAACCAGGGATCGACGGCGATGCAGTGGCCACCGACACCGGGGCCGGGATTGAGGATGTTGACGCGCGGATGCCGGTTGGCGAGGCGGATCACCTCCCACACGTCGATATCCATATTCTCCGCGATCACCGACAATTCGTTGGCGAAGGCGATGTTGACGTCGCGGAAGCTGTTTTCGACCAGCTTCACCATTTCCGCTGCGCGGGCCGTGGTGGTGATGCAGGCGCCGCGCACGAACTGGCGGTAGAAGCCCAGCGCCTTGCGCGCGCAACGCGGCGTGATCCCGCCGATACAGCGGTCATTGTCGATCAGTTCGACCAGGATGCGGCCCGGCAGAACCCGCTCCGGGCAATAGGCGATGGCGATGTCGCCCTGGGCGCCCTGCCCGGGCATTCTGAGGTCGGCGCGCAGCGAGCCGATCACGTCGCGCAGCGCCTCGGTCGTGCCGACCGGAGACGTGGATTCCAGGATCACCGTGTCCCCGGGCTTCAGCACCGGCGCGATGGTCCGTGCCGCCTTCAGGACATAGGAGATGTCTGGCGCGCGATCTTCCGCCACCGGGGTCGGGACAGCAATGATGAAGACGTCGCTTTGCTCGACGTCCAGGCTGGCGCGCAGATGGCCCCGCGCGACCACGCCCTGAACCAGGCCGTCAAGATCGACTTCCTCGATATGGACTCGGCCCGAATTGACTGTTTCGACCACATGGGCCGACACGTCCACGCCCACTACCTGGCATCCCCCGCGCGCGATCAGAGCGGCGGTCGGCAGGCCGATATAGCCAAGGCCGATGACGGAAACCTTCTGCTTGGTGTCGACGGGCATGGGGCAGGCAATCCTTTGGGCCGGTTCGATTTGGCTGCCCTTCTGCGCGGAAATGCTGAAGATTTCGGTAATGAGACGTCAGGCGGCGCGTACCGCGGGTTTCACCATGGCCATCACCGCCGCAATCCGTTCCGCCGCCTTCCCATCGCCGAAGGGGTTGTGCGCGCGCGCCATCGCCTGATAGGCGTCTTCGTCATCGAGCAAGGCCAACACCGCGCGCACGATGCGCTCCCGGTCTGCCCCGACCAGCTTGGCTGTGCCCGCTTCGACGCCTTCGGGGCGCTCGGTCGTCTCGCGCATCACCAGCACCGGCTTGCCGAGCGAGGGCGCTTCCTCCTGCACGCCGCCGCTGTCGGTCAATACGAGATGGCAGAGGTCGAGCAGCCGCACGAAATGCGGATAGTCGAGCGGCTCGATCATCGCGACATTGGGAAGGCCGCCGAGCACGGCGTCCATCACCGGGCGGACATTGGGGTTGGGATGGACGGGGAAGATCACGGCCACGTCGGGCCGCGCGGCGATGTCCGCGATCGAGCGGGCGATCGCTTCCATCCCGCCACCGAAATTCTCGCGCCGGTGGCTGGTGACGGCGACGATCCGTTTACCCGCGAAGCGCGCAGCAAGATCGTCCAGCCCGCTCGCCAGGGACGGCTCCGCCAGTACCCGCGCGCGGGTCGCCAGCAGCGCGTCGATCACGGTGTTGCCAGTAATGTGGATACTCGCAGGGTCGCGATTTTCGGCTCGCAGCGCATCCGCGGCCGCCTGAGTCGGCGCGAAGTTCATATCGGCGATGCAGGCGACCACGCGGCGATTCACCTCCTCCGGCCAAGGGTGATGGATGTCGCCGCTGCGCAGCCCTGCCTCGACATGGGCAACCGGAATCTTGCGATAATAGGCGGCAAGGCTGGCCACCATGGTCGTGAGCGTATCGCCATGAACGACCACCCGGTCGGGTCTCTCGGCATCGAAAGCCTTGCCCAGTTCGACGATCAACCGGGCCGTCAGCCCGTCCAGGGTCTGGTTGGGGAGCATCACGTCCAGATCGATGTCAGGCGTTATGCCCGCTATCTCCAGCACCTGATCCAGCAGGTTGCGATGCTGCGCAGTGACGATGACGCGGGTTTGCACGCCCTGCCTGGCCCGCAGCGCATGGACCACCGGAAACATCTTGATCGCTTCGGGCCTCGTCCCGAACACAATGGCAATCTTCACGGCTCTTCCTTCTGCCTGCCCCTACGCTCCACCTGTCGCAGAAATTGGTATACAGCCCCTGAATCGCTTGCGCATTTTCTCGCTGCATTGCAGCGAACCAAATTGTGCAGAGGTTTTCCTGAAGCCATGCTACATCATATTCTTTCTTTGCGGAGCCAGAGCACCTCATGAAAATCACCATGATCGGCACAGGTTATGTGGGCCTTGTGTCGGGAGCCTGTTTTGCGGATTTCGGGCATGACGTCGTGTGCGTCGACAAGGATGCGGGCAAGATCGCGGCGATCGAATCCGGGCGGATGCCGATCTTCGAGCCGGGCCTGGACCAGTTGGTCGGCGGCAATGCGGCGGCCGGGCGGCTGACCTTCACCACCGATCTGGCAGCAGGGGTCAAGGGCGCGGACGCGATCTTCATCGCGGTCGGCACGCCCTCGCGCCGAGGCGACGGCCATGCGGACCTGAGCTATGTCTATGCTGCGGCGCGGGAGATCGTCGAGGCGCTGGACGGGCCGGCGGTGATCGTCACCAAGTCGACCGTGCCCGTGGGCACCGGCGACGAAGTCGAGCGGATCGCACGCGACCTGCGCCCGGACCTCGACATCCAGGTCGTCTCCAACCCCGAATTCCTGCGCGAAGGCGCCGCCATCGGCGACTTCAAGCGGCCCGACCGCGTCGTCGTGGGCACCACCGGATCGGACCGCGCCATCGCGGTCATGAGCCAGATCTACCGGCCGCTCAACCTCAACCAGGCGCCGCTCATGTTCACCGGCCGTCGCACCGCCGAACTGATCAAATATGCCGCCAACGCCTTCCTGGCGACCAAGATCACCTTCATCAACGAGATGGCGGACCTGTGCGAGGCGGTCGGCGCCGAGGTGCAGGACGTGTCGCGCGGCATCGGCCTCGACAACCGCATCGGTTCCAAGTTCCTGCACGCAGGGCCGGGCTATGGCGGCTCCTGCTTCCCCAAGGACACGCTGGCGCTGGTCAAGACCGGTCAGGACCATGACGCGCCGATCCGCATCGTCGAGACGGTCGTGCAGGTCAACGACCTGCGCAAGCGGGCGATGGGCCGCAAGATCGTCAAGGCGCTGGGCGGCGATGCGCGCGGCAAGACGGTCGCGCTGCTCGGCCTCACCTTCAAGCCCAATACCGACGACATGCGCGACGCCCCCAGCATCGCCATCGTCCAGGCGCTCGAGGATGCCGGCGCGAAGATCGTCGCCTATGATCCCGAAGGCATGGAGGTCGCCGCCCCGATGATGCCCGGCGTCACGATGGCAAAGGACGCCTATGAAGCCGCGAAGGGCGCCGACGCCCTCGTCCTCGTCACCGAATGGGACATCTTCCGCGCCCTCGACCTCAAGCGCCTCGCCGCCTCCATGACCGGCAACGCCCTCGTTGACCTGCGCAACATCTACCCCCTCGCCGAAGCGGCCGATGCAGGCTTCTCGCTCTCCCGCGTCGGTAGCGCGGGGCATTGATCTGGCCCTGGGAGGAAGGGCATGGTCATCACCGCGCCCTTCCTCGCATCCGTCACTGGATGATCGCAGCCCTGCTGCTGACCGGCATGATGATCGTCATGCCGGTTCTTTTCGCATTTATCTGAAGCGGCTCAGGCCTTGATCTTCCAGCCCCGGCGCAAAAGGCCATAGCAGAGACCACCGAAGATCAGGTTGAGCGCCAGCAGCACGAGGCTGCCCGTCGCCACATTGGTATCCGCCGCCGCGACGAAACCGTAGCGGAATCCCGAGATAATGTAGAAGAAGGGGTTGGCATGGCTGATCCCCTGAAAAAAAGGTGGCAGCCGGTCGATCGAATAAAAAGTGCCCGACAGCAGCGCGAGCGGACCGATCACGAAATTGGTGATCGCCGCGCCATGATCGAACTTTTCCGCCCAGATTGACGTCAGCACACCAAGAAAGGCGATGAAGCTGGTACCGAGCAGGCCGAACCAGATCACCGCCCAGAGATGCGCCGGCGTCACATGGACGCCGGGCCAGGCCACCATCGCCAGCCAAAGGGCACAGCCCACCAGCACCGCGCGCGTCACCGAGGAGGCCGCGAGCGCGAACAGCAGTTCACCAACCGAAATAGGTGGCATCAGATAGTCGACCAGAGTCCCCTGCACCTTCCCCACCATCAGCGAGAAGCTGGCATTCGCGAAACAGGCGTTGATCATGCCCATGATGATGAGGCCGGGCGCGATGAAGTCGGCAAAGGGGACCGCCTCCCCGCGTAGCGTCACGGTACGACCGCCGCCGCCCAGCGCGACGATGAAGATGATGAGGAACATGAGCGTGGTGATCGCCGGCGCCCATACCGTCTGGAGTTGCACCTTCATGAAACGGCGCACTTCCTTGCGATAGAGCGCCCAGGTGCCAGCCCAGTTCACGTTCCGTATCTGCGGCACCCCCGGTTCGGCAAACAACGATTCGGTGGCAATTTTGGGCTGGTCGTTCATGGGCAGATCGACTATCGGCTGAACCGTTGTGCCGCAAGGGGTCAGGTCCGGGGATTTGAACCTGCGCGCCGCGCTTCCCATATGGGAAGCCATAGACGATTTTTGAGGAGTTTTCATTGTCCTGGACCGACGAGCGTATCGACCAGCTCAAGGCGATGTGGGAACGTGGCCTGACCGCCAGCCAGATTGCGGACGAACTGGGCGGCGTCAGCCGCAATGCGGTGATCGGCAAGGCGCATCGCCTGGGCCTGCAATCCCGCCCCTCGCCGGTAAAGGCGAACGAGGCGCCCAAGAAGGCCGCCCCGCCGCGCAAGCCCGCCCCCGCACCCGAAGTGGAGGCGCCGCGCGCAGCCGCCGCACCGATCGCACCGCCACCGGCCCCGCCGCGCCAGCCAGCGCCGGTCGCGCCCGCCGCTCCGGCTGCGCCCGCAGTTGCCGCGGTGTCCGCGGATGCGCCGCCCCCTCCGCCGCAGCCGCGCATCGTCTCGGTCGGCCCCGGCGGCTTCCTGCGCCAGGGTCCGGGCGACCAGCAGGCACCGATCCCGCCCGCGCCGCCGCGCCGTCTCGTACCGGCCAAGCCCAGCCCGGAAATCGCAGACAAGACCAGCCTGCTCGACCTGACCGAGCGTATCTGCAAGTGGCCGATGGGGCATCCGGGCGAGCCCGACTTCCATTTCTGCGGTGAGCAGGTGAACCCCGGTTTCCCCTATTGCGTCGAGCATTGCGGGCGCGCCTATCAGGCGCAGTTGCCGCGCGGCACGCGCCGCCCACCGCCGCCGATGCCGTTTGGCGGCCCGCGCGTTCGGTAAGCCTATCGAAAAGGGCCGGTTCCCCAGGGGAGCCGGCCCTTTTCCATTCATATCGAACAATCAGAAGCGGAAGCTGGTCGTCACCATCACGCTTTGCGTGTCGAACTTGTCGCCGCGATTGATGCTGGCGCCGCCCGACGGGGTGATCCGGAAGGGATTGGTCGCCGGCGCGCTGCCCGCGCCGACATCGACCCGATAGTCGCCGACATTGTAACGGGTCCACAAATAGCGCGCGCCGATCGAGAAATTGCTCGAAACCTTGGCCTCGACACCGCCGCCCATGGTCCAGCCCCAACCATCCTCGCTCCGGCTTTCCTCCGTGAAGCTGTTGACGCCGTTACTGGTGTTGAAATTATTTTTCACCTTGGCGTAGGCCAAGCCTCCGGTGATGTAAGGCATTATGCCGCCAGGCGTCGTATAGCCCAGCCGCGCGCGCAGATTGGCATTCCAGTCGATCTTGCGCCGCATGGTGTAGAATGCCGGGGTCGTCGAAAATTCGCTGACCTTGTCGTCGACATAGGCTTGGCCGGCTTCGGCGACGACGCCAGCCACCAGGCTGCCGAACTGCATGTCATAGCCGACATGCCCCATCCAGCCGATCGCGTCCTTGTCGCTGTTGCAGCCGGCGCCCGGAGTCGCCCCGCGCGCCGCGCCGCCGCAGGTGCCCGGCGAAAAGGCATTGGCGCCGGCAGCGGTGGTCACGGCATCGTCATAGACGCCGTCGGCATCGGTATCGAAACGCAGATGCTCGCCGCCATCCCGCTTCTGCCAATTATAGCCGAACGAACCGCCGACATAGGGCCCGGTCCAATCGACCCCGCCGCCGCTGTCCTGCGCAAGGGCCGGCGTCGCCAGAACAAACGCCAGGGTGGCGCCAAGCGGCGCGATCGCGATCAACTTCATAATTATTTCTCCTCGCCTGAGCGGTCATTCGATCCGCCATCGCCAGCGCAAACGAGCCACCCCAATTTTTGTTGCACTGCAATCTGTTACTTTTCTTTGCTGGGGTTGCCCGCTTGCAACCCTTGCGCCCTTCGCCCGCCCGCTTATAGCTTGTGCCCATGTCCGAAGACCTGTTCGCCGCCAACACCTCACCCACGCAGCAATATGATGCTTCCACTATCGAGGTGCTGGAAGGACTGGAGCCGGTGCGCCGGCGTCCGGGCATGTATATCGGCGGCACGGACGAGCGCGCGCTGCACCATCTCGCCAGCGAGGTGCTGGACAACAGCATGGACGAAGCGGTCGCGGGTCACGCCACCCGGATCGAGGTGACGCTGGAAGCGGGCAACCGTCTGACCATCACCGACAATGGCCGTGGCATTCCCGTCGATCCGCATCCCAAATTCCCGGACAAGTCGGCACTGGAGGTGATCCTCACCACGCTCCATTCGGGCGGCAAGTTCGAGGGGAAGGCTTATGCCACCTCCGGCGGCCTGCATGGCGTGGGCATTTCGGTGGTCAATGCGCTTTCCACCACGACCGTGGTCGAAGTGGCGCGCAACAAGGAGCTGTTCCGCCAGAGCTTCTCGCAGGGGCTGCCCAGGACCGCGCTGGAGAAGGTCGGCGCGGCGCCCAACCGGCGCGGCACGTCGGTCAGCTTCATTCCCGACACCGAGATTTTCGGCGAACAGAAGTTCAAGCCCGCCCGCCTCCACCGCCTGGCCCGATCCAAGGCCTATCTGTTCGCGGGCGTGGAGATACGCTGGAAATGCGACCCCTCGCTCATCAGCGACGACACGCCCGCTGAGGCTGTCTTCCAGTTTCCCGGCGGCCTTGCCGACCATCTGAAGGAGCAGGTCGGCGACCGCGACTGTGCGACCAGCGTCTTTTTTTCGGGCAATCAGGATTTCCCGGGCATAGCGGGCCGGGTCGAATGGGCGGTCGCCTGGCCGCTCTGGTCGGACGGCAGCTACAGCTGGTATTGCAACACCATTCCGACGCCGGACGGCGGCACCCATGAGGCCGGCCTGCGCGCCGCGTTGGTGAAGGGCATCCGGGCGTTCGGCGATCTTGTCGGCCAGAAGAAGGCGAAGGACATCACCGCCGACGATATCATGACCTCGTCGGAGATCATGCTGTCCGTCTTCATCCGCGATCCCCAGTTCCAGAGCCAGACGAAGGATCGGCTGACCAGCCCCGATGCGGCGCGGCTGGTGGAAAATGCCGTGCGCGACCATTTCGACCATTATCTCACCGACCATATGGACCGGGGCAAGGCGCTGCTAGCCTATGTGCTGGATCGCATGGACGAGCGCCTGAAGCGCAAGCAGGAGAAGGAGGTCAAGCGCAAGACCGCCACCAACAGCCGCAAGCTGCGCCTGCCCGGCAAGCTCACCGACTGTTCCAATGATGATCCCGAAGGCGCCGAAATCTTCCTGGTCGAAGGCGATTCCGCCGGCGGTTCCGCCAAGCAGGCGCGCGATCGCAAGACCCAGGCGATCCTGCCGCTGCGCGGCAAGATCCTCAACGTTGCATCAGCGAACACCGCCAAGATACTGGCCAACCAGGAAATTGCCGACATGATCCTGGCGCTGGGCTGCGGCACGCGCAAGGACTGCAATCCCGACAATCTGCGCTATGAACGCATCGTCATCATGACCGACGCCGATGTCGATGGCGCGCATATCGCCACTTTGCTGATGACCTTCTTCTTCCAGGAAATGCCGGAACTGGTGCGGCGCGGGCATCTCTATCTGGCACAGCCCCCGCTTTACCGCCTGGTCGCGGGCGGCAAGAGCCTGTACGCCAAAGATGACGCCCATCGCGAGGAACTGCTGGCCAAGGAGTTCAAGGGCAAGAAGGTCGATATCAGCCGCTTCAAGGGTCTGGGCGAAATGAACCCGATGCAGCTGCGCGAAACCACCATGGACCCCAAGACACGGATGCTGATCCGCATCACGCTGCCCGACGATGTCGAGGACCGACAGCAGGTTCGCGACCTGGTCGACCGGCTGATGGGCACCAACCCCGCCCACCGCTTCGCCTTCATCCAGGAAAATGCCGCAGCGGTGGACGAGGAAGCGATCGACGCGTGAGGACCGGACCGATGGCTTTTCCTTCGGTCCGAAACCGGCGGAGGTAGCGCGTGCGTCCATGGTCGATCCTGTTCGCGCTGATTCTCCTGGCCCTTCCCATGCGCGCATCGGCCCAGGCCGATCCGACCTATCGATCCCGCGCCGAACAACTGGTTCGCATCCTCGCCGCTCCGGGTGACGAGGATGATTATTTTGCGCCCCTCTTCCGCGACGCCGTGCCGGTCGATCGCTGGCGCGCGGTCGCGGCCGATCTGCGCGCCCGGCACGGCCAGCCCCTTTCCCTCGGATCGGTCCGCAGCGAGACCGCAACGGCCGGCCAGGTCGAAATCCGATTCGAGCGAGCAACCGTGGGCTTCACCCTCGTCATCTCCCCGCAACCGCCCCATCGCGTGATCGGCCTGCACATCATCGGCGCGCGTACCGCCCATGACAGCCTGGACAAGGTGATGGCCGACATTGCCGCCCTGCCCGGCTCGACCGCCTTCGCCATCGCCAGGCTGACCGACGCAGGCCCGCAAATATTGTACGGCCATCGCACCGATACGCAGATGGCGACCGGCTCCAGCTTCAAGCTCTACATCCTCGCGGAACTGGCGCGCGCCGTCGCGGCCCGCGAACATCGCTGGAGCGACAGCATCCCGCTCGGTCCGAAGAGCTTTTCGGGTCGGCTGGCGGCGTGGCCGGACAAGGCGCCCATGACGCTGCACAGCCTCGCCACCGCAATGATCGCCGAAAGCGACAATAGCGCCAGCGACACGCTGCTGCTCGCGCTGGGCCGCGACCGGGTCGATGCCATGCGGCAAGCCGCCGGTCATGCCGATCCTGGAACGGCATCGCCGCTGCTCACCACGGCCGAAGCGTTCGCGCTCAAGATGCCCGCCAACAGCGATCTGCGCCGGCGCTTCGAGGCGGGTTCGCCCGCTTCGCGCCGCGCGTTGCTGCGAGAATCTGCCCAGCGACTGACCGCGGACAAGGTCGATGTGGGCAGCGTCGCCGAAATGCCGGTCGCGATCGAGAGCGTCGAATGGTTCGCAAGTTCCCGCGACATGATCGCCCTGCTCGACTGGCTGCGCCTTCATGGCGGCGACGCGCTGCCGATCCTGGCCGTCAATCCCGGCATTGCCCCGGCGGACGCGCGGCGCTGGCGCTATCTGGGGTACAAGGGGGGCAGCGAACCCGGCGTCATGGCGATGAACATGCTGGCGCAAGGGAGAGACGGCGCCTGGTATGCGGTCAGCGGAAGCTGGAACAACCCCGCAGCGCGGCTCGACGAGGCCAGATTCGTCGCGCTGATGACAAGGGCGCTGAACCTCTTGGCCGGGGATATTCACTGACCGGGTTGCTGCGCCTGCCGGTTCCGCCTTGTCGCGCCGATATCTAGATCGCTGCCAGTTCCACAGCGCGGGCAAACACCGCATCGAGCATGTCCGCCGTCAGCCGGCCGATATTCTGATTATATCGGGAGCAATGATAGCTGTCGATCAGCATCCGGCCATCGGGCATCCTATGTTCGGCCTGATGGGCAAAGCGCGCCTTGGGCAGCTTGCCGCCCAATATCTTCACCGCCGACTGGTGCGCGACCTCCCCCAGCGCGACGAAGGTGCGAGCGCGAGGCAAGGCCGCGACGGCATCCGCCAGGAACGGGCGGCAATTATGGATTTCCTGCGGCACCGGCTTGTTCTGCGGCGGCAGGCATTTGACCGCATTGAGGATGATCGCCCCCCGCAGGACTAGGCCATCGTCGGGGCGCCCGTCATAGCGCCCTTCGACCAGTCCATGCCGTGACAAGGTCGAGAACAGCAGAGTGCCGGCATGGTCGCCCGTGAACGGGCGTCCGGTCCGGTTAGCGCCCTGCCGGCCCGGCGCCAGGCCGATGATGGCGATGCGCGCCTGGGGATCGCCAAAGGCCGGCACCGGCGCATTCCACCAGTCAGGATGTTCGGCGCGGCATTCCTCGCGCAATGCGACCAGCCGGGGGCAGCGCGCGCAGTCGCGCGGCGGCTCGGTTTCAGGCAGGGGGCTTTCCAGGATCATCGCAAGCAGATAGGCGCAGCCCCATGGTGGACACAAGAACCCACATCTATGCGCTGGCGCTGGGATCGAACCGGCCGCTTTCCGCCCGGCGCACGCCGCCCCGCCTGCTCGCGGAGGCGACGGCGCTGATCGCAATGGAAACCCGATTGCGAGCGGTGTCACCGACCATCGCGACGCCGCCACTCGGTCCGTCCGCCCGTATCTTCGCCAATGGGGCGCTGCTGGTGGAAAGCCCCCTCGCCCCGCCGGCAATGCTCGCCCTTCTGCAACAGGTCGAAAACCACCTGGGCCGCCGCCGCCATCGTCGCTGGGGCGCGCGCAGCGTCGACATCGACATCATCCTCTGGTCTGGCGGGCGATGGGACAGCCGGACACTGACGATTCCCCATGCCGCCTTTCGCAGTCGGGCCTTCGTTCTCAACCCGTTGCACGCCATCGCGAGCGGGTGGCCCGATCCGGTCACGGGACTGCGCGTCCGCCATCTGCGCGCGCGCCTGCAAAAAGCAAAAGCGAAACGCGCGACAAGAGGTTGACCATCCGCCCCGCCCCCTCTAGGGGTCCACCACCTCTTCGGGGGCCCTTAGCTCAGTCGGTAGAGCAACTGACTTTTAATCAGTAGGTCGCTGGTTCGAACCCAGCAGGGCTCACCACCCCCCCCCCGGAACAGCATGAAATCGTTGGAAAACCGTACTCCAAACGGTTCCAAAACCGTACAGTCTCCTGAAACGGTCCCCCCGAATGCCGTCCCTAATGTCGAGGTAAAGCCTCGGAATTATTCGATAATCAAGTCATCCCGCGTCTACCGAAAGTGTCTATCGAACTAAACATATTTGCTCGTTAAGCATCGGACGGGCCAGCGTCTAACGCGCCCTCGCTGCGTAATACCAACCTGCATTGATCACG
>NZ_LXVX01000011.1 GCF_001650725.1 Sphingobium sp. TCM1 | reverse complement strand
TCCAGGGCGGCATCCGCGTGCCCAGCTACACCGCGTCCAAGAGCGGGATCGCGGGCCTCACCAAGCTGCTGGCGAACGAGTGGGCGGCAAAGGGCGTCAACGTCAACGCCATCGCGCCGGGCTATATCGCCACCAACAACACCGCCGCCTTGCAGGCCGACGAGGCCCGCAACCGCCAGATCCAGGAACGCATCCCCGCCGGCCGCTGGGGCGATCCCGGCGACATCGGCGGGGCCGCCGTGTTCCTCGCCTCCGCCGCCGCCAACTATATCCACGGCCATATCCTCGCCGTCGACGGCGGATGGCTCGCGCGCTGACTGGACTGTGTGCTGCCGGCGTTGACCGGAAGCGCTGATTGGCCGGAGGAGGGGCAAACCCTCCCGCACCCCACAGGAGAGGATCGATGCCCGCAATCGACAGGCGAACTATGATCGGCGCGGGGCTGGTCCTGGCGTCCTCGCCCGCCTGGGCAGAGAAGGGCGATCCTGTGGTTGCGACGCGGAACGGGCGCATCCAGGGAACGCGCGAAAGCGGGCTACAGGTGTTTCGCGGGGTACGCTACGGGCAGAACACTGCGTTCCACCGGTTTCGTGCGCCGGTTGCGCCAACACCCTGGCGGGGCATCGTGCCGGCTACCCGCTTCGCGCCCTCCTGTCCGCAAAAGGCGAAGCAGGACGCCACCAGCGAGGATTGCCAGTTCCTCAACATCTGGACGCCGGGGAGGGAGCCGGGCGCCCGGCGGCCAGTCCTGCTCTACATCCACGGCGGGGCCTATGCTAACGGCAGTGTGGTCGACCCGCTCAATGACGGACGACATCTGGCCGCCCGCGATGTGGTGGTGGTGACGGTCAACCATCGCCTCAATGCGCTGGGCTATCTCTATCTTGCGCGGCTCGACCCTCGCTTTGCCGACAGCGGCAATGCGGGGCAGTTGGACCTGATCCTGGCTCTGCGCTGGGTGCGGGACAATATCGCGGCCTTTGGAGGCGATCCGGCCAATGTGCTCGTCTTCGGCCAGTCTGGCGGCGGGGCGAAGATCGCCACGATGATGGCGATGCCCGCTGCCAAGGGGCTGTTCCATCGCGCCGTTACCATGAGCGGCCAGCAGGTGACGGCGAGCGGCCCGATCAATGCGTCCCGCCGTACCGCCGCCTATCTGGACAGGCTGGGCCTGTCACCCGGCAATCTCGAACCCCTGCTGACGCTGCCGGTCGAGCGGCTGATCGAGGGGCTTGGGGCGGAAGACCCGATCCTGGGCGGAGACGTCTATATGGGGCCAGTGCTCGACATGCGCTGGCTGGCCCGGCACCCTTTCTGGCCAGACGCCGCGCCGCAGGGCAATGCGATCCCGATGATGCTGGGCAACACATTGGACGAGACCCGGGCGTTCATTGATCCTGACGGGCCGCTGCTGCATGGGCTGGATTGGAGCAACCTTGCTGAGCGGATGGCGGGGGAATTGCGCGTGGACCTGTCGCCCGAATGGATTGTGTCACAATATCGAGCGCATTATCCCGACTGGTCGGCCGAGCGCATTTTCTATGCCGCGACCACGGCCGGGCGAAGCTGGCCGGGACAGGTGATCGAGGCCGAGGCGCGGGCGCGGGCAGAGGCGCCGACCTGGGTCTATCAAGTCGATTTCCAGTCGCCGACACAACCCAAGCGCGGTGCGCCGCATACCATGGACATAGCATTGGCCTTCGGCACGCTGGATGCGCCGGGCTCGTTTACCGGTACGGGCGCCGCAGCGCGGGCCGCGTCCATGGCGATGATGTCGCGCTTCCTGGCTTTTGCCCGGGACGGCGATCCCAACGGGCCGGGCATGGAGGCCTGGCCCCAATATCGGCTCGATCGGCGGACCACGATGCTCTTCGACGTCGAAAGTCGAATAGTAGAGAACCCGCGTGGGTGGGAGCGCGCATTATTCGCGCGCGTGCCCTATATCCAGCCGGGCAGTTGACAGGCGACAGTGCCTTCCTTTCGCACAAGTCCCGCATCTGCGGGGATGGCGAGCAAGATAAAAGCGCCGCCCACGCTCTGCCGCAAACGAACCGGTGGACAAGTCGTGGCGTGGCCTACTCCTTCACCGGATAGGCGATGATCAGCGCCAGCGGTTCCTGCCCGGTCTGCCTGATCCCGACCACCGCACCGTCATAGAGATATGCGGCCATGCCCGGCTTCAGCGCCCGGGTTTCCCCGTCGGAGGTGACGTCCCCGGTGCCAGAGAGGACATAATAGACCTCGTCATGGGCTATGGGATGGAGGCCGATCGCAGCGCCGATATGGAGGATGCGCTTGCGAAATTCCATGCGGCGCGGCTGGGGCACGGCATCGCTGATGCGATAGGCGGTGCTCATGCCGATCCGGCCGTGAGGCGTCTGCTCGTCGCGGCGGACGCTGTTCTCATCGATCACGGCCATCGGCGGCGCGCCGGACGCGGCAGCCGCAGCCATGAGGAGGGGCATCATGCTCATTTCCGATCTCCTGCCTGTTCTCCCTGCCGCATCATCTTGTCGCGATCGGACAGATGCTCGGCGATTTTTTCCGACTTCTGGCCAGGATAGCGGCCCGACTTCGGCTCCATCGTGTCGAGATCCCAATCGGCCTCGACAAAGGGCGCACGGGTCTGCGCCATCTTGGGATAGCCGCCCACTTGCCGTTCATCGTCGATAATCTCGCCGCGTCCCTCGGCCACGAAGAAGAGGACGCGCAGATCGTCGGCGTCGCGATCCCAGGGGCGGGCGCCGGCGTGGGCAAGGACATGGGTTTCAACTTCGCGCACCGGCAGAACCTGTGTGCCGGGCCACCAGACCGGCGGGGCGGGCAGTTGGTTGAGCCTGGCACGGGTTTCGCCATAACGACCGAACATCGGGAGCGGCTGGCCGAACCTGTCCACGGCGATATTATCCTTGCCGTGATAATCGAGGTCGCCGTCGCCGCCCAGCGTCAGGAACGGGAGGCCCTGGGCAGTCGATACGCCGCCGCGCATGACATTGCCCACGGCCGAGATCTTGCCGGTCTGGTAGGGATGCTCGCCCCATTCGAGTGCCATCAGGTTGTAATGGAGCGCCCGTTCGCCGGGATCATAGAGGATATTGTTGACCAGTTCCACCTGGCCGCCGCCCTTGACCAGCGGGTTGCGTTCGACATTATGCGCGTAGAGATTGCGGTAGATGAGAATTTCGCTGGCGTTGTCGTGGATCAGCGTACCCTTGCTATGCTCGCCCTTGGGGTGGCTGGCGTTGGCCAGCCCTTCTGCCGCGATATTATAGGAGAAGGTGATGGCGTGGCTGGTATTCTGCCGCCACTCCTCCGGTGTCCTGCCCTCGAAACGGGGACCGGAGGCCGACATATTCTCGTCGATCGCCCAAGTGAAACTGCAATGGTCGATGATCACATTATGGGCGCCCACAGTCGAGAGCGAGTCCGCTTCCCAGCCGCTCAGTTTCGGCTGGCCATCGACGCCGGTGCGGACGCGGATATGGCGAACGACGACATCATGGGTTGCAATGTCGATGCCGGTCTTGATGAGCGTGATGCCGGGCGAGGGCGCGGTCTGGCCAGCGATGGTGACATGGGGTTCGCTGATCTTCAACGTCTGGCGCCCCATGTCGATGACACCGGCCACCTCGAACACGATGATGCGTGGTCCCTTCGCCTCGATCGCGGCCTTGAAGCTGCCGGGCCCGTCGGGGGCGAGGCTGGTGACGCGGATGATGCGCCCGCCGCGTCCGCCGGGCGTCGTTGCCGCCCAGCCGACAGCGCCGGGGAAGGCGATGGGGGAGGAATCCTGCCGAGCGGAAGCGGCGGTAGCCGATGGGACGGCCATGACCAGCATCGCGGTCAGCAGGGGCAGGCGGAACAGCCTTGGGGACCGGGCGACATTGGCAGGCAAGGCCATATCCGGCAACAGGGGATGCGCCATCAGTTTCATTCTCCTCTCGTCCGCAATCTTGGCATCCCGCTTCGGCCGTTGCAACCTTTTCTGACACCGGTGTCTGACTGAGCCATTCATCTGATCTTGAACGCCCCAGATGACTGGGCGCTGGTAGATGATGAGGGCAGGCAATCCCTGCTCTTGCTCCCGGCGCGGTCTCGCCACTCCCCGTTCTCATTACAGACCGCCCGCTCGACATTGGATTATCGATCAATGAGACAGGCCGGGATCCGGCTGTGTGCGACCATCGTTTCGGCAAGATACGTCACCGGCCCGCACCGCCCATCATGGATGCCGATCAACGAACACGGCGGTGCAACCGAGACGCCTCAACCAAGGCGTTCACGATTGTGGTTAAAAGCGCGGAGCGGGCGGCCATAGCACCGCCTTCGCAAAGCCTGCCTTAAAATAATTCCATTTATCTCAGATGCCTACATGCCGTTCCGATCTGGTTCGGTTTCATGAATGCAGCAGCATATTGACAGGCTTTTGTGTTGGGCGCATTTATGACACCGGTTTCCGCGGTGTGCTGACGACCAGCTATAGCTGGCGGCGCGCGGGCTGGGGGAGGTTGCGGCCACAGTGAGGCGCACTCCTCCCGGCCGGGGATAGCCCGGAAACCCGCCTGCGCCGGATCGCAGGGTGGAGATTTGGGAAGGGAGTGGATGAACGTGCAGATTCAGCAGGACAAATTTGCGGCGCGGCGCTGGTTGGCGGGGGCATCCTTCGCCGCGATGGTCATGACCCTTTCGAGCGGCGCCCTGGCCCAGGATGCGGCTGCCCCGCAGCCACAGGACGCGGCGGAGGGCGAGGTCGCCGACATTGTCGTCACCGGTTTCCGGCAGTCGCTGGGCGCGGCTATCAATCTCAAGCGCCAGACAGTCGGGTCGGTCGATGCGATCGTGGCCGAGGATATCGCCAAATTCCCCGATCAGAATCTGGCGGAGTCGTTGCAGCGCATTCCCGGCATCTCGATTCAACGCGACGGTGGCGAGGGGCGGGCCATCACGGTACGCGGCCTGGGTGCGCAATTCACCCGCGTCCGTGTCAATGGATTGGAAACGGTCGCAACTTCGACCGATGGCGCCAGCTCGAACCGCGATCGTGCATTCGATTTCAATGTCTTCGCATCCGAACTGTTCAGTTCGCTGGTGGTCCACAAGACCGCCGAAGCCTCGCTGGACGAAGGCTCGCTGGGCGCTGTCGTGGACCTTAACACTGGCAATCCTCTGGCCGGTAAGGACGGTTTCACGTTCGTCGGATCGGCGACAGGCTCCTATAATGACCTCAGCAAGAAATGGGGGCCACGCCTTGCGGGCCTGCTGTCCTGGAAGTCGCCGGACGGACAATGGGGCGTGTCGCTGTCGGGTGCCTATTCCAAGCTCGACACGCTCCAGATGGGCAATAACACGGTGCGCTGGTCGCAGGCGCGGTTCGACAGCGTCGATGGCACCCGCTGTTTCACCACGCAGAACAGCGGCGGCGCCTATGTGCCGAGCGCGGCCTGCAACGACGCGGCGCTCGCCTTCCACCCGCGCATTCCGCGCTACGGCGAGATCGCGCAGGAACGTGAACGCATCGGTGTGACCGGATCGATCCAGTGGGCGCCTTCGGATGCGACAAAGATTTCGATCGACGGGCTATTCTCGCGCTTCCGCGAGACGCGCGAGGAGAAATGGGGCGAGGTCCTGCTGCGCTCCAACGAGCGCTCGATCGACGTGGTGGACCCGGTTTATGACAGCAACAACAATATGGTGTCGGCGACGCTGAACGACGCCTGGGTCCGGACCGAACATTATCTGCGCAAGTCGCAGACCAAATTCTACCAGTTGGGCGCGACCTGGGACCAGGATGTGAGCGACAGCTTCCGCTTCACCCTGCTGGGCGGCTTTTCCAAGTCGGATGCGTCGATCCCGGTGGAGACAACCCTGGTGTTCGATGATCGCGACGCGCAGGGCTATAGCTACGACTACAGCAACATGCGTCGCCCGGTGCTGACCTTCGGCACCAGCGTCACCGATCCCGCAAATTTCCAGCTGGCGGAGATCCGTGATCGGCCCTCCTCGACCGTCAACAAATTCCGCACCGCGCAGCTGCGCACCGAATGGGACGTGACCGACGGCTTCACGGTTAAGGCGGGCGCAGTTTATCGCCGCTTCTCGTTCGACACCGAAGGTTTCACCCGCGACACGGTGGTGTGCGGTAATGGTGGTGTCGACCGGGTGCTAGGCACCGTGAACTGCTCGCCGAGCAGCCTCTTCGGCCCGACTGCCGTTTATGGCTTGCCGGTCACCTCGCAACTCGCCGAGTTGTTTACCCTGAAGGGCGCGGGCGCTCCGGCGGGGACGACCACCCAGTGGCTGATCCCCAATCTGGCGACAGGGACGGACTATACCAATCTTTACGAGCGGGCGCTGACTGTAGACGCGGGCAACACCCGCGGCGTGGTGGAAAAGACCAAGGGCGGCTACATCCAGTTCGATGCCAAGGGCGACATTTTCGGGCTTGAATATGCGGCAAATGCCGGCATCCGCTACGTCAGGACCGAGCAGAGTTCGACGGGCCTCAACAATGGCCAGCTGGTCGGCGTATCCCGATCCTATGAGGATTGGTTGCCGGCGGTGAACGTTGCGCTGTTCCCCCATCGCGACATCATCATCCGCGCATCGGTTGCAGACGTGATGACCCGTCCGTCGCTCGGCAACCTTACGCCGGGCGGGTCGGTCGACGGCTTCAACTATCGCGTCAGCTTCGGCAACCCCTTCCTCGATCCTTTCCGTGCGACTGCCTATGATCTGGCGATCGAATGGTATTTCGCGCCCCAGTCGGTATTCTCGGTCGCGGCCTTCAAGAAGGATGTGCAGAGCTTCCCGATCAGCCAGACGATCACCGGGACATTCGCATCGACCGGCCTGCCGCTGTCTGTCATCCCGCCCAGTTCGCCAGCGGCGATCCAGCCCGAGCGGGCGGAAGGCTGGGCGATCAGCACGATCGTCAACGGCACTGGCGCGAGCCTCAAAGGCATAGAGGTGGCGGTCCAGGCACCCTTCACCTTCCTGCCCGGTTTCCTGTCGCGCTTCGGCGGTATCCTGAATGCGACCTTCGTGGATTCGAGTGCGGACTATACCGTCTCGGGTCCGGCAATCGTGCCGGGTGGCGGCAATGTCGCGGCGGTGCGCAACGCGACCCTGTTCGGACTCTCGAAGAGGGCGTTCAACGGTACGCTCTATTATGAGGATGCGAAATTCTCGGCACGCGTTTCCGCCAGCTATCGCAGCAAATATATCGACCAGAACAGCGGAACCGGCAATGTGTTCGAAGGCTATAACAGCACGATCAACGTCGACGCATCTGTCCGGTACAAGCTGACCGACTGGATCGAATTGTCGCTGGAAGGCATCAACCTGACCGACGACTATCGCGACCGCTACACCGACCAGGACGCCAATCGCAATTATGAGCAGCTGCATTTCGGCCGCACCATCCAGCTGGGTGCACGGTTCAAGCTGTAACTGCTCGGCCGGGCCGCCTCTGCACGGGCGGTCCGGCATTTTCCATTCAGGAGAGATCATGACCATCAGCCGCCGCGATGCGATGACCGGAGCCTTGGCGGGCAGCGCCCTTGCGCTGGGGCATAGCAGAACGGTGATGGCGTCGTCCGGACCTTCATCACGCCTTGCGGTCGAGTGGAAACGCGGACCGGACAATCAGCGTATCGCCGACCTTGGCGACGGGCGTTTCCTCAATCCCCTGATTTCCGGCGACCGGCCTGATCCCGCCATCCTGAAGGACGGCGCGGATTATTACATGACCTTCTCCACCTTCGATTCCTATCCCGGCATCACCATCTGGCACAGCCGCGACCTCATCAACTGGCAACCGCGCAAGGCCGCGTTGACAAAGAATATCGGGTCGGTCTGGGCTGTCAGCCTGGAAAAGCATGAGGGTCGCTATTTCCTATACATTCCGGTGAAGGCGAGTCCGAACAGCATCTTCGTCATTCATGCCGATAGCATCGACGGACCCTGGAGCGACCCGATCGACCTGAAACTGCCCGCGCATATCGATCCATGCCATGCGGTGGGCGAGGATGGCAGCCGCTGGCTGTTCCTGTCCGGCGGTGACCGCATCCGCCTGTCCGATGACGGGCTGTCGACCGTGGGCGAAGTCGAGCATGTCTATGATCCCTGGCGCTATCCCGACACGTGGGATGTGGAAGGATTTTCGCCCGAGGGCCCGAAGATCCACCGGCATGGTGACTGGTTCTACATGCTGACGGCGGTGGGCGGCACCGCTGGGCCGCCGACCGGACATATGGTGATCGCGGCGCGGTCGCGCTCCATCCACGGACCTTGGGAACAGCATCCGGGCAATCCGCTGGTGCGGACCGAGCGGCTGGACGAACGCTGGTGGTCGCGCGGTCATGCCAGCCTGGTCGAGGCGCCGGACGGGAGTTGGTGGGCGCTCTATCACGGCTATGAAAATGGTCTCTGGACGCTGGGCCGGCAGACACTGCTCGATCCCGTCGAATGGACGGCGGACGGCTGGTTCCGCATGACCGGCGGCGACCTGTCGCAGCCGCTGCCCAAGCCCCGCGGCGGGCAAGCCTTACCCCATGGGATGGCGCTGTCGGACGATTTCCACGACCTGAAGCTGGGCGCGAAGTGGAATTTCTTTCGCCCGGATCCGGACGAAGCAAGCCGGGCGCGGGCGGAGAAGGGCGCGCTGGTGCTCAAGGGACGGGGCACCGCACCGGTCGATTCCTCCCCGCTGCTATTGATCGCGGGTGACCCAGCCTATGAATTCCAGTGCGATATCGAGATCGCGCCGGGCGGAACGGCGGGGTTGCTGCTCTTCTACGACGACAAGCTCTATTGCGGCCTGGGCTTTGACGAGACGCGCTTCGTCACCCATCAATATGGGATGGAGAGAGGACGGCCCGCCAACCCCCATGGTCGCCGGCTGACCATGAAGGTCATAAACCATCACCATATCATTTCCTATCATCTGAGCGGGGACGGCGGGCGGACCTGGCGCCGGTTCGACCGGGGGATGGAAGTGTCGGGCTATCATCATAATGTCCGCGGCGGTTTCCTGATGCTGCGGCCGGGTCTCTATGCTGCCGGGACCGGCGAGGCACGCTTCCGCGATTTCCGCTTTCGCGCGCTGTGACGACTGGCTGGTTGCGGGGGAGAACCAGTGGCGTGGTAGCGAAAGCCGACAGCGATCTGGACAGCTGAACGCCATTGTACGGCGTGACGGGATTTAACATAATATATATTATCGAATATTAGTCCATATCGCCCCCGTGGTATGTGCCGGAACATGCGGGTTGGCCCTGTTCGCTTCGGCCCATCGGCTGATAGCGTCGTCCGACGGTTCGGGGAAACCGAGCGGAATGGGAGACCGGAGCGATGGACGGAAGCGTTGCAGCCTTGTTGGCGCGGGCGCGGATTGGCGATTGCCTGGCGCGGCTTGCGCGCGGCGAAGATCGGCGTGACGCCGGCCTGATCCGGTCCTGCTGGTGGCCGGATGCGCGCTATGACTACGGCGTGCGGGCCGGCGATTTTGCCGACTATCTGGCGTGGGTAGTCCCCGGTTCCGACGCCATTGCCAACACCCAGCATATATTGGGCCAGAGCCATGTCGAACTGGCGGGCAGCAAGGCCAGGGCCGAAACACATGTCCTCTCCTATCATCGCGTCGACATGGGCGCGGGCGATCGGGACAAGGTGATCGGCGGCCGTTATCTGGATCTGCTGGAGGAACGTGGTGGGAACTGGCGCATCGCCACCCGGATCATGCTGTATGACTGGTGCTGCGACTGGGGCGAGGCGGCCGACTGGTCCAAGGGGCTGATGGGCCTCCCCTTCCCGGCAGATCGCCATGCGGGTGATGCCCGGCGCGACGCCAGTGTCGCCTTCTTCGCCCAAGGGCACGCCTGATGGGCCCGCTGTCGGGCAAGGTCGCGCTTGTCACCGGCGCGAGCCGGGGCATCGGCCGGGGCATCGCGCTGGTCCTCGCCGAGCAGGGGGCCACCGTCTATGTCACTGGCCGGACGGTCAATCCGGGTGATTATTATCTGCCGGGCACGGTCGGCGAAACCGCCCAGCAATGTACCGAGCGGGGACAGGCCAGCGGCGGTCGCGGCATCGCGGCGGTCTGCGACCATGGCGACGATGCGGCGGTTGCGGCTCTGTTCGAGCGGATCGAGGCGGAACAGGGGCGGCTAGACATATTGGTCAACAATGCCTTCCTGCTGTCGGACGATCTGATCGAACCCAAGTCCTTCTGGGAAAAGCCGCTGTCCAACCTGGAAATGTGGGATGTCGGCGTCCGCTCCAACTTTGTCGCCGCCTGGCATGCGGCGCGCATCATGGCGCCGCAGCGGTCGGGACTGATCGTTGCCATCTCGGGCTTCGCCGCCGTGACCTATACCTATGGCGTGGTGTTCGGCACCGCCAAGTCGGCGGTCGACCGCATGGCGCGGGACATGGCGATCGAGCTGGCGCCGCACAATGTCGCGTCGCTGACGCTGTGGCAGGGGCTGACCCTGACCGAGAAGGCGCGCGACAACCTCGCCAGGATGGGGGAACGGATGACGCAATCGATCACCAGCCAGCAAGGCAGCTCGGTCGAGCATCCCGGCCGGGTGATCGCGGCGCTGGCCGCAGACCCCGACATCATGCAGCGGTCGGGGGGCGAATATATCACCGCCGAACTGGCCCGGCATTATGGCATCGTCGACATTGACGGCGCGGTCATTCCGTCGGCGCGGGCGACCAGGGGCGCCCCCATCTGGGGCCCAATCGCAGGGGCCGGCCGTCATGGGCAATGAACTGGACACCCGGCTGGCCGGCCTGATCGACCGGCAGGCGATCGCGGACTGCCTTGCCCGCTTCTGCCGGGGCATGGACCGGTTCGATCGCGACGCCTATCTGTCCGCCTTTCATGCCGATGCGGAGATCGCGGCCGGTCCCTTCGTCGGCAGCGCGGCCGATTGCTGGGACTGGGCCATGCCCCTGCATGACCAGGCCCAGAGCCTGACCCATCACGTCCTGCTCCAGTCGAGCATCGACGTGGACGGCGACACGGCCCATGGCGAAACCTATTATCAGTTCATCGGCCGCAACCGCGACGACAGCGTCATCATGGCCGGGGGACGCTATATCGACCGCTTCGAGCGGCGCGACGGCGCATGGCGGATCACGCTGCGGGTCAATGTCATCGAATGGTCGGTGATGCCTCCCGCCGTCGCCATTCCCTTCGCCGATGTGCCCGACATCGCCGCCAATGGCGTGTCGGCGCGCGGGCGGGAGGATCCCTCCTACCAGCGCCCGCTCGTCAATCGGCGGGCGCGGCAGCGGCCGGACGCGGCGCTATGACATCTCTGGCTTCCCCCCTGACCGAAAGCACGACCATGCGACGCACGACGCGGAGCGGATGGAATATCCGCTGGAACGAAGCGCTCGCCCAAGCGGCGCGAGCCGATGGCTGGTGGCGGGACGACACCTGCGCCGACGCGCTGCGCCGTGCCGCCATCGACACGCCCGACCGGATACTGGTGCAGGACGATATGGGCCAATTGTCCGCCGCCGTGCTGCTCGCTCAGGCCAGCGCCCTAGCCCGGTCGCTGCTGGCTCGCTTCGCCCCCGGCAGCGTCATTTCCTTCATGCTGCCCAACTGGCGGGAGGCGGCCGTCATCTACATGGGATCGACGCTGGCCGGCATGGTCGCCAACCCGATCCTGCCGTCGTTGCGCGACCACGACCTGCGCTTCATCCTGGCCGATGTGCGGAGCCGGATGATCTTCATTCCGGCGAGCTTCCGGGGGCATGACTATGCCGCGATGCTGGCGCGCGTGAGCGCCGATCTGGCAGAGCCGCCGGAGATCGTCGTTCTGCGCGGCGAACCCGGTGCGACCGGGGACTTCGAGGCGCTGCTGGATACGCCGGGCGGTGACACCCTGCCCGCACTGGACGCGGGCGACGTGCGGATGGTGATGTACACCAGCGGCACCACCGGCCGGCCCAAGGGGGTGCTCCACAGCCATAATTCGCTCAATGCGCTGATCCGGCAGATCGGCCGCCATTGGTTGGTGGAGCCAGGCGACCGTTTCCTCGTCCCCTCCCCGATCAGCCATATCGGCGGGTCCATTTATGCGTTCGAGATGCCTGTCATGCTCGGCACGACGGCGATATTGATGGAGAAATGGGACGGAGACGAGGCCGTTCGGCAGATGGTGCAGGGACGCTGCACCCATATGGCGGGGGCGACACCGTTCCTCCAGACGCTGTTGACGGCGGCCCGCGCGGCCGCCACCCGCCTGCCCCACCTCAAGCTGTTCATCTGTGGCGGCGCCTCGGTGCCGCCAGCTCTGATCCGCGATGCTGCGGACTATTTCGACAGGGCGATCGTCAGCCGCGTCTATGGCTCGACCGAAGTGCCGGTGACGACCATCGGCGTGGTCGACGCCACCGATCAGGCCCATGCGGCCGACACCGACGGCCGGCCCGGCATCGCGACCGTGCGCCTGTCGGCCGAGGGCGAGATTTGCGCGCGCGGGCCGCAGATGATGGTCGGCTATATCCATGCGGAGGACGAGGCGGACGCCTTCGATGCGGACGGCTTCTACCGGTCTGGGGACCAGGGCGCCTGGGTCGATGGCGATCATCTGGTGGTGACCGGGCGGATCAAGGATCTGATCATCCGCAACGGCGAGAATATCTCGCCCAAGGAGATAGAGGATCTGCTGGCCGGCCATCCCGACATCGCCGACATCGCGATCGTGGGCATCCCCGATCCCCGCACGGGCGAACGCGCCGTCGCCGTGGTCGTGCCGCAGGCGGGGGCGACGCCAGACATCGCGGCAATCAGCGACTTCCTGGCGGGCCATGGGGTGGCGCGGTTCAAATATCCCGAAGCGGTAACGCTGTGGGATGCCCTGCCCAAGAACGACGCAGGAAAGGTGCTGAAGCACGCCATCCGCGCGTCGTTGACGACGGGCTGAGGCGCTTCAGCACCGACGAGGCGCGTCAGTGGCCCCGCGCCGCGCGCTCGCAACTGTAACGGATATGATCGACATGGCCGTCCAGCCCGAAGATGAGTGGATTGGCGCTGTCGAAGATGCCGTCCTGCTGCGCGGCGACATCCTCGATCGTCCAGCCCGGCCGGTAGACGCCCCGGCTTTCGCCGATGAAGGCGCGGGCGACCCGCCCGGCGATCGACACCAGCATCTCGCCGCTGACGGGGCAGCTTTCATGCGCCAGCCAGCCGACGACGGGTGCGACAAGGTCCGGACCCATGGGCGGATAGGCCGACACGTCGATGCCCTCGGCCATGCGCGTGACCGCGCCGGGGACGATGATGTTCGACTTGACGCCTTCCGCCGCACCCTCGATCGCGACGACATTGTTGAGGCCGATCATGCCGGCCTTGGCCATCGCATAGTTGACGACGCCATGATTACCGTAAAGGCCGCCGATCGAGGAGGTCAGCACCACCCGGCCATAGCCCGCCGCGCACATGCGGGGAAAGGCGGGCCGCACGACATGGAAGGCCCCGCGCAGATGGACGTCGAGCACCGCGTCGAAATCCTCCTGGCTCAAGTCCTTGAGCGAGCCGTATCGCACATTGCCTGCATTGTGGATGAGAATGTCGATCCGGCCAAATTGGTCGAGCGCGGCATCGATGATCGCCTGCCCCCCATGCGGTGTCGCGACAGACTCGGTGCAGGCCATGGCCTCACCCCCGGCAGCGCGGATCTCGCGGACCACCTCCTCGGCGGGGCCGACATCTCCGCCCACTCCGCTCATCAGGCCGCCCGGATCGTTGACGATCACCCTGGCGCCGCGCTCGGCGAGCAGCAGCGCGTAGGCGCGCCCCAGACCGCGCCCCGCTCCCGTGATGACGGCCACGCGATCATCGAATCTCAACAGCGACATGGACAGTTCCTTGGCATGAATAGGTCCATGATCGGTGCGCTCCGGCGGGCGTGTCGGCAAGTCTCCCGCCAGCAGGCATCGCCCCCGCGTCATTTGCGGCCGGAGGGTCACGCCGCCCTCCGACTTTGGCTATGACCGGAGCATGACAGGAGAGGATTGGGAAGCGGGATGCAGGTAGCGATCATCACCGGGGCGGGCAGCGGCATCGGCCTATGTACGGCCAGGATGCTGCACGATGCCGGCATGGCGATCGTCGGCGTCGGGCGCGACCCCGGCAAGCTGGCGCAACTGGAGCAGGACATCGCCGACCCGTCGCGGCTGGCGACGCTGTCGGTCGATGTGACCGATGATGATGCGCCGGCGCGGATCGTAGCGCTGGCGCTGGAGCGGTTCGGGCGGATCGACTTCCTGATCAACAATGCCGGGGCGGGCAGCCCCAAGCCCCTGCACGAGACCGACGACGCGACACTCGACGCGTTCCTGAACCTGATGCTGCGCGCGCCCTTCCGCCTCTGTCGCGAAGTGATCGGCCATATGGGCGATGGCTGCGGCATCGTGAACGTCACCTCCACCTATGCGGTGGTCGGTGGCCGGCGCGGGGGCGCCTATTCGGCGTCGAAGGGCGGCCTCGACGCGCTGACCAAGCATATCGCCTGCGACTATGGCCCGCGCGGCATCCGCGCCAATTGCGTGGCGCCGGGCGTCACCATGACCGACATGGTGCGGCACCGGTTCGACGACGAGATGTTCAAGCGGGTGAATGTGGAGACGACGCCCTATCCGCGCCTGGGCGAGGTCGAGGATGTGGCGAGCACCATTGCCTTTCTCTGTTCTCCGGGCGCCGCATTCATCAACGGGCAGACGATCGTGGTCGATGGTGGCTGGACGTCGACCAAATATCTTTCGCCGCGTGCGCTCACCTCCACCTGGGTCGAGGCCGAATAGGGGGTGGCGCGGAGGCGGCGGTGGCGCCGTCTCCGGTCAGGCGAGCTGGGGTTCGCGCACCAGCATTGCGGCGAGCCGGCCGCTGATGATGTCCTCCGCCTCCGCCACGATCCGCGCGACCAGATCCTGGCAGGTCGGGATGTCGCGGATCAGCCCCTGCACCTGGCCGGCCCAGACCAGGCCGGCGTCGATGTCGCCGCTTTCGAGCGCCTGCCGCCCCTTGAGGCCCGACACGAGCGGCCGGATATCCTCGAATACCGCGCCATCGCGGGTGCTGATCTCCACCACCTGATCCGAGACGCTGTTCTTGGCGACGCGGCCGGTATTGTGGAACTTGCGGAAGATGAGGTTGGTCGAGCGCTCGTCATTGTCGACGAGGAACTGCTTGACCTTCTGGTGGATCGGCGCTTCCACCGTGGCGCAGAAGCGGGTGCCCATGTTGATGCCATCGGCGCCCAGCGCCAGCGCGGCGGCCAGGCCCCGGCCGTCGCCGAAACCGCCGCTGGCGATCATCGGGATGCTGAGATGGTCGGCCGCTGCCGGAATGAGGATCAGGCCCGGAATATCATCCTCGCCCGGATGGCCCGCACATTCGAAACCATCGATGGAGATCGCGTCCACGCCCATCCGCTCGGCCGACAGCGCGTGGCGGACGGCAGTGCATTTGTGGATCACCTTGATCCCGTGTGCCTTGAAATCATCGACATGTTCCTGCGGCTTGTGGCCGGCGGTTTCGACGACGGTGATGCCGCTGTCGATGATCGCCCGGCGATAGTCCGCATAAGGCGGCGGGCTGACCGAGGGCAGGATGGTGAGATTCACGCCGAAGGGCTTGTCGGTCATCGCCCGGCAGCGGTCGATTTCGCGACGCAGGTCGTCCGGCGTCGGCTGGGTGAGCGCGGTCAACATGCCCAGCCCGCCGGCATTGGAGACGGCGGCGGCCAGCTCGGCCCGGCCTACCCACATCATGCCGCCCTGGACGATCGGATGTTCGATCCCGACAAGATCGGTGAAGCGCGTCCGCAGGGCCATCAGAGCGCCTCCACGATCGTGACGTTGGCGATGCCGCCGCCCTCGCACATGGTTTGCAGGCCATAGCGC
This sequence comes from Sphingobium sp. TCM1, assembly GCF_001650725.1. Taxonomy (GTDB): domain Bacteria; phylum Pseudomonadota; class Alphaproteobacteria; order Sphingomonadales; family Sphingomonadaceae; genus Sphingobium. Next base: position 323,773 of record NZ_LXVX01000011.1, on the reverse strand, counting down.
TTGCCGCGCGCGCGCAGGGCGTGGATCATCGTCGCCATCAGCTTTGTGCCGCTGGCGCCGAGCGGATGGCCGAGCGCGATCGCGCCGCCATGGACGTTGAGCTTGTCCGGGTCCGCGCCGATCGCCTGGAGCCAGGCCATGGGGATGGCGGCGAAGGCCTCGTTGACCTCGAACAGGTCGATATCGTCCAGCTTCAGGCCTGCCCGCACCAGCGCCCGGCGGGTGGCCGGGATCGGCTCCTCAAGCATGATGACCGGATCGCCCGCCGTTACCGTAAGATTGTGGATGCGCGCCAACGGGGTCAGGTTGAAGCGCTTGAGCGCCGCTTCGCTGGCCACCAGCACGGCTGACGCCCCGTCGGTCATCTGACTGGCGTTGCCTGCGGTGATGGTGCCGCCTTCGGCCAATGTCTTGAGGCCGGCCAGCGCCTCCATCGAGCTGTCGGCGCGCACGCCCTCATCCTGGACGAAGGGGCCCTGGAGTGTTTCGACCGGCACGATTTCCCGATCGAAGGCACCAGCAGCGATCGCGGCAGCGGCCTTGTGATGGCTGCGCATGGCGAAGCCGTCCATATCCTCGCGGGTGAAGCCATATTTGTCGGCGATCGCCTGGGCACCATGGAACTGGCTGAATTCCGCGATGCCGAAGCGCTGCTGGATGCTGCGAGGCCATGGCCCATCGCCCATGCCGGCCTGGGCATGAAGGGTGAAGTTCGACATCATCGGCACGCGGGTCATGCTTTCGGCCCCTGCGGCAATCACCAGGTCCTGCGTGCCGGACATGACCGCCTGCGCCGCGAAATGCAGAGCCTGTTGCGACGAGCCGCACTGCCTGTCGATGGTGACGGCAGGAACGCTCTGCGGCAGTTTCGATGCGAGGACGACATTGCGGCCGAAGGCGAAGGCTTGCTCCCCCGCCTGGGTGACGCAGCCCAGGATCACATCGTCGATCGCGGCAGGATCGACGCCGGTGCGATCGACCAGCGCATTGAGCACGACCGCGCCGATGTCGGCCGGATGGGAGCCGGCCAGCGCACCCTTGCGCTTGCCGCCGGGCGTGCGGACGGCTTCGACGATATAGGCTTGTGCCATGGATCAAACTCCCCTGAAATCGGGCCTGCGCTTTTCCAGCAGCGCGGCCAGCCCCTCTTCGCTTTCGGTCGCGGCGCCCGCTGTCGCCATGGACCGCAATTCCCGGTCGAGCTGGGTTTCAAGGCCCGTCTCGAAACTGTCGTAGAGCAACGCGCGGGCGGCGCTGAGCGCGCGCACCGGCCCGTCGGCCAGCGCCCTGGCCACGCGCAATCCTTCATCCGTCAGCGCGTCATCATCGACCATGCGGGTGATGAGGCCAATGGCTTCGGCCTCGTCCGCCTTGATGCGGCGGTTGGTCAGGATGATCTCCTGCGCCTTGCGCAACCCGACGAGACGCGGCAGGAGCCAGCTGAGGCCGCCATCTGCCGTCAGGCCGATCGCGCCATAGGCGGCGGTGAAATGCGCCGACCGGGCAGCAACGACCACGTCGCCGAGCAGGGCCAGGCTGAAGCCGGCGCCAGCCGCCGGCCCGTTGACCATGGTGACCAGCGGTTTGGACCCGCGAACGAGACGTTGGATTGCGGCATGGAGGGTGGCGATAAGTTCGCTCAGCACTTCAGGGCGGCGATCGCCCGCCCCGGCGAGCAGCGGGAGATCGCCGCCCGCGCAGAAGAGGCGGCCATTGCCGGTAATCAGGATACAGCGCACCGCGGGATCATTCTCGCACCGGATCGCCGCCGCCAGCATCGCCTGCGCCAGCGGCAGGGTGATGGCATTGCCCGCGTCCGGCCGGTCGAGCGTGATCCGGGCGATGCCGTCCTCGACCGTAAAGGCGATGCCCGCCCCGCTCACCGGGGCGCCATGCGGATGGCGCCGTCGAGACGGATGACTTCCCCGTTGAGCATGGGATTGCGGACGATGGATTCGACCAGTTGCGCATATTCAGCCGGCTTGCCAAGGCGGCTGGGGTGCGGCACCTGCGCGCCCAGCGCATCCTGCACATTCTGGGGAAATGCCTCCAGCATGGGGGTGAGGAAAATGCCGGGCGCGATCGTCATGACGCGGATCTTGTGCTGGGCGAGGTCGCGGGCAACCGGCAGGGTCATGCCGACCACGCCGCCCTTAGACGCCGAATAGGCGGCCTGGCCGATCTGGCCGTCATAGGCCGCGACCGAAGCGGTGTTGACGATGACGCCGCGCTCCCCGTCCAGTTCGTCGGCCGCCGCCGCGCGGGCGGCGAATTTGGAGATGACGTTGAAGGTGCCGACCAGATTGACCGCGATCGTCCTGGCGAAGCTGTCGAGCGGATGAGCAACATTCTCCTTCCCCACCGTCTTGACCGCCGGTGCGATGCCAGCGCAGTTGACGAGGATGCGGGCGACGCCATGGGCCTGCTCGGCGGCGTCGAGGCCGGCGGCGACGCTGGCGTCATCCGCGACGTTGACGGCGACATGGACGCCTCCGATCTCGGCGGCCACGGACTTGCCCGCTTCCTCGTTCAGGTCGAAGATCGTAACCTTCGCGCCGTTGGCGGCCAGCATCTGCGCCGTCGCCTTGCCCAGGCCCGAAGCACCGCCGGTAACGATGGCGGCCAGTCCCTTGATGTCCATGTTCTTTCCCTCTCCGAAATCAGACGAGTTCGACCGCCATGGCCGTCGCCTCGCCGCCGCCGATGCAGAGGCTGGCAACGCCGCGCTTGAGCCCCCGATGCTCCAGCGCGCCGATCAGCGTCGCCAGGATGCGGGCGCCCGATGCGCCGATCGGATGGCCGAGCGCTGTCGCGCCGCCGTTCACGTTCAGCTTGTCCGCCGGGATGTCCAGTTCGCGGGCGGCGATCATGGCGACGACGGCGAAGGCTTCGTTCACCTCGAATAGATCGACATCCTCGACCGACCAGCCTGCCTTTTCCAACAGCTTGCGCATGGCAGGGACGGGTGCGGTGGTGAATTTCGCAGGTTCATGGGCATGGGCGGCCGTGGCGACGACGCGGGCGACGACCGGCAGGCCCAGCCTGTCCGCCACGCTCTGCCGCGTCATCACCAGGGCGGCGGCGCCGTCGGAGATGGAGGAGGCGTTGGCGGCGGTGATGGTGCCGTCCTTGACGAAGGCGGGCTTGAGCGAAGGTATCTTGTCCGGCCGCGCCTTGCCGGGCTGCTCATCGGTGTCGATCACACTGTCGCCGCCCCGGCCCGACACCGTCACCGGCACGATTTCGCGTGCGAAGGCGCCCGAGGCGATCGCTTCATTGGCGCGGGCGAGCGAGCGGATGGCATAGTCGTCCTGGTCGCCGCGCGTGAACTGATAGTCGCGCACTGCCTCCTCGGCGAAGACACCCATCGCCTTGCCGGGTTCATAGGCGTCCTCCAGACCGTCCATCATCATCGTGTCGATGATCCTGTCATGGCCGATCCGCGCGCCGGCGCGGTGCTTGGGCAGGGCATAGGGGGCGTTGGTCATGCTTTCCATGCCGCCCGCCACGACCAGGTCGGCGGTTCCGGCGACGAGCGCCTCGTGCGCCATGATCGCCGCCTGCATCCCCGATCCGCACATCTTGTTGACGGTGGTCGCTTGCGTGTTGAGGCCAAGGCCCGCACCCAGCGCCGCCTGGCGCGCAGGCGCCTGACCAAGGCCCGCAGGCAGGACGCAGCCCATATAGATGCGGTCGATCGCGTCGGCGGCGACCCCGGCGCGCGCGACCGCCGCCTTCACCGCCGCCGCGCCCAGATCGGTGGCCTTGAGCGGCGAGAGCACGCCCTGGAACCCGCCCATGGGGGTGCGGGCATAGCCCGCGATGACGACCGGATCATGTTCCATGATGGATTCCCTTCAAAGACTGCGCGCGATGACCATGCGCTGGATGTCGGATGTGCCCTCGTAAATCTGGCAGACGCGCACATCGCGGTAGATTTTGGCGACGCCATATTCCTCCAGATAGCCATAGCCGCCCAGCGTCTGGAGCGCGCCGGACACGATTGCCTCGGCGCTTTCGGAGGCGAAGAGCTTGGCCATGGACGCCTGGGTCAGGGCGGGTTGCCCTGCATCCTTGAGCGCGGCGGCGGAGAGGACGAGTTGCCGCGCAGCCTCCAGCCGGGTGGCGAGGTCGGCGAGGCGGAAGCCGACCGCCTGATGATCGATGATCGCCTTGCCCATCGAGCGGCGATCCCTCGCATAGCCGACCGCGATCTCCAGCGCGGCCTGCGCCATGCCGACGCATTGCGCGGCGATGCCGATCCGCCCCGTCTCCAGATTGGCGAGTGCGATGCGATAGCCCTGCCCCGGCTCCCCGATCAGCAGGTCGTCCTCGACGAACAGATCGTCGAAGCGCAGGGCACAGGTGTCCGACGCGCCCTGCCCCATCTTGTGCTCGACCTTGTCGACAACATAGCCGGGACGGTCGGTGGGGACGAGGAAGGCGGACAGCCCCTTCTTGCCGGCCTGCGGGTCGGTGACAGCAATAACCATGGTGAGGCCGCCGATCCGGCCCGAGGTGATGAACTGCTTGGAACCGTTGAGGCGCCAGCCCCCTTCCACCTTCTCCGCCCGAGTGCGGATCGCGGCGGCGTCCGACCCGGCGTCGGCTTCGGTCAGGGCGAAGGCGCCGATGGTCCGGCCGGCGATCAGGTCGGGCAGGAAGCGCCGTTGTTGCGCGGGGCTGCCGTCCTTGAGCAGGCCGCCGACCATGATGCTGTTCTGGATCGACACGATCGTCGAGAGCGCGCCGTCGGCCGCCGCGATCTCCATCAGCGCGAGCGCATAGGACACCGAATCCGCCTCCGCCCCGCCAAAGGATTCCGGTGCGGTCATGCCCCACAGGCCCAGCCCGCCCATCTCCTCGAACAGGGCGGGCGGATAGCCGCCCTCCGCCTCGAATCCGGCGCTGTGGGGGCGGATCCGATCCTGCGCAAATCCTCTCACCATGTCCCGGATCGACAGCTGAATTTCGGTCAGCATAAACTCACTCGTCGTTTATATACTGATGAGTAGATTGCTTATGGCTGCGTTTTTTGTCAAGAGGAGGGCGAAGGAGTTTTCATTGTCCACCGCGTCCGCTTCGCAAGCCCCCTCCCCCTTTCGCACACGCGCCGAAAAGATCCGGGACCGCGAGGAAAAGCGCGAGGCGGTGCTGCGGGCGGCGGTGCGGATGTTCAATGCGCGCGGCTATCACGCAACCTCCCTGGACGATGTGGCGGCGTCGCTGGGGATCAGCAAACCGACCATCTATCATTATCTTGGCAACAAGGAGCAGGTGCTGATCGAGTGCGTGACGCGCGGGCTGGAGCCGCTGCGCCTCGCGGCGGAAGCAGCCAGGCACGAGCCGGGCAGCGGCCTTGACCGGCTGCGCAAGTTCCTGCGTCATTATGCGCAGATCAACATGGATGATTTCGGCCGTTGCGTGGTTCGCACCGGCGATGAGTCCCTCTCGCCCGATGGCGCGGCGCTGTTCCGCGCGGGGAAACGCGACATCGACCTGGCGCTGCGCGGGTTGATCGAGGCGGGAGTCGCTGACGGATCGATCGCGCCGGTCGACGTGAAGATGGCGGCCTTCGCCCTGGCCGGCGCGCTCAACTGGCCGGCCCGCTGGCATGATCCGGCTGGGCCGATGACTGTCGACGCCATCGCCGATGCGCTGGTCGACACGGTTATCGGCGGACTCGCGCCCCGGCCGTAGCCGGGACGCGTCGCCCGTCATCCCATGGTCGGGATGACGAAGCTCTGGTCGACCACGCCGCCGCCCGAGGGCCAGCGCTGGGTGATCTTCTTGGTGCGGGTGTAGAAGCGCACGCCGTCCATGCCATATTGATCCAGGTCGCCGAAGCCCGACCGCTTCCAGCCGCCGAAGCTGTGATAGGCGACCGGCACCGGGATCGGCACGTTGATGCCGACCATGCCGACCTCCACTTGGGCCGCGAACTTGCGTGCATAGTCGCCGTTGCGGGTGAAGATGGCGACGCCGTTGCCATATTGATGGTTGGTGGGGTAGCTGAGCGCTTCCTCGAACGTATCGGCGCGCAGGATCTGAAGCACGGGGCCGAAAATCTCCTCCTGATAGCTTTTCATCTGCGGTGTCACGCGGTCGATCAGCGTGGGCGCAAGGAAGAAGCCCTGCTCATAGCCCTGGAGCGAGAAGCCGCGGCCGTCGACGACGATCTCCGCGCCCTCATCAGCCGCCATCTGGATGTAGTTTTCGATCCGCGCCTTATGCTGGGCGGTGACGACGGGGCCATAATGGGCATCGGGATCGGTCGAGATGCCGACGCGCAACCCCTCGATCGCCGTCACCAACTTCGCGCGCAATATCTCTGCCGTCGCTTCGCCCACCGGGGTCACGACCGGCAGCGCCATGCAGCGTTCGCCCGCGCTGCCATAGGCCGCGCCGATGATGTCGGCCACCGCCTGGTCCATATCCGCGTCCGGCAGGATGATGCCGTGATTCTTGGCGCCGCCCATGCACTGCACCCGCTTGCCGTTCTGCGCGCCCCGGCCATAGACATAGTTGGCGATGTCGGACGAGCCGACGAAGCTGACCGCCTTGATGTCCGGATGGTCCAGGATGGCGTCGACAATCTCCTTGTCGCCATGGACGACATTGAGGATGCCCGCCGGCAAGCCGGCCTCCATCGCCAGTTCCGCGAGCCGGACTGGCACCGACGGATCGCGTTCGGACGGCTTGAGGATGAAGGCGTTGCCGCAGGCAATGGCCGGCGCGGCCATCCAGAGCGGGATCATCGCCGGGAAGTTGAACGGCGTGATACCCGCCGCGATGCCGATCGGCTGGCGCATCGACCAGACGTCGATGCCCGGCCCTGCGCCTTCGCTATATTCGCCCTTCAGCAGATGGGGGATGCCGCAGGCGAACTCCACCACTTCCAGGCCCCGCTGGATGTCGCCCTTCGAGTCGGCCACGACCTTGCCATGTTCGGACGAGAGAAGATGGGCGAGATCGTCCATATTCTGTTCGATCAATTCCTTGAACCGGAACATGACGCGCGCCCGACGCTGCGGGTTCATGGCGGCCCAGGCCGGCTGAGCGGCGCGGGCGGAGTCCACCGCCTGTTGCAGATCGACGGCGCGCGCCAACCGTACCTGCGCCTGAACCGCCCCGGTAGAAGGGTCCAGTACGTCCGCCGCGCGACCGCCCGAAAGCGCCATTTGTTCCCCATGGATGAAATGATTGACCGTCCGCATGACACTCTCCTCACACCAATTCGCTGCGGCGGGACTAGACGATCCTGATTGGTGATTATACGGTAATCAACCCACAATCATTGTGTAGAAATACATATGCTGAACCCGGATGACCTGCGCCTGTTCCTGACCATCCTGCGGGAAGGCAACATGCTGGCGGCGGCCCGACGGGTCGGGATGGACCATAGCACGGTAGCGCGAAGGATCGGCCAGCTGGAGTCGGCGCTGGCCGTGCGCCTGTTCGATCGGTCGCCGCGCGGGGTGACGCCGACGCAGGCCGCCTTCGCGCTGCAACCCCATGCCGAACGGATCGAAAGCGAGCTGCTGGCCGCCGCCGCCAGCGTGCGCGATCGCGACCGGGCGGTCGACGGCACAGTGCGGCTGGCGACGCCAGAGGCCTTCGCCAGCCATTTGCTGGCCCCCAGGGCCGCCCAGCTGCGGGACCGGCATCCGGGGCTGGTGCTGGAATTGGCGTCGGAAAGCCGGACGAACAGCCTGTCGCGGCGAGAGGCCGACATGGCGGTGATGCTGAAGCCGCCGCCGCGCGGCCGGCTGGTGACGCGGAAGCTGGCCGATTACCAGCTGGGCCTGTTCGCCTCGCGCGCCTATCTGGACCGGCATGGCGCGCCCGAGACGCGGGCGCAGCTCTACGACCATGTTTTCATTTCCTATATCGAGGAACTGGCCGGCTTCCCGGAGATGATCGCGCTCAATCAGTTGCTGCCCGGCGCCACCATCGGCTTTCGCGCCAGTTCGAGCGCCGCGCAACAGGCCGCCGCCGCCGCGGGCCTCGGCCTTGCCTTCCTGCATGTTTTCGCTGCCAAGGATGACGACCGGCTGGTGCAGCTGATGCCCGACGAAATGCAGTTGTCGCGCAGCTACTGGCTGGTGATGCACGCCGATCTTCAGCGCCTGCCGCGCGTGCGGGCGGTCGCCGATTTCATCGGGGAGGTTGTTCGCGCGGCGCGCGATCGCCTCTGAATAGGGGTCAGAGCGCGCGCGGGAGGAGAGAGAGAAGCTGGTCGCTGACTGCCGAAACAACCGGACTGGCATCGTCCTCCGGCTGGCAGCCGGAAGAACGCAAGACACCCATCATCGCGCTGGAATAAACGGCAGCCAGCAGATCGAAGGCCTCGCCCCGCAGGGCCACGCGATCAAGCAGCGCCTGGCGGCTGGTGATGCCGCGCAGATAGCGCAACTGCAAAGTCAGCGCCGCATCGGTGCGGCCGCGTGCGACGGCCAGGATGAGTTCATCGATCGCGCGCAACTGGAGCCGTGCCGGCAGGTCTGAAACCGGCGCGACCGACGGCCCGTCCCTGTCCGACATCTCCTCCCGCTCGCTGGTCAGGCTGCGATAGACCTCGCCATAGGCGAGGCGCAGCAGATCGTCTGTTCGCCGGCAATTGTGCGAAACGACGCCCAGCGTCAGGCCGGTCGCCGCCGCCACGGCGCGATGGGTGATCGCGCCCACGCCCCCGTCGGCGAGCAGCGCCGCCGCGGCGCGCGCGATGTCGAGACGCAGGCCGTCAGGCTTGTCCAACCCGCCCGAACCAATGGCGCGCGCCATCAGCGACCGTCGCCATGGGGCGTGGCGGGGCAGTTCGCCCATCAGCCAACCCACCCAGGCCGCCGCCATTTCATCCAGGCTGGCGCGGTCGGCCGCACGGTTCCAGCGCATCAGGTGCAGGCCGCTTTCTCCATCGAAAAAATGGCGGCACAGTTCGCCCTTGTCCGCCATGTCGAAGTGCGCGCAGACCTGTTGCCAGAAATGCCGCCATACCGCGTCCCAGCGTTCGCTGAGGGTAGCGAAGCGCGCGGATCGTCCGGCCAGCATCTGGCATTCGCGCCAGGCGAAGGCGGTCATGCGCTCCTGGGTGCAGAAATCGTCGATCAGCGCGGCGAGTACTGGGCCCAGCGCATCGGCGGAAGGTGCATCGGCGCCGCACGCCTCGTCCAGCATGGACAGTTTGGCGTCGCACCATGACTGGCCCATCGCCACAGCACGCTCTTGCGCGGCTTCATACAATCGTTCAATATCATCGAAGTGATAATAGAGAGCGGATGGACTGAAGCCGGCAGCGCTGCCGATGCTGCGCGCGGACATCTCCCCCGTCCCGCGCTCCATCCAGATGGCCAGGACCGTGTCGACCAGCAGTTGCGCCTTCATCGAAAGGCCGGAAAATTCGGAATTTGTCGCTGACATCCTGGCAGTCGCTTTGTTGGGGCTGATGCAAATCTACCAGATCATTCGCCACCGCCAACCCCCGCCGGTTCCACAAAACTGCAACTGTCCCGTCACTCCTGTTACATACAGACGTTCTAACCGCGCCCCGACTCACCATGACATCGGGGGAATATATGACGGTTCACAGGTCGCAGCGGACGCAGGTTCGCATCATGATGTTCGCAGGCGCGGCGTTGCTGGCGCTGGCGGCGACGAGCAGGGCTGAGGCGCAGCAGATGGCAACGCCCGCCGCCATGGAGGACGATGCGTTCGACGGCGAGGCGATCGTCGTCACCGGTTCGATCGCGACGGCGCAGGCGGCCTCGGTCGAACTCAAGCGCAAGGCCGACAATCTGATCGACATCGTGGCGGCGGATTCGGTCGGCCGTTTCGCCGACCAGAACAGCGCCGCCGCCCTGTCACGACTCCCCGCCGTCGCTGTGCAGCGTGACCAGGGTCAGGAACGCTATATCCAGGTGCGCGGCGCGCCGAACCGCTGGACATCGGTCAGCATCGACGGCGTGCCTATGATCGGCGTCGATGAAGGCGGCACGACCCGCGCCTATCGGTTCGACGCGGTGCCCGCCGTGCTGCTGAGCGCGATGGCAGTGAACAAGTCGCTGACGTCGAACCTCCAGGCCGAGGCGATCGTCGCCAATATCGACCTGCGCACCTATTCGCCGCTGGCCAAGACCGGCTTCGACCTGCAGGGCGATGTCGGCTACGGCTTCATGGAGCTGGGTGACAAGGACCAGCGCCAGGCGTCGCTGCGCGCCAGCTGGTCCGACGGTACGTTCGGCGTCGTGGTCGGCGGATCGCATTATCGCCGCAAGCAGACGACCGACAATCGCGAGGTGGGCGCCTATGACGCCAAGGGGCCGACCGAGTTCGACATCCGCTCCTACCAGCTGGAGCGCGAGAATAATGGGCTGTTCGGCGCGATCGAATATGAACCGGTCGAGGGGCAGCGCTTCTTCATCCGCTCCATCTACACCGAGTTCAAGGATGACGAGCAGCGCAACCAGTATGAGTTCGACCTGGACAGCAGCAGCGCGATCGGCACGCGCGGCTTTGCCAGCGGCGACCTGGTCGGCGTGCCGGTCGTGTCGACCTTCAACTATGGCGAATATCGCACCCGCAATTATATCAACACGATCGGCGGCGAATATGAGAGCGAGGACGGGCTGAAGGCGTCGGTCAACCTCAACTATACCCGCACGGAAAATACCACTTACCTGCCGCTGACCCAGCTGCGCACGTCGGGCAATGCGTCGCCCTCGATCCATTATGACGCCAGCGATCCGCGTTTTCCGATCATCAGCCTCTACAGCACAGTCGGCACCGGTGCGAGCCGCACGCGCGGCGCGTCGCTGACCGCCATCGACCAGACGACGGTCAGTTCCAGCGGCATCGTCATTCCGGGGATGCAGGACACATTCTCCGACAGCTACACGGTGAAGGCCGACTTTTCCAAGGCGCTGGGCGCCACCACCTTGTCGGGCGGCTTCCTCTACGCCGACCGGGACATCAGCGGCTTCACCTTCGCCACGTCGAACATCGTCTCGCTCGCCAGCGGCGCGAGCGTGGGCCAGCCCTTCAATATCGGCAAATATGTGACCAGCAAGCCGTGGGATACGAATTTCCCGCTCGGTTTCAGCTTCAACCAGATCGACAATGTCGCGATGCGCCGCGACGTCGACTCGCTGCTCGCGGCGTTGCAGGCCGCTGGCCTCTATGATCCGGCCAAGAATGTGCCCGCCGCCAACCGCTATCGCCTGAATGAAAAGACGCTGGCCGGCTATGTCATGGGCAAGGTCGAGTTCGAAGGCGGGCAGGTGGTCGCGGGCGTGCGCGTCGAACATTTCCGACTGGACAATGTCGGTACCGCCGTCACCGCGGCGGGCACCGTGCCGCTCTCGGCGCAACAGAGCTACACCGACTTCTTCCCCAGCATCAACGCCCGCTTCGACCTGACCCCGGACCTGGTATTCCGCATCGCCGGCCAGCGCGGCATCGCGCGCCCCTCCTTCGGCGAGATTCGTCGGCAGCTCCATCAACGACACCAATTCGCCCGGCACGATTTCCGGCGGCAATCCCGATCTGAAGCCCGAATATACCTGGGGCGTGGATGCCAGCCTGGAATATTATCTGTCCGGCGGCGGGCTGGCTTCGGTCTCGGCCTTCCATCGCTGGGTCGACAATGTTCTCTACCAGAACCAGCAGGCGGTGGGCAGCGACCTGTATGACAGCAACGGTGTCGACCGGTCCGGCTATCTGCTGACTTCGACCTTCAACGGGACGAGCGGCAGGCTCTATGGCGTCGAGTTCAATTATCAGCAGCAGTTCAGCTTCCTGCCGTCGCCGCTGGACGGCTTTGGCGTGCAGGGCAATATCGCGCTGCTGGGCGGTCATTTCGACACGTCGACGGCGAAGAAACTGCCCTTCCAGGGGCTGTCCGACACCGTGCTCAATGGCTCCTTCTACTATGAGAAATATGGCCTGTCGGCGCGCGTCAGCTATCAGTGGCGCAGCGACTGGCTCGACACGCTGGGCGGCCTGGGCAGCGGCGAATATCGCAAGGGCTATGACAATCTGGACGTGTCGGTCCGCTATGCGGTCAATGACAATCTGACCCTGTTCGCCGACGCCACCAACCTCACCGACGCCATCTACATGGCTTATGAGGATGATGAGTCCAGACCCACCGAAGTCGAACAGGTCGGCCGCCGCTACATGTTCGGCATCCGCTTCGCGCTCTGAACCAGAAGGACCAATATGATGCGCTTTTTCCGTTGTTTACCGCTTCTGGCGATCGGGTTGGCCATGGCGGTTCCCGCCTTCGGCCAGCCCCAGGCCGCGCCCGTTCCTGCCATCGCGACGTCCGCGCACGACCGGCTTCTGCCACTGGAGGGCGGGCAGAATTTCCGCGATCTGGGCGGCTATCGCACTGCCGATGGGCGGGTGGTGAAATGGGACAGGATCTACCGGTCGGGCGCGATGTCGCGCCTGACCGAAAAGGACTTCGCCTGGCTCGCCGCGCATGACCTCAAGACGGTGGTAGACTTTCGCGACACCCGCGAACGCACCGCCGAGCCGGTGAACTGGCCCGCGACAGCAAAGCCGACCGTGCTGTCGCGCGACTATGCGATGGAGCATGGCATGTTCATGAACGCCTTGCTCAAGCCCGACCAGACCGGTGAGGAAGTAAGCAAGGTGATGGCCACGCTCTATCGGGACATCCCCAACCTGTTCGCCGACCAGTATCGCACGCTGTTCGAGCAGCTGCTCGCGACCGACGGGGCGGTGGCGTTCAACTGCTCGGCGGGCAAGGACCGAACGGGGGTCGCCGCCGCCATCCTGCTGTCGGTGCTGGGCGTCGATCGGGAAACGGTGATCCAGGACTATCTTCTGTCCAACGCCCATTTCCGGCCGCAGGCGATGAAGGCGGATGATCCCAACATGGCCATGTTCCGCAAGCTGCCGCCAGAGGCGGTCAAGGCGTTGATGGGCGTCGACCGCCATTATATCGAGGCCGCCTTCGCCACGATGGAAGCCTATCCCGGCGGCATGAAAGGCTATTATCGCGAGAAGCTGGGCCTGGACGATGTGAAGATCGCCAGCCTGCGGGCGAAATATCTGACCAGGGCCGGTGCCTGATCCGGCCTTCCGGGCGGGCGGGGCGTCATGCCCCGCCCGCTCCGTTTCATTGCGCCGGTGCCTGCACCGGAATGGCGAAGGACAAATGCGGCGGCTGGTTGTAGGCGCTGTTCTGCCAGGCGATGCCGAGCCGATAGACCGGATCGTGCATCAGCGTGGCGAGGCGGATCGCGGTCGGCCAGGGCGTGGTGTAGAGGCGCAACTCGCTGCTGTCGCTACTGCGCACCAGCAGTTCCTCGCGCCAGTCGCCGACGATGTCAGCCGACAGGGCCGGGTTCTGCTTGGTGCCGTTGTTGGATTCCACGGCGTCGGGCGTCAGCAGGGGTAGTTCCCGGCTCGCCCGCCAGTCCCATTTGCCGATGCGCGTGCCATCCAGCAGCTCGCGCAGGCCATCGCCGTCCCACCAGATGGCGAAATTGGCCGCGCGGGGATGGCCGCCAGGGATGACATTGCCCTTCGCATCCCAGAGGTCGGGCGAATTGGAGGCCCAGGCTTCGGCGCCGGGGTGGCGCGGATCGATGTCCACGGCGATGCCGCGTCCGGTGTCGCGATCGGCCGGCTTGGTCCAGAGCCGTTCCCCGGTCCGCGCGTCGAGCATGGCGGCCCCGATATTGCCGTTGCTACGCATATCCTCATGCACGCCGAATTTCTCCAGGCCGGGGCGAGCGGGATCGAGGTCCGACACATGCATGGCGTCGCCATGGAAGAGACGCGCCGACCATAGCCCCCGGCCATCGTCATCCACGACCATCGATCCGTAGAAGATTTCGTCGCGGCCATCGCCGTCGACATCCGCCACCGACATCTGGTGATTGCCCTGCCCGCCATAGTCGCCATTACCCGGCGCGGCGCTGTCGAACAGCCAGCGCTGCGTCAGCTTGCCGTCGCGCCAATCCCAGGCGGCGATGGTAGAGCGGCCATAATAGCCGCGCGCGAAGATCAGGCTGGCGCGCTGCCCGTCGAGCATGGCGACGCTCGCGAGATAGCGTTCCGATCGGTTGCCATAGGCATCGCCCCAGCTGGCGCTCATCTCCTCGGCCGCCGGGTTGTCGCCGCTGGGCCCACGCGAGGGAGCATAGGGCGCGGTGGCGAGCGCCTTTCCGGTCATCCCGTCGAACAGGGTCAGATATTCCGGGCCGCGCAGTATCCGCCCTTTGAGCCGCGCCACCTTGCGTCCGTCCGGGAGCACGGTCGCCCCGGTGCGATCGGCCTGCGGCGCTTCCCCATCATGCTCGCGCCAGTCCGCGCTGGCGTCGCCGATCGTCTTGCCCGCGCCGTCGATCGTGCCGTCGGCGGTCTTCATTGCCACCTCTGCGCGGCCATCGCCATCCAGGTCGAACACCATGAACTGCGTATAATGCGCGCCCGAGCGGATGTTGCGGCCAAGGTCGATCCGCCATAGCCGCTTGCCGTCGAGCGTATAGGCGTCCAGCAGCGTCTCGCCCGTATAGCCGCCAAAGGCATTGTCCTTGGCGATCGACGGATACCATTTGACGATGATTTCATAACGGCCATCGCCGTCAAGATCGCCCACGCTCGCATCATTGGCGGTATAGCTGTAGCGCTCGCCGTCTGGCGTCATCCGGTCTGCCGGCCGGTCGAGCGGGACAGGAAGATAGCCCGTGGCCCAGGGCGTAGCAGTCGCCACTGTCCGACCAGTCGCATCACGTAGGCTGTAGCGGCTCTGCGCGGTACCAGCGGGATCGGTGACGCTGCTCGCATCCTTCGCGCCGATGCGCTTGATAAGCCTGCCGTCGCGCAGCAGAGTGAAGCGCAGATCGGCCGCATCAGTGCGGAGAAGGCGCCAACTGACATGAATTCCCTGCGCCGCCGCCAGCGGGACGGCCACGAGGGCGCGATCGAGCCGCTCCATTTGGCGCGCAGCGGGCGCCGCCGCCTGGATCGCCGCGGTTCCCAGCAAAAGTCCCGCCATGCCGCCCAAACCTGCCAACGCATCTGCCAACCGCATAGCCGCTCCTCTCTCCTCTTTGGTGGCAGCTATAGATCGAGTACATGGACGCAGCAATAGCGTTCCATATTTACATATATCATCCCGCATTATGGGATATATATGACCTTCCCAGGCCGGGGACGGGCGATTAGGCTGGCCATAGCCATAAGAGGAGAGGATGGTCATGAGGCGCAAAAAGGCGATGGCGTTGCTGCTGGCTGCGTGGGGCTTGAGCTTGTTGCCGTTCAAGGCAGCGCAGGCCGCAGCGATCGACTGCCCGTTTCGCGATGCGCCTTTTTCGCAAGCGTTGCCGATCGTCGACATCCTGCTCAGCCCTCAGGCAAAGGCGGTCCTGGAACGCGATGTTCCCGATCTTTTCAAGGCGCTGCCGCCACGCTTCTTTACTACCCAGGCGCCAACCTTCGCCGCGATCCTGACTCTGGACGAGATGGTGGCTTCCGGGCGGGTGCCCGCCGCTCAGGTCGCGCGCGCCGATGCGGCGCTACGGCGGCTACCGGTAACGGCACAGGACGGGCAGGTCCGCTGCGCCCGCTATGATGACGACCGGCCGACCTTCACGCTGCCGGCGGGTCGGCCCCGCCTGCTGTTGTTCGAGAAGATGACCGGCTTTCGCGATGGTCCGTCGGTGGAGGCGGCGCGATCGGCATTTGTCGACCTTGCGGCGCGCCGGGGATGGGCGATCGCCGTCACCGACAAGGGCGGGGCGATGAATGCGCAGACTCTGCGGCAGTTCGACGCGGTCATCTGGAACAATGTCAGCGGCGACGTCCTCACTCTGTCTCAGCGGCAGGCGTTTCGGGACTATATCGAGCAAGGCGGCGGCTTCGTGGGCGTGCATGGCTCCTCGGGCGATCCCGCGACCTTCTGGCCCTGGTATGCGGACACGCTAATCGGCGCACGCTTCGCCGGCCACCCGATGAACCCGCAGTTCCAGGATGGGCGGATCATGATCGAGGACGGTTCCCATCCGGTCGCGCAGGGATTGCCCGATCAATGGATCATGAAGGATGAATGGTATAGTTTCCGCGCCAACCCCCGCGCGACCGGCGCGCGGATCGTCGCGACGCTTGACGAGAAAAGCTATCAGCCGGGCGCGGCGCTCATCATGGGCGACCATCCGATCGCGTGGAGCCGCTGCGTCGGCAAGGGCCGGGTCTTCTACTCAGCGATCGGACATCGGCCCGAAACCTACACCGATCCGAGATATAGTCGGATGCTGGACAATGCGCTGGCCTGGGTGGCGGCACCCCGGAGGAAGGGCCCGCGTTGCGACTGATCAGTCGATCAGGCGGAACGCCATTTCGACACGCAGTCCCAGCACCCAGGCATCGTCGATCGTCGGATCGGCAGACGGATTGCGGACATATTGCAGGTTCGGCTGGACCGTCAGCCAGGACGTCAGTGGCGCACGATAGGTCGCCTCCGCTACCATCTCCGCCCGCTCGGAGTCATTCGCGCGGCGATATTCGGGCGAGGTGAAGGCGCCGATGACGGCAAAGCCGATCTCGTCGTCCGGCCGCCCGCCGACCCAGCCGCCCAGCTTGATCCCTGCGCTGGCGAAGCGATCGAACATGTTGAATTCTTGTCGGCGATGCCGAGGCGGAAGAAGCCGTCGACCTTCCGATCACCATCCTCGGCCAGCGTCTTTTCGCCCCGCAGATAGAAGCCGTCGTTGCCGTCGGCCGTCACGCCGTCGGCCGTCACGCCGTCGAACCGTTCGAAGGAGGATGTGTAGCGCCAATGGCCGATGAGCAGACGACCGCCGGCGACCGGCGCTTCCACTTCGCCGATCAGCAGCGCGCCCTCCCCCTTGCCAAGCCGGATGCTGGTGCGGGACGGATGGTCGGGGTTGCCGGGCACGCCATCGAGCACCGCCGCTCGCACCGCCCAGCCCTCCGCCGGCCGGTAGAGGACGCGCGCGGCAAGGCCCGTTGCGGGGAAGATCGAGGGGCCGTTGCGGCCCGACATGCCGATGTCGCTGCCCATGCCATGCGCGCCGCCGACGAAAAGGGTTGCCGTTTCCAGCATATCGAATTCGGAATTGAGGTCATAGATGCCCGCGCGCACCGACAGGTTGGGCGCCAGCATCTGGTCGATCCAGGCTTCGTAGAGCTTGAACGCCTGGGCATTGGCCTCCATTTCGCTGACCATCTGGGCGTCGCCCACCACCTCCGAAATGGACTGGCCATTATTGTAGAGGCCGTAGACATGCATCTCGGCTCCGCGCCAGCCGACCAATTCCTCCAGGTCGACTTCCATTACAAGGTCGAGATTGTCGAGATAGCGGGCGCGCCGCTTCAATCCGCCCGCCACCGTGCCCATGATGTCGCTGCTATAGCTGAGGTCGAAGACGATCGGCCCCTCACCGGGCGCATGTTCCCCGGCATGGATATGCGAATGTGGCCGGATCGGCGTGATCCGCGGGCTGATTGCGCCGGCGTCCATCGTTGCCTCGGTCGCGGGCGCGGCGGCCGCAGCAGCCAGCAGTAGTGCCGCGCCGATCATGTCAGTCGCTCCATGGGCGGGACGGGGTTGTGGGCCTTCGACATCATGGTGACGTACAGTAGGCGGGCGCTATCCGATCGGATAGCGCGGATTTCAGGCCCGGCACGCCATGGATGATCGAATTTCCGTGGCGGTTCAGCAGGAAACGCCGCAGCGACAGGCTTCCGGCCTGGCCCATCGGGCGGCCGGCATGACAAGGCGAGGACGGAAGCATTTGACGCCGGCGGGCCGAACGCATAGGCGCGGCGGCACAGTCAACCCACGGGGTGTCCTGGCGCAGTCAGGGCTGAGACGCGGATCGGGCGCAGGGGGCGTCTAGGCCGCGGACCCGAGAACCTGATCCGGTTCACACCGGCGGAGGAATAGGGACCATGAAGCGTTACGTCACCACTGCATCCATCTGCGCGATCTCCCTTGCCTGCGCCATGCCGTCCGCAACCCGTGCCGCGGACGCGAGCATCACCGTGACGGCGCGCGGGCGCGAGGAAGCGGCGATCGCCGTGCCGGACAGCGTCACCGTCTTCGGCCCGGCCGACATCATCGCACGCAAGCTCACCACGATCGATGATATTATCGCAGCAACGCCCGGCATCTTCCTGATAAACGACCAGGACCCCGGAACCAACCTGATCTCGATTCGCGGCGTGTCCACCAATCGCAACCAGTCGCCCTCCATTGCGATGATCGTCGACGGGCTGGCGCTGCCGGATTCAGAGCTCTTCACCTTGCGTCCCTATGACATGGCCCGGATCGAGATATTGAAGGGTCCGCAAGGCGCCCTGTTCGGCCGCTCGGCCTCGGGCGGCGCGATCAACATCGCGACCAATGATCCGGGACCGGACTGGGGCGGCGAAGCGGCGATCGGGATCGGCAATGGCTTCACCTGGACTGCCGACGGAGTGGTCAATGCGCCGGTTTCCGAGCAGGTGCAACTGCGCCTTTCCGGCTCCTACCGCAACAGCGATGGCTTCATCCGAAACAGCTATCTGGACAAGAAGGTCGACGGCGCGATCAGCCGCAACCTGCGGCTGAAGGCGAAGGTGGCGCTGACCGAAACGGCGACGCTGAAGCTGCGCCTCGGCTGGGCCGATGAGGAAGGCGGCGCGGCCTATATTTCATCCGGCAATGTCACCGGCCTTTATGGCGGTCGCCTCTCGGGCAAGGCGCTGACCAATCCCTTCGGCGATTTCGAAGGGCGCGCCGATCGGCAGTGGTGGGGCGCGCAGGCCAGCTATGAGCAGGAACTGGGCGATACCCTTCTGCTCAGCTGGACTGGCGGCTATGATGAATATCACAAGGATTTTGTTGAGGAACTGGATTTCCGCAATGACACGCCGATCACGCTGAACGGCGTACCCTTCTTCCCGGACGGTATTCAACCCATCGCCCAACCGGTTGATATCAAGGCCTGGACCAGCGAATTGCGCCTGACATCGCGCGCTGCGTCGCCGTTACGCTGGCATGTCGGCCTTTTCTTCCAGCGGCTGGAGCGCGAACGGACCGACGATTTCGGACCGCTGCTGTTCGGCGGCGAGGCCCTGCGGGCGGAAACCCGGTCCAGCCAGGTCGGGATTTTCGGCCAGGCAAGCTACGACCTGCTGCCCCGCGTCGAACTCACGGCCGCGTTGCGCTACGACCGCGACCGGCGCAGGGAGGACACGGTGGGCACGGCCAGCGGCGCGCTGCTAGCGGCCCGCGCCCGCACCTTCGACAAATGGCAGCCAAAGCTGTCGATTGCCTGGCGCCCTTCGGCAGACCTGACCGCCTATGTGACCGGCGCGGTGGGCTTCAAGGCGGGCGGCTTCAATCCCCTGCCCGGCCCGACGGATGTGTGGCAGGCGGACTTCAAGGCCGAAACCACCCGGTCGGTCGAGGCTGGCATCAAGGCACAGAGCAGCGACGGCCGTGTTCGTGCGACGCTGGCGGGCTTCGTCACCGACTATGACAATTTCCAGAATACCGTATTCCTCGGCAATTCTGTGGTGCTGTCCGTCCCGCAGGTCAATGTCCATGGAATCGAGGCGTCGGCCGATGTGGCGCTGGGCGCGGGCTTCCGCGTCGACGGCGGGCTGGCCTGGACCCACAGCCGCACCGGGCGTTACCTGACCCCCAATCCCACCCTCGAGCCGGGCGAACCGGCGATCGTCGACATGAGCGGCAAGCGCACGCCCAACGCGCCCGACTGGACGGCGAATGGGGGCGTCGGCTGGCGCGGAGCGGCCGGTGCGGCCACGGTCGATGCGCGCTTGTCCGCCACCTACGTCTCCCGAGTGGATTTCGAGATCGACAATATCCTATACTCACCCGGTTATATATCGGTTGACGGCCGGGTCGGGGTGAGCGTGCAGGACTGGACGCTGGAACTCTGGGCGAAAAATCTGTTCGACCGCCGCTGGGCGATCTCCGCCTTCGGCCAGCAGCAATTGCCGCTGCTGCTGGGGCTGGGGCCGGGCGGTCCCTATGACAGTTTCACGATCAATAGCGGGCGTCAGTTCGGCGCCAGCGCCAGCCTGCGCTTCTGAAGGAGCACGCCATGGGATTTTGCGACGAAATCTGGGCCGATGTGGCGCCGCTGCGCCAGGCGATCCTGACGCAGCCCTTCCTGGAGGAACTGGCGCAGGGCACGCTGCCACCCGAAAGTTTCCGTCATTATATCGTGCAGGACAGCCTCTATCTCGCCGAATATGCGCGGGTGCTGGCGATCGCCGCCGCGCGCGCGCCGACGGCCACAGGCCGCCTGGAATTTTCCGACGGCGCCAAGGTCGCGGTGCAGGTGGAGGAAGCGCTGCACCAGGCCTTTTTCGCGCAGTTCGGCGTCACACCCGACATGGCACGGGCCAGCGCGCCCAGCCCGGCCTGCCAGAATTATACCGGCTATCTGATGACGCTGGCGGCGACGCGCAGTTACGAGGAACTGATTGCCGGTATTCTTCCCTGTTTCTGGGTCTATTGGGAGGTTGGCTGCGCCATCAAGCCGCGCGCCGCCAGCCCCAATCCCTATGCGCCCTGGATCGATACCTATGCCGATCCGGGTTTTGGCGAGGCGACCGCCCGCGTCCGCGCACTGGTCGACCAGGCGGCGGAAACAGCGCCCGCTCTGCTGCGTGACGCCATGGCGCAGGCCTTCCGCATGGCGACCCGCTATGAATGGATGTTCTGGGATTCCGCCTATCGGCGCGAAAGCTGGCCGATCTAGAGCGCGCTGCATTAAATTGAACGGAGGACGCGCGCTCTAGATGTTTGTTGTCGCATCGGTTTTTCGCAAAACCGGTGCCCACTTTTGCGCAAGATGCTCTAGCCGCGAAAGCCCGCCAGATGGAGCGCCCCGTCCAGCGGGTCGCCCAGCATAGGGCTGAGCCGCGCCACCGTCCGCGCCTTGAGCCAGGGGCGCATTCGCGGGGCAAGGCCGCCGACCAGCGTGCAGCGGCTCGCGCCGCGCTCGAAGATCGTCTCGATGAAGCGCTCGACATGCGCCACCGCATCCTCGACGATCGATCGCGCGATGGCGTCGCCCGCTTCGGCATAATCCATCACCAACGGCGCGAAGCTGCCATAATCCCTCGGGCTTGCCTGATCCATCCAGCCGATGGCCTGCGCCGTGTCATGGCCGAAGCGGTCCGTCACGGCGCGGCTCAACGGCGTCGCCTGCGTCCGCCCGTCGAGCGCGCGCAGCGCATGGCGCATGGCGCTGAGGCCCAGCGCCGCGCCGCTCCCTTCGTCGGAGATAGGAAAGCCATAGCCGCCGATGGTGAAATCCCGACCGCCTGCGCGCACCTGAGCGATGCTGCCGGTGCCCAGGATCAGGATCGCGCCGTCCGCACCGCCATGGGCACCCAGATTGGCGATGAAGGCGTCGGTTTCATAAGTGACCGAGGCAAAGGGAAACGCGAAGTCCCGCAGCGCATCACGCACGCCGGGGCGCGAGATGCCGGCGATGCCCATGCCCGCACGAATGGTTGCAACCTGCTCCGTCGATAGCCCGGCTGCGGTCGTCGCCTGTTCGGACACAGCGCGCAACGTCTCGTATAGCGCCTCCAGCCCGATCCGCGCATTGGCGGTCCCGCCCTGTCCCGTGCCGATCACCGTGCCATCCGCCGCGATCAGGCGCGCCCGGCAATTGCTGCCGCCGGCGTCGATGCCCAAGTAAAAGGTCATGAACCGGCCGTCTCCTTCTGTTCGTCGCCCCAGTGACGATCGCGCGTCGTGTGGCCGATCCCCGGATTGCACTGGTTGCGCGGATCGATATGTCGATAGAAACCCTCCAGCGCAGGCTTGGCCCGGTAGAGATGGCCGACATTATGCTCCGCGGGATATTCCGCGCCGCGATCGTCGAGCAGCGCCCATAGCCGATGCTCGAACGCCAACGGATCGACGCCCTTGCGGACGATATAGTCCTGATGGAACACATGGCAGAGGAAATGGCCGTAATAGAGGCTGTGGATGCTCTGCGCCGCGAGGTCGGGGGGCAAGACCTCCTGCCAGTCCAGCATGTTGCGCGGCAGGGCTACGTCCAGCGGGACGATGTCTTCCACCTGTTCGCGATGCACCGCGCGATAGCGCACCGCGGCCCCTGCGGTCACGAAGCGATGGAGGAATGCCTTGGCCGCCAATTCGGGCGTACATTCGAAATAATCGCCCTCGCCCTCGGCCAGCAGATTTGACAAGAGTGCGCGCGTTTCCGCCAAAGCCAGTCGCGGCATCTTGAGCAGCAGATGATGGGCGAAGCGGTCGCGATAGTGCCGCATCTCGGGCGGCAGATGATCGGGCAGAAGCCGTCCGATCCGCTGCATCATCCGATCGCTGAAACCCTCGCCCAGAAAGCGCATCCCGTCCACGCGCGACTTTAGCGCGAAGAGCCTCGGCAACCGGTCCGTTCCCAGCCGCTCGATCGCGACGAACATATCCTTGCCATAACGGTCGGCGATGTCGAACGCATCCCGGTGCATATATTCGCCCGCGATCGGTAGCGTGGCGAAATGGCCCAGGATTGCACGGCGGATCGCCGTCAGTTCCGCCGGATCATTGGTGCCGATATAGAAGGTCGCCGCCCCTTCCTCCTTCGCGAAGGTATCAAGCCGCACGGCAAAGACGATCAGCTTGCCCGCACTGCCCGCCGCCTCGAACAGGCAGCGGCTGTCGGCGTTGAAGCGGGCCGGCGTCTCGCTGTCTATGTCGCGGACATGCGTGGCGTAGGCGCGATCATGCGCCCAGCGATCCACCGCCGGGTCCACGTCCCCTTCGTCGAAATCGCCCTGTTCCAGCCGCCGCAGCATCTCTTCGGGATCATTGCCCAGCGCAACGCCCAGATGGTTGACCAGCCGCAGCGTCCCGTCCCCGCCGACCACGGCATGAAGGCTCAACTGGGTGAAGGCCGGCCCCCGCTGCACCAGCGAACCGCCCGAATTGTTGCACACGCCGCCGACCACCGATGCGCCGAAGCAGGAGGAGCCGATCACTGAATGCGGTTCCCGGCCCAGCGGCGCCAGCGCCTTTTCCAGGGCATGGAGCGTGGTGCCCGGCAGGCAGATCGCCTGCCGCCCATCGCCGATCAGGTGCAGCCCGGCGATCCGCGTGGTGCTGATGATGACGCAGCCGCCGGGATAATCCTCGCCATCGGGGGTCGACCCTCCGGTCAGTCCGGTGTTGGACGCCTGCATGATGATCGACACGTCGGCGGCCACGCAGGCCTGCGCCACGCGCCATTGTTCGACGAGACTGCCCGGTCGCACGACCGCCAGCGCCGCGCCCGAGCCGGTGCGATAGCCATGGCGATAGCGCGCCGTCGCCTGCGTGCCCGTCAGCACATGGCGCGGCCCGACGATCACGCGCAGCGCGGCGATCAGGTCGCTCATTCGCCGGCCTCGCTCAACTGTCCGCCGATCCAGGTGCGCCGCACCCGCCGGTCCGCGTCGAGATGCACCAGGTCTGCGCGCAGCCCCGGCGCGATGGCTCCCGTCTTCCCGTCAAGCCGCAGGAAGCGCGCCGGATTGCCGCTCGCCAGGCGTGACGCCTCGACCATCGAGCAGCCCATCAGGTCCATCGCATTGCGGAAGGCCTGCGCCATGCTGAGCGCCGATCCGGCCAGCGTGCCGTCCGGTCCCCGGCAGGTTCCGTCCACCACATGGATGGGCTGGCCCATCAGGGTAAAGCTATCCCGCTCCCCTCCGACCGGCGGCATGGCGTCGGTCACCAGCATCGCGCCTTCCAACCCCCGCGCGGCCAGCGCGACGCGGAGGGCGGCGGGATGCACATGCAGCCCATCGACAATCAGGCCGAAATGGCTCCCCCGGTCCAGCAGCGCGGCCGCAACCATGCCCGGCTCCCTGCTCCCCATCTGCGTCATCGCGTTGAACAAATGGGTGAACCCGGCCAGCCCCTCGGCGAGCGCCGCGACCGTCTGCGCATAGTCGGCCAGGCTGTGCCCCGCGGCAACCAGCACACCCGCCTCGGTGAGGGCGCGGATCGCTCCGGGCGGGGCCAGTTCAGGCGCCAGCGTGACGATCCGCCGCCCGATGGTGGGCCGCGTCAGTCGCTCCAGCACCGCTGGATCGATGGCGGTGAATTTGGCCGCGTCATGAATGCCCTTCTTTCCGGGATTGAGATGCGGCCCCTCGATATGGACGCCCAGCACGCCCGGCACACCCTGCCTCAGCGCCTCCTCCCCCGCCGCGATCGTCGCATCCACGACATCGGCATCGTCGCTGATGAGGGTCGGCAACAGGCCAGTGGTGCCAAAGCGCCTATGCGCCTGCGCAATCGTGCGGATGCCGTCCACGTCCGGCCGGTCATTCAGCAGCACGTCGCCGCCGCCATTGACTTGCGTATCGATGAAGCCCGGCAGCAGCCAGCCGCCATCCAGGTCTACTTCTACGCACCCGGCCGGCAGCGAGCCGCGCGGTACGACCGGCCCCATGCGCGCGCCGTCGATCAACAGCGCATTGTCAGGCGCTATCCCGTCCGGCAGCACGATGGTCGCGCCGACCAGCGCCTGGATCGTCATAGCGTCCGCGTCACCTTGGCCAGATGCGGGGGCGTGTCGGGATTGCGCCCGCGCGCCAGCGCCAGGGCGTTGGCGAGGCCATAGAAGCTCTGGATCTGGGCGATGGCGCCCAGTACCGGATGGACCTCCCAACGACTGGGCAGCGCCAGCGTCGCGGCAACGACATCGTCGGGATGGCCCGCGGCGATCACCTGCGCCCCACGCGCGCGGAAATCCTCCAGCCGCTCGCGCAGCCCCGCCCGCGCCGGGTCCGTCGGCCCGAGCGCCAGCACGGGGTCGCCCGCCCCGACCAGGGTCATCGGACCATGCGCGACCTCGGCGATGCTGAAGGCTTCCGCGTGCAGATTGGATGTTTCCTTGAATTTCAGCGCCGCCTCGCCGGCGATCGGCAGGGTCGGGCCGCGCCCCAGCACGAGCATGGTGCGCGCGTCGCGCAGCAGCGGCACCGCCTCGCCCCAGTCTGCCGCCGCCGCCGCGCGCAGCGTATCGCCCACGACGGGCAGCGCCTCGCCCAGGGCTTCGTCGCCGCTCCATTCGGCAACCAGATGCGTGATCGCGACCAAGGTGGCGATGAAACTCTTGGTCGCCGCCACGCTGGTTTCGGGTCCGGCATGGATGGGGATGCAGATGTCTGCCATCGCCGCCAGCGGGGAGGCTTCGTCGTTGACGACCGCAACCACCAGCGCACCCTGCCGCTGCGCGTCCTGCGCCGCCGCGATCAGGTCCGGGCTTCGGCCCGATTGCGAGATGGCGATCAGCGGCACACCCCGGAAGCGCGGAGATGTCGCATGGTAGAGCGATCCGATCGAAGGCGCATGGCTGAGCGTCGGTATGCCCGCACGCGTTTCCAGCAAGAACTTGGCGAAAGAGGCCGCCTGGTCCGAACTGCCCCGCGCCAACGTCGCGGCAAAGGGCGGCGCCAGCGCCCGCAGCCGCTGTCCCGCCTGCCGCATGAGGCCGGCATTGCGTGTGACCTGCGCTTCGCAGCGGCCGGGCGCTTCCGCAGCCTCGCGCGCCATCAGCGTGGCGATCCGCTCGTCTCGGTGGTCGATCATGCCGAAACAATACCAAATGCCGCTGAAAGGGCAATTGGAATTAATTTGGTTGCATCAGACCAAAGGAGGGATAATACCAGATCAACGAACGGCTGCGCGCGCCCGTCGTGTCCCGGCCGCTCGTCGATGAACCGACCACACCGCCGGCGCCAATGCCCCGTCCCGGAGTATCCATGAGTACCGAAGCCATCGATCCGCGCTATGTCGATATCGACCAATGGCCGACCATCCGCGCGGTCGAGGCGATGCTGGAAGGGCAGATGGCCGCCATCGCCGCGATCGGATCGCAGACCGGCCGGATCGCGCAGGCCGCGGAGGCCGCCGCCCTGCGATTGGGCGCGCGGGGACGACTGGTCTATGTCGGCGCCGGCACCTCCGGCCGGATCGCGGTGCAGGACGGCGTGGAACTTTACCCGACCTATAACTGGCCGCAGGAACGGCTGATCTTCCTGATGGCGGGTGGCCTTGCCGCGCTGACCGAGGCGGCCGAAGGCGCCGAAGATGATGCGGACGCCGCGCGCGCCGAAATCCACGCCGCTGAAATCGGCGCGCAGGATGTGGTGATCGGCGTCGCCGCGAGCGGTCGCACCCCCTATACGCTCGCCGCCATCGCCGCCGCGCGGGAAGCCGGGGCGCTCACCATCGGCATCGCCAATAATGCCGGCACTGCCCTGCTCGACGCCGCCGACCATGGGCTGGTCGCGGAAACCGGGACGGAGATCGTCGCCGGCTCCACCCGGATGAAGGCCGGGACCGCGCAGAAGGCGATGCTCAACATGCTGTCGACCGCAATCATGCTGCGCATGGGCCTCGTCTATCGCGGCCGCATGGTCAACATGCGAATCTCCAACGAAAAGCTGCGCTTGCGCGGCCAGGCAATGGTGCGCGACATTGCCGATGTCGACCTGGGAACGGCCGCGCGCGCGCTGGACTCGGTCGGGCAGGACATCAAGCAGGCGGTGCTTGTCGCCATGGGCGTAGCGGCGGACGAGGCGCAACGGCTGCTGGAGGCGCATGGCCAGAATCTGCCGGACGCAATGCGGGCCGTGCAACAGGGGGGATAGCGGAGATGCGGGAAAAACTGGTTCCTCGCAGCGAGGACGGCACGCCGCTCTACCTGCAACTGGCGCGCAACCTGCGCGATCATATCGAAAGCGGGGCCATCACCCCCGGCAACGCGCTGCCGTCGGAGCGCGACCTCAGCGAAATGGCCGGCATATCCCGCGTCACCGTGCGCAAAGCGATCGAGCAGCTGATCGAGGAAGGCGTGCTGTTCCGCAAGCAGGGATCGGGCACTTTCGTGGCCCGACGGATCGAGGCGCCCGCCTCCGTCCTCTCCAGCTTCACCAGCGACGCCCGATCGCGCGGCGAGGATCCCGGCGTCATATGGATGATGAAGAATTACGCCCAGCCCACCGAGGAGGAAGCCGCCATGCTCGCCATCTCCACGTCCGCCCGTGTCGCCCGGCTCGGCCGGGTGCGGCTGTCGGGCGGGGAGCCGCTGGCGATCGAACATGCGGTCGTGCCCGCCGACTGCCTGCCCGATCTCTCGACCATCGGCGACTCTCTCTACGAGGCGATGGGGCGCAGCGGCTTTCGCCCCACATCCGGCACCCAGCGCGTCCGCGCCTCGCTCGCCACTCCCACCGAAGCGGGCCTGCTAAGCGTCCGCCAGAATAGCGAGGTGCTACGGATCGAGCGGCTGACCCGCATCCCCGGCGGCCGGGCGGTGGAATTCACCCGGTCCGTCTATCGCGGCGACCGCTATGACTTCGTGACCGAACTCAAGGAAATCGGCTGATGACCGCCACGATCGCCGCCGAGGCACATGATCTGGGCGAAGGACCGCAGGCCAGGCGGCCACCACTGCGCACGCTGGGCCTCTATCTGCTGCTCGGCTTTTCGGCCGGCCTGCCCTTCTACATGTTCAACGCGGTACTAACCCTGCGGCTCGCCCGGCACGGCGTCGACATCGTCATCATCGGCTTCTTCGCCTGGATCGCGCTGCTGCCGACGTTCAAGTTCGTCTGGGCGCCGTTGCTGGACCGCTACAGCGTCCCCGGCTTCTCCCGCTTCTGGGGCAGGCGGCGCGGCTGGATCATGCTGTCGCAACTCGGTATCTTCTTCTCGATGGTCGCGATGGCCTTCACCTCCAGCGACCAGAGCCTGCCGCTCACCGCCCTGTTCGCGATTCTGCTCGCCTTCTGGACGACCACGCTGGAGGTCGCCGCCGACGGCTGGCGTATCGAACTGGCGCCCACGCAGGCCGAACAGGGACCGATCGTCGCCGCCAATCTCTGGGGCTATCGCAGCGCCATGGTCGCGGCGGGGAGCGGCGCTGTGCTGGTCGCGGCCTGGGCCGACTGGACATGGGCCTATCTGGCCATCGCCATCGCTGCCTTCCTGCCCTTCCCCATGCTCGCGGCGATGCGACCCGAGCAGGAGGGCGCGAAGGGGCGAGCAAGCGCGCTCGCCAGCGGCACCCTTGTCAGCCTCGCCATCCTCGCCGTCACCGGCGTCGCCACCGCCCTGATCGGCTGGGCGCTTCTTTCCGCCGTGCAGGGCGCGGGCTTCTCCGCCCAGACCAACGTGACGCCGATCGTTCTGGCCGTGGCGCTGCTGCCCTTTGTCGCGCTCGCCATCGCCCTGCCCCGCATCCGCCGACTGCCCGCCGACGCCCCCTCGAAAATGCCGGGCTTCATCGCCCCCTATGTCGAGATTTTCTGGCGCGACGGCTATGCCGTGCTGCCGGTGCTGGCCTTCGTTTCCTTCTACCGCATGGGCGATGTGCTGACGCTCACCCTCTCGCATCCGCTCTGGAATGCGGCGGGCTACAGTCTCGAACAGATCAGCATGGCGGACGGCGTCGTCGCGCTCACCTGCTCCATGGCCGGCGTGGCGCTGGGCGGACTTTGCGCCGCGCGACTTCCGATGACGGTCGCGCTCATCATAGGGGCCTGCGCGTCGGCGATCGGCAACTGGGTGTTCGTCTGGCTCTGGTATGCCGAACCCTCCTCCTTCGTCCTCTATGTCGCCGCCGGTGTAGACCAGTTCGGCCATGGGCTGGAGGGCGCCGTGTTCGTCGTCTATCTTTCCATGCTGGTCAGCCCCCGCTATCCCGGCACCCAATATGCGTTTCTTTCGGGCTTCGCCTTCCTGTTGCCGCGCCTGATCGGGGGCGCGGCCGGGGCGATCCAGAAGCAGATCGGCTATGACGGCTTCTTCATCCTGTCGGGCGCGCTCAGCTTCGCCGCCATTTTCTTCCTGCCGATCGTGATGCGCGTTCGGGCCAGAACTGCTTAGAGGCCAATGATGATCGAGCAAATCTGCGAAGCCGCCTTCGCCCCGGCCGCAGCCGCCGTGAACAGCGGCCGCATCCCCGGCGCGACGCTGGGCGTGGTAAGCATCGATGGCCGCAGCGCCGTCCGCTTCGCCGGAGCGGCGGCGATCGTGCCGGACCGGGAGCCATTGACCCGCGACCACTGGTTCGACCTTGCCTCCGTGTCGAAGGTGATCGCCACCACCACCATGATCCTGCACCTGGCGGAGCAGGGCCGGCTCAACCTTGACCGGCCGCTGACCGATGCCATCCCTGACCTGCGCCAATATGATGTGGCGAACGCCGCGGAACGCAGACTGACCTTCCGCGATTGCCTTGCCCACCGCAGCTTCCTGCCGGCGGTCGAGCCCATCTACACCTATGGCGACGATCCCGCCCGGCTGCGTGCCTTCGTCCTGCAACGGGAATGGCGCCATGGCCCGCCGGTCTATTCCGACATCAACTTCATCCTGCTCGGCATCGCGATCGAGCGCATCACTGGCGCGCCGCTTTCCGCATGGCCGCTGGGTGAAGGCCTGTCCTACGGGCCGCCCCCCGGCCCCGCCGTCGCAACCGAAGCGTGCAGCTGGCGCGGCCGGGTGCTGAAGGGCGAGGTGCATGACGAAAACGCGTTCGCGCTCGGCGGGGCACCGGGCCACGCCGGGCTGTTCGGCACGGTCGATGGCGTACTCGGCTTTGCCCGGGCGATGCTCGACGGATCGATCCTGTCCCCAGCGATGCTGGCGGAGGCCCGGACGGCGCAGGAAGGGCACCGCACCTGTGGCTGGGAGCGGGCATTCGACGGCTGGTCGGGGGGCGACGCCTGCTCAGCCGAAACCATCGGCCACACCGGCTTTACCGGCACGGGCCTCTGGATCGATTTCGAACGCGGTCTCGCCTGGACCCTGCTCACCAACCGCGTCCACCCCACCCGCCACGCCGATAGCGGCATCTTCGCCCTCCGCCCGGCGGTGGGCGACGCGCTGATCCGGGCTTGGGAGGCGCAGTGAAGGGGATGTAAGCGCGCGAAACCGCGCCAATTTGTCGCCAAGCCCCCTCCCCACCTTATTGCCGCAGGTTATGGGTTGCGGCCTTCGTGCCTCTGTTTCACCGGTCTAGTTGCGGTCTATAGTCCGCCTCATGCGCCTTGCCTTCCCCCTGCTCGCTCTCGTCCTTCCCCTGACCGGTGTCGCCGCGCAGGAAGCTGCGCCGCCGCTACAGGTCCGGATCGAACGGCAATTGGCCCAGGGTCCGGCCGGCGCCCGATACGGCCTGCTGGTCGCCACGCTGGAGGGAGAGCCGATCATCGCGATCGCGCCGGACCAGCGTTTCATTCCCGCATCCAACACCAAGATGTTCACCACCGCAGCGGCCTATGCGGATCTCCCGGCGCTGGACCGAGCCGCGCAGGGGACAGGCGTCCGCATCGAGCAGGGCGATGTCATCCTGGAAGGTCGCGGGGACGCACGCCTGTCCAGCGCGGAGGATTGCGCGAGCGACTGCCTCCAGACGCTCGCCGATGCGATCGCCGCAAAAATCCGGCAAGTCCGCCACATCGTAGGCGACGACAGCTGGTTTCCCGATGAGCGTTGGGGACCGGGAATGAGCTGGAACAATATCCAGTCGCGTTATGGCACCGGCATTTCCGCGCTCACGCTGGACGACAATGAATTAGCCGCCACAGTGATCCCCGGTGCAATCGGCGCTCGTCCGGCGATCAAGGCGTCCACTTATTATGCGATCGACAATCGCATCACGACCGTCCCAGGCAAGGTCGCGGCGATCGTCGCCGACCGCGCGCCCAACAGCCGCCTCCTGCGTCTGACCGGCACGATCGGTGCGGAGGCGCAGCCCGTTTCGCTCCATTTCGGTGTCGACGATCCCGCGCACCATGCCGCCTGGCGCCTGAGCGAACTGCTCCGTGCCCGCGGCGTGCGCGTCGACGGCGATATCCAGACCCGCCATCGCCCGCTTGCGCCTGCCGATGACCCGACGATCCGCAAGGGCGCGCCCGCTGCCCGGCCGCCCGCACCGGATATGGTGGCCCAGCTTCCCGCCCTGCCGCTGGCCGACGACATGCGTATCATCAACAAGCAGAGCCAGAATCTGCACGCCGAGTTGATGCTGCGCCGTGTGTCGCGCGCGACGGGCAGCGGCTCGATCTCTGATGGACAGGCTGCGCTGCACCGGCTGATGGCGCAGGCGGGCCTGACCGAAGGCAGCTACAGCTTCGCCGACGGCTCGGGGATGTCCTCCTACAACCGTATGACCCCGCGCGCCGCCGTTACCTTGCTGGCATGGATTGCGCGTCAACCCTGGGGCATGGCCTGGCGCGAGACGCTGCCCATAGCCGGGCAGGACGGGACGTTGCGTAACCGGTTCAAGGGTACGACGCTGGAAGGCAGGCTGTTCGCCAAGACCGGCTCGCTCAACGCGTCACGCGCACTGTCGGGCTATCTGGTGACGAAAAGCGGCCGGACGCTGGTCTTTTCCGCGCTCGCGAACGACATGCCCGACGGCACCGACGCGCAGGCCAGCGACGCCGTCGACCGCATATTGGTGGAGATTGCCGGGGCGTTCTGACCCTCGTCAGATCACGCCGGCACAATCTCCATCCGCCCGGCCGCGTGTCGATCCACCGCCTCCCGGCTGAACCAGAGCGGCTGCATCTCGCCCGCCACCCAGCGCGGATAGAAGTCGCGATAGCGCGCCGAGCGAGGGTCGCCCGACTGGCCGGGCAGCAGCAGGAAGCGGCTATTGTCCCACGCGCCGACATCCGCCACCAGCAGATAGCTGGCACCGTGCGACACCTGATAGCCCCGCTTCCCATTGAAGCCGCGCGCCATCGGCGTATAGCCGTCGCCGCCCGACCGGCCGCCGTCGATTTTGGGGAAGGCCGCACCGATCCCCGGCAGCGACGAGAGCGGATGGGCGATCGTGACCCGGTGCAGGTCGCCCCAGCGCCATTGCGCCGGATCGGGACCGCCCTGCTCCAGCGCCTTGTTCCAACCCGCCACCAGCGACCGCTCGATCAGCGCGTCGCGCGCCAGATTCGGCACCGGACCGAGGCGCTTGTCCGGTGTCGCGAGAATACGCAGCATCTCGAACAGGTTGACCGACGGTATGAACTCGCGCGCGGCGGCGGGTACGACGAGATCGCGGAAGCCCGCCTGCAATTCCGGCATCACCATTTCATAAAGCAAGGCTGCCGCGCTGTCGGCCTCCAGCCCGCAATCCCAGCGCTTGAGCATCGCCGCGGCCGGAGCGGCCGCCGGCAGCAGCTTGTCCGGGATCAGCTTCATGAGCGCGCGCGCCGGAAGCGACCGAACATCATGCTGGAGCGCGATGCTGTCCTCGATGCGATGCCTGGGCTGGCTGCGCAGCACGTCGGAAATGCGGTCGTAGCGGAAGGGGTCGCTCCAGTCGAAGCTGATGACGTTGCTGGCGTGGGGATAGTCGGGAGGAATGTTCAACTGGTTGGCCGACGCGAACCAGCCTTCCTTGGGGTTGTATACATGGGGCATCTCCTCGACCGGCATGATGCCCGTCCAGTCGAAATCGCCGTCGCCCGGCGCCGGGAACAGCCCGTCATGCCGGGGCCGCCGGGGGGTGAAGCCGATCGTCTGCCACCCGGTATTGCCGTCCACATCGGCATAATGGAAATTGGTCGGCGACACATGGATTTTGAACGCCTGCCGCAGCGACGTCCAGTCCCTCGCCAGGTTGATCGCGATGATCGCGAAGCGCATGTTGGCGCCGGGCAACATGCTGACCGTGGCGAATGCGCTGGCCCGCTGGCGCGCTGCGTCCTGCGCCACGATCGGCCGCCCCTGCGCATAACGCAAGCTCACGCGCTGCGCCGGCCCGTCCTTGACCGCAATCTCGTCCTCGAACGTCTCGAACCGCCTCCATCGCCCCTTGTGCCAGTATCGCTCCGGATCGTCCTTGTCGGTGCGCAGGATGAACAGGTCTGTCTGGTCGATGTGGAAATTGGTCCGGCCGAAGGCGAAGCGATCGGTGTGCCCCTGCATGATGCCCGGCAGGCCGGGTGCCCCCGCACCGATCACGTCCAGCCCCGGCGCGGTCAGATGGACCATGTGGCGGGGACTGAATCCGCCGATGCCCAGATGCGGATCGTTGGCAAGGATCGGTCGCCCGGTCGCGCTGCGGGACGGCGCGATCGTCCAGGCATTGCTGCCCTGGGCAAAACGATCGGCGCGGCGCTCGGCACGATCGAGCGATGCCTCCTGGATGGCGTCAAAGGGCACGGGCCGCGCCGATGGGTCCAATATTCCCAAATCCGCATCGCTCACCGCAGCGCAGTCCAGCCCCTCCGGCACGGTGAATGACCAGGCCGGGCGCAGCGGCGCCATCAACTGATCCGCATCCAGCAGCCCTAGCGCCTGCATCTGCGCGCGGCGCACCTCATCATCGGCATCGCCCATGCCGATGCCCCTGTTGCGCACCAGGTCGCGCACGTCCCAGCGCAGCGGCTGAAGGTTCAATATCCCATATTCGAGCGGCAGTTGCGTCGGATCGGCCGCCAGTTCGGAGATCCGCGCATTCACGCCGGCGACATAGCCCTTTGCACAGTCCAGCACGCCGGGCGGCAATGCCGCCAGTTCCGCGTCAATGTCGCCGCGATAGAGGAACAGCCGCGCCGCCTTGTCCGCCGCCACGAAACGTGGGCCGAAGGCTTCGGCCATGCGCCCCATGTCGCGGCGATACTCCATGTCGATCTGGAACAGCCGGTCGCGCGCCACCAGATAGCCTTGCCCGAAATAGGCGTCATGCGGCGACCGTGCCCGCACATGGGGCACGCCCAGCTCGTCCTCGATGATCTCGATCGGCGCCCTCGCCCCTTTCGCCCGGAGCTGCGAGGCCTTGCCGCCCTTGACCAGCGACTTCGCCATCACCTTGCCCGGCAGGGCCAGGGCGGCCACGGAGGCCAGAAGAAACGCTCGACGCTGAATCAACTCAGCCTCCTTGACTAGGGGATTGTTATGCGACGATTATCGCAGGATGGCCGGCCGCACATATAGCAAGCCGCCCAGCGCCCATAACTGCAAGCTATCAACCAGCGTGATGGCCGTCGCGGTTCGCCGCCATTCCCTCAGGCTATACCTTTATACGATCAAAGTAATACCAAATCTATTGACCAGCCGCGACCACCCTGTAACCTCCCCGTCATGGAACCGGCGTCTGCCCCCGTCAAGTGAGGGGCGCGGCGGGGATCGTGATGACGGCAGGGCGGGGATCGGCAGAAGGCTTGAGCCCGCCCTGCGGTCATGTGGTGAAGGGAAGGGTCGGGCCAGATCGGCGCTCTGACGCCGCGCGTGCAATCACTGCGCGCAGCCCTGTCCCGTGACAAGGGGGTTCTGTACATGCGTGATTTCAGGCGAATTCGTCGGTCGTTCGGCCGCTCGCACGGCCTTGGTCTGGCGATGACCGCGCTGGCTCTGGTCCATGGCGCGCCCGCCCTGGCGCAGGATTCGGCCGCCCCGCAGCAGGGCGTCGAAGCGGATGCGCCCGACAGCCAGATCGTCGTCACCGGCACCCGCATCATCCGCAACGGCTTCCAGTCTCCTACCCCTCTGACAGTCATGACGCAGGAGGACATAGAGAACCAGTCGCCGACCAATAATATCGCCGACTTTGTCAATCAGATCCCGGCGCTGGCGGGCAGCACCCGTCCGTCCAACTCACGGCTCGCGATCAGTTCGGGTCTGGCGGGCGTCAACACGATGAACCTTCGCAATCTGGGTGAGGTGCGTACGCTCGTGCTGCTCGACGGCCGCCGCTCGGTCGGATCGACCATCACCGGGCTGGTCGATATCAACACCTTCCCCCAGTCGCTGGTGAAGAGCGTCGAGATCGTGACCGGCGGCGCTTCGGCCGCCTATGGCTCCGACGCCGTCGCCGGCGTCGTCAACTATGTGCTCGACAAGACGTTCGAAGGCATCAAGGTGGAGGCCGACAGCGGCATCACCGACAAGGGTGACGGCTTCAACTACAGCTTCTCCGGCGCGGTGGGCAAGAGCTTCGCCGGCGGGCGCGGCCGCATCCTTCTGGCTGGCGAATATGCCCATCGCGACGGCATTTTCGAAGTGGATCGCGACTGGAACCAGCTAGGGTATCGGACCGTGGCGAATACCGCAGCCGCCATTGCCGCTGGCGGCCCGGCCAATCTGGTGGTTCGCGGCGCGGGCACATGGAACGCCACGCCCGGCAGCATCATCCGCTCGCAGGTCG
Source organism: Sphingobium sp. TCM1 (assembly GCF_001650725.1). Classification (GTDB taxonomy): domain Bacteria; phylum Pseudomonadota; class Alphaproteobacteria; order Sphingomonadales; family Sphingomonadaceae; genus Sphingobium. Next base: position 288,572 of record NZ_LXVX01000011.1, on the reverse strand, counting down.
GCGGATCGACAGCGCTGCGCGGCACCTATTTCGACCAAGGCGGCGTCGCGCGGCAATATCAGTTCGGTTCGCTGACCGACAGTTCGCAGACGGTCGGCGGCGACTGGGCGATCAACGACACATCGCGTCGCATCGGCCTCGACGCCACGGACGATCGGCGCGGCGTCTATGGCCGCCTCAGCTACGAACTGGCCGACTGGATCGGGGTCTATGGCGAAGCGTCCTACAACTGGAACAAGACGCTGTTCAATTCCGGGCCGCAGGCGGCGACCTTCACCCTGACCGCCGACAATGCCTATCTGATCCAGGCGCTGGGCAGCGCCGCGCTGGCGGGCGTGACGAACGTCACGCTGGGCACGTCGGCAGCCGATATGCCCTATCGCAAGAACAACAGCAGCCGCGAGGTGCAGCGCTACACCATCGGTGCGGGCGGTGAATTCCAGATGTTCGGCAACAAGGCGATATGGGATGCCTATGCCCAATATGGCCAGACCGACACGCATGAACTGCTGCGCGACATCATGAACACGTCGCGCCTGGCCCTGGCGACCGACGCCGTGTTCGCCCCGGCGGGCAATGCGCTGGGCGTGGCGGCGGGCACGATCGTCTGCCGGTCCACCCTGACCAGCCCGACCAATGGCTGCATTCCGCTGAACCGCCTCGGCGTCGGCGTCGCGAATCCGGCGGCGGTCGAATGGGTGCTGGGCGATCCCTATCGCGACCAACGGTTCAAGCAGACGGTGGCGGGCGTCAACCTGTCCATGACGCCCTTTGCCACCTGGGCCGGCGATGTCAGCGTCGCAGTGGGCGGCGAATATCGCAAGGAAGAGGTTTCGGGCTATGTCCCGATCGAATATCAGAGCGGCTGGTCGGTCGGCAATTTCCGTCCCACCTTCGGCAGCTACAATGTCAAGGAAGCCTATCTGGAAACGGTCGTGCCCCTGGGCCTGGGCGCGGAATTCAACGGCGCGGCGCGCGTGACCGATTATTCCACCTCCGGCACGGTGACGACCTGGAAGGCCGGCCTGACCTGGCAGCCGATCGACGACATTCGCCTGCGCGGCACCCGCTCACGCGACATTCGCGCGCCCAACCTCAACGAACTGTTCCAGTCGGGCACGTCGCGCACCAACACATTCAGCACCGGGTCGGCTTATGGCCAATATGCCGGCGCGACCTTCCGCGAACTGACTACCGGAAATCTGGCGCTGAAGCCGGAAAAGGCCGATACGCTGACGCTCGGCGCCGTGCTGCAACCCCGCTTCCTGCCGGGATTCTCCTTCTCGGTCGACTGGTTCCGCACCAAGGTGTCAGATGCGATCAGCCAGTTCTTCGCCGACGACATCGCCCGCCGCTGCACCGAAGGACTGCAATCCTTCTGCGATGCCATCGTCCCCGATCCGGATGGCGTGCGCGACTATTTCGTTTCGGCCAGCCCCTTCAACTTCGCCAAGGTCAAGGTGCGCGGCATCGACTATGAAGCCAGCTACCGCGTCCCGCTCGACCAGATATTCAACAGCAGTTCCAGCAACCTGACCTTGCGCGGCACCGCGACCAACTATCTGGAAAACCTCGTCGACAACGGCGTGTCTGTGGCGGTCGACACGGTCGGCCAGAATAGCGGGCAGACCAGCGGCACGCCGGAGTGGATCTTCCGCCTGTCGGCGACCTTCGACACGCCGAGCTACTCGATCACCGCGGTCGGGCGCGGCGTCAGTTCGGGGACCTACAACAACACCTATGTCGTCTGCACGTCGGCCTGCCCGACCAGCACCGCGGCCAATCCGACGATCAACAGCAACCATATCGACGGTACATTCTACACCGACCTCAACTTCACCGCGAAGATCAAGGTTGGCGGGTCCGACGGTCAGTTGTTCTTCAACATCACCAACCTGTTCGACAAGGATCCGATCCTGCTGCCAGAAAGCGGCCTGTCGGCCAATTCGACCTTCAGCGACCTGTTGGGTCGCGCCTTCCGCGTGGGCGTGCGCTTCAAGACCAACTGAAGCGAGGCAAAGGACAAGGGGGTGGAGGAGCAATAGGCCTCTCCACCCCCTTTTTCGTCGGCCAATGTCGCGGATGCTATTGGCTGACCAGTTGCTGGACCATGGCGTGGACCGCCGAAAGCTGCGCGCCGCCCTTCGTCTGGAAGTTCAGCCCACTATAGCCCCACCAGTCCCAGCACCCCTGCGGATTGAAGGGAATGCTGCTCTTGTCGACCTGCGGATAGAGGATGATGATGCCGTTGCTATCCGCCCATTCATTATAACCCAGCTTGCCATAGACTGCGTCGCCGACCGCGTCCGCGCTCTGGAGGCAGCCATGGAAAACGACATGCACCGCGCATTTCGCGGCGCTTTGCTGGCAGCTTTTGGGGACATAGAGATAGCCCGAGGGCGCCATGCCGCTCAGCGCACCGGCGAACTGAGCCTGATCGAACGCTATCGGCGAGGAAGACAGGCTCGTGGCCTTGGGTTTCAGCGGCCCGTAGATCTGAGTCAGGATCGCCGCCGGCTGGTCGTAGAGCGCGCCGGCCACGGTGCATTCGTTGACGAACGGCGCCTGGGTGATGGCGCAGCCATTGCCGAAATCGTCCGAGATGAACGCATGGCCGGCCGCGGTTCCCTTGACATATTGGATGCTGCTCGCCGGCACGTTCGCCGCTCGATAAAAATCATGCACCGCGTCCATCACCGATTGCCTGACGGTAGTGTCCTGGGTGCCACTGAACAGATAGATTTTCTGACCGGCAATGTGATTGACCGGATCAATCTGACCCAGGCCGGCAAAGCCGACCGCAGCCTGGTAGGACGATTGCCCGACAGGCGCCCCCTGCATGCAGGTGTAGATTCCGCCCAGATTGACATAGACGCAATTATAGGGACCGCCAGCAACCACGCCCACGCCGATGGTGCTGGCGGAGAAGGCGACATCATATTGCACCGCCATGAAGGCGCCGGACGACAGGCCCGAAATCGAAATTCGGGCTGGATCGGCGCCCAGTGCGGGCAGTTTTTCCGCAGCGGATACACCTTGCGGAGCAAGGAGAACGAAAATCGAAAGAAACGACAGGGTTAGTCGGCCAATACGCATGATTGCCTCCTAAATATCTATAAATTTTCATGAATAGACGAATCGCCCTTCACGCCCTCTCACATCCGTTTCTTATGAATATTCTTCCATCCTTTTCGCACAGAATCGTTGCGAGCAGGATATGAAATATTCCGAATTGGGGTTAATTATGGATAAGGCACGAGGATGTGCCGGAAATGGGTACAATGGGTCGCAATTTATTTGCAGGGTGGGGGATAGGTATCGGCTCCGCCGCAGCCCCGGCAATCGTGCCACCCTTGCTAAAACTTTACCGACCGTTGTTGAGTGATTTCACACCCTCAAGGGCAGGCCGTCGGCCGAGGCCGCAGCAATGCCCGACCCGCCGTCGCGCCGGTCGCCTGGCTGTCGCTGACCGCCAACTGGCCGTTCACGAACAGCCTGGCTACGCCAACGCTCAGTTCGCGCGGATGCACATAGTCCGCGCGCGGGGCATAATGGGCGGGGTCGATCACCACCACATCGGCATGATAGCCCGGCTTCAGATAGCCGCGACGGTCGAGCTTGTAGATGTCCGCAGTCAATCCCGTCGACTGACGAACGAAGGCCTGGAGGCTGATGACCTTCCGGTCCCGGACATATTGGACATATTTTTCGGGGAAGGTCGCGAACATGCGGGGGTGCCCATCGGACCCGTCCGAGGAGGTCACGACCCAGGGCTGCTTCATCAGCAGGTCGACATCGGCCTGCGCCATGTTGAAGGAGGCGACGGCCGTGCCCTTGCCCTTCTTTCCCGGTTCGCTGGACTCGATGCTCTGGCGAATGATGCGCAGCGCCGCATCGCGCGGATCGACTTGCCACTCGGCCGCCACCTGCTCCAGCGTCCGGCCGGTCCAGGGGAAGCCCTGAGCGATCAACAGCAGCGCCTTCGCACCGCCGCGCCGCCGCAGATTATTCTGCATCTCATCCCGAATCTTCGTCAGCGTCGCAGGATCGTCCAGCCGCCGGACCAGCGCCGCGCCGCCGCCATCCACCGCCCAGCCCGGCAGAAGCGATGCGTCCAGGCTCGATCCCGATGCCAGCCAGGGATATTGGTCGGCCGTCACATCCTGCCCGGCCTTCCGCGCAGCCTCGATTTCCGCGATCACCGCAGGCGCCTGGCCCTGCACATCCACGCCCAGCGCCTTGAGATGCGCGAAATGGACCGGCATTACCGCTTGCCGGCCGATGGCGATGGCTTCCTTCACCGATCCCAGCAAACCGATGGAATAGCTGGACTCGTCGCGCTGGTGCGTGTCGTACAGGCCGCCCCGGATCGCCGCCTCCCGCGCAACAGCCACCACCTCTTCCGTCCTGGCGAAGCTCTGCGGCGGGTAGAAAAGCCCGGCCGAAAAGCCGGTTGCGCCCTCGCACATGCCCTTGGCGACCAGCGCCTTCATCGCGTCCAGTTCATTCGGCCGGGGGGGGCGTGCATCCTGCCCCAACACCCGCTGCCGCACCGCGCCAAAGCCGATGAAGGGCACGATGTTCGTGCCGATCCCCGACGCTTCCAGCTTCGCCGCATCCGCGCCGACGTCCGGCGTGCCGAAACCGTCCACGCCGATCATCACGGTGCTGACCCCCTGGTTCAGCCAGGCGGCATTGACCCGCGTCGCGGCGTCGGGCGAGCGGATGAAGCTGTCGGCATGGGTATGGGCGTCGATGAAGCCGGGGGCGACGATCATGCCCCGTGCGTCGATCACCTGCGCCGCCGTCATGGGCGCGGCGCGGCCGACATAGATGATCCGGTCGCCCTTCAGCGCGACATCGCCGACATAGGGTTCGCCGGTGCCGCCATCATGGATGGTGCCGCCTCGGATAAGGATGTCGGCTTTCTCGCCCGGTGCCGGGCCTGCCACCGCTGTTCCGGCCGCCAGTCCCCCCGCTAGCAGTAGCGTCCGAAGGCGGCGGAGAACGACAGACGAGGGCATACAGCGAAGTCCTTGGAAGGTGAGCCTTATTGGCAACATGGCCCCTATAAGTCGCGCCCGTCCAGAGCGGCGTGTTGCGCGGCCTATAACCGGATGTCATAGCGGCTCGCAGCGCCGCTGTCGTTATCGCAAGGACGGGCCGCAGCCAAAGGGGACGCGCCGATGAACCTGCGCCAGATCGAAATTTTCCACGCCGTCTATCTCCACGGCACCGTCAGCGCCGCCGCGCGCGCGCTGAACGTGTCGCAACCCGCCGTGACGAAGGTACTGCGCCACGCGGAACGTTCGATTGGCCTGCCGCTGTTCGAACGGGCCAAGGGCCGCCTGATCCCGACGCAGGACGCCCGCACGCTCTTCACCGAAGTGTCAGACATTCAGGATCGGGTCCGCTCGCTGCGCCAGGCGGCGCAGAATATGCGCCATGGGCGCGGCGCGATCCTCCGCGTCTCCGCCCTGCCCTCGCTGGGCCTCGGCGCGATCCCCGATGCCGTAGCGCGCTTCCTGCGCGGACATGAGGACATCATGTTCGACCTCCAGACGCTGCATCATGATGAAATGGTGCGCAAACTCTATGAGCGCGAAACCGACATCGCGATCAGCTTCGAGGTACCTCTGTCCGCGCCGGTCGCCCATCAGGTGATCGGCGAAGGCGAATTGGTCGTCCTCTACCGCGAGGAGGACATGCCTGACGCGCCCGGCCGACTCCATCTGGAGGAACTGCGCGACCAGAAGTTCATCAGCCCGGTGCAGAGCGGTCCGATCGGCCGCGTCCTCTCCGGCGAACTCAACCGACTCGACGTCGAACTGGACGAGGTGGTGTCTGCGCGCACCTACTATATCGCAGCCGCCCTCGTCCGCGCCGGGGTGGGCATGGCGATCGTCGATAATTTCACCGCCCACGCCGCCACCGCGCCGGGTCTGTCGAGCCGCCCGCTCCAGCCGGCCATCACTTTCGACATCAACGCCGTCTATCTCCAGAACCGTCCGCCGTCCAAGACCGCGTCCGAATTTCTGGCCCTGTTGTCAGAGGTAATCGAAAGCCTATAGCGTCAGGCTATAGCCTATGCGGGCCTTGCTATTGGGGTTGGACCCGCCGGGACGATACAGCGGACGTCCAATCAGCACAGGTTCGAGACATCCATGATCGCCACGCCCTATCTCCTCTATCTCGGCCACAGCAATGACGAGATCGGCATCAAGACTTCGCGCGGCCTGGCGGTGTTCCGGCCGGATGTCTGCGTGGGGGAATTTCGCCACGACGACTGCCGCCTGACACTCGGCCTGCGCAGGATGGACTTCGCGACGGCTTATGCCACGGGTGCGCGGACGCTGGTGCTCGGCATCGCCAATGCCGGCGGCCGGCTGGGCGAGGATCTGGTGCAGGACGCGCTCGCCGCGATGGCGGCGGGGCTGGACATTGCCTCGGGGCTGCACCAGCGACTGAAGGATGAACCCCGGCTGGTGGAAGCGGCCGCGCGGCTCGGCCGCACCCTGCATGACGTGCGCGATCCCCGTCCCGACATCCCGGTGGGCAATGGCAGGCGCCGCGCGGGCAAGCGCCTTCTGACCGTCGGCACTGACTGTTCGGTCGGCAAGATGTATACGACGCTCTGCCTCGCCCGTGCGCTCGCGGCGCGCGGCGTGGTGGCCGATTTCCGCGCGACCGGGCAGACGGGCATCCTGATCGCCGGAGACGGTGTGCCGCTGGATGCGGTGGTCGCCGACTTCATTTCCGGCGCGATCGAGCAGATTTCGCCGGATCGCCACGATGGCGGCTGGGATCTGATCGAGGGTCAGGGTTCGCTCTTCCACCCCTCCTTCGCAGGCGTGTCGACCGGGCTGCTCCATGGTGCCCAGGCCGATGCGCTGGTCATGTGCCATGATCCGCTGCGCCGGACCATGCGCGGCCTGCCGCATTACAGCCCGCCATCGCTCGCCGATTGCCTGGAGGCGAACCTGCGAACTGCGCGCCTGACCAATCCGGACGTCCGCGTCGTCGGCATCGCGCTCAATACCTCCGCGATGGAGGAGGCCGACGCCGTTGCGCTGTGCGCCCGCACGGCGCAAGAGTTCGGCTTGCCCTGTTCCGATCCCTATCGCATGGGTGTGGAGGCAATCCTGGACCGTCTGCTGGAATCATCTGCCGCGACAGTCGCCCACGCCACGGAGAATGCCTGAATCCCATGCGCCGCACGCTGACCGCTCTGGGGGAAGTCTTCCCCCTCGCCACCCCCTTCCGCATCTCGCGCGGGGTCAAGACCGCCGCGGAAGTGGTCACCGTCACCCTTGCCGAAAACGGCGCCATCGGTCGGGGCGAGTGCGTGCCCTATCCCCGCTATGGCGAAAGCGTCGATACCAGCATCGCGGAGATCGAGGCGGTGCGCGAGGCGCTGGAGAAGGGCGTCAGCCGCCGCGGGCTGCTCGAAATCCTGCCGGCGGGCGCAGCGCGCAACGCGGTCGACTGCGCGCTCTGGGATCTGGAACTGAAACTGGCGGGCAGCGACATCGCCACCGAATTGAGCCTGCCCAGGCCGCTGCGTCCGATCGCGACCGCCATGACTGTCGGCCTCGACACGCCAGACGCCATGGGACTGGCGGCCGCAGCATTGACCCATGTGCCGCTCATCAAGGTCAAGGTGGACCGGAACGATCCCGCCGCCCAGCTTCGCGCGGTCCGGGCCGCTGCGCCCGCGCCGCGCCTGATCGTCGATCCCAATGAAAGCTGGACCATCGCGGAGGTCAGCGACCTTCAGGGATTGATGATCGACTTGCGCATCGACCTGCTGGAACAGCCGCTGCCAGCGCATGAGGATGGCGCGCTTGATGGTTTCCGGTCCGCCATCCCCATCGCCGCGGACGAATCCGTCCATGTCGCAGCCGACCTCGACGGTCTGCCCGATGGCTATCGCGTCGTGAACATCAAGCTCGACAAGGCAGGCGGGCTGACCGCAGCACTTCACCTCGCCGACGCCGCGCGCGCGCGTGGCCTGGACGTCATGACCGGCTGCATGATCTGCTCCTCCCTCTCGATCGCGCCCGCCTGGGCGATCGCGGCGGGTAGCGCCTTCGTCGATCTCGACGGGCCGCTCTGGCTCTCGGCCGATCGCGACGGCGGCGTCACCGGCGATCGCGGTTATCTGCTGCCGCCGCAGCCGGGCTTTTGGGGCGGGCTGTAACCCCCATGACCGCGTTCGCCCGTCGCTGGTTCGCCGTCCCGCTCTGGCAGCGCGTGCTGGGCGGACTGGCCGTCGGTGTCCTGCTGGGCCTCTATTGGCCCGCCGCCGCATCCTGGATCGCCTTTGTCGGCGAGATTTTCGTCCGGTTGATCCGGATGCTGGTCGTCCCGATCGTCTTCGTGTCGATCGCTTCGGGCGTGACGGCCCTGGCTGATCCGCGCCGCCTGGGATCCGTCGGCGGACGCACGGTGCTTCTGTTCGCGCTCACCACAATCTGCGCCGTTTCGGTCGGGATGGCGCTGGGTCTTCTGGTCGGTCCCGGCGTGGGCACTGCGCTGGGCAAGGCGGTGCCCCATGCGCTGGGCGAAGCCAAGTCGTTGCACGACCAGCTGGTCGGGATCGTCCCGGTCAACATCGTTCAGTCGCTCGCCGAAGGGGACATGCTGGCGATCATCTTCTTCGCCATGCTGCTGGGCTTCGGCGTCATACTGGCCGGGGACGAGGGCCGGCCGATGGCGACCATGCTCCAATCGGCCAGTCGCGTGCTGTTCCACCTCGTCCGCATCGTCATGGAAATCACGCCGTTCGGCGTCCTTGCCCTGATCGCCAAGGCGGTGGCGGACAATGGCGTCGCCGTCTTCGCCAATATCGGCTGGCTGGCGCTCTGCGTGCTGCTGGGCGTGATCGCGCAGATACTGATCGTCCATCTGCCGCTCATAGCGCTCGTCGCGCGCCTGTCGATCCGCCGCTTCTTCCGCGCCGCGATCGACCCGTTGCTGGTCGCCTTCTCGACCGCTTCGTCGGCCGCGACCCTGCCGGTCGCGTTGCGGGTGGCGCAGGATACGTTACGCATCGAACCGGCGATCGCTTCCACCGTGCTGCCGATCGGCGCCAGCATCGGCAAGGACGGGACTGCCATGTATGTCGGGCTGCTCAGCGTCTTCAGTCTTCAGGCGCTGGGCGTGCATCCCGATCCCGCGATGCTGGCGATCATGCTGCTGACGGGATCGCTTGCGGCCTTCGGGACCGCGCCGATCCCTTCCGCTTCACTCTTCATGCTGGCCGCCGTCCTGTCTGCCGTGGGCGTCTCGCCGGAACAGACCGCACTGGTGGTGGGCTTCGTCCTGCCCTTCGACCGGCTGCTCGACATGACGCGTACGGTGGCCAGCGCCAGCGCGAACCTGACCGTCACCGCGGTCGTCGCGCGGCAGGAAAAAGCGATCGACGGTTAGCGGCCGCCCCGTTCCGGCACGATCCTGCCGGCACAGCCGCTCCGGTCCTTCTTGGCGGCGCAACCGGCAACATGGCAGTAGCCACCCGGCCTGTCGGGCAGGGCCGGCCTGCGCGGGCCCGGGGGCGTCCAGCCGGGCGGCGGGGTTCCGCAAAAGGCGATGGGGCGGCTGGCGGCAACCGCCGGTCCGGCGCCGATGGCCAGATCCAGGCAGGCCAACAGGGCAAGACTATATCGCATGGCTGAACCGCTTTTCCTGCGGCTCCAGATAGGCGTCGAAGCAGGCGGCGATGGCGCGGGCATAGGGCCGTGCGGCCGGCGTCAGCCGCACATGGTCTCCGCTGCACCGAACCAATCCCAGCGCTTCGAAGCGAGAAAGGTCGACGGGCGGAACCATGCCCAGATGCGCCTCCCCCTGGCACAGCAGCGCTTCGATGATCCGCCCCCGGCGCCGGTCATCGCCGGTGCGGACGAGCCCGCGCGTCGCTGTCAACTGGCCCACGGCGATCCGCTCGCGATACGGGCCAGCGCGCTTCTCGTTCTGGATGATGAGGTCGGGAAACTGGCTGATCGCGCTCGCCCCCATGCCGATGAGGACATCGGCGTCATCGTCGGTGAAGCCCTGAAAGTTCCGCCGCAAACGCCCCTGCTGCGCAGCGCGCGCGAGGGAGTCGCCCCGACTGGCGAAATGATCGAACCCGATTGCGTGATATCCGGCCGCGACCAGCCGGTCATGTCCCTCGGCCGCCATGGTGAAGCGCGTCCGCAGGTCCGGTAGGTCGGTGACGTCGATACGGGCCTGGCGGGGCAGAAGGCGGGGCATATGGGCATAGCCAAACAGGGCGATCCGCGCCGGCGCCATAGCGATGCTGGCGTCGAGCGTCGCGACGAGATCGTCCGGAGACTGGCCCGGCAGGCCATACATCAGGTCGAAACCGACAGCGACATTGACAGCAGCCAGTCCCTCGACCGCGCGTTCCACCATGTCGAGCGGCTGGATGCGGCCGATGCGCGCCTGCACCGACGGGGTGAAGGTCTGCACGCCCAGATTGACCCGATCGACGCCCATGGCCGCCATCGCGTCGATCCATTGCCGGTCCAGCCGACGCGGGTCCAGTTCGACCGAAATCCGGGCATTCTGCGCGTCGAAGCAGAGCAGCAATTGCTGGAGCAGCCGGATGAAGTCGACCAGCGGCAGCGAATTGGGGCTGCCCCCGCCAAAGGCGATGCGCCGCACCCGCGCCCGCCCGCCAAGCCGCCGCGCCACCAGCGCAATCTCCCGCTCCAGCGCCTCGACATAGGCGGACAAGCGTTGCGCCTTGTTCGCCGCGCCGGTGTTGCAGCCGCAATACCAGCAAATGTCATGACAATAGGGAATGTGGAGATAGAGCGAGAGCGGCGTTTCCGCCTCCACCCGGTCCAGCCGCTCCGCCATCTCGATAATCCCGACAGCGTCGGTGAACTGGGCCGCGGTGGGGTAGCTGGTGTAGCGCGGCACCGGTCGGGCGAGCAGGTCGGGGTGATAGGTCCACATCAGGCTGTCTCAAGACCGCTCTCAGGGGCCTGCCAAACTGCATTTTTATCATCCTTGTCACTCTGCCCCGCCCAATTTTCCAATTGGGGAAAAATCGCGATAGGGATAGACATGCTGAGTAGCTCCGGCTGAGATCTCCTGTCACCGGAGCCGATGTCGCCCCTGCGCAGAGACAGGCATATAAGAGACGGATTTTGCCCGTACCTTGATTTATCTCAAGAACCGTCGTCAACTTTCAGTTCTTGATATCACCGGACCAGTCGAGGAAGCATTTACGCGTTTACGTAACGCTGGGCAGCATGTGCCACTTGTCGAATGCGATGATCTTAGGGATACGACCCGATCCGTTCAATCAGACAGCCAGCCAGCTGAAATAGCGATCTTCCATGACCTGAAAGATAAACATCTTCCAAGTTCGGCGGGACATGGACGCCTCCGGGTACCGTCCGATTTCGCCCGGCCGGCTGGTTGAGGGGCGCGGCCGGCTGATGGAGTATAATCTTCGGCTATTTTGATGGCCTGATTTTCGATCTGGAGCGACTGGCGGGCCTGATCAGGTCCCAGGATCATCGCCATTGGCTGCGCTGGCGCCCCAGGCACGGATCAAGCGGTGGGGTTGTCAATGCCGATGCGATTTTGGTGGCCGGGCATATGGATGGTAAGATCAACCGGCTTTGTCGCCTTCGGGTCGGCATCTCGCGGACCTTAGCCTTGTTGTATTTGATCGACCAGCGCACACCACAGTCCTTCTGCCGCGCCTTGGCCGGCGTCGAGGCCTCGGGCGAAACGCCCCTTCCTGATTGCACCTGCTCCTTCCAGAGCCAGGCCTCGTATCAGAATGAGCGAACGTTCGGCGAGCAGGTCCGGGGTCTTTGCCGGCAATTAGGTAAAGTCCATGTCATCCTTCAGTCGAATGGTTCAGCCGTTGAGCCGGTACGCCGAGAGCGGCAGCAGACATCTTGTTACGCATTTCCGCATTGGCTGATGAATTGCGCCTTCGGTTTCTAAATTGCGGGATCGCGGCGACGGCAGGGCTGATCGCCAGCAGCATCGGGAGGATCAATGACCGTGCATAGACGTGGGTATAGCCCATGCCCATCCCCGCGAAGACCACTGTGGTCGCGAATGCGGCCAATGCGACGCTCCCAGCTGGAGAGCCTCCTCGCTGTGTCAAGGGAGCGGCGATGATGCATAGCAACAAAATGACGAAGCCCAGCATCGCAACCAAGCCGCCTTCGACCCACAAGAGCAGGTAGGTATTGTGAACCGGCAAATTATATTCGCTCAATAACCGATACTGATCTGCCCCGACTCCGAGAAAAAGATGATCCTCTGTCCAGCGCATTGCTTCGACGGCAAGATCGTGCCGCCCCTGGTACGTTCCGGCCTGCGTGATATCTTCATTGAGTATTGCGTTAAGAACCCTATCCTTGAAAACTTGAGGAAGATATGGCTGACCCCATGTCGCTATCACAGTTGCGAGGACACCAACAAACGATAGCGCAAAAAGATTTCGGCGCCCTCCAAGCAATATTATTGTAACAACGCCGAGTCCTATAAGTCCTGTGTTTGAACTTGTTAATATAAGTGCGGTGATAAGGATGATCAATATTATAAGAGCATACTTGGAACTCAGGCTCCGTTGCTGCCACAAAAGCCAAAGCAGCGGTAGCGTGAGGACGATATAGCCCGCCATACCATTGGCATTGTCGACGAAGCCAGAGAGGCGGTTTCCGCCCGTCACGATTGCGAGGCGACGTGCCGTTCCACCATTATAACCAGAAGCATAAAATGCGATGCCAATGGCACTCATGACCGCCATCGCGACCACGAAACATTTCACAAGACGCCACGCCTGATCATTTGTCCGTCCGAGCAGGGCGAAAGGCAGGATCATGAATGCGAACACATACTGGGCATCAACAATCAGTCCGCGGAGCGGATCGCCACTTACAAGGCTGCTCGCCATCAGCCCCCCTGTCAATGCCACCAAGCCAGCAAACCATACGCCAGTCAGGGCCCCCAACGGAGCGATCGGGATCTTGCAACCCAGGCGAAGGATGATTGCTATGAGAAACAGATAGTCGCTGACAGTGAAGAAAATCGTCGAGTGACGGATCGCGGGAAAGGGAGCCATTAAAACAGCCGCCTGGATCGCCCAAAACTCGGCCTTCTGAAGTCTCGTTGGCAAGGACGATGCCGTCATGATGAAACTGCACCTGTATTCGAGAGGCTACCGAAACCGGCGATAACAGCCGCGATGAGGACGACTGCCAATGCCGCCAGAGTCCAGGGACGCGTCACGCTTCCTTCGGTCTCTGCGACACTCGAACCCGCCAACGAACGTCGATGCGCATAGTCGAGAAACTCGTCGAGATTCCGCCAACCATCATGGTCGGCATCATCCCATGCGTCGCTCCTTCCGGCGTCGGCACCGTTCGTTCGCTCCCATTCGTCCGACATCCCGTCCTTGTCCGAGTCCGCATAGGGCGTACCATCGGCAATTTCAGGAAGGATGCCGGGGGCGTTGCGGATCCTGCCGGTACCATTCTTCACCTCTTTCACCAACCTCATGTCCACTGTGTCGCGGGGAAAGGCTCCAGCCTCCCGCAAAGCGCGACCAAAGGCTTGCCGTGCATCAAGGACCGGCGCCCCAAGCGGACAGGTTGGAGTATCGACCATCGCTTCGCGCACATAGGGCGGAGGCTCACGTTCGATCTTACCGTCGATATGGTTGCCTGCTTCATAGATCCGGGCGCGACCAGTCGATTTCACCGACTGTCGGGCAATAATGTATCTGCCTGGCACCATGTTGGGGCCTGATTTGAAATAATTTCCGACAATATTGACTGGGCTGCCACCATGTTGCTCCCACACTTCAACAAAATCAGAACGCGCATTATATATTACATTATTTACGACATCTACACAGGATTTTGGAAAGAAATTAACGTCTGGATTTCGATCTCCGTTATGGGCACAGATATTCCCGATAAATGTCATATTCTGACTGCCAAGCGGGTCGCTGCTCAGAAGCGCGCATTTGTCGTGCCTGCGCAATCCCTCCGCCAGGATAGAGTTGGATATGGTTATATTGTCATTCTGCCCCTGACCGCCAATCGTTTCGTCCTCCGCCCATGAAACGCTGACATGATCGACAATTACATTCTTGCTATTCTCGAAAATGATCCCGCTGTTCACCGCGCGTGTGGCGCCCCTGTTATCCAGTCTTACCCGGATATGACGGATGACGACATCGTGCGTGTTCTTCGCGACGAGCGGCGTGACGCCGTATCTGCCGCCACCATGGGTAATCAGGATTCCGCCCCCCGGCGCAGTCTGTCCCGCGATGGTGATATAGGGATTGCGGATTATCGGGCGCTCAGATGTCCAGCGGATGATGCCGCCGACCCGGAATATGCAGGTGCGCGGACCTTGCGCGTCAATGCAGGCGCGCAATGTTCCCGGTCCGCGATCCGCAAGGCTCGTGACGAAGATGATGGCGCCGTCTCGTCCGCCCTTAGCGTACCGACCATAACCTGACGCATCGGGAAAAGCCTCAAGATTCCGGGCCTCGGCGGCGAGCGGGCCAATCAACAACAAGGCTGCGCAAGCGTGGGAAAGCCGCCGCAGCACATTGGTCAAGGGAATAGCACCCCGGCTCGCGAGCCCGGACGCGACGGCCCCGGGGCAGGGAGTCGCCCCGCTGCGGACTGATTCTAGCGCCGATTTCATAGGCCTATCATTGCGGATGGCGCGAGGATCGGAAGAACTATTCCAGAAACTATCCAAAGTGCCATAGCCATCATCCAAAGGGGTCAAGTTCACCCGGAATTGCGCATGGGGATCGGGAAGCGCTGCGATACAAAATTACGAACAAGTTCCAAAGACGGAGGCCTTTCCGTGACCGCCATATCCCAGAGTCCCAGCTTCTCGCTTGACCGATTCAGGCAGACCTTTGGCGTCCGCTCTGAAGCGCTCGCCTAGGGGTTGCCGGACTATGTGGAGCAAAAATCCGACGGACGCGCATCGCAGGCTATTAACCCCGATCTTCTTGACGGCCATTCTCGCAGCCGTTGTTCTGCCGATGTTCTTCGACGCCTACAGGACCGCCTATTATGGCACCATGTCGTTCGATAACTACTCGCGATACCTGTTGTGGTTTCTGGGAGAACCGGGGGGCGAACTTCCACCGAGTCCTCATGTATACCGATTAGGTTCGGTGATCATGGCCGCACCATTCTACCATCTGCCGCTCGTTTTGTTTTCCGGCGAAGGCATTTCGCATCCGCTGGTTAATACAACACCGGAATATGCCAAGGCGTTGCAGGCGATGTGCGCGGCCAACGCGGTATATGCTTCGCTTTCGGCGGTTCTCGCGACGCTGTATCTCACGCAACGGCGCGATGTACCGTTGGGATGGGCTTTTTCCGCTGCGCTCGTATTTCTTATGCTCACCCGCTACCTTGGCATGGGCTCGGCGGACGGGATAGCGACGCCGCTGCTCATGATCACAGCCATCGCTATGATTGAGCGCAAGGTCGCGCTTTTTGCCATAGTGGTCATACTGGGCACCGTCGTGAACGAGAAGGTGGCGCTGATCGCGCTCCTTTGCGCTGGCTTCCGGGCACTAATGGTTCCGGAGCATCGCAAGGCCCATTTCTTGATGGCAGGCTTTGCCGCGATCGCGCTTGCGGCCTATGCCGTCTTGGTGCTGGCCCTCGCTCTCCCTGGGCTTGAAAATCAGCGAGATCCGAGCACTTATTTTTCGGCGATCGCCAGTTCCGTTCGCCATCTGGCTAACCCCAAGGGAGTTTATCAGAATCTCTGGCCAGTGATGCTTCTCTTGCTGATGTGGTGGGCGAGCCTCAGTCGGGATCGTAATCCGATAGTCTATGGTTGCGATGTCGGTGTCGTAGCCGCCCTTTTCCTCTTCGCCTTGGCGCTTGACGTCCAGTACAATCTCGGTCGGATTATGATGTTCGTCGTGCCGCTGTTTCTGCTTGGCGCCATCGCGAATGTTTCACGGCAACGTCCAGGCGTTCGCCCGCCCGAAGATGAACATTCAGCATATGATCGGACGCCCTCTGCGCCACCCACCGCGCCACTCCGCTATTTTGCCGGAGCAGGCATGTCCAAACAACCGTAAGACGTAAGCTAGGAGTAGTTCGTCATGGCCAGTCGTTCCATGAGCACATGGACTCAAGAGGCCAAGCCTCTTGAACGGTTTTCGTCAAATAATGAGACCGAGCGGCTCTCGGCGACTGCGCCAATTTACTCCGGTCTGACAGACTTTATCCGCTTGCTGCGCAGGCGTCGGCGTATCATCGTGTCAACAATAGCCGTGATTATGGCGATAACCATAATTGCACTGATGCGGATCACGCCGATCTATGAAGCCACGACTACGGTATTGGTCAAGCCGTTGTTGGAGCAGGCCAGTGTAGACCAACAAGGCGACACCCCAATCACCGCACCGCCCAATGAGGCTGCCCGCATTGCGACAAGGGTCCGTCTGCTCCAGTCCCGGTCGCTGGCGCGACAGGTCGTCAAGTCTGCGGGCCTGCAGGATATCGAAGAATTTGCGCCTAACTCGGAAAAGCCGGGCCTGATTGACAGCATCTCCAACTGGTTTGGGCCAGCGCGTTCGAGCCAAAATGAGCCTAAAGTATCCTTGAATGACAAGGACGCGATAGAGGAAGCGCAGCAGAAGTTAATTGAAAATGTAACGGGAAAATTCCTCAGCAACTTGTCCGTGGATCGTGTCGGCGATTCCAATCTTGTCGACATATCCGTCAAGTCTGAGGATCCAATGCTCGCACGGATGCTCGCCAATCGTGTGGCACAGACATACATCAAGGGGGTGACCGAAGGTCAAGACGATGCTGATGAAGCATCACACAAATGGCTGACCGAGCGTGTGACAGCCCTCGATCGCCAACTGCGCGAAACGGAAACCGCCATCGCACAATATCGCGCTAGCCATGGTCTCATCGCTGAAGACCCCGCGGGGATGCAACAGTCGCAACTCAGCCAAGCCAGTATAGCGCTGGCACAAGCGCGCGCCGATCGCGCTGCTATCGACAATCAACAAAATGGCCGGGGTAGCGCTGTCAGCGCCTCCTCCGCGCTGTTGGAGAGCTTGCGTGGCCAGGAAGCTACCGTAGCTCGGCGCCTTCTGGAACTGGAAGTCAACTACGGCAGCGCTCATCCCGAGGTTGTGGCGAGCGTATCTCAATTGAGCGAAATCCGTCGTCGCATATCAGTGGAAACCGCCCGTGTCCAAACAGCTGAGCGGCAGGAGGCCGCAGCCCTGACTGCTGCAGCGATGGCTCGTGAATCTGCTTTGAGCCGTGAAGTCGGCTTGGTCAGCGGGAGCACGATTCAGGCTCGCCTATCGAACGTCAATCTGCAAAGCTTGGAACGCGAAGCCGCTGCGACCAGGACGCTATATCAGTCCCTCCTGGAGCGTTTGAAGCGGGAAAGCGAACGTCAATCAAAAGACGCCGATATCTCGATCGTTTCTCGCGCATGGCTACCGGACAGCGCAAGCTTCCCGCAGACCAAGCAGATCCTTGCTGTTGCGTTGATTTCGGCCCTCGCCTTTGCCGTCATCCTCGCTCTGGCAGCGGAGGCCGTTGACGATCGCATCCGCAACGCTGACCAGGTTCAGAGACTTCTGAACCTCCCGACTTTGGCGATGGTGCCACTGCTTTCGCAGGAGATGCGCAAGCTTCCGCCCGCTGAGATGATCACGCATCAGCCTAGAAGCCTGTTCTCGGAAGCGATGCGGAATCTGGTGATCGAACTGGAGACGAGGCGAACCCAGCCCGGGTCGCAAGTGGTGGTGATTACTTCACCCGTGCCCGACGACGGGAAGTCGACAATTTCTGCAGCACTAGCCGCCGCCGCCGCTTCTCTCGGACGACGCGCCATTGTCGTCGACCTGGACATGCGCCGACCTGGAAACCAAGCGGATGACGACGCCAGCGCTGGAGCGGATCTGATCGCGTTCTTGGGCGATCATGCGAACCTGGACGAACTGCTGGTCGATGGGGAGCATGGCTTTTCAACGATAAGTATCCGCCAGAAAGTTGTGGATCCGCGCGGGCTGCTTGAATCGCCCCGTTTGCGCGCTCTGATAGAAGAGTTGAGGAATCGCTTCGATCTGGTCGCGCTCAATGCGCCTCCAATAATTCCAGTTCGCGATGCAAAGACTCTTACCTCGATTGCCGACAGCGCCATTCTTGTCATCCGTTGGGGGGTGACGGATCCGAGCGCAGCCGCCACTGCGGTCGATATCTTCGGCAACGAGCTAATGGGTGTAGTCATCAATGGCGTCGACTATACTGAGCACGCAAGGCGTGCCTATGGCGATGCGATCGATCATGCTTCGCGCTATGGCGGCGGATATTATATTCAACCGGAGAAGATAGCGAAGCCTTGGTTACGCCTGGGCCGGCAGCACAGCTAAGGGCTACCATAGTCCGAACCGACATGGGTGACGAGAAAGGAATGGAACTTTGGCAAAGCTGATGTTGATGGGACTGGTATTAGCCAGCGTCCTCTTGGCGGCGGCCGCTCAGTTGATCCTCAAGATAGGAATGTCGGGCGAAATCGTACAGCGCGCCCTCACCCAAAACGACCTGCCGCCTTTTCGCGCAGCGATTGTCGTCGCAACTTCACCGTTGGTGATATGCGGGCTCACCTGTTTCGTATTGAGTGCCGTCATTTGGTTGCTCGTTCTAGCCCATGTTGAACTCTCGATTGCGTATCCCTTTGTAGGTTTGGGCCTGGTCATCACCGTGACCTCCAGTCATTTTGTTCTGGGCGAAGCGATGACCGCGAGCAAACTCGTTGGTGTTGGCGCTATCGTTTTCGGAGTGATGCTGATCGGACTGTCCGCGCCATCGAAGACACGATCGCAACATACGACCGGCGGAGTGGAAACAGCCCGCAGCCTGTGACATTCGGGATGACCTGCTCGCCGAAACTTCCCTCATTCCGATGTATGGTCTGCCAATGAACAGACGTAATGCGAAAGAGGCATTCGGTATAAAGGTCGCGGCATGTCAAAGGCATCGAGCATCCGCGCCATTGGATTGATCCGATGGAGCTGGCCTTTGAGAGGCGAAGCCGCCGCCATCGAATCCGAGGCGCCAGCCCCGCTTGCAGCGTCGAGGGCCGATGCTTCGCCATTTGAACGGAATCGGCCCGCGCACAAGCCCTTGCCCGAGCATTTTGCTGCGCGAGCGCGTTGTCGCCGCCGCAGCCGAGACTGGCCCCTGTTGCAACTCGGACCGGCTGTGCAACCTGGGCAAGGATAACACCGAGACGCTCGCTCTCATGTCGCGCCAGAGGAATGTGGTCCCGTGCGGGAGGACTGCTCCTGCCAGATCACCCGGTCGCAGACGCCATGTCATGTCATGTCATGTCATGTTATGTCACGCCCCCCGGAGGCGCTTCGGCCCCAGCTTCCTGGTGATGCTGCTATGCGAGACGTTCGGCGCGCATCAACCCCTTAATCACCAGCGTGTTCTGCATGTCCGGGAAGGCGTGGATCTGAGCCTTTCTACGCTGGCCGATCCATTGGGAGACTGCGCCGCTACACTGTGATACCTGCTGATCAATGCGCCTGCGGAAAAGCCTTATCTCGATGTCCTTCCAGCAGGCAGCATGCCACATTTACGCAAACAGCGGTTGAAACAGCGCATCCGAGAAGGAGGCAAACTGATTGGCATCGCTCTTGCCACCACGCGATAGAATCAGCGCGCGTATATTTGCTCGCGCTGCGACGGCTCCGTCACGATCGACGCGATCCCCAATCAGCACCACCCGATCGGGAGCTACGCCGGCCATTTGCAGCAGCTTGTGGAGACCGGTCGGATCGGGCTTAAGGCGTCCCACATCGGGGTCAGTGGCTGCAACCACGAAATCGGCGGCAAGGCCCAACGCGGCCAGTTTATCCGCTGCCGGGTAGTCGGACAGGATTGCAATCCGCTTGCCCGCGCTTGCAAGCGCCGTAAAAAGTTGCTCGACTCCAGGTCGCCGGCAGGAATTGAGCATCTTCAGCGGCCGCTCTTCCATCCATTCGGTTACAAGCGCGCGCACCGTTTCTGCGGTACAGCCGCGTCGAACCGCTGGAATTGCATATTGCGCGATCAGGAAATTTTCCGACGAACTTTCGGCCAATGCTTCGCGACAATGACGGAAGGCTCGCAATGTAAGCAATGTGTCGAAACTCCGCCGGGCAATGGCATCCCGCAATAATGCCACCAGCATCCGTAGTCGAAGACGCTTCTGGTCATAAAGTGTCCCATCCATGTCGAAGACCACAAGTTCAACCGCACTCCAGTCGAGCGGGACCGAAAGCTGTGTCGCCACAATCTCGCCCGATCAGTCTACGTGGATGAGCGAGGGCTGCGACAGCGAGTTCAACCAGGGAAGGTCGACAACGGTTGCAAAAGCTACCGACAGAACAGCCAAACCAACCGTGGCCAGCAATCGACGCGAACGAAACAGGCGCTCGGGTCGCTGCGCGACCGACCCTTGTCGCAAAGCTAGCCACATATAGATCGCGAACAGTCCGGCGATGAACGGAAAGGCAACAATATATTCGATACGATATTTGATCAGGAACACCGCGATGAAGAACCCGGAAAGCATCGCATAGAGGAAACAGGATACGGTAAGGCTCTCGTCCGAATAGTTTCGAAACGACTTCCGGTAGCGGTGTAGCGTTTCAACACCCTGCCCGGCAACGACATCACGATATTCGCTCAGGCGCTTGGCGCCCATCAGGAATGCGCCCCCCGCCCAATAAGCGATGAACAGGCTAGCCGGAGGCAAAGTATGGGGATCTACCATGGCCCAGCCAAGAATTAGACGAATTGGGTTGTTCACCGATTCGCTGATGACATCCAGATAGGCCTTGTCCTTTGTCCGGATCGGCTCGATATTATAGGTGATACCGGAGATACCGAACGCGACCGATGCAGTGAAGAACAATATCCCGAGTTGATAACCCAGCAGCAGCCCGAAGAGCAAAAGCGCGAGATATTCGGAATAAACCAAGATCGGCGAGAGCGAACGATGGACGGCGGTGCGTTGCGACTTTACCGGATGGTAGGCATCGGACGACCGATCCAGCCATTCGTTGATCACATAATTTGCCGATGCGATCAGGATTGCACTGGCAAATCCCAGTAAGAGCCTCTCGACCGAAAGCTGCGCGAAACCCTGATGCAGGGCGTAAGCAAGCACGATCCCAGGCACAATAAAGACATGCTTCGTCATGTGATCGAAGCGCGCGATTGCCAGATAGTCCTGCACCGAAGCCTGGGACGCCAAGGCTGCTGGATTGACGTCGGACTGGTTGATCATGTGTCTCTGTCCCTTCCGGCCATTTCAGATTCGTGGTTCCATTCGCGACGATCCGTCAGGACGCGAGCGCGGCTCGCTGTCCGGCGATCTTGCGCAATACAATGAAGAAGTGCCACAGCCATCCGCCGCTCGCCAGTGGGGCGGCGGGTTCAAATGGGCAGCGCCGCAACCCTTACGGGTAGTCATCAATAGACAGCCATGCAGAGCAGGTGCCGGAGCGATCGATTGGGAGAGGCAGCTCCCAGAAAACTGTAATAACGCTGCAAAAAAGAGCGCGTTGCCGTTCCTGGCGGAGTCCGTGTCTCATAATTTTCGGCTTGCTTCCTGCCCTTGTGATGCGGCGAGGGAAGAGCTGGATTGCGGCGATGAATAATCATGTCGTTGGCCATGCGACGGTTTGTACGAAATCATTGACAAGGCATCGGTTTTGGCTGGGCGACGCAGATTTGATGATGCGACCCGTCATGATGCGCCGATCAGCGACAAATCCACATGGCCATTGCTTCGCACGCGCTGGTCATCGCTGCATTGCGCGAGGTCAAATTGCAGCTTGCGCGGGATCAATGCCATCCATCGGACGGACGCGCAAAGCGGGGTCGCCAACGAAAGGGAAGGAGACTCCATCATGTATATCAAAGGCCTGTTACTGAGCGCCACCGCGATAACGGCCGCGCTGGCCTCGCCCGCCCAGGCCAGGCAGGGCGATGTGCTTGTTCGCCTGCGCGGCATCCTCGTCGCGCCCAACGAGAAGAGCGGCAGCGTGCTGCCCGCCTTCCCCGGCGAGAAGGTCAGCATCGACAATTCCGTGATGCCGGAAATCGACTTCACCTATATGGCCACCGACCATATTGGTTTCGAACTGATCGCCGCAACCACCAAACATTCGGCGAGCGGCCGGACCGGCACGACGGGATCGCTGGGCAAGCTGGCATCGACGTGGGTGCTGCCGCCGACGCTGACGGCACAATATCATTTCATGCCGGAGGGGAAGATTCGCCCCTATGTCGGCGCAGGCGTCAACTATACCGTCTTCTACAATGAAAAGCCGTCGAGCGCGCTGGAGGGCGCAGTAGGCGACACCAGGGTGCACATGTCCGACAGCTTCGGCTGGGCGGCTCAGGCAGGCGTCGACATCGACCTCAACGACAGTATGTTCCTGAACCTGGACGTCAAATATATCGACATCGACACCACCGCCCGTCTGTCCACCACGGCGGCCGGCGTACAGAAGGTGCGCGTCGATCTGGACCCGCTTGTCTTCGGCGTCGGTATCGGCTTCCGCCTGTGAGCCAGGAGGCGGGGGCATCTCGACAGATGCCCCCGCCTTCCGGTTCTCGGAAACGAAGAAAGGGAGTTCAGGCCGCTGCGAGCGCCTTGACCACGAAGGGCAAACGCTCGCCATCGGGTTCTGTCAGGGTCAGATAACTGCCGGACTGGATGGCGTGTGCATCCAGGCGAAAAAGATTTTCGTCGTCCTCGCTCCCCGGCGCATAAGACAGCGCCCAGCCATCGGCGGTCCGCAGCAGATAGCCATGACGATCCGGCTCATTGGGCCAGAACCGGCGCACCGTCGCATATTCGGGATGGTGACGAAATTCGCCCTCGTCGATCAGGCCATCCACACCGAGCGGCAGCCGCATCACATAGCTGCGCGCCGCAGAACCATTGGGAAAGCCCGGTGTGCGTGCAAGTTCAAGGCGTATCGTGGTCCACGTCATGGTTCGTTACATCGGACGCGCGGGCCGCGAACGCTATAAGGACTATCCCGGATGGTCCCTTGACGGTGGCACGCCTAACCGGATCCGAATGATCCCGACGAACATCCCTTCCACCCCCCACGCCTGCCCCCTCGGGGGGACGCTCTTGCTGGCGCCGGGAAAGAACGGCATGGTCGGCCCATGGCGGTAGCGGATGACGACACAGAGGCGCTGACCGACGCGCATAGCCTGGAACAGGCGCTGCTGGGATCGATTCTGGCGACGGTGCCCGACGCCCTGATCGTCATCGACATGCGCGGGCGGATCGTGTCGTTCAGCGCGGCGGCGCAGCGCATGTTCCAATATGCCGAAAGCGATGTGCTGGGCGAAAATATCTCCATGCTGATGCCCTCCCCCGACCGGGAGCGGCACGACGGCTATATCAGCCATTATCTGGGCACCGGCGAAAAGAAGATCATCGGCATCGGTCGGCTGACGGCCGCGCGGCGGCGGGACGGATCGACCTTTCCGATCGAATTGTCGGTGGGCGAAGTGCAGGACCAGGGACAAAGGCTGTTCACGGGTTTCATCCGCGACCTGACCGAGCGGCAGCAGGCCGAAAGGCGGGTCGCGGACCTTCAGGCCGAACTGGCCCATGCCAGCCGGGTGACGGCGATGGGAACGCTGGCGTCGGCGCTGGCGCATGAACTGAACCAGCCGCTGACCGCCATCGCCAACTATATGGAGGCGGGTCGCGACCTGCTGGCCGCGCCAGGCGAGGTCGATCGCGAGATGCTGGGCGAGGCGATGACGGAGAGCGCCGGCCAGGCGCTGCGCGCGGGCGAGATCATCCGGTCGCTGCGCGAGTTCATCAGGCGCGGCGAAACCGTCCGCCAGCCCGAACCCCTCCGCACATTGCTGGCGGAGGGGGCCGCGCTCGCCTTCATCGGCGCGGACAGTCGCGGCATCGACATGGACGTCAGCGTCGACAGGCGCATCGATAAGGTGCTGGTCAACCGGGTGCAATTGCAGCAGGTCATCATCAACCTGGTGCGCAACGCGGTCGAGGCGATGCAGCACAGCCCGGTCCGCATCCTGCGCCTGACCGCCGTCCCGGCCGAGGATGACCGGGTGGAGGTGATCGTGGCGGACTCCGGCCCCGGCCTTGATCCCGACATGTCGCACACGCTCTTTACCCCGTTCACGACCAGCAAGGCGACCGGGATGGGCGTTGGCCTGTCGATCAGCCAGACCATCGTCGAAGGCCATGGCGGCCGCATCTGGGCGACGCCCTCCCAATGGGGTGGTGCTGCCTTTCATTTCACCCTGGACCGCGCGGACGAAGAATGAGCGAAGCCTATCCCATCTATGTCGTCGACGATGACGAGGCGATCCGCCGGTCGCTGTCCTTCCTGCTGCGGACCAGCGGCTTTTCCGTGACCCTGTTCGAGGGCGGCCTGCCCTTCCTGAAGGCGGCGGGCGGACTGGAACCGGGCTGCGTGCTGCTGGACGTGCGGATGCCCGACATGGATGGACTGGATGTCCAGCGTGAACTGCGTGCACGCGGCGTGATGCTGCCCGTGGTCATCATGACCGGCCATGGCGACGTCGACATGGCAGTGGCGGCGATGAAGGCCGGCGCCAGCGACTTCATCGAAAAGCCTTTCGAGAAGGCTGCCTTGCTCGCCTGCATCGAGGCTGCGCGCAAGCAATCGGTCGCGGCACGCGGCGCGAGTGCCCAGGCGCAGGAGGCGCAGGCGCGGCTCAACATCCTGACCGACCGGGAACGCGACGTGCTGAACGGGCTGGTGGAGGGTCTACCGAACAAGACCATCGCCTATGATCTGGGCATCAGCCCCCGCACCGTCGAAATCCATCGCGCCAACCTGATGCAGAAGCTGGAGGTGAAGAGCCTCGCTGAAGCCCTGCGCATCGCCTTCCACGCCGGGGTGGCGCAGGACAATCCCGGCTGACCCGGGTAATATTTGCCCTATAGCATCGCGCCCGTGCCTGCCGGTTTGACGGCGGGGCGCCGCCTCGCCAGACAGGATGGACATCCTTCCCAAAGGCACCGGCACCATGCAACGCATTACCATCTCGATCGACGATCATCTGGCGGAGGCGCTGGACCGCATGATCGGCGAGCGTGCCTATCAGAGCCGGTCGGAGGCGATGCGCGACATGCTGCGCGACGCGATCGAGCGCTGGCGGCAGGAAAACAGCCAGAGCGCGCACTGCGTCGCCAACCTTTCCTATGTGTTCGACCGTCGGGTGCGGTCGCTGCCACAGCGGCTGGCCGATCTGCAACATGCCCATCATGATCTGGTCGCCGCAACCATGCTGGTGCGGCTGGACCATGATCATAGCCTGGAAAGCGTGATGCTGAAGGGACCGACGGACGCGGTCCGGGACTTCGCCGATCGCATCCGGGCCGAACGCGGGGTGCGGTTCGGCACCATCAACCTGCTGGACGTGGAAACGGACGATCATCATGACCAGCCCGGATCGCACGACCATCATGGCCATGCCCATCTATCCCCGCGCGGCAAATGACCGGACCGGGCGCGACCGGCAGAGCAACGCCGCGCCCGCAAATACGGCCAGACACAGGCCGATGACCGCGCCACTGGTCGTCAGGCCATGATTTTCGCGCCAGGCATCCAGTCGCGGCAGCAGCAATGCGGCGACGGCGAGCAGGCCGAGGGCAAGATTGATGAAGCCGATCACGGCCGTCATCGCCCGAGCCATGATGGCGGCCCGATGACTGGCCGACCGGAGCAGATGAACCGTCAGCGCGCCATTGGCGGTGCCCACCAGTATCATGCCGATCCCGAAGGCGAGACAGGCAAGCAGCGCAAAGGGCCATCCGCCCAGCAGCTTGCCTGAGAGACCAAGGCCCAGCGCAACGGCGATGGTGTCGAACGAGATGGCGAACAGCGCGCCGGTCAGCAGGATCAAACCATGACGATCGGCGGGACGGACCCAGCGGCTCTTCCAGCCTGTAACGGCGGTCGCCCCATGATATGGTGGCCGCCAGGCCGCGTGGAGGTTGACGAGGCCCAGCAGCATCAGCGCCGAAGCGGAGATGGTGATGCCGGAGGTTGCAAGCCAGGCAGGCGGCGCATCACCGGAATCGAGGAACAGGCTGGCGAGACAGGCCGCGGCGGCGACCACCAGCACATGGCCGACCGAGAAGGACAGGCCCGCAAGGCGCGCGGACCAGGGCCGAGTCAGTGCGTCCCGGCGCGCCACCGCGTCAATGACCGACAGATGATCCGCGTCCAGCGCATGGCGCGCACCGAGCGCAAGGGCCGTCAGGGCGAGCGCGGGCAGGGTCAGGATCGCCGTTTCCGTCATATCCGACCGCCATTCCCGTACACTTGCCACCTCGTATGAATAATGATCCAAATATTCATACGCTGGGCGATGTGCCGGAGGATGGGGCATATGACGTATATCGCCGCCCAACCCCGCATATGACCGCATGTCGGCAGACCCGGTTTCATCTTGCATTCAGTCGTCGGGACGCAGGATATTGTCCAACGATAACGCTTTGCGAGTGGCTCGAGTGTCCGGCGCGCTTTGGAAATGGTTGGCGATTCTGCTGCTGGCGGCCGGATCAGCCGGCGTGGCCAGCGCGGAAGTCTATCATGTCAACTCGGTCACGGGCGATGACCGGGCGGACGGATTGTCCGAAGCCCGGCCCTGGCGCTCACTCGCGCGCGTGCGCGACTTTCCCCTCAAGCCCGGCGATCAGCTGCTGCTCGCGGCGGGATCGGCGTGGAAGGAACCGCTCACCATCACGCGATCCGGCCGCGCAGGCGCGCCGATCCGCATCGGCGCAACGGGACCGGGGCCGATGCCGCGTATCGATGTCGGTGGCGTCTCGCCATATGGCGTCGCCATCCTCAACGCCGAATATGTGACGATCAGCGGGATCGAGATCACCAACGACGCGCCGGCTCCGGCGCCCCGGTTCGGCGTGCTGATTTCAGCCGAGGATCGTGGCGTCACACGTGGCATCCGTGTCAATGGCATGTATATCCACGACGTGCGCGGCACCAATGCGCGCAAGGACAATGGCGGCATCGTCTTTCGCGCCCTTGGGCCGCGCATCGCGACCCGCTTCCATGACCTGGCGATCGAACGCAATATCATCTGGCGGGTGGACCGCTCGGGCATCGCGGGGATCAGCGACCAGGTGACGGCGCACAACTGGTTTCCGAGCGAAAAGGTCGTCATCCGCGACAATTATGTCGAGGATATCGGCGGCGACGGCATCGTCCCGCGCGGCACGGACGGGGCGCTGATCGAACATAATATCGTGCGCCATGCCGGCAGCCGCGCGCCGGGCTATGTGGCGGGCATCTGGCAGTGGAGTACCGACAACAGCCTGATCCAGCTCAATGAGGCGGCCCGTACGCAAACCCGTTATGACGGGCAGGGCTTCGATTCCGATTTCAATTCGCGTTGGACGACGATCCTCTACAATTACAGCCACGATAATGCCGGCGGCTTCCTGCTCATCTGTTCGCCCCGGCTCAACGACAAGGATAATCTGGGCAATCGCGGCACTGTCGCCCGCTTCAATGTCAGCCGCAACGACGGCAGCCGCATCGTCCAGCTGGCCGGCAATGTGACCGGGGCGCTGGTCGAGAAGAACGTCGTCCATGTCGGCCCGGACATGGACGTGCAGATGGTGGTGGCGACACAGTGGGACGGATGGGCGCGCGACGTGCGCTTCCATGACAATCGCTTCCAGGTCGCGGGCACGGCCCGTTATGGCAGCGAAGCCGGGCGCGATGGCCCCCATTATCTCATCAAGGCCGGTTTCGCGCCGGCGACGTTCATCCGCTTCAAGGGCAACAGCTATCTCGGCCGCCATGTCGACCTGCCCGACGACGGCGCGGATCGACCGATGCCGGCCTATGCCGAGCAGGCGACGGACTGGCAGGTGCCGACGTTCGATCCGGCCAGCCCGGAGGGCTTTGCCGACTTCATCGTCCGCCACCGCAGCTGGATGCTGGCGATGCTGGAGCGCGAACTGGGCGAACCGGTCAAGCTCCGCCAGCCGCAGCGCAGCGCCTTCTTCCAGGCGCGCCGCTGATCGGCGGGACGGCCTCGCGCATCGCCGGTGATCGCGACGCACTTTGCCAGTATCAAACTGTTCCGGGCGGTAATGGCGTCTCCCGGCCTTGACCTGCGGAGCAGTTTTGCAGATGGCCGATGGCAATGTGCATCGGCAATGGCCAGCAAGCCAGCACCGGCGCGTTTCATTCCGCTGGAAGAACGAGATTGCGCCCCGGCCTCCTGACATCGACCCGCCTGGCATTCGTGGTTCCCGGCTATGCCATATCCTCCTGGGCGCCCCTAATCCCCCATGTCCAGGAACGGATCGGCCTGGATGCCGGACGGCTGGGGCTGGCGCTGCTCGCCCTCGGCGCCGGATCGATGGCGACCATGCCGTTCGCGGGCTGGCTGGTGGGCAAGACCGGCTGCCGACGGTTGTTCGCCACCGCCGGCTGTGCAATCGCAGCCATTCTCCCGATGCTGGCGATCGTGCGGACCGCCCTCATGCTGTCCGTGACCTTGTTTGCCCTGGGCGTGGCGCTGGGCCTCATCAGCTGCGCTCGCAACCTCCACGCCATCTATACCGAGCGTGCGCTGGACCGCCGACTGATGTCGGGTTTCCATGGCTTCTACAGTGTCGGCTGCATCTTCGGCGCC
The DNA here is from genome assembly GCF_001650725.1 of Sphingobium sp. TCM1. Taxonomy (GTDB): domain Bacteria; phylum Pseudomonadota; class Alphaproteobacteria; order Sphingomonadales; family Sphingomonadaceae; genus Sphingobium. The sequence goes on along the minus strand of NZ_LXVX01000011.1, from coordinate 259,800 downwards.
GGGACGATGAGCCTGCTCATGGGAACTGGCGTCGCCCCCCATCTGTCGATCGTTGTGGTCGCCTCCCTCATCCTGCTGGGCGTCCTGATCTCCACGCCGCGCATCACCGACCAGCGAAGCGGCAAGGGTCCGGCCTATGCCCGACCGAGGGGCGTTGTCCTGGTCATCGGCCTGCTCTGTTTCATCACCTTCATGGCGGAGGGTTCGGTGCTCGACTGGAGCGCCCTCCTGCTGTCCGACCATTTCGGGCTGGACGCGGCGCGGGCGGGCCTTGGCTATGTCGCCTTTGCGATCACGATGACTGGCGGACGCTTGATGGGCGATCGCCTCGTCCGCCGCTTCGGCGACCGCCATATGCTCCTGTCCGGCCCGTTGATCGCGGCGGCGGGCTTCATCCTCGCCACCGTGCCGCTGCACTGGACCCTTGCGGTGGGCGGCTTCGCGCTGGTAGGCGCCGGTCTGGCGAACGTGGTTCCGTTGCTCTACAGCGCCGTCGGGCGGCAGACGATCATGCCGCAGAATCTCGCGCTGACCGCCGCTGGATCGATAGGTTTCGCCGGGGTGCTGACAGGGCCGGCCGCGATCGGCTTCCTGGCGGAGTGGGCCAGCCTTGCGACCTCTTTCCTGCTGCTCGCATTCCTGACCGCCATCGTCGCGCGCTTTGCGCCGCAGACGGCCCGCGGGCATTGACCTGCGTCATGTCCGGCGCTGTATGCCTGACGGATCAGCGCAGGATGCCGGGCAAGTCCAGCCCCTTTTCGCGCGCACAATCCAGGGCGATGGGATAGCCGGCATCGGCATGACGCATCACGCCGGTGGCGGGGTCGTTCCACAGTACCCGTTCCAGCCGCCTTGCCGCCGCGTCCGTCCCATCGGCCACGATGACCATGCCGGAATGTTGCGAGTAACCCATGCCGACGCCCCCGCCATGGTGGAGAGACACCCAGGTGGCGCCGCTGGCCGTGTTGAGGAGCGCATTGAGCAGGGGCCAGTCGGACACGGCGTCGGAACCGTCGCGCATCGCCTCTGTCTCGCGGTTGGGGCTGGCGACCGAACCGCTATCCAGATGGTCGCGGCCGATCACCACCGGCGCGCTGAGTTCCCCCCGCGCCACCATGCCGTTAAAGGCGAGACCAAGGCGATGGCGGTCGCCCAGCCCGACCCAGCAGATGCGCGCGGGCAGGCCCTGGAAACGGATCTTCTCCCGCGCCATGTCGAGCCAGCGGTGGAGATGGGCATTGTCGGGCAACAGTTCCTTTACCTTGGCGTCGGTGCGATAGATATCCTCGGGGTCGCCCGACAGCGCCGCCCACCGGAAGGGACCGACGCCCCGGCAGAAGAGCGGGCGGATATAGGCCGGAACGAAGCCGGGAAAATCGAAGGCATTTGAGACGCCTTCATCCTTCGCAACCTGCCGGATGTTGTTGCCATAATCCACCGTCGGCACGCCGGCCGCCTGGAAATCGAGCATGGCGCGGACATGCACGGCCATGGACGCCTTGGCCGCCTTCGCGACCGCTTCAGGCTCGCGCTCGCGCCGTTCGACCCACTCGGCCACCGTCCAGCCGGCAGGCAGATAGCCGTTCACCGGATCATGTGCCGATGTCTGGTCGGTCAACAGGTCTGGGCGAATACCCCGGCGATACAGTTCCGGCAGGATTTCGGCCGCGTTGCCCAACAGGCCGACCGAGATGGGCGTCCTTGCCGCGCGGCTTTCCTCGATGATCGCCATCGCTTCCTCGATGGTGTCGGCCGCGCGATCCAGATAGCCGGTGCGCAACCGCATCTCGATGCGGCTGCGCTGGCATTCGATCGCAAGGCAAGAGGCGCCCGCCATCACCGCCGCGAGCGGCTGCGCGCCGCCCATGCCGCCCAGCCCCGCCGTCAGCAGCCAGCGCCCCGACAGGTCGCCGCCATGATGCTGCCGCCCCATTTCGACAAAGGTTTCGTAGGTGCCCTGAACGATGCCCTGCGTGCCGATATAGATCCAGCTGCCAGCCGTCATCTGGCCGTACATGGCGAGGCCACGCCGATCCAGTTCGTTGAAATGATCCCAGTTCGCCCATTTGGGCACCAGATTGCTGTTGGCGATCAGGACGCGGGGCGCATCTTCGTGGGTGCGGAAGATGCCGACCGGCTTGCCCGACTGGACCAGAAGGGTCTGGTCATCCTCCAGCCGACGCAGCGCATCGACAATGCGGTCATAGCTTTCCCAGTCGCGCGCGGCGCGGCCGATGCCGCCATAGACCACCAGCTCCTCCGGCCGTTCGGCGACGTCGGGATGAAGATTGTTCATCAGCATCCGCAGCGGCGCTTCGGTGAGCCAGCTTTTCGCCGAAAGCTCTGTGCCGGTTGCAGGCTTGATGAGGCGGCTATTGTCGAGGCGGGTCATGTCAGTCTCCAGCTCAGGCGCGGCCAAAGGCGAGGCACGCCGCCATGATGGTCTTGAGATCGCGGATCAGCGGCGTTTGGGGTTCATAGGGCGGCGGCCAGTTGTCGGCCGAGGGATATTCCGGTTCGGTCAGATAGGCGCGCATGGCCACCTCCATCTGGATGGCGTGGATGCCCTCTGCCGGACGGCCATAATGGCGGGTCGTCCACCCGCCGCGGAAACGGCCGTTGAGGACATGGCTGCGTCCCGTCGACTGCACCGCGGCCACCACCGCCGCCTTCAGTGCGGGAGCGCAGGTCGCGCCGCCATCGGTGCCGATGTTGAAGACGGGCAGTTCGCCATCGAACAGCCGCGGGACATGACTTACGATCGAATGGGCGTCGTACAGCACCACCTTGCCATGGATCGCGCGCAGTCGATCCAGTTCGCCGGCCAGCGCCGCATGATAGGGATCGAACCAGCATTCACGGCGCCGGGCGATCTCCCCGGCATCAGGTACTACATCGCGATACAGTGCTTCCCCGGCGAAGGTCGTGGTCGGGCAAAGCTCGGTCGTCGCCTGCCCCGGATAGAGCGAGCGGCCAGACGGATCGCGATTGACGTCGATCACGCTGCGCGACATTCGGGTCCGCACCAGCGTCGCGCCCATGTCGGCCGCGAAGCCATAGAGGCGATCGACCCACCAGTCGGCATCCTTGCGCGCCAGCCAGGGGGATAGGAAGCCGTCCTCCAGTTCGGCCGGGATGTCGGTGCCGGCATGGGGCAGGCCGATCACCAGCGGCGCGGCGCCGCGATGTATGTCGAGCCAGTCGGTCATGAGAGGCCCGGTAGCGCCATGGCGGTCGCATCGACCAGTGCGCCCGACCGGACGAGGGCATTCGCCGCCTCCATGTCCGGATGGAAATGGCGGTCATCCGCCAGCATCGGCACCCGCGCGCGCAGGCAGGCCCGCGCCCGCTCCAGCGCGGCGCTCGATGTCAGCGGGGCGTGGAAATCGCATCCCTGCGCGGCGGCCAGCAATTCGATCCCGACCACCGCGCTTGCATTGCGCGCCATGTCGAGCAACCGCCGCGCACCATGGGCCGCCATCGATACATGATCCTCCTGATTGGCGGAGGTCGGCAGTGAATCGACGCTTGCGGGTGTCGCGCGCTGCTTATTCTCGGACACCAGAGCGGCCGCCGTTACCTGCGGGATCATGAAGCCTGAATTGAGGCCCGGCCTGGGGGTCAGGAAAGCGGGCAGGCCCGATAGCGCGGGATCGACCAGCATGGCGATGCGCCGCTCGGTGATCGACCCGATCTCACAGATGGCGAGCGCCATCATGTCGGCCGCGAAGGCAACCGGCTCCGCGTGGAAATTGCCGCCCGACAGCGCCTCGTCCGTATCGGGGAAGATGAGCGGATTGTCGGAAACGCCGTTCCCCTCGATCTCCAGCGTGGTCGCCGCCTGACGCATCAGGTCGAGCACCGCGCCCATCACCTGCGGCTGGCATCGCAGACAATAGGGGTCTTGCACGCGGGCGTCATTTTCCAGATGGCTCGCCCGGATCGCCGATCCCGCCATCAGCCGGCGCAGCGCGTCGGCCGTTTCGATCTGACCCGGCTGACGGCGCAGCGCGTGGATGCGCGCATCGAACGGCGTGTCCGATCCCTTCGCAGCTTCAGTGGCGAGTGCCCCGGTCACGAGCGCCGACTGGAACAATGTCTCCGTCTCGAACAGCCCGGCGAGCGCGTTGGCGGTCGAGAACTGGGTGCCGTTCAGCAAAGCCAGCCCTTCCTTGGGACCAAGCGTCAGCGGCGTGAATCCCCCGCTGCGCAGCGCCGCGTCGGCGGACTGGCGCTCCCCGTCCACCTCGATCTCGCCAACGCCGATCATGGTCGCAGCCATGTGCGCCAATGGCGCGAGATCGCCGCTTGCGCCAACCGATCCCTGCGCCGGAACCACCGGGGTCAACCCGGCCCGCAGCATCCCCTCCAGCAGGGTGATGGTTTCCGGCCTCACGCCCGACGCTCCCTGCGCCAGGCTGGCCAGCTTGAGCGCCATCATCAGCCGGATGACTGGGGCGGGCGACGGATCGCCGGTGCCCGCCGCGTGGCTGAGGACGATGTTGCGCTGGAGGATCGCCAGATCCTCGTCGCCGATCTTGACGCTCGCCAGCTTGCCGAAGCCGGTATTGAGACCATAGACCGGCCTGTGCTGCGCGATGATGCGTTCGACCGCAGCGGCGCTGGCGGCGATCGCCGGCGCACTGGCAGCGTGCAGGCGCGGGGTGGCCCCGCGATAGATGGCGCGCCAGTCGGACAGGGTGGCTTTGCCTGGGGTCAGGATAATCTCGCTCATAGGCCTTTCCAGATGCGGGCATGGAGCGGATTATAGCCCATGCGGTAGACAAGCTCGGCAGGCCGCTCGACCTCCCAGATAGCGAGGTCGCAGCTCTTGCCTGCTTCGATCGTCCCTGCCTCCTGCCCCAGGCCGAGCGCGCTGGCGGCGTTGCGCGTGACGCCCGCCAGACATTCAGCCACCGTCAGGCGGAACAGGGTCGCTCCCATGTTCATCGCCAGCAGCAGCGACGTGAGCGGCGAGGTGCCGGGATTGCAGTCGGTGGCGAGCGCGATCGGCACGCCCGCCGCGCGCAGTTCCTCGACCGGGGGGCGTTGCGTTTCGCGGGTGAAGTAGAAGGCGCCCGGCAGCAGGGTGGCGACCGTGCCGGCCCGCGCCATCGCGGCGATCCCGTCCTCGTCCAGATGCTCCAGATGATCGGCCGAAAGCGCCCCCGCATCGGCCGCGAGTTGGGCGCCGTGCAGGTTGGACAATTGTTCGGCATGAAGCTTGACCGGCAAGCCAAGGCGCCGCGCCGCATCGAACAGGCGCGCGGTCTGGCTGGCCGAAAAACCGATCCCTTCGCAAAAGGCATCGACCGCGTCCACCAGGCCGGCATCGACCGCGGCGGGCAGCATGTCGTCGCACAGCGCCGCGATATAGGCATCGGCATCGCCGGCATATTCGGGCGGCAGCGCGTGGGCCCCAAGGAAGCTGGTCCGGACCCGGATGGCGCGCGCGTCCCCCAAGGCGCGCGCGGCGCGCAGCATCTTGATCTCATCGTCGCGCGTTAGCCCGTAGCCGGACTTGACCTCCACCGTGGTCACGCCCTCTGCGATCAGCGCATCGAGGCGGGGAAGTGCGCCCTCGACCAGATCCGCCTCGCTGGCGGCGCGGGTAGCCTTCATGGTCGAAAGGATGCCACCGCCCGCGCGCGCAATCTCCTCATAGGAGGCGCCAGCCAGACGCAATTCAAACTCATGGGCGCGATCACCGGCATAGACCAGATGGGTGTGGCAGTCGATCAGGCCGGGCGTGATCCAGCGACCGTCGCAGCCGGTCACTTCCGCCGCGTCGAAACGCGGGGCATCGGCGGCAGGCCCGGCATGGAGGATGCGGCCGCCGGCAGCGGCGATGATACCCCCTTCGACGATACCGAGGTCGCTGCCGGCCATCGTCGCCAGCCGCGCATCCTTCCAAAGTCGATCGCACCGCATCCCGAATCTCCCTGTCCCTGGAGCATTGCACCGAACGATTTTAATGTATAGACATAATTGCGGAGGACGTTCGATGGACAGGGGCGCAGACAATTTCTTTCACTTCGCCGCGGCATTGCTGCCCGATGGCTGGGCGGAGAATGTCCGGCTTGCCGTTGCGGACGGCGTGGTGGTCGCGATCGAACGCGCCGTCCGGCCGCAGGCGACCGACGCGCGGCTTGGCGCTGCCCTGCCCGGCCTGCCCAACCTTCATAGCCACGCCTTCCAGCGCGGCATGGCGGGCCTCGCGGAACGGCGCTGCGCCAGCGAGGACAGTTTCTGGACATGGCGCGAGACGATGTATCGCTTCGTAGATCGCCTGACGCCCGATCTGCTGGAAGCGATCGCGGCACTGGCCTATGTCGAGATGCTGGAAAGCGGCTTCACCCGCGTTGGCGAGTTTCACTATCTTCATCACGACAGGGATGGCCGGCCGTTCGCCGATCCGGCCGCGATGAGCATGGCAATAGCCGCCGCCGCGCAGGACAGTGGCATCGCCCTCACCCATCTGCCGGTCTTCTACGCCCATGCCGGTTTCGGCGGTGTTCCGCCAGAGGAGGGCCAGCGGCGCTTCCTCCATGGCATCGACGGCTTTGCCGCGCTGCTCGACAGGCTGCGCGCCCTTCTCTCTCCCCTCCCCGATGCGGTGCTGGGCATTGCGCCGCACAGCCTGCGCGCCGTGACCCCCGAGCAGTTGGCCCGTCTCGTCCCGCTGGCCGCCGGCCCGATCCATATGCACGTCGCCGAGCAGGTGAAGGAGGTGGAGGACTGTGTCGCGTGGAGCGGCGCGCGTCCGGTGGAATGGCTGCTCGCCAACATGCCGGTCGACAGCCACTGGTGCTTCGTCCATGCGACGCACATGAAACAGACCGAAGTGCAGGCGATGGCGGCCAGCGGCGCGGCGGCCGGCCTTTGTCCGATCACCGAAGCCAATCTGGGCGACGGCCTGTTCCCTGCCGCGCCGTTCCTGGCCGCGGGCGGCGGCTATGGGATCGGCACGGATTCCAACATTCTGGTGGACGCGATGGAGGAATTGCGCCTGCTGGAATATGGACAGCGCCTCGCCATGCGTCGGCGCAACATCTTCGCGTCGCCATCAGGATCGACCGGCGCTGCGCTTTATCGCGGGGCATTGCGCGGCGGCGCGCAGGCACTGGGGGCATCGGCCGACCTGCAGATCGGCGCGACGGCCGATTTCCTGACGCTGGATGGGGACCATCCCTCCTTGACCGGACGCAAGGGCGACGCTCTGCTCGACGGGCTGGTCTTTGCGGCGGGGCGGTCGGCGATCGACGGGGTGTGGCGGCGCGGCAGGCGCCTGGTGGAAAAGGGCCGCCATGTCCGTCGCGACGCGATCGTCGCCCGATATCGCCGCGCGCTGGCCGACATTCTCGCATGAAGCCCGCCTCGCTCCATGACCGCATCCGGCAGGACATCGAAAGTCGGATCATGTCAGGCGCGTGGGAGGCGGGGCATCGCATTCCGCCCGAACATGCGCTGATGGCCGACTATGACTGTTCGCGCATGACCGTGAACAAGGCGATTTCGGCTCTGGTCGAGCGGGGGCTGATCGAACGGCGCAAGCGCGCCGGAAGTTTCGTCGCCGCCCCGACCGTTCACCGCGCCGCGATCGACATTCCCGACATCGCCGCAGAGATCGAAGGGCAAGGGCGCAGCCACGGGCTGGTCATGCTCGATCAGGCCGACCGGGAGGCGGAAGCGGCCGATCGCGCACTGCTGGCGATGGCGGGCGGTCGGGTGCTGGCGCTGACCTGCCTGCATCGCGCCGATGGCGCGCCCTTCGCGCTGGAGGAGCGGCTCATCAATCTTGCGATGGTGCCCGCCGCGCGCACCATCGACTTCACCCGCGAAAGTCCCGGCCGATGGCTGCTGGGCCATGTGCCATGGACCGACGCCCGCCACCGCATCACGGCGATCGCCGCAACGCCGGTCATCGCCGGCAATCTCGACCTAGAGGCGGGCGCGCCCTGCCTGTCGATCGAGCGATGGACCTGGCGCACGGCGGAACGGATCACCTATGTCCGGCAAATCTATCCCGGTTCCCATGCGTTGACGGCACGTTTCATCGCCTGAGCAGACCCGTGCCGCCATGACCGGCTTCCGCCGGGTGCATCAGCACCCGGCGGATATGTGTCAGAACTTGACCGATGCGTTCACGAAGAAGGCGCGGCCATAGACGTCATAGGTCGACGGATAGGTGTTGGACTGTTCCTGATTGTCGCCCATGATCGGCGGCTTCTTGTTGAAGACATTGTTCATGCCGATCGACCAGCCGAAATGCTCGGTCGGCTGCACCTGCAGGGCGAGGTCGAACAGGTTATAGGCCTTGATCTTCTCCACGCTGTAGGTGGTGGTGTCGTCGTCGTCCCTGACGCTCGACAGATAGCGATGCGTCAGACCAAGCGTAATCGGCCCGCTGTTCCAGGTAATGCGGTTGTTGAGCCGCAGCTTGGAATAGGGATTGCCGCAATAGACGCCGAACTTGCCCGCGCAGCTCTGGTTGAGATCAGGGATCGCCGCCACCGGGTTCAGGTCGTAGCGGATCAGGCGGGTGCCCGCGACGCGGAAGCTGAGCTTTCCGGTCTTGGCACCGAAGACGCCGAAGTTCAGTGGCACGCTGTAGTTCATCTCGAAATCGACGCCCCTGGTCTTGAGACCACCGGTGTTCGACAGGAGATTTTCCGCGCCCTCGATCGCATAGCTGTTCGCATTGCGCGGCAGGGCCGAACAATAGCTGCTGTCATAGGGCGTCCAGCCGTTGGCTGCCGTACCGTAGCAGGCCGCGATGATGTTCGCGGTGCCCGGCGTCGAGATATAATTGTCGATCTTGATGTTGTAATAGTCGATCGTCGCGGTGAAGCGCGGCAGGAAGGTTGGCTGGAGGACCACGCCGGCGGTCCAGGTGTCCGACGTCTCCTCCCGCAGGTTCGGATTGCCGCCCGTGATGGATTCGATCTGCGAACTGCCGCCGTTGATCGCGGTGCCCAGAGCGCTGGTCGGAACGCCGGTGGCAAGGCAGCTGGCGTTGAGGTTGGCGTTGGTGACCGCCGCCGCCAGTTCGCACGGATCGCTCGCCGTCGGGAAGTCCTGGGCCTGACCCGAATAGAGATCATAGACGGTGGGCGCCCTCACCGCGCGGCTATATTGGCCGCGGAAGGTGACATCCTTGACCGGCGCGTAGATCAGGCCGGCGGAATAGGTGCTGACATTCTTCGCTGCCGTCGAATAATGCGAATAGCGATAGGCACCGTTCGCTTCGAGCTTGTGGACGAAGGGCAGGTCGGCCAGCAGCGGCACGTCGATTTCGGCGAACAGTTCCTTGACATTATAGCCGCCCGACAGGCCTTCGCCCGCGTTGAAGCCGACCACGTCACCCGAGGAAAGCGCATAATCGGGATCATAGCTGCCATGTTCGGAGCGATATTCCGCGCCGAAGGCGATACCAGCCGGCCCGGCGCCCAGATCGAACAGATTGCCGTTCGTGATTGCGAGGCTCGCCACCTGTTCGGTGATGGTACTGACATTCTGCACGGGAATGGAAATGAAGGCGGCAGCTTCGTCGCTGATGTTGCCGGCACCGAAAATGTTGAGGGGAACGCAACCATTGCTGGTGTCGGTGCAGACCAGATTGCCGTCGGCGTCATAGGTCGTCATCAGCGCCTGTCGGACTCTGCTGTCGGAGACATTGCCGGTCTGCTTTTCGACCTGTTTGGTGCGCGCATAGCTGTAATAGCCGTCATAATTCCAGTCGCCGCCAATCAGCCCCTTGGCGCCGATCAGGGCGCGATAGGCGGTGTTATCAACGCTGGAGATGCGCGGACCGACCTCGCTCATGCGGCGATAGATGGCGGCGGTGGTGTAACCGTCACCGTCCGTATCGGCTGCGGCCAGCAATGCCTGCGAGCCAGCCGACAGGAAGGAGGAATCGACGTCCAGCGAGACTGAGCCGGTATAGGGCGTGGGGGCGAGGCGGTTCTGCACCCGGTTGTTGATGAATTGCCCCTCGGCATAGACGGTCAGATGATCGTCGACCTCATAGTGGGTCTGTGCGCTCAGCAGGATGCGCTTCTGCGGGACCTGGAGATAATTGTCGGGGGCATAGTTATAGGCGTCGCTCGCCGCGCTATACGCCGAATAGCTGCCGTCCTGATTGAACTTGTACTGGCTGCCGGCCAGCGCAAGGCGCGTGCCGGGGATGGAGCCCGAGCCGCCAGCCGCGAGGCCGCCCTCGCCGTCATCGGTATAGGCCTGGCGGGTGTAGCTGCGCGAATTCTGCAACACGCCATCGCGCTTGGTATAGTCGATGTAGAAGGTCGCATTGCCGCGCCCGTCCGCGAAATTGCCACCCATCAGCAGATTGGTGTTGAAGGTGCCGCCGTCGCCTTCCTGATTGATGCGGTAATTGGCGTTCGCCTCCACGCCAGAGAAATTCTGCTTCATCACGAAGTTGATGACGCCCGCGATCGCGTCGGACCCATAGACGGCGGAACGGCCGCCCGACACCACCTCGACATGGTCGATCAGCCCGGCGGGCACCGTATTCAGGTCGACGATCTGGCTGGAATCATAGGACACATAACGACGGCCGTTGACCAGCACCAGCGTGCGGTTCGCGCCAAGGCCGCGCAGGTCTGCGGTCGAAACGCCGCCGCCCGGATTGTTCGACGCAGCCGTGGTGCTGGGGATCAGTTGCGGCAGATCGTTGATGATCGCCTCGACATTCACCTTTCCGCTGAGCTTGAGTTCCTGGGCGCTGACGATCGCGATCGGCGATGCCTGTTGCAGGTCCGGCCGGGCGATGCGCGATCCGGTGACGACGATCGTGTCCTCGCCTGCGCCTTCATCCGCGGAGCCCTGGGCAAAGGCCGGCGTCGCCAGCCCGAGCAGGATCGTCGACGCCAGAAGGCGCCGGCTGAATTGAGCCGATATCATGAAATGCTCCCTTCGATTTCGCAATGTGCGACCCGTGCAGTTCTTGGATCGGCTGCATCGAGTTGGTGCGACGATGTGCCGAGGGAGCAGGCGGATCGTCAATGTTGCACATCTGTTAAACGACGGCTTTTTCGCCGCCTGTGACTTATAAAATACACCTATTTCAGAATGTTACATCAGTTGTCGTCACATTTCGTCACATCGGAAATGTTACGTCGCATTGCAGGTGACGACGGCGTGCCAGCTTCGCGCCACACCCCGCCACCCGACTGAGACTCGGCCTCGTGCGCGCCGGTCGGCCTATCGCGGTCCGCGCGCCACACGCGCGGCATAGACCTGGTTGCTGCCGTCCATGTTGGACCGGAAAATCATCCACTGGCCATCCGGCGTGAAGGTGATGTTCGGTTCCAGTCGATAATCGTGCCGGCGCATGTCGACGATCTTCTCGGCTTCCAGCGTGCCCGGCGCGATGAGGTCGGCGGCATTGTCGGCATGGATGCCCGCCACGTCGGGAATGGCCCTGGGTGTGAAGAGGTAAAGATATTTCCCGTCCGGCGCATGGGCGACCATCTCGCTGTCGCCGCCGTCGCCGGAAAACTGTTTCAGGTCCGGCGCCTGATTATAGTGGACCGACCACATGTTGCGATCGACATGATACCAGCGGCGCTTGCCGGTCGCCAGTTCATAGCCCGCGAGCCATAGGACCTCGCCGCGCGGCGTCTGGAGGTCGTACCAGATCCACTTGCCATCGGGCGAGAAGAACTCGTGCCCGGCAATCTCCATGTTCATCGTCCGCTTGTGGACCAATTGTCGACCGCTGCCGTCTGTGCGGACGGTCCAGATGCGGTCGACCTTGTGCCACGGCCCCTCATGACAATACATGATGAGGCCGGGGTCGGTCGGCGAGAACTGGACATGGTTGAGCCAGTCGGTCGACGCGACGACGACTTTCCGTTCGCCGGTGCGAATGTCGATGGTGAAGATCTCCATGGGGATCTTCGCCTCCAGCCGCTCGTTGAGGCGCACCTCCTTGGCTTCGGCGAAGCTCAGCGGCTTGCCGTCGGGACCGTTGGCCGCATAACTGGCCTGGCCGAACTGCTGCTTGATCTCCGGCGCCTTGCCCCTCGCTGTGCCATCGGGCTGGAGCGGCCTGTCGCTCGCCGCCCATTGGCCGAGCAGCAGCGTCTCGTCGACATTGATCGATCCGATCGATCCGTTCGCAACGGTCGCGATCCTGCGGACCTTACCGGTGTCGACGTCAGCAGCGAAAATGGTCGTGGCGCCCGCCCCATCGTCGCGGCGCCGACTGGCGTAATAGACGCTGCGCGTCCTGCGGCCAGTGAAGAGCAGTTGCAGGTCCGCGCCCTTTACCAGCGGCTTGATGCTCCAGTCCGCGAGCGTCACGACGCTGATCCCTTGCGGCGTCGATATGACCATCTTGTCGTCCTGCGGCGTATAGCTGTTCTGATGGAAATAGAGGCTGGCCGCACCGCCCGGCTGGTCTGTAATCTGGACGATCTCATGACCCGTCAGCGCGTCGGTCCATTGCTTCACCGGCTTGGCCATCGCAATGCCGGTCCATGCCAGCGCCACCAGCGCCACAGCCGAAATGCCGATCTTCATCCTCTTATCCTCTCGTCAGTCCTGCGTCGGCAGCGCATCGGGGATGAGCGCCAGGTTCTGGATCGCCGCCAGCCCCCACTGGGCAGCCGCATTGGTGGACACGTCCGGCCATTCGACCGTCGGTGCAATGACCCGCGCGCCCGTCAGCGTCACGCGGGGGTCGCCGCGAGACAGGCCAAGGCCAGCCTCGCCCGACAGGAACTCCACCCATGCCCGTCGCGCCATGGCGGAATCGCCCGTTTCCCGTGCGAGATAGGCAGTCAGGCGCGAATGGCCTTCCCTGAGGTTGCGCCCCTTATAGGGTTCGTGGAACGCCACTTCCCATTCCGCCCTGGGCGCGTTGAACCAGCGGCAGTAATCCAGCCAGGCCTTGCGATAATGCGGCACGTCAATCAGCTGTAGCAGTTCCGCATTGACCTCCAGCGCGCCAAACACGGCATTGAGGTGGGACAGGCTGATCTTGCCCCCATCCCCCAGGAACCGTCCGGTCGCCAGGTCATAGGGGGCGGCTCCCGCCAGCCAGCCGCGCTTCAGCCGGCCGATACTGTCCATGCCCGCCATCAGCCGGTCCCGCCATTTCCGCTCCCCGGTCCGCTCCCATTCGGTGAGCCAGGCCGATGCGACCGAACACCACATCGTGCCGAAGCTGAGATCGATCACACCTTCGGGCAGCGGGGTTCGCTCGGCGCCGGGCACCTTGCGGCCGATCTCGACATGACGGAGCGCCTGATCGGAATCGAGCAGGTCGCGCATCAGGTCGCCCACTCGCTCGTCGGCGGTCAGATAATAGAAGATACGGCGATAGACGACATTGCTGACACGCGGCTGCTTGCTGCTGTCGCTCCAGTGCTGGACACCATGGCGTGTGCCCAGCCCCTTGAATCGGCCGAGATGGTATACATCGACCTCGCCCGTATGACGGGTCATCGCCTCGGCAAACCGAAACAGCTTCGGATCGCCCGATCGCAGCACGCTTAGCCAGAGCCAGAGGTCGGGCGACAGCTCACTATTGTCCCACGCGAAACCGCCAATGTCATAGCGCCACTGGTGCCGGTCTTCGTCATAGCTGTGCATGACATCGCCATGGTTCCAGAATCCGTACCAGCGGCGGCGGTCGACCTCGCCTTCATAGAAGTCGGCGAGGTTGCTGATCTGGTCTTCGATCCGCGCCTTCATCGGCGACGAGCGGTCGGGCAGGCTCCAGGGTCCGAAAACACCCGCCATGTGGATGCGTTCGGGCGCCACCATCAATTGCGGCGGCACTGCATTGGCCTGCGCCATGGCGGAAAGCCGCTCTGAATCGGGCGTGGCGGCGCAGGCCCAGAGCGTCAGTTCGCTCGTGCGCGCGACGCCGGTCGCACTGTCCCAGCCCGGTTCATAATCCTCATAGGTGATGGCCAGCCCTTCATTCTGGCCATCATAGCCTTCCATCCCCATCACGCCGCGATAGGGCCGCATGTCCATGGGCCGGGCATCGGGCGACCAGAGCCAGAGGTTGAGCGCTGCCTCGTCGCCCGCTGCGCCGCGAATGTCGATCTGGGCGGGATGACGCTGCCAGAAATAGCGCGCCGCCATCGCGACGCCCCCCTGCGGCGATCCGACATAGCCCAGCCCCAGCGACCGGGTGCCGGCGGTCGCGTCGACCCAGGCATGGCCCGGCGCCGTCCGTTTGGCGATGGCGAAGCCGTCGGCGGTCAACTGGCTGAGGGTGAAATCGCTCCAGGTCGGAATCCGGTCGAGCAAGGGGCGGACACCCGGCGCGATATTGTCCAGCGCCACCGCCTTGCCCGCAATCTGCGCCGCACGGGCTGCTGCGCCGGGATCGCGGCGCAGGCCGGTGAGCGGCCGCACCGCCTCGGAAAAGAGGCTGCCCTCGGCGGTGGCAAGGCGAACATGGCGATCGTGCGCGGCGCCAGCCATGGGCACCGCGGCGCTGAGGCCAATGCTGCTGACGAAATCCCTGGCCGGATCGCCGTCGAAGATGAGGCTGTGGACGACGCGCAGATGGTCGCCGCCCGCATAGGCGTAAAACCGCAGGGTGAAAGGCAACATCGTCCGCCCCTCGCCTTCATGCACGCCTTCGATCTTGATGACGGCGCGGACCGGTCCTTTCTGCTCGACCGTCAGCCGGTCGATCCGCCCGGTGAGACGGGTCCGCCGGCCTGCTTCGGGCGCATCATCGACGCTGGCGACCAGCGACAGAGCGCCCATCACCTGCCGTGCGCCCGACCAGGCGCCGGTGATGACGGTCCTGCCCGAGCGGGGTATGCGCCAGCGGGCCGCCCCGCTGACGATCTCGACCGCATCGCCGTTTTCGCGCACGAGGACCGGGGCATCGGGCGCTTGCGGCCTTCCCGGCACGACATTAAGAGCCGATGGCTGGTCGGTGCCGGCCGGAACCGCATGGGCCGACCATTTGAGTGAGCCGTCAGGCCAGGTCGCCAGGGTCCAATGCTGCGAGGGAAGCGATCTGCCATCCTCGGCGCGCAGGCTAAGCGGCGCATTGGCCCGGATCGCGCCACGCGGCCAGGGCACGCCATACGTCTGGCCCAGGCTCAGCACCGGCGCCGCGCCGTCGATCCAGCGCACCGGCGTTTGTGGCGCACGCGCCACGGGCCGGGTCGCGGCCAGCGTTTCGGGCGGAATCCAGGCCGCCGCGCCGCCAAGCAGACCGAGCCGCAGCAAGTCCCGCCGCCTGACCGTCAGATCTTCCTTCATGCCCCCTCCTTGCGGGGCCGGTCTACAGCCGGCTGATCGAGAAATTGCGAATCTGGATATGGCTCTGCGTCGTCCGCACGCCGAAATGGCCACGCCGGTAGGGCGCGCCATCGGTCATGCTGAACAGGGTCGCGCCGTCACGCACCACCGCGATGCGCTGGCCGTCGGCGATCAGGCGCAGGCGGAACCACCGGTTCGGCTCCAGCATATCGGCTCTGGCCAGCCGGTCATGTTCCGGCAGCAGCGGGCGCTCGCCCGCCTTGCCGACATAGCGGCGCATCCGCGTGGTCGTGTTGCGGTTGCCCCCGATGCCGACATAGTAAGTGCGAAGCGGGTCATAATCCTCGAACACGCCACTGCGCCGCGTTGCCAGCACCGATCCATCCGGTGCATTGGCGTCGGTCGCCATCCAGAAGGCGTTGACGTCGCTGACCGCATCATGCGGTCCGCCCGCGTCCACTGCCCTGACTTCATAGTCGATCGCGATCGGGCCATCCAGTGTGGGCAGGAACCACAAGGTCAGACCGGCCGGGGTATCGATGTCGAGCACGCCCTCCCGCGCCGCCACCTTTGCGTCCCCCGCCGCCTCGATCCGCCATTGCATCAGGCCATGGCGGAAGTCGTCACGGTAGAGGATGCGACCGGGCGCGCGCGCCGCCATTGGCAGGGCGGCCAGCGCGGCGAGCATCGCCCGGCGGTTCAACCCCCTCGGGCTCACAGCTTCAGGCGAACGCCGCCATAGACCCTGCGACCGAAGGTCTCGATGATGGTACGGCGATAGACGCTGTTCGCATTCTCCTTGCGCGTGGCATCGAGCAGGTTGACGCCTTCGAGGAAGAAGGAGACCCCGGGCATGACCGTGATGTTGAGCGAGGCGTCGAGCTGGCCATAGGCCTCGCCGAACTCGGGATTGTTGCCGCGCCCCTGTGCGACGATCAGATATTTGGACCGCCAGTTATAGGCGCCGCGCAGGCTGACGACATCATCCTCATAATAGGCCGACAGATTGTAGCTGTGGCGCGACAGGCCCTGGAACGGCAGCGATTCCCCGGTGAAATAATCCTTCCCTTCGTAGCCGCTGTCCTTCGAATAGGTATAGTTGGCGATCACACCCATATTCTTGATGACCGGCACGTCGACGAAATCGAAGGCCAGCTGCGCGCCTGCCTCCACGCCGTTGATCGTCACCTTCTGCGATCCGTTGGTGGGCACCAGGATATTGTAGGTGACGCCATTGGCGTCGGTGAAGGCTTCCGTCGTGTTCTGGATGAAGGAGGTGATGTCCTTGCGGAAATAGGTGACGGACGCGAAGCTCGTCTTGTTGATATAATATTCCAGGCCCGCATCATATTGGCGCGCGCGGAACGGCTGGAGCGCGGGGTTGCCGCGCGAGCCGGACAGGCCCACCACGTCGAGCGTGAAGCGGGGCGCGAGCTGTTGGGGCAGTGGGCGGGCCATCACTTCAGTGGCCGTCAGACGCGCCTGCAACCGGTTGGGGATCAGGTCCGCCTTCAGGTTGATCGACGGCAGGAACTCGGTGTTGCTGCTTTCATAGGCGACAGGCGTGATGATCGGGGGCCGGCCCGCGCCCTGCGACGCGCTCTGATAGCCCGACGTGTTGACCTTCGTGTTGACGACGCGTGCGCCGATCACACCGCTGACCGGGACGGCGCCCACGTCAAATTCGAAAGCAGCCTGCCCGAAGCCGGCAAGGTTGCGTTCGCCCACTTCCCAGGTGTCGGTAAAGACCTGGCACGTACCGCCGGCATTGGCCGGGCAGCCCCCTGCGGCAAACGGGTCCGGGATGCCGATCGCGTCCGCCACCGCCTGGTTCATGTTAAGCCAACCGGCATAGCCGTCCGAAAAGCCCAGGTCGCCGGTGTCGAAGAAGGGCGCGGTGCCCAGTCCCGCAAGACCGACGGCATTGTTGATCTGGGCCTGGACAGCCGGGTTGCCGACGCCGTTGAGGACCGTCGATCGATTGAAGAATTTGCTCTTCACGGTCAGGTCACGATATTGGCCGCCCACCTTGAGCGAGGTGATGACGCCGCCGTCGGGCTTATATTCCGCATCCAGCTTGGCCATTTTCTCGGACTGGTCATCATAGCGCGGGCGGCGCAGGACGGTCAGCTGGTTGATGCCGGCCGTGGTCGTCGGGTCGTTGGGCAGGATGATCTTCGGCGCATTCTGGCCATTGCCGTAATCGACCTCCAGCCACGGCATCCCGGTGACGGCGGCCGTCGCATTGATCTCGTTATTATAGGCCTTCGCCTTGGAATAGGAGATTTTCGGGGTCAGGGTCAGCTTGCCCGTCGTCCATTCCGCACCCAGCGCCACATTGTAGGTGGTCCGGCGGATGTCGCCCAGGATATTGCGATAGGAAACGCCCAGTTGGCTTCCCTGGGCCAGGGCCGGATTGTTGACCATCCGCAGATACTGGACAGTATTGTCCTTGCCGATCACCGTGTTGGCCGTATCGAGCAGGCCGCCGCTGGTGCCCGTCTGGAGATATTGCGACGTCACCGACTGGTTCGACCGGGTCCAGTTGCTTTCGAGATAAGCCTTGAAATCGTCGCTCGGCCGCCATTCCAGAATGCCGTTGAGCGCATAGCGGCGGGTTTCGAGGCGGTTGATGACATAACGCGGAATGTCCGGGAAGAAATCGCCCATGCCGTCATTGTTGAGGTCGAAGGCCTGCATCCCCGGCGTCACGCGATCCCGGTCGATCTGAACCCAGCCCGTGGTGCGCGCCTGATGGCTTTCGACATTGCGGTTCTCGAACGTGCCCGACACCAATATGCCGAGCGTACCGTCAGCGAAGGTGTCGCTGCCGATGATGGCCAGGCGCGGGTCCATATGGTCGCCGATGTCGGCATAGATGGCTTGGGCCGATCCGGCCAGATAGGGCTTGCCGCCATTGTCGAACGGCCGGCGAGTGATGATACGCACGGTGCCGCCGACGCCACCTTCGGTCATGTCGGCAGTGGCCGACTTGACAACTTCCAGCCGGTTGACGAACTCCGAAGGCAGATCGCGGAAATCGACGTCGCGGCCGCCGCCGACGGTGGTCGAGAGCGCGGTGGTGCCGTTGATCTCGACCCGGTTCAGCGACGGGTCGGCGCCGCGAATGGTGACGCCCGCGCCCTCGCCATCGGCACGATTGATCTGCACACCGGTCACGCGCTGGAGCGCCTCGCCGACATTCTTGTCCGGGAATTTGCCGATATCCTCGGCCGAAATCGCGTCCAGCACCTGAGGTGCGCTGCGCTTGGCATTGAGCGCGCCCTGAAGGCTGCTGCGAATCCCGGTGACGACGATATCGGTTTCGCTGACATCGCCCTGCTGCGACCCGCCCGCTTGCGGCGACGCGTCCTGGGCAGCCGCCGCCAGCGGTGTCACCGCGATCAGCGTCGCATAGGAAATCGAAGCCAGTTTCACAGATCGCAACCGCACCAGTCATCCTCCCTTTAGCCAATATTCCACATATTGGACTTTGATTGCGTTATTTGGAAAAAACTGCCCCACCTTGTCAAGCTACTGTTTTTGCGGGCAGGCAGAATGAGCCACGGGCGCGACGGATGGAGCCGGCCCATGAAGTAGCTGCAACTTGAACTTGGAGAGCTTGAATAGGCCCTGCCTACGGGCCGAAGCCGGACGCGCAAACGATCTACTTAGGCCGCGACAGGCCGTATTTTCCTTTATTGTCCAGCTAGTTTGCGCTCACATTGGCTCGGAAAATCGGCGCATCCACTCCGAAAATTCGGCCGGACCCACGCTGGTGACGCTTGGCCTGGTAAAGGGCCAGATCGGCCCGACGCATCAGTTCCACCGGTGTCAGAATCGCGCCGTCGGTGAGGACCGCGCCTACCGTCGCCGATACGCGGCGCACCTCCCCATCCTGTCGCACCATGACCTGCAAACGATCCAGAACCTTTTGCACATAGTTTTCCAGGTCGGCGCAGTCGCGCGGCCGCGTGACGAGCAAAGCGAACTCGTCACCTCCCAGCCGCGCCGGAAAGGCATTCGCCATGCAGCCAACGCGCATATGCGCGGCCATCTCCTTCAGCACCTCGTCGCCTGCGGCGTGGCCGAAACTGTCATTGACCGCCTTGAAACCGTCGAGATCGATCAGCAGCAGCGCAATCGGCTCGGCATTGCCTTCCGCCGCGGCCAGGGACTCGGCGAAGCGGTGCTCGAAGCTGGCGCGGTTGGGCAGGCCGCTCAGGCTGTCGGTGCTCGCGCTGTGCCGCAATTCCTCCTCGCGCAAATGGCGTTCGGTCACATCCTGGAACACGCCGACGATTGCGGCGGGCCGTTCATGGCGGAACTCGATTTCGCCTACGCTGCGTACCCGGCGATGACGGCCGTCGGCGGTCGTGATATCGGCCTCGAAGTCGAAAGGCTCGCCCAGTCGGGCCGCGCGGGCGAGCCGATCCTGTATGCGGACGGCTTCGGCAGGCGCAAAGAAATCAAGCGCCTCGTCCAGCGTCGGCATTGCGCCAACGGGAAGACCGTGGATCGCATAGACCTGTTCCGACCATTCCATTCGCCGCTCATCGAGAGACAGCCTCCACGAGCCGATTCCCGCGAGCTTTTCCGCCTGGCGCAGCAGTCGATGCTGGCCATCCAGGATATTCGCGCGCTCCTCCGCCAATTCCGCCAGGTCGCGGGCTTCCTCCGCCGACACATGCGCGCGCAGCAGACTGTTCGCGAGCGCTGCCAGATCGCGCAATATCGCCAGTTGATCCTCCGACAGGCGGCGCGGCCGGGTGTCGATCACGCACAGCGATCCGAGTCCGGGCAGATCATCGGCAAAGCCATCGCTGTGCGGACGCAGCGGCACGCCGGCATAGAAGCGGATGCGCGGGTCGCCACGTACCAGCGGATTGTCCCCGAACCGGACATCCCGCCGCGCATCCTCTACCAGCAGCAAATCGTCTTCATATATCGTATGTGCGCAGAAAGCCTGTTCGCGCGGGGTTTCCCGCACATGCCCCATGCCCTGGGCCGACTTGAACCATTGGCGTCGGCCGTCAACGAGCGACAGCAGCGCAATCGGGCAGTCCAGCAGCCGCTGTGCCAGCGCGGTCAGGGCGTCGAAATCGCGCTCCGCAGGCGTATCGAGAATGCGAAAGCTCGCCAGCTTGTCGAGGCGAGCCGCTTCGAGGCTCTGGTTCATGCGCCCTGTTTCCTTATCGAGATGAAGTTTGACCGATAAAGCTAAGAAATGCTTACCGGCTGAGTCGGGTCATCGCCCCGCCGCCTCGACTGGTCGTCGCGGCCTCAACGGCTCTGCTTGTTACTGTCAACGGATTTTCCAATTTCCGCTTCGGGGCGGCGAACGCCTATAAGTAACATGAGAGCCGAAGGGTAGCGGTTCGATCTAGAGAGGAGTCTATTCCCATGGACGCGAAGACGAGTGGAAGCCCCCTGAGCGACCCGGCCAAGGAACCGGCCGCGCTACGAAGCCTGCTGGGGCGGACCAACCGGGATTGGTGGCCCAATCAGCTGTCGCTGGACATCCTTCACCAGCATGGCCGCACCGGCGATCCAATGGGCGACGATTTCGATTATGCTGCGGAATTCAAGAGCCTCGATCTCGCCGCCGTGAAGCGCGACCTGACCGCGCTGATGACGGACAGCCAGCCTTGGTGGCCGGCCGACTATGGTCATTATGGTCCTTTCTTCATCCGCATGGCCTGGCACAGCGCCGGCACCTATCGCACCGGAGACGGGCGCGGCGGCGCGTCGTCGGGTACGCAGCGCTTCGCGCCGCTCAACAGCTGGCCGGACAACGCCAATCTGGACAAAGCGCGGCGCCTGCTTTGGCCGGTCAAGCAGAAATATGGCCGCAAGCTCAGCTGGGCGGACCTGATGATCCTGGCCGGCAATGTCGCGATTGAATCGATGGGCGGTCCGGTGTTCGGCTTCGGCGGCGGGCGTGCGGACGTGTTCGAGCCGGAAAAGGACATCTACTGGGGCACGGAAGAGTTCTGGGTCGGGCAGGAAGGCAATGAGACGCGCATCCAGCCTGAAAAGGAGATGGTGCTGGAAAGCCCGCTCGCCGCGATTCAGATGGGTCTGATCTACGTCAATCCGGAAGGACCGGGCGGCAAGCCCGATCCGCTCCAGTCGGCGCGTGACATTCGCGAAACGTTCAGCCGGATGGCGATGAATGACGAGGAAACGCTGGCGCTGACGGCTGGCGGCCATACGTTCGGCAAATGCCATGGCGCCGGCGACGCATCCAAGGTGGGCGTCGAACCCGAAGGCGCGGACATCGCGCAGCAGGGGCTTGGCTGGCAGAGCGGGCATGAAAGTGGCATGGGCGACCATACCATCACCAGCGGGCTGGAAGGGCCATGGACGCCCACCCCGATTCAATGGTCGATGAACTATTTCCGGATGCTGCTCGACCATGACTATGAACTGGTCAAGAGCCCGGCCGGCGCCTGGCAATGGCAGCCCAAAAACCAGAAGCCGGAGGATATGGCGCCCGGCGCGCACAGCCCGGAAAAACGCGTGCCGACGATGATGACCACGGCCGACATGGCGTTCAAGGAAGACCCGACCTATCGTGAAATCGCGGAACGCTTCTATCGCAACCCGGACCAGTTCGCCGACGCCTTCGCCCGCGCCTGGTTCAAGCTCACCCATCGCGACATGGGCCCGAAGGTCCGCTATCTCGGCCCCGATGTGCCTGCCGAGGATCTGATCTGGCAGGATCCGATTCCGACCGGATCGACCTTGAGCGATGCGGATGTAAAGGCGCTGAAGGATCGGATCGCGACAAGCGGCCTCAGCGTCAGCCAGCTGGTCAAGACCGCCTGGGCATCCGCCGCCACCTATCGCGATTCCGACAAGCGCGGCGGCGCCAACGGCGCCCGCGTCCGGCTGGCGCCGCAGAAGGACTGGGACGTCAACGAACCTGCCGAATTGGAACGGGTGCTGTCGGTCTATGAAGGGATTAAGGCCGATTTCGGCGGCCGGGTGAGCATCGCCGACCTGATCGTGCTGGGCGGCAATGTCGGGGTCGAGAAGGCCGCGAAGGCGGCTGGCCGTGACATCAGCGTCCCCTTTGCCTCCGGTCGCGGCGATGCCACGGACGAGCAGACTGACGCCGACAGCTTCGCCCCGCTGGAACCCAGGGCGGATGGCTTCCGCAACTATCTCCAGGTCCGTTTCAACGTACCGACCGAGGAACTGCTGATCGACCGCGCTCAGCTGCTCGGCCTCAGTGCGCCGGAAATGACGGTTCTGGTGGGCGGCCTGCGCGTACTTGGCGCCAATCATGGTGGCTCGCCGCATGGCGTGTTCACCGACCGGCCGGGGCAGCTGACCAACGACTTCTTCGTCAACCTGCTCGACATGGGCACGGCGTGGAAGGAAGTCAGCGCGCGGGGCGATGAGGTCTTCGTGGGTACCGACCGCGCGACCGACGAGGAGAAATGGACGGCCACGCGTACCGACCTGGCCTTCGGCTCCAACTCGCAGCTGCGCGCCCTGTCGGAGGTCTATGCTGCGGCGGATGCAGGCGACAAGTTCGTCGCCGATTTCGTCAAGGCCTGGACGAAGGTCATGAACGCGGACCGGTTCGACCTGTAACGTAGCTGATCGCCGCCGGGATGACCGTCCCGGCGGCGATCGGTTCTATTTGCCGGCGTCGCCGATCAGTTGCTCGACATCGTGGCTGACGCCGTTCGCCACTACTTTGCGCACCTTGAACGTGTTGGCGATGTTCTCGCGCGGATCGCCGTCGAGCAGGACGATATCGGCCAGCTTGCCCGCTTCCAACGTCCCGGCATCCAGGTTCAGCGCCTTGGCCGAATTGACGGTCGCGGTCTGGAGCGCCTGAAACGGCGTCAGCCCCGCATCCACGTATGAAGCGATCTCCGCATGGAGATTGGTCGCGATCATCGTGTCGGTGCCCGCAACGACCTGGGTGCCTGCGTCATACATTTTCTTGAGACTCACCAGACCACCGGCGAGCAGCGGCCGGGTGAAGATCGCCATCGGGTCATTGGTCCCGGTCACCGTCTCGCGCGCCCAACTCGGGTAGAGGTTGACGCGCGGGTCGGTGCGATAGTCGGGGTTCTTCTCCAGATAGCCGGTCAAGGCGCCGAAGTTTGTCGGGGTCAATGTGCGTCCGCTGCGGCCGAACAGCTGGATCACGT
Source organism: Sphingobium sp. TCM1 (assembly GCF_001650725.1). GTDB lineage: Bacteria > Pseudomonadota > Alphaproteobacteria > Sphingomonadales > Sphingomonadaceae > Sphingobium. The sequence continues at coordinate 236,362 of NZ_LXVX01000011.1, read as the reverse complement.
CCTCATAAGCCATGCCGCCCGGCCCCTGCTTGGGCGAATAGCCGCGCCGGCTGGTCGCGCCCAGATGTTCGGTTCCGTCGACTCCGGTATAGGCGGCCGGGAAGATTTCATGGCCCGACACGGGTATGCCCATGGCATGCGCCGCCTCCACGATGCGGCGCTGGTACAGGTCGGGCATCCGGACATAGCTTTTGACGATGTCATATTTGAGCGTCCGGGCGCGGGCCAGCTCGCGTTCCAGATGCGCCGGGCTGGAGACGGCGACGCCCATCTTGTAATAGACGCGCTGCCATTCGAGCAGCGGCCCCCCGACATAGAGGCGCGGCGACAGGCGCACGCCAGCCTCGGCAGCCTCGCGATCCTCGACCGCATCGTAAACCTGCGTGCCGGGATCGCGCACCGTGGTGATACCGTAGGCGAGCCAGGCCTTTTCCAGGTTCGACCCGAAGTCCTTCTGGACGTGGGAATGAAACTCGATCAGGCCCGGTATTGCTGTAAGACCGGTGCCGTCCACGAACTGGCCGGTCGAATGCAGGCCCGGATCATGGTCGCGGATCGCGGCGATGCGATTGCCCTCGATAATGATATCCTTGTCATCCTGGGTGGCATCGGTGACCGAATCGATTAGATGGCTGACATGGATGACGGTGCGACCGTTCGGCTTGGCAAGGCGATAGCTGAGGTCGAGCGGTACGTCGGCGATTACCCCGGTAGCGACGTCGATCCTCTTCAGCATGTCGTTCGCCTGATAGAGGATGGTGCCTGAGTCCGCCGTCCAGGTCGGGTAGAAGGCCGTGTCGGCGGTATAGCTGCGGACCGGCCCCAGTGGCTTGCCATCCTTGTCCACCGGCCAGATCTTGAGCAGCCCCTCATAGATGCCGGCCATTTTCGTGCCATCCGGGGACCAGGCGGGGCCGCTGCCGCTGCGCGTGTCGAGCGACATATCGGGTTCGGGTATCTGCCAGAAGGCTTTGCCCTTGCCGTCCGCAGGGATCACATAGACCTGATTGGTGCCCTCGCGGAAACTGTTGGAATATTTGTAGGACAGGCTGATGGCGACATATTTGCCATCCGCCGACCAGCTTGGGCTGCCCGGCTGGCCGAGCGAGCTTTGGAGCCGCGTGACCTTGCCGGTGGCGACGTCGACGACGCACACGCCTGCCACGCCCCAGCGACCGTCCACGTCGATGAAGGCGACGCGGGTGCCGTCGGGCGACCAGGCCGCGCCCAGCGGCTGCGTGTCCATATGGGTGAGTTGCCGGTCCTTGCCGGTCCCCAGATCCCTGATCCACAACTGCGGCAGGCCGCCCACCCGGTCGGAGCTGAAGACAATGCTCTGCCCGTCCGGCGACCAGGCCGGATCGGCGTCCAGCGCGGCATCCTTCGTCAGGTTTTCCGGCACCCCGCCGTTTGACGAGACGACAAAAAGATCGCCCAGCGCGACGAACGCGATGCGACCGCCGTCAGGCGAGATATGCGGATGGACGATGCCCAGCGCCTTGCGCGGCGCGGTGGAGTCCCAGTCGCGCTTTGCGCGGGTGTAGCTTGGGCGGACGACTTCCAGCGTGGCGGCAAAATCGACCGTGGCGAGGGCAGTTCCGCTGCGCCGCCGGATCTTGCCGTCCGAGACATAATAATAGTCGCCCCGCTTCCCCCAGGATATGCGGAAGGGAAAGACATTCTCCTTCCCACTGACCCGCGTACCGTCGATTTCCAGGTGGCTGCCGGCATCGTCCGCGACGACATAGGCGAGTTGGCCGCCGGGACCGAAGGATGGCGCGTCGGCCCTGCCCTGCACTTCCTTCAGCAGGCTTTCCTGGCCGGTCGCGAGGTTGGTGACGTAGATCGCGCTCTTCGTCATGCCCTCCGCGCCCGAATAGGCGATGCGGCCACCATCGGGCGACCAGCTTGGCAGGCGATCCTCGCGCGGGTTGCTGCTGACCTGCTTCATCGCGCCGGTGGCGATGTCCAGCGTCCAGATGTCATAATTGCCGCTGCGGTCGGAGGAGAAGGCGATGGTCTTGCCGTCGGGGGAAAAGACCGGATCGCGATCATCATAGACGCCGTCGGTCAGCTTCCGCCTGTCGCTGCCATCGGGCCTGATGGTCCAGAGGTCATAGTTGCCGTCGCGATAGGCGAAATAGACGAGGCGTGCACCGTCCGGGGACCAGACCGGCTGGCGCGCGTCGTTGAAATAGTCGGTGATCCGCTTCGCTCTGCCGCCCTTTGCGGAAATGATCCACAGGCTGCCCTGAAGGTCGACCGCCAGCCATTTGCCGTCCGGCGAAACCGACACGGCCATGGAGGTGCCTTCATGCACGTCGAAAGCCACGGGCGCTTCACCTCCGGGAGGCGGCAGGTTGGCGGGCTCGGCAAGAGCCGCTCCCGCACCCCCGAGCATCAACGCGAACGCAAGGGTCTTGAGCGAAGACGTCATGTCGAATGATCCTCTTTCGGCGCCGGCTGCTGGTGCAAGGCAACACAGGCTGGGACGAAAGAGGCGGCAAAATCCGCACCTTGACCGATCTGGAAAGCGAAATCGCAGCTGGGCCGGATCCTGCGTGCCACCGCGCTCCAGCCGGAACGCGTTGGCGCGCATCAGGACAAGCCAAAGCGCTCAGTCGCGGAAGAAACTGAGCGTCGTCATATGGTAGATGGTCGCGACCTTCTGGCCGGTGAGGCTCAGATCGCCTTTCTCCTCCTGCGTCGCGGAGAGGATGTAGCGCCCCTTGTCCTTGAGCGGCAGCGCGACCCGGCCCTGCGCATCGGTGGTGAAGGCTCTCGACCATTTCTCCGGGGTGATGGCGGTCAGCTTCGCGCCCGCCACCGGCTTGCCGTCGCGGATAAGGATGAAGCTGTCGGCGCCCGGCGCGGTCGGCACGATCTCCAGCGGCAATACAGCCTTCGTCTCGTTGCGGCCGGCGCGGGCATAATAGATGACGCCCTCCTTCTTGCCTTCCTCGCCCCATGGCGCGAACACGCTGTCATCGGTCACGCGGACATCGCCCGCAGGCGCGGCCACCTCGATATAGCCGGTCTTGCGCAGTTGCGGCGCCTGCCCGGCGGGAACCAGGCGCGGGGCCTTCAGCTTCTCGAACTCGGGGTCGCCACCCTCGGGCAGCACCTCGCCCGGTTCGCCCAGATAGATGCGCGCCGGACCGGCGCCGTCGCGCTCGACCCAGATTTCATGCGCCTGCGCCAGCGCCGGGAGGAACGCGATCGCCAGCAGGGCGCTTGTCCATTTCAGCATAGTCTCTCTCCGTTCAGAACCGATAGCCGATCGTGCCCATCACATTGCGCGGCGCGCCCATGAAGCAGTCGCCGCGCGCCAGGCAGGACGCATAATATTGGTTGTTCAGCAGGTTGGTCGCGTTGATCGCAAAGCGCCAGTTCTGCCAGTCGATCTCCGCGAGAGCGTCGACCGTGGTGCGGGACGGCGTGACGATCGTGTAGAGCGTACCGGCAGGAATGGCGGGATTGAGGCCATAGGGGTCGATCGCTCCGGTCGACTTGCTCTTGCCGCTATAGACGGCGCCCGCGCCGAGCCTCAGTCGCGCGCCCCCCACGACACCGAAGCTCTTGGTCGACCAGATCGACGCGGTGTGGCGCGGCATATAGTCGAGGCTGCTGTTCACTTCGGACTTGAGCTTGTTGTAGCCATAATTGACCAGCAGTTCGAAATCGCCGGGCAGGCGGTGGCTTGCTTCTAACTCCACACCCTTCGTGGTCAGTTCACCAGACTGGGTGACGACGTCATTGGGCAGATAGAGGACACGGTTGCGCTCCTTGATGTGGAAGGCCGTGATGGTGACGAGCGTGTCGCGTTCGGGCTGCCACTTCACGCCCGCCTCGAACTGGGTGCCGGTCTGCGGCCTGAATGGGTCGCCATCGCTGTTGGCGCCGGCGATCGGCAGGAAGCTCTCCGTGTAGCTGAAGAAGGGAGAGAAGCCCGCGCCGATTTCGCCGATGATGCCGGCGCGGAAAGTGGTTGCGTTGTCTTCCTGCCCCGTCGAGTTGGTGACATGATCCCGCCGCGCGCCCAGCACGAGGGAGACGCGGTCGAAGAAGCGGATCTGGTCCTGCACATAGACGCCGAGTTGCTTCTGCGAATCATAAGCGAATGGGCCGGTCGGTGCGTAGGCCGCCAGCGCATCATAATCGATGTCGTACAGGTCGACGATCTCTGTCGCACCATAGGTGGTGCGCTTGCCGACCCTGTTCCAGCTATAATCAAGACCGACGAGTAGCTTATGTGTGATATTTGCGCCCGTGTCGAAGCTGAACTGAAGATTATTGTCGGTCGAAAAGACGTTCATCTTCGCGTCGCCGGCACTGGAATAGAGGCCGATCGTCCGACCGTCCGTCCCGTAGACCGAGAATGGATCGGTCGGATAAGTGTAGCTGTCCGCATAATGGGTGTAATATTCGAGGTCGCTGTCGATATAGCGGGCCTTGAGGCTAAGCCGGACCTTGTCCGAAAAATCATGGGTGATCGAGCCGCCGCCCTGGAGCGAGCGGCCATTGTAACGATCCCAGCCCGGCTTGCCGACAAATGTATATTGATCGAGCGTGCCCGCAGGATAGGCTGTGTTCGGGCGGAACGTGCCCACGATCGGCAGGAACTGGGAGGTCGATCCGGTGTCATCCTCCTGATAGAGGCCGGTCAGCACTACATCGGTGTCGGGCGTGGGCTGCCAGCGGATCGACGGCGCGAACATCACACGATCGTCGGGGACATGATCGACATAGGTGTCGGCATCGCGAACGCGGCCGACGACGCGGACCGCCAGATTGTCCGCCAGCGCGACATTGACGTCGCCCATCGCCTCCTTGCGGTCATAGCTGCCGTAGACGAGGTTGATTTCACCGCCCGTCCTGAACTCCGGCGTCTTGGAGACGAGATTGACCAAGCCGCCGATCGACCCTTGGCCGAACAGCACCGATGCCGGGCCGCGCACGATTTCGACCCGAGAGAAATTATAGGGATCGGATGTGATGCTGGCATAATAACTGAAAATGTCGCGCATCCCGTCGCGAAACTGCAAGGCGTCGATGCCGCGCACGTTGAAGCCGTCCACGCGGGTATCGCGACCATAGGGATTGGCCAGCACGCCGGCGGCATATTTGACCGTGTCGCTGATGCTGATCGCGCCCTGCGCGATGAACTGGTCGGAGGTGATGACGGTAATCGGCTGCGGCAATTCGATCAGGGGCGTTTCGGTCTTGGTCCCCGCATTGGCTGCGGTGACGACGATCTGGCCCTCATCGCCCGACGCGTCGGCAGCGACCTCTTCCGCGTGAGCAGCCGTGCCACACAATGCGATCGCGGCCGCCCCGCTCAATGCCCATAGTCGAAAATTCATCTGATTTCCCCTGTTGCGACTCATTTGCGCTCGCAAGTAGCGCTAATGCGACAAATTCGCAAACAGCGGAAATATTTTATGTCGAGACGGGCGATATGCGGCGACCAGGATCGCCGCATATGCAATGGCTAACGCAACCCCGCGTCAGTCGCCGTAGCGCACGCCCAGCTGCTCCAGATAGCTGCCATATCTGGCCGGATCATAATAATATTTCTCCATCTCCGGCCGCAACTCGTTCATTATCCTCTCGTTGCGATGAATGGCCGGCTGGTCGTCGGGGGCCAGGACCGGATCATATTTCTGGGTCTTGAGCTGGACGTCCCGGAAATAGGTCTTGGCGCTGGCCAGCAGCTTGGGATCGGTCATCAGGTCTATGACGGTCATCGCAACCGCCTTGGCGCCCGCGACCGTGCCCTTGTGCGCGATCGGCGTCGCCATCGCCATGGCGGCCGTGGCGTGGTGGAAGATGATGTTGGGGACGTTGGCGGGATAATTGATAGTAATGGTCGGCACGCTCCACATCACGTCGCCAATATCGTCCGAACCTCCTAAGCCGCCGCCCGCACCGCGCGTTTCAGGTTTCGAGAGCGGCGTGATGCTCGTCGCGAGCGGCTGCACCTTCAGCCCGTTGTTAACCTGCACCGCCTTGGCGAAGGCCTGGTCGGCGGAGGACCATTGGGGCATCCCCACCGCCTTGATATTGGCATAGGCGGCTTCCGCCATCGGCTTGTTGCCGAAATTGGGCGCGGCATAGCCGAGTATCGTCCGCTTGACGCTGGTGCCGGTGGCCTGCGCCGCCGCCTCCGCCACGCTGGTGCCGGTTTCGTAGAGCGAACGGACGGCAGCGAAATCCTTGTCGCGGAAATAATACCAGACCGACGCCTTGTCAGGCACGACATTGGGCTGGCCGCCGCCATTGGTGATGACGTCGTGCGACCGCTGGGTGAGCGGCAGATGTTCGCGCCGGAAATTCCAGGCCACATCCATATATTCCACCGCGTCAAGGGCGCTGCGCCCTTCCCATGGCATGGCGGCCGAATGGGCGGTCTTGCCGCTGAACTCATATTCGACCGACACCATGCCGTTCAGGCCAAGGTCGCCATAGGCCGTGCCGAAACCCGTGTTCACATGGCCGAAGATGCAGGCGTCGACATCCTTGAACATGCCCGCCCGCACGTAGAAGGCCTTGGTCGCCAGCAGTTCCTCCGCAACGCCGGGCCACAGCATGAGCCGCCCCTTGATCCCATTATCCTGCATGACTTTCTTAGCCGCCAGCGCTGCGGCGATCATCATCGGCATACCCGAATTATGACCCTCGCCATGGCCAGGCGCTCCCGCGACGATCGGCTTGACGGTAGGAACACCCGGCATCTGCGACACGCCCAGCAAATCGTCTATGTCGCTACCCAGAGCGATCATCGGGCCGCTTTCCCCCCAGGTCGCGGTGAAGGCGGTGGGGATGCCCGCGACGCCTCTGGTCACGGTGAAGCCATTGTCCTCCAATATCTTCGCCAGATATTCGGAGGTGCGGATTTCCTGGAAGCCCGGCTCGGCGAAGCTGAAGACCTGGTCGACCATGACCTGGATCTGCTTGGCCTGGGCCTCCACCCCCGCGGCGGCCTGCGCCTTCATCGTCTGGGGTGAGGCCCCCTGCGCGGGCATGGAAAGCGCCGCCGCCGACAGGGCGAGGGCAAGTGCGATGGTGCGACCCAAAGGCTGCGTCCTCTTCATGAATGGAGCGTAGGAGATCATTGCGGCGTCAGAGTCGGATATTTGACGCCCAACTGTTCGAGATAGGTCTCATATTTGGTTGGATCGTAATAATATTTCTCCATCTGCGGCCGCATGAGCTGCATCGTCTTTTCGTTGAGCCAGATGGCGGGCTTGTCCTGCTCCGTGAGGACAGGGGCATAGCTGTCGGTCTTGAGCTGCACGTCCTTGAAATAGGTCTTGGCGTCGGCCACGAGCTTGGGCGTGGTCATGAGGTCCAGCACCGTCATCGCCAGCGCCTTCGCGCCCGCAACCGCCCCCTTGTGCGCGATCGGCGTCGCCATGGCGATGGCGGAAGTCACATTATGGCCGATCATGTTGGGGATGTTGGAAGGGAAGCGGATGGTGATGGTCGGCACCGTCCACATGATATCGCCAATGTCATCCGACCCGCCACCAGTCGATGGCTTGCGGTTTTCCGGCGTCGACAACTCGCCGATTTCGGTGCGCAGTGGCTCAACCTTGCGCTGATTGGCTTCCTGCACCGCCTTGGCGAAGGCCTGGTCGTCGGCCGACCATTGGGGCATTCCCACCGCCTTGATATTGGCGTAGGCCGCCTCGGCCATCGGCTTGTTGCCGAAATTGGGCGCGGCATAGCCCAGAACCTGACGCGTCACGGTGGTTCCGCTGGCCTTGGCCGCCGCTTCGGACAGGGTGTTGCCCAGGTCGTACAGGTCGCGGATCGACTTGAAGTCGCGCTCCCGGAAATAATACCAGACCGACGCCTTGTCCGGCACCACGTTCGGCTGACCACCCCCGTTGGAGATGATATAGTGCGACCGCTGGGTGATCGGCAGATGCTCCCGCCGCATGTTCCAGGCGACGTCCATCAGTTCCACGCCGTCGAGCGCGCTGCGCCCTTCCCACGGCATCCCTGCCGAATGGGCGGTCTTGCCGTGGAACGTATATTCCACAGACACCATCCCGTTATTGCCCATCTCGCCGTAGCCGGTGTTGAAGTCGTTGCTCACATGGGTGAAGATGCAGGCATCGACATCCTTGAACAGGCCGTCGCGGACATAATAGGCCTTCGTCGCCAGCAATTCCTCCGCGACGCCGGGCCAGAGCATCAGGCGGCCGGGGATCCTGTTCTTCTCCATCACCTGCTTGACCGCGATGGCAGCGGCGATGACCAGCGGCATCCCCGCATTGTGCCCCTCGCCATGGCCCGGCGCGCCTTCCACCAGCGGCTTGATATTGGGGATGCCGGGAATCTGCGACACGCCCAGCACGTCGTCGATATCGCTGCCCAGCGCGATCAGCGGGCCGCCTTCCCCCCAGGTCGCGGTGAAGGCGGTCGGGATGCCCGCGACCCCGCGCGTCACGGTAAAGCCGTTCTGCTCCAGTATCTTCGTCAGATATTCGGATGTCTTGACTTCCTGGAAGCCAGGTTCGGCAAAGCTGAACACCTGGTCCACCATCACCTGCACCTGCTTGGCCTGCGCATCGACGGCGGCTGCAGCGGCGGTCTTCATCGCCTTGGGCGCGGCGGCCTGCGCGACCGGAGTCAGCAGCGTGCTGGCGAGCGCAAGGCTGGCGGCGATCGTCTTCATGCGTGTCATGGGATGTTACCCTTTGTCGGTCTTAGAATTGGAACTTGGCGGAGACGCGGAAGGAGCGGCCGATCACCTCATAGCGACCCCGGCTGGTCTGGGCGTAGGCAGGAACATTGTTGCCGTCCGGGCCGTTGCCGATCAGTTCCGGATCACGGTCGAGCAGATTGTTGACGATGAAGGTCAGCTTGCCGTTGCCGCCATAGGCCTTGAACTTCACACCGATCGAAGCGTCGAAGTAGATGGCGCCGTCGATATGGTTGTCATTGATCGTGCGATATTGCGTCGTCGACGCCGGGCAGGCGCTGGTGCATTCGATATAATCGTTGCCATAAACCCCATCGCTGAAGCCGCGCGCCACCAGATTGACGGTGAAGGGATCGGCTTCATAGAAAGCGCTGACGCGATAGACCCAGTCGGGCGAGCTGTAGGTGCCGGCCAGCGATCCGCCGTTCACCCCGGCATAATCGATCGGGAAGCTGATGCCGTTGTCGATAACATTCTCGATATAATGGGTCACCGCCGAATGAAGCGTGAAGGTGCCGGGCAGGCTGTCCGAAATATCGGACAGCGGCAGGCGGTAGCTCGCCTCGATGTCGAAGCCCTTGGTGGTCTGCTTGGCGAAGTTGATCGGCTGAAGGACGATGCTGGTCAGCGTGCTGCCATTGAAGATGATGTTGCTGCAATAGGAGGAAATGCCCTCCGCATAGCAGAGGTCGACCGTATCCTGCGCGGTGACGTTGCCGATCGCCTTGTCGATCTTGATCGCATAATAGTCGAAGGACGCGGAGAAGCCGGGCAGGAAGCTGGGCGTCAGCACCGCCCCCAGCGTCCAGCTGTCGGCGACCTCCGGCTTCAGATTGGGATTGCCGACCTGGTTCTGCACGAATTGCAGCGATCCGGTCGCGGGAGCATTGGCGCCGGTCGGGATGATGACCGTGTTGGTGCGCGCGGTGCCGGCCGCGAACAGTTCCTGAAGGTTGGGCGCCCGGATGTCATGGCTGATATTGCCGCGCAGACGGACATCGCGGATCGGCTGGAAAGTCGCGCCGAGCTTCCAGGTCTGGACCGATCCGGACGTCGAATAATCGGTGAAGCGCCCCGCGGCGTTGACGTTCAGCCCCTTGACCACCGGCAAGTCGACTTCCAGGAAGCCTTCCTTCACATTATAGTCGCCCTTGTTGACCAGGAAATTTCCGTAGAGCCAGCCTGAATTGAACTGCGGGTCGACCTTGCCGTCGATCTGCTCCTTGCGCCATTCCGCGCCGAATGCCACGGCGGCCGCGCCGCCGGGCAGGTCGAACACTTCGCCGCTGAAGCTGAGCGCCGCCACATCCTGCTTGATCGTCTGTTCGCGCTGCGGCTGCTCGGCGCCATAGATATAGGCCAGCGCTTCGGCCGACGGCCCCATGGTGCCGAGGCGGTTGATCGGCACGCAGCCATTGGTCGGATCGGTCAGCGTGGAGCGGCAGACGATGCTGCCATTGGGCGCGAACACCGCATCCTGCGCCAACGCCATGCGGGCGTTGTTCCAGGTGTTGGTCAGCTCCTCATGCGCCTTGGTGACGCCATGCTGATAATAGCCGTTCCATTCCCATTTGCGATCGAACAGCTCGAACTGCCCTTCAGCGCCGCCAACGAAGCGATAGACTTCTCGCTTGATGTCGCTGCCGGGCACGGGGAAGCCGGCATTGCTGGTCCCCATGGTGAAGGAGGTTAACCCCTGCGCCGCCATCTGCGCGGCGACCTGCGGATAATAGGTGCGCAGATAGGCATTGTCGGACCGGATGGTGACACCGGTGCTGGGCGTCTGCTGATAATAGCTGCGGCTGGTCGAACGATTATAGGCGAATTGGCCGTAAATGGTGATTTCCGGCGCGATGTCGAAGGCGGTACGGTTGAAGAAGCTCAGCCGTTCGTCATGCGGGACCAGCGAGTTGGTGCCGACATGACCGGCCAGCGTCACATCGGTGTCGCCGCCGACCATCCAGGGGCTGAGTACGGTGCCATAGGTCAGTTGCCCGGTCTGCCCCGCGCCCAGGAAATAGGTGCCGCGCAGCGGACCCGCGCCGATCAGGCCGCCGGTCGTATAGCCCGAAGGTCCAAAGCCCGACCCCACCAGCCGCTGTGGTTGACCATTGGTCCCATTGTAAGCGGGATTGTTGATCATGAAATAGCCGCTGTCGTTCCAGTCGCGGTCGATCGTGTCGACGCCGATCTGCTTGAAATATTCGCCGTTGAACAGCATGTGCAGCCGGTCGTCGAGCAGCGACAGGCCCGCGCTGGCCGTGATCTTGTAGTTGCGGCCGTCGCCATAGGTGCTGATGCCCTGGTCGACGCCGATGCGGAACCCCTTGAACCCCTTGTCGAGGACGAAGTTGACGACGCCGCCGACCGCGTCCGAGCCATAGGCCGCCGATGCGCCGCCGGTGACGACCTCGACCCGCTCGACCAGATCCTGCGGGATGGTGTTGATGTCGACCACGCCGCCCACGGTCGAGGCGACCGAGCGCTGGCCGTCGAGCAGCACGAGCGTGCGCCCGACGCCCAGGCCGCGCAGGCTGATCGAGTTGATGCCGGCGCCGGCATTGGACAACCCGCCCGACGAGGAGCCGGACGTGCCGCTACCCGCGATCGAGGGAAGCTGGTTCACGAAGTCCGAAATATTGGCCGGTGCCTGCGCGACGATGTCGGCCTTGCTCATCACCGCCACGGGGGTCGGCGCGCTGTAACCGTCGCGCACGATGCGAGTGCCGGTGACGACAATCTGGTCCTCGGCGGCTTCCTGCTGCGGCGCGGCTGCGACCGTTGCGTCCTGCGCGAATGTCGGCGTGGCAGATACCGCAATCAGCGCGGCAGTCGCTTTCAGCAAGTTGCGACCCAACTGGCGACGGCGGTCGAAATTATAGCCCGGCACGATATGCGTCATTGTCTTTCCCCTGTAAGCGCGTCCAGTCGGGCCTTTCATCCTCCTCCGGTCATGCGTCAGGGATCGCGCCTTGCAGGCACGCATTCGCCAGGGGCAGGCGCTCTTTCGAATCTCGACTTGTCCCCCGGATGTGACCCCGTATATGGCCCCGGTTTTCCGGGCACCTGCGCTAACCCTTGTCCCGGCGGCCGCTTGTCCCTCCTGCGGGCCTGCCGATGACTTGGCGATGGTACACAAGAGCCGTTAGCGCTTCCCGCGAAACTCGGCAGGAAAGCCGGCTAATATTGATCGATTCCGATGCGTACAGACTGATACGCGTCATAATCCTGCGCGTCGCCCCGCCCTTGCATTACTGATTCGTCCTTCACCGCAGCCCCTCGAACAACGCGGGCGGGACATTGCGCTGGGCCACCGGGCGCATCACGAAGCTGCTGCGGATCTTGGCGACATGCGGCAGGGTCGATAATTCCTTGCGATAGACACGGTCATAATCGTCGAAGGACCGGACATGGACCGTCATCATGAAATCCGTGTCGCCCGACACGAAGCTGCAATAGCTCATAGACGGACATTTCACGACCGCTTCCTCGAACTCGGTCAGCACCTGTTCGGTCTGCGACACCAGTTCGATCGATACGTGAACGACGATGCCGAAGCCCAGGCGGACAAGGTCGGGACTGGCGGCATAGCGCGGCACCATGCCCCGTTCCTCCAATATCTTGCGACGGCGGGCGGCGGCGGTACTCGACAGATGCACGCGCTCGCCCAGCGCGACATCGGAAATCCGCCCATCCTCAACGATCTCGCGCAGCAGGCGCAGGTCGGTGCGATCCAGTTCAAGCTCGTGGAATTCCGTCACGAAACGCCTCCATCCTGTTGAAAATCATCAATTTCGCTGTCGATTGCTTACGAATATGCCGACATGCTCAACGGATCGCATGATATGATCCGCCATAGGTCGTGACGCGACCGGCGTAAAAAAGGGAAATCCATGAAATTATCGCGACGGATGACGAGCATGGCTTCGGCCGGGGCGATCGCTTTGGCGGCGGGTGCGATCGCCACTCCCGCCCGCGCAGAGCCGGTTCCCATCGCCAGCTCCGCCGACGGCGCCCTGCTGCCGGTCCGGGTCGACATGGCCGACGGCCGCATCCTGCTGACCCTGCCCGCGCCCGATGCGCAAGGCGTGTCCGGCCGCTTCCTCTATACCGGATCGATCAAGACCGGCCTTGGCTCCGCGCCGATCCGCATCGATCGCGGGATGCAGGGCGAAACCCAGCTGCTCGCCTTCCGCCGGTTGGGCAGGAAGGTCGCGATCACCTATGAAAATCCCCGCTACCGCGCCACCGGCGACGCCGACGTGCAGCGCGGCGGCACCAACAGCTTTCCGTTCAGCACGGTGGCGATGCTCGATGTGATCGCGCCCGCTGCTGGCGGCGGCGTCACGATCGACATCGCGCCGTTCCTCACGAGCGACACGATGAAACTGGCCGATGCCCTCAACGCCAACGGCAAGGGGTTCAAGCTGGCCGAAAAGCTCAGCGCCGCCGATCCGGCATCGGTCAAGGTCTTTCCCGACAATATCGAGATGGAGGCGATCCAGACCTTCGCCTCCGACACGCCGGGTCAGGAGGTCGACACGATCGCGCCCGACGGGCGGCAGGTCAGCTTCACCGTGCATCATTCGCTCGTGCGCCTGCCCGCGCCCGGATTTCGTCCGCGCCGGTTCGACATAAGGTCGGGCAGCCACGCGACCCAGGCCTATGACTTCGGCAGCAAGCTGGGCGACCCGGTCATGGTGCAGTTCGCCAACCGCTTCCGCCTCGACAAGATCGACCCGTCCGCCCCGCGGTCGCGCGTGAAGAAACCGATCCTCTTCTACATCGACAACAGCGCGCCCGAACCGATCCGCACCGCCCTCGCCGAAGGCGTCGCCTGGTGGAACCAGGCCTTCGATGCGGCGGGCTATGTCGATGCCTTCCAGGTAAAGATCCTGCCGCCGGGCGTCGATCCGCAGGATGTGCGCTACAATGTCGTCAACTGGACCAACCGCCAGACCCGAAGCTGGTCCTATGGCGGCGGGGTGATCGATCCCCGCACGGGCGAGATCATCAAGGGCAATGTCGTGCTGGGGTCGCTCCGGCTGCGGCAGGACATCATCCTGTATGAAGGGCTGGTCGGCACGGCCCAGAATGACAGCGGCGGCGCCAATGATGCCGTCCGCGTCGCGCTGGCCCGCATCCGCCAGCTGGGCGCGCACGAGGTCGGCCATGCCATTGGTTTCGTCCATAATTTCCAGGCCAGCCTCGACGATCGCGCATCGGTGATGGACTATCCCGGACCGCTGGTGAAGATCGCCGACGGCAAGCTGGACCTGTCCGACGCCTATGCCGTGGGTATCGGCAAGTGGGACAAATATACGGTCGACTGGCTCTATGGCGAACCGGCGCCGGGCGCCGATGCCGATGCGGACGCCGCGCGGAAAGCAGAGGCGATCGAGGCGGCAGGTCTCCATTATTCGACCGACATCGACGGCCGCGCATCGGACCTCGCCGTGCCGGGCACGAATATGTGGACAGAGGGCACCGATACGCCCGCCGATCTGGCGCATGTCATGGCGGTGCGCCGGATCGCGCTTGCCAATTTCGGCCCCGCCGTGCTGCGCGCGGGCGAGCCGCTGTCCGACCTGCGGCGCAAATTCGTGCCCGTCTGGCTGTTCCACCGTTATGCCGTGGCGGCGATCGGCAAGATCGTGGGCGGCATCGACTATCGTTATGCCGTCGCCGGCGCGCCCACGCCCGCGCCCACCGTCACCGCCGCCAGCGACCAACGCGCCGCGCTCGACGCGCTGATCGGCACCTTGTCGGCCGACGCGCTGACCGTCTCGCCGCAACTCGCGCTGATGCTCTCTTCGGGGGTCAACGGCAGATCGGACCCCCAATATGATACCGAAATCTTCGACACGGCGGGCGCATCGGCGTTCGATCCGCTGGTCGCGGCCGATGTCGCGGCGCAGGTGACGCTCGAAAGCCTGCTGGCGCCTGCGCGCCTTGCCCGTATCCATATCCAGCATGGCAATGACCCCGCACAGCTCGGCCTGGGCGAGTTGCTCGACCGCTTGCAGGGTGGTGTGATCGACCGGCGCGGATCGGCGGTCGAGCGGCGTATCGCCCATCGCGCCATCCTGTCGATCGCCAGGACGCGCCAGTCGCCCGACACCTCGATCGACGTCGCCGCCATTCTGGACGGTCGGCTGCGGCTGATTGCAGACCGTTTCGCCCAGGCGAAGGGAGAAGGCGAGGATGCGAGTTGGCAGCGCAGCGTGGCGGCGATGCTGCGCGACGACGCACGGCTGGCGAGGGAGATCGGGAAGGCCAGCCGGCCCGAGCCGGTCATTCCGCCGGGGATGCCGATTGGCGGCTGAACCGGCAGGCGCCAAGGGAAGCGGTCAAGGCTTGAACTATGCGCCATTTGGCGCATGATGCGGGCAGCTTCCCTCCGGCCGGATGATGCGCTTCATCGTCGCGTGCCGCCATCAGACGAGACAGATCATGCGATTTTTGCCGGCGATCATCATGGCCAGCCTGGCGCTGGCCTCCTGCGGTAGCCCCGAAACGGCGGAAAAGGCGGAGCCGGCGAACGCAGCGGCCAATGCGGGCGGGGTCGACTATGTCGCCGCCGTCGCCGCCCTGCCGCCGGGGCAGCGCAACGGCGTCTTCCTGCGCGCCGTTCGCGATGCGGGCCTGCCCTGCCAGAAGATCGCGTCGGCAGAGCCGCTGGAAAGCAAGACGACGAACGGCGAATGGAAGGTGCAGTGCGACAGCGGCGACATGCACCTCATCTCCATTCCGCCCAGCGGGCAGGCGATCGTCACCAGCCGAACGGACTGAGCGCGCTTCAGCCAAGCCCAGCCTTCAGCGCGATCATGGCCAGCATGTCGGTGGAGGTGAGGAAGAGCCGGTGCCCTTCCGGGTCGATACAGCAATTGGCGACGGCCTTGCCGGTGCCCACGATGCCCAGCAGCACGCCATCGGCGGTGCAAACATGGACGCCGCCCGGTCCGGTCGCGAACAGATGGCCGTCCCGGCCGACCTTGATCCCGTCCGGCAGGCCGGGCAGTCCCTGCGCGCGCTGCGGCCGCATGTCCCGAAACAGGCGCTGATCGACGGGAAGGCCGCGCACATCGAGCCGGTAGGCGAGCACCTCCGGCTGCTGCTCGTCCGACAGCGCCAGGTAGAGGGTTTGCCCGTCCGGGGAGAGCGCAACGCCATTGGGACGGCGATGGCTCCTGTCGATCAGCACCACCTCTCCATCGGGCGCGAGCCGGTAGAGGCCGCAATGGTCGAGTTCGCGCAGCGGAGAATCGTCGCCTCCGGTCAGTCCATAGGGCGGATCGGTGAAATAGATGACCCCTGACGGCGCGATGCACAGATCATTGGGACTGTTGAACCGCTTGCCCTGGTAGCGATCGGCCAGGATCGTGCGCTGGCGGGTATGCAGGTCGACGCGCACGATGGCGCGCGTTCCGCTGTCGGCCGCCACCAGCGCACCGTCGCGACCGATCGCCAGCCCGTTCAGTCCCGCTTCGCGCTGGCCCGCCGGAACCGGTCCCTGAAGACCCGACGGCGACAGGAAGGGACTGGCCCCTGCCCCTTCCTTCCAGCGATAGACGATATTGGCCGGCGGATCGGCGAAGAGCAGGCAGTCCAGCGCGGGCGCCCAGACCGGCCCTTCGGCCCAGCGGAAGCCGCTCGCCAGCATTGTCACCGATGCCGACGGATCGATGATCGAGTCCAGCGCCGGATCGATCCGCTCGACCCCGCCTACCGGCGCCGCCAGCCCGCGCGTAGTGAACATCGGCAGGCTGACAAGGCCGCGCACAACCGTCCGGCGCGCGATCACGTGCTGATCGCGACATGCCGCCGCTCGGCGGCGGAACGATAAATGGCCTCGATCACCCGCAGGTCGGCCAGCCCCTCCTCGCCCGGCACGATCGGCGTGCCGCCATTCAGGATACACTCGGCCAGATGATCGAGCTGGCCGGCAAACTGGTTCTTCGCCGCCACCGGCAGGATGCGCGGCGCGGTGACGCCATCCTTGCGGATCATCATGCTCTGCCCCGAATAGGGCGTGGCCGGCTCCATGTTGATCCAGCCCTGGGCGCCGATGACGCGATAGCCATTATGGCCCGAACTATAGCTGGAGAGGCAGTTGGCGAGGATGCCGGAGGGGAAGCGCAGCTGGAAACCGATCCGGTCCTCCACCGTCCGGAAGCGCGGGTCCGAACGGTTGGTCGACTCGATCGCGCTCACCTCCACCGGCTCCTCGCCCGTCAGGTAGCGCGCGGCGTTGAGGCTGTAGATGCCGATGTCCATCATCGATCCGCCGCCCGACAGCGCCCGGTCGAGCCGCCACTGGTCCGGCCGGATCGCAAAGCCATGTTCCGCCGTGATCAGCCGCGTGCGACCAACATATCCGCTGCGCGCCAGATCGATGGCGAGGCGGTTGTAGGGTTCGAAGCGCGAGCGATAGCCGATCATCAGCTTCGTCCCCGCCTTGCGGCAGGCGGCAATCATCGCCGCGCACTCGGCCACCGATGTCGCCATCGGCTTTTCACATAGCACATGTTTGCCCGCCTGCGCCGCGCGGACCGCATATTCCGCATGGAGGCTGTTTGGCAGCACGACATAGACCGCGTCGATGTCCGGATTGTCGCGAATGCGCTCGAAATCGGCATAGCTGTAACGATGGGTCGCGGGGATGCCGTATTGCGCGCCATATTGGTCGAGCTTGGCGGGCGTGCCGCTCACCAGCGCGACCAGCCGCGCATGGTCGCATCCGGCGAAGTTGGGCATGACCTGCCGCGTGGCATAGGAGCCCAGGCCGACGATGGCATAGCCAATCCGGCGCGCGGGCGCGGCGCGGCTGCGTCCGTTCATGCCCGCCAGAACCATCCCGGCGCCAAGCCCGCCCAAAAGCGCCCTGCGGGAACCTGTCGCCATGCGAACCTCCCTTCCCTGCTGAATATCGCAGATGTCAGTCCGTCGCGCGGCCCAGCGCCGGCCGCAGCCATCCCAGGTTGCGCGCGGTAATGGCGGCCTGCGTGCGATTGCGGACATTGAGCTTGCGCATCAGCGCTGTCATGTGGACCTTCACCGTGGCCTCCGCCATTCCCAGCTCATAGGCGATCTGCTTGTTGAGCAGCCCGGAATGGACGCAGTGCAGGACCTTCATCTGGGTCGGCGTCAATGGGGCCGGTTCCGGCGTCCCATGGGCCGGGTGATCGAGAATATCGTGCAGATCCGTGGCGAAGTGCATCCGTCCTCTCCCTGTTCGATCCGACATGGGCGCGCCGGCCTCTTTGGCCTGCCGGCTGCATCGGATTCGGTAGCGCTAACGATAAGAGAATCAGTCCGACAGATTCAAGAGAAATTTCCCGATATCGACGATTTTTTTCTAGTTTTGACGGAATTTCTGCCTATACCTGTCCAACAGGTTTTGCGGAACGATCACTCGAATCGGTGAATTTGCGCAGAAGAGAAAGGGGAGAGGATGACGTTACCAGTTCGTCGACCGTCGCCGTTCGGCGTCATGCCGGCCTTCAACGCCATGGACAGGATCATCGCCCGATGACCCCGGCGGACTATCGGCTCGTCCTTTCCGCCATCATCGGCATCGCCCTCTCCATTGCACTCATCATCCGTGGACGGCTCCACCCGTTCGTCGGACTGCTGTGTGGTGCTTTCACCGTGGGGCTGCTCGCCGGCCTGCCGATGGAGGAAACTGCCAAGGCGGTGGAAAAGGGCGCGGGCGCCATATTGGGCGGCACCGGCCTTGTGGTCGCCTTGGGTCTGGGTCTGGGCGCCATGCTGCAATTGTCGGATGGCGCAGGCGGCCTCGCGCGCGGAGCGCTTCACCTGTCGGGCGTGCGGGGCGCTCCCTGGGCCAGCCTGTTCACCGCGATCCTGATCGGCCTGCCGCTCTTCTTCGAAACGGGCCTGGTGCTGCTGCTGCCGATCGTCGCCTCGGCTGCCGCCGCGCTGCCGCAGGGTCAGAATGACGATACCGCCAAACTACGGCTGATGCTGCCCGCGCTTTCGGGCCTATCCGTCGTCCATGCGCTGGTGCCGCCGCATCCGGGGCCATTGCTGGCGGTCAATGCGCTCGGCGCCAATCTGGGCCTCACCCTCGTCTACGGCCTGATCGTCGGCATCCCCACCGCGATCATCGCCGGCCCGCTGCTGGCGCGCTTCACCGCGCCCGGCGTCAGGCTCAGCCCGCCCCTGCTTGATCCGGTAAGGGCCGACGTCCCCACCCCGTCGGTCGGCCGGGCGCTGACGGCCGTGCTGTTGCCGGTGGTGCTGATCGCGGCGGGACAGGCCGTGGCGCTGATGCCGCCGGCGGTCGCCGCGCATTTCCACTGGCTCGGCTGGGTCAGCGATCCGGTGGTGGCGCTGCTGGTGGCGGTGCTGGCCGCCCTCCCCCTGCTCTTCGGCCGCCGCATTACCGACCGCACCATCCAGAACGCGATCTGGACCGAGGCGATGACGCCGGCGGGCGGCATCATCCTGGCGATCGGCGCGGGCGGCGCGCTCAAGCAGGTGCTGGTGACGGCGGGCCTTTCCGACATGCTGGTGCGGCTGGCCGACGGCGGCGCGATCTCGCCGCTGCTGCTTGCCTGGGGCGTATCGGTGTGCATCCGCCTCGCGACCGGGTCGGCAACCGTGGCGACGATCACCACGGCGGGCGTGATGGAGGGGCTGGTCGCCGCATCGGGCGTGGAGCCGGAATGGATGGTGCTCGCCATCGGCGCGGGATCGCTGTTCTTCTCGCACGTCAACGACCCCGGCTTCTGGCTGGTGAAAAGCTATCTGGGCACCGACATGCCCGGCACCTTCAAGACCTGGTCGATCATGGAAACGGTGGTCGCGGTGGTCGGCCTGCTGCTGGTGCTCGTCGCCAGCAGCATCTTCTGAGCAAGGCGCTGCCAGTGCTTGTCCCTGGCGGCATCTTCTGACTAGGGGTAGATGATGAGAGCGATGGACAGACAGGTGCCCCGATGAGCCAGGCGCGGCTTTCCGACCATGTTTATGCGGCGATCGTGGAGATCATCAAGTCCGAAGGGATGGAGGTCGGCGCGCGCCTGCCCTCGGAAGCGCGACTGGCGGAAATGTTCGGCGTTTCGCGCTCGATCGTGCGCGAAGCGCTGATGCGGCTGGCGTCCGACGGCATTACCGAGGCGCGACGCGGCGCCGGCTCCTTCGTCAAGAGCCGCCCCTCCGACCGGCTGTCCGCCTTCATGCCTGCGACCGAACTGCCGACCACGCTCGGCAGCTATGAAGTGCGCTTCGTGCTGGAGGCGGAAGCTGCGCGACTGGCGGCGACACGGCGTACCGCGCCGGAGATGGCGCATATCGAGGAAGGCATGGGATTGCTGCGGGACGCCCTGTTGTCGAGCGAACCGGCCCATGCCGAGGATATGGAACTGCACCGTCGCATCGCCGAGGCGACGGGCAATCCCGCCTTCCTGATCGCCTTCGATGCGCTGCATGCCGATGTCGACAAGATCATGCGCGCGGGCGTAGACATCAGCCGCTCGCGCCCGCCGGAGGTGATCGCGACCATGTTGCGCGAGCATGAGCAGATCGTCGACGCGATCCACGCGCAAGACCCCGAAGGCGCGGCCCTCGCGATGCGCTGGCATCTATGGGAAGGGCGACGCCGCCTGATGCCGTAACGCCGCTGTGCCGGTCGCCCGGCCTCGCCCGACTTCGCGCTGAACGAACGGCAATGTCAATTGAGTAACGGAAGTGTTGGATTGCGGAAGGACGACTTTCGAAACATGCTCGTGCAAAGGCGGACATAAAATCCCGTCATGCCTGCGAATGCTGGCGTCTCAGGCGAAGGCGCACAGCCGTAGGGTTTGACCTTTCCCAGCCTTGTCCCGCCATCGCCTGAGACCCCAGCTTTCGCTGGCGTGACGATCAAGACGATAACGGTCTTCTGGTTGTGCAGCGTCGGCAACAAGCGACAGTTTCTGCTCGTCGCCTGCCATACTCTTTACGTCATGCCGGGCCTGACCGGGCAGCCCGCTTTCTTTGTCCTGCCCATATTTTGTGAAGAAGTGAACGTCCCGACCACGCCCGTCCGGGAGCCGCTCTGACACCCGAGGCGCCGCTGGAAAAATTCCACCGTCACCCACTAGCTGCAAGCGCAGCCAAAACCATCCCGGCGAAGACTTTCCCCTGTCCTATTGCCGATCGGCAGGCCTATCCTGCGACGTTCCTTGAAGTGTCGAAAAACGCCCATCCGGCACATACGGGCCGGTCACGGGGCAGCGCGTCGCGGACGCGTCGCTGACGCGTCCGGTTCGAAAAGGCCAGCGACAGTGTGAACTTCGTAGGAGATGCTTATTTCAGCACAGCCAGGCGAAAGAGCGGTCACGTAACTCGGCGAGCGGCGCATCGCTGTTCAGGATCATCGCCCGCTCCTGCGGGGAAGGCCGCTCCAGCGTCGCGAGCTGGCTGTCGAGCAGGCTGGCGGGCATATAATGGCCGGGGCGGTTCTGGAGCCGCATCAGCAACCGGTCGCGGCTGGCCTCCAGCAGGATGAAACGGACCGGCGCGCCGATCGCCACCCGCAGCCGATCGCGATAGGCCTGGCGCAGGGCCGAGCAGGCCGCGACCGCAACGCCATGCGTCCAGATGCTCGCCGCCACCGCCTGCCCCAGCCGGTCGAGCCAGGGCCAGCGATCCTCGTCGGTCAGCGGACGGCCGCTGCGCATCTTTTCCACCGCCTCGGCCGCATGGAAACTGTCGCCCTCCAGAAAGGGGCAGTCGAACCCGTCGGCCAGCAATGCGCCCAGGGTCGACTTTCCGCAACCGCTGACGCCCATGACGATGACGGCCAGGGGCGGCGGCGGGGCAGGATCGGCTGATGACGGCAAAGCGGCGTCCCTTGCAGACGGTCGATGCCCCATGGGCATCACGATGATGAAGCCCGGCTATACCGACGCAGGCAGTGCCATGGAAACTACGACCTTTGTCGCAAGTGCAAAGGTCGGTCTGCCCTTCTAGCCCTGCGATACAGGGTTTAGGACTGCATGGAGAGGCAGCTATGATCGGACGCAGCATGATCGCGGCTTTGCTGGCGGCGACCAGCATGGGGGCGCCGGCCTGGGCGGCCGGCACCTCCATCTTTCCGATCGCCCCCGACGAG
Source organism: Sphingobium sp. TCM1 (assembly GCF_001650725.1). GTDB lineage: Bacteria > Pseudomonadota > Alphaproteobacteria > Sphingomonadales > Sphingomonadaceae > Sphingobium. The sequence goes on along the minus strand of NZ_LXVX01000011.1, from coordinate 214,529 downwards.
CCTCATGCCGTCACGGTCAAAGCCAGGGGCGACGGCAAGGCCGATGACAGCGCCGCGATCCAGCAGGCGCTCGACCAGTCGCGCGACAGGACCGGCCACGGCATCGTCTTCCTGCCATCGGGTACCTACCGCATCACCCGCACCCTGGTCGTGCCCGCGGGGGTGCGCGTCTATGGCGTCGGACCAACGCGGCCGGTCATCCTGCTGGGCGCCAATACGCCCGGCTTTCAGCAGGGCGTCTCGACGATGATCGTCTTCGCCGGGGGCGACCAGTATAATGTCGGCAAAATACCCGTTCCGGTGCCAACCGTGGTGCCTCGCGAACGGCAGGTCCGCGACGCCAATTCGGGCACCTTCTATTCGGCGATGAGCAACGTCGACATAGAGATCGGCGCGGGCAATCCAGCGGCGGCGGGCGTGCGCTTCCGCATGGCCCAACATGCCTTCCTCAGCCATATGGAGTTCCGGCTGGGGACGGCCTTCGCCGGTGTCTATCAGGCGGGCAATGTCATCGAGAATGTCCATTTCCGGGGCGGCCGCTATGGCATCGTCACGGAAAAGACCTCGCCCGCATGGCAGTTCACCCTGCTCGATTCCAGCTTCGACGGGCAGCGGGACGCCGCCATCCGCGAGCATGAAGCGGGGCTGACCCTGGTCAATGTCTCGATCCGCAACACGCCCGTGGGGATAGAGATCGACCGCGGCTATGGCGACAGCCTCTGGGGCAAGGATGTCCGCTTCGAAAATGTGTCGAAGGCCGGTGTCGTCATCTCGAACGAGAAGAATGTGTTCACCCAAGTCGGTTTCGACAATGCGCTCGCCGTCAACAGCCCTGTCTTCGTCCGGTTCCGCGACAGCGACAGGACCGTGGCGGGCAAGGGCAAGGCCTACAAGGTTGCCGCCTTTTCCTATGGCCTCGCCGTCCCGGACCTGGGCCACATGGGAGACTACCGGACCGAAGCCGACATCCAGCCCCTGCCCGCCATGCCCGCCCCGCGTCTACCCGCCATCCGCGATCTGCCGCCGATGACCGAATGGATCAATGTCCGCACCCTGGGCGCAATGGGCGACGGCAAGGCAGACGATACTGCCGCGATCCAGAAGGCGATCGATGGCCACCGCATCCTCTATTTCCCGACCGGCTTCTACAAGGTGACGGACAAGCTGACGCTGCGGCCCGACAGCGTGCTGATCGGTCTGCACCCCGCCATCACGCAGCTCTACATACCTGATAGCAATCCAGCCCATGCCGGTCTTGGCCCGGTGCTGCCGATCCTGGAAAGCCAGAGGGATGGCGACAATATCCTCTCGGGCCTCGGTCTCTTCACCGGGCGCATCAACCCGCGCGCGTCCGCTCTGCTGTGGCGTTCGGGCGAGAAGAGCCTGGTCGAGGACGTCAAGATCATGGGGGGTGGCGGCACCCCGACCGCCGACGGCAAGATGCTGGGCGCATTGCGGGTGCATACCGGCGATCCGGTCACGGATGGCCGGCTGGACGCCCAATATCCCAGCATCTGGGTGACCGATGGCGGCGGCGGCACCTTCGCCAATGTCTGGAGTCCCAACAGCTTTGCACAGTCTGGCCTTCACGTCACCAACACCAGCACGCCCGGTCATATCTACGAAATGTCGGTCGAACATCATGCCCGCAACGAAATCGTGCTCGACAATGTGCAGAATTGGGAATTCCTGGCGCCGCAGACCGAGCAGGAGGTGGAAGACGGGCCGGACGCCATCTCGCTCGACATCCGCAATTCGAGCAATCTGCTGTTCGCCAACTATCATGGCTATCGCGTGACGCGCACCTACGCGCCGGAGAAGAGCGCGGTGAAGCTGACCAATTCGAGCGACATCCGCTTCCGCAACATCCATATCAATGCCGAAAGCGGCTTTGCCACATGCGACGAGGAAGGCTGCGGTACCTACCTGCGGGCGAGCAAATATCCGTTCGACAATGCGATCGAGGATGTGAGCCGCAAGCTGTTCGTGCGCGAGCGTGAATTTGCGAGGCTGGACATAGCCGCCGCCGACCGCAAGATCGCGCCGCCGCTGCCCACCAGCGCGAAGGTGGAGAAGCTGGAGGACGGTTTCTGGTCTATCTCCGGCGCGGTGGTGGATGCAAAAGGCACGCTCTATTTCATCGATCGCCGTTTCCAGCGCATCCATCGCTGGAGCGAGGACAAGGGACTGGAGGTCGTTCGGGACAATGCGCTCGATCCGGTCAATCTGGCGATCGACGCGTCGGGCCATCTGTTGATCCTTTCCTCGCTGGGACCGAAGGCTGGTGTCTACTCGGTCGATCCGGACGGGCCGCCCGACCAGATTACCCTGATTCGGCCGACCCCCGTGCGGGCCGGCGGCGCTGCAAAGACACTGTTGCCGGTCAACTGGTGGAACAATGGCGAATTCAGGGACCAGCTCGATCCCAGGACATATGAGTTCACCACGCTGGCGGAAATGTTCGCCCGCGACGTCGGCACGCCCAAGGCCGAGGAATATCTCTCACCCGACGGCAGCCTGTCGCTGCCGGCATTTCGCGTATGGCAGCAGGGGCCGGTCGACCATAGTGGCTGGCGCTGGTCCGACAGTCTGAACGCCAACGGCCTGATCGGCGGCAAGGTTGGCGACCGGCTCTTCGTCACCAATGGATCGGAGAATGCGACATATAGCGGTACGGTAGGTCCGGGCGGCACGCTGACCGACCTCCAGCGCTTCGCCAATCGCGGCGGCGAGAGCGTGGCGATCGATAGTCAGGGCCGCGTCTATGTCGCGAATGGACAGATCTTCGTCTACAGGCCGGATGGCAAGGAAGCCGGGCGCATCGATGTTCCGGAACGTCCGTTGCAGATCCTGTTCGGCGGCGCGGACAGGCGGACCCTGTTCATCCTGACGCATCATGCACTGTATGCCGCAAAGCCCTGAAAAACCGTCACCTGCGCGCCTACGACCTATGTCGTAAGTGCAGGAGCGAGAGCCAGGGGATACTCTTCACAGGATCGCCCGACACGGGCGTTGCCGGCTCCGGGAGAGCGGCCGGTCATAAAAGGGGAAGGATCAATGACAGTGACGATCGCAATCCATCGGCAACTGGCCAGCGTCAGCCTGGCGGCGATGGCGACCATGGTGCTGGCAGGCGCAGCGCAGGCCCAGACGGCGGCCGCGGCGCCAGCCCCGACCATAGCACCGCAGGCGCAGAGCGACGAAGCCGCCGCCCGCAACGCCGATATTGTTGTCACCGGATCGCGCATCACCACCAGCGGCTTCAACGCGCCCACGCCGACCACGGTGATCGGCGAGGAACAGATCGCCAACAATGCCCAGCCCAATATCTTCAACACCGTCGCCCAGCTGCCTTCGTTGCAGGGATCGACTGGCGCCGCCACGGGGACGTTCAGCACGTCGAGCGGCACGCAGGGCCTTAGTTCCTTCTCGCTGCGGGGCCTTGGCCCGATCCGCACGCTCACCCTGGTCGACGGACAGCGCGTGGTCGGCGCGAACGTGACCGGTGTGCCCGACATCAGCCTTTTCCCGCAATTGCTCATCAAACGGGTGGATGTCGTCACTGGCGGCGCGTCCGCTTCCTATGGATCGGACGCGGTCGGCGGCGTCGTCAACTTCATCACCGACACCAAGTTCGAAGGGTTCAAGGGCAATATCCAGGGCGGAATCACCCGCTACAACGACAATGAACAGGTGCTGGTGCAGGGCGCCTATGGCAAGTCGTTCGGCCGCTTCCACCTGGTCGTCAGTGGCGAATATGACCATGAAGAAGGGGTCGGTCCCGGCGATTTCGGCACAGACCTGGCCGGCAGCCGGGACTGGTATCGCGCCACGACGCTGGTCAATACCGGCGTCCTCACCAGCAGCAACCCGCAATATCTCTACCGCGACTATGGCCAGCCCTATCAGTACGCAAAATATGGCCTGATAAGCGCCGGGCCGTTGCAAGGCATCGCCTTCGACCAGAGCGGACAGCCCTATAATTTCAACTATGGTTCGAACGGCGTGCCCGCCCGGAATGCGGCGGGCAATGTCACCGGATGCTATGTCGGCTTCTGCGTAGGCGGCGACATGTCGGGCCATGTCGGATCGGGCACTTCGCTCCAGTCGGCCCTGGAGCGCATCAACGGCTATACCCGCCTCAGTTACGAGTTCGCCGACGACAACGAACTATACACCACAATCAACATTGCGCGGGTAAAGACCAACAACCAGCCTAATCCCGGCGCGGCAACGACCGGCCTGACGATGCAATGCGCCAATCCCTATCTGCCGGCATCGGTCAGGACCGCGTGCGCGACAGCGGGGATCACCAGCTTTCAATATGGCCTGAGCAACGCCATTCTACCGGAGAATATCCGGGTCTACACCAATCGCCGCCAATATCGTTTCGTGGGCGGCGCGAAGGGCAGGTTCGATGCGGCCGGCACCAACTGGAATTATGACGCCTATTATGAGCATGGCATCAACATCACCGACATCAATGTCGAGGATATCATGCTCCCCGCCCGCTTCCGACAGGCGATCAACGCGATCGAACTGAATGGCGCGATCGTCTGCGCCGATCCAGTCGCTCGTGCCAATGGTTGCCAGCCGATCAACGTGTTCGGCGGGGCGACGCCTTCGGCCGCGGCGCTGGCCTATGTCACCCCGGAAAACGGGCCGTTCCAGCATACCAGGCAGACTCAGGACGTCGCCAGCCTCAACTTCTCCGGCAATCCGTTCGAGTTGTGGGCCGGTCCGGTTTCGGTCGCGTTCGGCGGCGAATATCGACGCGAATTCTACCGCGTGAACGCCGACGCCTACGGCGCGGGGGTATCAAGCCTGAGCCCCAACAACGCCGACTATCCGGCGGACCCGATCCTCAACGCCGTCAACGGCAGCAACTGGTATGCGGGCAATTATAAAAACGGCCGCGGCAAATATCATGTGATCGAGGGCTTCGTGGAAGTCGACGTGCCGCTTATCAATTCCGATGCCATGGGGCGCGCCAATCTGAACGCGGCGGCGCGCGTCACCGACTACAGCACGTCGGGCACCGTCTGGTCGTGGAAGGTCGGCGGCACCTGGGACACGCCGCTCGACGGCTTCCGCCTGCGCGCCGTGACATCACGGGACGTGCGCGCGCCCAACCTTTCGGAATTGTTCGCCGCGCCGGTGACGACGACAGTTCCCAACTTCACCGATCCGCGCAACGGCGGGTCTCAGGTGCTGATCATTCAGAACACCGTCGGCAACCCCGATCTGAAGCCGGAAATCGCCCGCAATACCGAGATCGGCGCAGTGCTCTCCAATCCGTCCTGGTTGCCCGGTTTCAGCCTGTCGGTCGACTATTACAAGATCAAGCTCAAGGGTGTGATTTCGAGCCTCTCGGCGCAGCAAATCGTCAATTTCTGCTATCTCGAAGGCATCACCTCCACCTGCGGTGCGTTCGACCTGGACAATCCGACATTCAAGTTCGTCAACGTCCAGTCCTTCAACCTCGCATCGATCGACACGGACGGTTTCGACATCGAGGCGAGCTACCAGTGGCGCAATCCGCTGGGCCTGGACGGTAGTTTCACGGTCCGCGCCCTTGCCACCCATGTCCGCAAGTTCGTGACTGATACGGGCATCCCCCGCGTCACCCCGGTCGATACCGCAGGCAATAATGCGGGGGCTACACCGGACTGGAAATGGCTGGCGATCCAGACCTATGAGAATGACCGGTTCAGCTTTACCGTCACCGAACGCTGGTTCAGCGACGGCACATTCGGCAACCAATATATCGTCTGTCAGCCCGGAAGCTGCCCGACGTCGACCAGCAACAATCCGACGATCGACCGCAATTTCATGAAGGGCGCCTTCTATGTCGACATTGGCGGTTCCTATAAAGTGACGGACAATATTCGCGCCTTCTTCAAGGTCGACAATCTGTTCGACCATGATCCTGAACCCTCGCCCCAGACGAACACCGGTCTGGACGTCAATCCTGCGCTCTACGACACGCTGGGCCGCACCTATCGGGCGGGCGTCCGTTTCAATTTCTAGCCAACCATCCTAACCTCCCCCCAACCTGGTCCCGGCCCTGCACGGCCGGGACATTTATTCCTGCTGGAGCCTCATCAATGTATCGCGGATTGAGCGGAGCCTGTGCATCTGTCCTGCTGTCCCTGGCGGCAGCGCAATCCGCCCTCGCCTCTCCGTCCGTCTATACAGTAGCACCGGACGAGCCGCGGGCGGTGACGGTGCAAGGCGTGGGCGACGGCCGCGCCGACGACAGCGCGGTGATCCAGCAAGCGATTGACAAGGCGGCCGAAAAGGGCGGTGGCGGGATCGTCTTCCTGCCGGCCGGCACCTATCGGATCAGCCGCACCCTTTTCCTCTGGCCCGGCATCCGCATCTTCGGCATCGGCGCGCAGCGCCCGGTCATCCTGCTGGGCGAGAATACGCCGGGATTCCAGCGCGGCGTCGCCCATATGCTGATGTTCACCGGGAGCGCTCGCCAGACCGACAAGGACAGCCCGCCCGCCGCTTTTCCACCCGCGGGCAGCGTGCCCTTCAACAAGAATATAGCCGATGCCAACCCCGGCACATTCTATTCCGCGCTGGGCAATATCGATTTCCGGATCATGGACGGCAACCCGGCGGCCACCGCCATCCGATTCCATTCGGCGCAACATAGTTTCGTCAGCCATGTCGATTTCGACATCGGATCGGGGCTGGCCGGTCTCTACCATGTCGCGAACGAGGCGGAGGATCTGCATTTCAAGGGCGGCCGCTACGGAATCCTGGCCGAGAAGCCATCGCCGGCCTGGCCCTTTGCCTTGGTGGACGCGACCTTCGAGGGACAGCGCGAGGCCGCCATCCGCGAGCATGAAGCGGGGCTGACGCTGGTCAACGTCGCATTCCGCAACGTGCCGGTCGGGATCGAGATCGACCGGGGCTATGGCGACTGGCTGTGGGGCCAGGATGTCCGTTTCGAGAATGTTTCGAAGGCGGGGGTCATCATCTCCAATGAAAGCAACGTCTACACCCAGGTTGGTTTCCAGAATGTGCTGGCAGCCAATACCCCGACCTTCGCCCGTTTCCGCGAAAGCGGCCGGACCGTGGCTGGCGCTGGCGCGGCCTACAAGGTTTCGTCCTTCACCCATGGCCTGACGCTGCCGGGCCTGGGCCGGATCGGCGAATACAAGACCGAGATGCAGGCGGAGCGCGTCGCCAGCCTGCCCGCGCCGGCCGCGCCGGCCATCCGGCCGCTGCCGCCCGTGTCCGAATGGGTCAGCGTGCGGACGTTCGGTGCAAAAGGCGATGACCGCACGGATGATACGGCCGCAATCCAAAAGGCGATCGACAAGCACCGCGTCGTCTATCTGCCCGCTGGTTTCTACCGGGTCAGCGACACGCTGCGCCTTCGCCCCGATACCGTCCTGCTGGGCCTGCATCCCAGCCTGACGCAGATCGTACTGCCCGACGGTACGCCCGCCTGGCAGGGCATAGGCGCGCCCAAGGCACTGGTTGAGAGCGCGCAGGGCGGCGATGCGATCGTTGCGGGCCTCGGCCTCGACACGAACGGTGCCAATCCGCGCGCGACGGCCCTGCTCTGGAAGGCCGGCGCCGCTTCGATGGTGAATGACGTCAAGTTCCAAGGCGGCCATGGCACGGACCGGTTCGATGGCAGCCGCGTCAACCCCTACAACAACAACGCCACCGCAGATCCCGACGCGGCCCGGCGCTGGGCGGGGCAATATGCCAGCTTGTGGGTGACGCAGGGCGGCGGCGGCACCTTCGCCAACATCTGGAGTCCGAGTACCTTCGGCCACCCCGGCATCCTGATTTCGGACACCCAGACACCCGGTCGCATCATCCAGGCGTCGGTCGAGCATCATGTCCGCACCGAAATCGGCCTGAACCGCGTCGCCAACTGGGAACTGCTCGCGCCGCAGACGGAGGGAGAGGCAGGCGAAAGCGGCGACGCCGTAGCGCTGGAAATCCGGGATTCCCGCAATATCTTGGTCGCCAATTTCCATGGCTACCGCGTGACCCGCACGCGCGAACCGGCGCCCGCCGCTGTCACCCTCTACAACTCGCACGACATCCGGTTCCGCAACGTCCATGTGAATGGCGAGAGCGGGCTTGGCACCTGCGACGAGAAAGGCTGCGCCACCTTCCTGCGACTTACCAAATTCCCGTTCGAGAACGCCATTCGCGACGTGACCCATGGCCTGGACGTGCGCGAGCGCGAGTTCGCCGTGCTCGACGTGCCGGCCCGGCCCGATCCGGTGACGCCGTCGGCGTTCCTGGGCGGCAGGGTCGAGACGCTGGCGGAGGGCTTTCATTCGATCGGCGGCGGCGCCGTCGATGTGCAGGGCCGGCTCTACTTCATCGATCGCCGCTTCCAGCGCATCTGGCGCTGGTCGGACGACCGGAAACTGGAACTGGTGCGCGACGCCGCGCTGGACCCGGTCAACCTGACGATCGACCGATCCGGCAATCTGCTGGTGCTGTCATCCTACGGACGCAACGGCACGGTCTACAGCGTCAAGCCCGACGCGCCGGACAGCGAGATCCGCGTCATCGCCGCAACGCCTGCGACCGGCCATGCCGGCGCTTCGACGGTGCTGCCGGTGAACTGGTGGAATAACGGTGAATTCCGCGACCAGATCGATCCCACGACCTATGAGTTCACGACGCTTGCCCAGATGTTCGCGCGCGACATGGCGGTCCCCCACCCCCAGGAATATGTGTCGCCCGACGGCAGCATCGTCCTCCCCGCCTGGCGGGTGTTCGCGCAGGGACCGGCCGACCATCGCGGCCTGCGCTTCTCCCATTCGCTCGACAGCTATGGCTTCATCCAGGGGAAACCAGGCGGGCGGGTCTACGTCACCAATGGCTCGGAAAACCGGACCTATAGCGGCCTGGTCGGTTCCGGGGGCGCCATCACCGACCTGAAGGTCTTTGCGGAGCGTGGCGGCGAAGGCGTGACGGCCGACGCCGATGGACGCGTCTATGTCGCCAATGGCCAGATTTTCGTCCACGCACGCGATGGTAAGGCGATCGGTCGGATCGACGTGCCCGAACGCCCGCTTCAGATCCTTTTCGGCGGGACGGATGGCAAGACATTGTTCATCCTGGCCCATCACGGCCTGTATGCCTGGCGGCAGCCCTGAGTGCGCCCGCCTATCCTTCGCGCGCGACCTGAAAGCCCGCGAAGGACTGGCTGACCGGCATCAGTTCGATGCTGTTGAAATTGAGATGGGCTGGCTGCTGCGCGACCCACAACAGGGTCTGGGCGATATCGTCCGCGGTCATCGGATTGGCATTGCCGTAAAGCGTATCGGACGCCGCCTGGCTGCCGGTCCGCACCAGTGTGAATTCGGTTTCCACCATGCCCGGTTCGATCGAGGTGACGCGCACGCCAGTACCGTGCAGGTCGGACCGCAGGCCAAGGGTGAATTGCTTCACGAACGCCTTGGTCCCGCCATAGACGTTGCCCCCGGTGTAGGGATAGGTCGCGGCGATTGAACTCAGATTGATGATCGCGCCTTTGCGATCGACCAGCCGCGGCAGCAGCTTGTGCGTGATCGCCACCAACCCGCTGATATTGGTATCGATCATCTGCTGCCATTGGGTCAGGTCAGCCTGCTGCGCCGGCGCGGTGCCGAGCGCCAGTCCGGCATTGTTGACGAGCAGATCGACGCCCCGAAAATCGTCGGGGAGCGATTCCAGCGCCGCATCGAGCGCAGCTTCATCCCGCATGTCGAAGACGAGCGACTGCATTTGCGGCCCGATCTCGGCCGCCAGTGCTTCCAGCCGATCTACCCGGCGACCGGTGCCGATTACCCGCCAGCCCGCTGCGGCGAACGCCCGAACGGCGGCCTCACCAATCCCGGCGGTCGCGCCCGTGATGAAGGCGGTTCTGGTCGTCATGTCGTCTCCTGTCGCCGGGCTGCAAACCCAAAATGGTAGCGCTCCTCAACCACATAGAGCGATTTATCCGCGTCGGACAGCTCCAATCACCCGATCATTTTGGAAAGACCAATATGATTTTTCGGATTGATTTGTCCGACAAGGCGTGTCACCCATCATCACAGAATCCCAAATAGGGGTTCGTGGGGTTATATGCTGGGAGCTGACCAAGGGTCGCTCCAAGTCCGTAGAGAGGGGCAAACTCCCCCGGCGGATGTCAGTCCCGGCGACAGGGTGGAGAGGGTGCATGAAACATCGAATCGATGTCCGTCATATCATGGTTGCGACCGCGTCCTGGTCGGCGCTTGGGCTGGCCTTGCTATCGGGGGGGCAGGTCGCCGCGCAATCGACCGGATCATCGAGCGTAAGCGAAGCCGACATCGTCGTGGTCGGATCGCGCGCGAGCCAGCAGTCCGCCAACAATCGCAAGAAGGACGCCAAGACCGCGACCGACTCGATCGTCGCAGATGACATCGGCTCCTTCCCTGATCGCAACGTCAACGAAGCCATTTCCCGTATTCCCGGCGTCGCGCTGGGCCGCAACGAATTTGGCGAGGGCGAATCCGTCGCGGTGCGTGGCAACGGCCCCGACCTGACCCGCGTCGAACTGGACGGCATCGGTGTGCAGAGCACGACCGGCCTCGCATTGGGCACGTCGGGCGGGCGCAGCGCCGACCTGCGCGAACTGCCGGCCGAAATCGTGAAGAGCGTGGACGTGGTCAAGGGTTCGACCGCAGACATGACCGAAGGGTCGCTCGGCGGATCGGTCCAGATCAAGACCCGCACCGGCCTGGACTTCAAGAAGCCCTATTTCTCCTTCCGGGGCGGCGCGGGCCAGAATTCGCTGGGCAAGGACTGGACTCCCGACTTCAATGCGGTCGCGGCGCGCAAATTCTTCGACGACCGCCTCGGCGTCATCGTCAGCGGCAGCTATTCCAAAATCCAGAATAACGGCCATGGCTACGAGACGACGACCAGCAACAATCGCGGCTATGCCCGCCTGTTCGACTTCGACCAGTCACCGGAAAAAACGTTCGAATATAATCCGAGCGTGATCGGCACCGATGCCGCCGACGTCCTCTTCCCCAACAGCAGCGAAACGCCGCGATCGCTGATCACCAAGTCCGCTTCGGCCCAGAGCAAGGCGGATTGCTTCAACCTGTTCCCGCACAATCCGACCGGAACGACCGGCCAGCGATCGCAGCGCATCCTGGAACAGCAGAGCTGCCTTAACCAGTGGAACGATTATACGCCGTCGCTGCTGCGCAATTTCATGAACACCCAGACCGACGAGCGTTACGCGATCGACGCCCGCCTGGACTATCGGCTGACCGACAATCTGACCGTCTTCGCGAAGGGCACCATGGCCAATCGCAAGGTGCATGACCAAAATCGCAGCCGCAACCCGGTGACATTGTTCGGGCAGAATATCAACGGCACCTTCGTCGACAGCACGACAGGCTATCCGCGCAGGCGCACCGTGTCCCCGACGGCGCCCGCAGGCTATTATCTGTTCGACGGCCTGAACAATGTCGGTAACAATGCGACTTTTGGCAATGTGCTGAACGTCGTGCCCGGCAGTGTCGTGGTGGACGACAGTCACAATGTCACGCAGATGACCCTCACCAACAATGCGGTGAATATCGACCAGATCGAAAACACGATCGACACCAAGACCAAATATGGCCAGTTCGGCGCAGAATATCGCGGCGACCGGCTGGAAATCGACGCCATGGCAGGGATGACGCAGGCGCGGTCGAGCCGGGGCGACATGCGAACCTCGCGCAATTACGCCTATGGCGACGCGACGCTGACGCTTCAGCCCAACGGGCTTTGGGACGTCGCGCTACCGGACAATTATGATGAGACCAACCCGGCGAACTTCGTCCAGCTGAACGCGCCGACCTGCATCGGCGGCGGCACTGCGCCGACCTGCATCGGCCAGACCGCCGTGGCCGCCGGCCCGAACGGCCCGGCGACGCCGGCCTACACGGTCGGGCAGATGCCGCTGACCACGCCATCGTTCGGCGTATCCTATTCACCGCAGCTGGGCGAATCCTCCGAACGTATCGCGAAGCTCGACATCGCTTACAAGACGGACGAGTTCTTGCCCTTCATCACGCGGGTGAAGGTCGGCGGCATGTACCGCAAGAACAAGCTGGATCGCTGGGGCGGCGGCGGCTATACGGTCAGCAGCGCGGTGGGCACCTTCGGCCAGCCTGGCTATGTGCCCGCCGTCATCGTGCCGACCGCCAACGTCCGCGGCACGCTGCGCGCCTGCCAGCCGACGGCGGGCTCTTCGGCGCCCGGCGGGCTTGGCTGCAATTATGGCTTCGTTCCCAGCACCAACCCGCTGAACGTCCGATCGGGGGTGGACACGCTGACGCCAGGCGATCTGGAAGCGCTGTTCCGCCGGACGCTGGAGGACAGCGATTCCCAATATTTCGGCGGCCTGCCCAACCGCGGCAACTTGCCGCCCGCCTGGCAAGGCATCCGTACCGACGAACTGTTCGATGCGCTCGGCGCTTCGCAATATATGAATTTCGATTGCCTCAAGACCTGCATGGGCAGCGACGGCCAGATGTATGACCAGCCGGTCACGCGCGTCCGCGAAGAGATCAAGAATATCTACGCGATGCTCGACTTCGAACAACAATTGCCCTGGGGCCTGGTCTTCAACGGCAATGTCGGCGTACGCGGCGTGTTCGCAAAGGTCAGCGGTTCAGCGCTGCTGACGCTGAGCACCATCCGCACCACCCCGACCTTCAATCCGGCCGACCCCGACAATCCGGGCGGTATCATCGTCCAGACCTTCAGCCAGAATACGACGCTCAACGCCAGCACCAGCGACTGGTTGCCGAGCTTCAATTTCAACCTCTGGGGCTTCAACGACACGGTGGCGCTGCGCCTCTATGGCGGCAAGACCGTGGCGCGGCCGTCGATGGACCGCCTGATCGCCGGCGGCACCTGCACCATCGACCAGCGCAGCCTGCTCGACACATCGGGCGACGATATTTTCGGCTGCACCGGCCGGGTCGGCAATCCGGGGCTGAAGCCCTTTACCGCCTGGAGCTACAACGCATCGCTGGAATGGTATCCCAATGCCGATACGTTGCTGTCGGTTGCCTATGGCAAGCTGGACGTGAAGACCGGCAATCCGATCGCCGTGACCCGCATCGCCCGCCCCTTCGCGGGCAGCGATCAGGTCGACCCGGCGACCGGCCAGCCGCTATCCGACTATGAGTTCAGCTATCCCACCTGGGACAATGGCCCGGGCTACAAGCGATCCATCTGGGAGTTTTCGGCCAAGACTGCCTTCACCTTCCTGCCCTGGTTCCTGAAATATACCGGCGCGGACGTGAATATGTCGATCCTGGGTTCCTCAGCCACCACCGGGCAGCAGGATCCTTTGACCGGCGACGTGATGGCACCACCCGAAGAATCGAAGCGCTACCTGAATGCGTCGCTCTGGTATGACGACGGCAAGCTCAACATGCGCGTCGCCTACCAGAAACGCAGCGCGCGGTTCTCCTGCATCACACCGTGCGGCGGGAATAATATCGACATCAATTATCCCGGCGAACAATGGACCAATGTCCGCCTGGTCGCGCCCGGATATAATCCCGGCGTACCGCGCTTCATCGACTCGACTACCTTCATCGATGCGAAGATTTCCTACAACGTCACGCGCAACTTCCAGATCTACATGGAAGGACGCAACATGACGCGGGAGGCCGCCACGATATCGACCGGCAGCTATGTTCCGTTCGCGGACGGCACGCCACGCGTGATGCGCCTGTCCTATGGCGGCCGTCGCATCATGGGCGGCATCCGCATCCAGTTCGGCAATTGAGGCGCGAAGGGCGCGGTCAGCGAGGCGCTGATGCGCGTGTCGGACAAATGCGTCCAGGTGATGGGGGGCACGGGCGTTTCGGGCGACACCGTGGTGGAGCAAATCTTCCGCGAGGTCCGCGCCTTCCGTATCTATGACGGCCCGACCGAAGTGCATAAATGGAGCCTGGCCAAGAAGATCAAGCGCGACTTTCTGAAGGCGCAGGCAGTATGAGCAGCGGCGCGGACGCCAATGCCGGAACGACGGCCGTGCGCGAGGGCTATGCCTTCGACGAGGGCGCGCTCGCCGACTGGATTCGGGCGCACATCCCCGACTTTTCCGGGCCATTGACGGTCGAGCAGTTCAAGGGGGGGCAATCCAATCCGACCATCGGCTAGTGACCCCGGCCCGTTCCTATGTCTTGCGGCGCAAACCGCCGGGCCTGTTTCTCAACGGCGCCCATGCGATCGAGCGCGAGGTCAAGGTACTGACAACGCGGGAGCAGGCGGCCTTCCCCCTTCCCCATATTTTCGGACGCTGCGAGGATGGCGACCAGATGGGCACGCCCTTCTACGTCATGGACCTGGTCGAGGTGCGGATCTTTTGGGACGCTAACCTGCCCGACGTCCCGCGCGACGAGCGTCCGGCCTATTTTGATGCGATGAACGCCGCCATGGCCCAGCTTCACAGTGTCGATGTCCATGCCCGAAAACATCCCGCCGGACGACGAAAGCGCGATCGTCCATGGCGATTTCTGCTGTGACAACATGATATTCCACCCCCGCGAGCCGCGTGTGCTGGCCGTGCTGGACCGGGAATTGTCAACGCTGGGCCTTCCGCTGGCCGACTTCGCCTATCACGCGATGATGTACCGGATGCCACCCGAGATCGTCGCGGGGCTGGCCGGCGCGGACCGGCCGGGTCGGGGTCGATCACTGGCTTTTCTACATCGCCTCCAACTTCTTCCGGCTGGCAGCCATCGCGCGGCGCGGCCTTGAGCGCTGATGCGGGGACGAAGCGGCGCGCTGCCCTGCGCCGGCGGGATTGCACCTCCCAAATGGGAGGCTATAATGCCATGCCATGCGACTGGACGACAATGGATTGCTGGCCGCGCTGCACGAGGGGATATTCGAGCAGCCGCTCTGGCACGGCTTCCTGGAGAAACTGCGCGCGCGGACCGGCGCCCTCTATGTCGCGCTTGCATTCCGTCCGATCGACGAGGAGGCGATCGTCGAGCTGCATACCGGCCCGGCCACGCCGCCCCATCTGGACCGGCTGTTCAGCGAACAATATGATCGGCGCGATCCGTTGCCCTACAGGGACATGCGCGAGGCGCGCGTCTATACGCTGGACGAGTTGCTCAACCCCCTCGACCCGGTGCAGCGCGCCTATCGGGACGATTTTCTGCACGGCCTCGGCATCGCCGACATGCGATCGGTCCGGGTCGCGGAACCCAGCGGCGTCGATGCGTGGCTGACCTGTGCGGGCGACCATCGGATCGGATCGACGGTGAGCGCCCTGCTGACGGCGCTGGTGCCGCATGTGCGGATCGCGCTGCGCAGCTTCATCGCACTGGAGCGCGAACGGTTCCGTTCCTCCCTGACATCCGACGCTTTCGGACGGTTGAACTTCGGCTGGCTGACGCTGGATGCGCGCTGCCGCATCATCGACATGACCCCCCATGTGGAGCAGCTGTTCCAACGCACGGCCGTCCTGCGCCGGGGCCGCTATGATCGCCTGACGCCTGCGTCGCCCGCAGTGGATCGCACGCTGACCGCGCTCGTCAAATCCTATACCGAAGCGGGCGAGGGCCGCCCGCGTGCGTTCAACCTGAGCCGCGACCCCTGGATGGACATGCTGGTCACGCCCGTCCACAGTCGCTTCGCATCACCCCATTCCAAGCCTGTCGCCATCGCCTATCTGAGCGGAGACCGCTGGTCCCATGCCGATCGATGCGACCAGCTGGCCGATCTGTTCGGGCTGCTGCCCAGCGAAGCGAGGCTGGCCTGGGCTATTGCCAGCGGCTTTTCCATCCAGGAAGCCGCGGTGGAACTCGGAATCACAGTGGAAACGGCCCGCAACTATTCCAAGAAAGTCTACGCCAAGACCGGCGCACGCGGCCAGGCCGAGTTGGTGCGCAATATCCTGACCAGCGTGCTGTCGATAGCAGGCAACCCCTGAGCGGGCGCTGCGGCGGCCCATGTCACGACGAGCACAGCGGCCGGAAAGATCGACGTGCGGGAGATGATCCGCTACTTCCATGACACGGAATGACAGGGGGAGAGGATATGGAAGAGCCGCTGCATCGGCGTGGCCTGCTCAAGGCGATGCCTTTTCTCGCGCTGGCCGGCGGCGTGCCGACAGCCCAGGCCAAGGAAACCGACGCCCTGCCCGCGCCGCCGCTGATCCTCGCCATGCGGCTGCGGGTGCTGATCGGCCCGGCGCAGGAACTGGGCATGGTGGACGGTGCGCGCAAGCGGGTCATCCCGATTGTCGGGGGCAGCTTTGACGGCCCGCGCCTGACCGGAAGGGTCTTGCCCGGCGGCGCCGACTGGCAGACAATCCGCTCCGACGGCACGGCCGACATCCTCGCCCGCTATTCAATCGAGGCAAGCGACGGCAGCATCCTTTCCATCGTCAATCCCGGCTATCGGCGCGGCCCCGCTCCGGTCCTGGCCCGGATCGCGGCGGGCGAGGCCGTGGATCCCGCTCTTTATTACTTCCGCACGACCCCGCGCTTCGAGGTGGCGAGCGAAAGTCCCCACGCCTGGCTCGGCCGCACCGTCTTCCTGTGCAGCGCCGCACGCTATAAGGACCATGTACGGCTCGATATTTTTGAAGTCGGCTGAACAAAAAAACGACATGGAGCGAGGATGACCGATATCAGGCGTCAACTGGACGAGGCGTCCATGGGACGATTGCAGATTGCCGGGATCATCCTGTGCGTGCTGCTCAACGCGCTCGACGGGTTCGACGTGCTGGCGATCAGCTTCGCATCGCCAGGCATCGCCGCCGAATGGGGAATCGATCGCGCCGCGCTGGGCCTCGTCCTCTCGATGGAGCTGATCGGCATGGCGGTGGGATCGGTCCTGCTCGGCAATCTCGCCGATCGCATCGGACGCCGCCCGACCATCCTGGGCTGCCTGGTCGTGATGGCAGTCGGCATGGGCGCTGCGACACAGTCGTGGAACGTCCTGTCCCTATCCGTTGTGCGCCTTGTCACGGGGCTGGGCATCGGTGGGATGCTGGCCTGCACCAATGCGATGGTCGCGGAACTGGCGAACGCCCGCGCCCGCAGCCTGGCCGTCGCGATTATGGCGGCCGGCTACCCGGTCGGAGCGATCCTGGGCGGTTCGGTCGCCTCGCAACTTCTGGTCGCGGGAGGGTGGCGGGACATCTTCCTGTTCGGCAGCCTCGTGACCGCGCTCTTCCTGCCGGTCGCGCTCATGCTGTTGCCCGAATCGATCGGCTTCCTGCTGCAAAAGCGACCGACCGATGCTCTGGCGCGGATCAACCGCCTGCTCGACCGCATGGGCCATGCCCGCGCCGAAACCCTGCCGCCCGTCGACCATGCCGCGCCCAAACCATCCTTCGCGGCGCTGTTCGCGCCAGGCCTGGCGAGGACGACCATCCTGCTGACGCTGGCCTATTTCTGCCACATCATGACCTTCTATTTCATCCTGAAATGGATCCCCAAGATCGTGGTGGACATGGGTTATGCCCCTTCGGCCGCAGGCGGCGTGCTGGTCTGGGCCAATGTCGGCGGGCTGCTGGGTTCGCTGTTGCTGAGCGCCCTGAGCTGGCGCCTGCCGGTACGCGGGCTCGT
Organism: Sphingobium sp. TCM1; assembly: GCF_001650725.1. GTDB lineage: Bacteria > Pseudomonadota > Alphaproteobacteria > Sphingomonadales > Sphingomonadaceae > Sphingobium. Next base: position 196,923 of record NZ_LXVX01000011.1, on the reverse strand, counting down.
GCTCGTCGCCATGATGGGATCCACCATCATGGTGACGGTCTTCGGTCAGACCCAGACGACGCTGGCGGGCCTCAGCTTCGTTGCCGGCGCTGGCGGCTTCTGCACCAATGCCGCAGTGGTCGGCCTCTATGCGCTCGTGGCCCAATCCTTCCCCACCTCCGTCCGGGCGGGCGGCACGGGTATCGTCATCGGCGTCGGGCGGGGCGGCGCAGCGCTCGGGCCAATCCTGGCCGGATTCCTCTTCGCAATGGACTATGGCCTGCCGCTGGTCGCATTCGTCATGGCGCTCGGGTCGCTGGCGGGCGCGCTGCTGCTGGCCATGCTGCGGCCACGCACTGCCTGACGCGGCGCGGCGTCGGGGGCTGGAGCGGGGGCCCGCCAGATCATGCGGCCTCCGCGCCATCCAGCCCATAGAAGGCTCGAGCGGCGCCCGAGAACAGCGAGACCCTCGCCGTTTCATCCAGATCGCCTGCCAGCCGCACCATATCATCGACCCAGTCGACATAGCTGTCGCCCATGTGCAGGAGCACCGGCCAGTCGCTGCCCCACATGGCGCGGGCCCCGAAGCATGTCAGGATATGCTCGACATAGGGAGCCAGCGCATCCGCCGCCTGCCCCAGAGCCTGCTCGGTGCGCAGTCCCGACAGCTTGCACCAGATATTGGGATAGCCAGCGAGCCGGGCCAGTTGGTCCCGCCACGGGTCGAGGATCATGGCCGCCGCCCGCGGCTTGGCGCCATGATCGATGACGATGGGCAATTGGGGCCAGCGTTCGGCGAAGCGAGCCATGGCAGGCAGATGGCGTGGCTGGATCAGGGCGTCGAACCGCAAGCCGTGCCGCAGCATAGCCTCGATCGCGGGCGTCAGATCATCGCGCAACATCCATGCGCTGTCGGCAATTTCCTGAAGCATCGGCCGAAGGCCGACCAGTTTGGGATGCGCGGCGAGCCGGGCGATCCGCGCCGGAGCCGCCACGTCGTCCAGCGCGACCCAGCCCACCACGCCCATCACGAGCGGATCATCGGCCGCCAGGTCCAGCATCCAGTCAGTGTCGCGGTCGTCCGGCTGGGACTGAACCAAAATGCTGCCGATCATGTCGATCTCCGCCGTCGCACGAAAGAGGTCGTCGGGCAGGAAGTCGCGATGGAGCAGGGGCCAATCCGCATCCGGCCACGTCTGGCCAGGCCCGCCTATGCGCCAGAAATGCTGGTGCGAATCGAGGATTTGCGGTCTCTTCATGCCATCATCCCCACCCGGGCTTCTTCTCCATCCCTGCAAACCCGATCGATTGCGTGCAAGATCGGCGACGGCGTTCGATAGCATTGGCGCGGGCCGGGGTAAAAGGTCCGCACGCTCGACATTGTTGGCCCGTCCGATCCCCCCTATGGTCGAACGATGTCGACGGCCTCCGTTCCCAGCTTCTACCTCTATGGCGAACCCCAGCGCAGCGTCGCGGAAGGTTTCGTGCATGTCGAAAGCCTGGACGACCGGTCCCGGCCGAGCGAATGGACCATAAGGCCGCATATCCATCGCGACCTCAACCACATCATCCTCATCGCCGAGGGCGGAGGCGCGATGCAGGCGGAGGCCATGCGCGTCAGCTTCGAGGCGCCCTGCCTGCTATTGATCCCGACCGGCGTCGTCCATGGCTTCACCTGGTACCGGGAATCGCGCGGTTATGTCACGACCATCGCCGATACCTATCTGCGCGACCTTGTGGCGCGCGATCCCGACCTGACCCCGCTATTCACCCACGCCCATGCCGTCACCCTGCCCCAGGAGGAAGGTCCGGATGCCGAGGCGATCATCGCCCGAATGGCGAAAGAGCTTGGCTGGTCGGGGCCAGGCCAGCGTTCCGCGGTGGAATCCACTCTGCTCCTGCTGATGGTGCTGGCTGTCCGCCACGCGACCCTTGCCAGAAGCACGCAACCGGGCACCGCGCGCCAGGCCGCGCTGGTCGCACGCCTGCGCGAACGGATCGAACAGCGCTTCCGGCAGCGTGAGGCGATCCCGGTTTATGCGAAGGCGCTGGGGACCAGCCTGACCGCACTACGCCAGGCCTGTGCCCGCGTCGCCAATTGTTCGCCTGCCCAGATGCTGGACGACAGGGCGTTGCTGGAAGCACGACGCCTGCTCCTTTACTCCCAATTGTCGGTGACGGAGATCGCCTATGCCGTAGGCTTCGAGGATTCGGCCTATTTCTCCCGCTTCTTCACCCGCCACATCGGCCGCTCGCCGCGCGCCTATCGCATGGAGCGGCAGACGAGATCGTCCTGACCGTCGACGCGCCAGGCCGGATCACCCCATCAGGCTCTCCAGATGATGGAGCATGGCGGCGCTGACCAGGACGCCATCGCGCAGCGCCTTTTCCCGCGCGGCGAAGCGACGATCGCCGGGCATACGGTCCTGCCCTGCCGCACGCAGCGTAGCTACCAGATGCTCGACGCGGGCGGCGAAACCTGCCGCGGGGCCAGCACGCGCCGGATCGATCAGGATCAGACACTCGCCGGTGCAGGGCGTCTGCGCGCCGGGGTGCGCCGACCAGTCGACCTCGTGCGAGTAGAGACCCCCGGTGAGCGCACCCGCCATGATCTCGATCATCATCGCGATCGCGGCGCCCTTGTGCCCGCCGAAAGGCAGCAGCGCGCCGCCGTCCAGAACCGCGCGTGGATCACGGGTCGGCTGGCCCGCCGCATCCACGCCCGCGCCGGGCGGCAGTTCATGCCCGTCGCGCGCGGCGATCTGCACATCGCCATGCGCGAGGACACTGACCGCCTGGTCGAACACAAGGATGCGCCCACCTTCGCGCGGCGCGGCGAAGGCAAGCGGATTGGTGCCATAGACCGGACGCCGGGCGCCGGGCGGCACCACCACGGCCATGCTGTCCACCATGGCGATCGCCACCAGGCCCGCCTCCGCGAAAGGCTCGACATCGGGCCAGAGCGCCGCGAAATGATGCGAACGGCGGATCGCCACGACGCAGGCGCCGGTCTTTCGCGCCATCGCCATCGCCAGCGGCGCCGCCGCGGCCAGTGCGGGCTGGGCGAATCCATTGGCGGCATCGACCCGCAGGAAAGACGCGCCGGCATCCTCGACAACTGGCGTTGCCCGCCCGTCAACCCAACCGCTCCGCAGGGTCGCGACATAGCCCGCCATCCGAAAGAGGCCATGACTCATGGCAGCGTCGCGCTCCGCGCCCGCGCAGTTGCGGGCGAGACTATCCGCCACCAGCGGCGACGTGCCGTTCGCCAGGAAGATGCGACGCAGCAACGCCACCAGCGCTTCGAAATCCATGTGCGTCATGCCACTACCCTCCCCCGCTTCGGCCGGCGAGGCAACGCCCTGCCTGCATGAAGCCATACGCCATTTGCCCCATTGCCGCCCCTTCGGCGCCGTACAGACTGGTCGCCATGCCCACCGATCCGCTCGATCTCGACGACCTTCGCCGCCTCTATGCCGGGAGCGGCGGGGCGGACATTCATGATCCTCATTTTCGCGAAGTCGCCGGGTTGCAGTTCAAGAACGGCGACAAACGGCGTTGGCCCTTCGCGCAACCTTCCACGCTGCTCGACGCGCCCTATATCGCGGACGGACTGACGGCCCTGACGCTGGATGCGCTGGATGTCGCGCTGATCGGCGTGCCCATGGACCTGGGCGTAACGAACCGGCCGGGGGCACGTTACGGTCCTCGCGCGGTCCGCGCGGTGGATCGGATCGGTCCCTACGAACATGCGCTGCGGGTCGCGCCGATGAACCAGCTCAAGGTCGCGGACGTGGGCGACGTGCCGATGCAGAGCCGCTATGATCTGGCGCTCTGCCATGCCGATATCGAAGGTTGTTATGCCATGATCGGCGAGACCCGCGCGATTCCGCTGTCGGTCGGCGGCGACCATTCGATCACCGGGTCGATCATGAAGGGACTGGCCCGCGCCAAGGGGCCGATGGGGATGGTGCATTTCGACGCCCATTGCGACACCGGCGGCATCTACGAAGGCTCCAAATTCCATCATGGCGCACCCTTCCGCGAGGCCGTTCTGGCGGGTGTACTGGACCCGAGGCGCTCCATCCAGATCGGCATTCGCGGCGGCGCGGAATATCTGTGGGAATTTTCCTACGCATCCGGGATGACGGTCATCCACGCAGAGGACTGCGCGGCGATGGGCATGGACGCGGTGATCGCGAAGGCGCTGGAGGTTGTGGGCGACGGACCGACCTATGTCACTTTCGATGTCGATGGGCTCGACCCCGTCTATGCGCCGGGAACGGGCACGCCCGAAGTCGGCGGCCTGTCCACGCGCGAGGCGCTGCATCTGCTGCGGGGGCTTGCCGGCATCGACATCATAGGCGGCGACGTAGTGGAAGTCGCGCCCGAATATGATCCCGGCACGGTGACGGCGCAGGCGGCCGCGCAGATGCTGTTCCAGTTGCTCTGTCTGGTGCAGTTGCGGCGATGAGCGAGGGCAGTGCGCCCGCCGGACCAGCGCTGCGGCGCGGCGTGACCGGCCCCGGCTTCTTCGCGCTGGCTTTCGGCACGATCGTCGGGTCGGCCTGGATGGTGCTGATGGGCGAATGGGTCAGCCCGGCCGGTCCGGGAGGCGCGGTACTCGCGTTCCTTGGCATGACCTTGCTGATGGTGCCGGTCGCCGCGGCCTATGCCGAACTGGTCGCGCGCGTACCCCGCGCGGGGGCAGAGTTCGTTTTCGTGGAAAAGGCCTTTGGTCCCTGGCCCGGATTCATCACCGGATGGTTCCTGACCCTCTATTTCGTCGGCATCTGCGCCTTCGAGGGGCTGGCGCTGTCCTGGTTCCTCGAAAATCTCCTGCCCTCGGTCGCCGGACAGCCGCCGCTCTACACATTGCTGGGCAAGCCGATCACCATCCTCGACCTCGCCATAGGACTGGCCGGGGCGGCCGTGATGACGGTCCTCAACGCGGCCGGGGCAACGATCGCGGTGGGTTTCCAGAAGGTAGTGACGTTCAGCTTTCTCGCCGCATCCGCCATGCTTGTCCTTCTGGGTTTCGCGCAGGGTGATCCGGCCAATTGGCGTCCCCTGTTCGAATCGGCGCAGGATCGGAGCTTCATCGGCGGCATGTTCGTCATGCTGGGTGTCGCGGGCATGTGGCTGTCGGGCTTCCAGACCGCGGCCTCGGCGGTAGAGGAACGTGCCCCCGGCACAAGTTTCCGCACCGTCGCCAAGGCCATGACGCTGGCAGTGCTGATGGCCGCCCTCTTCTACAGCCTCATCATTCTCGCTTCCACCTCACTGCTCCCCTGGCGCGCACTTACGACCGGCGCGCTGCCCGTCGCGGCCGCCTTCGATCAGGCGCTGGCCGGCGGCATCGCAACCAAGGGCATCCTGCTGGTCGCGATGGCATCCCTGCTGAAGACCTGGAACGCCATGCACCTGTCCGCAACGCGCGTCATCCTGGCGCAGGCGCGCGCGGGCTTCCTCCCCTCCATGCTGGCGCATGTCGATGCCAGAAGCGGGGCGCCGCGCCGCGCGGCGTTGCTGGTCGGCGGATGGACCTGCGTCGGGGTGCTGGCCGGGCGCGGCGCCATCAGCCCGATCATCGCGATGGGCACCATCTGCACGACCGCCATTGCCGCGGTCGCGCTGCTGGTGCTGATGCGCCTGCGGGCGATGAACGAGGGCGGAAGCGCGCCCGCCTATGTCCTGCCGGGTGGCCGGCCCCTCCTGCTGTCGATCACGCTGGGCGCGACGATCGTCGCGATCGCCGCCGTCGTCGCGCCCTTTGGAGTGGCTGCGGGCGTCCCGGTGGAAATCTGGCTGATGCTTGGCTGGGCGCTACTGGGTGCGATGCTCGTTTCGCTGCGTCGGCTCTGGGCCGCGATGGTTCTGACCCGCATCGACCGGCAAGGCATGTCGCGCGCCTGATCGCCATATCACGCCCCTTCGCGGGCCGAGAGCGTATCGGGAAACCATCGCCGCCCGAACCAGAAGGCTGCGCTCACCAACAGGACGAGCACGGGGACTTCGACCAGCGGGCCGATGACGGCGGCAAAGGCGACCGGTGAGGCAAGGCCAAAAGACGCGATGGCCACGGCGATCGCAAGTTCGAAATTATTGCCCGCAGCGGTGAAGGCGACCGCGGTCGTGCGTGGATAGTCGCTGGCAATCAGCTTGCCCATGACGAAGCTGATCGTGAACTGGACAACGAAGTAGACAGCAAGTGGGATAGCGATGCGGATGGCGTCCACCGGCAGGGTAACGATGTCCCGGCCCTTCAGGCTGAACATGGCGAGAATGGTGAAGAGCAGGGCGACCAGCGTGATCGGCCCGATCCGGGGCAGGAACACCCCCTCATACCAGTCCTGGCCCTTGGCGGCGGCGAGCCATGTCCGGGTCAGATAGCCGGCAAGAAAGGGGATGCCGAGATAGATGCCGACCGCTTCGGCGATGGTCCGGAAGCTGACGTCAATGACGCTGCCCTCCAAGCCGAGCAGCGGCGGCAGGAAGGCGAGGAAGAACCAGGCATAGGCGCTGAAGAACAGGATCTGGAAGAGGGAATTGAAGGCCACCAGCGCCGCGACATATTGATTGTCGCCGCGCGCCAGCTGGTTCCAGACGATCACCATGGCGATGCAGCGGGCGAGGCCGATGAGGATGAGGCCGGTCATATATTCCGGCTCGTCGCGCAGGAAGATCACGGCGAGTGCGAACATCAGCACCGGGCCGATGATCCAGTTCTGGATCAGCGAGATCGCAAGCACCCGCCGGTCTTCGAACACGCGGGGCAATTCCTCATAGCGGACCCGCGCGAGGGGCGGATACATCATCAGGATGAGGCCGATGGCGATCGGGATATTGGTGGCACCCCAGGACAGGCTGTCGATCGCCGCAGGCAATCCTTCCACCGTCGTGCCGAGGACGACCCCCAATGCCATGGCCAGGAAGATCCACAGGGTCAGATATCTGTCCAGAAAGGACAGGCGCGGCCGTGGGCAAGGGGTCATTCGGGTTCCTCGGGAGGGGGAGCCGCATCGCCGGCACCCAGCGGAATCTGCATATAGACGGTGTCGAGCCAGCGACCGAACTTGCGTCCCACCGAGCGCATCCGGCCCCTATGCTGGAAGCCGAGGCTGGCGTGAAGGGCGACCGACGCGGGTTCGCCGCCCCCGATTACGGCTATCATCTGGCGGAAGCCGGCAGCCTCCGCCCGCGCCAGAAGGGCCGCGAGCAGCGTCTTGCCGACGCCTTGGCCGAGATGGCGGGGATCGACATAGATCGAATTCTCGCAGGTCGAGGCATAAGCGGGACGATCGCGAAACTGGGTCGCATAGGCATAGCCGACCACCTCGCCGTCCGCTGCCGCGACAAGGAAGGGCCATCCGCGCGCCACACAGTCCCGGACCCTTGCCTCGGTCTCGGCCGGGGATCGTGGCACCGTATCGAAGCTCGCTGTGCCATGCCGGACGTGATGGGCATAGATGGCGGCAATGGCGGGCGCATCGGCATGTGTCGCCGGACGAACCATGACCGTCGGTCGAACATCCGCCATTATGCGGCCACCATCGGTGCCGATCACCCGTTCGCCATCTTCCTTGGCGAAAGCGACGCGTTGCGCCGCCGGGATCAGCGCCAACACCGCTTCGGACGGGCGGCAGAGCCGCACGCCCAGCGGCGAAACGACCAGCGGCCGGTTGATGAGGATGGGATGGGCCATCATCGCATCGACCAAGGCCTGGTCCGACAGGCTTTCATCGGCGAGGCCCAATTCGGCATAGGGCGTCCCCTTCTCGCGCAGCAGCGCACGGGTGGTCATGCCGGACCGGGCGATCAGGTCTTCGAGCATCGCACGCGACGGCGGCGTCTTGAGATATTCGACGACATGCGGCTCGATCCCCGCATTGCGGATCATCGCGAGCGCGTTGCGCGACGTGCCGCATTCCGGATTATGATAGATGATGAGGTCGGCCGTCATGCACCGGCCTCCGCCGCGACGCCGCAGGCCGCAGTCGTCAGAAGATCGGCACAGGCGCGCGGATCACCCTGACAGCAATCGGCGGTGAGGAAGGCGAGAAGCGCCTGCATCCCGGAATAATCGGCGGCATAATGGATGAGCCGGCTTGTGCGCCGGGAGGTGACGAGCCCGGCCTGCTCCAGCTTCGCCAGATGATGAGACATGGTGGAGGGGGGGACGTCCATCGCCTCCGCCAGAGCGCCGGCGATCATGCCATCGGGACCGGCTTGCATCAGCAGGCGGAACACCGACAGCCGCGTATGCTGCGCGAGTGCGCCGAGCGCCCCGACAGCCCTGTCCTGATCCATATCGCACCTCACGATTCGATGATTGCGGAAATATCGTAATATAGGCGCGCAGTCCATCCTGTTTCGGTGAAGCGGGCAATGGCCAAGCGCCCGCCATGATCGAATGGACTACTGGTCCGGCTGGTTTCATGCTAAGGAAACCGACCATCGACCCGCTCTGGATTGGGAGATGGCGATGACGAACATCCTTCATTCGGTGGCGCTCACGGCTGGAGCCGGCCTGTTGATGAGCGTGAATGCGACACCGGGAGCAAGCTATTCACCCGCAGTCATGGCGTCGCTCGATCCGACCCGGCTGGTCCGCACGCTTTGCGGCGGAAAGACCGCCGGTATTTCAATGCGTTCGAGGATCGCGCTGGCCGCCACTGTGGTGTCGGCCACGCCGGAAGGGCGTGCGCCGCTCTATGAGGAACTGGGAACGGTCCGGTTCCCGATCACGACCGCCAATCCCCTCGCCCAGCGATACTTCGATCAGGGACTCGCACTCGCCTACGGCTTCAACCATGCCGGGGCGATCGCGTCCTTCCGTGAAGCGCAGCGGCTCGACCCCGACTGCGCGATGTGCTTCTGGGGCGAGGCGCTGGCGCACGGTCCGAACATCAATGCGCCGATGGACCCCGCCGCCAACGCGCGGGCGGTGGGCCTCGCGCGCTATGCCGACTGGCTCGCACGCAAGGCCACTCCCGCCGAGCAGGCTCTAACCGCGGCAATGACGACACGCTATTCGGCCGAGCCGAACGCGGACCGACCGGCGCTGGACGCCGCCTATGCCGACGAGATGCTCGCTGCGGCGGCTGCCCATCCCACCCATGACGATGTCGGCCTGCTGGCCGCCGAAGCCGCGATGGACACGCGGCCCTGGGATTATTGGCTGGCGGACCGCCGGACGCCCCAACCCCGACTGGGCGATGCAATCGCGCTGGTAGAAACCGTGCTGGCCCGCAATCCCGACCATCCCCAGGCGGCCCATCTTTATATCCACCTGATGGAGAACGGCCCCGACCCGAAGCGGGCGGAAGCGGCCGCGGACCGGCTCTCCAAGCCGCTGGCGCCCCGCGCCGGGCACCTGGTCCATATGCCGGCGCATATCTACTACCGACTGGGTCGCTGGCAGGATTCGATCCGGGTCAATATCGCGGCGGCACGCGCGGACGAGGCGTGGATCCGCTCAAGCGGCGACACCGGACTGGTGCGCTACGGCTATTATCCGCACAATGTCCATTTCATCGTCACGTCGGCGCAAATGGCCGGGGACATGGGCACCGCGCTGCGGGAAGCGGGCAAGCTGAACCAGATCCTCAGTCCGGCCATCAGCGGCAAGATCGCCTGGATACAGGCGATCCATGCGTCGCCCTATTTCGCGGCGGCGCAATTCGCCACGCCCGAACAGATATTGGGGATGCGCCCGCCCGATGCGCGGCTGCCCTATGCCGTGGCGATGCGTCATTATGCCAGAGCCGTCGCGCGCGCGCGGCAACGCGACAAGGCGGGTTTCGAGCAGGAACTGACCGCGCTGCGCGCGGTGCGCGACGGCGACGCCGTCCTGCCGATGATCGCGCAGGGCGTGCCGGCCCGCGACCTGATGCAACTGGCCGAGACCGTCGCGCGCGCCCGGTGGGCCTATGCCAATGGGGAATATCGGCAGGCGGAAAATCTCTACCGCGAGGCGATCGCGACCGAAGAGAAGATACCCTATATGGAGCCGCCCTTCTGGTATTATCCCGTTCACCAGTCGCTAGGCGCGGCATTGTACCGGCAACGCCGATATGACGAAGCGGCGCAGGCATTCAACACCGCGCTGATGCAATCGCCGAACAATGGGTGGGCGCTTTACGGCGTCGCTGCCTCGCAACGGTCGCTGGGGCGCAAGGCGCACGCCGAAGCGGCCGACGGCGCGCTGAAGCGCGCGTGGGTGGGCGATCCCGACTGGCTGAAGATGGACCGGCTGTAGGCGCACGCGAAACCGGTTATTGGGGTGTCTGGTGAAGAGACCGCCCGGTCCGTGCGGCTCGACATGCCGCCGCTATTCCGCGTCGGGCTGATTCTGCGGTGCGGCTTTGGTGAAGGCATCCAGCGCCAGACAGGCCTGCTCCACCGCCGCCAGACGCGGCCAGCACAGTGTGACGCCGAAACGCCTGGCATTGACCAGTTGCGGGACGAGAAAGATGTCAGCCAATGTCACCTGATCGCCGAAGCAGAACGGCCCTTCCTCCCCCGCGATCAACCGATCAAAGGCATCCAGCCCTTCGTCGATCACCTGGGCGGCCCACGCCTTCACCTGCCCCTCCGCAAGGCCCAAGCCGCGCAGCCGGTCGAGTATCCTAAGGTTCTGCACCGGGTGGATGTCGCAGGCGATGATCTGCGCCGCCGCCCGGACCTTCGCCCGGCGCATCGGTTCGTCGGGCAACAGCCTGTGTCCGGCGACCGTCTCATCCAGATATTCGCAGATGGCGAGGCTCTGGATCAGCACCGCCCCGTCCATCTCCAGCGTCGGCACCAGTCCCTGCGGATTGAGCGCCAGATAGTCCGACGCCCGCTGCTCGCCCTTGCGCAGATGGTGAAAGGCGTCGGCATAGGCGACGCCTTTCAGGTTGAGGGCGATCCGCACCCGGTAGGATGCGGTCGAGCGGAAATAGCCGTGAAGGACGGGCTCAGTCATCGGCTTTTGGCCCATGTGCCTGCCGCTCCGACAATGTGGTCACGCATTCGACTCCTTCCAGGGGTAACGTCGCGCGCTCAACCGACCGTGCTCCGGCGCACCACCAGCCGCGCCGGGAGCATGGTCGGCGGCAAGGGCCGATCCTCGACCTGCGCCAGCACCGTGTCGACCAGCAATTCGCCCGCGCCCTTCATGTCCTGCATGATGGTGGTGAGCGGCGGGCTGGTCAGGCTGGCGGCGGGGATGTCGTCGAAGCCGACGATGGCTACGTCCTGCGGCACCGCCAGCCCCGCTTCGGCCAGCGCGCGCATCGCGCCGATGGCGATCAGATCGCTGGCCGCGAAGATGGCGTCGAACGTCGCGCCGCGCGCGATCAGCGTCCGGGCGGCGGCATGGCCGGCATCCTCGGCGGTCAGCGCGTCGACCTGCAACGCCCGGTCCGGGGCGATGCCCTGCTCCGCCATGGCGTCACACAGGCCCCGATAACGATCGGCAAATTCAGGATAATGTTCGTCGGCATGACCGAGAAAGGCAATCCGCCGCCGGCCCTGCCCCAGCAGATGCCCGCCCGCCAGCCGCCCCGCGCCCACATTGTCCGATCCCACCGTCGCCCCGATATTGCGATCGTCCACCGACCCCCAGCGCACGAAATGCGTGCCGTGGCCGACGAGCTGCTCCAGCCGCTGCTTGTAGAGCGTGTAATCGCCGTAGCCGAGCAGGATCAATCCGTCGGCGCGGTGGCTGTCCTGGTAGCGGACATGCCAGTCATCCTCCATTTTCTGGAAGGAGATCAGCAGGTCCAGCCCGCGCGCGGCGCATTGCCGGGTGATCGATCCCAGCATCGAGAGGAAGAAGGGATTGATATTGGATTCGTCGGGGGTCGGATCCTCGAAGAAGAGCAGCGCGATGGTGTTCGAGCGCTGCGACCGGAGCGAGGACGCATTCTTGTCGACCGAATAGTTGAGTTCGCGTGCGATCGCCTCGATCCGCTCGCGCGTGGCGAGGCTTACCGACCGGGAACCGCGCAGCGCACGGCTGACGGTGGGCTGCGACACGCCCGCCAGATAGGCGATGTCGAAGCTGGTCGGCTTGCTGCTCGGCTGGCGGCCCATCTGTGTCTCCCGCGCGATGCCCTGCGCCCCGCCATGGTAGAAGCCTGCGGAAAACAAGGCAATCGCGTCCTTTCGGGCAGACGGCGTCGTGGCATCCCGGCCACAGTCGGCGCTGTCGAAGCGCGGGCGCATATTATGCGTATACGTATGCCATATGGCCTGGCGGGCCGGACGGGGCGTAAGACGGCGCCACCGCGGGGAAGTGGCGCTGCACGGCCATGCTCGCGGAACGCAAGGGTTTCCGCGCCGGCGATAAGGGTCCGTCCGGTGTCACAGGGGAGAGGATTAAGTGGCCAACCAGTTCGACCGCGCTCATTTGCTGGGCGCTTCCATCTTTGCGATCGTCGCGGCGACCGGGGCGGCTCCCGCCTTCGCCCAGGAGACGGCGCCAGCCGCAACACCGCAGGCCGAAACCGCGCCCCAGGATGATCCCAACAGCACCATCGTCGTCACCGGCTTCCGCGCGGCGCTGGAAAGCGCGGTCAACGTCAAGAAGAACGCGCAGACGATCGTCGAATCCGTGTCGGCCGAGGATATCGGCAAGCTGCCGGACGCATCGATCGGCGAATCCATCGCCCGCCTGCCCGGCCTGACGTCGCAGCGCCTGTTCGGTCGCGCCAACTCGATCGCGATCCGCGGCGCCAGCGCGGACCTGTCCTCCACCACGCTGAACGGTCGTCCCCAGACATCGACCGGCGAACAGCGCAATGTGGAGTTCGACCAGTATCCCGCCGAAGTCGTGAGCCGCGTCGACGTCTACAAGACGCCGCAGGCGAACCTCATTCACCAGGGTCTGGTCGGCACCGTCGACATCCGCACGATCCGCCCGCTCGATTATGGCAAGCGGCTGATCGCCGTCGGTGCGCGTGGCGTCTATGCGGACCTGGGCAAAGTCAATGCCGACAGCAAGGACAAGGGCTATCGCCTGACCGGCACCTATGTCGACCAGTTCGCTGGCGACCGGATCGGCGTCGCCCTGTCCGTCGCCTATAGCGACGAACCCTATCAGTCCAAGGAGTTCGAAGCCTGGGGCTATGCCGACACCGCCGACGGCAACAAGGTGATCGGGGGCATCAAGCCGTTCGGCGTGTCGACCCAGCTCAAGCGCCTGGGCATCCAGGGCGCCGTGCAGGTGCAGGCGACTGATACGCTGATGCTGACCTTCGACGGTTTCTACGGCGACTTCACGGACAAGCAGATCAAGCGCGGCGTAGAATTCCCGCTCTACTGGAGCGGCGCGAGCCTGGTGCCGGGCAGCACCGCGCTCGACGGCAATTTCATCAAGAGCGGCACCTTCACCAATGTCGAGGCCGTGGTGAACAACCATGGCTATGAGCGCACGTCGACCATCTTCTCAGGCGGCTTCAATGCCAAATATACTGGCGATGACGGCTGGTCGGCCAGCTTCGACTTCGGCTATTCGCGCACCGACCGCAGCGAATTGTCGCTCGAATCCAATGCGGGCACCGGGGCGGGCGCGGGCAATGGCGCGACCGACACGCTCGATTTCGTCAGCGGCAGCAAGGGTACGCGCTTCACGTCGAGCCAGCTGGACTACAGCAACCCGGACCTGATGGTGCTGACCGATCCGCTCGGCTGGGGCGCAGGCGCGCCGCTCGGCCACCAGGAAGGCTATTATAACGACCGTATCATCGACGACGAACTCAAGAGCTACCAGCTGGAGTTCGGCAAGGAAGTCGACAGCGGCTTCCTGTCGAAGGTGACGGCGGGCCTGGGCTATACCGACCGAACCAAGTCCAAGACGCCGGAAGAATATTTCCTGAACCTGGCGAACGGCGCGACCTCGCTCGTCCTACCGCAGCAATATCGACTGAGCGCCACGGACCTGAGCTTCATCGGTGTCGGCCCGATCCTTTCCTATGATCCATTCCAGCTGCTGGCCGATGGCGTCTATGTGAAGACGCTCAATCCCAGCAAGGACGTGCCGGCCAAGGCCTATTCGGTGACGGAGCGCGTGATGTCCGCCTATCTGATGGCCGACATCAAAGCGGCCGTCGGATCGGCCGAACTGACCGGCAATGTCGGCGTGCTCGCCCAGAATACCGAGCAGAAGTCGCGCGGCTTCGTGAACCTGGCCGCGGCCGACCTGGTGCCGACCACGCGCGGCGCCAATTACTGGGACGTGCTGCCCAGCATGAACCTGTCGCTGCGTTTCCCGACCGACTTCGTCATCCGCCTGTCGGGCGCGCGCGAGATCCAGCGCCCGCGTTTCGAGGATATGAAGGTGAGCCTCGACTATGGCTATAACACGGCCAGCGGGGTCATCACCGGCACCGGCGGCAGCCCGACGCTTCGTCCCTATCGCGCCTGGGCAGCGGACCTCAATTTCGAAAAATATTTCGGGACCAAGGGCTATCTGGGCCTCCAGTTCTTCTACAAGAAGCTGGAAAGCTACGTCTATCGCGAAACCGTGCCCTATGACTATACCGGCTTGCCCGTCACCCTGCCGCCCGGCGTGACCAACATGGTCGGCACCATCACCCGGCCGGTAAACGGCCAGGGCGGCAAGCTCTACGGCTTCGAGGTCGCCGGCACCGTTCCGTTCGACGTCATCACGCCGGCGCTGGAAGGCTTCGGCCTGACGGGCGGCGCGGGCTATACCAAGACCAGCATCAAGCCGGGCGTCGGTGCATCGGCGGAAGACCTGCCCGACTATTCGCGCTGGGTCGCCAACGGGACGCTCTTCTTCGAGAAATGGGGCTTCTCGGCGCGCGGATCGGTCCGCTACCGTTCCGCTTTCGTCGGCCAGTTCGTCGGCTTCGGGGGCGAGCGCGAGCTGCGCCGGGCCTTGGCGGAAACGATCGTCGACGCCCAGATCGGCTATGATTTCCAGAAGGGCAGCGCGTTGGAAGGCCTGTCGGTCTTCCTCCAGGGCCAGAACCTGACCGACGAGCCGTTCGTGTCGGTGGACACCGGCGCGTCGATCCAGATCCGCAACTATCAAAGCTATGGCCGCCGCTTCATGGCGGGCTTCAACTACCGCTTCTGATGTGTAGACTGACCCGGCGGCCGCGCCGCCGCCGGGCCTTCACAGGTTCAAATCAAAGGGGATGCCCTATGGGTCGAACGGCCACGAAACTGCTCGTGACGGCCGCCGGGATCGGCGCGGCCCTGATGGGCGTCACGAGCGCGCAGGCGGACAGCTTGAGCGATCTGCGCGCGCGCACCCCGGAGCAGGAGATCGTCTATTTCGTCCTGCCAGATCGCTTCGCCAACGGCGATCCGAAGAATGACAAGGGCGGCCTCAAGGGCGGCCCGCTCCAGACCGGCTATGATCCCACATCACGCGCCTTCTATCATGGCGGCGACCTCCGGGGCCTGACGGCGAAGCTCGATTATGTCCAGGGGCTGGGCGCGACCGCGATCTGGCTGGCGCCGATCTTCAGGAACAAGCCGGTGCAAGGCGCCAAGGGCCAGGAAAGCGCGGGCTATCATGGCTATTGGGTGACGGACTTCACCACCGTCGATCCGCATTTCGGAACGGACAAGGACTTCAAGGCGCTGGTCGACGCCGCCCATGCGCGAGGCATGAAAGTCTATATGGACATCATCGCCAATCATACGGCGGATGTGATCCAATATGCCGAAAGCCCGACCAGC
This sequence comes from Sphingobium sp. TCM1, assembly GCF_001650725.1. Classification (GTDB taxonomy): domain Bacteria; phylum Pseudomonadota; class Alphaproteobacteria; order Sphingomonadales; family Sphingomonadaceae; genus Sphingobium. The sequence goes on along the minus strand of NZ_LXVX01000011.1, from coordinate 181,242 downwards.
GCGGCGCCCTATCGCGGCAAGGGCGACTTTCCCTGGTCGCGCCGGGGCGGCGCGGCGGACAAGCCCATCAACACGGGGTTCGTCGGGGACCGCGATGGCAGCGCCGCCAACTGGAGCAAGCTCACCGACCCGTCCTTCGCCTATACGCCGATCGTGCCCAAGGGCGAGGCAAAGGTGAAAGTCCCCGCCTGGCTCAACGACCCTATCTATTATCATAATCGCGGCGATACCGACTGGAAGGGCGAGAGTTCGCAATATGGCGATTTCGTCGGTCTGGACGACCTTGCCACAGAAGACCCGCGCGTGGTCGAAGGCTTCATCGCCATCTACAAGGGCTGGATCGATCGGTTCGGCATCGACGGCTATCGCATCGACACCGCGCGCCATGTGAATCCCGAATTCTGGCGCGCCTTCATCCCCGCCATCCGAGCCCATGCGGCGAGCAAGGGAATCCCCAATTTCCATGTTTTCGGCGAGGTCGCGACCGGCGATTATGATCCCGCGCTGCTGGCAAGCTGGACCCGCAACGCGGCCTTCCCCGCCGTGCTGGATTTCGCCTTCATGCGCGCCGCCGTCGATGCGGCTAGCGGCAAGACCGGCACCGACATGCTTGCGCGCCTTGGCGAGGATGATGCGCTCTACGACGGCGGCAAGACGGCGGCGATGCAACTGCCCACCTTCCTCGGCAATCATGATGCCGGCCGTTTCGCCTTCTTCCTGCGTCAGGCGAAGCCCGGCATGAGCGCGCAGGAGGAACTGGCGCGCGCCCTGCTCGGCCATGCGATGCTGCTGACGCTACGGGGAGTTCCGACCATCTATTATGGCGACGAGCAGGGCTTTGCTGGCACCGGCAATGACCAGCAGGCACGGCAGGACATGTTCGCGTCGAAAGTCGCGGAATATAATGCGGACCGGCTGGTCGGCACGCAGGCGACCACGGCCGCTGACAATTTCAACGCCGACCACCCGCTCTATCGCGCGATCGCGGCACTGGCGAAGGTCCGCCGCGACACGCCCGCTTTGTCGCGCGGCGCGACGATCCTGCGCTCCGGTTCGGACAAGCCCGGCCTCTTCGCCGTCTCCCGCATCGATCCCGATACGGGGCGGGAGGTTCTGGTCGCTTTCAATACATCGGCCGCTCCGCTGTCGGGCAATGTCGCGGTCGATCCAGCCAGCGGCGGCTTTACGTCGCTGGCCGGCACCTGCCCGGCCGCTCCGCAAGCGCCGGGCAGCCTTGCCCTCTCCCTCCCCGCTTTCGGTTACGCCGTTTGCGCCGCCAACCCCTAACCGCCGGAACGCCCCATCATGACGCTTGCGACGACATCGACCGATCAGCCCTGGTGGAAGGGTGCGGTGATCTACCAGATCTATCCGCGCAGCTTCCAGGACAGCAATCATGACGGCATCGGCGACCTCAATGGCATCACCGAGCGATTGGAGCATATCGCGCGGCTGGGCGCTGACGCGATCTGGATTTCACCCTTCTTCACCTCGCCGATGCGCGACTTCGGCTATGACATTGCCGATTATTGCGATGTCGATCCGATTTTCGGCACGCTGGCCGATTTCGATGCGCTGGTGGCGCGGGCGCACGAATTGGGGCTGAAGGTCACGATCGACCAGGTCTATGCCCACACATCCGATCTCCACGACTGGTTCCGGGACAGTCGCGCGCGCCGGACTGGCGACAAGGCCGACTGGTATGTCTGGGCCGATCCAAAGGCCGACGGCACCCCGCCCAGCAACTGGCAGTCGGTGTTCGGCGGTCCGGCCTGGACCTGGGACGCAAGGCGCGGGCAATATTATATGCACCAGTTTCTGAGCAGCCAGCCGCAGCTCAATGTCCACAACGGAGCAGTGCAGGATGCGTTGCTGGGCGCCATGCGCTTCTGGCTGGACCGGGGCGTCGATGGGTTCCGGCTCGACGCGCTCAACCATTCCATGCATGACCCGTTGCTGCGCGACAATCCGCCCGCGCCAGACACCGGCAAGCCGCGCACCCGCCCCTTCGACTTCCAGACCAAGACCTATAGCCAGTCGCATCCCGGCGTCGTCGACTTCATCAAGCGCATCCGCACGCTGTGCGACGAATATGGCGCGATCTTCACCGTGGCCGAGGTCGGCGGCGACCTGTCAGAGAGGGAGATGAAGGCCTATACGGAAGGCGAAGCCCATCTCAACAGCGCCTATGGGTTCAACTTCCTCTACGCCGACAAACTGACGCCGAAGCTGGTGGCGGATACGGTCGCGCGCTGGCCCGACGAGCCGGGGATGGGCTGGCCGAGCTGGGCCTTCGAGAATCACGACGCGCCCCGCGCGCTTTCACGATGGTGTGCGCCCGAAGACCGGGACGCCTTCGCGCGCATGAAGATGGCGCTGCTGGTCGCGCTGCGCGGCAACGCGATCCTGTACCAGGGCGAGGAATTGGGCCTCACCCAGGTCGATATTCCGTTCGAGCGGCTTCAGGATCCAGAAGCGATCGCCAACTGGCCGCTGACCCTGTCGCGCGACGGCGCGCGCACGCCACTGCCCTGGGCCGCCGACGCGACACAGGCGGGTTTCTCGACAGTGGACCCCTGGCTGCCCCATGGCGAGGATCATCTGGCGCTGGCGGTCGATGCGCAGGAAGCCGACCCCGCGTCGTTGCTCAATCACAGCCGCGCAATGCTGGCGCTGCGCAGGGAGAATCCGGCGCTGCGACTGGGCAGCCTGGAGATCATCGTGGCTGATGAGGCCCGGCTGGTGTTTCGCCGGCGCGTCGCGGAACAATCCATGCTCTGCGTCTTCAACCTGTCCGGCGAGGCCCTCGAATGGCCGCTTGACAAGGCTGTCATGGGAATGGCAAACGTTTGCATCAATGGAGCCGACAATGGCTCGCTCCCGCCCTATGGCGCGGTTCTGATCGAGGAGAGCAACTGATGGGTCATGTCGTCACGAAGGGCATGTTCACGCTCGCCATGCTTGCGGCCACGCCCGCTGTCGCGCAGCAGGCCAGGCCTTCTGTCTCAGCGACCTCGCCGGACGGCAGCATCACGCTCTCCGTCACAACCGACAATGACAGCCGACCCACCTGGTCCTTGTCGCGCAAGGGCAAGTTGCTGATTGCGCCGTCGAAGCTGGGTTTCATCCTGACCGACGGCCTCAACATGGTGCGCGGCTTTTCGATCGCCGGATCGGAAAAAGGCAGCAGCAAGGAGACATGGGAACAGCCGTGGGGCGAACGCCGTTTCGTCACGGACGATCATAATGAGCTGCTGGTCCGCTTCAAGCAGTCGGACGTGCAGGGCGCGCGTCTGATGAATGTCCGGTTCCGCCTGTTCGATGACGGCGTCGGCTTCCGCTATGAGCTGCCCGATCAGCCCAATCTCAAGACGATGAAGATCGCGGATGAAACGACCGAGTTCGACATCGCACCCAAGGGAATGGCCTGGTGGATTCCGGGCGGCGAATGGAACCGTTATGAACAGGTCTACCAGAACAGCCCGATCGATGCAGTATCGACCGCGCACACGCCCATCACCATGCGGCTGGACGACGGCACGCATCTGAGCTTCCATGAGGCGGCATTGGTCGATTATTCGGCCTATTGGCTGAAGCGTGCATCGGGCCAGACCTTCCGCACCACCCTGTCGCCATCCTCGCGCGGACCGCGCGTGATCCGCGACCTGCCCTTCAACACCCCCTGGCGGGCCATCCGCATCGCCGACGACGCGGCCGGGCTGGTCGAAAACGACCTGGAATTGAACCTCAACGAACCCAACAAGCTGGGTGACGTCAGCTGGTTCCAGCCGGCCAAATATATCGGCATCTGGTGGGGGATGATCCGCGGCGACTGGAGTTGGGCCGAAGGGCCGAAACATGGCGCCACCACCGCGCGGACGAAGCAATATATCGACTTCGCGGCCAAACATGGCTTCCGCGGCGTGCTGGTCGAAGGCTGGGACAAGGGCTGGAACGGCGACTGGTTCGGCCATGGCGATGAATTCAGCTACACCCAGTCGACGCCGGACTTCGACCTGCCGGGCCTTGCCGCATACGCGAAGAGGAAGGGCGTTCACCTGATCGGCCATCATGAGACCGGCGGCAATATCGCCAATTATGAAGCGCAGCTGGATGATGCGATGAAGCTCTACGGCGGGCTTGGCGTCGATGTGGTGAAGACGGGCTATGTCGCGGACATGGGCGGCATTATCGCGCCCGGAGACACGCCGGGCGATACGCGCATGGAATATCATGACGGGCAGCGGATGGCGCAGCACCATCTGCGCGTCGTGGAAACGGCGGCGAAATACAAGGTCGCAGTCAATGCACATGAGCCGATCAAGGATACGGGCCTGCGCCGGACCTATCCCAACTGGGTCGGACGCGAGGGCGCGCGCGGGATGGAATATAATGCCTGGGGCCAATTCGCGAACGGCCCGGACCATGAACCGACATTGGTCTACACAAGGATGCTGTCCGGGCCGATGGACTTCACGCCCGGCATACTCAGCCTGGAGGGGGCGGAGCATGTGCCGCTGGCATCCACGCTGGCCAAGCAGCTCGGACTCTACCTCGCTCTCTATTCGCCGATCCAGATGGCGGCGGACTTTGTCGAGACGCTCGCCAAATATCCGAAGGAACTGGACTTCATCACAAAGGTGCCGGCAGACTGGGCGGAAAGCCATCTGATCGCCGGCGAGGTGGGCGATTATGCCATCTTCGCGCGCAAGGATCGCAAGAGCGAGAACTGGTATGTCGGCGGTGTCAACGATGCGACCGCACGGACGGTAACGCTGAATTTCGACTATCTGGAGCCGGGCAAGAGCTACACCGCCACCATTTACAAGGATGGCGACGGCGCGACCTACCTGACCGATGCCCGGCACAAGATCGCCTATGAGACGCGGACCATCCGCAAGGGCGACCGCTATGACCTCTGGCTCGCGCCAGGCGGCGGCGCGGCGATGCGGCTGGTCGCCGCAGCGAAATAAGTTTCCGGCCTTTGAGGCCGGTCTTCCCCGCCGCCGGATTGGACTGCACGCCGATCCGGCGGCGCCCTTTTCATCCGCCCAACAGCGCGCGCGACGCCTTCACCATCGCGGACGGCGATGCGGCGAGTGCCTCGGCCGTCGCGGCGTAGACCAGGCCGATCGTCCGCCGCAGGTCAAAGCCGGCCAGCCTGGGCCGGGCGACGTCGCCCGCCTGATAGCATTCAGGCATCAATGTGATCCCGATGCCCGCGGCGACCATCTGCATAACCCGCTCGTCATTGACCGACCGATAGGCGAAATGCGGCCGGACGCCGCGCTCAGTGAAGAAGCGGCTGGTTTCCGACAGCGCCTCGCAATGGCGCCGCACAATCATGACATCCTCGTTGAGCGTCTCGGCTGCGACGGATGCCTGCGCCGCGGCCGGATGATCGAGCGGAACGGCAAGCGCATAGCCCTCCTGCCGCAACGGCTCCTCGAGGAAGCGGTCGCTCCCCCGCTCCACCAGGGTCAGCGCGCAATCGACCCGCCCCCGCGCGACATGGCCCAGCAGTTCGCGCTCCGTCCCCTCCACCAGTTCGAGCCGTGCCGACGGGTCGATCCGGCGAGCTTCCCGCGCGATGGCGCCTATGGTCGCGCCGGGCAGACTTTTCAGCACCCCCATGCGCGTCAGCGGACCCTGCGCCGTGCCCGCCATCGCCTGTTGCGCCAGGTTGAACTCGCCCTCGATCCGCCGTGCATGGGCCAGCAGGCGCGATCCTGCCTGCGTCAGTTCGACCCGATGCCCCGAACGCAGGAACAAGGGGCCGCCCAGCGCGCGTTCCAGCTTGGCGATGCCGACCGACAATGTGGGCTGCGCGACATTGCAATGTGCCGCCGCGCGCGAAAAATTGCCCTGATCGACCACGGCCAGGAAATAACGGAGCTGATAGCGTTCTATCATAGATGCTATCTATAACAGACCCAAAAATATTTCAATTTTGATTTGGCTGGCCGCTTTGTTAGCCTGACGGGCAAAGGAGAGGCCAATGAGCAATTTCGACTTCGCCCTGGGCGAGACCGCGGACATGATCCGCGACAGCACCGCCCGCTTCGCTGCCGACCGGATTGCCCCGCTCGCAGCGGAGATCGACGCGAAGGACTGGTTTCCCCGCGAACTCTGGCCCGAAATGGGCGCACTCGGCCTGCACGGGATCACCGTCGAGGAGGCGTTTGGCGGCCTGGGCCTCGGCTATCTGGAGCATGTCGTCGCGCAGGAGGAAGTCGCTCGCGCCTCCGCCTCGATCGGCCTTTCCTACGGCGCCCACTCGAATCTCTGCGTCAACCAGATCCGCCGCTGGGGCAATGCGGAGCAGAAGGCGCGCTACCTGCCGAGACTCATCTCCGGCGAGCATGTCGGCAGCCTCGCCATGTCGGAGGCAGGAGCCGGGTCCGACGTCGTTTCGATGAAGCTGAAGGCGGAAAGGAAGGGCGATCGCTACATCCTCAACGGCACGAAGTTCTGGATCACCAATGCCGCCTATGCCGACACGCTGGTCGTCTACGCCAAGACCGGCGAAGGATCGAAAGGCATCACCACCTTCCTGATCGAGAAGGATATGAAGGGCTTTTCCATCGGGCAGAAGATCGACAAGATGGGGATGCGCGGCTCTCCCACCGCCGAGCTGATCTTCGACGATTGCGAGGTGCCGGAAGAGAATATCATGGGGGCGCTCAATGACGGCGCGGCCATCCTGATGTCGGGGCTGGACTATGAACGCACCGTTCTTGCCGGCATTCAGCTTGGCATCATGCAAGCCTGTCTCGACACTGTCGTCCCCTATGTCCGCGAACGCCAGCAGTTCGGAAAGCCGATCGGCGCCTTCCAGCTTATGCAGGCCAAGGTCGCCGACATGTATGTCGCGCTCAATTCGGCGCGCGCCTATGTCTATGCGGTCGCTCGCGCCTGTGACGCCGGAAAGACGACCCGCTTCGACGCCGCTGGCGCGATCCTGCTGGCATCGGAGAATGCGATGAAGGTCGCGCTGGATGCGGTACAGGCGCTGGGCGGCGCGGGCTACACCAAGGACTGGCCGGTCGAACGCTATATGCGCGACGCCAAGCTGCTGGACATCGGAGCAGGCACCAACGAGATTCGCCGGATGCTCATCGGTCGCGAGTTGATCGGCGCATGACCGCCCCTGTCCTCGACACCAAGCTGGCGCCCGACAGCGAGAGCTTCCGCGCCAATGCCGCGCACAACCGCGCGCTGGCGGAGGAATTGCGCGAAAAAGTCGCAGCCGCCGCGCGGGGGGGATCACACGCCGCCCGCGAGAAGCATGTCGCGCGCGGCAAGCTGCTGCCCCGCGACCGGGTCGAGCGGCTGCTCGATCCCGGCTCGCCATTCCTGGAAATCGGCCAACTCGCGGCCAATGGCATGTATCATGATGAAGTGCCCGGCGCCGGCATCATAGCCGGCATCGGCCGCGTGTCGGGGCGACAGGTGATGGTCGCGTGCAACGACGCCACGGTAAAGGGCGGCACCTATTATCCGCTGAGCGTCAAGAAGCATCTGCGTGCGCAGGAAATAGCGCTCGAAAACCGCCTGCCCTGCATCTATCTGGTCGACAGCGGCGGCGCCAACCTGCCCAACCAGGCGGAGGTGTTTCCCGACCGCGACCATTTCGGCCGCATCTTCTACAATCAGGCGAACCTCAGCGCGCGGGGCATCCCCCAGATCGCCTGCGTCATGGGGAGTTGCACGGCGGGCGGCGCCTATGTCCCCGCCATGTCGGACGAGACGGTGATCGTGCGCAATCAGGGCACCATCTTCCTTGCCGGTCCGCCGCTGGTGCAGGCCGCCACCGGCGAAATCATATCGGCCGAGGATCTGGGCGGCGGCGACCTGCATGGCCGCAAGTCGGGCGTGGTCGACCATGTCGCGGAAAATGACGACCATGCGATCACCATCGTGCGCGACATCGTATCGACGCTCCAGCCCGATCGCAAAGCCGATCTCAACCTGCGCGATCCCCGCCCGCCCAGATATGACGCCATTGATCTCTACGGCATCATCCCCGACGATGTCCGCGCCCCCTATGATGTACGCGAAATCATCGCCCGCATCGTCGACGCCAGCGAATTCCACGAGTTCAAGCCGCTCTATGGCACGACTTTGGTCTGCGGCTTCGCCCATATCTGGGGGATGCCGGTCGCGATCCTGGCCAATAACGGCGTACTTTTCAGCGAAAGTGCACTCAAGGGCGCGCATTTCATCGAACTGGCCTGCCAGCGCCGCATTCCCCTTCTCTTCCTCCAGAATATCTCAGGCTTCATGGTCGGCGGCAAATATGAGGCGGAGGGCATCGCCAAGAATGGCGCCAAGCTCGTCACCGCCGTCGCTACGGCGCAGGTACCCAAGGTCACCGTGCTGATCGGCGGCAGCTTCGGCGCGGGCAATTACGGCATGTGCGGTAGGGCCTATCAGCCGCGCTTCCTCTTCACCTGGCCCAACGCCCGGATCAGCGTGATGGGCGGAGAGCAGGCAGCAAGCGTGCTGGCAACCGTTCACCGCGATGCGGCCAAATGGACGCCGGACGAGGCCGAAGCCTTCAAGGCGCCGATCCGCCAGAAATATGAGCATGAAGGCAATCCCTATTACGCCACCGCGCGGCTGTGGGACGACGGCGTCATCGACCCGGTTCAGACGCGCGACGTCCTCGGCCTCGCCTTCGCCGCCGCGCTGAACGCGCCGGTGGAAGAACGGGCGCAATTCGGCATTTTCAGGATGTAATGCGGATGATCTCTTCCCTTCTCATCGCCAATCGTGGCGAGATCGCCTGCCGGATCATCCGCACGGCGCGCCGCATGGGCATTCGCACCATTGCCGTCTATTCGGATGCCGACGCCAATGCCCTGCATGTCCGTTTCGCTGACGACGCCGTACATATCGGCCCCTCTCCTGCGCGCGAATCCTATCTGGTCGGCGAGAAGATCATCGCCGCCGCCAGGGCCACTGGGGCCCGGGCGATCCATCCCGGCTATGGCTTCCTCAGCGAAAATGCCGAGTTCGCCCAGGCAGTCATCGACGCCGGTCTCATCTGGGTCGGACCCGACCCGTCGAGCATCACCGCCATGGGCCTCAAGGATGCAGCCAAGAAGCTGATGCAGGACGCGGGCGTTCCGACCACGCCGGGCTATCTGGGCGAGGACCAGTCGCCCGAACGGCTCGCGGCGGAAGCCGAAGCGATCGGCTATCCCGTCCTCATAAAGGCGGTGGCCGGTGGCGGCGGCAAGGGGATGCGCAAGGTGGACAACGCCGGCGACTTTGCCGACGCACTCGCATCCTGCCGGCGCGAGGCGGCCTCCAGCTTCGGCAATGATGCGGTCCTGCTGGAAAAATGGATCACCAACCCGCGCCATATCGAGGTGCAGGTGTTCGGTGACCGTCATCGCAACATCGTCCATCTGTTCGAACGCGACTGTTCGCTCCAGCGCCGCCATCAGAAGGTGATCGAGGAAGCCCCCGCGCCGGGCATGACCGAATTTACCCGCGCCGCGATCTGCGATGCGGCCGTGCGCGCGGCTAGAGCAGTCAACTATGTGGGCGCGGGGACGATCGAGTTCATCGCCGACGGGTCGGCCGGATATCTCAAGGCCGATCGTGTGTGGTTCATGGAAATGAACACAAGGCTTCAGGTCGAACATCCCGTGACGGAGGAAATTACGGGGCAGGATCTGGTCGAATGGCAGCTCCGCGTCGCTGCGGGCGAACCCCTGCCGAAGAAGCAGCAGGAACTGTCCATCAACGGCCATGCGATCGAGGCGCGCCTCTATGCGGAAGATCCCGCCAAGGGATTCCTGCCTTCGACCGGCCGGCTGGAGCAGTTCGAACTCGACGGCAGCGTCCGCATCGACACGGGCGTATATCAGGGCGCGACCATTTCACCCTTCTACGATCCGATGATCGCCAAGATGATCGCCCATGGAAGCCACCGCGAAGGCGCGAGAGAGGATCTGATCCGCGCGCTGAACGACAGTAGTATCTGGCCGGTGCGAACCAACAGCGCGTTCCTCATGAAGCTGCTGGATCATCCGGATTTTGTTTCAGGGTCGGTCGACACGGGCCTGATCGAGCGGGCAGGCGATTCCTTGATGCCGCCGTCCATGCCTTCCGACGAAGCCCTGTCGGACGCCGCACAGCAATATGGTCGGCAGGCGCTGGCAGGGTTCCGCCTGAATGCGCCCACGCAGCAGCGCATCATAATTGCCGTCAATGGGCAGACCATGCCCGTCCACATGCCGATCTTCGACCATGTGGAGCAGACGCCGCTTGCCGGTCCTGTGGAACCACCGTGCGCTTCCTGGCTGAGCGAGGAGGGGCAGACATGGCGTGTAGAACCGATCAGGGTGTCGGGCGCGGCATCGGGAGCCGCATCGGACGGGGCGATCCTCTCACCCATGCCCGGCCGCATCATCGCCGTCATGGTGGCGGCCGGGGACAAGGTCGCCAAGGGGCATAAGTTGTTGACGCTCGAAGCCATGAAAATGGAGCATAGTCTGATCGCGCCGTTCGACGGCATCGTTGCGGAACTCGACGCCGAAGAAGGCGGGCAAGTCAGCGAAGGCGTGCTGCTGGCGAAGATCGTGAAGGTTGACGATCACGACTGAAATTTCATTTCAATTCCAGAGTAACAGCTATGGCCGGACGACATTTCGATCAATGGATGATAGGCGACACCGTCGCCCATGACATACGCCGCACCGTGACGGAGACGGACAATCTCCTCTTCACGACGATGACCCACAATCCCCAGCCGCTGCATCTCGACGCCGAGTTCGCAAAGGCCAGCGAGTTCGGCCAGATCCTCGTCAACGGCACCTTCACTTTCGCGCTGATGATCGGCCTGTCGGTCGGCGATACGACGCTAGGCACGCTGGTGGCCAATCTGGGTTATGACAAGCTCGTCATGCCCAAGCCGGTCTTCATCGGCGACACGCTGCGCTGCGAAACCGAGGTCACCGACCTTAAGCCCAGCAAGTCGCGCCCCGGCGCGGGCATCGTCACCTTCACCCATCGCCTGCTCAACCAGCGCGACGAGGTTGTGTGCCAATGCCTGCGCATGGCGCTGCTCCAGGGCAGCGGCGCCTGAACCCAAGAGGATGGCGCAAGAAAATGGCGCAATGACTCCATAAAAGGAATAATATGTTCCACAGGCCGGCCCCAGCCTGTAGAGGGGCCGCGAGTTTTGCCTGAAGGACCCGAGTCATGCCTGCCTATCGTTCCCGTACCACCACCCATGGCCGCAACATGGCGGGCGCGCGCGGCCTGTGGCGCGCGACGGGGATGAAGGACGAGGATTTCGGCAAGCCGATCATCGCGATTGCCAATTCATTCACCCAGTTCGTGCCGGGCCATGTCCACCTCAAGGATCTGGGCCAGCTCGTGGCGCGCGAGATCGAAGCGGCGGGCGGCGTCGCCAAGGAATTCAACACCATCGCGGTCGATGACGGCATCGCTATGGGCCATGGCGGGATGCTCTATTCGCTGCCCAGCCGCGACCTGATCGCCGACAGCGTCGAATATATGGTCAACGCCCATTGCGCGGATGCGATCGTCTGCATCTCCAACTGCGACAAGATCACGCCCGGCATGTTGATGGCCGCGATGCGCCTCAACATCCCCGTTGTCTTCGTGTCGGGCGGGCCGATGGAAGCGGGCAAGACGGTCGTGCGCGGCAAGAAGGTCGCGCTCGACCTGGTCGATGCGATGGTGGTCGCCGCCGACGAGAGCTATACCGACGAGGAAGTGCAGACGATCGAGCGCTCCGCCTGCCCGACCTGCGGCAGTTGTTCGGGCATGTTCACCGCCAATTCGATGAACTGCCTGACCGAAGCGCTGGGCCTGTCGCTGCCGGGCAATGGTTCGACGCTGGCGACCCACTCGGACCGCGAGCGTCTGTTCCGCGAAGCCGGCCATGTCATCGTCGACATCACCAAGCGCTATTATGAGCAGGACGACGAGAGCGTCCTGCCGCGCAGCATCGCCAATTTCGCCGCGTTCGAAAATGCGATGAGCCTGGACATCGCCATGGGCGGATCCTCCAATACGGTGCTGCACCTGCTCGCCGCCGCTTATGAAGGCGGGATCGACTTTACAATGGCCGACATCGACCGGCTGTCGCGCCGCGTGCCGTGCCTTTGCAAGGTCGCGCCGGCCAAGAATGACGTCCATATGGAGGATGTCCACCGCGCCGGCGGCATCATGGCGATCCTGGGCGAACTGGAGCGCGCCGGCCTGATCGACGCGAGCCTGCCGACTGTTCACAGCCGCACCATGGCTGATGCACTGGCCCGCTGGGACATTGGCCGCACCAACAGCGAAGAGGTCCGCAACTTCTACCGCGCCGCGCCGGGCGGCGTGCCGACCCAGACCGCGTTCAGCCAGTCGGAACGGTGGGAGGATCTCGACACAGACCGGGAGAAGGGCGTGATCCGATCGGCTGAGCACGCCTTTTCCAAGGATGGGGGCCTCGCCGTCCTGTCCGGCAATCTCGCGCCCGAAGGCTGTATCGTGAAGACCGCGGGCGTGGACGAGAGCATCCTCGTCTTCCATGGTACCGCGCGCGTCTATGAAAGCCAGGACGCCGCCGTCGCGGGCATTTTGGGCAACGAAGTCAAGGCGAACGACGTCGTCGTCATCCGCTATGAAGGGCCGAAGGGCGGTCCGGGGATGCAGGAAATGCTCTATCCGACCAGCTATCTCAAGTCGAAGGGACTGGGCAAGGCCTGCGCGCTCATCACCGATGGGCGATTTTCCGGCGGGACGTCGGGCCTGTCGATCGGCCATGTGTCGCCCGAGGCGGCGGAAGGCGGCCTGATCGCGCTGGTACAGACCGGCGACCCGATCGTCATCGACATCCCCGCCCGCGTCATCAGGGTCGATCTGGACGACAGCATATTGGACGCCCGCCGCGCCGAGATGGAGGCGCGCGGCGCCAGGGCGTGGAAACCGCTGGGCCGCAAGCGCGAAGTCTCGCCTGCCCTGCGCGCCTATGCCGCAATGACCACCAACGCCGCCAAGGGCGCAGTGCGCGACGTCAGCCAGATCGAGCGTTAATCAATGGGGCTGCGCGGCGTCCACCATATCGCCATCATCGGCTCGGACTATCCACGATCGCGCCATTTCTACACCCAGATCCTGGGCTTTCCGATCATCCGCGAAGTATATCGGGAGGCCCGGGACAGCTGGAAATGCGATATCGACGCCGGGAACGCGCAAATCGAGCTTTTTTCGTTTCCCTCGCCGCCGGCCCGCCCGTCGCGCCCGGAAGCCTGCGGACTGCGCCACCTATCCTTCATGGTCGCCGATATCGACGTGGAAGTCGCCCGACTCGCCGACCATGGCATCGAATGCGAACCCATCCGCGTCGATGAATATACCGGCCAGCGCTTCACGTTCTTCGCCGATCCCGATGGCCTGCCGCTCGAACTCTACGAAGACGCCTGAGTCATTGCCCCGCAGCAATTGTCGGAGTAAATAAAGGAGGCCGAAGGGGGTACGGGATGGCTGAGACAGCGGGCTTTAAGGGATTGATCGAGCGAAGCCATCGGCATCGCGCCTCGCTCTCTCGCGAAATGCATGTGCGCAAGACGCCGCGGCTCGCCGCTCCGGCCCGCGCGATCCAGCTTGTGCTTCTGGTCGATCCGCCAGAAGCGGCAGATGTCCTGACGAAGTTGGCCATCCTGCTCGCTCCTTACGGAGCGTCGATCGCGCCAAGCGACCGCTTTCTCACCTGCGCGCTGGGCGACCTCATCTTCACGTGGGAACGGCACAGCGAGTTCATGACCTACAGCTTCCTCGCCCCCGGCGAGGGCAAGTTGTTCGACCTGGCATCCTTTGCGAGGGGGGCCGAATGGATCGCGCAATTGCCCGGTCAGGTCATCCGGTCGACCCAGATCGCGCTGGTCGCCAGCACGCCCGATCCGGCGACTATCGCTGCCCATTTCGCCGCCGACGACTTGGTCATATCCGACGTGGCCGAAGGGCGTGCGCGCATCTGGAGCGATTTCCGCCTGCATGAAGACGGGTTCGGCCGGTTGCTGATCCAGGACAAGGGGCTGGAAGGCATCGAAATGGCGCAACTGGTCCAGCGCCTCCAGGAATTGGGTAATTATCGCAAAATGGCGCTGCTTGGCCTGCCAGAGGCGCAGGCGGCCACGCCGCTGCTGACGGCGCTGGAGCAACAGCTGACCGACATCACCGCACGGGTCGCACAGCCGGACGCCGATGCCGATACGGTTTTGGAGGCGCTGTCGGCGCTGAGCGCCCAGTTGGCTCAGACGCTGGCCAGCACCCGCTACCGGATGAGCGCGACGAGCGCCTATGCACAAATCTGCCTTGATCGCATCCACAGCCTGAAGGTGGCGCCGGTGCGCGGCTATGGGTCGCTGGACGATTTCACCGAGCGGCGACTGCTGCCCGCGATGCGGACCTGCGACGCATTTTCGCGCCGGCTGGAGGATCTGTCGCAGCGCGCCGCCTGGACCAGCGCGATGCTGCGCACCCGCGTCGACACGGCGCTGGCCCGCCGCAACCGCGACCTGCTCGCGTCGATGGATCGGCGTACCGGACTGCAACTGCGGTTGCAGCATACGGTCGAGGGGCTGTCGGTGGTGGCGGTCAGCTACTATGCGCTAGGGTTGTGGCATCACCTGAAGGAGGCGCTGGAGCATGAGGGCGCGCATCTGCCCGGATGGATCGACGTCGCGTTGATCCCGGCTATCGTGCTGGCCGTGTGGATGGGCATCCGGCAGCTCAAGAAGGTGAAGCGGCCCGGTCCGCCGGCGCACTAGCCCGCGCTAAGCGCCAGCGGCAATTCGCGGCGCAGCAGCGCGACCAGCGCCGTGACCTTGGGCGAGAGGTGCCGCCGCTGCGGATAGACCGCCCAGATCGGTTCATCCTGCGGCCGGACATCAGCCAGCACCAGTTCCAGCGCGCCGGTCCGCAAATGGGGCAGGACATAGAATTCCGGGAGCTGGCAGATGCCCATGCCCTCCACCGCCGCGTCCAGCACGGCGCGGCCGCTGTTGACGCGCAGCCGACCCTGCGGCCTATGGATGACGTCGCGACCCTCGACGGAGAAATGCCAGGTCGAGGCCGATCCCAGCAGGCAGTCATGTCCCGCCAGTTCCTGCGGCGTCCGCGGCCGGCCACGCCGGTCGAGATAGGTCGGCGAGGCGCAACTATAGAGCGACCTCGAGGCGATACGGGTACGGATCAGCTGCGAATCGGCCATTTCCCCGGTTCGGATCGCGAGATCGAACCCGTCTCCCACAAGATCGACCAGCCGGTTGGTCAGTTCCATCGTGACGCTGAGGCGCGGATGGGCCGCCACATAGCGATTGACGATCGGCGCCACGAACAATTCCCCCATCGCGGTCGAGCAGGTGATGCGCAGCGCCCCTTGCGGCTCCCCCGTCGCGGTGACGGAGGCGATCGCCTCCTCCCGCTCCGCCACCAGCCTTTCGCAGTGACGCAGGAAGGTCCGGCCCGTGTCGGTCAGTGTCACCCGCCGCGTCGTCCGGTGGAACAGCTGCGCGTCGAGCCGCTTTTCCAGCCGCGCGATGGACCGGCTGATATGGGTGACGGAACATCCGCGCTTGATCGCGGCCGCCGAAAAGGAGCCTGCCAGCGCAGCGGCGACAAATTCATCGATTCCTGCCCAGCCATCCATCATTATCACTGCATGGTTATAAAGTTTTGCCCGAACGCACCCTTTATCACCGAACAGCAGAAACGCTAGATCCTCCCCACGCCATCAGGAGACAGAGCATGAAGACCCGCGCCGCCGTCGCGTTCCAAGCCAAGAAGCCGCTGGAGATCGTGGAACTGGACCTGGAAGGCCCCAAGGCGGGCGAGGTTCTGGTCGAGATCATGGCGACGGGTATCTGCCATACCGACGCCTACACGCTGGACGGGTTCGACAGCGAGGGCATCTTCCCCTCAGTGCTGGGCCATGAAGGCGCGGGCATCGTGCGCGAAGTCGGCGCGGGCGTCACCAGCGTGAAGCCGGGCGATCATGTCATCCCGCTCTACACCCCCGAATGCCGCCAGTGCAAAAGCTGCCTGTCGGGCAAGACCAACCTCTGCACAGCGATCCGCGCAACGCAGGGCAAGGGGCTGATGCCGGACGGCACGACGCGCTTCAGCTACAAGGGCCAACCCATCTTTCATTATATGGGCTGCTCGACCTTCTCCAATTTCACCGTATTGCCGGAGATCGCGGTGGCAAAGATCCGCGAGGACGCGCCCTTCCAGTCGAGTTGCTATATCGGCTGCGGCGTGACCACGGGCGTGGGCGCTGTCGTCAACACCGCGAAGGTGCAGGCGGGCGAGAATGTCGTCGTGTTCGGCCTTGGCGGCATCGGCCTCAACGTCATCCAGGGCGCCAAGATGGTCGGGGCAGACAAGATCATCGGCATCGATATCAACGCCGACCGCGAGGCATGGGGCCGCAAGTTCGGCATGACCCATTTCATCAACACCAAGGGCCTGTCGCGCGAGGAGACCATCGCGAAGATCCTGGAAGTAACCGATGGCGGCGCCGATTACAGCTTCGACGCGACCGGCAATACCGAAGTGATGCGCACCGCCCTCGAATGCTGCCATCGCGGCTGGGGCGAGAGCATCATCATCGGCGTCGCGGAGGCGGGCAAGGAAATCAGCACCCGTCCGTTCCAGCTCGTCACCGGCCGGGTGTGGAAGGGGACGGCCTTTGGCGGCGCAAAGGGCCGGACCGACGTGCCCAAGATCGTCGACTGGTACATGAACGGCAAGATCGAGATCGACCCGATGATTACCCACGTTCTGACGCTGGAGGAGATCAACAAGGGCTTCGACCTGATGCACGCCGGCGAGAGCATCCGTTCGGTCGTCGTCTTCTGATGGAGACGATCTCCGCCAACCGCGCGTTCGGCGGCGAGCAGGGCGTCTATCGCCATGCCTCCGCGGCCACCGGCACGGACATGACCTTCTCGGTCTATGTCCCGCCGCATGAAGCGGGCGCCAGGCTGCCGGTCGTCTGGTATCTGTCCGGCCTCACCTGCACCCACGCCAATGTGACCGAAAAGGGCGAGTTTCGCCGGGCCTGTGCGGAACTCGGCCTGATCTTCGTCGCGCCCGACACGTCCCCTCGCGGAGAAGGCGTGGCGGACGACCCGGCGGGCGCCTATGATTTCGGCCTGGGCGCGGGATTCTATGTCGACGCGACGCAAGCACCCTTCGCGACCCATTATCGCATGTGGTCCTATGTGACGGAGGAACTGCCCGCGCTGATCGCGGCGGAGTTTCCGATGGCCGACATGGATCGCCAATCGATCATGGGCCACTCCATGGGCGGCCATGGCGCGCTGACCATCGGCCTCAATTTCCCCGGCCGCTTCAAGGCGGTGTCCGCCTTCGCCCCGATCGTCGCGCCCGGCCAGGTGCCCTGGGGAAGAAAGGCGCTGGGCGGCTATCTGGGCGACGATGCGGCGGCCTGGCGCAGGCATGATGCAGTGGCATTGATCGAGGACGGCGCCCGCGTGCCCGGCTTGCTCGTCGATCAGGGCGAAGCGGACGCGTTCCTGACCGAGCAGCTGAAGCCCGAGCTGCTAGAAGCAGCCTGCGCCAAGGCGGGCATCGACCTCAGCCTTCGTCTCCGGCCCGGCTACGACCATAGCTATTATTTCATCTCGACCTTCATGGAGGATCATCTGCGCTGGCACGCGGCGCGACTCTGACCCTTCCCCTTCCCCTTCTCTCGATCGGAGCGAGCCATGAGCCTGGCCCTGCTGGCAAGCTATTACGAGATGTTCAACGCGGGCGACTGGGACGGCATGGCTGCCCTGCTGACCGACGATGTGTTGCACGAACCAAGCCAGGGCGCACCGCGCCAGGGCCGGGAGCAGTTCCGCGCCTTTCTGGACCATATGAACCGCTGCTATCGCGAAACGGTGCATGATCCGGTGTTCATGGCAAGCGGGGACGGATCGCGCGGCGCGGCGGAATTCGATCTCAGCGGAACCTATCTGTCGACCGACGGCGATCTGCCGCCAGCTTCGGGACAAGGCTATTGCCTGCGGGTCGGCACCTTCTTCGCCTTTCGCGACGGCAGGATCGCGCGTGTGAGCAATCATTACAATCTGAACGACTGGCTGGCGCAGATCGGCGGCTGAATTTCAAATGTCGGGGAGGCGCTGGGCGGCGAAGCCCCAGCCCTTGAGTGCGCTCGCCCGGTCGAACAGGGTTTCGACATCGTCGATTCCATAGGGATGGGCGTCCTTGATGCTGTCCATTTCGTCCCATTCGATCGGCACCGCGACCGGGGCGTCGGGTCGGGCGCGCACCGAATAGGGCAGGATGGCAGTGCTGCCGCGCTGGTTGCGCAGCCAGTCGATGAAGATACGGTCCTTGCGCTTGGCCTTGCTCATGGTCGCAACGAAGCGATCGGGTTCTGCAGCACTCAACGCTTGGGCAAAGCGCGAGGCGAAATCCTTGTGCGCGGCCCAGTCATGACCGGGGGTCAGCGGCACCACCACATGGATACCCTTCCCGCCGGAGAGCATCGCGAAGGAAACGAGGCCGAGATCGCTCAAGGCGTCGCGTATGTCGATCGCGGCGCGCTTTACCCGGTCGAAATCCATGCCCTCGTCGGGATCGAGGTCGAAGATCAGCCGATCGGGCCGCTCCACAGCATCGGCGCGGCTGGCCCAGCCATGGAATTCGATCGTCCCCATCTGGACGCAGGCGAGCAGACCATCGGCATTCTCGACATAAAGATAGTCTTCCGCGCCACCACTCTTCTCGCGGATCGACACCTGATGCACCGCCTTACCGAAAGCCCCGCTGTCATGCTTTTGGAAAAAGCATTTCTTCGCCCTGCCCTGCGGGCAGCGGACCAGGCTGATCGGACGGTTAGCGGCGAAGGGAAGCATGAGCGGCGCGATGCGGACATAATAGTCGGCGAGCTGCCCCTTGGTCTGGCCGCTGTCGGGAAAGATGACGCGATCGCGATTGCTGATCCTGATCGCACTTTTTGGGACGGGCGCACGAGCGGGCTTTTCTGGTGTCACGTCCCTGGCCTTCTTGTCGGTGCGCAGGCCGAGGAAACTGCCGTGGCGGACGCGGCCTTCGGCCGTGAATTCCGCGAAGGCGATTTCGGCCACCAGTTGCGGCTTGATCCAGCGCACACCGCGCGCGTCGGCGGCAGGGACATCGACCGGCGCCTTGTCGGTTGAAATACCGGTCATCGCCTCGGCCAGTGCGCCCATGCTGTCGCTGTTGAAGCCCGTGCCGACCTTGCCCTTGTAGACGAGCGCCCTGTCCTCCTTCTGCGCCAGCAGCAGCGAGCGGAAGGGTCGGCCGCGGGTGCTGCTTTCAACCCAGCCGACAAGGATGAATTCCTGGCGCCGCGTGCATTTCACCTTCACCCAGTTTCGGGTGCGGGCCGATCGGTAGGGCGCGTCGGCGCGCTTGGAAATAATGCCTTCCTGCCCTGCTTCGCACATGGAGCGATAGAGCTGCTCGCCCGCGCCGAGGACATGGTCGGCGACGTGAAGCGGCGACTGGGCGTCATGGAGGAGCGCCTCCAGCCTTTCCTTGCGTTCGATGGTCGTCAGGGATTTGAGGTCCATGCCATCAAGCGAGAGCAGGTCGAAGGCGAAGAAACTGAGCGGGGCGTCCTGGCTCTCCGCGCCATGCCCCCGTTTCAGCATCGCCTGGAGCGCGGAGAAGCTGGGATTACCCTGCGCATCGAGAGCGACGATCTCGCCGTCGATCAGCGCGGGCGGCAGGTCGAGCGCGACCAGGCTGCGGACGAGGGCGGGGAATTTGTCGGTCCAATCGAGGCCGTTGCGGGTGAAGATGCGGACCTTGCCTCCCGCCGCCGAGACCATGGCGCGATAGCCGTCGAACTTGATTTCGTGCAGCCAGTCATTGCCGGTCGGCACCGCGTCCACCAGCGTCGCGAGCTGCGGTTTCACAAAAGCCGGGGCACGTCCCGCCGGCCTGGGCGCCTTCCGGCCGACCGTCTTGTTATGCGCGCGGGCCGCCTGCATCTTCCGCGCGAACTGCTTTCCGCTGGCACCGGCGAGGGACTGGGCGGCATCCTTGTCGGCGGCGATCTCCCCCATGGAACGGCCGGTCAGGATACTGCTGAGCGCCCTGTCGACCAGAGCGCCATCCGGATCGGCGTCCTCGTCCTCGACTTTGCGCAGCAGCCAGTTTTCGCGCTTCTCGCCCGGTCGCCCCTTCATCCGGACGAGCAGCCATGCGCCCTTCATCCGTTCGCCGTGGAGGATGAAGTGGAGATGCCCCTCCTCAAGGTCCCTGGCGCTTTTCCCCTTGATCGGTTCCCATGTACCCCGATCCCACAGCATCACCGTGCCGCCGCCATATTCGCCCTTGGGGATCACGCCTTCGAAATCGCCATAGTCGAGGGGATGATCCTCGGTGCGGACCGCCAACCGCTTGTCGGCCGGATCGAGGCTCGGCCCCTTAGTAACGGCCCAGCTTTTAAGCACGCCATCCACTTCCAGCCGAAAATCCCAATGGAGCCGGGTGGCAGCATGTTTCTGAACGACGAAACTGTTGCCTCGCGACTTTGCCACCACGCCCTTGGGCTCCCGGGTGCGGGAGAAGTCGCGCTTGGCATTATAGGGGGCGAGCGGGCTTCCGGCGGCCATCAATCCGCTTCCTCATCCTTGGTCTTGAGCCAGCGATGCTCGACGAAGCCGAGCAGGGTCAGCATGACGACGGCCACGATCGCCGCGCTGACGACGAGCGGCCATTGTCCCGCGCCGCAGGCGATGCCGGTCATGCCGGTCAGCCAGATATGGGCGGCGGTCGTGATATTCTTCACCTCCCCCTTGTTGAAGACGATGAGGCCGGCGGCGATGATGCCGGTGAAGGCGGCGGAAGCCTCGAACACGCGAAGCGGGTCGATATTGCCTTCATCCATGAACTGCTTGTGCAGAGCGATGGCGCTGATCGTCATGAGCGCACAGGTGAAGCAGAGGATGCCGTGTGTCCGCAAGCCAGCCGGATGCCCCCGCAATTCACGGTCGAGGCCGAGCAGCAGGCCCAGTAACGCCGCCGCCCCCAGCCGCAGCAATATCGGGCCGTCGATAAAATGCAGCGGAATCGCCGGGTTCAGTTCCATTGGTCAGGCGGTCTTCTTGCGTGCGGCAGCGGGGCGCCTGGCCGGCGCCTTCTTGCCTGCGGCGGCCTTCTTCGCGGGCGCCGCGCGACTGCCTTCCCCGACCGACTTCTTGAGCGCCGCCATCAGGTCGATGACGTTCCCGCCGCGGGATGGGGCCGACTCCTCGACGTCCTCCAGCACGCGCCTGCCCTTCGCCTTTTTCTTCTTGTCGATCAGCCGGTGAAGCGCATCGACATAGCGGTCGTGGAATTCCTCCGGCTTGAAGGGGCCGGTCTTCTTTTCGATGATGGTTGTGGCAAGGTCGAGCAGGTCTGCATCGGCTTCTGTGTCCGGCAGGCCGCGAAAATAGGTCTGCGCCTTCGTCACCTCATCGGCGTAGCGCAGCACCTCAAGCACAAGGCCGCGACCGCAGGGTTTCAGGGAGACAAGTTGTTCGCGCCCGCGCACCGACAGCTGGCCGAGGCCGACCTTGCGCGTCTGGCGCAGGGCGTCGCGGAGTACGGCATAGGCTTCCTCCGCCAGGTCGTCGGCGGGGAGGACGAAATAGGGCTTTTCATAATAAAGGACGTCGATGGCGTCCGCCTCGACAAACTGGACAAGTTCCAGCGTCTTGCGGCTCTCGATCTTGACCGCCTCTATTTCCTCCTGCTCCAGCAGCACATAATTGCCTTTGGAAACTTCATAGCCCTTGAGGATTTCGTCGGGATCGACGGGGCCGACGCCGGAAACGACCTTCTCATATTTGATGGGCTTGCCGCTGGGTTCATGGATCTGGCGGAAGGAAACGGCCGCCCCCGATTTGGTGGCAGGATAGATTTCCACCGGGATGGACACCAGCGCCAGACGGATCTGACCCTGCCAATAAGCGCGCGCAGCCATGGACGAACCTCCAGCCGCACCAGCGCGCCGGCGGGCCGGAAGTTCCCCGATGGAGCCTATGTCTTCCCCGGCTGGCCCGCGATCACTGGCGGTCACCCTCCGCCTGCAAGGTGACGGGACCGATCAGGCCGGCGGGCCGCAGCGGCGCATCGGGCCGGTAGGTCGGGGCGGCGGTGAAGGTGACTTTCGGCGCGCCGGGCTGTTGGTCGCCGATCAGGCGGTTGACCCACAGGTTCGCGACCTTGACCTCGAGCTGATTGGTGCCCGCCTTCACGAGCTTGCCGATGTCGATCCGATAGGGCGCGAACCAGCTGGTTCCGGCCAGTTGCCCGTTGACGCGCACCTCCGCAACATCGCCGATCCGGCCGAGATCAATCCAGAGCGGCGCGCCAGCCTTCACGCCCTTGGGCAGGGCGAAGCGCGTGCTGTAGGTCGCAACCCCGGAGAAATAGCGGACACCCTTGTCCGCATTGCTTTCCAGCGGCGTGAGCTTGGGCATCTCGATCTTCGCCGGAGCACCGCGACCGGGCTGGAAGCTGACCGACCAGGGGTTGCTCAGGCTCATGACCGGATAGGTCGTCTTGGCCGACACGGCCACGGCAGGCTCGATGGCAGGCTTGCGGAACAGGATGAAGAAAGCGTCTTCGGCCCCGACATCGAGCGGGATCACCGTCTCGCCGCCCTCGATGCGGTAGGAGATGGGCGCTGCCGTGCCGTCGATAGCGTGCCACAGTTCAGGCTGCTTGCCCGTCACGCGGAAGCGCGCTTCGATCCGGCCAGCCTTGTCGGTGCGGTTGTTGACGAAATAGAGGTCGCCGTCTGCCAGCTTGCGATGGACGAAGCGATAGTCGGCGTCGACCGCGCCTTCCATGATCCGGAAATCCGGTCCGATGCCGATGCTGGCCAACGCTGCTTCAGCGTCGCGGCTGGCGATCACCCGGCCCTTACCGACCGGCGCACCGCTCCACAGGCGGGTGACGAGCGCCTTGAACGTGGCCGCGTCGTCCTTAAGGCCGGGCGCCCGTTCGGGGGCCAGGCCGATGACTGTCGCCCCGTCCTCCACCAGCGTCGCGATGCGCTGCAGGGTCGTCAGGGTCATTACCCGGCTGGTGCCACCCAAATACAATGCGCGGTAACGGGCGCTGCCTGCCGCCAGTTCCCCATTATCGATGGTCATGCGCTTGGCGAGGATATCGGCATTTACGAAGTCATAGGCGTATCGGGTCGGCAGGTCGGCAGGCACGCCATGTTCGAACAAGGATGTGATCGGCGTATCTTCGCCATAGAAATAGGCGAGGTCGGCCTGGTCCCGGCCCTGCTGAAGCAGATAGCCGGTGCGGGCCATATAATCGACCCAGGGCTTGGCCATCTCCGCCCAGCTTTCATGCCGGTTGAAATATTGGCCGAAGATCATGAGGCTGAGACCCGGAACCTTGTCGTCTACCGGCTGATGGACCGAGGTGTGGACAATCGGCCGGTTGACACCCGATGCGAATTCCAGGTCGATGACGCGCTTCAGGTCCGACGGCGCGAACGCCCAGGGCGCAAAGGCCGATGTCATGGATTCGGCCGAGACGATATTCTGGCCATAGATATGGGCGACCGAGGCCGCGCCCTTCATGTCACCGATCAGAGTCGGGCGCGGCTTGCCACCCCGGTTGAAGGTCCAGAGCGCCGCCATGGGCACATCGGCATGAGACCGCATCGCAAGGTCATCGCCCAGCACCGGGCGCCCATTTTCCAGCGCTTCGCCATAGACGGTCAAGCCATGCTCATGCGCGACCTTAGCGACTGTGCCATAATGGGCGTCGGCCATCAGGTCAGCCAACGTCTGGCGATAATCATGCAGGAAGGCGTCGCTGCGCGCGGCCGACCCCACGACCGCGCCGGTCAAGGTCGGTAGGAAAGGCACCGGGTCATAGCCGCGCCGGGCCTTGAACTCATCCACGATGCGAGGGGTCCAGTTGGACGCGCCGACCTCGATACTGTCGGTCAGCAGCGCGCGGATGCCCTTCCGGCCGATCCAGTCCGCGCCCACCGTGTCGCGATACATGCCGATATAGGTTTCCAGATAACGGCGCACGGCGCCGGCGTCATATTTGTCGACCTCCAGCCCCGTCGCTTCGGGCGTGGCGGGGTGGTTCATCTTGCCGGTCAGCGACCATCCCATGCGGACGATCCGCCAGTCGCTGCCCTTGGGCGCAGTCCAGTCGAGCGTGCCATCGGCACGCAGCTTGTCGGTCAGGTCGATCACCTTCGCCGGATCGATGGCCGGTGCGTCGGTCGCGGGTGCGTCGCTCAGGCTGTTATAATCGGCGACGATGGCGTAGCCGGCCTTGGCTTCATATTGATCCACCTTCGCCTCTGCCGACAGGCGCAGATCGCCGATGCCAAGCGTGGGGCTGTCGGCGCGGCCGAACACGTCGATCATGATCGCGCCGGGCGCGCCGTCGCCCAGACCCGGCGACTTGAGCGCGTCATTGGGCGAGAGCAACAGGCGAAAACGCTGAGCGGTTATAGGCGCGAAGCCGACCGTTGCTGACACTTCGGTGAGCGAAAAGCGGCCGATCGGCTGCCAGCCCTGCGCGGTCTCCGCCTCCAGCGTCGGGCGGTATGCCGGATCGCCGAAGGGCGGCCGCGCATGGGGCACGAACAGGCTGGCCGACCGGATGGTAACGGGCTTACCATAGTCCAGGATGAGCGCGCCCGGATTTGCGGCGTCGCCTTTCGCGACCTGCACCACGGTTTCAAGATCGTTGTCGAGCAGCGGCGCCGCGGCGACAGCGCTGCCATTCCCCTGCGTGACGCGGGGCGCAGGCAAGGCAGTTGCCTTGACCGGATAGGCAAGCACGCGAGCGTCGCCATAGGAAGTGGGAAGTGCGGCTGCGCCCTCACCTCCCGCCAGCGGGTCGCTGAACTTCGCGCTCTGGAACGCGCCGGTGATCGACGGCGGGGAGGGCAGCGCGCCCTTCAGCCGCTGGCCGCCGCGCAGGTCCGTCTCGCTCCAGACCAGCTTCTTCATCGCGTCCTGTGGCTTGACCCAGGGACCTCCCGTCTCGCTCCAGCCGGGCGAGGCGGCGATGGCGAATTCCAGCCCCTTGGCATCGGCGGTCTGCACCGCATGGCGGAAGGCGTCCTTCCAGCCGTCGGTCATATAGGTCAGCCGCTGCAGCACGATCTGCGGCGTCATCAGATTGGCGTCGAAATTCTGGACCCCGCCGATCCCCATCCGCGCCATCCAGTCGAGATCCTTGTCGATCCCCTCCTTGGTCACATTGCCGTTCATCCAGTGCCACCAGACGCGCGGGCGCGCCGACTGGGGCGGATTGCGAAAGCCATCGGCCAGTTCATCCGCCAGCGCCGGCGCGCCGATCGCGGTGCAGGCCAGCAGGGCGGCGAAACGAAGGGTGCGGGCTTTCATCGACGAACGATCCTCTTGTTCAAACGGGGCGCGCGGACGCCAACAGCCGCCGCAGCGCCAGGCTGGCGACCAATGCGCCGAGCCCGCCGCCATAGGCAATCTTGATAATCAGGGCAGCGCCCCAGGCAATGGGCGCAAAGCCCAGGCCGCCGATCGAAACGGCCAGCAACGCGCCGAGCGCGCCACCGGCCAGCGCGAACAGCGCCGCCCGCAGCAGGACGCCGCGCAGGGCCGGCGCGCTGGCCAGCTTGCGCCGCGCGATCAGTGAAGGGACCAACGCGCTCATCAGAGCAACGGCGATGCTCTGCGGCACGAAGTCGAGCGCCAGATTATCCGGCGTATCCCAGCCGAGCGGGCGCGGATCGAAACCGAAAACACCAAGGAAGAAGGCAAGGCTCAGCACGCCATTGATGACGACGCTGATCGCCGCTTCCCGCCCGATCGAGATGCCTTGCGTCATTGAGCCGCCTTTGCGCCCAGCAGGCCACGCATGTTCATCCACGACAGGAATTGCGGCAACAGGCCCATGGTCGTGGTGCCGGGCTTCCCCGCGCCAAAGCCATGGTCGCCGCGTTCATAGGCGTGCAGTTCGACCGGCCGCTTCGCCTGCCGCCAGGCTTCGACCAGGCCGAAATTCTGTCGCGCGAATAGGCCGTCGTCCATCGCGATAGCCGCGAACATAGGCGGCGCGTCGGCGGGCACCGACAAAGGCGCCATCGGCCCGTAAATATAGCCCATGAAGGCCGGCCGCGCCGCGCCCCGCCCGTCCAGGACAGCCCGCAGCGTCGCCATCGCGCCGGCTGAAAAGCCGATCATTCCGACCCTGGCAGGATCGACCTGAAACGCGGCGGAACGCGCCCGCACCAGGGCCAGCGCCGCCAGTGCGTCCTGCGTGGCGCGTGGTTCCCTGATCTCCTCGACCACGTCGCCCTTGGCCGCCGCGCCGAACCGCGCGCCCATCACGCCCAGAAAAGCGCGGTCATCGCGTGGCGTTTCATTCAGCCGATATTTCAGTACGAAGGCGGCAACCCCATGATCCGCCAGCCAGCGCGCGACGTCGCTGCCCTCGCCCGTCATCGACAGCGACAGGAACGCCCCGCCCGGCGCGACGATCACCGCCGCCCCGGTCGCCTTGCCCGGTGCGGGCAGATATGGCGTGATGGTGGGGCGGATGACGTTGCGGACCATGATATTGTCGATCCGGTTGCTGCCCAGCGTCACCTGCATACGCGACCATTGCTCGCCTGCACCGGCCGGAGCCGGTGTCCCGGGATAAAGGTCGATCGCGTCCTTGTGATCGGGCGCAGCAATCGACTCCATGCGTACGTCCTGCGCGATGGCGGGCCCGGCCGCAGCCAAGGCGATGACGGCCAGCAAGCGCTTCATGGCCTTCTCTCCTTACAGCGCGTTGCGGCGGGCGATCGCGCCATAGACGGCGGCGCTCGGTTTGGGCGTGCGAGCGAAGGTGACGGGATCGACGCTATGGAGGCCGAATTTTGGCTTGTAGCCGAAAATCCATTCGAAATTGTCAAGCAGCGACCAGTGACAATAGCCGATCACCGGAACGCCGTCGTCCATGGCTGCCTTCAGTCCGGCCAGGGATTCAGGGATGAATTTCGCTCTGATCGCATCGTCATCGCTGCCCACGCCATGTTCCGACACCAGGATCGGGACGCCGGTGATTTCATGGGCATAGCGCACCGATCCGGCCAGCGAACCCGCCCAGACTTCGGTGCCCGACCAGTTGACGGTCGATCCGGCCGGCGTAGGCAAACGGCCTTTATCGTCCCAGAGCGCACGTTCGTAATTCTGGACGCCGATGAAATCGTCCCCTTTCGCGGCGGTCAACCATTCGCCGTATAGTTCGCCGCGCATCCGGTCGCGGATCGACGCCTTGCCCACGGCCTGGTCGTCCATCATGGCGAGCGAAAGGCCGACCGGCAGGTCGGGCCGCACCGCCTTGATCGCGGCCTTACCCGCCTTGTGAGCAGCCAGCAGCCCCTTTTGCAGCGCGGGCAGATCGTCAAAAGCCGCGACATTGGCGCAGACGAACTTGGCGACGCCAAGGCGCTTGGCCGCGGTGTCGAGCGTCAGCTTCTGAATGTCCCACACCTGTCGCGGCAGCATCGACTTCAGCAACAGCAGGATATTGGGTTCGTTGAAAGTGATGACCCGGTCGACCCCCTGCCCCAGCGCGCGGGTCGCCTTGTCGCAATAACGCGCGAAAAGCTGTTCGCTTTCCGGGTTGGTCCAGCCCCCCTGCGCGCTGAACCAGCGCGGCGCGGTGAAATGGCTGTAGGTGACGATCGGCGTCAGGCCGCGTGCGCGGCACCCGTCGACGATCGCCTTGTAATGGTCGAGCATCGCCTCGCTGAACAGGCCCTTCTCCGGTTCGATCCGCGCCCATTCGATGCCGAAGCGATAGCAGTTGAGGCCCATATTTTTGGCGAGGTCGAGGTCGGTTTCCCACATCAGGAAACTGTTGCAGGCATCGCCCGATGGCTGGGCGAAGACGGTGGGTTGCTGATTTTCCAGGAACCACAGGTCGCTGGCGATATTATTGCCCTCGATCTGGTGCGGCGCGGTTGCCGTTCCCCAGAAGAAGCCCTTGGGAAAGGCAGGATCGGCAGCCTTTCGCGCGGCGAACGCCGGGGCGGCCATCAACGCGGCGCCGGTGGCCAGAAGGGTTCTGCGGTCCAGCATGGTTTCGTTTCTCCAATTATGATTGTCAGGCGGTGATGTCGCGCACGAAGGCACAGATTTCGTCGGCGAGCCGCCGGTCGGCCGTGCCAAGGTGCATGGGCATAGTGTAGTGATTATGGCCGCTGAGGATCAGCGCCCGCGGCATCGCGCCGTGACGGGCAAGCCGGTCCTGCATCAGACCCAGGAACTCGGCCTGGAAACGCGGCGGGTCGAACTCGGCGCAGGCGAGGAACAGCGGCAGCGTGGTGGCCGCGACCGCCTCCAGCGGCATCCGGTCGGGATAGAGCGCCGCTTCGCCATAATAGAGCGTGTCGCGCTGATCGAGCGGGGTATAGCCATAGAGGCCGGACAGCAGGATCGCGGCGCGAATATCGTCCGCCCCGGCCAGCTTGAGATAGCCCGCGACATGCACCGCGCCCGCCGACGTGCCCATCAGCACGATCCGATCAGCGTCGCCGCCATGCTGCGCGGCCCGGCCCTTGAGCCAGGCGACCACGGCCGCGACATCCTCGGCACCGGCGGGCCAGACATGATCCGGCGCCAGCCGGTAATTGATGACGACGCCCAGAAATCCGGCCTGCGCCGCCATGCGGCCGACATTGGCGTTGGGCCACGCGTCGCCGCCGCCCTTGTCGCCCTTCAGGAACCCCCCGCCATGAACGAAGACGAGGATGGGCGCGTGTCCATCGCCCTGCGGCCGGTAGAGGTCGAGCCGATGGCGCTCATGCGGCCCGTATGCGATGTCGGCGACCGATGCCGGCATCTGTTCGACCAGCGCGGATTGCTCGGCATCGAACAGCGCCCGACATTGCGCCAGGACGTCCGGGCCAAGGTCGGTGCCCATCGCGGCGATGGCTTGTCTGACTGGATTCATATCCGCATCCTAATCGCCTAGGTCGACAGCGAAAGGGCAGCATGACGGCCGGCCGTCATGCTGCCCGCATTGCGATCAGAATTTCGCGTCGAGTTGCAGGCCGACCTGGCGGAAGGACTGCGGGCCATAAATGGCGCCGACACCCGATCCGAAATTGCTCTGCAAAATCGACGGTTCATGGACATTGAACAGGTTGCGCACGAACAGGCCCGCCGAATAGCGTTCATCCTCGCTGCGGACGCCCAAGCGGCCACCCACCGTCCAGTGCGGACGGAAGGTTTCCTCGCTACGCGACGTGTTCTGATAGCGGATCCGCGATTTCCAGATGGTGTCGACCGCAAGGAAGCCATTGATGGCGCCGGTCAGCGGCTGCTCATATTCGCCCGACAGGGTGAATTTGTAGCGCGGCGAATAAGCCAGCTGGCTGCCGCCGATGTCGGTGCCGTCATTGCCGATAAAGCCACCCGGATAGGTCGCCTTGGTGTAGATGAAACCAGTGTTCATCGACAGCCGGTCGGAAATCTGGCCAAACAGATTGACTTCCGCACCGCGCGTCTTGACCCCGTCGATGTTGGTCTGGGCGCAGACAAGCTGAGCCGTCGTCGGGTTAACGTTACATTCCTGAGCCTGGAAGTTCTTGATCTTGCTATAGAACAGGCTGACATCCAGCACCGCGCCGCCGAACAGCGTAGCCTTGAGGCCGGCTTCATAGGACATCGGAATTTCCGGCTGCACGACATAGGGCAGCAATGGCGCAGTCGGTACCGCGATCTGCCCGCCCTTGAAGCCGCGCGCGGCAGTGGCATAGGCCATGATGTCGCGAGCGATGTCATATTGCACGCCGGTCTTCCAGGAAACCTTGTCGACATTCAACACTTCAAAGCTGGTCGCACCCGTGCCCGCATCGGTCCGGTCGAGCGAGAGGCGGCCGCCGGTGTAGCGCGCGCCCAGGATCAACCGCAGGCTGTCGCTGGCGTGCAGCGTGCCCTGGCCAAAGACCGACAAGGACTCGTCCTTGATCTCGTTCAGTGCGCCCGGCGTGTTGACCGGGGTGATGGTGACACCGTTGGGCAGCGTCACGCGAATGGTGAAGCGCTCGGGCTGCTGCACCGTCTTCTGATTGGAATAGAAAGCGCCGATGGTGTATTCGAGCAGGTCGTTATTGTTAGACGACGCCCGGAATTCCTGGGTGAACAGGCGCAGGTCGGTGCCGGTCGGCCCGCTCGTCAAACGGGAGGCAAGAGCGTCGGCGCGATAGATGTTGCCGCCGCCCGAATTCACATCCGTCTTGCGGTAGGCGGTGATGGATGTGAGGGTGAGCGGACCCGCATCATAATCGACCTGGGCCGACCCGCCCCAGGCTTTGGTGCTGCCACGATAGCCGTTGGCGAGGCAATAGGTCTGGTTCCCTTCACCGGGCGTGATGCCGCAGCTGTTGAGCAAGGCGGTGTTTGCCGCCGTGTTGGAGATGAAGGTGAAGAAATCGCCGCTATTTTCAGTCGTGCTCTTCGACCAGTCGCCGATCAGGTTGACGGTCAGGTCTTCGGTCGCGTTCCAGAGGAAGCGGCCGCGCAGCGCATAGCGATTGACGTCGTTCCAGTCGCCAGTGACCGCGTTGCGATTGACACCCTGACGGGTGTTGCTCATGCCCGAGACGCGCAACGCGCTGGTCGCGCTGATCGGCACGTTGATAACGCCCTGGACAACCTGCTGGCCATATTGGGAGCCGGCCGTCCCTGCATCCGACAATTCGGTACGGACGCGACCGCTGAACTGGGTCGGATCAGGGGCATTGGTGGTGATGTTGATCACGCCGGCCGACGTGGTGAGGCCGAACAGCGTTCCTTGCGGCCCCTTCAGCACTTCGATCCGCGACACGTCGAACAGGTCAGAGATATTGGCATTGCCCTGGCTGACCTGATCGACGACGACGCCGACTGAAGCGACAGCGCCGGGCGAGAAGCTCTGCGTGCCGATGCCGCGGATCGAGCCGCCGCCGCCCGTGTTCTGGGCCGGAGCCGACTGGATTTCGAGCGCCGGGGCGACCCGGTTCAGGTCGTTCAGATTGTTGACCTGCTGACGCTCCAACTGCTTCTGGCTGGCGACCGTGATGGAGATGGGAACCTCCGTCACCTTTTCCTGACGCCGTTGAGCGGTCACGATTATGTCCGACGATGCTTCCTCGGCCGCTTCCTGCGGCGCGGCGGCGTCCTGCGCGAAGGCGGGCGCGGTGATGGCGAGCGTGCTGACGCCCGCCATGGCCAGGATGGACTTGTGGAACTTACGCATGGTTACTCCTCCCCTTCTTATGATTGGGTCGCTTGGACTTACTGTTCGTCGATGATGCGGTTGGTCAGCGTGCCGATGGTGCCGATGGTGACTTCGACCTTGTCGCCCGCGTTCATGTAGAGCGGCGGGGTACGCTTGTCGCCGACGCCGCCAGGGGTGCCCGTGGCGATGACATCACCAGGGGCGAGCGGCGTGAAGGCGCTGATATATTCGATGACCGTGGGAATGTCCCAGATCATGTCGCTGACCGGCTGGTCCTGCACCAGTTCGCCATTGAGGCGGGTCTGGACGCGCAGCGCGCCCAAATCCTCGATCGCGTCGGGCGTCACCAGCGCGGGGCCGAAGCCGCCGGTGCCAGGGAAGGTCTTGCCCGGCGTGAACTGGATATTGTGGCGCTGCCAATCGCGCGCCGACCCGTCGTTAAAGCAGGCATAACCGGCGACATAGGCCATGGCGTCAGCGGCTGCGACCTTGTGACAAGGCTTGCCGATGATGACCGCCAGTTCGCCCTCATAGTCGAAGCGGGTGGTGACGGCGGGCTTCACCATGGGCTGGCCATCCGCGATCAGGCTGTCGGCATAGCGCACGAAGATCGCCGGATGCGCCTTCTGCTCGCGGCCGGTTTCCTTGACATGCTCGGCATAGTTGAGGCCCACGCACAGGATCTTGGCGGGATCGGGAATGACCGGCAGCAGCACGACATCGGCGGCGGCGAAGGACGCACCGTCAGTCAGGCCGGCAAGGCTGCCGTCGGTCAGCGCCGCCTTCAGGCTGGGCGTCGCGTCGGTTGCCAGTTCCACGATCGTCTCGCCATTCTGGCGGCCGAAGCTCGGGGTGCCGTCGGGGCGGCGGAAGCTTACAAATCGGGTCACGTCTCTGTCTCCTCTGCCGCGCGGGGCGGCCTTTATTCCGGTTGTTCCGAGCAGCGCGCCGCCAAGCGCGGCGAGCGCGGCCCGGCGGTCAAGCGTCAAGCGGGGCGGCCTCCCAATCGCGGCGATGGCGGAATTTCTCCTCGGCGGCGCGCAGACCGTCAAAATCCTTGTCGGACATGCCCCACTGGTCGATCCGCTTGGCCGGCCAGGTCCAGTCCTCCGGCGCGCCGGGCTGATAATCGTCGGGCACCTTGTTCACGGCGGTCGAAAATTCGATCACCGGGCCGAAGGGAGCGATGAAATAGGCGAAGACGTTGGCACCCGGACCATGGCGGCCCGGCCCCCAGGCCGGCGCCATGTCCTGATCGCGCAACCGGCCAATACCGCGCATCACCGCGTCCAGATCCTCCATCTCGAAGGCAATATGGTTCAGCGACGCGAAGCCCGCGCGGGCGAAGGCGGTGCTGTGGTGGGAATCGTTGCATCGCACGAATACCATGCCCTTGGTCCGGTCCGACACGCGAAAGCCGAGCGCGTCCTCGACCAGATGGCCGGTCGCTTCGGCGTCGGCGCTGTTGAACACCACATGGGTCAGCTTGACCGGCAGATCGGCGCCCTCGATCGGCGCGACTTCCGTGGCATCGACCAGGAAGCGCAGCAATTCGCCCTCCGCCAGCTCGACGATGATGCCATGGCCGCCGCCCAGATCGTTGGACGTCACCGGCGCGGCGGTCAGGCCGGCGGCGGCGACGCTCTGCTTCAACTGCGCCAGCCGTTCGGCGGTGCAGACGAAGGTGGTGGAGCGGACATAGCAATCCGCTGACTCTTCCAGCGCCACCAGATAGGGATAGCTGCCCGATCCGCGCAGATAATGGATATTGCCCACCACATCGGCCGGGGCCATGCCCCAGATCTCGGTCAGGAAGGCAGCGGCCTGCTCCGCGCCCGGCAGCGCCAGTTCGATGCTGCGCAACTTCATTTCACATCTCCATGGGCAAGGCCGGCGGCCAATATGCCCGCAATGGCGCAAGCCTCGTCGCAATCGCCCGTATCGCCGCTGATCCCGACGGCGCCGATCACCGCGCCTTCCATCTCACGGATCAGGACGCCGCCGGGCGACAGAGCGAGCTGGCCGCCGGTGACGGCCACCACGCTCTGGAAGAAGGCAGGATTGGAGGCGGCGCGCGCGGCAATGACCCGCGTGTCCGCCCCCATCCCCAGCGCACCCGAGGCTTTGGCCTTAGCGATGTCGAAACGGAACAGGCTGGCGCCGTCCTCGCGCACACAAGCGACGGGGTGCGCGCCCGCGTCCAGCACGACCACGGCGAGCGGCTGCGCGCCATCGGCGCGCGCCTTTTCCAGCGCCGTGTCGATGATGATCCGCGCCTGGGCGAGGGTGAGGCTCATGCGGCAATCTCCTGATGCGCGGCGCCAGCGATCAGGGCGTCGCGGCGCGTGATGAGGTCGGCAGGCTTGCCGGTGCCAAAGACATAATGGTCCGGGCGAACCAGCACGGCCTCCGCGCCGCGATCGGCCAGCCAGGCGGCGATCGCGCCCTGGTCGTCCAATCCTGCGATGTCGATGACGGTCACGTCCCCGCCCTTGACCGCAGTCCGGGCGAAGAGACGCCAGCCGGCGCCGGTCACATCGTCCAGCAGCCGATCGCCGACGCGCGGCTGGATGAAGCGCTCGCCCGCGCCCGGCGTGCCGGCAGCAACGATGCCGGTGGCGATGGCGGGGATGAGGTCGGCGGCGGTGCCATGCTGCGCACCCTTGGCGGCTTCGCGCATCTGGGCGTCACGCTCGGCCGCCGCTTCGGGGTCCAACATGCAGATATAACGCCCCGCGCCCACGGCGGCGGAAATGACCGCGCGGACGTGGGGATCGCGTTCGGGCTGATAGGTGTCGAGCAACGCGTCGGGAGCGCGACCCTTCAATACCAGTTCCAGTTTCCAGGCAAGGTTGGCGACATCGCGCAAGCCATGGCACATGCCCTGTCCGAAAAAGGGCGGCGTCTGGTGCGCGGCATCGCCGGCCAGGAAGACGCCGCCCTGCCGCCACCGCTCGGCGATCAGACCATGGAAGCGATAGGTCGCCGCGCGCACCACCTTGTGCGGAACCCCGGAGAGGTAGGGTTCGACAAGAGCTGCGACTGCTTGCGGCGCCATCATCGCCTGGTCGTCTTCGCCAGGCAGGAGCATGAATTCCCAACGACGGTGATTGCCGCGGCCCGGTACGACGGTGGCCGGGCGCTTGGGATCGCACATCATCACCGACAGTTTCTGAAGATCCGCATCCTGCGGCACGCCCCAGAGGTCGGGGAAGCGGACAGGACCGTCGACTTCGGCATCCACCACCAGCCAGGGCTCCTCGAAATCCAGATCGTCGAGCCTGATGCCCAGCGCCTTGCGCACCGCGCTGCGCGATCCGTCGCAGGCGATGACATAGCGGGCCTGTTCGGTGCGACCGCCCGACAGGCGCAGCGTTACGCCATCCCCGTCTTGCTCCAGCGTTTCGAAAGCGACACCGAACTGGACAGTTACATTGGGATGGTCGGCGAGCGCGTCGCGGAGATGATCCTCCAGTTCGGGCTGGTAGAAGAAATAGTCGTTGGACCAGCTGAACGGACGCGGCCGGCCGACCGTGCCCATGTAGCGGATGGCGCCATGGTCGGCGCCGACATGGAGATGGCCTTCGGTGTCGCGCATGTCGGGAGCGACCCGGTCGATCACCCCCGCGGACTGAAACAGACGCATCATCTCATGGTCGAGATGCACCGCGCGGGGCAGCGGGTAGGGGCGTGCTTCCTGCTCGATCACCAGGACCGAGACACCGGATTTCCCAAGGAGATTGGCCGCAAAGGCACCCACCGGCCCGCAGCCGATGATCGCAACGTCGAACATGAAAGCGTCTTTCCGGTCAGGCGGTCACGGGCTGCTGCGCGGGGGATTTGTGCATCTTCCCACCCAACATAATCATCTTGATATTGCTGGCATCCTGAAGGATGCGAACGTCCTGTGTCGGATCGCCCTCGACCAGCAGCAGGTCGGCGAGATAGCCCGGCTTCACCTGCCCGACTTCCAGCCCCATCAACTGGCCGCCCAGCATGGTCGCGGCGCTGAGCGCCTCGGCCGGAGTGAAGCCGTAAAGGTTGACGAAATGCTCCAGGTCGCGGGCGTTGCGGCCATTGGGGTTGAAGGGGAAACCGTAATCCCCGCCCGGCAGCACCCGCACGCCCCGCGCCTTGAGCTTGGGCACCAGCACCTTCTCCAGCTCCAGCCGCTCGGCCGCGCTCGCCTTCATCGAGGACATGTCGATATGCGGCGGGGGCGATGCCTCCAGCGCGGCGACCGAGACGCCGGGACCGGGCGCGTAGAAAATCTCGTCCTTCTTCGCGACCATCGCGTCGATCGCGGCATCGTCGGCGAAGGAGCAATGATAGAGGATGCGGGCGCCGGCCTCGAGCGCCAGATTGATCGCGCGCGGCGAATAGGCATGGGTGGCGATCCACAGGCCGGCTTCCTTCGCCGCCTCGCCCGCCGCCTGCATTTCCTCGTCCGTGTAGAGGATGTCACCCGACGATCCGGGCTTCAGCGCATCCTCGCCCGAAATGACGAGCTTCAGGGACTGCACCCCCTCCGCCGCGCAGTAGGCGACGAAGGCGCGCATGGCTTCGGGGCCACGACCGTTGAACACGTCACCGGTTTCGACACCCTCTTCGCCTTCAGGGCTGCGCTCGAGGGTCGAGGGGACGAGGCGCGGGCCAGGGGTCTGGCCGGCTTCGATCGCGCGGGCCAGTTCGGGTTCAATCTGGTCGCCGAGCGCCCCAGCCGAATAGAGGCTGGTGAAGCCATGGTCGAGCAGCACACGAGCATTGCGCCACGCGGCGACCTTCAGCTCCTCGGGCGGCAGGATGAACTGGTGATAGATTTTCTCGACCGAGCTGCCCCAGGTCAGATGGGTGTGGGAATCGACCATGCCCGGCATCAGCGTGGCGCCCAGGCCATCGATCACGCTGTCCGCTTCGACCGCCGCAATGGCGGCTTCGTCGTGCAGGACAGCGGCGATTCGATCGCCCTCTACAATGACCGCACCAGGAAACGGCGCAGCGCCCGTTCCGTCGAAGATGGCGATGTTGCGGATCAGTTGCCGCACGGCGTGCTCTCCCGAAAACTCTTGTCGAGCAGCTTATGCGCCGATTTTCATGCAAAGAAAAATAATGATTTTTAGGAACATCATAGTTTGGAACTATGGATTAGAGCGTCCAGCAGCGCTTCGCCCAGGCGTGAGAGCCGCCCGCCCGCCATGCGCCGGATGCCGACGCTGCGGGGGAAAGCGGACTCCCGGATGCTGATGGCTCGCAGCACGCCGATCGACAGTTCGGCCGCAGCGACCTGCATCGGCAGGATCGTCACCCTGTTGCTGCCCCGCACGATCGCCTTGGTCGTG
This sequence comes from Sphingobium sp. TCM1, assembly GCF_001650725.1. Lineage (GTDB taxonomy): Bacteria > Pseudomonadota > Alphaproteobacteria > Sphingomonadales > Sphingomonadaceae > Sphingobium. The sequence continues at coordinate 144,604 of NZ_LXVX01000011.1, read as the reverse complement.
AGCAGGGAGTCGCAGCGTATCGCATCCTGCGGCACGGGCACGTCGGCAGCCATGAACAGGGCGTCGATCTGGCGGCGGAAGGCGCCGCGTGCTTCGGGCAGCACCCAGCGCATCGCGCCCATGTCGCGCAGCGACAGCTCCGCCGGTAGATGATCGTTGCGGCGACCGACGATCAGCGCGAAAGGATCGCGCGAGAAGGTCATTTCCTCCAGATCGTCGGGCGGTGCCTCGATCCCGGTGGTGACGAAGGCAAGTTCGATCTCGCCCGCGCGCAACATCGCGGCAAGGTCATGATCGGGCCGCTCGACGGCATGAAGCGTGAAGCGACCCATCCGGTCCTCCAGCCGCCGCACCGCTTCGGGCAACAGGCTGACCAGAGCACCGGGCGTACCGCCCACGCGAAGCGGGCCGGTCACGCCCTTGCGCGCGAGTTGCATTTCCTCCTCCGCCTCCCGCAGGACGGAATCGATCGTCTCGGCGCGGCGGAGGAGGATTTCGCCCTCGGCGGTCAGGCTGATCCCGGTGCGGGACCGTTCGAACAGGGTCGCGCCGACCGATTGCTCCAGTTGGGCGATCGCGTTGGAGACGGAGGGTTGCGAGATATTGAGCAGCCGCGCGCCGCCGCTGATGGAGTTGGCGCGGCACACGGCCAGGAACATCCGCAGGGCGCGAGGATCAATCATACGCTCTCCATCGCAGAGGGGCGGGCGATAGACAATGGCCGCCGCCGCTGCGATCAGGAGACGGCCGGGCGCGCCGCTTCCGGATGTATCATGCAGGCGATCGTCCCGATCAGCACGAGCGCTCCCGCGAGGATCAGCGGCAAAACCAGGCCGTGCCCCATGACCAGCCAGGCGCCGAGCGCAGCGCCAAGCAGGATGGCGACGACGCTGCCGATGCGGCGCGCCATGTTGGGGTTGCCGCCGCCCGCCATCGCCGAATCGGCCGCCAGGCCGGCGAGAGTGAGCGTAAGGACGGTGGTCGTGAGATCGGGCACCTTGAGCGAGCGGATGGTGGCGTTGCGGAAACCCATGGCTATGCCGGTCAGCGCGATAATGGCATAGAGATGCCCATCCGGGGACTGGCGGACCATGTCGAAGCCGGTGGCGACGCCTGCGGCGATCCAGAGCAGCGATGCCTCGACCAGTGCAGCGACCAGCAGCCAGCGTCGCAACGGCAGGCCGGCATGGCCCCGCCCCACCCGCCCCGCCACCAGCGCGCCGATCAGGAAGGCGAGGATGGCGACGAGGTAGGACGGCGCATGGAAGCCAGGCGTACCGACAGCCGCAAAACCCAGGAAGACGATATTGCCGGTCATGTTCGCGGTGAACACCTTGCCAAGGCCCAACACGCTGATCGCATCGACCAGTCCGGTCGTGACCGAGAGCAGAAGCAGGAGCCAGGGCAAGGGCGAAGGCGCGCGATCCATGGTCATACCGCCCAGCAACCGCAGCCCAGCGCCCCCCAGAAGCTCTGGACATCGGCCGCGGGAACGTTCGCGCCCAGCGCAGCGGCATGATCATGACCATGGACGCCGCAGGAAGAGGCGCAGCCGCAGGCCGAAGCCAACTTCTTCGCCGTTTCATCCTTGCGATGATAGCCGCCGAAGGTCGCAACAGGCGACCAGTCCGGCATCGCCTTGGGCATAACCGGTGCCAGCGGGCCATAATCGCCCTCGCCATGGACGATCCTGCCCCCCAGCAGGGTCAGCACGGAGCGGAGATGGGCGATCTCATCCTCTGGCACGGCAAAATAATCATCCGAGAGAAGCGCCAGGTCGGCAAGTTGCCCCTTCTTGATCTGCCCCTTCTTGCCCGGCTCGTTGGAGAACCATGTGTTCTTCTCGGTCCAGAGGCGCAGCGCGGTTTCGCGGTCGAGGCGATTGCGCACCGGATAGAGGGCGAGACCGCCGACCGTCTTCGACGTGACCAGCCAGGACAGCGACACCCAGGGATTGTAGCTGGCGACGCGAGTGGCGTCGGTGCCGGCGCCCACGGGCACGCCGGCCGCCATCATCCGCTTGATCGGCGGGGTCGCCTCGGCCGCCCTGGCGCCATAGCGTTCGACAAAATATTCGCCCTGGAAGGCCATGCGATGCTGGACTGCGATGCCACCGCCCAGCGCGGCGATCCGATCGATATTGCGATCGCTGATCGTTTCGGCGTGATCGAAAAACCAGTTCAGGCCTGCCAGGGGAATGTCGCGATTGACCTTCTCGAACACATCCAATGCGCGGCCGATCGTCTGGTCATAGGTGGCGTGCATCCGCCAGGGCCAGCGCCTTTCGGCGAGGAGGCGAATGACGGGTTCCAGATCGCCTTCCATTTCCGGCGGCATGTCGGGGCGGGCGACGCGAAAATCCTCGAAGTCGGCGGCCGAATACACCAGCATTTCGCCCGCACCATTGTGTCGGTAGCTATCGTCGCCGTCGCCCGGCTTGATCTGGGTCGACCAGGTAGCGAAGTCCCTGAGTTCTTCTTTCGGCTTCTGGGTGAAGAGATTATAGGCGATGCGCAGGGTGAGATCGCCATCCTTGTGCAGCTTTTCGATAATCTCATAGTCGTCAGGATAATTTTGCGAGCCGCCACCCGCATCGATGACGCTGGTGACGCCGAGCGCGTTCAACTCGCGCATGAAATGGCGGGTGGAGTTGAGCTGATATTCGGGCGGCAGCTTCGGCCCCTTGGCCAGGGTCGCGTAAAGGATCGTCGCATTGGGCTGGGCCAGCAGCAGCCCGGTCGGGTTGCCCTGCGCATCACGGACGATCTCGCCGCCCGGCGGGTTCGGCGTATTCCGGTCATAGCCCACCGCCCGGAGCGCGGCGGCGTTCAGCAGCGCGCGATCATAGAGGTGGAGGATGAAGACGGGCGTATCGGGCGCGGCGGCGTTGATCTCCTCGATGGTGGGGAGGCGCTTTTCGACGAACTGATGTTCGGTAAAGCCACCGACCACGCGCACCCACTGGGGCGGCGGGGTGTTTTCGGCCTGGCGCTTGAGCATCGCCATGGCATCGGCCAGGGTCGGCACGCCTTCCCAGCGCAGTTCCATATTATAGTTGAGGCCGCCCCGGATGACATGGATGTGGCTGTCGATCAGTCCGGGGATCAGGCGGCGGCCCTTCGCGTCGATCAGTTGCGCATCGGGCGCGGCGACGGCGCGCACCTCCTGCTCGCCACCGACCGCCAGGAACCTGCCATCGCGGATCGCGACCGCCTGCGCCACCGGATTCTCCCGGTCCAGCGTCGTGACCCTGGCATTGGTGATGAGGAGGTCTTTTCCGGTCATGGCAAGGCTTTCGGTGGCGGTGACAAGGGCGGTCGTGGCGGCGCCGGTGAACGCCTGGCGGCGCGTGATCATGCGTCATTCTCCACATGAACGACAGGGGACGAATACAGAAGGCGACTGGCGAAAGGCAGCATCTGCTCGCCCAGCAATATCCCCGCCAGCCCGACAAGGGCGATGACCGGCGGGGCGGGGGAACGGACGCCGAGCAAGCCGTAGACGAGACCGACCAGCAGCCCGGCCCCCAGCGAGAGAAGATAGGGCTTCATGCGTCCATTCCCCTTTCGCGATCAGGCCTGGATGAAGGCGAGCATGTCGGCGTTCAGCACATCGGCATTCACCGTCAGCATTCCGTGCGAATAGCCTGCATAGATTTTGAGCGTGGCGTTCGGCAGGATCTCGGCCTGGAGCACGCCGGCATTCCGGTAGGGAACGACCTGATCGTCGTCACCATGCAGCACCAGCGTGGGCACGGTGATCGCCTTCAGATCGTCCGTCTGGTCGGTTTCGGAGAAGGCCTTGATCCCCTCATAATGGGCAAGTGCACTGCCCATCATGCCCTGGCGCCACCAATTGTCGATGACCGCAGGCTTCACGTCCGCACCCTCGCGGTTGAAGCCGTAGAAGGGACCGGCGGCGACATCGCGGAAGAATTGCGCGCGGTTGGCGGCGAGACCGGCGCGAAGGCCGTCGAAAACCTCGATCGGGAGGCCGTCGGGATAGCGATCGGTCTTCAGCATGATCGGCGGAACGGCGCTGACCAGAACCGCCTTTGCAACGCGGCCCTGCGGCTGGCCATGGCGGGCGACATAGGCCGCGACTTCACCACCGCCGGTCGAGTGGCCGATATGGATCGCGTTGCGGAGGTCCAGTTGCTCGGCGACCGCGGCTGCGTCGGCGGCATAATGGGCCATGTCGTGGCCGACATCGACCTGTTGCGAGCGGCCGTGGCCGCGACGGTCATGGGCGACGACGCGATAGCCCTTCGACAGGAAGAACAGCATCTGCGCGTCCCAGTCATCCGACGAAAGCGGCCAGCCATGGTGGAACATGATCGGCTGGGCATCCTTCGCGCCCCAGTCCTTATAGAAGATGTCGACGCCGTCGCTGGTGGTAATGAAATTGCTCATGGGACAATCCTTTCAGAGAAAAATTGAAAACCGGGTCTTGTGGTCAGTGACCACCCTCGGAGGCGCCGAACATCGTCTTGGCATAGGTGATGCCCAGGCCATAGGCGCCGCCCCATTTGCGGGCGATGCCGGTGGTGAGGTCATAGGTTTCGGCGCGCGCCCAGTCGCGTTGCAGTTCGAGCAGATATTGGAGCGCGGTGATCGGGCGGGCGCCTGCCTGGATCATGCGTTCGACGGCGCGTTCATGCGCTTCCTCGCTGATGTCGCCGCTGGCGTCGGTGATGACATAGACTTCAAAGCCCTGCTCCAGGGCCGAAAGTACGGGTCCGACGATGCAGACGCTGGTCCACAGGCCGGCAAAGACCAGGCGATCCTTGGCCAAGCGGTTCACTTCCTCGATCACCGCAGCATCTTCCCATGTATTCATGCTGGTGCGATCCAGCAGGGGCTGACCTGGGAAGGCGTCGGTGATTTCATCGAACATGGGGCCGGAAAAGCTCTTTTCGGCGACGGTCGTCAGAATTGTAGGGACATTGAAGCCGGCAGCGGCGTTGGCGACGAGCGCGGCATTGTTACGCAGCAGTTCGGGCGCGATCGACTTGGTGGCGAAGGCCATCTGCGACTGGAAGTCAATCAGGACCAGCGCATGGTTATCGGGCGAAAGCAGAGCCTTGGCGGGGGTCGGGGTGGCGGTGATGGTCATGTCTGTCTCCCTCGATATGGGCGGTGGCGAAGTGGTGACATCAGAGATAGCCGGATACTATCCCTTCAGTAATCCGGATAAAATCGTCCGGACTTTTCAAAAAAGTCGAAATGATGGGCGGTGCCTATCGGGACAGGCTGCTCCACCGATCTGAAAGGTTGATGACAGCTTCGCCGCCTATGCGGCGGTCGTCCCGTGGCGGGGCCATGAGGACCGCCCGCAACGCAACGGCCATTGGTTCAGGTGCGGGCGTCTCCTGCCCGACCGGTGGCGAGGGGTTTTATGAACGACATCTGGCAGCATATCGTCGCCGACTTCACCAATCTCGGTTCCCCGTCTGCACTGGCAGCTTTCGGTCAGGTCGTGCTGATCGACATCATGCTGGCCGCAGACAATGCGATCGTCGTCGGCGCGCTGGCGGCCGGGCTGCCGCCCGCGTCACGTCGCAAGGTGATCGCGATCGGCGTGGTCGCGGCGCTGGTCCTGCGCGTCGCCTTTGCCCTGCTCGTCACTCAGCTGATGCAGCTGGTCGGCCTGGTGTTCGCCGGCGGGCTGTTGCTGGTCTGGGTCGCCTGGAAAATGTGGCGCGAGCTTCGCTCGGGCGGCGCATCGGAGTATGGCGAGGATATTGCCGGCAAGGCCGCGCCCAAGGGTTTTGCCCAGGCGGCCTGGGCCGTGGCCATCGCGGACGTTTCCATGAGCCTGGACAATGTGCTGGCGGTCGCCGGCGCGGCGCGCGCGCATCCCGGCATCCTGGTCATCGGCCTGGTCCTGTCTGTCGCGCTGATGGGCGTGGCGGCGAACCTGCTGGCGCGCGTCATCGAACGCTACCGCGCCATCGCCTATTTCGGCCTGCTGGTGATCCTCTATGTCGCTGGCAAGATGATCCTGGAGGGCGCAACCGACCCGGAAACGGGTCTGTTGGCGCTGCTATGACCAGAATGTCATCGGGTCGAAGGCACATCCCGGAATGCGAATGACTTGCAGGATCATCTTGGATTGAGTAGATGGCGCCGTCTTTCAGGGGGTCCTCATGCGTCATTTCATCGTCCCGCTCCTGTGCGCAACCGCGCCCTGCTCTCCGGCGCTCGCCCAAGCGCCCGCCGCAGGCGATGGGGATGACGCCCTCATCGTCACGGCGGCCCGCACTATCCTGCCCGCCAATGCGCTCCCCCTGACGATCGATGTCATCGACCAGGAAAGGTTGAACCAGCAGGTCGCGATCAGTGGCTCCATCGTCGATGCCGTTTCGACGCTGACGCCATCCTTCTCGCCGACACGCCAGAAGCTGTCGGGCGCGGGCGAAACGCTGCGCGGCCGATCCCCGCTCTACGCGATCAACGGGATTCCGCAGACCGCGCCTCTGCGCGACGGCGCGCGGGACGGTTTCACGATCGATCCCTTCTTCATCGACCGCGTCGAGCTGATCTACGGCTCCAACGCGCTACAGGGCATTGGCGGCACGGGCGGCATCGTCAATCAGGTGACCGTCGCTCCACCGACCACCGATGGCATCACGGGCCGGATCCTGGTGCAGGGCAATGCCGATACCGGCTTTCATGGCGACGGCGTCGGCGGCAAGGTCGCGGGCCTCATCGGCTGGCGCGCGGGTCGCTGGGACGCGACCGTGGGCGCCGCCTATGAAAAGCGCGGCGCTTTCTACGATGGCCATGGGGATCGTGTCGGCACCGACCTGACGCAAGGGGAAACGCAGGACAGCCGCAGCTGGTCCCTTTTCGGACGTTTCGGTTATGCCCTGAGCGACAGCGCCCGCCTCGACCTCACCATGAGCCGTTTCGAGTTGAAGGGCGACGGCGACTATGTGGCGCTGGACGGTGATTACCGCGTGGATCGCCCGACCACGTCGGTGCGGGGCACTCCGCCCGGCGATCCGGCGAAGAACCGCACCGAGAGCGCGGCGCTGACGCTGACCGACACCAATTTGTGGGGCGGCAATTTCATCGCGCAGATCTTCTTCAACCGCTCGCGCGACACCTATGGCGGCGAAATCGCGCCGATCGCGACCTTCCAGGACGCGAGCCTCGCGCCGATCGGCACGCTGTTCGACCAGTCGCAGAATCGCAGCCGCAAATATGGCGGCAAGATCAGCTATGAACGCGCTGTTCCCGGCTTTGAGGCGCTGACGGCAACGCTCGGCTTCGACGCCCTCTATGACCTGACCGAGCAGCGGCTGATCGCCACCGGCCGCACTTGGGTGCCGCCGACGGACTATCGCAGCCTGGCGCCCTTCGCCCAGCTGAACCTGGCCCTGCTCGACAAGAAACTGCGCCTGGCCGGCGGTGTCCGCCATGAGGATGTGCGCGTCTCCATCGACGATTATCGGACGCTGGCGAGCTACAATGGAGGCTTTGCGGTGTCCGGCGGGACGCCGACCTTCAACGACACATTGTTCAACGGCGGCGTCATATTGGAGCCGTGGGCCGGAATCCGTGCCTATGCCAGCTATGCCGAAGGCTATACCGTGCCCGATGTGGGCCGGATCGCGCGGGCGGTAAACCGGGCGGGCGTCGATATCGATAGCTATATGAACATCAGTCCCATCGTCTCCAACAATCGCGAGATCGGATTCGAGCTGAAGCGTGGACCGCTGGATGCGAGTGCGGCCTATTTCTGGTCGACGAGCAAGAATGGATCACTGCTGGTGCAGACCGCCATCGGCGCGCCTTTCGAAATCCAGCGGCAGCGGGTCGAGATCCAGGGGCTTGAAGTGAACCTGTCGGCCCGGATGCCGCTTCCCGGCCTGACCCTGTCGACCGGCTATGCCCATCTGATCGGCCGCACCGATGGCAACAGCACGGATGGCATCGACAAGGTGGACCGCGACCTCGACGGTGCGAACATCTCGCCCGACCGCCTGAATGTCGCGGCCAGCTATGTGCGCGGGCCGTTGTCGGCGCGCATCCAGACGCAATTCTTCCTGTCACGCCAGTTTGAGGTCCGACCTTGGACTAGCCCGGCCAACGCCGCCTATAATCGGGGCTTCAGTTTCGGCGGCTATAACGTCACCGACCTCAGCCTGCGCTATCAGACCAGCTTCGGTGCGGTCACTCTGGCGGCCCAGAACATCTTCGACAAATTCTACATCGACTATTACACGCAGACCGTCCGGCCGACCGACAATGCCCATTATTTCGCCGGTCGCGGGCGCAATTTCACTTTGTCCTGGGACTATCGGTTCTGATGAAGCTGATCGACACGCTGCATCGCTGGACGGGGGGGATCATCGGCCTGGTGCTGGCGATCCTCGGCCTTACCGGCGCGCTGCTTGTCCACAAGGATAGCTGGGTGCTGCTGCCCCATGCCGGCGACGCGCAGGTCCAGGAGACCGCGCATCTGGCGGCGGTAACACAGCAGGTCATGGGCGATCCTGTGGCGCAGCCGCAATCGCTGACTTTCGCTTCGCAGAATTTCGGTCTTCTGCGCCTGACCTTCAAGGAAGGCGCGGGCGCCTATGCCGATCAGGATGGAACCATCGTGACCCGATGGCAGAGCCAATGGGAACGCCCCGAAATCTGGATGTTCGACCTGCATCATCACCTCTTTTCGGGTGATAGCGGCGAGACGGTCATCGGGATCGCGGCGGTGTGCGGCCTGTTCTTCGTCGTGACCGGAATCCTGCTCTGGTGGAAAACACGCAAGACGTTCGCATTCCGCCTGTGGCCCGCCCGGATGAGCCGGCCGGCGATCGTGCGCCATCACCGCGATCTGGGCGTCGTCATCGCACCTTTGCTGCTGCTTTCGCTTCTGACGGGCGCCATATTGGTGTTCCGGCCGCTGGCCGCGCTGATGTTCGGGCCGGGCGCTCCGGCACTGATCGACAAGGCGCTCCAGGGGCCGCCGCCCCGCCCCGCCAAGCTGAACGATCGGCTCGACTGGGCGCAGATGATCCGCACCGCCCGAGCGCGCTTTCCCGATGCGGAGGTTCGCAGCATCAGCCTGCCGCGCAAGGATAATGGCCTGATAACCCTGCGGATGCGATCGCCCGAGGAGTGGCTTCCCAACGGGCGGACGACGCTTTGGTTCGCGGCGGACAATGGCGCGCTCGTCGCCAGTCGCGATGCTGCGGACCTGCCCATGACCGTGCGCGGCTATAACCTGCTTTACCCCCTGCACGCGGCCAAGGTCGGCGGCCTGCCCTTCAGGATCGTCATGACCCTGTCCGGCCTTGCCCTGACGCTCCTGGGGTCTCTGGCGGTCTGGACATTCTGGTTCCGCAAACCAAAAGCCGTCCGGACTTCAGCCCGACGACCGGCCGTCCCCCGCTATCGGCAAAGCTCCTGACCGGCATGTCCGACAGCGATGCGCGGAACTGGTCTTCCCGATCCCGCGCATCTGCATCGAGCGCGATGTTCAAAAAGCGTAGTCGATCTGTGCCCAGAATTTCTTCGTGTCGGCATCGCCGGTGAAGCTGGCGATGCCCTTACGCTGATAATCGGCATATTTGACAAGCGCGCTCAGACGCTTGTTCAGCTTCATCGTCACCTGCGCATTATATTCATCACCATAATGGATCGACAGCCGGTCGCTGCTGAAGCGGTGGAAGATGAAGGATGCCACCAACGGGCCCGCCTTCCCGAGCTTCGGCACTGTATACGCAGCGCCCGCATAATAATCCTGAATGCCCGTGCCGGGCGTGGTCAGAAACTTGTCCGCCCAGCCGTTGAACTTGTGCAGCGTGGCAAAAGGTGTCTGGAAGGCAAAGCCGCCGGCGACGCCGGTCGCGCCAGAATCCGACCCCAGCAGTTCATAGCCCGCCGTCAACTTGAACGCGGCGACATCCAGCGCCAGTTCCGCCGTCGCGAAGTCGGCCGAATAATCGACGGGGTTGGCGGCATGGTCGCTCTGGCGCGCATAGCTGGCGAGATAGCTGAGCTTCACTGTCTTCGAGAGGGGCTGCGCGCCCATGAAACGCACGCCATAGGTCTGGCTGCTATTCCGCCGGAGCGGCAGCACGGCTTCATCCTGGTCGACCAAATAGGCAAAGCCGGTCAGCGTTCCCAGCTTCATCTTGTAGGAAATATTGGCGAAGAGATTGTCGCCGTCGATATGCGTCGGCCGGTGGGTTGCGCCGAACTTGCCGCCGTCGATACCCCAGATGGTTCGAGCCGAAATCGCATAGGTGACGTCGACCTTGAGATTCCTCACGCCCATATATTCGACGCGCAGGGCATCGAAGGTCTGCTCATTCTGGCGCCAGGCGACCGAGCCGACGAAGCGCTGGTCATCCAGGTTGATCCGCTGGCGCCCGAGGGTCACCACCAGCGGCTTGGTGCGGTACTGGAGTTGCACCCGGTTCACCTCGACAGTCTCGGGATCCGGTACGATTGGATAGAGCGTCTTGCCGTTGACGCCGCTATTATAAGTCTCATCGATGGCCAGCGTCCCTTCGGCCTCGGCCAGAAAGGCGAACGGGCCTTTGGAAATCTCTCCGCCTGCACGCACCCGCATCGTTACAGCATGGGCATCGCGGCTGCTGGTCAGCGGCGCCGGACCGGCCTGATCGACGCCCTCATAGCGCAAACGCGCCTCGACAATAGGCTTGAACACGATGTCGTCGGCCAGGGCTGGCGTCGCGACTGCGGTCAAGGCGGATATCGACGCCGACAACAAGAAACAAACCTTACGCATAAATCCCCCTTCTTGGCTCCTGATGGCCCTTTCTGGGCCTTCCAGGCATCCCCCCATAGGTCTTGATGTCAGGCGGCGAGTGTCGCCGGGTTGCGGTAGCGCTCGTGCAGGAAGTGGATGACGGCCGATCGCGCCTCGGCATATTCGGCCGTATCGATCGCTTCGAGCCGGTTGCGCGGCCGGGGCAGCGAAACGGCCCGATCCTCGCCGATCCGTGCCGCCGGGCCGTTGGTCATCATCACCACGCGGTCGGCCAGCAACACCGCTTCATCCACGTCGTGCGTGATCATCAGCACGGTATTGTTGAGCCGGGCCTGCAAATCCATGACGACATCCTGCAGCGCCGCCCGGGTGAGCGCATCCAGCGCGCCGAACGGTTCGTCCATCAGCAATACGCGCGGGTTCATCGCGATGGCGCGGGCGATGCCCACGCGCTGCTTCATGCCGCCCGACAATTCACCTGGGCGCTTGGCGGCGGCATGGGCCATCTGGACCAGCTCCAGATTATGCATGACCCAGTCCCTGCGCTCGGCCTTGCCCTTGCCGTCCGCCGTCTTGTCGACGGCGAGACGGACATTTTCCTCCACCGTCAGCCAGGGCAGCAGCGAATGGTCCTGAAAGACCACCGCCCGGTCCGGCCCCGGCGCGTCCACCACCTGACCGTCGAGGAAGATCACGCCCCTGGTCGGCTTGACCAGCCCGGCGACGGCATTGAGCAGCGTCGACTTGCCGCAGCCCGAATGGCCGATCAGCGCCACGAACTGCCCCTTATCGACTTCCAGATCGATCCCGTCGAGCGCGCAAAAGCGCCCGGCCTTGGTCGGAAATTCGACGGTGATGCCCTCAAGCGCGAGATAGCTGCGCTGTTTCATGAGCCTGTCCTTTCCCTTTAACCGGCGCGGCCGATGATGCGGCCCGCGAAAGCGACGATGCGGTCCAGTGCGAAGCCCACCATGCCGATCCAGACCAGCGCGACGATGGTGTCGGTCAGCAGCGAGCTGTTGTAGCTGTCCCAGATGAAGAAGCCGACGCCGGTGCCTCCCTGCACCATTTCGGCGGCGACGATCGCGAGCCAGCTCATGCCGACGCCGATGCGCAGGCCGGTGAACATGTGCGGGACGGTGGCGGGCAGCATGATGCGGACGAAATATTCGACCGGATTGAGCGCCAGCACCTTGGCCACGTTGCGATAGGCGGCCGGGATCGTCTGGACGCCGGCGGCGGTGTTGAGGATGACCGGCCAGATCGCGGTGATGAAGATCAGGAAGATCGCCGAGGGCTGGGCCTGCTGGAAAATCGCCAGGCTGATCGGCAACCAGGCCAGCGGCGGCACGGTGCGCAATACCTGGAACAACGGATCGAGCGCCCGGAAGGCGAAAACGCTTTGCCCGATCAATATGCCAAGCGCCACGCCGATCACCGCGGCAATGCTGTAGCCGATCAGCACGCGGCTGAGGCTGGTCAGCACATGGCCGGCAATGCCGACGTCGCCGCCGTCCTGGATGCTCATCGCGACGAAATCGACCCCCTTGAAGGGATTGACGATCACCTCATGGCTTTCCTGCCAGACCTTGTAGGGGCTGGGGAAGGTCGCGTCCGGCGAGCCGCAGAGCAGCTGCCAGACCAGCAGCAGCCCCACGACCATCACCAATGTCGGCAGCGTATTGGCCACCATGGACCGGGCGGTCCGGACCAGCGGGTGAACCGGCGCCGCGACCGGCTCGAAACTCCGGCGGGCGATCGCCTCTTCGGGATAGGGCAGGATGACCCCCAGTTCGGTGGCGGGAGCGCCGGCCGAAACCGACGGTCCATTCTTGCTGTTGGGCGATGGCAAGGCCATGCTCTTTTCCTTCCCTGTCAGACGCGCTTGATCGCCAGGCTGGCGAGGTAAGCCTTGGGGTTGGCGGGATCGAAGCTCTTGCCGTCAAAGAATTTCTCGACGCCCCGGCTGTCGCTGGCCGGCCCCTTGCCCCCCAGCATCGCCGCGGCCTTCCGCCAGATGTCGGAGCGGTTGACCTTGGCGATGGTGCCCTTGGTGTCGAGCGACATGGGCAGCTTGCCCCAGCGCTGGTTCTCGGTGAGGAACCAGAGGTCATGGCTCTTGTAGGGGAAGGAGGCGTAGCCGGCGAAGAACTTCATCTTGAAGGCCGCGTTCGGGAATTTGCGCCCGTCGCCCATGGTAAAATTGCCCTGAAGACGATCGGCGATGTCGGTGACCGGACATTTGAGATAATCGCGACCGGCGATCGTGCTGGCGAGCTGGCTGGTGTTGGCCGGACTGTCGGCCCAGCGTTGCGCCTCGATGATGGCGGCCGTGATCGCCTGCGCCGCCCGTGGATGCTTCGCGACCCAGTCGGAACGCATGGCGAAGCTTTTTTCGGGATGGTTCATCCACATCTGGCCGGTCGATACGGCGGTGTAGCCCAGTTGCTGCGCAACAAGCTGATCGTTCCACGGCTCACCCACGCAGAAGGCGTCCATCGTGTCGGCCTTCATGTTCGCAACCATCTGTGGCGGCGGAACCGTGATCAGCTCCACATCCTTGTCCGGGTCGATGCCGCCAGCGGCCAGCCAGTAGCGTAGCCACAGGTCATGCGTGCCGCCGGGGAAGGTCATGGCCATGCTGATCTTCTTGCCCGCGCCTTTGCGCTGGGCGATAACTCCTTTCATCTTAGCCGCGTTGAGGTCGGCCTTCGCCCCGAGATATTCCTTGGAAACGGAAATGGCCTGACCGTTGACGTTGAGGCGGGCGAGGATGCTCATCGGCGTCGCCTTGCCGATCGCGCCCAGCGTCAGCAGATAGGGCATCGGCGTCAGAATATGCGCGCCATCGATGCCACCGCCGCCGCTGCCCAGGACCAGATTGTCGCGGGTCGCCCCCCAGCTGGCCTGCTTCATCACCTGCACGTCGGGCATCCCATATTTGGCGAAGAGGCCCAGTTCCTTGGCGATGATCAGCGGCGCCGCATCCGTGAGCGCGATGAAACCGAGCTTGGCGCCCGATACTTCCGGACCCGACCCCGCCGCAAACACGCCGGATGGAAATGCCTGCTGCACCGCAGCGAATATCGCCGCCGTGCCGCTGGTCTTGAGCAGACCGCGCCGGCTGACGCTATCCCGATTGTCCCCCTCTGCCATTCCCCAATGTCCTTCCCTGTTGCTCGTCATCAGCCGCGCACGGGCGCGGCCGTCCGTCGCCGGAAACCGATCCGGCGCGCGAAAGATGTTCTTGAGAGCCGCCCGGCAGCCGCAGGCCGCTGGCGGAAAACCAAATAAAAAAGCCGCCAGGACCAAGGTCGCAAGACCTGTCCGGGCGGCATCATTGCCTGATCGATCCTGTGAAGGAACGGAACTGAGCCTGCCGTCATCGGCGAGCATCAGTCTATAGATCGAAGCGCCCCTGCTTCGATGACATGCAAGCTGTCACCCTTTCATTCGAGTCGCAAGCGAAATTTTTGCGTTGCACAAATTGCATTCGGTTCGCGATTGACGACAGGCGGCCGTGCTCCGCCTCCATACCGTTCGCAACCGATCAATGTTCGAGACGAACCACGATCGTCGGATCGGATCAGGATGTATATGCAACTGGTCCGGGGCTAACCATCCAGCGAAGGTGATGCCGTGGATTCCCTGATCACCAGTTCATGGCGCAGATATGTTGTCGAGGGCGCAGGGAGCGTTTCCGCACTCCTCGCCAGCGCCACCGCCTGCGTCGCCGCTTCCGCCGAAATCCGCGCGCCGGGATGCCGCACACTGGTCAAAGGCGGCCAGATCTTGACTGCTATGGGAGTATCATCGAAGCCAACCACAGAAATGTCGCGCGGCACGTCCAGACCCCGTCGGTGCGCCAGCGACACGATCGCCGCAGCCATGTCATCATTGCTGGCGAAAATCGCGGTGGGACGATGCGCGAGGTTCAACAATTGCTCGCCCGCGGCCAGACCGGATTCGAAACTCATGTCGCCTTCGACGATCAGGTCCGGACGAACATCAAGGCCGGCATCCCTCAGCGCCGCCATATAGCCGTCGCATCGGGTGCGATGGATCAGATGCCCCGGACCACCGCGAATAAAGCCGATGTCGCGATGGCCCAGGCCGATCAGATAGGCGGTCATTTCGCGCGCCGCTTCACGATCGTCGATCCGGACGCAATATTCGCCCGGCAATTCGTCGCCCGGCGACATGGCGATGACGGGCACCGGAACATCGCGCGTCAGCCCGAACATGCTGGCCACTTCGCAATAGGGCGGCACGATCAGGATGGCATTGGCGCCACTGTCCACCAGGGCTTTCATCTGTCGCGCAATCTCGACCGGCGCCGCGCTGTCGAGCCGCCGCAGCAGCAATTGCGCGCCCAACTGGCTGGTAGCGTCAAGCGCACCAACCAGAATGGAACTGAGAAAGGCATTCTCGATATTGCGGTGCAACAG
Source organism: Sphingobium sp. TCM1 (assembly GCF_001650725.1). GTDB lineage: Bacteria > Pseudomonadota > Alphaproteobacteria > Sphingomonadales > Sphingomonadaceae > Sphingobium. The sequence goes on along the minus strand of NZ_LXVX01000011.1, from coordinate 129,410 downwards.
GCCGATCCGGATCGTCGCCGCGCTGGCCAGCGAACGGGCTGCCAGATTGGGTATGTAGTTCAGTTCGCGCACGGCAGCCATCACCAGTTCACGCGTCTTTTCCCGCACCTTGTGGCTGTTGTTGAGGACATTGGACACGGTCATGGTCGAAACGCCGGCGCGATCGGCAACGGTCTGGATCGTGACGGCCTGGCTGGAACGGCGACCCGGACGGGCCATGGTGAACTCCCTGTTTTCCGTTGGGCGACCGATGTCGGCCTGCTCGGTGAACGCCCCCGCGCCCGCACCTGTCATTTATCGCTAAAATATGCGCAATGGCAAATGCCGCCAGAGCCGTCGTTTCATCCAACTTGCCGCCTGCAGTTATAGCGCTAAAATTCTGACTTGACTCCAACTCATGCGTCGAACATTTAGCGCTACAATTGCGCAAGCGAATAGCGTGAGGGCGTCGCCGGCTTCGGTCGCCGCCGGGATTTGAACAACAGCGCGCCGGTGCACAATCGTCCGGGCGAGATAGGGGAGGCAAAAATGCGTTTTTCCAGAAATATCCTGAGCCATGCCAGCGCATCTGCGATCGTGCTTGGCGCTGTCATGTCGCCCATGGCCGTATTCGCGCAGGACCAGGGCGCCGATACCGCGGCGCTGGACGGCACCGACATCGTGGTGACCGCGCAAAAGCGCGCCGAGCGCCTCCAGGATGTACCGCTGGCCGTCACCGCCGTAGGCGCCGATACGCTGGCCAATCGCCAGATCAATGACAGCAGTTCCCTAGTGCAGGCGGTGCCGTCGCTCACCTTCCAACAGGGCGCCACGCCTACCAACAGCAGCTTCCGCATTCGCGGCATCGGCACCGCCCTGTTCGGCCAGGGCGTCGAATCGTCCGTTTCGACCGTCGTCGACGGCGTGGTCGCCGTGCGCCAGACCCAGGGCTTCACCGACCTCGCCGACATCGAGCGCGTCGAAGTGCTGCGTGGCCCGCAGGGCACGTTGTTCGGCAAGAACGCGACCGCCGGCGTGGTCAACGTCACCACCGCCCGTCCCTCGCGCGATTTCGAAGGCCGCGCCGAAGCGACCATCGCCGAACATGGTGAATATCGCGTCCGCGGCACCGTGTCGGGCCCGATCAGCGACACGATGCGTGCTCGCGTCACCGGCTTCTACAATGACGTGCGCGGCATCGCCCGCAACATCGCCACCGGCGGCTGGGACAATGGTTCGAAGAGCTGGGGCGTGCGCGGCAAGCTGGAATGGGACGCGACCGACAACCTGAATCTGTTGTTCGCGGCCGAATATCGCAAGACCGAAGCGGACTGCTGCGCGTCGACCTGGATTGCGATCACCAATCCCAATCTCCAATCTCTGGTCGGCCCGATCAATGCAACGCGCGAGAACCGCACGCTGAATGACGAGACCGTCACCTATTCCAACAGCGACCAGCAGACCTATTCGCTCCAGGCCGACTGGGATCTGGGCGAGTCAACCATCACGTCGATCACCGCATACCAGAAATATTATCTGGACGTGAACCAGCCGATCGAACGCATCAACAGCAACGTGCCGCTGTTCGTCGGGGCCGGCGCGACCTATTCCCATTTCAGCCAGAACCATGGTGTCGTGGACCTGTCCGCCTTCAGCCAGGAACTGCGCATCGCCAACAACGGCAACAGCGACCTCAACTATGTCGCCGGTGTCTTCTACATGCATTCGGACATAGAGCGTCCCTTCGATCGCCGCCGCGCCCGCTGCACCGCCGGCACCTTCGGCCAGCCCTGCGCCACCGCCAACATCGTCTGGCAATCCGCCGCGAGCAATGTTCGCCTGAAGCAGGACAGCATCGCCGCCTTCGGCCAGTTCGACTATCGCATCATCGGCGGCCTCAAGGCGATCGGCGGCCTTCGCGTGCAATATGAGAAAGGCACCAACAGCGGCACCCGCACAGCACCGATCGTTGCGGGCGACGTGGTGTTTCCTGGCAACGCATCGACCAGCGGTTCGGTCTCCGCCGACGACACCGCCGTCACCGGCAAGGCAGGCCTGCAATATGAATTCAGTCGCAATGCACAGGTCTATGGCAGCTATACCCGCGGCTATAAGGGGCTGGGCTATGACATGGAAATTTCCACGAATCTGGCCAACCAGACCGTGCTGGAACCGGAACATGTCAACGCATATGAATTGGGCTTCAAGGGCCGTACCGCCGACGGCGTACTGAGCGTCAGCACCGCGCTGTTCCTGGCGGACTATACCAATCTTCAGGTCCAGGCGAACCGGTCCGACATCGCATCGGGCGTGGTCCAGTTTGTATCCACCAATGCCGGCAAGTCTCGCACCAAGGGGTTCGAGGTCGAGGCGACGGTGCGTCCCGACGATCATTTCAGCCTGACCGGCGCCGTGACCTATTCGGACGCGCGCATCGACATCGATGGCCTGAACTGCCCGCAGCAGATCGCGGCCACCGCACCGATCATGTCCGGATCGCCGACAAACATCTGCTACCGCGCCGCTGCCGGAGTCACCCCGACGCAAAATCTGCGCGGCGCGACCCTGCCCGTCAGCCCGAAATGGCGCATCAGCATCGCGCCGCGTTACGAAGCGAACATTCCAGGCACCGACTATGCCGGCTTCGCGCAGGTGGGCGTCAATTTCCAGAGCGCTATGAACTTCTCGGTCGAGCAGGACAGGCTGCTGGAACAGCCCGCCTATACGCTGGTGGACGCCAGCATCGGCGTGAAACAGATTGACGGCCGCTACAGCCTGACCCTGTTCGTCAAAAATCTGTTCGACGAAAACTACCTGACCAGCATCGGCCACACCTCGTTCCTGGGCGGCAACTATGATCTGGTCGGCACCTTCAACAAGGATGCGGATCGTTATTTCGGCGCCACCCTGGGCGTGAAATTCTGATTGGACAGCGTGCAGCGGTTGCGGCCGCCGCACGCGCATTCGCCTCTGCCCGATGAGTATCGCCATCCCCGACCTGTCTCCCCTCCGTTCGCCCAGCGCTGGCCCTCTCGCCCTCTCCCCGGAGGATCAGCGCTGGGTGGAAAACACCCGTGACGCCCTCTCGGTCGAAGCACAGATCGCGCAATTGTTCGTGCTGTCCGCGCGCCATGACACGCTGGCAGAGGTGGACGATCTGTCCACCCATGCCCCTGGCGGCATCCATCGCTTCCCGGCCCATGATCTGGACGCCGCCTGGGCGGCGACCCGCCATGCGCTGGATCGGGCACTGGACGGAACCGGCGTGCCGCTGATCCTGTCCGGCGATATCGAGGGCGGGACGATCAGCTCTCCCTTCACGACGGCCATCCCCAACCAGATGGGCATCGCGGCCTGCGACGACCTTGCGCTGAGTGCCGACCTTGCCCGCATCGTCGCCCGCGAAAGCCGGGCGTTGGGCTATAACTGGTCCTTCACCCCGGTTGTGGACATCAACCACGCCTTTCGCAGCGCGATCGTGGGCACGCGGTCCTATGGATCGGACCCTCAGCGCATCATCGACCATGCCCGCGCCTATGTTCACGCGCTGCAGGCCGACGGCATCGCCGCCTGCGCGAAGCACTGGCCGGGCGACGGCATCGACGATCGCGACCAGCACATGACCACGACCGTCAACGACCTGTCGATGGCGGAATGGGAGGAAAGTTTCGGCCGCATCTTCGGCACGTTGATCGACGATGGCGTGATGACCGTGATGTCGGCGCATATCGCCCTGCCCGCCTATGTCCGGTCACGCTGGCCCGATGCGGGACGCACGGCCTTCCAGCCCGCATCGGTCTCCCGCCTGTTGAACGAGGAATTGTTGCGCGGGCAGTTGGGGTTTCAGGGCCTGATCGTGTCGGATGCCACGGTCATGGGTGGCCTCACCAGCTGGATGGACAGGGCCGAAGCCGTGCCTGCGGTGATCGAGAATGGTTGCGACGTCTTCCTGTTCAGCCGCGATCCGGGTGAGGACATGGCGCTGATGCTGCGCGGGCTGCGCGAAGGCCGGCTGTCCGAACGGCGCCTGCACGAAGCCGTCACCCGCACCCTGACGCTCAAGGCGAAACTGGGCCTTCACCGCATGACGAACGACGAGCGACTTGCCCCCGTCGAACGGGTGCGCGAAATATTGCGCCGGCCCGATCATCTCGCGATCGCCGCCGATGCGGCGGGACGCAGCATCACGCTGGTCAAGGACAGGCAGCAATTGCTGCCCCTCGATCCAACCAAGCACAAGCGTATCGCGGTGATCGCCGACGAAGGATCGAGCTTCTTTTCCGGCGCGCCCGAACGCAGCTTCGACCCGCTACGCGGGGCACTGGAAGCACGCGGTTTCGCCGTGCGCGCCTTCGACCCCGCGGCCATGCCGACGCCGGATGATACGGACCTTGTCCTCTATCTGATCGGACAGGAAACGACCCCGGCCCTTGGGCACATTTTCCTGGACTTCGCCAAGCTGCACGGCAGCCCCCGCAACGCGATGATCCAGTTCAACCGCGAAATCCCGACCCTGCTACTGTCTTTCGGCCAGCCCTATTATCTGTATGACGCCCCGCACGTCGCGACCTATATCAACGCCTATGCCTCGCTGCCCGACGTCCAGACGGCGCTGGCCGAGCGGTTGCTGGGCGATGCGCCATTTGCCGGCGTCAGCCCGGTCGATGCCTTTTGCGGGAAGGAGCAATTGACATGGTGATGCGCGGAAGGATCGCGGCTGCGTCATTTTTTGCCCTTGTACTCGGCGGCGCGGGAGCACCCACCGACCCATGGCGCGACCTCAACCATGATGGCAAGCGTGACGTCTACGAGGATTATCGCGCGCCGATCGACAGGCGGGTGGAGGATCTGCTGGCGCAGATGACGCTGGAGGAAAAGGCAGGAATGCTGCTCCACGCGAGCCTGCCCACGCCGGGATCGACCATCGGCTTTTCCGGCCGGACCTATGATGCCGTCGCTGCCAAGACTTTGATCGACCAACGGCACATCAGCAGCTTCATCACACGCCTCGTCGTGTCGCCGGCCGAACTCGCGACGCAGAACAACGCCATCCAGCGGCTTGCCGAAGCCAGCCGCCTCGGCATACCCGCCACGATCAGCACCGACCCGCGCCATCATTTCCAGGCGACCCTGGGCGCCAGCACGACTGGCGGCGGCTTTTCGCTCTGGCCCGACACTTTGGGCTTCGCCGCTCTGGGGGACGCGGAAACGGTCAGGCGTTTCGGCGATATTGCGCGGATCGAATATCGCGCCGTCGGCATCCATATGGCGCTCTCGCCCCAGGCGGACCTGGCTACCGAACCACGGTGGCCGCGCTTTGCCGCCACCTTCGGATCCGACCCGGCGACCGTCTCGCGGCTGGCAGGCGCCTATGTCGAAGGATTCCAGCAGGGTCGGCACGGAGTGACGAAGGACGGCGTCGCCACCGTGGTCAAGCATTGGGTGGGCTATGGCGCGCAACCGAAGGGCTTTGACGGGCATAATCATTATGGCCGCCATGCACCGCTGACCCAGGCCGCCTTCGACCAGCATGTGCGCGCGTTCGATGATGCCCTCGCCGCGCATAGCGCCGGGGTGATGCCTACATATGTCATCGTGCAGGGGCCGACGATCGCCGGCAAGGCCATCGAGCCGGTGGCCGCAGGTTTCAACAAGCAGATACTGACGGGTCTGTTGCGTGGCGAAAAAGCCTATCGTGGCCTGATCCTGTCCGACTGGTCGATCACCCGCGACTGTCCGCAGGCCTGCATGGCCCCCGATGCCGCCCATCCGCAGACGCCAGCCTCCATCGGCATGCCATGGGGCATGGAAGAAGCAGACGTGACCACCCGCTTCGTAAAGGGACTTGAGGCGGGAATCGACCAGTTTGGCGGCGCCGATGATCCTGAGCCCCTGGTGGCGGCAGCACGCGCAGGCCGGATCAGACCAGTTCGCCTGGATGAGGCTGTGCGGCAAGTGCTGCGGCTCAAATTCGCGCTCGGGCTGTTCGATAACCCCTATGTCGATGCCGATGCCGCCGCGAATATCGTGGGCAATGCCGTCCATCAGGCGGAAGCCGACGCAGCGCAACGCGCGAGCCAGGTGCTGCTGCGCAATGAGAACGCATTGCTGCCGGTCGCGGCCGGCAAGCGCGTCTGGCTGCACGGCGTGGCGGCGGCGGCGGCGCGGGCAGCAGGTTTCACCGTGGTCGACGATCCTGCGGCAGCGGAGTTCGCCCTCATTCGCACCGCGACACCATTCGAAACGCTGCATCCCCATCATTTCTTCGGATCGCGCCAGCATGAGGGCCGCCTGGACTTCCGCCCCGAAGATGCAGACGTGAAGGCGATCGCCCGCGCCGCCGCCCATGTCCCCACGATCGTCGCCGTCGAAATGGACCGCCCCGCGATCCTCACCGCGATCGAACCGATGACCAAGGCGATGCTCGTGACTTTCGGCGCCAGCGACGCGGCGGTGCTGGATGTTATATCGGGGCGGGCTGTTGCCCGCGGTCGCCTGCCCTTCGCCCTGCCCCGCAGCATGGCGGATGTCGAACGGCAGAGTCCCGACCTGCCCGATGACGGTCCCGATCCCGCCTATCCCCGCGGCGTGGGCATCATGCTGCCTGTCCGGTCGCACCATTGAGCGCCATCCTCGGCCCGAGACGGAAAGGAATCCCGCCCATGAAGAATGCCCGCCGCATCCTAAGCGCCACGCTGACCGTCTGCGCCCTGTTCGGCACGACCGCGCTGGCGAGGCCCACCGCGCCGGCCGAGCCGCAGCGCCCCAATATGATCTTCGTGCTGGTCGATGATCTGCGTTACGACGCGATGGGGTTCCTGACGCAGGGGCTGAAGACACCCAATATCGATGCGCTGGCGAAGAATGGCGTCTATTTCCCCAATGCGGTGGTCACGTCCTCGCTCTGCTCGCCCAGCCGCGCCACCATCCTGACCGGCCAGAGCACGCGCAATCATGGCGTGGTCGACAATAACAACAGCTCGGAAGAGGGGCTGGTCTTCTTCCCCGCCTACCTGCAGCAGGCGGGATATCAGACCGGCTTCTTCGGCAAATGGCACATGGGCTTCGACACCGACGCCCCCCGCGCCGGTTTCGACAAATGGGTGAGCTTCAAGGGCCAGGGCACCTATTTCCCGACCGAACAGTTGTCGCCCGAAAAGATCGCGGCAGGCGAGCGGCAGATGCTGAATGTCGATGGCCGGCAGGTGAAACGGACCGCCTACATCACCGACGAGCTTACCGACTATGCAATGAACTGGCTGGAAAAGGGGCGCGACAAGTCCAAACCCTTCTTCCTCTATCTGAGCCACAAGGCGGTCCATAGCGATCCGCTGCCGCCCGATCGCTACAAGAAGCAATATCGCGATCTGGATATCAAGCTGCCGGCGAGCATGGCGAACACGCCGGAAAATAACGCCGGCAAGCCGCTCTGGGTGCAGAACCAGCGCAACAGCTGGCACGGGGCCGACTTCCCCTATCATACCGACAATCCGATGAAGGAGCAGGTGCGCGATTATTATCGCACCCTGTCCCCCGTCGACGAGAGCCTGGGTCGCATCATGGCGTATCTGAAGGCGAACCATCTCGACAGGAATACGATGGTCGTCTTCTATTCCGACAACGGCTTCCTGATCGGCGACCATGGGCTGATCGACAAGCGCAACGCCTATGAACCCTCGGTCCGCGTGCCGATGATCGTGTGGGCGCCGGGGATGCTGCCGAAAGGCGTGACCAATCCGGCGGTCGTGCGCAATCTGGATCTGGCGCCCACCTTCCTCGACGTCGCCCATATCCCTGAACCTGGCCGGATGGAGGGCAAGAGCTTCCTGCCCGTCGCGCAGGGCAAGATGGACGAAAAGACCTGGAACCCGGGCGATTTCGTCTACGAATATTATTGGGAATGGAGCTTCCCCCAAACGCCGACGACCTTCGCGATCGAGCGCGACCGGGTGAAATATATCCAATATCATGGCGTCTGGGATCTGGAGGAACTGTACGACCTCAAGAGCGATCCCGACGAGATGCACAATCTGATCGACGATCCCAGATGGCTGGACACGAAGATCACCCTCCGCAAGGCACTTTTCGACCAGATGGCCAACAGCAAGGGCGAGCATGTCGTCCCCTATACGCGCAAGACCAGTTCGGGCCTGGTCCATCGCAGCATCAAGGGTCCCCGTGCCGCCGACTTCCCGGCGCAATGGTATGTCGAGCCCAACCTGCCGACGAAGATGAATGATCTTTTCGCAGACAGCCCCGCCAAGGCGAAGGCCGACGCGGCCGGCAAGTCCTACCACCCCTGATACCCGGACCGGAGAGCGCCAAGACATGAAAGCCTGGTCCCCCGCCGATGAGGCGACCCGCAAGCCGGTCTCGCTCGCCTTCATCGCCGTCTATGTGCTGGCGCAATTCGGCATCTGGGTCGCGCTGCTGACGCCGGTGGTGATTACCATGGCGCTGCGCGTCGGCGCGATCGCGACCGAAGCGGAAAAAGGGCGCTGGCTGGGCATCATCCTAGCGATCGGCGGGTTCGTCGCGCTGGTCGTGACGCCGATCTGCGGCGCGTTGTCGGATCGGACGCGCAGCCGTTTCGGGCGGCGGCGACCCTGGTTGCTGGGCGGGCTGCTGGTCAGCGGTGCCGGATTGGTCGTCCTGGGGTCCGCGCCCAATCTTTTGCTGCTGGGCCTTGGCTGGGTGGTCTGCCAAGCCGGTTTCAATGCGATGCAGGCCGCCTGCCTGCCGATCCTGCCCGATGTCATTCCGGTGCGGATGCAGGGGCGCGTCGCCGGGATGCTGGGCATGACATCAACCGCCGGCACCTTCGCTGGCAGCTGGATCACGCAGTTCACGCAATCGTCCGACCTGTTGATGTTCCTGGCGCCCTTCGCCATCACGGTCGTTGGCATCGTCACCCTGTGTCTGATCCTGCCCGACCGCCCGGCCTCGCCCGATGAAGATCGGCCCGTCGGCGTCGGCGCCATGCTGCGGCACATTGCAGCGCCTTTCCGCGACTGGGATTTCAGCTGGGCCTTCGGCAGCCGCTTCCTCATCATGATGGCCTGGTCCTTCCTGCTGACCTACCAGCTCTTCTTCCTGACCGACCAATTGTCGCTGCCGAAATCGGATGCGACGCAGGTGATGGTCAAATCGATGGGAATCATCGCGACCGCCACAATCGGCATATCGATGATCGGTGGCTTCATTACCGACTGGACCGGCCGCCGCAAGCCGCTGGTATTCCTGGCGGCCGTGCTGGAAGGCGCGGGATTCCTGACAATCGCGCTCGCGCCCTCGGTCGACCAGTTCCTGGTCGGCGTGGCGATGGCAGGGATCGGCAAGGGCCTGTATTTCGCCGTCGATCTGGCGCTGCTGGCCGCCATCCTGCCGAGCGACCAGGACCGGGCCAAGGATATGGGCGTCTTCCAGATCGCCAACAGCCTGCCCCAGTCGCTCGCCCCGGCCATCGCGCCGGTCATCCTGATGATCGGCAGCGCCGGCGGAAAGGATTATGCCGCCATCTATTTCACAGGCGCGGTTTTCGCCCTGCTGGGCGCGTTCGCGATCAACCCCGTCCGCCGATCGAAATGAGCCTTGGCCAATAGAGGCCATCCGTCGCCTTCGGCAGGGATAGGGCCCATTTGGCAGGAGCGGACGAAAACGAACGCGCGCGCAATGATCCAACGGGACATGCCTTGATGGAAGCGGACACGCAGAACCGGTCCGGTGCAAGCGCGGATATGGGGATCGAAAGCAAAACTTGCCTTGCGCGGCAAAGTCTATCTGATATGTAGACATAGCCCCAGCGATGCGAATGGCCACGTATCGGATGACATCATCGGCATGGCCCGCGGCTTTTGATCGGGAAGCAGCTTGCTCCGCGTCACCAACAGCTAAAGCGCGCGATGCCAGGGCGACCACGCCAGGATCGTGTTCCCTCCAAACCCATGGAGTGCGAAACGATGCGCCAATTTTCAATGACAGTATAAGGCCAACCGCCGCGCGTCTCGGCGTGGCCTGACCGCGTCTCCAGGGCGCGGCAAGGCCATGACCGTCAACGATCCCGCCCTGTCATACCGCACCGCCGGTGCGGGAAAGGCATGTCCATGCCTAAAAAACATGCCGCCGCGCCAGATGTGCGGCGTTCCACCTATTCGGTGTCCGTCCTCCACTCGGCCGCTGCGCTCTACGGCGATGCCGTCGTGCGCGATGCTCTGCTGCGCGGCGCCGACGCCACCAAGATAAAAAAATCCAGGGAGTCCACTCCATAATGTTGTCCAGCCTTTCCCCGCGTCGCACCGCCCGACTTTCTGTGCGCTTCCTCCTCCTGCTCGGGGTTTCCGGCGCCGCCTGCATGGCGCAGGCTCAGGAACAGCCGCTTCCCCAACCGGTCGAAGCCGCCCTCGACGAGGGCGATGCCGGCAGTCCGATCGTCGTCACCGCACGCCGTCGTGCCGAAAATGCACAGGATGTCCCCGTCGCGCTTGCCGTGGTCGGCGGCGCCCTGCTCGAACAGCGCGGCGACTATACTTTGTCGGCGGTGCAACAGGTCGCGCCCAGCCTCCAGCTCTTCAGCTTCAATCCGCGCAACACCAACATCAATATCCGCGGGCTCGGCTCGAACGTGGCGCTGACCAACGACGGGCTGGAAAATGGGGTCGGCGTCTATATCGACGACGTCTACTATGGCCGCGTCGGCGCCAGCCAGTTCGACCTGGTCGATCTGGACCGCATCGAAGTGCTGCGCGGGCCGCAGGGCACTTTGTTCGGGAAGAACACGACCGCAGGCGCGATCAACATCACCACCCGACAACCGGAATTCAGCTTCGGCGGACAGGCCGAAGCGACACTCGGCGATTTTGGCTTCCACCAGGTGCGCGGCTCCGTGACCGGTCCGCTGACCGACTGGGCGGCGCTGCGCATCAGCCTGGCCGACACCCATCGTGACGGCTTCATCCGTAACGTCCATGATGGCCGGAAAGTCCATGACTATGACAATTTCACGGCGCGCGGGCAGTTGCTGCTGAAGCCATCGGACAGCTTCTCTCTCCGCCTCATCGCCGATTATGGCAAGCAGACACTGAACTGCTGCACCCGATCACCCTACGCGGTCTTCACCAGCTATGACGATGGCACGGCCATCGCCAACAATTTCCTCCAGCGCACAGCCCGGGCGGGATACACGCCTCTGCCGGTCGATCCCTTCGCGCGGAAGGTCGACGTCGACGCCCGGTTCCAGGCATTCATGAACCAATGGGGGGTATCGGGGAAGGCCGACTGGGATCTCGGGCCGGTCACGCTCAGTTCCATCACCGCCTATCGCAAGTGGAACTGGTATCCGCGCAACGACGGCGACTCTACCTCGCTCTCGGTCAACACGCTTAGCCATCAGGAAAATCGCCAGCGCCAGTTCAGCCAGGAATTCCGCCTCGGTTCCAATGGTGAAGGCCGCCTGAGCTATATGGTCGGCGCCTATTATTTCTGGCAGATCATCAACGGATCGGGCGCCTCCGGCTATGGCGTCGACGCGCCGCTCTGGCTCTTCCCCAACGCCGACCCGACAGTGCGGCAGGCGGCGGTCAACGGTTTTGTCGCGCGATCCACGTCCGACCCGGAAACGAAAAGCTACGCCCTGTTCGGCCAGGCAAGCTACGACCTCATCCCTGACAGCCTGTCGCTGACGCTGGGATTGCGGTACACGCACGAAAAGAAGCAGGGCAGCTTCGACCAATGGTGGGCGGAAGGGAATGATCTGTCCGCGCTGACCGCCGCGCAGCGTGCTGCCGCCATCACTCTGCGTAACAGCCTGAACCCCGTCGCCAGCTACTCGACCGGCTTCACGGACGACAGCCTGTCGGGCCTCGCCACCCTGTCCTACAAGGTTACGCCGGACATATTGGTCTATGCGACCTATGCCAGGGGCAACAAATCCGGCGGTCTCAACCTGACCAATATCCCGGCTGGCGTCAGCGCAGATGTCGGCCCGGAAAAGGTCGACAATTATGAAGCCGGTCTAAAGAGCCAGTGGTGGGACGGCAAACTGACCGTCAATGCCGCGGCCTTCTGGACGGACATTTTCGACTATCAGACGGCGATCGTCGAGCAGATCGTCGGCACCAACAGCACCCGCAACTATATCACCAACATCCCCCAGGCGCGGGCGCGCGGCTTCGAACTTGATAGCGTGCTGGCGCTGTCGAAGCGTCTGAACCTCAATGCCTCGCTCGCCTATACCGACGCCTATTATGTGTCGTTCAAAAATGGCCCCACGCCGGTGGAATCGCTCAATCCGACCACCGGAGGTTCGGCGATCACGGACCTGAGCGGAAGGCCGCTCTCCGGCGTTCCGAGCTGGTCGTGGAGCGCAGGCGGCGATTTTTCGGTGCCGCTGGGCACGACCGTGCTGGGCGACGCCGATCTCTACGGCCGCGCGGACTATAGCTGGCGCTCCTCCTACTACACGGCCGTATCGGACAGCCGCTATTCGCTGGTACCCAGCTATGGCGTCGCCAACGCCCGCATCGGCGTGCGGCTGGAGGACGGCGCCCTGGACCTGTCGATCTGGGCCAAAAACCTGTTCGACAAAAATTATGTGGACACGCTCTCGGTCGCCAACACCGGCCTCGTGACAGCCACACTCGGCGACCCCCGCACCGTCGGCGCCACGCTCCGTACCCGATTCTAGCCCCAGCCGAAAGGAGACGTATCATGGCCACGCTCCCTTACACGGACCTGTATCCGCCCGGCCGCCTGTCCAGCCCGCCCGATCCGGAGGCACGTCGCCTCACGCCTCTACGTCTGGCCGGCTTCGCATCGATCGCGGTACCGATCGCAGGCGCGGGCCTTCCGCTCGCGCTGTTCGTGCCGCAACTCTATGCGACCGAATTCGGTCTGTCGCTGGCGACCATCGGCCTCATCTTCTTCCTGGGCCGTTTCTGGGACGTCGCCGCTGACCCGCTCGTCGGCGTTCTGAGCGACCGCACCCGCAGTCGCTTCGGCCGCCGCCGTCCCTGGATCGCGGCAGGGGGCTTGCTGTTCGGCCTGTCCTCCGCGCTGCTCTTCTTCCCGCCGGCCGCGCTGGTGACGCCCGCCTATCTCGCCGCCGTGCTGTTCGTTTTCTATCTGGGCTGGTCGATGCTGGAGATCCCCTCTTCCGCATGGGCCGGGGAATTGTCCCACCGCTATCATGGTCGCACCCGGGTCGTGAGCTACCAGGCGCTGCTGCGTTCGATAGGGCTACTGGCGGTGCTGGTGCTGCCGACCATCCTCGAACAGTTCGAGCCGGCCAATGGCCTGCTCAAATTGAAGCTGGTCGGCGGCTTCATCCTGGTCACGCTCGTCCCGGCCCTGCTGCTGAGCCTGCTGTCGGTGCCGGAACCAACCGTGCCAGCCGCGCCGCCGGTTCGCCAGGGTTTCGGCCGCGCCATCGGGGTGATCTTTTCCGACAAGCTGTTGCTGCGCGTGCTTGCGGCCGACGCGGTCGTGACGACGGGCCAGTCGATCCGCGCCGGGCTGATCGTCTACTTCGCGGTCTGGTATATGGGCCTGCCGGCCTGGGCGAGCGGCCTCTATCTGCTGCAATTCATCTTCGGCGTCGCCGCCGCGCCGATCTGGCAACGGATCGGTACCCGGATCGGCAAGCGCGAGGCCGCGATAGCCGGCGAACTGGCGCAGGCGGCGATCAACCTCGCGCTGCTCCTCGTCGTCCCCGGCGCCCTGCCGCTGCTTGTCGCCCTCACCATCGCCCAGGGGCTGACCCAGGGATCGGGCAACCTGATGCTGCGCGCCATGGTGGCGGACGTCGCCGACGCCCACCGCCTGCGCACCGGCCATGATCGCACCGGCCTCTTCTTCTCGGTCTTTGCGCTGTCGGCCAAGCTGGGACCGGCGATCGGCATCGGCGTCGCCCTGCCGCTGATCGCCTGGGCAGGCTTCAGGGCTGGTCCCGGCAACGCCCCCGAAGCCCTGGAATCGCTCAAATATCTATTCGCGATCGGCCCCGCCCTGGCCCACATCCTGGCCACCGCCATCATCTGGCGCTTCCCCCTCGACGAAGCCGCCCATGCCGAAATCCGCCGCGCCCTCGACCGGGCGGACGTGATCCCCGCCTGACCCTACCCACCCCTGAAAGGAGACTGTCATGACCATTCTCACCCAGAGCTTCATCAACGCTGCCGACGCCGACGGTCCGCTCAACATCGTACCCGTGGCCGGCCGGATCGGCGCTGAAATCCGGGGCATCGCCCTTGGCGGAGACCTGGACGACGCCACGTTGGCGGCGATCCGCGACGCGCTGCTGCGACACAAGGTGATCTTCTTCCGCGACCAGCACCAGCTGGACGATGCCGCGCAGGAAGCCTTTGCCGAACGCTTCGGCAAGCCTATCGCCCATCCTACTGTTCCTGTGGTTCCCGGTTCCAAATATCTGCTGGAGCTGGATTCGAAGGAAGGCCGCGCGGCATCGAGCTGGCATACGGACGTGACCTTCGTGCCCGCCTATCCCGAAGCCTCGATCCTGCGCGCGCTGGTCATTCCGCAAGCGGGCGGCGACACGCTCTGGGCGAATACGGTGACGGCCTATGAGGAACTGCCCGAGCAGTTGCGCCAGCTCGCGGACACGCTCTGGGCAGTGCATACCAACCTTTACGACTATGCGACCATCCACACCGACGCCAATGACGAGGCGATCCGGCGCCACCGCGAAGTCTTTGCCTCGACCGTCTACGAAACCGAGCATCCGCTGGTTCGCGTCCATCCCGAAACCGGCGAGCGCTCCCTGCTGCTCGGCCATTTCTTCAAGCAGTTCACGGGCCTCAGCCAGGCGGACAGCCAGCGCCTGTTCGCCATCTTCCAGGAGCATGTCATCAAGCCGGAAAATACGGTGCGCTGGCGCTGGCAGCCGGGCGACGTCGCCATCTGGGACAATCGCGCCACCCAGCATCGCGCCATCGCCGACTTCGGCGTGCAGCACCGGCAGCTTCGGCGCGCCACCATCGCCGGCACCGTTCCCGTGTCGATCGACGGGCGCGAAAGCCGCAACCTCAAGAAGGAACCACAGCAGCTTGCCGAAGCAGCCTGACCCCTCGCATTCCTGACCTTCGGCATGTCTGGGCCGCACCCCCGATCGGGTGCGGCCCCCTTTTCTCAGGGGACAACCCTCATGAAATTCCGTACCTTGTTTGCCAGCCTCGCCCTGACCAGCGCGATCGTCGCTCCCGCCGCGGCGCAGGAAAAGCGTCCCAACATCCTCGTCATCGTCGCCGACGATCTCGGCTATTCCGACCTGGGCGCGTTCGGCGGCGAAATCTCGACGCCCAATCTGGACAAGCTCGCGACGCGCGGCATCCGCTTCACCGGCTTCCACACCGCGCCCACCTGCTCCCCGACCCGATCCATGCTGCTGTCGGGCACCGACAATCACCGCGCCGGCCTTGGCACCATGGCGGAGATGCAGGCGCCCAATCAACTCGGCAAGCCGGGGCATGAAGGCTATCTGCGCTCCGACATCGCCGCCCTGCCCGAAATCCTGTCCGCGGGCGGCTATCGCACGCTCTTTTCCGGCAAATGGCATCTGGGCCTGACGCCCGAGCAAGACCCCCATGCGCGCGGCTTCCAACACAGTTTCGCGCTGCTGCAAGGCGCGGGCAATCATTTCGGTACGGACATTTCGACCGATCCCAAGGCCGGCGCGACCTACCGGGAGGATGGCAAGACATTGGCGGCATTGCCCGATGGCTTTTATTCATCCGACGGTTTCGCCACGAAGCTGATCGACCAGCTCCGGGCGACGCGTGACGATCGGCCGTTCTTCGCCTATCTGGCCTTCACCGCGCCGCACTGGCCATTGCAGGCTCCGCCCGAAACAGTGGCCAAATATCGCGGCCGCTATGATGCGGGCTATGAGGCGCTGCGCGCAGAGCGCCTGACCCGTCAGGTGGCGCTCGGTCTGGTGCCGGCCAGCTCAGCGCAGCATTCGCTCGACAATGCGCGCGCCTGGAAGGAACTGTCGGCGCAGGAACGGCAGACGGCGTCCCGCTCCATGGAAGTCTATGCGGCGATGGTCGACCGGATGGACCAGAATGTGGGCAGGGTCATCGATGCGCTGAAGGCCAGCGGCGAGTATGACAATACGATCATCCTGTTCCTGGCGGACAATGGCGCGGAAGGCATGGATCTGGTCCATGCGAAAAATCCGCGGTTCCGGACGCACGCGGCGAAGGCCGACAATAGCCTCGACAATCTGGGCAAGGCATCGAGCTATGTCAGCTATGGACCCGGCTGGGCGCAGGCGGCGACCACCCCCTCGTGGCTCTACAAGGCCTTCGCCACCGAGGGCGGCACGCGCACGACAGCCTTTCTGAGCGGCCCCGTGGTCAGCCGGCCGGGGTCCGTGGCGCACCCCTATCTGAACGTCATGGACGTGACCCCGACGCTGCTCGACCTCGCCGGCGTCGCTGCCCCCAAGGGCGAGTTCCAGGGCCGCGCCGTCCAGCCTCGGCTCGGCACGAGCTGGGTACCCTGGCTGTCGGGCAAGGCCGACGTCGTCCACGCCGCGGACGAGAGCATCGGCACCGAATTGTTCGGTTCGCGCGCGCTGCGGCAGGGCGACTGGAAGATCACCGATCCGGGCGACGGCAGTTGGCGATTGTTCAACATTGCGCAGGACCCCGGCGAGACGACCGACCTGTCGCACCGGGAGCCAGCACGCAGGGCTGCCCTCGAACAGGCATGGGACGCCTATGCCAAATCGGTCGGCGTGGTGCTGCCCCAGCCGCAGATCATGGTGGAGTGACGCTGAGGGGTCGGGAGGTCCGCATATCGGGCGCTCCGGTCAATCCGACAGCGAAATAGACAGTTTGACGGCTGTCGGTGGATGGCGGACCGGACCGGCATCCACCGGCCGCTTCGGCGCAATATGGCGGCCGAGGTGCGCCTTAACCTTCCTCCACTTCCTTAAATGCGATTCACTCCTATTTTCAATTAAAAAAGCAAATATTCATTTCGCCTCAAGTCTACACCCTCCGCATCACCGGCTTTTGCCTCACGCAATACTGCCCCTTCGGCTCCATGTCCCTAATTGAGACATGATAGCGGAGAGCCACCGCCTATTTTGTCGTTTCTCAGTGCGTTGAGAAGAATCGAAAAGATTTATGGCAATTTTGGGTAACGTTTAAGGGTTAGTTGACGAATCGACCGGAGAGGCGGATTTCTAGACAACTTGGCCGGATGGCTCAGTACCGCTTACTATCTCCGTTTGCATGTTCAAATCTTCATGCAGACATGTGCAAATAGTGAGATGATGGCGGTTAGGGGGGTGGGTGCCTGCATTTCCATACCGGGTCTCCCATCTATGATGCATTGCAGCAATTCAGGCATCGTCAAGATGACTGACTGTATTTTTGGGAGTATGATAGATGATCAAGTTCATCCGTGACTTCGTTCGTGACGATGCCGGCGCTTCGGCCGCCGAATATGCCCTGATCCTCGCCATTGTCGGCTCGGGCATCGCCGCTGCTTCCATCGCCCTGGGCAGCTCGATCACGACCGCCATGAACTCGGCAGGTACTTGCATCACCCAGAAGGGTGCGGCTGGCTCCTGTTAAGGTCTTAAAATCCGAAATTTATTGGCCGGGACTTGGGTCCCGGCCAGTATTCTGAAGCTTTCGCGTGGGGGGTGCCATGCAGGGGCGCAATATCATCGTAGTCGCCGTGGCCGTTTCCTTCGGACTTGGAGCGGTCGTTCTGGGCAATGCCTATTTTTCCGGCTATGAAAAGCAGCAGGAAAAGTCCGCCGAGGCGCAAAGACTTGTCCGCCTTGTAGTCGCCAGCCAGGATTTGCCGTTCGGAGCCCAGCTGGGGCCGCAGAATGTGCGGATGGTGAACTGGCCCGCGCAATCGGTGCCGACGGGCGCCTTTACCGACATCGAGCAGTTGACCAAGACGAAGCGCGTCGCGCTGCGTCCGGTCGTGGCCGGCGAGCCTTTGCTCGCATCGAAGATTTCGGGCAGCGACGGTCGCGCCACGCTGTCGACCACGGTCCCGGTCGGCAAGCTGGCCTACGCCATCCCCATCAACGACGTGTCGGGCGTCGGCGGCTTCGTCCGCCCCGGCGATGTGGTCGATGTGCTGCTGACGCGCCCCATACCCGGTGACGGCGCGGGCGCCAACGACAAGATGACCGATGTCGTGGTCGAGGCGGTGCCGGTGCTGGGGATCGACCAGGTCGCCGATTCCAGCCAGACCAAGGCGGCAATCGCCAAGAGCGCGACCCTTCAGGTCGATGCGCGGCAGGCGCAGAAACTGGCGCTGTCGATCCAGCTCGGCCAGCTCAGCCTGGCGCTGCGCAACGTCGCCGACGCACAGCAGACGGCGATGCCGACGGTGCTGCCACGGCACCTGTCGACCACCAACATCTACATGCCCCGCCGCACCGGAGGCGCCACGCCGCCCGCAGCATCGGCCATGCCTGCCCTGTTCCGCCAGATGGCGCAGCGCCCGGCGCCCGCGCCACGCCGCGCCGGGCCGACGATGACGGTCGTTCGCGGCAGCAACCCCAGCGATTACGAGGTGCAACATGGTTACTAACCTGCCCCGCGCCGCCGCGCTGGCGCTCGCCCTCACAGCGCCGGGCATTCCGCTTGCAACCCAGGCCGAAACCGTGATGCCGGCGGCGCTCCATGCCGGAACGCTCGACATTCCGGTCAACAAGAGCCAGGTGGTCAGCGCCGACCGTCCGATCGCAAAGGCGATGGTTGGCAATGCCGACATTGCCGACGTGCTGCCGCTGACCGACCGCTCCATCTATGTGCTGGGCAAGAAGATGGGGACCACCAGCCTGACGCTCTATGACTCGGGCGGGCGGGTGATGTCGATCATGGACGTCGCCATCGGACCGGATATCGAGGCGCTGACGCGCCAGATGCGGGAGCTGATCCCCGGCGACCAGATCAATGCGCGCATTTCCAACGACTCGATCGTCCTGACCGGCATCGTCAACAGCGCGGCGTCATCGGCGCGCGCGGTGCAGCTGGCGCAATCCTATGCCGGCGACAAGGTGATCAACATGATCTCCATGGGTTCCAGCCAGCAGGTGATGCTGGAGGTGCGCTTTGCCGAAGTGCAAAGGTCGGCCGGGAAGGAGATCGGCCTGAACAGCTTCCTCCAGTCCGGCGGCAACAATTTCAACGCCGTCACCGGCAGCGGGGCGCAGATCGTGCCCGATCCGGACACGGGCCAAGGATTGCTGCAACTGCGGTCGATCACCGACACGTTCGGCATTTTCCGGTCGGTGTTCAGCCTGGGCGGGGTCAGGATCGACGGCATATTGAACGCGCTGGAAAAGCGCGGCCTGTCGAAGACGCTGGCCCAGCCGACGCTCGTCGCGCTTTCCGGCGAACGCGCGTCCTTCCTGGCCGGGGGTGAATTCCCGGTGCCGGTCGCGCAGAACGGAACGGGTGGAGACGCCGCGATCTCGGTCGAGTTCAAGCCTTTCGGCGTCAGCCTGGGCTTTACCCCGACCGTGCTGAGCGACCGGACGATCAGCATCATCGTCGAGCCGGAGGTGAGCGAGATCGATCCGACCGTATCGCTGGATGTCGGCAATATCAGCATTCCGGGCCTGCGCACCCGGCGCGCCAGCACGACGCTGGAGATGCGGGACGGCGAAAGCTTCGCGATCGCCGGTCTGCTGCGCAACGATTACCAGACGGCGATCCGCCAGCTTCCGCTACTGGGCGCTTTGCCGGTGATCGGCGCGCTGTTTCGCTCCACCAATTATCAGAAGGGCGAAACCGAACTGCTGATCGTGGTGACGCCGCATCTGGTCCAGCCCATCCGGCCCGACCAGGTGCGCCTGCCCACCGATCGCGTCGCCGACCCGCGCGAATCGGACGCGTTCCTCTTCGGCCAGCCCTATCGCCCGCTGCCGGTGGTGCCCAACGGCGCACCGACCGAAGCCGTCGATCCGGCGCCCACGTCAGGCTTCACGCCCGACCCCGGCACCGCAGCGGCGACCAAGCCCGCCAAGCCCAAGGAAGACGGCTATGCCTATTGAACGCCCCCGCCTGTTGCTCATGATCGGATCAGCCTGCGCGCTGTCGGCCTGCGCGGAACCGCATGGCGGTGTTCCCTACATGGGAGGGCCGACCAATTTCGGGGAGGCCAACCGCCAGACAATGGCCGCGCAGGTGGTCAATCCTCTGCCGGTCTATGACACGCCCCTGCCCGAAACCAACGGCGAACATGCCGAGCAGGCGATCACCCGCTATCGCACCGACAAGGTGAAGCGGCCAGTCAACGCCAAGATATCCAATGTCGCAACGATCGCCGCTTCGGCGGCGGGCAATTGATGGCAAGGATGGAGAGGGTATATGGGTGCGCCCGACTTTCCCGCTGACCAGATGAAGCACGCCGCGCCCGGCGAAGGACCGCGAGTCCTGATCGTGGCGTCGCCCCGCGAGATCGCGCCGCTCACGGCCGTGATCGAGGATGGCGGCCTGTCGGGGGTGTTGGCCCTGCCCCTGGACAGCGACGAACCGCTGGGCGGAGCGCAACTCGGCCGGGCACGGCTGCTGGTACTGGAGGTCGATCCGGGCAGCAGCGCATCGATGCAGCGGCTGACGCGCGTCGCCGAAGAACGGCCGGGCCTGATCGTGATCGCCGCCGTTCGCGACGCCACCGTCTCGCTCATTCGCACCATCGTGCGCGAAGGTGTGGCCGACGTCGTGTCGCTGCCGTTCGATCCGCAGGAAGTTTTGCAGGCGACGCTGGACGCCATGGCCCGGCGCGATGGCGACACGCGCCCGCCAACGACGCTCGCGCCGCTGCTGTCGGTGGTGCGATCGGTCGGCGGATGCGGCGCGACCACCGTCGCCACGCATCTGGCAGGTGCGCTGGCGGCCAGCGACACGAGCGGCAAGGGCGCGCTGGTGGCGGATCTGGATGTCCAGTTCGGCACTGTCACCGACTATCTCGGCCTTGCACCCAATGGCCGGCTCAACGACCTGCTGGAGGCGCACGGGCGGCTCGACGAAGAGCTGTTGAAGTCCGTGGTGATCGGCGCAGGGGAACAGCTGTCGGTGGTCGCCGCGCCCGACACGATCATGCCGCTGGAGCAGATCGACACCGACCAGCTGCTCAAGGTGATCCAGCTTTTCCGCCAGCAATATGGGATGGTGGTGCTTGATCTACCGGCGGACTGGACGAGCTGGACGCTGTCGGCCGCCGCGGAATCGGATGCGATCCTGATGGTGGTCGAACTCTCCCTGCCGAGCCTGCGGCAGGCCAAGCGCCGGCTGGATCTGTTCCGGTCGGTCGGGATCGAGGATAGCGCGGTCCACATCGTCGCGAACCGGGTTGAGAGGCGACTGTTCAGCACCATCGACCTGAGCGATGTCGCGCGGACATTGTCGCACCCCGTCCTGGCGTCGCTGGCGCTGGAAGAGCCGCTTGTGAGCGCCGCGCAGAATCAGGGCCAGCTGGTCAACGCCGTTCGTCCGAAAAGCCGTTTCGCCACCGACATCACCAAACTTGCCGCTCTGCTACGCAGCGGTCCGCTCAATCGGGGAGGCTGACCATGTGGAATGTCCGCAAGAGCGAGCAGCTCATCACGCCGGAGCCGGTCGAGGTCGACGGACCGCCGCCGGCCGCCGCGCTCGCCGCCGTACCGGCGGAGCCTTCCTTCTCCGACCGGATGATCGCGCTCAAGGTGAAGATTCACCGGCTGCTGCTTGACCGGATCAACCTGGCCCTGCTCGACAAGATGTCGCGCGAGCAGATCGTCAAGGACGTGTCGGAAATCGTGGCCGAACTGCTGCAAGCGGAAGGCGAAGTCCTCAATCGCAACGAGCGGGCGCTGCTGTGCAACGACGTGCTCGACGAACTGCTCGGCCTCGGGCCGCTCGAGCCGTTGCTGAAGGACGAGACGATCACCGACATATTGGTCAATGGCTGCGAATCCGTGTTCGTCGAGCGTTATGGCCTGTTGGAGCGCACCGCCACCCGGTTCCAGGATGAGCGCCACCTGCTGCGCATCATCCAGAAGATCGTCACCGCAGTAGGTCGGCGTATCGACGAATCCTCTCCGTTCGTGGACGCCCGGCTGGCCGACGGATCGCGCGTGAACGCGATCGTGGCGCCACTGGCAATCGACGGATCGCTGCTGTCGATCCGCAAATTTTCCAAAAAGCCGATCAGCATGGAACGGATGATCGAGCTGGGCAGCATTCCCGCGTCCATGGCGACCGTGCTGAAGGCGATCGTCGCCGCGCGGCTCAACATCATCATCTCGGGCGGCACCGGTTCGGGCAAGACCACCATGCTGAACGCGCTGTCATCCCATATCGACGAACGCGAGCGGATCGTGACGATCGAGGATTCGGCCGAGTTGCAGTTGCAGCAGGATCATGTCGCGCGCCTGGAAACCCGCCCGCCCAATATCGAGGGCCGCGGTGAAGTGACCCAGCGCGATCTCGTCAAGAACGCATTGCGGATGCGGCCTGACCGGATAATCCTGGGCGAGTGCCGGTCGGGCGAGGCATTCGACATGCTGCAGGCGATGAACACCGGCCATGACGGGTCGATGACCACCGTCCACGCCAACACGTCGCGCGATGCCCTGTCGCGGATCGAGCAGATGGTCGGCATGAGCGGCATCGACATCTCCGCGCGATCCACGCGCAGCCAGATCGCAAGCGCGATCAACGTCGTGCTGCAAGTAGGGCGCCTGAGTGACGGGCGCCGCAAGATACTCTCCCTATCCGAAGTGACGGGGATGGAGGGCGAGGTCATCACCATGCAGGATATTTTCCGCTTCAAGATGGCCGGCCGCGATGCGGACGGTCGGGTCGCCGGCCATTTCGAGGCGACCGGCATCCGGCCCAAATTCATGAACATCCTGGCGGCGCACGGCATTGAAATCGATCCGTCCGTGTTCCGCCCGACGACGCAGTTCGACATGCCATGACCCCGCTCCTGCTCCGCCTGGCGATTCTGATCGCGGTTTTCGCGACCGTCTTCCTGCTGTCGCAACTCGTGATGAGCATCATCCTCAATCGGCGGGCCGAACTGGGCACGGTGAACCGGCGAATGTCCATGCTGCGAACGGGGCAGGATCGCGACGCGGTCCGCACCGCGCTGCTCAAGAATGCGCCGCCCACGGTCGCGCCGGATGCACCCTGGTGGCAGCGGCGCCATGTCGGCCTGATCCGCATGGTGATGATGTCCGGCATTTCGATGAGCGCGCGCAACCTGCTCGTCGGATCGGGAATTGCGTCGATCACGTTGTTCGTCCTGATGTTTCTGCTGGTGGCCGGACGTTTCAGCCTGACTATCGGCGTGGTGCAACTGATCGCGATCATGTCCGTCATCATGGGCGCGGGCCTGCCGCTGATGGTCATCAGCCACCGCGCGCAGCGGCGGCGCAAGCGGATGCAGGATCAATTCCCCAATGCGCTCGACATCTTCATCCGGTCGCTGCGCGCAGGGCATCCGATCGCGTCTGCCATAGATTTGATCACCCAGGAAATGCAGGACCCGATCGGCAGCGAATTCGGCCTGGTCGCAGATGAAGTCTCCTATGGCGCGGAATTGAACGACGCGCTGTTCGGCATGGCCGAACGATGGGATCTGGAAGATATCCGCATGTTCGTCGTGTGCGTGGCGGTCCAGTCCGAAACCGGCGGAAATTTGGCGGAAATCCTGGAAAATCTTGCGCGCGTGATCCGCGACAGGGCCAATCTGTTCCTCAAGGTCCGTGCGCTGAGTTCCGAAGGGCGCATGACGGGCTGGATGCTGACGGTGCTTCCCGTGTTCGCCTTCACCGTGTTGTTTACCTACAACCCCGGCTTCTATCTGGATGTCGCTCAGGACCCGATCTTCACCATCGGCTTCCCCATGCTGATCGGGCTCTATGCGATCGGGGTCTTTTCGATCCGCCGACTAACGGACCTCAAGGTGTAGCATGATCGACCTCATCGCCTCCAACCCCTTCCTGCGCGTCGCCATTCTGGGCGGGCTGTTTCTGGTCGTGGTCAGCCTTTGCCTGGTCGCGATCCGGGTCCAATCCCAGCGCAGCGGCGTCCGCCGTGAATTGCGGTCCATCGCGATAGGCAGCGGCGGGCAGGTCAGCGCGCCAACGCTGCTGGGGCGCCAGAACGACGCTCTCACCCGAATGATCGACCGGATCGAGCGCGCCGGGTTGAACCTGGCCGACACCAAGTCGGACGTGCTGCGCGAGCGAATGGTGGCGGCCGGATTTGAATCTCCTGCCGCACCCCGTCTCTTCACGCTCATTCGCCTCATACTGGTCATCCTGCTGCCGACGGCGCTTGTCATGATCACCCTGATGGCCGGCAGCTCGCTTTCCTTCACGAAGCTATACCTGTTCGGGTCCATTTCTGCGGTGGCCGGGCTTTATCTGCCCGCTCTGGTGGTACGGGCAAAGGCCGACCGGCGGCGCGAAGCGATCATAAACGGGTTTCCCGACAGCCTGGACCTGATGCTCGTATGCGTCGAAGCCGGTCTGGGACTGGAGGCCGCGATCGATCGGGTCGGCCGGGAAATGGTGAACTCGCAGCCCCTGGTCGCGCGGATGCTGACGACCGCGACGATGCAGTTGCGGGCCGGTGCTTCGCGAGAAACCGCGCTGCGCCGGATGGCCCAGGCGACAGGCGTGGAGGAAATCCGCTCCTTCGCCGCCCTGCTGATCCAGTCCGACAAGCTGGGTTCCAGCATCGCCGCAACACTGCGGGTCTATGCCGCCGAAATGCGCGAAAAACGCCGTATGCGGGCGGAGGAGAAAGCGCATCGAATCCCGGTGCTGATCTCCATCCCGCTCGTCACCTGCATGTTGCCGGTCATGATCGGCGTGCTGATGCTCCCGGCTTCCGTGCAGATCGCCCGTCAACTCTTGCCAGCAATGCAGGGCAGCAGATGAATAGTAACGCTCCTCTTCCGAAAATCATCGCCGGTCTGGCGCTGGCTGGCGCGCTGAGCGGCTGCTCGCTGATCCGGCTGCCCCTTTTCGGCCATCGGCCCGCTGCGAAGCCACCCGCCATCGTGACCGCCCCCCTTCCCACCGGAGATGCCGACACCCAGGAAGGACGGCGGCTGCTGGCAGACGGACAGCCGGGTGCGGCCATCGCGATATTGCAGCGCGCGCTTGGCCGCGGCGAGCCGGTCGCACCTGCGATCAACGCGCTCGGCATCGGCTATGCACGGATCGGGCGCCTGGACCTGGCCGAACGCTATCTGTCCGAAGCCGCGTCGCTCGATCCCGCCGATACCCGCTATGCCAATAACCTGGCGATCATCGTTCAAGCGCGGGAAGCGCGGGAGCGTGCGATGGAACTGACACGAGAGAGGGATGCGATGCGCGCCGCCGCCGTCAGGATTCCTGCGCCGCCGGCTCTCCCGGGTCGACTGGAGCGAATCTCCAGACTGGAAGTCAAGATCATCACCGCACCCGCGCAGGCCGCGCCGCTCTACAGATCCGCGCTTGTCGCCAACGTCGCAACGCCATCCCGGCCCATCGGCGCCAACCCCGGTCTGACGGTCAAGATCATCACCGCGCCGACGCAGGCCGCTCCGATCGCCCGATCCACCCCCGCCGGTACAGACGGCACCGCATTGGCCAGCGCCGCCACACCACGCCTTCCGGCCACCCGGTCCATGGAGCGGGCGCGATGATCGCCCTTCTTTCCCTGCCTCAGCTTATCCTGTTGCTGAGCGGCGCGTTCGCGTCCTGGAGCGACGTCAGCACGCGCCGGATTCCGAACTGGCTTTGCCTCCTCACCTTCCTGCTCGCAATCGCCGCAACCGCCTATCTGCAAGGAGCTTGGGTGGCGGGCGATCACTTGCTTCACGCATTCGCCGCACTGGCGGTGGGCATGGCGCTGTTCGCACTGAAGGCGGTCGGCGGAGGCGATGCGAAATTCTACGCGGCCGTCGCGGCATGGTTCCCCCTGGCGGACGCGTGGCGGCTGTTCGTGCTGGTCAGCTTCAGCGGACTCCTGCTGCTGGCGGTGTGTTTCGCGGTGCGCCGGATGCGGGGACTTCCCCTGCGACGGCAAAGCCAGGGGATGGACGGCATTCCGTATGGCGTGGCGATTGCGGTGGGCGCGATCGCCCTGGCGAGCATGGGATATGGATCATGATCGACTTCGCAGCCACGCACGATGACAAGTCCCATCGCATGACTGGTCTGCTCGCTTTGATGATGCGGACCATGATGGCTTTTTTGCGCTGTCGAAGCGGGGCGGTGAGCCCGATGATGGCGCTTCTGTTGCTTCCCATTTCAGGCGCCATCGCCATCGGGGTCGAGCAGGGCCAATGGTATTATTTCCAGCGCTCCATGCAAAATGCAGCCGATGCGGCCGCCATAGCCGCCGCTGTCAATAACAACAGCAGCGGCACAGGCAGCGGATACCAGGCCGAAGCCGCGGCGACCGCTGCCAAGTTCGGCTATGTCAACGGCACCAACGGCGCGTCGGTGGCAACGACGATCGTGACCTGCCCGACGGGTACGGCAGTGGGAGCCACCTGCTACCAGACGGCGATCTCGACTGTCGTACCCGTCAGTTTTTCCGCCTTGATCGGATTCCAGGGCAACACGACCTACGGAACGGGCCGGGGTCAGATCATTCCGGTGGCCGCGATCGCTACATCATCGGGAGCGGGCCATAATTATTGTCTGTGGTCATTGTCGACTGCCTATAATTCCTTCACCAGCAATGGCGGCCCCAAGCCCGACCTGCAAGGATGCAGCATCCTGTCGAACGGCGGCGCGACCTGCAACGGGCATGACCTGGGCGCCGATTTTGGCGATGCCGTCCTGACCAACAGCGGATGCGGGGAAACCCAGACGTCCGGTGTGACAGCGCCACCCGACCCCTATGACGCTCTCAAGTCCAACATCCCGGCGGACACATGCAGTTCCTATCCGCAGGGTGCGAAAGTGCGCGGCACCTGGACCGTTCCAACGACTAACCAGCTTTCCGGCTCGAAGAGTTGGACCGGCAATCAGCAACTATGCGGCGACATTCAATTGACCGGCGACGTGACGCTTACCGGCAGCGAGACGACCATCATCATCCGTAACGGAGTGCTCGACCTCAACGGCAGGACGATCAAGACGGCGAGCGGAGCAACGGCAACGATCGTCTTTTCCGGCACGGCGGGGAGCTATCTTCATTATCCCACCGATAATTCAGGTTCGACTTCCGGCAAGATCGATATCCAGGCACCTACTTCCGGCCCCTGGTCGGGCATCGCCATGTATCAGGACCCCGCGCTGACCAGCGGAACCAGCTTCACCTACACCGGCAACAGTCCCGCGTGGGAGATCACCGGCCTTGTCTACCTGCCCAAGGCGGACGTGACATTCAGCGGCATAGTGAACAAGAGTTCCAACGGCTCTTCCTGCTTCATGCTGATCTCCTACACGATCCTGGTGAACGGGACGGGCACTATTTTCGCCAATAACAGCGGCTGCGAGACGGCCGGGCTCGACCCGCCGTCCTCGGGCGGCTCCACGGTGACGAGGCTGGTGCAATGACAGGGTTGCTTCCCCTGTTCCGGCGGTTCCGTGCCCACCGACGCGGCAGTGTCGCGGTCGAAATGGCGCTGTGCTTCCCGATCATCGGGTTCGTTTCGCTGAACATCATGGACCTGTGCGTCTATATCTTTTCACGAATGCAGACCGAATTGGCGGCGCAGGCGGCGGTGGGCAAGGTGCGCAACCTGTGCCCCGACGCAAAGCTGCCCGCCACCTATCCCACTGGCAATTGCAGCGCCACCTTGTCCACGGACATGGCGGCGGCGGCGCAGGCCACATCGCTGGGATCGTCGGTTACGCTCAATACGCCGACCGAAGCCTATTATTGCGCGGATGATAGCGGCGGCCTGCAACTGGTCGCGGCAATCGACGCCACGCCGCCCGCTGATTGCAGCACGGTCGTCACCGGAAGCACCCAGGCGCCGGGCGACTATATCTCGGTAACGGCCAGCTACACCTATGTTCCGTTCGCACCCGGATTGACCATCATGTCCGCGTTGTCGACGAATATCCAGCAGACCGCATGGATGCGCCTCAAATGACCAACCTGTTGCCTCGTCTTGCCCATTTCCTGCGCATTTTCGCACGGACGGAGTCCGGAGCGACGGCCGCCGAGTTCGCTCTCGTCCTGCCGCTCTTCCTGACGACCGTTTTCTCCACCATTTACCTGTCCTTTCTGCTGGGCGCCGTCATCAGCCTCCATGCAGCCACCGAGCAGGCCGCGCGGTGTCTCGCGGTCAACATATCGGGGACATGCACCAGCGCCAATCTCGATACCTATGCCAAGACGCTATATCAGGGCCCGGCGATTGCGGGC
Organism: Sphingobium sp. TCM1; assembly: GCF_001650725.1. Classification (GTDB taxonomy): domain Bacteria; phylum Pseudomonadota; class Alphaproteobacteria; order Sphingomonadales; family Sphingomonadaceae; genus Sphingobium. Next base: position 101,064 of record NZ_LXVX01000011.1, on the reverse strand, counting down.
CTGGCCTTCACCCTGACAGAACCGGCCTGCGGGAAGCAGGTAAGCGGCAACGGGACTTTCACCCTGTTCACCGGAGCCGGATCGATCAGCGTGCCACTTTCGGCAAGCGCATGTTACCCGGTCATCTGAGGCCCATGAACCGATAGCCCTTGGACGACCGCGGCACGTTCGTTCCGGGCACTGGTGCCGCTTGAGATGTCTTTGATAGAGATTTCAATCAATATGCAGCAGTAAGAATACAGCACCTATAGACCCTGGAGTTCGGACAATACCGATACGGATCGCGTGACGAACTTCAGATGCCGGTTCCTAACATACGGCGGCATTGACGGCGAGGCCACCCAGACTGGTCTCCTTATACTGGGATTTCATGTCTTCGCCTGTCTGGCGCATCGTTTCGATCACCGCGTCCAGGCTGACATGGTGGGCGCCATTGCCGCGCAACGCGAGATAGGCGGCGTTGATCGCCTTGACCGCGCCCATGGTATTGCGTTCGATGCAGGGAATCTGGACGAGGCCCCCGATGGGATCGCAGGTCAGGCCAAGATTATGCTCCATGCCGATTTCCGCAGCATTTTCGATCTGTGCGTTGGAACCGCCCATAGCGGCCGCCAGCGCCGCCGCCGCCATGGAACAGGCAACTCCGACTTCGCCTTGGCACCCCATCTCCGCCGCCGAGATGGAGGCATTCATCTTGTAGAGCATCCCGATCGCCGCCGCGGTATACAGCATGTATCGGGCGCCGCGATCGTCCGCTCCGGTAATGAAATGGCGATAATAGCGGATGACCGCGGGCAGGACCCCGGCTGCGCCATTGGTGGGCGCGGTGACGACGCGGCCGCCGGCGGCATTTTCTTCGTTGACGGCCAGCGCCCACAGGCTCGTCCATTCGAATGCGGCTGCGGGATCGGATATGGCTTTCTGCCGCTGAAGATCCTTGTAGATTGCGCCCGCACGCCGGGGCACGCGCAGCCCGCCGGGCAACAGCCCTTCGGCCCGCAATCCTCGATCAATGCAGGAGTCCATGACTGCCAGAATATGGCCGGCAAGAGCATCGCTCTCTTCTGCGGAACGCCAGGCGCTTTCATTCTCCCGGACGATATCCCCAGGGCCAAGGCCGGTCCTGCGGCCGATTTCCAGCAGGTCTGCCCCGGACGAAAAGGGAAAGCGCAGCGTCACGGGACGGGCGGCGCCCTCGTCGGCCTCGCCGATCACCGCCCCGCCGCCGATCGAGAAATAGCGTTTCTCGATCGTCGTGCCGTCCGGCAACCAGGCGATGAAACGCAGGCCGTTGGGATGTTCGGGCAGGAACTGGGGATCAAAGCGCAGATCGCTGCTCTCGCAAAAGGCGACCGATTGCCGGCCACCCAGCGCCAGGCATTTACCCCGCCGGATCGTTGCGACGATGTTCGCAATCTCGTCAGGGTCGACGCAATCGGGTGTCCAGCCGGAAAGCCCCAGCAGTACGCCGACATCGCTCAAATGCCCCCTGCCGGTCAACGCCAGCGAGCCGAAGAGCGTGCATTCGATCCGTGCCGGGCGCAGGTACGAACGCGCCAGAAATTCGGCAAAGCGCCAGGCCGCACGCATCGGTCCGACGGTGTGAGAACTGGATGGTCCGATACCGACCGCGAACAGGTCGGCCAAGCCCAGAGCGCGCGTACTGCGGGCACGCGCAGGCGCGGGCAGATCGCCAAGCAGATGGTCCATGATGTCACTCCCACGCACGGGCGCGCCGGCCCGCGTGCGGAGGCGGCATTCCGCCTCCGCATAGATCAGCTTTTCCGGATGACCGTACTGCCTATTTCGGCTGCGCAGCATCCAGCACGGAGAGAGTCAGGACCGTCACCCCCGTGCGGATTGCCGAGACGGGATCGGGCGCGAAATAGGGGGAGTGATTGACCGGCAGTGGTGCGCCGCGCTTCTCGTAGTCAGCGATCATGTCTGGGGAGAATGATCCGATAGCGATCATGACCGATGGCACCCCCGCATCGATGAAGACGGAAAAGTCCTCGCTCGCCGCCCCGCCCGGCGCGCTGGCGGGCGCGACTTCCACCTTGTCGCCCCAGATGGGCGTCAGGATGGCGCCCAGGCGGCGGATCATCGCGGGATCGTTGACCACGGCCGCGGTGCCGCTGAGATAGTTGATCTCCGGCGCGGGCGCGCCCGCCATGTCCGACACCGCCTTTGCCGTGCGGCGCACGCCATCGTTCAGTATTGTGCGATTGGCCGCCGAGAAGGACCGCAGCGACAGTTTCAGGTTTGCCGAATCCGGGATGATGTTGCCCACCGTCCCCGCATTGAAGGCTCCAACGGTAATCACGCCGAACGCACCGGCATCCTTCTCGCGGCTGATGACCGTCTGGACATCGGAAACGAAATGCGCGCCCATGACCACCGGGTCGATCGTCGCCGACGGCATGGAGCCATGGCCGCCGCGCCCCTTGAAGATGATTTCCAGCGCGTCGGAGGCGGAGGTGCTGACGCCTTCCTTCAGCTTGATGCTGCCGGCCGGAAACGGGCCGACATGCGCGGCGAAGCCGATGTCGGGCTTGGGGAAACGCTCGAACAGCTTGTCGTCGAGCATCGCCTTCGCACCGCCCACCGTCTCTTCGGCCGGCTGGCCGACAAACATCAGCGTGCCCTTCCAATGATCCTTCATCGCCAGCAGCGCCTGCGCCGTGCCGACCCACCAGGTCATGTGGGCGTCATGACCGCAGCTATGTGCTGTCGGCTGCGGCTTGCCGTCCACTATTTCCTGATATTTGCTGGCATAGGGCAGCCCTGTCTTTTCCTGCATCGCCAGGCCGTCGAGTTCGGTGCGGACCAGGATGGTCGGCCCGTCCCCGTTGCGATAGAGCGCGACGATGCCGGTCTTGCCGACGCCTTCCGTCACCGTGAAGCCGAGCTTGCGCATCCGGTCGGCCAGCAATTTGGCCGTGCGAACTTCATGGAACGCCGTTTCGGGATGGGCGTGGATATCCTTGTAGAGCGCTTCCAGGCCGGGATAGTCCCGATCCAGCGTCGCGTCGATCTGCGCTTTCGCCTTCTGCGCGTCGAATGCGCCCGCCTGGGCAGCGGCGGGGCTGAGCGCGAGCGCCAGGGCGGCGGGCAGGAATGAAATATGGGTTTTCATCGGCTTTGACCTCTTGTGAATCATGATGTTCATGGCTGGCGAAACGGCCAGCCTGGCGGCCGGACTCCGGCATTTGCTACCCTGCATCCGCAATGTGCAGCAAAGGCCGGAGCGGTCAGAGCCAGCGGCATCAGTGCCGCCAGCGATCTGCCCCATCAGAAGCTGACGCGCGTGTTGATGCCGATGGTGCGGGGCGGAATGCTGTACACCAGCCGATCGTAGCCGAGGCCGCTCGCGGCGCCCGTCAGTCCGACTTCGTTGGTCAGATTCTGTACGAACAGATAGATGCCCCGATCCTTGCGCTCGATGCCGGTGCGCAGGTTCACCGAACTATAGTTACCGTAGCTTTCATAATAGGGATTGGTAGTGGGGCCAAAGCCGTTCGCCATGTCGCCGGTATAGGCATAGTCGGCGCGGAGCAGGCCATCATAATCGGCGAACAGAGGCCAGGAATAGGATGCCGTTGCCGATGCGCTCCATTTCGGGACGTTGGGCAGGCGATCGCCCTTCAGGCCCGTCGACCCCGTCACCTGAAGCGCCGAATTGCTCTGATCCTCGGTCAGTTTCGCGTCCGAATAGCCCGCCGCCAGCGTAAGCGAAAGGCCCTGGAGCGGACGCACGGTCAGGTCAGCCTCACCGCCGCGGATGCGGGCCTTGCCGGCATTGGTGATGAAGGAAAACAGCCCATCCGCGGTGCGCGCCGCCGTCTGGATATTCTTCCAGTCGATCTGGAACAGGGCCAGGTTGAAGGTGACGAGATTGTCGAACAGGGTCGACTTTACGCCCGCTTCGTAATTCCAGAGGCTGTCGGGCGCATAGATAACCAGGCCGCCCGGCAGGCTTGGGATATTGTTCGCCCCGCCCGGCCGGAAGCCCTTGGATGCCGTCACATAAGCCATGACGTCGCGCGAGAACTTGTAATTGACGTTGAACTTCTCGATCCAGCCCTTCGCCTTGGCGGTCACCGCGCTGTAAGGAGTGACCGCGGACGCGGTCAGCGGGCTGGCCAGCGTCGCTTCGCCTGCGGTCGTCTTGGTATAGTCATAGTAGCGCGCGCCGGCGGTGAAGGTCAGGCCGCTCAAAGGTTCGAGCGACACCTCGCCAAAGGCCGCCTTCTGCGTCAGCTCGGTCGAGACATAACGGTAGCTGAGATCCTGAAGCGGCAGATAGGTCGCTCCGGTCAGCGGATCGGCCAGCGAGACATGGCTGTCGATATAATCTTCGCGCTTTTCGTAGAAGGCGCCGATCGCCCAGTTGAACGGCCCCTTGTTGGTCGACGTCGCGCGCACTTCCGCCGTCTTGGCCTTGAGATAGGCGGGCTGGTAGCCGATCGCGGGCAGGCTGTTCAGCCCGGCATTGCGGTACGCGGTCAACTGAGCGCTGGAGCAAGCGCTGGCGAGCGAGAAATAGCTGCGGCACGCGGCCGGACTCTGCGACAGCGCGTTGACTGGCGGGGTGAAATCCAGCGTGCGCAGGATATCATATCTGTACAAGGAGCCCGTCGCGGTCAGCGTGACGCCCGGCAGTTCCCAATCGTAGGCCAGATTATACAGTTGCAGCTTGCTGTTGAACGGCAATTGCAGCGGCGATTGCGCCTTGTAACGGCCAGCCGCTTCATACCATCCCTGCTGGTCGTCGGCCTCCGTTTCCTGGTAGATGACGGTGCCGGTCAGGGTCATGTCGGGACGCGGGGTGAAGGCCAGCAGCGCGCGGATGCCCTTCGATGTGCTGTCATTGACATTCTTGGTGCCGAAGGTGACGTTGTCGATATAGCCCGGACGCTTCTCCTGATAGGCGGACACGCGCAGCGCCAGCACATCTTCGATCAGGGGTTCGTTGATCATGGCCTTCATGAAATAGCCCATCGACCCGCCCTTGGTCGTGGTGATCTGGCTTTCCATCGCCGCTTCGCGCTTGCCCGCGTCGGGCTTGTTGAAGATCAACCGCAGCGTGCCAGCCATCGAGGAGGAGCCATAGAGCGTGCCCTGCGGTCCACGCAGCACTTCCACGCGCTCGACGTCGAACAGGTTGAGGTCGGCGGCATTGTTGCCCGCGTCCTGGGTCGTGCCGCTGGGGCCGGTGATGGGCACTTCGTCGAAATAGAGGCCCACGGTCGCTTCGCCTGCGGCGTTGATGCCGCGGATGCTGATCCGGCTCGACCCGATCTGCCCCTGACTGAGGTTGAGGTTGGGAATCGCGCGGAAATAATCCTGGAGGCCCGTAGCGCCCATCTTGACCAGCCCCTCGCCACTGATCGCGGCGATGCTGAGTGGCGCTTCCTGAAGCGTCGAGCTGCGACGCAGTGCGGTCACGACGATTTCGCCGCCATCTTCGCTTGCAGCCTGCGGCGCGGACTGGGCGATGGCAGGCGAGGCGACGATGGCGATCATGGCACAGGTGGCCGCGCCACGGAGGCCGTTCTTCAGAATTAGGCTACGCATGATGTCCCCTTTGTGAGCTTTTGCCTCTTGTTCTTCCTGACGATGATTTGACGTGGACGTGTCGGCGCGACGCAAAGCCATCCCGGCGGCGCAATCGCCTGCGATTGCGCGTGTTTTCCGATCCGATCTTGCCTGAACGCTGCCGTCCTGGGGCTGAAGACGCGACGCCGCGCAGCCACCTCACCGCAGCGCGCAAAAATTTGTGCGGTGCGTTTGCTAGAAGTTTGCGGCCAGCGCGACGCCTGCCGTCCGGGCCGGATTCCGGCTGACCGCGCCGGTTTCGAACGACCCGCTGCTGGCCCAGATGCGCCCACGCGCATCGGTCAGATTGTCGATGAACAGCGACGCGTCCCATCGCCCGGTTTCGATCGAGAGGCGCGCGTCGACGGTGCCCGTTCCTCCGATCGACAGGTCGTTGGGATCGTCCCGCCGGAATGCGGAATGATGGCGGCCCAGATACCGTCCGGTGACGTCCGCTCTCAGCCGGGTTGCGGAGGACAGCGACCAGCTGTGCATGATCGACCCGGACAGCACCCAGGGTGCAACATAGGGCAGCTTGTCCCCGGTCCGTCCGGGCGTCGTCGCCAGATCGGTAATCTGGTCCGATGACAGGCGGGCGTCGGTATAGGTGGCTTGCAGTCGTGCGGTGAGGCTGGCTGCCGGCCTGATCGTCAGCCCGATTTCCGCGCCCTTGATCCGGGCATTGCCGATGTTGGTGATGAGCGCGAAGGCGCCGTTGCGGCTGGCGGCGGCATATTGCATGTCGGTCCAGCGCTGCCGATAGGCGGCCAGGTCGATTTCCATCGCTGCGTCCAGCAGCGAGAGGCGCGAGCCCGCCTCGATGCTCGCGATGCGGTCGTCGCGGTAAACAGCGAGCCGCGGGTCGAGCCCCGGTATGATGTTTATGCCGCCGGGCCGGAAGCCGCTGGCGAACTGGCCGTAGAGCAGCACGCCACTCAGCGGGCGATAGTCCGCGCGCAGGCGCGTGACGGTTCCCGACGCACTGTAGCGGTCGCTGAACCCATAGGCTGCGTCATAGGGTTCGGTCACGATATTGCGGATGACCGTCTCGCCAGCGGCCGAGCGACGATAGTGGAAGAACCGACCGCCGCCGGTCACGTCCAGCTTGTCGGACAGGCTCCAGCTGGCATCGACATAGCCCGCGAACTGATCCAGCCGCCCCGAAAAGCGGCGAAGGCCGAAGGCGGGTTGGTCCAGCGTCAGGCCGGTGGCGCGTTCGGCCTGCCGCACCGCGCTCGACCCCTCGTCCCGGCGCCGGCTGAAAAAGGCGCCTGCCGTCCAGCTCAAACGCCCGGTGTTGGACAGGCGCAGTTCGGCCGTCGTCGCGCCGACCTTGAGCGGCTGGTCGAGGATGGCGGGAACATGGGCGTCGATATAGCCGTTCCACCGTGCCAGTTCGGCATCCGAACAGGCCGGCGCCGAACGCCCGAAGAGGTTGGCGCAATCGGTCCTATTGTCCTTCTGCGACAGGAGAACGTTGGTCAGGTTGAAGGTTCGCCGCGTTGTCCATCGGTAGCGGGACACCGACAGGTCGACGGTCGCGAGATCGGTTTCGCCATGCAGAGCCGCCGACGCCATTGCGAAAATGCCGCGAAAGGGAAGGCGCACCGGGCGCGTGGTTTCATCCTGCCCAGCGACGAGGCTGGCCTGGCCTGCGTCCCGATAACGGCTGCGCTGATAGGCCGCGCCCAGTGTCAGCCGCCAGCCATTCCCGTCCGCGAAGCGCAGGGCCAGCCGCCCGCCGGTTTCCACCCGATCGTCCAGGTCGCGCCCCTTCAGCGCCGGATTGTCAATCGTGCCACCCCGCGTGCGACGATAGAGAAGGGCGCGTGCGGCGATCCGGTCCGCCAGGATCGGCACGTTCATCCACGCGGACGTGAACAGGTCGGGGTCGCCATTGGACCGGAAGCCGGACGACGATTCGATGCGCCCTTCCATCTTGTCGAGCGCGGGCTGGGCGAACAGGATGCGAACCGTCCCGGCAAGCGATCCCGCGCCATAGAGCGTGCCCTGCGGGCCACGCAGCACCTCGACCCGGTCGACATCGACCATGAGCAGATTGGGCGTCATGAAACCGGGATCTGACGTGGACCCACTCGGCCCCGCGACGGGCGTGTCGCCATAATAAAGGCCGACGCTCGCCTCCCCCGCGCCATAGACGCCGCGCATGGACAGCCGGTCGAGCCCCGTACCCAGATTGGTGAGCGTCAGGCTCGGCGCGAGCGTGGCGATATCGCCAAGGTCGGTGGCGCCGCTGCGCCGCATGTCGCCGCGGGTGATCGCCACGATGCTGGCCGGCGTGTCGCCCAGCAGCATCGGGCGGCGCAGCGCGGTCACGACGATGGGCTGGCGCTCGTCGGGTGCGGCGGGCGCAGGCGGGGCGTCACGGCGCTCGGCTGGCCTCCGTTCGATCAGGAAGGTATTTCGCCCGATCCGGCGGTGACGCAGGCCCGATCCCGCCAGCAGCACGCCCAATGCCTGCTCCAGCGGCATATTTCCGACAGCCGCTGGCGGCGCGGTCCGGCCCGCGACCATTTCGGGACGAAAGAGGATGGACCCGTTCTTGTGCAACGCCAGCCGCCGCAACGCGCCGCCAAGCGCTTCCCGTTGCTGTCGCGCAGGCGCCGCCTCGGCCACGGCTGGCCCGGTCACGATCGCCCCCAGGGTAAGGGCCAGTGCCATGCGACATGAAACGTCTTGCATCATCGATATTGAAATCGGCACCCCGCTTGCCTTCGCCCTGCGTTATCGAATAGTCCTGCGCGCTGCAATACGACGCCTGCTCTTCGACGGGATCCGCCCGTCCGCAGGCGCGAGAGGCCGATCATTGGTTCGCGACAGGTTGAACAGTCTGGAAGCCGATTTCGCACCGCATGTCCCTGCGCTGCGCAACTGGCTCAGCGGCCAACTGCGCAACAGCAGCGACATCGACGACGTTGTCCAGGACATCTGGCTCCGCCTGTGCGGCCGCGACGAGGGGCAGAAGCCGATCGACAATGTCCGGTCCTACATGTTCCAGACAGCTCGCAGCGTCCTGGCTGATCGCCACCGCCGGGCGAGCGTCCGGCTGGCGGACCGGCACCAGGAGCTTACGGAATTTGACCATCCGGTTGAGGAGGTGACGCCCGAACGCGTCCTCATGGGCAAGCAACAGGTTCTGACCGTCAGCCAGAGGATCGCCATGCTGCCCGAACGGACGCGGGACATATTCCTGCTCAATCGCTTCGACCAGATGAGCTATCGCGACATTGCGCAGGCCATGGGCCTGTCGGTCAGCGCCGTGGAAAAACATATGATGAAGGCATTGCGGTTTCTGATGAATGACGAAGGCGAAGCCAATGGCTGACGATCGGGACGATGCGATCGCCGCTTTTGTCCGGGCGCGCGCCGATCCGGCCGCTGGCGATGGGACGGCGGAGGGTGAAGTCGCTCGCTTCTGGGCCGACCTGGACGGGGCTGCGGCCGATCCCGCGCTCCAGGCCATGCTGGCGGGCGCCCGCAGCCGCCTCGGCGACGCCACCGTGGTGCCGTTGCGCCGTCGCATCAGGGCGCCGCTCATCACCGCGCTCGCGGCCAGCCTCCTGGCCGCGATCGGCATCGGCGGCTGGTTTGCGTTCCATCAGCATCCGGCCACGCCCGTCGCCGCGTCCCAGATGCTGACCAATGGCGCGGCCGCCCCGCGCACCTTCCGGCTGGCTGATGGTTCGGCGGTGACGCTGGACGCGCAGACCGCCCTCGAAGTGCCTGCCTGGACCGGCGAACGAAGGGTCGCCCTGATCCGAGGGCGCGCCTTTTTCAAGGTCGTCCACGACAGCGCACATCCCTTCGTCGTGATGGCGTCGGGTAATCGCATCATGGATCTGGGAACGGCCTTTTCGGTTGGAACCGACGGCAGCGCTACCGTCGTGATCCTTGTTGAAGGCGCCGTTCGCGTCCAGACCGCGCGCGCCGCCGCCATCGACCTCAAGCCCAACGATGCCCTTACGCTTCCGACGTCCGGTTCCTACCGCCTGGCAAACATTGATGCGGCTGCGCAAAATGAATGGCGCGACGGGCGGATCACGTTCGACAATCAACCCGCTGCGGTCGTCCTCGAACGAATGAACCGCTATTTTGCGAATGATATCACCCTGGCCAATCCATCGGATGGACAAATGGCGATAAGCGGGACGTTCCGGCTGGATGAGCGGACCGATGTCCTGCGCGCACTGACCGCGATGGGTTTGCGAACGACCACCCCCGAACATGCCAGCGGCTCTTAGACTGGCGCCCAGGCTGCGCTGATATCGAACACCGGGCGCCGATCCCTGACCAAAAAGGGGGTTTTCCAATATCCCCTAACGGATCGCGTCGGGATTGCTCACGAACACCGATCGGGCGTGCGACAGCTCTCGAAAACCGTGAACGCCCTTGTAGCGCCCGATGCCGCTGCCGTTGACGCCGCCGAAAGGCAGGCGGGTTTCAAGATAATGCATGACGACATGATTGACGGTAACGCCGCCCGATGTCGTCCGCATCAGCAGATCGTCGACAAAGCTTGCCTCGTTGCTGAAGATATAGGTCGCCAGCGGCTTTCCGGTCTTATCGATCTGCGCGACGATCTGGTCCGGGTCGTCATAGCCGATGACCGGCAGCAACGGGCCGAAAATTTCATCCTGCATGATGCGCGCATCCATGGGAACATCCACCAATAGGGTGGGATGGATGGTCAGTTCATCGCGATCACCGTTTCCCCCCCTGGCAATATGCGCGCCGCGTGCCGTCGCATCGTCGATATAGGCCATGACCCGGTCGAAATTGCGCGCATCGACCAGACGAGACAGTCGGTCGCGCTGGAGCGCTCCATCGACATAGAATATCTTGTCGATAATGGCGGACGCGATCGCAACGAAATGTGGCACCTGCGCACGGGGCACCCAGACATGATCGACCGCCAGGCACAATTGGCCGGCATTGGTGAACCGGGCGCCAACGCATTTGCCCGCCGCGTCGGTCAGATCATAGCCCGGCCCGATGACGGCAGGACATTTTCCGCCCAGTTCCAGCGTTACCGACGATAAATGCCGGGCAGCCGCGGCCATGACCCGCTTGCCCACGGCGGGACTGCCAGTGAAGAAGATGTGGTCAAAGGGCAGTTCCTGCAGCGCCTCGGCCACCGAGACACCGCCTTGGAAGACTGCTACTTCGCGCACATCGAAACAGTCTGAGACGATCTTCGCGACAATCTCGGAGGTCGCGGGCTGCAATTCATTGGGCTTGATGATGCAGCTGTTGCCCGCCGCGATGATGGGCACGAGGGGGGAGAAGACCAGCGCGAAGGGGAAATTCCAGGGGCCCAGCAACAGCACGCTTCCTCTGGGCTCATAACGGATGAAGGTGCGGTTGCCCGCGAATTTCGGCGAGGGCTCGATCACTTCATCCGCCATCCAGCCCTGCAATTGCTCGATAGCCTCGTCGATGTCGTGCAGCACCGACTGGATTTCGGAATTGGTGATGCCGGCCAGCGCCTTGCGCAGATCGTCGTGCAGGGCGCGATCAATCGCGTCGGCATGGGCGATGATGCTCGCGCGCAACCGCGAGAGCCGATCGACTCGATCTGCCGCAGACGATCGCTTGAGCACGGGAAGATGCGCGCGTTGCGCTTCAAACACGCCCTTCATCGCCGCCTGGCCATCATCCAACTCGGTCATTTCACCTTCTGCTCCAGCATTTTTACCGACTTCGCCGGCTATGATTGATACGATATTGAATTATGTATCACTTACCTGATATGATGAGCAAGACCGTTTCTCGATCATGAGGCATATATGAACATTGGCGACGTCGATCTCACCAACCCCGATTCCTTCATCGAGGCGGTTCCCTTCGATTATTTCCGGTTCCTGCGCGAACAGGCGCCGCTCACCTTCTCGCCGCGAGCGAGCGATGGCGGCTTCTGGAATGTCGTGCGCTACGCCGACATCACCGCTATCGAAAAGGATGTCGAGGGCTTCACCTCGCGCACCAATGTCAGTCCGATGGACACGTCCGAAGCGCAACTGGCCAATACGATCGACAATTCGATCATCCTGACCGACCCGCCCCAGCATGGCTTCCTGCGCGGCTCGATCCGCGACGCTTTCGTGCCCAAGGCGGTGAAGCGGCTTGAGGAGTCGATGAAGGTTTACGCCCGCAACGCGATCGATGCGGTGATCGAGACAGGCGCCTGCGACCTGCATGACGTCGCCGCCTATACCCCGATCGAGGTCGTCGCCGACATATTGGGTGTGCCCGCGCATGACCGGCCCAAGTTGTTCGAATGGGCCAATGCGATGTTCGGGCAGCTCGATCCCGAACTGTCGGACCATCAGCGCGCGACGCTGGGCGGCTTCCAGATGATGTCCTATGCCCGTCGAGTGACCCGGCGGCGGCGAGCGAAGCCGACCGACGATGTCTTTTCGATGATCGCCAATGCCGTGCGCGACGGGCGCCAGCTTACCGATATGGAAATGGGTGCCACCTTCATCGTGCTGGCTACGGCGGGCAACGAAACCACCCGCACCCAATATCTGCACGGCATGGCGGAGCTGATCGCCCGGCCCGATGTGATGGCGGAACTGCGCGCCGATCCCGCCCTGATTCCCAATGCCGTGGAGGAAATGCTGCGCTGGACCACCCCGGCCCTCGGCTTTGCACGCAAGGCCACGCGCGATCACGAGCTGCATGGCCAGACCATCCGGCAGGGCGAACGCGTGATGCTATGGTATGTCTCGGGCAACCGGGATGAAACAGTATTCCCCGACCCTGACAGTTTCGACATCCGCCGCGCGAACGCCGCCGCCAAACATCTCGCCTTCGGCGCGAGCGGTGGCATCCATCGATGTCTCGGCAGTATGCTGGCCAAGGCCGAGCTGAACGCCATGTTCACGGAATCGATCATGCGCCTGAACGACCTGCAACTCGATGGGCCGGTACGCCGTCTACGATCCAACTTCACCAATGGTATCAAGCATATGCCGGTCCGCTTTACCCCTGGACCGCGCTTGGGCGACAGCGCCGATATAGCCATGTATGCATCCCAGAATAATAGCGCCTCGATCGCGGCCGCAGCTTCGGCGGCGGCGGCGGCCGTCCAGCCGACCGTTGTCGAGAATCGCGACGACGGCATCCAGCTCGTGCCGATCGCGCGCGCCACTCTGAAGCTGGGCATCCCGGCCGTCATGCCGGGAACGCCCCGCGGGATGCGGATGATCGTCGATGTGGAGGATGCGCGGTGGGAAGGCGAGCGCCTGAAGGCAAGCCAGTTGTCGCAGCCATCCGGCGACTGGGCCGTCGTTTCGCCCGACGGCACGTTACAGGTCGATGTCCGCACGACGCTGGAGACCGACGACGGCGCCCTGATCTATGTGCGGTACGAAGGACGGTCGGATTATGGAAAGGCCGGAAATTCGCCCATTATCGTTGCGCCTCTGTTTGAGACGGCCGATCCTCGCTATGCCTGGTTGAACAAGGTGCAGGCGATTGCGAAGGGCCGCGCAGCAAATATGGGCGTGTTGGTTTATGACATCTACGAGGTTCGCTGATCAGACCAGCGTGAACACCGGGTCGGACGGAGAAGCGGGCGGCACCATCGGCGGCATCGAGACCATTCTCGATGCCGCCGAGGCGGTCATACTTGACCTGGGCGTCGACAAGGTCACGATCGACGACATCGCGCGCGCGGCGGATATCTCGCGGGCGACATTGTACCGCCGCGTGGGTGGTCGAGAGGCGATTATAGGCACGATCCTGCGCCGCCATGCCGCCCCTTTTGTCGCGGAGACCGAAGCTGCGGTCGCGAGCGAGAAGAGCTTTCCCGCGCGAATCAAGGCAGGCATGATCCATGCGATCGAGGCTCTGCCGCGCTATCCGCTGCTTGCCCGCACATTTGGTGGCGGCCTGTCACCTTATAATCTTCGGATCGTGCGGCCTGTCTATCAGGAACTGGTCGATGCCTCTTTTCAGGCGCTGTTCGAAAATGCGCGGGCGGCAAAAGTCATTCCCGCCACGCTGGAACTGGCCGAACTTTCGGAATGGCAGATGCGCAATTTCCTGTATCTCGCCGCCGACGGGCCGCGCGGGCGTGACGCCTTGGAGCGCTATATCGATCAGTTCATCCTGCCGGTACTCATGTTCCCGGCGGACAATGAGGGCCTCGCCAGACAGACCGTCTTGCCCGACCAACCAGGGCCGCTCCCTGAAGAACTGGCCGCGTTGAACACTGCGCTGGACCGGGCCGGAGCAGAAATCCGGGCGCTCGCGGCCTTGGTCGCATCGTTGCGTGAACGAGCGGGTTCCTGACCGAAAGGCTCGCGCACGACAGTCAGTATCCCGCCGCGTCGGCCATGAAGCGCAGCGACCGTCCGCACCCATTGCCAGCCGGCACCAGTCCGACTAGCGGGACGCCCCCCCTGTCCCGCTGAGCCACAATTTTCGGGCAGGCTCAGCGCCCACCTTTGCCTATGGTCTCGTCAAAAAAGGTGAACGTCGCCTCCAGCGCCGCGCGCATGTCCGCTGCGGACTGATCGTCGGTCTTGGCCCGAAAACCGTGGAGCGAATGCGGGATCAGCAGGAGCCTGGAGGAAACGCCCGCGCCCTTGAGTGCCTTGTCCATTTCCACCGACTGGCCATAGGGAATATTGGTATCCCCCGTCCCGTGGACCAACAGCATCGGCGGATCACCGGCATCGACCAATGCGACCGAGTTGGCGGCCTTCATAATGTCGGCCGGGCACGACTGGATGGCACATCCCAGATAGCGCGACGCGGCCGATGTCGGCTCGTCGAAATTCGCGTCGCCGCCAGGGATGGCTTGCGCCCTGAGCGATTTGAAGTCGAACACCCCGTACCAGGCGACGGCGGCCTGGACGCAGTTGGAATAGCCGGCCAGCGGATCGGGCGGCGGGGTTGCGCCTTTGGGTGTGTAAACGGAAAAGACCGGATCGAGCGCCTTGACGCCACAGCTGACCGCTACATTGCCGGAAATATTGCCACCCGACGACCCCCCCCAGATGGCAAACCGGTTGACGTCGATATCATAGTTCGCCGCATTCTTGCGCAGCCACATGATCGCCGACTTGGCATCCTGCGTCGCTGCCGGAAACCCTGCCTCTTCGCGCAACCTGTGCTCGATCGAGGCAACGATATAGCCCCGCCGCGCCAGTGCCGCCATGGTTTGCAGGAAATGGCCGTGAAAATCCGGCTGCCGCTTGTTGCCGATCACCCAGCCCCCGCCATGGACATAGACGATCACCGGCCGCCCGGTCCTGGGCACGGGACGATCGGCGGGCGGGAGATAAAGGTCGAGCCGCAACGGCCGATAGCCATATTGCGTGGCGTAGGTCAGATCAGCGATCCCGCGCACACCCCCGTCGAGCGTGAAGGTCAGCGCCGGATAGGGCTGCGGCGCCTGTGGCGCTAGGGGATAGTCGACCGCCCCCGGCTGGACCGGCGCGGCGCCCGTCAGGGCAAGACCGGCCAAAAGCAGGAGCAGAGAGCGGAAACCCCGCATTCTTCGGATCATATATGTCCCCATGGAAAAAGGGCCGGAGCAGTGCTCCGGCCCCTCGTCCGATCAGAATTTGGTGCTGAGCTTGATGCCGTAGCTCGGCCGATCAGGCAGTGACACCGTGATGGCGTTGCGGGTGGTCGCTATGCCCGCGGCAGTATAGGTGGCGTAGGTACCCCGCGCCAGGCTGGTCGGCGTCTTGTTGTTGAAGATGTTGGTCCCGAACAGCTCGATCCGCTTGCCGTCCCATTCCGCGCCGACGCGCAGATTTACCGTCGCAGCCGGCGCCGTATAGGCCAGGTTCGCTTCGGTTTCATACTGTTTGCCGGTATAGATCACATCGCCGCGCACATAGGCGTCGAAGATGCCGATCTGCCGGCTGTAGGTGGCAGACGCGGTCCCCGTGATCTTGGGATAGAAGGGCAGTTGCGTGCCATAGGGGGTTCCATTGCCGGTCAGGGCGAAGGCATCCGAACTATAGGTGTTCAGGATTTTCGTGTCGGCGATGTTGAACGTGCCTTCGAGCAGCAGATTGTCGGTCGCCTTGAAGGTCGTCTCCAACTCGATGCCCTTGACCTCGACCCGGCCGCCCGGCGCGGTGATGACCACCGTTCCGTTGGTGACGCCGGTCGCCTGCGCCGCGGCATCGGTATAGATCGGGATGGCGCTGGGGATGCCGCGATCGGTCCATTTGCCATAATAGGCGGCAGCCAGGATCCGCACGCGATTGTCGAACAACTGCGCCTTGTAACCGAGTTCGCCCATCCACAGCTTTTCTTCCGGGATCACCCCCTGGACCGGCGATGCGGCGTCGATCTGCGCCTTCACGAAATCATTTTGCGCATAATAGACGCTGTTGAACGCGCCGGCGCGATTGCCCCGCGAATAGGAAGCATAGATGGACGAGCGCGTATCGGGCTTGAACTGCACGATGAAGCGCGGCGTGAACGCCTTGAACGTATGGGCGAGATAGGAGGTCGTCGTCGAGAAGGTCGTCTGCGACTGCTTGTCGATCTGGTAGCGACCCTCGGCCGAGATCGACAGGTTGTCCATGATGTCATAGGTCAGCGACCCGAAGGCGCTGTAGGTATTTGCTTCCGACAATCCGCGCGGCGTCGCCAGGACATAGCCGGTGGTGCCGTATGACGTCGTCAGATTGTCATATTCCAGATTCTGATAGTTGACGCCCAGAAGGAACTTCAGCGGCTTGTCCTGCGGGGACTGTACGCGCAATTCGACATATTTGTCCTCGTCCCGCGTATTGCCTTCGGTCAGCGAATAGACATAGCCCAGCCGACCGTTGGCGGCGGTCGCCGCGACATTGGGAATGCCGCGCAGGTCCGCACCGAACTGGGTCTGGAGGAAGCCCCATTTGTTGAGGCCGTAGGAGCCAAGCGCGCTGACGGTGAAGTCGCCCAGGTTCCAGTCCGCGGAAAGGCGGAATTGCCGCGCGTCGCGCTCCAGGCCCAGATGGTCCAGAAAGCCCTTCTTGTGCAGCAGCGTCCCGTTCTGGAGCGCGGTATAGGCGGTCGGCTCGATATATTGCGCCCAGGTGGCGCTGCCCATCGGCACGCTGCCCAGTTCGCCGCAGATATAATTGTTCGTGGCGCCGCCCGCAGCATTGCAATTATATTGATCCTGTCCGTAGCGCGCATTGGCGGGCAGGCCGTCGCTGTCGTTCCAATAGACGCCGAACAAACGGATTTTCAGATTTTCGGTCGGCTGGGCGAGCAGGCTGAGGCTGATCGACTTGGTGTTGCGTCGGCCCAGCCGCGTGTCGGAATAGACCGAATCCTTGTACTGGCCATCGGTATGATAAGCCCGCCCGCTCAAGCGGAATGCCAGCTTGTCGGCGATGATGCCGCCCTCGACGCTGGCGTTGAGGTCATAGCTGTTAAAGCGCTCATATTGGGCGCTGACGGTGCCGCCCCAGTCAAAGCCGGGCTCGCGCGTGATGAAGTTGACAGCGCCGGCAAAAGTGCCGCGCCCGAAAAAGGCGCTCTGCGGTCCCTTGACGACTTCGACCCGCTCGACATCGGTGACACCGGCGATGTTGCCGCCGCTGACCGGCGCGCCATCGACGAAGATGGTGACGTTCTGGCGGACGGACGACGCATTGTTCGGTACCATGCCGCGCATATTATATTGCTTGTAGCCACGGTCGTTGCGGCCGACCGACTGGTTCTGAAAACGAAAGCCGGGCGTGAAGGCGGCAAGATCCTGGACGTCGGTGATACCGCGCTTATCCAGTGCGTCGCCGGTCAGGGCCGTGATCGCAACCGGAACATCGGTCAAGGTTTCCTTAGACTTACGCGCAGTAACGACGATTTCACCAACACCGGACTGCTCATCGACTGGCTCAGTTTGAGAAAAAGCAACAGTCGGCAGAGCGACACCTGCAAGCAAGACAGCAATAACGCTTTTGATTTGACGCGTATTTTTCATTCCCGGCCCCTAATATTTTTGAAAACCCTGTCCTGCACAGGATTTGTCTTGCGACTATTAATTGTCCGACCGGCTTTTACCTTTCGTCGGCCACGGGGTAAGCTTGGCTATCGTGCAAGCTGCGATATAGGCGTTTCTCTTAATTATCCGCAGTGCGATCATTTCGAGCCGCAGGCCCGCGCAATGTCATAGTGCGTTCGTCCAGCGGATAGAAGCGCATGACCAGCACACTGATCAGCAGAAATACCGTTGAAAAGACGCAATAACAAAGTGTTATTCCGGTTATCGCGCTTTTGGGCTGCACCACTTCGGTGCCGCCATGGGCCTCGATATAGCCGAACAGGCCCAGCAGCAGGCCGACGAGCGATGCGCCGATCGCCTGTCCCAGTTTCTCGACCATGATGTAGAGGCCCGCAAAGCTGCCTTCTATCCGTTGTCCGGTGCTCAGATACTGATATTCGATGGCGTCCGGCAGCATCGACTGGCTGACCATGACGATGCCGCCATTGCCAAGTCCGGCGGCCAGGCCGATGACGACGATGATCCAACCCGGCGTTCCCGGCCCCCATGGCAGCCAGGCGAACCAGATCAATGCCGTGAACAGGCCGCCGAACGTATAGGTCGATCGTTTCCCATAGCGGCGCGCCATGGCCAGCCAGAAGGGTTGTGCGATCACCGTGCCGATCGTGAGCGTGCCGTAAATGGTGCCCAGCCAGGCATCCGACATCTCCAGTCGGCGCTGGACGAAGAAGGCGGCCGATGCGGTATGCAGCGCGGCCGCGCTCAGCAGCATCAACTTTGCCCCCTGAAGGATCATGAAGGGCCGGTTGCGCATCGCGCTGCGCAATTGCTGGCGATAGGGCACATGGCCGCGCGGATCATAGACCCGAAGCCGCGCATCGCGGGTCAGCCAGAAACAGGCCATCAGTACCGCGAAGATGCCAAGGCCGATGACGATCCCCATCGCCCGGTGCCCCGCCAGCCCGCCGCCGAAAAAGGCGATCAGCGTGGCGGTAGCCCAGCCGCCCATCAGATTGCCCAGCGACCCGTTGACCACCCGGAAGGACATCAGCTTGGATCGTTCGTGCGGCCGGTCGGTCATTTCCGCCGGCATCGCCATATAGGGCACCGCGAAAACGGCGTAGGACGTAGCGTGGAGTACCAGCAGCACGGCCAGCAACGAAACCGCGCCCGCCTGGCTGGTGACGATCGGCGCGTTGAAGGCGAGCATGAAGGTCAACCCACAGGCGAAGGCGCCCGCGAACAGATAGGGGCGACGGCGACCCCAGCGCGATCGCGTCCGGTCGCTGATCGACCCGAAGATCGGATCGGCCACGCCGTCATAGATTTTGGCCAGGGCGAAGACCAGCCCGGCGATCGCCGGCGGAACCGCCATATAATCGGTCATGAAGCGCAGCAGCAGGTAGCTGCCGACCATGAAGCTGGTCAGCCCCAGCGTGCCGAGACTCCAGCCGATATAGAGCTTGAGCGGCATGGGCGGAGCGGCTTCCAGGCTCTGCGCTGCGGACGGATCGGGTTGGAAGGGATGATTCATGGCCGGTTACACGCATCCGCTATAAGGTGAAGCGGCGAGAAAAGCATGATGTCTCCGGCAACGCGCGATCAGGCTGGGATATTATCGCCTGTCGGATAGCGCCCCCATGCTACAGATAGACCCAGGGCCGCAACGCGCGGTCATGGTCACGGAAGGCGACGATCCGCGTCGCCTGCTTGAGCGTCAGTTCGATCGCATCCAGCCCTTCCAACAACATGGTGCGGGCCTCTTCCTCCAGCGCAAAGGGCCAGGCCCGGCCATCGGGCATCCCGACCCAGCCATTGGCCAGGTTGACAGTCGGCAATGCAATGTCCGGCTTGGCGACGACCGCCGCGGCGATCATCGCGATGATGTCGGCGGGCAGTTCAACCGGCACGATCCCGTTGCGCACGCAATTGCCGCGGAAGATCGGGTTGAAACTGGGGGCGACGATGGCCCGGAACCCATATTCCGCCAACGCCCAGGCCGCATGTTCCCGGCTCGACCCGCAGCCGAAATTGGCCCCACCCAACAGAATTTGCGCGGCGGCGAAGGCCGGATCGTTCAGGATGAAGTCGGGATTGCGGTCCCGGCCGCCCACGGACAGGTAGCGCCAGCCCGCGAACAGGCCGTCGGCCAGGCCCGTCTTGGACACCGACTTCATCTCGCGCGACGGGATGATCGCGTCGGTGTCGATATTGTCGCGCAGCAACGGCATTGCGACGGCGGTCAGTTCGGTGAAGGGCGTCATGCGTGGCTCACCTGGCGGGGATCGGCGATGGCGCCGGCAATCGCCGACGCGACGACGGTTTCGGGCGACGCCAGGTGCGATCGGGTTTCCGGTCCCTGGCGGCTTTCGAAATTGCGGTTGGTCGATGTCACCACCCGCTCCTGCCGCCCGAAACTCTCGCCCCCGGCAAAGAAGCACATTGAACAGCCCGACTCGCGCCATTCGAACCCGGCATCGCGAAAGATCCGATCCAGCCCCTCGGCCTCCGCCTGCGCCTTTACCGCCGTCGATCCGGGGACGCAGATGGCGCGAACGCCGGGCGCGACCTTGTGCCCGCGCAGCAGCGCCGCCGCGCGGCGCAGGTCGGATATGCGGCTGTTGGTACATGACCCGATGAAGGCGGCGTCGATCGGCAGGCCCAGCAGCGACTGGCCGGGCTTGAGGTTCATATAGGTCAGCGCCCGGTCATAGGCCTCGCGGCTGTCCCGACCCGCCACATGCTCGAACAGGGGAACCGCGTCAGCGATCGGCACCGCCTGCTGCGGGCTGGTTCCCCAACTCAACATCGGCGCGACCTCCGATGCGTCGAGCAGGATGTCGCGGTCGAACAACGCGTCCGAATCCCCCGCCAGCCCCCGCCAATGGGCGATGGCCACATCCCATTGGGCGCCGGTCGGCGCATAGGTCCGCCCCTTGAGATAGGCGAAGGCCGTCTCGTCCGGCGCGATGATGCCGGAAAAAGCCGATAATTCGGTCGCCATGTTGCACAGCGTTAGCCGCGCCTCGACGTCGAGCGCCCGGACCGCCGCCCCGGCATATTCCACCACATGGCCCTTGGCGCCGGCGGACCCGATGCGTTGCAGGATATGGAGCGCCAGGTCCTTGGCCGTCACCCCGGTCGCCAGTTCACCGTCGATGGTGATCCGCATCCGCCTGGGCTTCTTCGCGCGCAGCGTGCCGGTCGCCAGCGCATGTTCCGCCTCGGTCGACCCGATGCCCCACGCCAGCGCGCCCAGCGCGCCCTGCGAACAGGTGTGGCTGTCGGGACAGACCAGCGTCACGCCCGGCAGCACGATCGCCTGTTCGGGCGATATGACATGGACGATCCCCTGCCCCGGATCGCCCAGGTCGAACAGCGTCAGCCCCGCGTCGCGCGCCGCCGTCCGCGTGGCGACGATGAAATCGCGCCCCGTGGGCATGATGGTGCGGTCGGTCCGACCGGGCAGCGTGTCGACGACATGGTCCATCGTCACGAAGGTCTGGCGCGGCATCACCGGCTTGCGCCCCGCCTCCGCCAGGCTCTGCAAGGCGACGCCCCCCGTGCGTTCATGCAACAGGATGCGGTCGATCGCTAACAGGCCCGTGCCATCGCCCAGGTCGGCGATCAGATGCTGGTCCCATATCTTGTCGAACAGCGTGCGCGCCATATCCGTCCCGCTCATGCGACGATGGCGGCGGCACGGAGCCGCGCGATATCGGACCCGCTATAGCCCGCCCGTTCCAGCAGCCGGTCGGTATCCTCGCCGATGCGCGGAATGTCGCGCCCGGCCTGCATCCGTTCGCCGTCCAGCTCCAGCGGCAGCGTCGGCAGCTTCGTCGCGGTCCCGTCCGCCAGCGTCACGTCGACAAGGCCCCCGGCGTTGAGATGGGGATCGTCGAACAGTTCGTCCGGCCGGGTGATCGGCGCGAAGGGCAGTCCGATCCTCTCCAGCGTCGCGACCAACTCGGCGCGCTCCATCGCCCCGAACAGGGCGCGGACCTGCGGCAGGATGACCTCGCGCGCCAGCACCCGCTGATTGTTGACCGCATAGTCCGGATTCGCCCCCAGCGCGTCCAGCCCGAACGCCTGGCAGAATGTGACCCACTGGCCGTCGCTGACGACGCCGACGAACAGTTGCTCGCCCTCCATTTTGGTGTCGAACACGTCGTAGATCGCCCAGGCCGACACCCGGACCGGCATGGGCTGCGCCGCCTTTCCGGTAACCGCCATCTGCGCCATATGCTGGCCGACCAGGAAAGCCGTGGTTTCGTAAAGCGAGCATTTGACGTCCCCGCCCGCGCCCGTGCGGTGCCGCTTTTGCAGCGCCGCGAGGATACCGATCACGCCGAACATGCCGCCGGTAATGTCGATCACCGACGACCCGGCGCGCAGCGGCCGGCCGGGCGGGCCAGTCATATAGGCAAGGCCGCCCATCATCTGCGTCACCTCGTCGAGCGCGGTCCGCTTCTCATAGGGACCGCCCAGAAACCCCTTGGCCGAACAATAGACGAGGCCGGGATTCTCCGTAGCCAGCGCCTCGCGCGACAACCCCAGCCGCGCCAGCGTGCCGGGACGGAAATTTTCGATCAGGACATCGGCCTGCACCGCGAGCGCCCGCGCCGCCGCCAGCCCTTCGGGCGCTTTCAGATCCAGGCAAATGCTGCTCTTGTTGCGGTTGAACATCGGGAAATAGCCCGCGCCCGACCCCAGAAGCCGCCGGGTCTGATCGCCGCCGATCGGCTCGATCTTCACCACTTCCGCCCCCAGGTCGGCCAGGATCACGCCGATCGACGGCCCCATGACCATATGGGTGAATTCCACAACCTTGATGCCGCTGAGCGGCAGATCGTCCGGCGCCATGGCGCACTCCTCATTGTCGCGATCGTCCGGTCCGTCCCGGCTGTTCCTGACCCCTGAATAAGTGGCTCCGCCGTTTGGAGGCGGCTGCGATTGGCAACTATCCGCACAGTGGATAAAGGCGGGCCGGCGAATGGACGGCCGGGCGCGGTTGCGGTGCTGTCCTGCCATGAGCATATCTTCCCCCATCGACATTCTCGTCAGCGAAGTGGGGCCGCGCGACGGCCTGCAAAGCGTGCAATCCATCATGCCACTGGCCGCCAAGAAGGCGTGGATCGACGCGGAAGCGGAAGCCGGCGTGCGCGAGATAGAGGTGGGCAGCTTCGTCCCCGCCAAAATCCTGCCCCAGCTGGCCGACACGGCCGAACTGGTCGCCCATGCCCGCACGATAGAGGGGCTGACCGTCGCGGTGCTGGTGCCGAACGCACGCGGGGCAGAGGCGGCGATCGCGGCGGGCGCGCACAAGATCACCCTGCCGCTCTCCGTCTCCGAAACCCATTCGCTCGCCAATCTGCGGCGCACGCATGAGCAGGTGGTCGACGAAGCAAGGAGCATCGCCCGCATGATCACCGCGCTCGCGCCCGATCAGCGCCCGCATTTCGAAGGCAGCCTGTCCACCGCCTTCGGCTGCACGCTCGAAGGCCCGATCCCCGACGCGCAGATCGCGCGCCTCGCGCAAAGCCTGATGGCGGCAGGCTGCGACGAGGTCGGCCTGTCCGACACGACCGGCTATGCCGATCCGTCCGCCGTCCGTCGCCTCGTCAAGCTGGTCCATGACGCCGTGGGCAAGGACGCGCTGACCGGCATCCACCTCCACAATACACGCGGTCTCGGCCTCGCCAACGCGCTCGCCGCGATCGAATGCGGGCTGACCACGCTCGATTCCTCGCTCGGCGGCCTTGGCGGCTGCCCGTTCGCGCCCGGCGCGTCGGGCAATATCGTGACGGAGGATCTGGTCTTCATGCTCGAAGCCATGGGCCTGCGCACCGGCATCGACATCGCCGCCCTCACCGCCGTCCGCACGATCGTGCGCGACGCCCTGCCGAACGAGGAGATGTTCGGTTTCATTCCCGATGCGGGCGTCCCGCTCGGTTTCCAGCCCGCGACCATGAAGGAGGCAATCGCATGAGCATCATCGGCACGAAAATGGTCAGCGATGGCCGCACTGCGCGCGACTTGTTCGAGGAAGTGATGGCCAACCCGGCGCGCCGGAAATTCGGCTTCGGCGAAAAGCTCGCGATCGTGAACGTCGATTTTCAGCAGGCCTATACGCGGATCGACATGTTCAAGACCGCCTATGAAACCGACCCGCGCCAGATCGAATACACCAACAGCATCTCCCGCCTCGCCCGCGCCAAGGGAATGCCCGTCATCTGGAGCCGGGTCGGCTACAAGGACGATGCGGGCGACGCAGGCGTCTGGGGCACCCGCACCAACACGGAGGATTCGCTCCAGAACATCAAATATGGCAGCGAGCGCCACGCCTTCGATCCCCGATGCCAGATCGAGCCCGACGACCTGCAATATACCAAGCGGATGCCCTCGGCCTTTTTCGAAACGCCGCTCAACTCCTATCTGCGCTGGCATAAGGTCGACACGGTCGTCGTGACCGGAGGCAGCACGTCGGGCTGCGTGCGCGCCACCGCCGTCGATGCGCTGTCCTACGGCTTCCGCGCGATCGTGCCGATCGAGACATGCGCGGACAAGCATGAAAGCTATCATTTCGCCAACCTGACCGACCTCCAGATCAAATATGCCGATGTGGAGCCGGTGCAGGCCGTCATCGACTGGCTGGAGGCCCGCTGATGCGCGAGGGGGAAATGGATCCGGGGCTCTACGATTTCCGCCCCTATCGCGACCGGGCCAAGGTGCAATGGCCGGGCGGCAAGACGGTGGCGGTCTGGGTATCGCCCAATATCGAGTTTTACGAGCTTGATCCGCCCGCCAACCCGCACCGCAAGAGCTGGACAAAGCCGCATCCCGACGTTGTCGGCTACAGCCATCGCGACCATGGCAACCGCGTGGGCCATTATCGCCTGGCCGAGGTGATGGAGCGCCACGGGTTCAAGGGATCGGTGTCCCTCTCGGTCGCCATGTGCCAGCATTGCCCGGAGATCATCGACCAGGTGAACGCGCTCGGCTGGGAATTCTTCAGCCATGGCGTCTACAACACCCGCTACAGCTACGGCATGGACGAAGCTCAGGAACGCGCGCTGATCGAGGATGCGATCCGCACCGTCCGCGACGCGACCGGCCAGACGATCAAGGGCTGGCTCGCCCCGGCCCTCACCCACACGCCGCGCACGCTGGACCTGATCGCCGAATATGGCCTGACCTACACCTGCGATCTCTATCATGACGACCAACCGGGGCCGGTCCATGTCAAGAGCGGCAGGCTCATTTCCATGCCTTACAGCCTGGAGGTGAACGACCATTATGGCTTCTTCGTCTACAACATGTCGCCGCGCGACTATGCCGACACGCTGATCCGTCAGTTCGACCGGCTCGCGCAGGAAGGCGCGACATCGGGCACCGTGATGTGCATCCCGCTCCACGCCTATCTGATTGGCCAGCCGCACCGGATCGGCGCCTTTCAGGAGGTGCTGCGCCACATCGCGGCGGACGGCCGCGCCTGGATCACGCGCAGCGGCGACATCGCCGACCATTATCTCGCCCATCATTATGACGATGCTGCGGCCGACGCCGCACGCTACGCGACGGAGGCCCGCTGATGGCGCTCGACCCCGATTATCTGTCCTATGCCATGCGCCGCAAGGGCATGGACCATGACCTCTACCCCTGGTCCAGCCTGTTCGATCGCCCCCCGATCACCTGGCCGACCGGCAGGGCCGTCGCCGCCTGGTTCGTCGTCAGCCTGGAATGGTTCCCGATCCTGGCCGAAGACAAACCCTTCCGCGCGCCCGGCCATATGCAGACCGCCTATCCGGACTATCGCCACTATACGTCGCGCGAATATGGCACACGAGTCGGCTTCTACCGGATGCTTGACGCCTTCGCGAAGGTCGGCGCGCAGGTGTCGATCGCCTGCAACGGCGCCATCGCCCAACGCTATCCCTCGATCGTCCGGGACATCGTCGCGGCCGGGCATGAGATCATCGCTCATTCGACCGACATGAACGGCACGATCGCGACCGGCCTGCCCGAAGCCGAGGAACGCGACCTCATCGCCCGCTCGCTCGACGCGATCGAACGGGTCGCAGGCACCCGCCCCACGGGCTGGCTGTCGATCGCCCGGTCGCAAAGCTTCGCCACGCCCCGGCTGCTGAAGGAAGCGGGCCTGACCTACATGTGCGACTGGGCCAATGACGAGTTGCCCTATCGCTTCGCCACGACGGCGGGCGACATCGTCAACCTGCCCCTCAACCATGAACTGTCGGATCGCCAGATCATCACCGTGCAGCAGAATTCGGCCGACAGCTATGCGCAGCAGGTTGTCGACGCGCTGGACTGGCTATCTGCGGAATCGGCGGCGCATGGCGGTGGTCGGATGCTGCCGCTCCATGTCACGCCCTATATCATGGGCCTGCCCTATCGCATGGGCGCGTTCGAGGATCTGCTGGCCCGCATGGCATCTCGCAACGACCTGTGGTTCGCGCGCGGCGACGCCCTGGTGGAGGCCGCGCTTCCCCATATTTAACCGCCTGTCGGATAAAATGCCGTTGCATACGGCCCTATATCTGTCATCATCCCGTCATGGAAAAAGGCGTTCCGATACGATCCCTCAGCCGCGGCATTGCCGTGTTGCAGGCTATCAATCGAGGCGGCACGATTTCGATGATGGAGATCGCGCGCACCTCCAATGTTCCTTATCCCACCGCGTGCCGACTGGTGCAGACGTTGGTGCATGAAGGGCTGGTGGAACGCGAGCCATCGCGAAAAAATTACCGGCCGACTGCGCTCGTCCAGACGCTCGCGCATGGTTTTCAGGGCCATGCCGAACTGGTCCAGTTCTCGCGCCCGCACATCGTGGAATTAACCCGCAAGCTGGGCTGGCCGATCTCGCTCGCCAGCCATGTCGGCCATTCGATGATCATCCGCGATTCCACCCATTCGCTGACGACGCTCACCTTCAACAGTTACTATCCCGGCTATGCGCTGCCGGTCCTTGAATGTGCCGCGGGCCTCGTCTACCTGTCCTATCTGCCGGATGACGAGCGGCAGGGCCTGCTCGACGCGCTCAAGCTGATGCCCGACAAGATCACCAACCATGTGATCGACCTGTTCGAGAAGGAGGGGCTGGCCGAGCAGATCCTGCGCGACGGCCATGCGACCCGCGCCTACAACACCTTCACCCGCAATCCGGGAAAGACCTCCTCGATCGCTGTGCCGATCATGGCGCATGGCCATGTCGCGGGAACGCTGACCCTGGCCTTCTTCGCGACCGCGCTCAAAATGTCGGATGCGCTGGCGCAATGCCTCGAACCGCTCAAGGCGGCGGCCCGGCGGATCGGCGAGGAAATGACCAATCCGCCGGCGCCATCGGAATGACGGCGCCGGCAGGCTGACCGTCAGAGAATTTCGGCTTGCCGTTCGATCGACCGGACCATGGCTTGCTGCAGCATATATTCGTGCCGCAGCGCCGGGTCGGCGGCCAGCTTTTCCATATGGATTTCCTGCGCGCTCTTGGCCGAACCCGGATCGGCTTCCATCGCCGCCTTGTTGCGTATGGTCTGGGCCTGCACGAATTCCTTGGCGACGGTGCGCCGCTGCCGGTCATAATGGTCAAGAAGCGCGTCAGCATGGCCGCCGTCCAGCAGGATGTCGCGCAGCTTGCCCGTCAGGTTCCAGGCATCATGGATGCCCGAGTTCATGCCGAAGCCGCCCAGCGGGTTGTTGAGGTGCGCGGCATCCCCCGCCAGCAGCACCCGGCCATGGCGGAAGCTGGCGGCGACCCGTTGGTGCACGCGATACAGCGTGCGATGATGGGTCTGAACCGCCGCGCCATCGGGCACCAGCCCGTTGAACACGGCCGTCTTCTTCGCGTCGGACAGCAGGCTGGCGTCGCTTTCCTGCTCATGCGAGGGCACCAACACGCGCCACAGGCCCGGCACGCGCAGCAGCACGCACCACTCCGCCGCGTCCGACATGTAGCTGACATTGGCCAGCCCTTCATAATGGGCCTCGACCGGATAGTCGGTCGACAACGTCAGGAAGCGTTCGGGGTAGGTAAAGCCCTCAAAGGCGATGCCGGTCCATTTGCGCACGGTCGAACTCGCGCCGTCCGCGCCGATCAGATAGTCGCACCGGATCGTCTCGACCGCCATCGGGCTTTCGACATGGCAGGTGACGCCATCGCTGTCCTGCTCGAAGGACAGCAGGCGATGGCCAAAGAGGATCTGGCCATGATCGTGCGTCGCCAGTCGACCGGCCAGCAGCCGGGCGAGCTTGAACTGTTCGCATTGCAGGCGGAAGGGATGGCGCACGACATCGCCGATCTCGGTCATGTCGAGGGCGATGACGCTGCCGCTGCGCCGGTTGCGATACTGATAGACCGGCGCCTTCAGCCCGTCGGCGATCAGTTCGTCCAGCACGCCCAATTCTTCCAGCATGTCCAGGCTGGGCGGATGAAGCGTCGACGCCCGCATGTCTTCGGGGCAATGGCTGTTGGGTTCGATGAGGATGACATCGATGCCCATCTGCGCCAGGCGATAGGCCGCGACGGTGCCGACCGGGCCGGCGCCCGCGATGAGGACGCGCGTCTTCTTCGTCATGTTCTTGGGTCCTGCGATAAGGGGATTGGGTGCGGTCAGGCCGGGTCGACGAGCAGGCGCATTACCACCTCGCCCGCACCGGCGCGCAGCGCGGCAGCTGCCTGATATTGGGCGCTGGCGATATAGGCGCGCGCGGCGTCCGCATCGGGGTAACGGCTGACGACGACCCGTTCGCCCGCCGGGCCCTCGCCCTCCAGCCATTCGGCGACCGGCCCCTTGGCGATCGACTCTCCGCCAAATTGTTCGGACAGTCCGGCGATGCCCTTGCCATAGGCCGCGAATTTTTCGGCGTCGGTCACCCGAACGGTTGCAACGATATAGGCCGCCATGACCTGCTCCCTGTTTCCTGCGATGACCGACTGTGTGCCAGCTACCGCCCGCCGCCGCGCCGGGATCGGTGCAATCTATCCGCCTGTCGATAAATGCGCGCCCTGCCGATGGCCCGCCGCCTGCCGGCTCCGCACTATGGCGTTCGACAGACATTGCATGAAAAGGACAGGCCGTGGTGGATTCCCTGGGGTATCGCATGAAGTTCGCGGTGGTCGCGCCGTCGACCAACACCAGCGTGGAGCCGGAATATGCCGCCATGCGCCCGCGCGGCGTCACCAATCATTTCTCGCGCATCGCCATCCCCGATACCAGGGTGAGCGATGACGACAGCTTCATGGTGATGCTGGAAAATATCCGCGCCGCCACCTTCGATGCCGTCGACGTGTCCATGTCGATGGAACCGGGCTGCGTCATCATGGGCATGTCGGCCGAAACCTTCTGGGACGGCGCGGAAGGGGCCGAGCGGCTGCACCGCAAGATGCTGGAGCGGACCGGCGGCATCCCCGTCATCATGGGATCGACCGCCGTGGACGCCGCGATCAAGGCCTATGAAAGTGAAACCGGCCCAATCCGCAAAATCGGCATCCTCACCCCCTACGCCCCGGTCGGCGACGCCAACGTCAAGAAATTCTTCGAGGACCAGGGCTATGAGGTCGTCCATATAGAGGGCCTTAAATCCCCTTCCCCCATGATGATCGCGCATGAGGACAAGCAGAAACTCAAGCGCACCGCCATCGCCGTGAGCGAGGGCGTAGACGCGATCATCCAGGCCGGCACCAACCTCGCCTTCGCCGAAGTGGCCGCCATGGCGGAATTCTGGCTGGAAAAGCCGGTCATCGCCATCAATACCGCCACCTATTGGCACGCCCTGCGCAGCATGGGACTGAACGATCAGATGGATGGTTTCGGCGCGCTGCTCAGCCGCTTCTAAAAAGAAAGGTCGCTCACATGGACTATGATTATATCCCGCTGCCCCAGCGCCAGCCGCTCAAATGGCCCAATGGCGCCCGCGTCGCCCTCATCCTGACCTTCAACCTTGAAACCTGGGATCTCACCAAGGACACCGACAAGCCCTATTATGCCGGCGGCCCGTCGATCCTGCCGGACATCCTGCCGGGCAACACGCCCGACTTCCCCAATTACACCTGGCGCGAATATGGCCAGCGCGTCGGCCTGTGGCGCCTCATAGACCTGTTCGACGAACTCGGCGTCAAAGCCAGTTGCACCACCAACGCCGTCACCTTCGACCGGCGCAAGGCGATGACCGACGCCGTGCTGGAACGCGGCTGGGAATTGCTGACCCATAATTGGGAACAGGGCGAACTGCTCACCAATTTCGCGGGCGATCCGGCCAAGGAGCGCGAGATCGTGCTGCGCACGCTCGACCAGTTCGAAAAATTCACCGGCCGCAAGTCCAAGGGCTGGCTCTCCTCCTCGCTGCGCGGCACGCTGCAGACGGCGGACATTCTCGCCGAATATGGCTGCACCTTCTACTGCGACATTATGAACGACGATCAGCCCTATCTGCTGCGCACGCCGCACGGGCCCATCGTGTCGGTGCCCTATTCCAACGAAATCAACGATTTCACCTTCATCACGCGCAAGAATTACACGACCGACGAATATCGCGACGTGCTGATCGAGGAACTGGACGTCCTTTACGAAGAGGGCGCGAAGACCGGCCGCATCATGAATCTTGGCCTCCACCCCCATGTGTCGGGCCGCGCCCATCGCATCCGGGCGCTGCGCGAGTTCATCGAACATGCCAAGTCCCTGCCCGGCGTCTGGTGGGCCACGCGGGAAGAGATCGCCGACTGGTATCTTCAGAATCATGAAAGCCACATCCCCGGCCAGCTCGGATGAACCATAGGGAGCATGTCGCCGCACTGAAGGGCCTGTTGCACGCAGGCCCCGACGGGCGGCGATTGCATAGCGTGCCCGGCTGCTGGGACGGCCTTACCGCGCTGCTCGTCGAGCGTGCCGGCTTTCCCATCGCCTTCCTGTCGGGCGGGGCGCTGTCGATGGGGCGCTACGGCAGCCCGGACATGGGGCTGGTCACGGCGAGCGAAGTGGCGCAAGCGGTCGCGGTCATCCGCGATCGCATCGCGATCCCGCTGATCGTCGACGCGGACACCGGCTTTGGCAATGCGCTGACCCTGCAACGGTCACTGCGCGCCTTCGAACGCGCGGGCGCCAGCGCGGTGCAGATCGAGGATCAGGGCTTCCCCAAGCGCTGCGGCCATATGGCGGGCAAGACCGTCGTGCCGCTCGCCGAGTCGGTCGGTCGGATCAGGGCGGCACTCGACGCGCGGCAGGACATGCTGGTCATCGCCCGCACCGATGCGCTGGCGGTCGAAGGCTATGATGCCGCAATCGAGCGCGCAGAAGCCTATCTGGACGCGGGCGCAGACCTCATCTTCATCGAAGGCCCCCGCACCCTTTCAGAGCTGGCAGGGATCGCCGGCCGTTTCGCCGGGCGCGTGCCGCTGGTCCATAATCTGGTCGAAGGCGGAGTGACGCCGGTGGACAATGGCGCGGCGCTCGAACAGCTGGGCTTCGCCATCGCGCTGCATCCCCTGCTGCTGCTGCACGGCCTCGCCGCGCAGGGGCCGCGCTGGCTCGATACGCTGGCGCGCGAGCGCGGCACCGCCAGTCTGTCGGCCGACATCGCCCGGCTTTCCGACATGAACGCCCTGCTGGGCGCATCCGACCTCATCGACCTTGGAAAACGCTATGACGCCTGAACAGCCCGATCTCGCCGCCGATTACACCACCGCCGGCTTCGGCGGCAAGCTCGCCTTCGGTCAGCGTCCCGCACTGCTGATCGTGGACGTGGTGATGGCCTATCTCGACCCCACCTCGCCGCTCTATGCCGGGGTGGAGGACGCGCTGGCGTCCAACGTCCGCCTGGCCGCGGCGGCCCGCGCCGCGGGCGTGCCGGTCATCTTCACCAATGTCGTCTATCAGCCGGGCGGCATCGACGGCGGCCTTTTCTTCCGCAAGGTGCCTGCCCTCAAAGCGTTCGAGCGCGGATCGCCGGCGGGCGCCTTCCCGCCCGCGCTTCAGCCACTGCCGGGCGACCTCGTCCTCTCCAAACAATATCCATCGGCCTTCTTCGGCACCCCGCTGGCCTCGACCCTTCATGCCGCCGGATTCGACACGCTGCTCATCACCGGCTTTTCCACCTCCGGCTGCGTCCGCGCCACCGCCCTCGACGCGCTGTGCCACGGCTTTGCCCCCTTCGTCGTGCGCGAGGCGTGCGGGGACCGGGACGTCCGCCCCCAGGAACAGAATCTCTTCGATATGGCAGCAAAGATTGCCGAAGTCGTCGGCGAGGCCGAGGCAATCGACCTGATAGGCCGCCGCGCGGCAGCGCAAAAAAACCTTCCAATGTAGGATTTCATCTGCTCCAGACTGTCGGATGACAGCGTATCGTCCGACGGCTGCCCGCGTGCACGCTTATGCCGCAGCCAAAGGCGACATAAGGTGACATGTCAGCCGGTCTTTTGCGGCGTCTTTGTCACTTTACGGCCCCGTCCGATCGCAGGCGCAGTCCTGCCCACAGGCGAATCGCCTATCATCAAGGCTGTGCCATGGTCGTCAATCCGCCTTACGCCGCCGTCGCCCGGATGGGCTTGACCCGAAGCGATGTATCCATCGACGTCAGCGCCTCGCACCCGTCCTTCGTGACCAGCATCATGTCCTCGACATGGGACGTGCCCCATCCGAACTCATGGTACGGCATGTCCAGCGTGAAGACCATATTCTCCAGGAAGCGCAACTCATGATGGCCGGGCATCTGGTCGCCCACCGACACAGGATGATCGGTATGCTCCAGGCCGACCGAGTGGGGCCCGGCAATCACGAAGCCGGGGAAGCCTTCATCATGCACCGCCTTCAGAGTCAGGTCGACGATCTCCTTGAACGTCTTGCCCGGCCGGATATTCTCATAGGCGATCTGGAGCGCGCGCGTCACGGCGACATTGCGGTCCAGCATTTCCCTGGTCGGTTCGCCGCAGATCACCGTGCGGCCGACATCGCCGCGATATTCCTTGTAGCTGCCGACGGAATCGAGCTTCATCAGTTCGCCCGCCTCGACCACGCCGGTGGCAAGACCGCGCACATTGGCGATGATCCATTCCGACTTGCCGCCCTGCTCGATCATGGCGCGGGCGTGAATGCGGCCGATATCGTCCAGCGGCATCCCCGGCTCGATCGCGGCGATCACTGCGTTGATCGCATTTTCGCTCATCTGCCCTGCGGTGCGCAGCAAATCGATTTCCGCAGGGCTCTTCACCATGCGGATTTCCTTGAAGATGTTGAGCGCATCCACCCCGCCCAGATCCGGCAGGCCCACGGCATTGAGCCAGCCCAGCACGCGCGGATCGTCGAACCCGATGCGCCCCTTGCCCAGCCCCGCCGCCTCGATCGCGGCCTTCAGCGCGCGTGTGGCGGTGATTTCGGGGTTGCTGCTGTGCATCGCATAGCGGGCAAGCAATTGCTGATCGCGCGGCGCCATCTCCACACCCTCGCGGATCGGATAAGGGGTAAGCCGCTGACCCTGCGCGCTCTGTGGCGTAACGACGCGGTCACCCTCGTCTATTTCCTCGGTGGTGAACTCGAAATCGCGCGGCGGGATGGGCTGGCCGGGCTTGATCCGGGTGATGTAGGTCGACACGTTGGGCATCCATGTCGGCACATGCTCCAGATGATAGACGCCCGTTCCCGGCATGATGAGCGCGGCGGGCAGTTCGGGATCGCGCGGCAGGAACGCGTAGAGCGTGTAGTTGCGCGACATGAGGAACATAGGTCCCCAATAATCGCTCAGATAATAGATATTCTCCGGGAAGGCCGCGACCAGGCCGTCCAGCCCGTGCCGTTCCATCACCTCGATCGCGCGCGCCCTGTTCAGCAGCATATCTCGTCCCTTGTCCTGACCCGAAGCCTTGCCTCCTTACTATCGCAAAGCCGGCCACGGTCCTTCATCCCTTTCGCGCTATTCGCAGGGCGATCAAACTGGCCGGCCCGCCTGCAAGCCGCTCCGCGTTCGGCTAGGCCTGCGCCATCCATTTTTCCAGCGGATAACAGACATGCCGATCCAACAGCGTCGCGCCGACGATTTCGATTTCATCATGCCCGTCCTCATCGTAGGCGGTGGCGGCTGCGGCCTCAGCGCCGCGCTATCGGCGCGGGATGGCGGCGCGGAGGTGCTGGTGGTCGAGCGCGATCCCAAGCCATGGGGCACGACTTCCATGTCCACGGGCCTCATCCCCGCCGCCGGCACGCCCGAACAGGCGGCGCAAGGCATAGAGGACAGCCCCGCCCTCTTCGCGGCGGACATCCAGGCCAAGGCCAGGGGACGGGCCGACCCGGTGATCGTCGACCATCTGGCCGCGCAGTCGGCGGAGACGGTGGCATGGCTGAAGGACGGTCACGGCCTGCCCCTGACGCTGGTGGACGGCTTCACCTATCCGGGCCACAGCGTCCGGCGCATGTATGGAATGCCGCACCGGTCGGGCGCCGAACTGATGGCGAAGCTGGAGGAAAGCGCGGTCGCGGCCGGCGCGGATATCCTGACCGACGCGGTCGTCACGACGCTCTACACCGATGGAGAGGTCATGACCGGCGTCGGCATCGAACGACCCGATGGCAGCATGGAGGCGATCGGTTGCCGCGCTCTCATTCTGGCCTGCTGCGGTTTTGCCGGCAACGTCGACATGGTGGCGCGCTACATTCCCGAACTCGACGGCGCGGTCTTCAACGGCCATCCGGGCAACAAGGGCGACGCCATCCTCTGGGGACTGGACCTGGGCGCCGCGATCGGCGACGTCGCCGCCTATCAGGGCCATGGCGGGCTGGCGGTCGGCCATGCGGTTACGATCAACTGGCCCGCGATCCTTGAAGGCGGCTTTCAGGTCAATGTGCGCGGCGAACGCTTCTCCGACGAATCGAAGGGCTATTCCGAACAGGCGGTCAAGATCATCGCCCAGCCCGATCACGTCGCCTGGACCGTGTTCGACCAGCGCTGTTACGACGTGATGACCCAGTTCGAGGATTTCCAGCAAGCGATCGCCGCTGGCGCCATCCTCATGGGGCAGGACATTGCGCAACTGGCGACCGCATGCCGGCTGCCCGTGGGCGCGCTCGCCGCCAGCTTCGGCGAAGCC
This sequence comes from Sphingobium sp. TCM1, assembly GCF_001650725.1. Classification (GTDB taxonomy): domain Bacteria; phylum Pseudomonadota; class Alphaproteobacteria; order Sphingomonadales; family Sphingomonadaceae; genus Sphingobium. The sequence continues at coordinate 66,385 of NZ_LXVX01000011.1, read as the reverse complement.
GAAGCATCCCGCGCCACAGGACACCCCGACCGCTTCGGCCGCCAGTTCCTGACCGACCGGCCTATGCTCGCCGCCCCCTTCTATGCCGTCAAAGTCACGGGCGCGCTCTACCACACGCAGGGCGGGCTGGAGGTCGACCGGGACGCGCGCGTCCTGCGCGCCGACGGGACGCCCTTCCCCAACCTGTTCGCCGGGGGCGGCGCGGCACGGGGCGTGTCAGGGTCGGACGCGGCGGGCTATATCGCGGGCAACGGGCTTCTGACCGCGACGACGCTGGGCAAGATCGCCGGTCGCGTCGCCGCCGCGCAGGTCATGGGTTGACGTCCAACGGCGGCGAGCCGTTCGACCAACGGGACACCGTGCGTGGCGGATACGGTCGGTGTGGTGACAGGATGCCCGCGGCCAAGGCAGCGGAAGGATGGCCGGCCCTGATCAAAACCCGCCGGTCGCCTCGCCGCTTTGCCAACGTTCGCGATCTACTCCATATGACGCCCGGTTTCGCTCGCGGTGCGAATCCCCCTATTGTCGATCGTCAAGCGCAGGCCGTCCGTTTTACCGACTGACCTGCCCTTGGCACCGGCATTGGTTTGGGACATCAGCCCCCTTGAAAAATCGTGCAGGGAAGCGCGTGGCCCCATTGGATGATCATGCCGTCTAGGATCAATCTTCCTTGTTCCAGCCCATCGCCGTCAGCATGACGTCGAACAGGCGGGTGTTGGGGAAGAAGCCATGGACCTGATCGGCGCGCGGCCCGGCGGCGGCGGCGATCACCTCCTCACCGGTGTGATTGTCCTCCACGCCGATAATCGCATTGCTTGCGACCGTTGCGTCCGGCTTGGCGGCGGCGGCCGCATATTGCTGGCCCATCGGCGCGTTGCGCTTGCCGCTGTTCATACGCAGGCCAAAACTATGATCGGCGGTGAACAGGATCAGCGTATCCTCGCCAGCGATCGCGCTCACCCGGCGGATCATATCGTCCATCTCGAGCACATGCTTCAGGCCGTTTTCCGGCTTGTCGGTGTGCATGTCCCATTCGACCATCAGGAAATAGCCCTTGGGATTGCGCGCCAACTCGCCGATTGTCGCCTCGACCGCCGGGATCGGGGCATACTCTACGTCGCGCAGCACCGCCGCCCGGCCGGCTTCCTTTACCAGCACCGTATCATTGCCAAAGCGGTAGCCGGCTTCGGCGAAGGCCTGTTGCGGCGTGGTGCCATCTTTGGCGAAGGACGCGACCGCATCTGCGTGCCCCTTGCCAATCAATATGTCGACGCCGTTGCCGAAGCGGGGCGCCAACATCTGGCGGAAGATCTGGTCCTTGTCCTTGCGACTGGCGACATGGGCAAAGCAGGCGGCAGGGGTGGCGTCCCAGATCGGCATATTGGTGACGACGCCGGTGGAAAGACCGCGCTGCTCGGCATATTCGAGGAAGCTCTTGACCGGCGTGATCGCTCCATCCGCCCCCGGCAGCGCCGACACCATGCCGCTATTGGTCTTGTGACCGGTCATGATCGCCGTCATTCCGGCCGCCGAATCCGTCACCCAATTGTCGAGCGCCGATGTGTCGGACAGGCCGACATGGGGCATGGAGTGGATGAACAGCGATTGCGGGCGGTCATGGGCCATGATTCCCGCGGCATTGAGCGTCGGTACGCCGCCAGCGTCGCCCAGGAACAGGATGATGTTGCGCGCCCGCTGTGGCGCGACCCCGTCCTTTGCCTTGTCCTGGGCCTGCGCCGGAGCGGCGGCGAGCATTGTGCCCGCCGCCAGCATGATCCCGATCGATCGCATCGTCATTGCCGTCCTTCCGTTCAGAAACGGGCCCGCACGCCGGCCATCAGCGTGGTGCCATAATCGGTGTAGCCCGCGAAGCGATCGTCCCGGACATATTGCCACTGGACGCCGCCGGCCACGTTGATGCCCTGCACCACCAATGTGACATTGGGCGTGACCTTGTAGGAAATGTCGAAGTCCAGGCTGCCGAACGCCGCGTCATTATTCGCCGCCAGCCCAGCGCCGCCGACATCGCGCAGCACCTTGCCGCGCCAGCTATAGCTGGCCCTCGCGCCGACGGGCCCCTTCTCGTAGAAGGCGGTCAGGTTGAAGCTGTCGCCAGCCACATCGGTCAGGTCGTCGCGGAAGGTGGTGCCGTCGGACAGGGCATAGGTGCCCTTGCTCTTGGTATGGGTATAATTGGCCTGGAAGCCGAGGCCGTCGAACGGCGCCGGCAGCATCTTGAACAGCTGCTGATAGGCGATCTCGATCCCCGCGACATAGGCATTGCCGCCATTTTGCGGCGCGGTCAGGCGATAGACCTGCCCGTCCAGGTCGAAATTGCGGGTCTGCTGGAAGACGAAGGTCGTGATATCCTTGTAGAAGGCGCCACCGATCAGCGCGCTGCCCGGCGCGAAATACCATTCGACCGTGCCGTCATATTGCCAAGCCTCGAACGGCCGCAGCTCGGGATTGCCGCCTACCGCCGTCAGCACCGTCGGGTTGGAATTGATCGTCAGGCGCGGCGCAAGGTCGGCCAGCGACGGCCGGGTGATGACCTTGGACGCAGCCAGATGCATCTGCAGGTCCGACGTGAATTCGGCGACCAGGTTGAGCGAGGGCAGCAGATTGCCATAATTGCGCTCATAGCTGACCGGCAGCGCCGCGCTGCCATTATCGGCATAGCCCGACGATGTCTGGCGGGTATGGGCATAACGCAGGCCAGTATCGCCCCGGATGGTCACGCCGCCCAGGGGGAAGCTGAATTCCGCCATGCCATAGCCGCCGATGATCCGTTCCTCGATGGCATAGCTGTTGCGCCGGTCGCCACGGGTCAGCGGCGCATCGAGCAGCGCCTGCTTGCCGGTTGCCGCGTCCAGGAAACGGTCGGGGTCGGGCATGACCCAGATGGTCGGCAGGCTGCCGCCCACGCCACTGAGGAAATCATCGACCGGGAAAGCTTCGAAATAGCTGTCGTCGAAGCGCTGGCCGGCGATGCCGCTGGTGAAATTGATGTCGCGGCGGTTATAGGTGCGGTCGCGCTTTTCATATTTGGCGCCGAAGCGCAGCGCCTGCACCACGCCGCTCAGTTCGCGCGTCACGTCGAAGGTCGCCGCGCGCTGGCGATCGAGCGAGTCATTGACGCGATATTCGATCCGGCGCCCCGGCAACGTGGTCGATTCCGTCAGGTCGGCCGTCAGGAACTCCAGGTTCGGCAACCTTTCGCCCACCTTGCCATAGTCGAAGGCGACCTGGCCGACGCTGCCGAGCAGGCGGGTGCGATAGATGGGCGTGGGTGTGTTGGAATAGGCCCGGCCCAGGCTCGCATCGGCGGCCAGCGTCCAGCCATTGGCCGACCATTTTGCGTTCGCGCCGATCAGCCAATTCTCATATTCGAGCCGCGACGTCTCGCGGCCGATCTGGGTCGATGTGGTCACGGTCGCGGCGGTCAGCACGCCATTTTCGATCACCGCCGTGCCCGGCACGATCGCCCCCGGCGTGGTCGCGGAAAAATCGGTCGAATAGGTCAGTTCGTCATAATCGATGTTGAGCCGGCTCCACAGGCCATCGACGTTCAGCTCGAACCGGTCGTCGGGCTTCCACTGGATCGCGCCGTTGAGGCCGATGCGATCGCGTTTTTCGCGTTCCAGCGTCGGGCGCGTGCTGGTCGGCACCAATATGGTGTCGCTGTCCAGCGTGCCGTCGCCATCGGCGTCGATCCGCCCGTCAGCCCAGCCGACGCCGGTGACGCGGTCCTGCCGCGTGGTGCGCTCGTCATAGACCGCCGCGATCAGCGCGCCGAACGTGCCCTCGCCATTGACCCAGCTGGCCATGCCCGACAGGCGCGGATCGACCGTGTCAGCCAGGCGCGGCGAACTGGCGGTGGCGGACAGCGCCAGCACCGGCTTCTTGAGGTCGATCGGGCGGAAGGTCTGCAGGTTGACGATGCCGCCGATCCCGCCTTCGGCCAGGTCCGCGCGCGGGCTCTTGATGACTTCCACCGCCGACATGAGTTCGGACGGCAGCGTGTCGAAGCGGAACTGGCGCCCGCTCTGGCCGCTGTCGCGCACATTCTCGTTCACCGCGGCCGACCGACCATTGAGGGTGACGACCTGGAAATTGGCGCCCAAACCGCGGATACGGACGAACACGCCCTCGCCGCGATCGCGCACGATCGACACGCCCGGCACGCGCTGCAGCGCTTCGGCGATGTTCTGGGCGGGGAATTTGCCGATATCCTCGGCCTTGACCACATCGACCACATTGGTGGCCTTGCGCTTTTCGGCCAGCGCGCCGGACAGGCTGGCGGCATAGCCGGTGACGATGATGTCGGGCGCGACCTCCGCGCCGCCCGCGGCCACCGTCTCCTGCGGCTGGACCGGCGCCGCCACGATCAGCAGCGCGCCATTACCCTGCCGCCGCACCGCCAGCGGCTTGCCCTGGATCAGCCGTTCGACCGCCGCCATCGCGTCCATCCGGCCGCTCAGCGAAGGACCGCTCATGCCCGCGACGAGTTGCGGCGCGAACAATATGTCGGTGCCGGTCTGGCGGGCCAGTGCTTCCAGCGCGGGCGCAAGCGGCTGCGCGGCGATCTGGACGGACGCCTGGCGCTGCTGCGCCTGGACCGGGACGGCGCAGAAGGCGGCAAGAGCGGCGCCCAGCACCAGAGAACGGCGCAAAGTGCGCGAAGAAGAAACGGTCACGATCATCCCCCGTGGACAGCGGCAGAAGGCGCCGCGCCTCCCCGACGCGCCAGCAGGATTTTACCCCACCCCAGCCATGGCAGATTTTTTCAGCCGCCCAGCAGCACTCGATCATCGACCTGACGAACCGGCACGGACAGCAGTTGCGCCAGCGCCTGGCCAAGCGCGACATTATCGCCCATCCGGTACATGCCGCTTACCCGCAGGGTGGCGGTGTGCGGATCGGCGATCACCAGCCGGATCAGGCTGTAGCGATTGGCCTCCGCCGCCACGGCATCGAGCCGATCATCATGAAAGGCGGCCCGGCCGCTCAGCCAGGCTTGAGTTGCTTCGACATCCGGTCGATCGACCTCCACGACATCGGCCGCATTAGCGCGGATGCGCTGCCCGGATGACAGGCTGCGTTGCCCGCCGCCGATCGCCACCTCAGCCTGTCCTGCCAGCGCCGTCATAGCCAGTCTGTCATCCATATCACGCCGCACGTCGAACCGGCCGCTGCGCGCCACGAAGCGGCTCCTGCCGGCATCGATCGTAAAGGGCGCGGCCGCCGGCCTGACGGTCAACGCAACGCGCCCCCGTTCCAGCCATAGGCGCCGCCGGCTGGCACTGGCCAGCACGCGCACATCGGTATCGGTGTCCAGGAACAGCGCCGACCCTTCCGCCAGTGTCAGCCGGCGCTGCTCGCCAATGCCGGTACGATAGCGTGTGCCAGCCATGGCCGTCTGCATCACGGCGACGCCGCTCCCACCCACAACCAGCGTTCCGGCACAGGCGGCCAGCATCCGCCGTCGAGACAATGAACGCGGCGGCGCCGCCGGACGAGATGCTGCGTCGATGCCGGGCACCAGTGCCCAGATATCGGTCGCCCGCTCGAAATCGGCCGCATGGACGGCATCGGAGGCGAGCCAAGCGCGAAAGGCCTGCTCGTCTTCCGCCGTCCGTCCGTCCGCATTCAGCCTTGCAATCCACTCGGCGGCGGTCCGGGGTAAGGGGCGCTCACCGGACATATCGGGCCTCACCAATCCTTCGTCCATTCGCCCAGGAATGTCATGGCCCTGGCCATATGTTTCTCGACCGCGCTCTGGCTGATTTCCAGCCGCTCGGCAATCTCGCGATATTTGAGATTGTCGATCCGCTGGAGCAGGAATATCTCGCGCGTCCGGGGCGGCAGGCGGTCTATCCCCTCCGACACGCGCTGGAGCCGCGCCTGCGCCATCAGGACCTCGTCCTGCAACGGCGCGCCGTCGCGAAGCAGCGCGATCGCGTCGTCCCCGGTCGCTGGCCCGCGTATCCTTTCCCGGCGATAGCAGTCGCGCGCGCGATTGAACGCCGCACGAACCAGAAAGGCTTCCTCATTGTCGGGCCGGTCGGCACGGGCCGCCATGCGGACATAGGCATCGTGCAACAAATCCTCGCTATCGGCGCGCCGGGTCAGCCGCTCGACCTGCGCGAGCAGGCTGCTCCATCCCGCCCACAGTGGCCGCGATCGCATATGCGTCTGTTCGAGTGGATGATCGCCCATGGACAGGGCCATCTAGTTTGACCGATGGTCAGTTTGATGACTGGATCATTGCGATCGAGTGACGGCGACTTGAACCGGTGGTGCGGCTCGGAAAGCGCGTCCTAGCATAATTTCAAGTCGCGCTGTTTTCTGAGGTCGTGGCTCAAGACACGTGGTGTGGCTGGGCGGTCTCCAATTATTCCGGCGTCGATCCGCGGTGGCAGCGACCGATTCCGCGAAAAGTGACGCCGTCGCCATGAGGCTTGAACCGCAGGTCAATGGTCACGGCCCCTCGTAGAAAATCATTCTGGAGCCATTCGACGCTGTCGGTTTCAACGACGATGTTCCGCATGGCTGGAAGCAGCGTCTCGAACGCGATACGCGCTTGCGCGCGAGCGAGTTTAAGTCCCGGACTGGACCTGTAACGGTTTTGCGCCGGTCGCCTATTTCATTTTGCCACCTTGGCCTCAAAGGCGAGCGGGCTGATACTACCGAGGTGTAAATGGCGCCGCCGGGACTTGTAGAAGCCGTTGATGTACTGGAAGATGGCAGCTTCAGCTTGCCGCCGGATTGGCGAGCGCTGCCGCCAGATCATTTCTGCCTTCAGGAATTTGAAGAAGGTCTCGACCGCAGAGTTGTCGTAGCAATTACCTTTTCCGCTCAGTGATGGACGCAGGCCATAGGCCTGCAGCTTCTTTTGATAGGCGTAGGAGCAATATTGGCTGCCGCGATCGGAATGGAAAATGCAGCCATGCGGCGGATTTTGCAGGCGCACCCCCATATCACTCTGTTTGATCGCATCGTCGGTCTCCTCGAACGAGCCTTAAACTCTCAAGCGACCGGCGCAAAACCGTTACAAATCCACAACACAATCGTACCGAGATTATGCCTTCGGACTGTGTCTTTCCAAGGTGATTTCCAAGGCATCAGCAAAGCGCTCTGCCAGTACCCGTTGCGCTGCGTGACCTTCTTTGCCATGTCGGAATTCTTGGTCGAGAGCGAACGCCGCGTCGCCGAGCGTGCCTAAACCTACTGTGCCGGCCATGCCTGCAATGCGATGGGCAATTTTCTGAAGGTCTTCCATAGGCAGGGATGGATTTCGGATATTTACCAAGTCCGCCTGGCATCTAGCCAGAAAGCGGAGGCGAAGCTGCTCCAGCCGTACATCGACGCCGGTCATAAAAATTGCCTGGCCTCTGCCGCAAGCGCCATAGGATCAAAAGGCTTGGCCAGCACGCCGACAGCACCCTGGGCCAGCAAATGTTCGATATCCTTTTCCGAACTGCGAGCGGTAATGAAGACGATCGGAATATTTGCGGTCGCCGCCTGGTCGCGCAACGCATGAAGAGTGGCCGGACCGTCCATTATCGGCATCATGAAGTCCAGCAGGATAAGCGCCGGTTGCCAATCACGGGCGATGGCAATCGCTTCCAAGCCCGACGAAGACAATCTGACGTCAAGTTCAGGGTCAAGACCGAGCGCAATCTCAGCTATCTCGCGAAGATCCGGTTCGTCGTCGACATAGAGAATGCGAATCATGTGCCGATCCTTGGTCCGGCCTGTTGCCAAAGATGCTGCACCGTCGCAGTCAGGCGTTCAATAGGCGTGCGCGACTTTGTGAGATAGGCCTCGACCGTTGCTGCAACGGCCGGGTCGGCGTCTTGCGCCGAAAAAATGATGACCGGGACTGGCAACGCCCCGGGACGGCGCAGGTCCGGCAGCAGGTCTAATCCAGAGCCGTCCGCCAAGCCCAAGTCGAGTATCGCCAAGTCAAAACTGCCAGCAGCAAGAACTGCTCGCGCGGTGCCGATGCTGTCCACCGAGATGAGATCCGCCTGCCCTTCGAGCGCTGCAGCCACGAGACGCAGAACATCAGGATCGTCATCGACATGCAGCACGTGGGGAAGCTCGGTCCGACGCTCGCCCTCCAGCAAATGACCGACGGACGCGACCAGCCGGTCCAGCGGCAAGGGCTTTTGTAGCCAATCGACGATACGTAACGCTTCTGCTTCTATCCCGCCATGTCGATTGTCTGCCGAGATCATGAGGATAGGAACGGCTTCCAAGCCATCAACCTGCCGCAAACTGCGGACGAGAGCGATGCCGCCGCCACTTGGCAGATTGCTGTCAACCAATATGACCCGATATCGTCGTTCCTGCGCCGCCTTCATCGCCTGCGCAGTGCTGTTGACGACGTCACACGCCAAGCCGGTATCTGCAAGCGCTTCAGCCATCTGCCCAGCCACGTGCACATTGCGTTCGCAGATTAGGAGCCGGTCCACCGCCCCGTTGGTTTCGTCGGGCTGTGCTGCAGGCAGATCGACGTGAAATTGCGTGCCTTCACCCGGCTCGGACTCGAAACTCACCGCGCCTCCAAGCCGAGTGACGATTTCCTTGACGATGCTCAACCCTAACCCGGTGCCGCTCTTTTCGCGCGAATCGGAGGCGTCAGCCTGTGCAAAACGATTGAAGATGCGTGACCGAAATGCGGCGTCGATTCCGCGCCCCTTGTCGCAGACGCTGATCCGGTGACGGCTATGTTCCGTCCGGACGACGATGTCCACCGCTTCACCGGCCGGCGAGAATTTTACAGCATTGGAGATGAGATTGGCGAACACCTGCATGAGGCGGTCGGGATCGGCCCAGACGACCGCAGCGTCAGGCAAGCTCTGCATGTGGAGCATAACGCCATATTTGTCGGCATAGCCCTGGTTCGACTGGACTGCCTCGCGCAGGATGACGGCCAGATCGACATAGCGATTTGCGAAGGTCATGCGGCCAGAATCTATTTTTTCGATGTCCAATATATCGTTGATCAGGCGCACCAGACGTTCCGCATTGTCCCGAGCGATCACGATCAGCCGCTGCGCCTTGTCGGGCAGCATCCCGCCCGCCCCGCCAATCAGCAGACCCAATGATCCCGCGATCGAGGTGAGGGGAGTGCGCAGTTCATGGCTGACGCTGGCGACGAACTCTGCTTTCATTCGCTCGGCACGCTTGTGTTCGGATATATCCCGCGCCACCGCGACATAATGTGTTCCGTCCCGCAGTGATATGGCCGTTACCGCCACGTCAGTGGGAAACACCGTGCCGTCGCTGCGTCTGCCGATAATTTCCTGCATATGGCCCGGCTCACCCTCTACCAGACGCATGCTCCGTAGATAGGCCGCAACCTGACCGTTCGGGGGTGGGTCGGCGAAGAGCATGCCGATATCGCGTCGAAGCATGTCCTGGAAGGTGTAACCGTAGATGCGCGTAGCGGCGCGGTTGGTGGCCTCGATGCTACCACTCGGATTGAGGATGAAAATAGCGTCCATGGCGCCGTCGAGTATCGCCTGCCGTCGGCGGGAGATGTCGTCCAGTCTCTCAAACGCCTGCTTTCTTGCACGCAGCGTATGCAGAATGATCAACCCAGCGATGATCAACAACAGGGTCAGGATACCAAGCAGCAAGAGGCTGTTAAGCCGGAGCCTGTCCTGCGCCAGTCGCGATTGTGCCGTGACGCGCGTCAATCGTTGTTCCTCCGCGGTGCGCTGTCGGCCTATCTCGGCGCGGATTTGGTCCATGACAATCTTACCTTCGCCAGCACTCACAGCGGACTGAGCCTCCGTCACATTGCCCTTGCGGCGAAGGGCTATGGTGCGCGTCGCGAACGCCAGCTTCTGCTTGGAGAGTCGACGGAGCAGCGCCATATCCGCCCGAGCACCCGGCGCGGCAGGCAATCGCTCGAGTTCGTTAAGGCTGATGCCGATATGACGTCGCGCGTCGTCATAAGGCTCGAGGAAGCTGCGCTGGCCGGAAAGAATGTAGCCTCTCTGGCCGGTTTCCATGTCTTGATGTTCCGAGAGCACGGTCTGGAGAAGTGCGCGCCGACGGTGCGACAGTTCGACCTCCTGCTGCATATTCCTGCTCTCGTTGGATTGGGCAACCAGCATGACCGCAACGCCGACGATCAGCAGCGCAACGCCAAAGACGGCCGCGATTACGGCCCATCGTCGCCAATCAGCGCGCGCGATCATGGTCTCTCCTCCTCGCAGACGCGAACACGGCCGAGCCAGCAGCGTTGGCGGGCGGCGGCGTCGATGCCCTTGATCCCACCCCCCAGTCGCTGGATCGCCCGATTGAGGATGAGACACATGGATGTATCGGATCAAACGCAGATCGACCGCCCGAACGCAGGACATGCGCCGGCGCGTGCTGATGGCCGCGCATCCAACTCCGATGACCGCAGAGCATCAGTCGGCCGGGACTATAGGCCACTCCGCCCCAATAATGATAGTTGGTGCGGTTGAGCGGTAGCGCATGAGCGTCGATCAACGAGCGGCCGTCCTCAATGCGAAGGTTCCGCACGCGGTGGCGAGTATAAGTTTGTGCCTCGCCATTATACCAGCTCTTGCGGTTGCGATGGGCATCATAGCTCCAGTTGAGGAAATCAGACGCCGCGCCCTGATCGAATTCATCCGACCAGGCGAGACGATAACCTGCGGACAGTTCCAGCAATGATGGCGGCGGCCCAGACACCGCGGGCTGACCCGCCGGCATACACCCGATCAATGCCAGGATTCCCGACAAAAGGCCGATCGGGACGATGCGACCTTTGGCCATCGCAGAACGGCCCTAGAAGACCCGGCTGACGCCCAACGACGCATAGGGCTTGGCCTTTCGCCCAGCCTGCTCGCTGGCGCCAATCGAAACCTGTCCCTGCCAGTTGCTACCGAGAGCGGTGGAAACATGTCCACCCAGGCTGCCGCGCTTGTAGGTGGGATCGCCCTGTAAAATGCCCTCAAGACCCACCCGGGTCTGGCTTCCTTCATCCAGCAGTCGTGTCAGCCGAAGCTGCGCGATATAGGATTCGTTGCGTACGCCCCAGGATCCGAACCAGCCGAGCCGCCAGTCATTACCCAGCGCGCCATCGGACTGGAGCCCGGCATCGAAGCGGGTGCCCCGCAACTTGTTGCCCGGATCATCCGGGTCTAGATCGGTATCGGTGATGCGCGGACCGGCCGAGAGGTTAGCCCAGCCCCAATCGCCCGAAAACTGGTATACCAGCGCAATCTCGGCACCCAGGTAAGTCGCTTCGATGCGTTCGCTGGCTCTATACCTATAGGTGCCGCCGTTGACGCCGGCACGAACCGCAAGCCCATGACCCAACGAGTCGCCGGGCAAGGCTACGAGGCCGCCAGCATAGCCGCCAGCGCCATCCCCTGCACTGCCGCCAGCGTAAATCACCCCGCGGTCCTGAGCTTCCGCGACGCCGCTCGAAAACAACAGCGTCATTCCGCATAAAATGGGCCGTATCGTCACATCTTGGCTCCGCGTTCGAGCGAGCAATCCGCCCGCTTCGCAAAAAAGCATAACGTGGTCATGTTGCGATGCGACAGATTAATTTTCCGCTAAGTTCGATTAACCGTTTCTTGAGCAAGGTCAAGCGGCTACGCCTGTTCGCAACGTCGTGCCAATGGCTGGGACCGAACCGAATTTTCGAGCAAGGAGACAGCCCCATTGGCGAACATATCCAGCCCGCGAGGGATTGACCGTCCGCTTAACATATTAGTGGTCGATGATGATGATCTGTTTCTCGACTATATCACTTGGGAATTGGAAACGCTGAACTGTTCGGTAACAGGCGTCCCTGACGCGGCGCAGGCCCTGGCCTTACTGGACATACAATTGTTCGACATGTTCATCACCGACTGGCAGATGCCGGGGATGGATGGCATTGCTCTGGTGCAGCGCGTCCGATCGTTGCACAGTCAGGATCGTTTCCTCCATGTCGTCATGACAACCGCGCGAGGGGATTCCGAAACGGTGCGCGCGGCGTTGGAGGCTGGCGTCGATGACTTCCTTTTCAAGCCTCTCGACCGACTTCAACTCGAACTTGCGATGGCATCGGCGCGGCGCAACGTCATGCTGCATCACCGGCTCCAGCGCCGCAATCACCATCTGGCGGCCGCGCACACGCGCACGCGCAATGCGTATCGGCGCGTGCAGGGCGATCTTGATGCCGCAGCGGCTCTGCATCGCCGGCTGCTGCCCGAATGGGAGATGGCGGACGGCCTGCGAGTGGCCTGGGCCTATCGCCCGGCTCAACATATCAGTGGCGACACGATCGGCGTTCTTCCGCTACGCAACTGCGGACGCCTGTTCTTCCTGGCCGACGTGCAGGGCCATGGCGTTCCAGCTGCCCTGGCCTCCTTTCACATCCACCATCGACTGGCGCAACTTGCCCCCGACTCACCCGCCGCGATGGCCCGCGCGATAGTCGATCTCAATCGCGAAATCGCGAGCCAGAACTCGGAAAGCTATGCAACGCTGATTTGCGGACTGCTCTTCCCCCATTCACGGGAAGGCTGGATCATTCGCGCCGGACACCCACCCCCATTGCTGCTGCAGCCTGGCAGGATCAAGGCAATGGCCGTGCCGGGAGCATTTCCGCTAGGTTGGTTCGACGATGCCGAATTCGAACCGTCCCACTTCGTGCTTCCCCCCCAAGCGCGACTGGTTCTATATTCTGACGGTGTAACCGAATGTTGCGACCGGGACGGCAGTGCGCTGGAATTGGAAGGATTATGCGACCTGTTGGCGATGGCCGCGGACGAACCGATCGCTACGATAGTGCGCAGTGTGGAAGCGAAATTGAGCGCACGTCGGGGCCGCGCAGGTTTTGAGGACGATATTTCCTTGCTCGCGTTGGAAATAATAGAAGGAGTGGAGACGGGTGACGGCGATTAGCATGGACGGTGACCTGGCGATCATCGAGGTTGGAGCCGAACGGCTGGACGCTGCTGCGGCGCCTGCCTTCAAGGCCGATCTGCAAGCACATATCGACGGCGCAGCGCGCAAGGTGTTGTTGGACCTGCGCCGTGTCAGTTTCATGGATAGCACCGGCCTGGGCGTGTTGGTCTCGCTACTCAAAATGCTCGGAAAAGATGGCGCCCTGGCCGTCGCGGGCGCGCAGCCATCGGTGCGGCGCCTGTTCGAACTGACCCGCCTCGACACCGTGTTTCGGCTGACCGACGGAGTGGAAGAGGGCAAGGCGGCTCTCCGTGCTTGACCCTCCGGGTTTCAGTTGTCCCGGTCGGCTGGAGAAGGTGCATAATCTCACGACCCACCTCAAGCATCGCTGCGGAGATGGACATATTCCCGATGCTGCTTTGATCGACCTGGAACTCGCCTTGGTGGAGGCCGCAAACAATATCGTTCTCCACGGCTATGCCGGACGGAGCGACGGCGTGATCCATCTCCAAGTGCGACTAGAGGATGGCGCGGTGACTCTGAAGCTTAGCGATGACGGAGCGCCCATGCAGAAAGGCCTGCTGTCGGCCTGTCGCCCTTTTTCGCTGGAGGGAGAGAGCGGACGCGGTATCGGTATCATTCAATCCTGTATCGACTGCATCGACTATCATAGCCAAAATGGGGTCAACCATCTTACTTTGGTAAAATTCTTTAGTCCTTAGCCGAGCGCGGCATGATCGGTCGGCATTCATGACCAAGCGCGAGCAAGCGCGCGCAAAGGCGTTTTGCGGCGGATGGATCTATCGGTCCCAGTTCCGCCCGGAAAATCTTGGCGAACGGTTTGACGCGCACCGCCAGCGCAGGCTGGCCGTTTAAGCTACGCAAGGCGCTGGCGCCGGCTTGTTCAGCACGGTGGCGATCCCGAAATGCGCCGACTTGCACATAGGCCTTGAACTGCGCCGCATCATCGATTGTCGGACGCGCCGTGTCGGGCGCTGGGGTTTGTTTGGCAGAAAGTGCAGTAACAGGTGGCGTAATCCTACCCTTCACCGTCGGCACGCCTGCCCGCGCGACTGGACGATGGCCCGTCTCCCGCTCCAGATTATTGTCTTCGATATGGACGATAAGCGTCCCCGCCACCGCCAATATGAGGGCGAACAACAAATGGCTGCGCCCCTTGCGTAGACCTTCGCGCCAACTCATGCACCCTGCTCCGGCTTCCAGAAGGCGGCACGCACCATGACCCACATTGCCAGGATATTATTGAGGCCCCACAGCCCGTTGGCGATCAGGCCGCCAAGGCTATAGTTACCCAAACCCAACCAAAACGCGATGCCCGACCAGCAAAAGCCCACCAGGGTTGCGACGATTATGGCTGCTTGGGGCCAGACAAGATGCAGGAAATTGCCATCCTGCCTTTCCTTTGGGGTCACCGGGAACTTGATCTTCTGCTTGCGCAGCACCGCCCAGAGCGCCCGCAGGGAGATGGGGAAGGATGCTAGATAGCTGACCTTGCCTTTATAGCCTGACATGCCCCAAGTGCCGGCCATAAACGCCAATTCATTTGCGATCAGAAAGGGCAGGGCATGGCCGAAGAAATCGCCGGTGTAGGCGCTGACGGGCGCAATGCCGAAAAACATGTAGATCAACGGTGCAACCAGGAAGGCCAGGTTCCAGACAGCGCCCAGATAAGACCAGAAGGTGGTCAAATACATCAGCCGTTGACCGAGCGACATGCCAGGTGCTGTCACCGGATTGTCGTGGAAGAAAATGTCCAGGCTGCCGCCTGCATATTTGAAGCGCTGGATCGTCCAGGTCAGCAAATCTTGGGGCGAAAGCATCTTGGATTCGATGTGCGGGTGCAACACCGATTTCCAGCGACGATGACGGTCCTGATGCAGAACGATCGACGTATAAATATCTTCGGACACATGGAATTTGTAGGGTGTCAGTTCCTCAGCCTGCGCCGCCTGCCAACGCGCAAGCGCCTGCCCTTCTGAACTGGCCTTTCGCCGGGTGAGGCGTGCCAGTCGGGATCGAGTTTCGCCGCTGGCCCTGGCGATGGCGTCGCCATAGGCGCGCAGCGCGACGAACATCACCGCTTCGCGCCGGTGAAGAGACGCAGCGCCACAGCAGAAGGCAGCATTATAGGGATTCCGCCGGCGCTGGATGATATCGTAGAACATGCCTGGATCATTGGCGAACGGGTCTTCGCCGATGCGGATTTCGCCAAACAGCCATTCGATCGTGCCGCCCACCCAGCGGCCAGCCGCCCCGATCCGATGCCCCAGCCATTGGCGCAGCGTTTCGCCTTCGGGCAAGTCGTAGAACCATTGCGGTGTCTGGACGAATGCAACATCGGGATCACGAAAATAGCCGAGCGTGCGCTCCAGCAGCGTGGGGAACGGCCGAGTGTCGGCATCGCAGATCAAAATGAAATCGCCGCTGGTCTGCTCCATGGCATTTCGCAGATTGCCCGCCTTAAAACCCATATTATTGTCGCGGCTGATATATCCCACGCCCTCTTCTTTCGCGACCGAGCGCATGGTTGCACGACGGCCATCGTCCAGCACGTGGATATGCAAAACGATCGGATGCGGATAGCGCATCGCCTTGGCATCGCGGATGCTCAGGCGAACCAATTCTTCTTCTTCATTATAGGTCGCTATGAACACATCGACTGTGACAGGACGATCATCCGCTGCATCTCCGACGATGCACTGGCCAATCCGATCAGGCGGCTCTCGCATCGGATAATCACGGGTTTTCCAGAGGTTCAGTGTAAACAGCGCCAAACCAAAATAGGCACAGCTCTCGGCTACCACCAGCGGAATGGCGAACCACAACGCATCCCAGTTGAGCGACTCCGTCCAGCGCCAGACCATGTAGCGCGCGCCAAGCAGAAGGCTTACGATTGCCAGCCCCTGCCATATTTTTTCCACGACAGCCGAGCGGGGAAGCGGATCAGGTGGGCGCCGATGCTCGAAGCGTGTAAAGTAAAAGTTCAACGCCCCCATCCCCCGCTTGTAAGTCCGCCTTCCACCGTCAAAGGGGGGCGGCCAGGTTGGGATGCTCGGTTCCGCATGAGAAAAGACTACGCCTTAAAAGTGAAAAGTTCAAAGGTTCGCGGTCGCAGAAGCCTGATTGACGAGCGCTAAGCCGGAGCGACAGGCGCATGAACGGCTAGAGGGCCATCGCTCTCAATGTTGCAATACGGCAGCATCGTGCTCGAAGCACAGCGTTCCGATGAGGCCTGCCAATGGTGTAAACGCCGTCATATTATCCTGAATAATCTAAAACGGATGAACAATGCGAGTGAAGCGAACCCTGCGAACGTTGCCCCAGACCGCCATAATCCGGGATTCCAATCCTATCGCACTCAGATGCACTGGACGACCGAAGGGGCAGCGTCGGCTATCCTCCAGCAATTAGCCACCTGCAGAATATCGCCGACGATTACCGCTCGGCGTTCATCGTTTTGAGGCAAATAAGCCCTAAAGCCGGAACATAGCGTGACTGCCGCCCCCGGTCCAACTTGACTGCCAATTTATCGACTGCCATCACCTTTCCTCCATGAGCGGAAGATCAAATCTTGGTACGATCAACTCGATACGCGCCCGGATACAGTCCCTGCAAAACCTCTAACAAAACGTTAACGACGACTTGCGCTGCCCGGGGGCTGGTGGTCGTGAAATTGCGGGAATGCCAGTCTTGCCGGCCTTGTCGCGCAACACCAGACTGAGCACAATGTCTCCCCCGCCTGCTGTCGGCAGTCTGGGCGTTTGCGGGATCCTGAGTGCCCGATCCGAAACTAAGGTTAGTGGTATCAGCAGGTTAGCTTGATGGCTTGGCCGATAGTTGATTCAGGTTTTTTTTGCTAAACCACCAAGGATCAACGATGTGGACCGATACCAATCGCACGCTGCATCCGCTAAGCGGGCTGTCATTGCCAACATATTCAGCCGACGCCAAGTGGGCGCTGTTCGAGCCTCTTTTGCCTCCACCTGCACCGACCGGCCGGCCGGTCACGCAAATGGAAGATGCGCCGGATCGTCGAAGCCATCTTTTATCTTTTGTATGGTAGCTTGCCCTGGCGGATGCTGCCGCCGTGCTTTCCACCGGCGTCGTGAGCGCGCCACGCAAGCTACCAGCATCACCGTTGAAATCGTCAGCAAAATCACCGGGCAGACCGGCTTCGTCGTCCTGCCAAGGCGCTGGCTCGTTGAACGCTTCTTAGCATGGATCAACCGAAATCTCCGGCTCGCCAAGGACGTCGAGGCAACCCTCAAGTCCGCCGCTGCATTCCTCCACGCCGCCGCTGCCATGCTCATGATCCGCAGATTGGCGCTATCAGCGTGAATTTCGAAACCGCTCTAAATCAAAAATGAGGAAATTTCGGTAAGCAGGTCAAATTGTCGCACCACAATTAACGTGTAGCGTGTGAGATGCGGGAGAATCTGTTGGTGAAGCTGTCGGTTGCCTTGCCCCGTGGCGGGATCAGTCCTTCGGCAGACGCAGCCTTTGCGGCCCGCTCCATTGTGCGCGGATCGAACTTTCCAGCATCTACGCCGTAAACGAAGCGCGATAGTAGCCAGAATATCCGTTCGACCTCGACTTTATCATAACCTGAACCGGGCACCAGATCGACATAACGCCGCGCTGCTCCCGCAGGATCGCGCGCAATCGCGTGCAGCGACTGCAACGTTGCATGGGTGAAAGCCTGAAGCGCCTTGGGCCGATTAGCGATTTGCCCATCGGCCGCCATGACCGCCTGGGCCAACGCGGGATAATAGGCATCGAGTGACTGGTAATCGAGGACAACGCCAGCTCGTTCGGCTTTCACGCCCCAATCGACCGTCCCGATCATGGCCTTCAGTTCGCCACGCCCCATTGCGGCGATCAGATCATCTGGCACAGCGACGCGCACCTCCACATCGTCGGGGGTCAGACCGACCTGGCGCAGTAGCGCTTCCAACGCATAATAGGACACATCCTGCTGCGAAGGGACGCCGATCGCCTGGCCGCGAAGCGAAGCCGCATTGATAGCCAAGCCCTGCACGCTCATCCAAGTCAGAAACGAATGACGGCCGAGCAGCGCGACGCCCCGGACCGGTATGCCTCTGGCACGCAGGATCATCGCGGTATCGCCCAGGGCGCCCCCGGCGTCGCCCTTGCCGCCGCCGAGCGCCTCACCGACCTTCATGCCGCCGCCTGCAACCCGTTCGAACCGGACGGCCAGCCCCTCGCGAGCATAGGCGCCATTCGCGTCGGCCAGCAGTAGCGGTGCAAAAACGATTGCTTCCTTGGGCGCGGGCAGCAGATAAACGAACGGCTCAGGCGGGGGCGGACTCGCCCCCATCAGAAACAGCGTGGCGCAGGCAGCAAAGGCGCAGCGGGAGAACAGGGGCAAGATCATGCGAAGCGCGACACCCCCCCGGCTACCTCCAGCGCGGCGCCAGTGATGAAGCCCGCCACCGGTGACGCCAGGAACAGGATCGCCGCCGCCGCCTCTTCCGGCTTTCCGAAGCGACCCAGCGGTATGTGCTTTTCACGTGCCAATTCGACCAGCCAATCTTCCATCGACTGGCCGGGCTTGGCCCGCTCCTTGAAACGCCGTTCCCATTGCCCGCTGTTGACCGTGCCCAGCAGGATCGCGTTAACGCGGATCGCAGGCGCCAGTTCGACGCTCAGCGACTTTACCAAATTCTGGACACCCGCCCGCGCGGCAGAGGTGCAGACCATATGGGGCTCGGGCTGGCGCGCCAGCAGCGAGTTCACAACCACGATCGCCGCGGCATCGCTTTCGCGCAGAAGCGGCAGGAAAGCCCGGGTCGGCCGGATCACGCTGAAGAATTTGAGGTTGAGTTCCGCTTCCCAATCAGCGTCCAACGTCGAGGCGAAGGTGCTGAGCCGCGCCTGTCCCGCATTGTTGACGAGGATGTCGGCTCGACCGAACCGCGTCCGCACGGTTTCAGTGAGGCGCTCGACGGAGGCCTCATCCAGTACGTCGCAGGGTTGCGACACGAGTCGATCGACCGGCGCGCCCTGCGCCGCCAGAATCGCACGGGCCTGCTCCAGCCCCTCTGCGCGGCGGGCGCAGCTTACGACATACGCACCATCGGCCAGCAACAGCCGAACTGTTTCCAGTCCGATCCCCGATGATCCCCCAGTCACGATCGCGACGCGGTCTTCCAGCTTCAGTTCCATGCTACCCCCTCGGCCGCGTCAGCCTCATCAAGGACGCGGCGCAGTGTCTGATTGAATGCTTCCGGCCGCTCGGTCGCGACCGCATGGCCGCCGCCTTCGATACTCTCGAACCGGCCGCCAGGAGTAGCGGCAGCGACCCGCGCACAACCGGCGGGCGGCGTCACCACATCTTCGCTACCCCACAGCGTCATGGTCGGCACCCGCAGTGCGGTCACGGCAGAGGGAAGATCGGCCGACGCCAGCAGGCGCACGGCCTGAGCATAGCCCTGGGGCACGACCTCTGCCATGGCGGACCGGACGATGGCGTGTGCCTGCGCGCTCGCGCCTGGGGCCAGCAACCGCGAGTAGCGGGCCACCGCCAATCCTTCCGGGCCTAGCGCTTCGATGTCGGCAATGCGTTTCGCCACGCCTTCGGGCAAGACCCCGCCCACCGGCACGGCATAACCGCTCGCAGGGCTGGTCAGCGTCATTGCGGCCACGCGTTCCGGCGCGGCCAGCGCGAAGGCGGTCGCCATGACCGCGCCCAGCGACTGTCCCACCAGCACACACCGCTTGATTGCAAGATGATCGAGCAACGCGCCCAGCGCGTCAGCATAATCGCTGGACAGCGGCCAGAAGTTCGACAGCGGATCGCTGCCCGCATAGCCCGGCGCATTCCAGGCCACCACGCGCCGCTCTTGCGAGAAACCGGCAAACTGACCGGCCCAGGCGCGGGCGTTGGAACCGATGCCGTGCAGCAGGACGAGCGGGAGCGCAGGCCCCTCACCCGCCTCGCGCCACGCCTGAACCCGCCCGGAAATGCGGGCGCTGCGCAGCGACGGCTCCAGATAAAGGGACATCAGCCTTCGACGACGGCAGGCTTGGGACGCTTGATCTTGGACAGCGGATGATCGGGCGGATAGGTCGGCGTTTCGGGGACGTTCGTACCAAGGCACACGATCATCAGCGCTTCCTCAATGCCTTCGTTCACCAGCCCGCGATAGACGCCGGCGGGGACCGAAACCAGATCGCGTTCGCGCACATAGGTTTCATAATATTCGCCCTCGCTTTCGAACATCAGCTTCACCTTGTTGCCCTTGAGGATGAAGAAGACTTCTTCGACATCGTCATGCAGATGGAGCGGCCCTTCGCACCCGGCCGGAAGCACCATGGTGGAGAAGGTGAAATGTTCGGCGGCGACGGTATTGGTGTCGGAAGCCACGCCGGTGGCGCCGGTACCAACATAACGCATCTGCGCGCGCTTGTACTTAGGATCGAAATCGGCCTGGAACTTGAGGGCGTCCCAGTCCAGCTTGCGCGTTTCATAGCGGGCAAGGCGGCTGTCGATCCATTGCTGCAGCGTCTTGCCTTCTGGGATTATGCTGTTGGACTGGTCGGAGACCACGGCGTCGGTCATTGATCGCTCCTGTTATCGGAAATTCGGGTCAGGCGGCGCGCGCCTGGCGGCGGGTATTGCCGTCTATGCCGCCTGCGATCGCCCATTCGGCGAACAGTTCGGGCAAACGCTCATATTCGCGCGGTTCCCATGCCTCGGTGCAATAGTCATCGTCGGCATAATATTCGAGCGAGCCGCCGAACGGGCTTTTGAAATACCAGAAATAGGCGGATGAAATCGGGTGGCGGCCGGGTCCAATGTCGGTCGTCCATCCCTTGCGGCTCATCGCCAGCCCCCCCCCGAATACTTCATGGATATTGCTGACGGTGAAGGCGACATGGTTCAGTCCAGGCTTACCGGGACGGCGCAGAACGAAGGCGTCGTGATGGCTGCCCGGCGTGCGGGCGCGCAGAAACGCGGCGTGGCCCGGATAGCTGTCGCTGACGGTGAAGCCCAGCCGGTCGAGGAAGAAGGACAGCGTCTTGTCGAGATCATCGACAAACAACACGACATGCCCCACCGAGATCGGCAGCGCCTGCTCGTAGATGGTCGAGCGCGCGTCCACCCGACGGGCAAGGCCGGGACCATTCACATCCTGCGGGTCGGCCATCACCGCCGCGCGGCGAGTCACGCGGAAGGCATGGGACAGTCCGTTGGGATCGATGACGGATAGCGCATCGCCCTCGCGCACGCCGTCGCCACCTAGTCGCGCGGCCAGTTCATCGATGTCGGCGGCCTTCTCCACGCCCCAAATCACTTGGCGGAGCGTCGGCCCGTCCTGCATCGCCGGGGGCAGCGAAGGGTCATCCGCCCGCGCGACCACAACCTGCGTGCCATCGCGGGTCCGGAAATGGGCCATCCCATCGGTTTCATCGGTAGCCGACAGGCCCCAATCCAGCAGAAAGCGCTGGGCTTCTTCAAACTCCTCGACACCGAACAGGACGGCATCGACGCCCGTAATCGTCACGCTTCTTCTCCTTCGAAAGCATGGGGGACCACCGGCATCTGCGCCGGCGCGCCCAATAATCTGGAAATGGCATTCGCCGCGGCGACAACTGCAGACGCCATCGCCGTCATGTTCTCACCTGCAACACCCGCATGAATGGCGTTGATGGCCGCCACGACCTTCAGGGACATATCCCGGACCGGCGCGGCGATCGCGATCACGCCACTTTCGAAAAAGCCGTCCGCCGCCGCGTAGCCCTTGTTCCTGTCGACATCGATCATCCGCTGTAATTCGCTCAGCGACGCCGGCACCCCCTGTCCCCCGCCCAGCGATGCGCCATCGGCGTAGAGCGTCTGCAATTCCGTCGGCTCCAGGTCTGACAGTAGCACCCGTCCCATCACCGTCGCATGGGCGGGCAGGGAACTGCCCACCACCACATTACGCGTTACCGCAGCCTGTGCGGGGTAGCGGCTGAGATAGAGCGCCCGTGTCCCTTGGCGCACCGCCAGATGGGTGGACCAGTTGGTGCGGTCGCGGAGTTCTTCGAGGATGGGCGCCGACAGGGCGACAAGGTCGTTGGACGCCAGATACTCGAATCCCAACGTCAGGACGCCGCTGTCCAAAGCGTAGCGGCCGTCACATTCGCGACGGATGAGACCGAGATCGATCAGCTCCGTCAGCAGGCGATGAACCGTCGAACGAGGCAGGTCGAGTTCCGAGCAGATCTCGGCTGGTGACAGCATGGCGCGATCGCGCCTGAACAGGCGCAACACCGCGATCCCCCGCGCAAGGCCCGGCACCGACATCAGACGACCGTTTCCGCCTTGAACGCCAAGGCCTCAACCTGCTTCTTCGCTTCCGCTTGCATCAAACGACGCAGGCGGACCAAGCCCGCATCATGGGCGTAGAGCGCCTCATGATCGCGCGCATCGTCCTTCATGCCCTCGAGGATCAGTCGGTCCTGTTCCAGCACGTCCCAGTGAAGCCCCTCCAGCCGGGCACGATAGAGAAAGCGCCACGCGTCGCGCTGCCAACCCTGTACTTTGCGGCAGCGCCAAAAGAAAACGCGGCAGCTGGTCTCATCGACCGGTACGACCATGCCCACGATGCTGAAGGAACCGCCCGGCCCCGCTGACTTGCGGTAGGGGATGGACAGGCGCTGCCAGTGGGCACCGGTGTCGCCGAATTCGGTCCAGTCGAAATTCACTCCGGACTGGTTGGTCTTCTCGAAGATGAATCCATGGTCTGTCGCGCGAGCCTGCATGGTCGCGGTCTTGTCCCCTTCGGCCATGGAGTGCGACACAGCATGAAGATAGGCGCCGTGCATCGGGTCCATCACATTTTCAGCGGCGTAGCGATAATTGCAGTTCCAGTGCGCAGTGCACAGGATCTGGCCCCATTCTTCGCTGTCAATCTCTTCGGGAAGCGTCAGCGGCCTCGGCTCGACCCCCTCGTCACCAAACCAGAGGAAGATCGCGCCGGCCTTTTCGATGACCGGATAGGCGATATTGAACTTGCGGCCCTCAATGCCGCATTTGGCGAGCGCGGGAACGCGCGCCATCCGCCCTTCGCCATCGACTTCTACGCCATGATACCAGCAAGCCACCCGCTCGCCCAGATTCCACCCCATGGACAGGCGAGCGCCGCGATGCGGGCAGCGATCCTCAACCGCATGAACCTGCCCACCCTCGTCGCGCCAGAGCACGATCCTCTCGCCCAATCGGATCAAACCGACCGGCGCCTTGGCTACCATCCAGCTAGCCGCCACGGGATACCAGAGGTTACGAAGCCCGGCATTGAGCCGCTGCTCAGCGGTAGGAACGATCTTTTCCTTAGCCACGGACCCGTTCCTCTTCGACGGTTGCAAACACAGCCTTACCCAGCACCGACAATATTCGTGCGAGACTATCGGCAGACCAGGACGCCCCCTGCGGGTCGGTACTGCCCTTACTGTTGAGCCCAGCCGCCACGCTTTCCAGCTCGTCATGTCCTTCGGCAAAAACCGACATTAACGCATCCGCGAACCGATCCTCGAACGCGGTCAGCGCTCCGGGGCGGGTCTGGAACACGATATTCTCAACCCTCGTAGGCTCCTCGATGTAGCGGCCGCCGCCCTTGGCCGCTTCGCAGCTTGGCAAGATCAGGAAAGAATTAAACTCCGACACTCTACCCTCGCTTTATATATGAAACGATGTGCCAAAAATGATCCTATGCCTTTTTGGCAAACCGGGTCAACATCGATTTTTTTTGGCCATATCATTCGAACGCAGCCATATGCAGCTTGACAACGGAATGTGGATAGTTCGCATATGAGACATCGGATCAATTGTGAACTGAAGGTTGAGTGGACCAGATGAGCGAAACCGGCATTTCCGATGGCCACGAAATGGCTGAGGTAGGCGCAGATTTCTCGCCTTGGCGTCCGGCCATGCTCTACGCTACGCGCTTTTTACATGGCGCCACGGCCCTCGATCGCCGGCGTGATCGCGTAGCGACTCGACGGGATCCCGGTTCGCACCTCAAGCTCCCACGCACCAAATCGCGATCTGGCGATCTGCTGCTCTCGCACCCAATCGATAAAACTGGCATCTGATTTATGAGCAGCAGCCCCATGAATAGTTCCTATCCCGTCCGCGAATCCTCTCTGTCCTTTCCGGGCTGGCGCGTGCTTCTTGCAGCCGTTGTTGGGCTGGCATTCAGTCCCGGGCCGATGATCTTCGGGTCTCTAGGTCTGTTCGCACCGCATCTGGCGGACAGCTTCGGCTGGGGTCGCGGCGCCATCATGCTGAGTCTCACCTTTTTCAATATTGCTGGCGTGCTGGCATCATCCTTTACCGGCCAGCTGATCGACCGGCTGGGCGTCAGGACCGTCCTCTTTCCCTCGCTGATCATGCTGGCGACCGGATTTCTCGGCCTTTCGCTGACCGGCGGGTCGCTGTTTGCGTTCTATGGCCTGACATTTCTCTGGGGCGCGCTCACGGTTGGCACGCAGAGCATCAGCTATACCAAGCTGATCACCGGCTGGTTCATCCAGCGCCGCGGGCTGGCTGTCGGCATCGCGGCGGCTGGCCTTGGCCTTGGCTATACGGTCATTCCGTTGCTGGTCGCCCAACTGCTTGCGGTCATGGATTGGCGCCCGGCGCTGTGCGCCATGGCCGCGTTGCTTATCGTTCCCTTCCTACTGAATTTGCTGCTATCGCATCCCAATATGAACGCTGTTGCGAAACAGGGGGACGGCGACGGCCTCAGCCTGTCGGAAGCGCGACGCACCGGAAGTTTTTGGCTCATGGCGAGCGCGATCCTGCTGGCGTCGATGGCACTGACCGGAGTAGTGCCCCATATCGCCCTGCTGGCGCTCGATCGCGGATTGCCGACCGCGCAGGCGGCAATTGTCGCGTCGACCTATGGCCTGTCCACCATCTTCGGCCGCGTGCTTGTGGGCGCTCTGGCAGACCACTTCTTCGTCCCGCGCGTTGCGATCTGCTTCTTCGCCATGTCCGCAGCGGGATTCATCCTGGCGGCCTTTGTAGGCGACACCCATTCAGTCGGCCTGCTGGCGCTGGTGGCCCTGACCATCGGCCTTGGCTTCGGCGCAGAAAGCGACGTGATCGCCCTCTTCATCTCGCGCTATTTCGGTCAGCGCTGCTTCGGCGCGATATATGGCGACCTGCTCGCCATCTTCCTGATCGGGGCTTCGGCCGGGCCGGCCCTGTTCGGCTTCGGCCGCGATCTTACCGGCGGCTATCAGGCGCCAATGATCGCCGGCTCAGCCGCGATGGCGATGGCGTGCCTGCTGCTCAGCCGGCTTGCCCCCTATCCCGTTCGCTTCGTTCCGACCATGCACAGGTCGAAAAAGGCACTGGCATGACATCAACGATGGAAAAGCTGGCCAAAGCAGTCAAGGATCGGCGCGCCATCCTGTTTGCCGGCGCTGGCGTTTCGATGAGCGTGGGCCTTCCATCCTGGTCGGAATTGATAGACCATATGCGAGCGGACCTCGACTTACCCTATGCCGAGAAGCCGGCTTGGACCTATCAGACGCTGGCCGAATATTACCGGCTCAAACATGGCAGCATTGGTCCGCTGCGCAGTTGGATGGACCGCACCTGGACCGTCTCGGCGGAACGAGTGCGCGAATCGCGCATCCATGACATCATCGTGGAACTTGATTTTCCGATCATCTACACCACCAATTACGACAATAATCTGGAAATCGCCTATCGGCTGGCGCAACGTGATTTTGTGAAGGTCGCCAACACCAGTGACATTGTGAACGCCGACAACGGCCTTCCCCAAATCGTGAAGTTTCATGGCGACTTCGACGACGATGAGTCCCTGGTCCTGGCCGAAACCGACTATTTCAAACGGCTGATTTCCGAAACGCCGCTCGACATCAAGTTCAAAGCCGATACTTTTGGCCGCACCCTGTTATTCATCGGTTACAGCGTATCGGACCTCAACATCCGCATGACGCTGTACAAACTATGGCAGACATGGCGCGAGTCCGGGCGGGAGCGGGATCGCCCGGCGTCATTCGTCTTCACTGCGCGCGAAGATCCGGTTCAGGACACCGTGCTGGAACATTGGGGCATCACCGTGTTGCACCAGAAGGCGAGTGACCCCGCCGCCTCCATGCTCAGCTTTCTCGAAAACCTGAAGGCGCAGATCGATCAGTTCTAGGCTTCAGGCCGCCTCATCGGCGCGATAGCCCAGCGCCCGCGAGATTTCCGCAGCGGCCTCCTCCACCTTGCGGCGGACACGCACTTCGAAGGCCTCGCGGTCATAGGTCTTGATCGGGCACGCGACTGACACGGCGGCCTCCATCTTTCCGGCCGCGTTGAAGACCGGTGCAGCGGTGCTGGCAACGTCTGGTTCATAGAAACCCCAGCTTACTACGCTACCCTGCTTCCGGTCCTGCTCGACCAGGCTGACCAATTCGCCCATGCTCTTGGGCGTCTGCGGGGTGTAAGTTTCGAAGTCATAATCCCCATACAGGGTCACGACTTCCGCCAGCGGCAAGCCCGTCAACATCACTCGGCCGGGCGCCGTCGCATGGGCGGGCAGTCGCGAACCCACCGTCATGGCGCTGATCAGGCTGGTATTGCCCTGAAACCGAGCGACATAGACAACGTCCCGACCTTCGCGGATGGCCAGATGAGACGATGCCTGGGTTTCGTCGCGCAAATGCTTCAGCACGGGATTGGCGATCTCGATCAGATCCTTACCGGCCAGAAAGCTGTAGCCAAGCTCGAGCACCCGGCTACCCAAATGATAGCGATGCGTGTCGGGCAGCCGACGCAGAAATCCCAGGGCCTCCAGCGTATAGACGATCCGGAATGCCGTTGAACGGGTTACTCCTACAGCCTTGGCCATATCCGCGACAGTCTGCTGCTGGCGGTCGCGGGTGAAGGTCTGCAGCATCTGGAGCCCTCGCTGAAGACCAGGCACGATATACCGCTCGTCCAGATCAGCCTTCGCGTCCTCAGAGTCCATTCCTGCAAAACCCCTGTTCATCTACAAAATCAGGCGGGCTATAGAGCAGTTTTGGGCGTGGCCCAAGGCAAAGGTTGGTCGTTCAGGCCCCAGTAGAGGCTCTTTTGCTGCATGTAGGCGCGGATTCCCTCTCGCCCCTTTTCCCGGCCAAGGCCGCTTTCCCTGACGCCGCCAAAGGGCGTCGAAATGCTGAATTGCTTGTAGGTGTTGATCCAGACCGTGCCGGCTGCGATCCGGCGAGCGAGCGCATAGGCTTTCGCGAAATCGCGGGTCCAGATACCACACGCCAGGCCATAAACGCTGTTATTGGCCTGCGCGATCAGATGCTCCTCGTCATCAAAAGCGATAGCGACCAATACCGGCCCGAACACCTCCTCCTGACAGATAGCCGCGCCATGATCGACATCGGCCAGGATCGTGGGCAGATAGAAGGCGCCCTTGTCATAGCCCTCACCCTGCGGTGCCTGACCACCGCACAGCAGGGTGGCGCCAGCCGCCTTCGCCGCCTCGACATGGGCGGCGACCTTGTCGCGATGCGCGAAGGCAACCAGCGGCCCGACCTGCGTGCTGCCGTCCGTGCCGCGCCCGACGCGCAGGGCCTGCGTCGCCGCCACCAGCCGCGCCATGAAATCGGGATATATGGACCGGTGCACGAACAGCCGCGATCCGGCGATGCAGGATTGCCCCGTTGAACTGAAGATGCCGAACAGTATGCCCGCGATGGCATGATCAATGTCGGCGTCGGGCAGGACGATGGTGGGCGACTTGCCACCCAGCTCCAAGGATACCGGCATCAGCTTTCCACCTGCGATAGCGGCAATGCGCTTGCCGGTCACTGTGCCGCCAGTGAAACTGATCTTGCCCACGCCGGGATGACGGACGATAGCATCCCCCACGGTCGCACCCGGCCCGGGCAGCACCGACAGAAGCCCTCGCGGCAGGCCCGCCTCTTCTACGATGCGCGCGAATTTGAGCGAGACAAGCGACGTCCATTCGGCGGGTTTCAGCAGCACGGCATTGCCCGCCGCCAGCGCCGGTGCGACCTTTTGCGCATCGCTGGCGATAGGAGAATTCCAAGGGGTAATCGCCCCGACAATGCCGATCGGTTCATGCACCGACATGGTGAGATAAGGACCGCGCGGCGTGGTCAGCGCATCGTCCAGCGTTTCGAGCGCCGCAGCGGTATAACGAAATGTGCCAGCTGCCGACAGAGCCAGCGCCCTGGTTTCGGTCAGCGTCTTTCCGGTATCTGCGGTTTGCAAAGCGGCGATGTGCTCGGCCTGCGCTTCGATGGCGTCGCCGATCCGGTGGAGCAACCGTGCGCGAACATGGGGCAGCATGGTGCGCCATTCCGGGTCGGCGACCGCCCGCTGTCCCGCCTCGACCGCCTCCGCCACATCCGCGACGCTGGCGACGCCATGACGCGCTACCAGCGATCCGTCTGCGGGATTGATGCTGTCGGCCTGGCCGCCGCCGCCAGCACGCCATTGGCCGCCGACGAAGATTTCCGAAAAATCCATCATTTGCGCTTGAGTCCGTTTCAGATGACGATGGGCGACGCCATGCCAGCAATCAGGCGCGCGATGCTGTGCGCGGTCAAGGCCGACGTCTTGGGATTGGCTTTGGACGGGGCGCCACAGATGGTGATGTCGAAGCGGCCGTCTTCGCCCTCGAACATCAGTTCATGAATGTTCTTTTCCACCGTTGGGTCGGCGACCAGTTCCACTTCGGTCCGGTCGAAGCCAATGCCGGCCAAGGCGATGGTCGCCGCGACATTGGAGTTTTTGGGATAGGTGAGCGCCGCCTCTCGCGCTGAGCCACGATAGAAAATCTTGGGCATGTCCAGATTATCCAGATCGAACAATTGTTCCGCAGGTGTGCCGCACCAGGCTGCCGGGGGCTTGCGACCGCGATAGACCACTCGGCTGAGGCCGCCGAGTCGCGCCGCCGACAGGGCGTCGATCCCCGCCATCGCGCCGGCCGCCAGGATGATACGGCTGTTCCCCGCTTCGGCTGCCTGTCGCAGCCGGGCCAGCAGGTCGGCATCGGCCAGCGATCCGATCGACACGATCATCAGCGGAACACCCGCCTCCAGGATCGTGGCGGCATGGGCGATGACCGCGCCATGGCCGGCACATTCCACGACCAGGTCGGGCCGGGTTTCCAACAACGCCGCCAGCGTGCCGACGCCCTGCTCGATGCCCTGCCCCTCGGTCCGATGCGACAGGATCGCTGAGACGGTGAAGGGCGTCCCGGTTTCCGCCAGTGTTTCGCGGACGGACCGCGAAATGCCGCCGTCACCGATGAAGGCAATCCGGATGGGCGCGCGCGCTGCCATGGTCACTTCTCCAGCTTGGGCGGACCGGCGAAGCGGACAGGATAAGGGCCGATCGCGACCATGTCGACCTCCACGATGGCCGCGCCGCCCGCCAGTTTCGCGCGGTCGAACGCAGCGCCGAAATCTTCCACCGACGTCACCTTTTCATGCCGCAGGCCCAGGGAAGCCGCGATCCCGCCAAAGTCGGGAACCAGGATGTTGGAAAAATGCTTGCGGCCGCCATAGTCGACGTCCTGAATGTTGCGGATGACGCCATAGCCCGCATCGTTCATCAGCACGAGGACCATGTTGGGCTGTTCTTCCGCCATAGTCGCCAGTTCGCCCAGGCAAAGGTTAAGGCCGCCGTCGCCCGACAGCACGACCGCGCCGTCCTGCGATCCGAGCGCCGCGCCGATGCCCATGGGCAGGCCCTGGCCGATGCCGCCGCCCACGGCGTGGACGCCCGCGCGGCTGTGGCCGACGCGCAGATAGCGGTTACCCCAGGTGCTGTTCGACACGGTTACGTCGCGTACCCATGCCGCATCGGCCGGCATCCGCGCCTGAAGCGCATCGACCAGCGCGTCATAGGCGCCCAGTCCCTTGCGCAGCGCAGCCTGCATCTCATCGCGGGCCACAGCGATCTCGCTCGCCAGCGCGGTGTCGATGTCGAGCCTGCCCTGCGCGCGAGCGACCAGCCCTGCCAGCACGGCCTTCACGTCACCATGGAGGAACTGGTCATTCTCATAGGTCCGGCCGTCGGCCGTCGCATCGACGTCAATCACCGCCAGCGGACGGGGCAGGCGCAGCTTGTAGGTCCAGGTTTCGTTGCCGCGCAGGCGCGACCCGGCGACGATCATCAGGTCAGCGCTGTCATAAAGCGCCTGGATCTGTGGCGTGCAATTGAACGCGCCCAGCGACATGGGATGAAGTTCGGACAGGATGCCGCGCCCCTGGGTCGTGGTGACGACGGGGATGCCAAGGTCGGCGAGCGCCCTGGCCTCTTCCTCCGCGCCACGTGCGCCGCCGCCCAGCATCAGGAACGGGCGGCGCGCCTTCGCCAGCCTTTCGAACAGCGCATCGATGTCCGCCTCCAGCGGCGCGGGACGGCGCGGTTGCAGCGCGGGCAGCTCCGCAGGCACAGCCATCGCCATGCCCTGCACATCCCACGGGATTTCGATGCTGACCGGCCCGGTCGGCGCGGACAGGGCATTTTCCGCCGCCTCCACCATCGTCGCGACCAGCTGGTCGGGCGAGGTGATGCGATAGGCGGCCTTCGACACGGCGCGCAGCATGTCCATCTGCGCGGGCGCTTCGTGGATATAGGCGCGGTTGCGGTCCAGATGCTCCAGCTTCACCTGCCCGGTGATGTGCATCACCGGCGAGCCGGCGGTCAGCGCCTCGACCATGGCGCCCGCGGCATTGCCCGCCGCCGTCCCGGTACTGGTGAAGGCAACGCCCAGATTGCCAGTGACGCGCGCATGGGCGTCGGCCATGTTGAGGCCGCCTGCCTCGCCCCGCGCCGGGATGAAGCGGATGTTGCCGCGTTCCCCCAGCGGATCGAGGATGGGCATATTATGGATGCTGATGACGCCAAAGGCGTGGCTGATGCCCCAATGTTCCAGCAGACGGACGATCACGTCGCCAACGGTGGACTGCTCGACCGCCTGTTCCGCACCCGCGTTGTCATCCATGACGGCGGCTAAATTCTGCATGTCGGACTATCGCCCCTTTTTCTGATGCTGAGTGTAGGAAAGGCCGAATCCCTGATGGAAAAGCGTCCGCGCGAAGTCGTGCGGCGCGTCTTCCTTCTGGGTTTCGACGGAGGATTGATCGGCGGGAAGGTCGAACGGCAGCTTGCCCGTGGGATCGAACTTGCCGGAAAGCACATCGGCGACGGCGGCGTCGTCGGATCCGAAAGTCGCGACCATTCCGTCGATCTTGTCCAGAAATTCGGACAGAACGGCCGGGCGTTCCATGCTCATGACCACGATCACCGGCTTCTTCGTTGCCGCAGCCTCGCGGATCATCGTCAGTTCGGCCGCATTGTCGGCTCCGGCAAACACCAGCGGCCCTTCGTGGGTTTCCTTGAAGAAGGCCTCGCCGCTCTTGTTCACCACATAGGGCGCGTTCACTTTGACGATGATCACGTCGGCTGCCTTCGCATCGGTCACGATGCGTCCATCGAAGACGGCGGGCGTCTTGGCGAACCCCTTGAGCAGCAGCTTCGCGCCCGGCTTGAGCGGCAGCACGCCGCGCCGGTTCTTCAAAAGGACGACAGCGCGCCGCTGGGCATCATTCGCCGCCGCCACGAAATCGGGCGCGTTGACGATATGGCCCGCCTGTTCGACGTCGACATAGGGATTTTCAAACAGGCCAAGGGCAAACATGGGCGTGAGGATACGGCGCGCAGACTGATCGATACGCGCTTCGCTCACCCGCCCAGCCTTGACCGACGAGACGATATAGCTGGTTTCATGCTCGCCGCCGAACTGGTCGACGCCGGCGGCCACCATCCGCTCCTCGCGCTCCTGCTTGGTCAGATGCTCCACGCCCCACGGCATGGCGTGCAGCCAGTCGCTGACGACGATGCCGTCATAGCCCATCTTGCTGCGGAGCAAATCGGTTACGACCGCCTTGGAAAAGCTGCTCGCAACCGTGTCCAGCCCAGTAGGCACGCCATAGGCCGTCATCATCGACGCCGTGCCCGCCTCGATCGCGGCGGCAAAGGGTTTGAGATGCAGAGCCTGCAGCCCGGCGGGATATTGGAAATTCTTGCCATAGGGGTTGTGCGGGTCTAGCCCGTCGTCCACCGGGCCATCACCGGGGAAATGCTTGACCACGGTCAGGACACTGTCCCTGCCGATCCGCTCGCCCTGAAATCCCTTGATGAAAGCAGCGGTCAGGCGGGCGTTGAGGTCGGCGTCCTCGCCGAAAGTGCCCGGAATGCGGTTCCAGCGTGGCTCGGTCACCGTATCGGCCATCGGATTGATGACGACGCGATAGCCCAGCGCGCGGGATTCCGCCGCCGCAATCCTGCCGAACTTCTCTACGACCTGCGGATCGCCGATGGCGCCAAAGCCGATCTGGTCGGGCCAACTCGACATGGGCTTGATCCGATCCGGCGGCGGCAAGGCCCCTCCTGGCATACGGTTGGTCGTGTGCGTGGGGTCGGACCCGATCACGACAGGAATACCCAGGCGGTCCTGCTCCGCCATTTCCTGAATGCCGTTGGACCAGCGCGCCGCATCGGCGGGCGACCCGACAGGTGCAGTCGCCAGCCAGCGGACATGCTTGCCCAGGATGAGCGCACGCGGCGAAGGCTTGTCCACGCGGTCGAAGCCCGGAACGCCAGGCACATTGACCGGGGATTTAAGAACCCCCGGGGGTGGCGGTGCCAGTTTCTCCATGACTTCGCCTCCCGGCCCGGCAAAACCGGACAACGAAGCGAACATCATGAGGCCCACCTTTTCCTCGACCGTCATCCGGTCGGTCAGGTCGCTCGCCCGCCGCTCCGCCGTGAGCCGCCAGTCTTCATAAGGGTCCAGTTGGCCATTCTTGTTGAGATCCCTGAATTTCAGGCCATCTGCCGACAAAATGGACGCAACCCGGCTTTGCAGCACGGGTTGCGCCTCCCGCGCTTCGACTTGCGACCCGAAGAGCACCAGAAAAATGGCAGATGTCGCACGAAGGAAGCTGGGCATGGGAACCTCGAAAAAGTCAGCGCTGGAAACGGGGCGGAGCATAACGGGTAGGCTCCCACCCCGCCTAATCTTACCAGCGGAAGGTCAACCGCGCGCCATAGGTTCGCGGCGGCGCATATTGGCTGCGGATCGCACCGTAAAGGCCGCTCTGCGACGCTTCGGTCAGGACGACGCTGTTCTCGAGGTTACGGACATAAACCTGAACCGACAGATCGGTGCCGTCAGGGCGATATTCCAGGCTGAGGTCGGTGCGGGTATAGGCATCCTGCCGCTCGGTCGCGCGATTGAGGAAGGTCATCCACTGCATCGACCGATATTGCGTCTGCGCCCGCGCCGTCAGCTCGCCCCCCAGCACATGGAAGATGTGCTGATAGCCGGCATTAATCGACCATTTCGGCGACTGCACCAGCGTGTTGCCGGAATAGGAGGTCGTGCAGACACCAGCCGCCGACACGGCAGTACAAAGATCGGTAAACTCGGCGTTCAGATAGGTGACCGACAAGTCGATCCGGTCATCGCGCGTCGGGGCGACGACGAATTCCGGCTCGATGCCCCAAATGCGCGACTTGCCCGCGTTGACGACCACCGTATTGGCACCGATCAGCTGCGAAACCTGCTGGTCCTTATAGTCATATAGGAAGCCACTGAGGTTGAATTGCAGCGCATCGTTGAAAAAGCGGTTCTTCGATCCTACTTCATAGGCGATCAGCGTTTCGGGATCATAGCTGCCAAGCCCGAAATTGTTGAAACCGCCCGACTTGTAGCCGCTGTCGATCTTGGCATAGAGCATGTTGGCGTTGCTCAGGCGATATTCCAGACCGCCATGCCAGGTCACCTTCTTCCACGACTCATGTGTGTCGTCGGTGGCGTAAGTGCGTTCCGCCACGCCATCGGTTACGTCCTGGGTCAGCGAACCGACATAGGAATCACCGACCCGGCTCTTCTTGTCCTTGGTGTAGCGGATGCCCGCCGACACGCGTAGGGCGTCGGTCAGGTCATAGGACAGCTGGCCGAACGCAGCATAGGACTTGGTGTCCACATCATAATGATATTCACGGACATTGATGGGCGTACCCAGTGGCGCCAGATCAAAGAAATTGGCGAGCTTCAGGTCTTCCTTGAAATAATAGAGACCCGCCTGCCAGATCAGGCCGCGACTGTTATTCGACGCGATCCGCAGTTCATGACTGATGTCCTTGGAAAGTTCATCCCGAGTATAGATGAACGCCTTATCCACCTGCCCATCATTGTCCCATTTGTTGTACAAATCCTGGCGCACGAAACCGCCGATATAGGTCAGCGTTGCGAAATCGAGATCATAATCGATCCGGCCAAGGAGCCGCAGATTCTGCGTGTCCATGATGCCGCGGGTGTTCAGGTCGAAATGGGTCGCGTCATAAGCGTCGGTCTTGGGACGCGTCGTCACGACGCCGTTGACGGTGGTCAGCTTCACGCCGTCATAGACCGCCCCCGTGCCGCCGATGTCCATATAATCGGCGCTCAAAAGCACTTTCATGCGATCGGTGGGCTTCAGCAGGAAGGACAGGCGCCCCCCCTTCACATTGGTGCTGTCGCCTCGACCCGCCGGGCCATTGTCACGATAGCCTTCATTGTAGCGGCTGACGAACGACGCGCGCATCGCGACACCGTCGGTGACCGGCATGTTGACCGCGCCGTCGACATTGATCGTGTCGTAATTGCCGGCGTCGATGGCGACATAGCCTTCCTCATGGTCAACCGGCTTCTTGGAAATGATGTTGACCGCGCCGCCCGTGGCGTTGCGACCATAGAGCGTGCCCTGCGGGCCGCGCAGCACTTCGATGCGCTCCAGGTCGTAGAAGCTGGCATTGATGCCGGTCGGACGCTGGAGATACTGATCGTCGATGCTGACGGCGATCGCGGAGTCACCAATCTCAGTGAAATCGCGGCTGGCGACGCCGCGCACCGAAAGGAAGGCAGCGCCACTGCTGGCGCCGATGTTGAGGCTGGGTGACACGGTGGTCAGGCCCGACACGTCTGTCACGCCGCTCTTGCGCAGTTGATCGGGCGTGTAGACTTCCAGCGCGGCCGCGGTCTTCTGCGAGCTTTCCGAACGCTTCTGCGCGGTCACGACAATTTCGCCCAGACCGCCCTGCTCGGCCGACGCACCCTGCGCGCAGGCGGGGGAAGCGAGCGCAGCCGCCAGCGGGAGGCCCGCGACAGTCCAGAGGAATACCGATTTCTTAAGCACCACCATCAACCTAACCCCTTGCTACATGTTTTATATTTCAACTGCTAGTTTCATGGTGGATCAAACCGCAAAATGCTCATCCTGTCAATCGGGTTCACGCGAAATGTCGAACCGAGATTTTATTCCGCTCATTTCCCGTTGAAAATGAGCGGAATAGAGCGCAATGGAACCAATCAGGCGGAGATGAATCCGCCGTTGATCGGCAGGATCTGACCGGAAATGAAGCCCGCCGAGTCGCTTAAAAGAAATATTGCTGCGCCGACTGTATCGGCTGGCATATGCGGACGCTGAATGGCTGCACCGTTGACGTAAAGCTCCTTGCGCTCCTGCGGCACATAGTCCGTCGCTTCGACACGAACCAGTCCAGGCGCCAACGCGTTGACGGTAATGCCATCCCCGCCAAGTTCCCGCGACAAGGAGCGCGTCATGCTGATTACGGCACCCTTGCTGGCCACATAATGGAGCAGGCGCGGAGCACCCCATAAAGCGGTGTCCGAAGCCAGATTAAGCACGCGCCCGCCGACCTTTGACCGCCGGAGCAATGGCGCAAAAGCCTTGGTCATCAACCAAGTTCCCCGAACATTGATCGACATAACCCGGTCCCAGGTTTCGATGTCGATCTCCTCGAACGTCTTGCCGCCAATACCAGTGGCCAAAGCGGCGTTGTTCAGAAGTCCATCGATCGAACCGAATTGTTCACTGACCTGAGACGCGAGCATGACGATCGATCCGGCGTCTGCGACATCGACATGAAAAAAGCGCGCGTCCCCTTGCCCGCTAAGTCGGAGAGCCGTTTCTTCCCCGCGCTCCGCATCGACATCTGCTACGATGACACTGGCATTGGCGGCGATGCAGGCCTCGGCGAAAGCCGCACCCAGGCCCCTGGCCGCTCCGGTGATAAGAATTCTTCTGCCGTTCAGCATCGCTAGCTCCATAGTGAAATCTATGGATCATTCATATATCAATCCACGCTTATTATTTCAATCCTATCATATTGAGTCGGGATTGGCGAAGATCGTTGACTCGACGAAATAGCCAACCCGGTCGCCCGTCCCGCCACTTGTGACGAGGTGCGCGCCACTCGTCTTGCCGCGGGCGATAAAGTCCGGCACGCTGTGCTGCTGCATCTTAGACACCAGCCGTCGCCATTGTATCAGGGTTGCAGCCCGTCGCGCGGTTCACGTTGAGCGAATTGCGCCCAGACGAAGTACGCGTATGGATTATCGCTACGGGATCGTATCGTAACGACATCGCCGTGCGGGACCAATGCTGCCCGCAATGTGGTGAAGGTATGCGCCAGCGCGCCAATGGACCCGCTTGGCTGCGGCATCCTGACCGGAGATGCCGCTGCAATGAACGCGCTGAGGCTCAGGCCGGCGGAACCATCCTGCCCACCGGTGGCGGTCTGGTAGGCCTGAGCGCCGCCATGGCAGGGAAGGCACCGGGCGCCGGCGTGATCATCGTCGCCGATCCGCTGAAGTTGTACCACGCCATGGCGCCTAACCTGGGCGCCACCCATATCATTAATGTCAAGGCGGGCGATACAGCGGCGCAGTGCTCCTGCCCGGCGGTATGAATTGCGTACCAAATCCATCAGGCGCCGGCCATGGCCGGACCAAGCTGCTATGTTAAAGAGATACGCAGGGTCGCGTCGCTCAGGCCGCGACCTTACCGCCTTCCTCGGCTTCCTGCATTGCGCTCAACAGGCGCCTGGCTTGGTTGACCGCCCCATCACTGGCGATGCCGATGAAGGGTCGCTCAGGCTCGTCGTCGATCCGGGCCTGTTGTGCTTGCAGCGTTTCCTCATCCTCCGTGATGGTGTCGAAAAACTGGTCGAACAGCGTGTCGGGGACCCCGCTGTCCCTGGGCGCGGTGGTGCAGATGGTCCACAGATAATGGCTGGTCGTCTCCGTTTCCGGCGTGATGAAATGATTGTTGGCCAGCATGAAACCATTATCGCGCTTGCCTTCATAGGCCCCGGTGCCGACGTCGCAGCCGCCCGCGTTTACCCGGCAGGTCATGCCGATGCCCGGCTCGAACCGCACCTCCTGCCAGCGATCCACCCGGCCCTTGAACCCGCCTGCATCAACATAGGATTTTGGCGGGATAGAATTGGGCATCTTGCGCAGCAGTGTCACCTTGCGGCCGTCGAACTCGACCTTGGTGTCGGCATTATAATGCTGCTCCGGGTTCCCGCCGATCGTGCGCGCATGGATATAAGGGACATGGGTCAGGTCCATGATATTGTCGATGATTAGCTGCCAGTTGGCCTTCACCGGGAAATTGTAGGGGCGCCAGGACCATTCGGGGTCGTTATGCTCCGGGCTATCGACAATGATCGACGGGTCCGCCAGCGCTGGTTCACCCATCCATATCCAGATCAGATGATCCTTCTCCACCACCGGATAATGGCGGACATTGGCGGCGGCGGGGATACGGGCCTGATTGGGGATGCGGGTGCAGGTGCCCTTCCCATCGAACTCAACGCCATGATAGCAGCAGCGGATGACGTTGCCGTCGACATGCCCAGCGGACAGCGGCATGGCGCGATGGCTGCACCTGTCCTCCAGAGCGGCGATCTCGCCGCTCTCCGTGCGGAACAGCACGACCGCCTTGTTCAGATATTTGCGCCCCAGCGTCTTGCCCGGTTCGATATCGGCGGCGAAGGCGGCCACATACCATGCATTATAAATGAACATGCTGCTCTCCATTGTCCGGCCGGGCGGCTGATGGCGCCGGCGCTACACTATTGTTGGGGGCGATTATGGATAGGCGGCGCGCCAGCGCCAATCGCAATCCCGTAACGCCATAAGAAAAGCGGGAACTGGATACAGCAAAGCGGGATCACCGCAAATACAACCCGCCATTCATGTCCAGTGTCGCGCCCACGAAAAAGCCGCCGCGATCCGATGCCAGCAGCGCGGTCGCAGCCGCAATCTCGCCCACTGCCATGAAGCGTCCTACCGGCACCTCGTTCTCAACCCGCGCGATCTGCTCTGCGGAAAGCCGCGCTTTGGCGGTGTCGATCGGTCCTGGCGCGATGGCGTTCACCGTCACGCCCGTTCCGGCCAGATAGCGGGCGAAATATTTGGTCAGCATGATCGCTCCCGCCTTCGACGCAGCATAATGGGGGGACGCCACCGTCCCACCATTCTGCCCGGCTAGCGAGGTGATGTTGACGATCCGCCCATAGCCATTCTCCCGCATATGTTCGGAAAAAATCTGGCAGCTCAGAAACACGCTACGCATGTTGATCTGGGCGATCGCATCAAATTCTTCCGGGCTAATATCCTGCGTCGGCGTGCGCTTGCCGAAGCCTGCATTGTTCACGACGATATCGACCTTGCCCCACAGGCCCGCAATTTTATCCCGCGCGGCAAGGAAATGATCCTTTTCCCGCACATCCAGCACCAGCGCGATCGCCGTCTCACCCGACGGATCAAGCGACGCCGCCACCGCCTGTGCAACCTCGATATCCACGTCGCTCACCGCCACGCGCCCGCCGCCGGCATGAATTTCGCGCGCCACCGCCTCCCCAACGCCGCGCCCGCCGCCCGTCACCAGCGCGGTGCGCCCTGCAAAGGAAAAACTGCCATTGGCGGGAAGGGTGAATTGATCGGTCATATATCGGTCCTGAAATTGGCAGAGGAAAAGGCGGGGAAGGCATCGCCATCCCCGCCCAAGGGCATTAGTGGCGGAACGACAGCGTCAGGCCGTAGGTCCGCGGCGTGTTGGTGAAGATCTTCCAATAGGTGGTGCCGTTGCCGGGCACCGCGAGGAAGGCCGTGATGTCATCCGCATTCACGATCTGGTAGTTGTTGGTCAGGTTCTTGCCCCACAGGCCGATCTGAAAACGCCCGTCCGCCGTCTCGTAATTCAACCGCGCGTTGAGCGTCCGACCCCGCGTATCGCTGTGCAGATTGTCGTACAGGCGCAGCGTGTTGGCGTCGTCGGTCGATATCCGGGTCGAGAAGTTGAAGTCCGCCTGCGGCGTCAGCGTCGCGCCATTGGCCAAACGGCCGGTATAGGCCGCACCAACGGTGAAGCTGTCGCGCGGCGCAAACTTGGCCGGATTGCCCGAATAGTCGAGATTCACAAGGGGATCGCGCAGGTCTGTATATTTGCCCACCAGATGCGTGTAATTGGCGGTCAGGCGCAAATCCTCGACCGGACGGATAACGGATTCGACCTCGAGCCCCTTCATCTTGAGCGTGCCGTTATAGGTATGCGCAATGCCGCCGGCGCCGGAGAAATTCTGGAGATTCTTAGTCGTCTGCTTGAAAAGCGCGATATTCAGGTCGAGCTTGTTGTCGAACAGGCGCGACTTGGCGCCAATTTCGTAATTTTCGGCTTTTTCGGGCTCCAGCGGGATGGTCGGATTCCGATACGCATTGTCGACGAAGCCGCCCGACTTGAAGCCCTTGGCATAAGTCGCATACATGTTGATCTTGTCCATCGGCTCGAACTTGATCGTGAAGCGCGGGGTGAAGGCATCCCAGGTCTTGCCGCCCGACGCAAACACTTCACCGGGGAAGCCGAACCCAGGGATCGCACCTGCGTCCGTCGTCGAGAAGGCGTGATAGTCGATCTTCTTGCGGTCCGACGTGTAACGGCCACCGGCCACGACGGCCAGCGTGTCGGTGATCTCGAAGGTTGCCTCACCGAACACGGCCAGGCTGCGGACATTGCCTTCCTGAACGCGGGTGATGTTGGTCACGTCCGGGTTGCGCCGCACGCTGGCGTTGACGGCCGAACCGGGTAGAGGGCTGTAGAAGAAGATGTTGGTGGTCGAAACGTCTGCCGACAGGAAATAGGCACCGATTACATAAGAAAAGCGACCGGGCGCAGACGCGAAACGGACTTCTTGCGTGAAGCTGCGGTTCTTCACCACTTGGCGGCGGTCGAACACCGGCACTTCGGTGCCGACCGGCACGTCGTCATTGATCGCGCGGCTGTCGTTCATGCGATAGCCCGTGATCGACGTCAGCGTGCCGCCCAGCAGGTCCAGATCTCCGCGCAGATAGCCGCCGCGCAGACGCTGCCGATAGGGTGAGGGCACGAAGTCATTGTTGGTCCATTTGTCGTCGCTGAAATCGCCAAAGGTGTCCGGGATCACCCGATTGCCGCCGATACCCAGCTGGATCGCGCCTCCATTGCCCTTGGTGTAGCTATAGTCGCCCGACAGAATGATCTTGAGCGTGTCGGTGGGCTGGAACAGCACCTTGCCGCGCGCCGAATAGCTGTCCGACTTACCGTAGCTGCCCGACTGGTTCGGTGTGTCGATCAGGCCGTCATTATGTTCCGTGCTGAAGGCGAAACGGCCGGCGATCTTGTCGTCTACCAGCGTGGCATTGATCATGCCTTCGGTCCGCAAATATCCGCCATTCCCGCCGGTCAGTTGAGCGTAATAATCTTCCTTGAACTCCGGATTGTTGGTAATGACCGCGATGGCGCCGCCCACCACGTTACGCCCAAACAGCGTTCCCTGGGGCCCGCGCAGCACTTCGACCCGATTGGTATCGAAGAAATTGGCATTAAGATCATTGTTGAACACATAATAGACGTCGTCCATGAAATAGGCGACCGGCGTGTCCAGCGTGGCGGTGCGGAAGGTCGACACATTGCCGCGGATCGCAACGATCGAGAGCGACTTGTCGGCGGTGTTAACGGTGATGCCGGGCATCTGCTGGGTCAGCGCGGCGGGACTGTAGACCTGCGCCTCTCTCAGCAACTCGCCGCCGAAAGCTGCGATCGAGAACGGCACTTCACGTACGGTCGATTCGCGCCGTTCGGCGGTGACGACAATATCCTCCGGGAGCAGGTTGCCCTGCTGGGCAGCCTCCTGGGGCGTTGCCTGGTCGGTCTGCGCGATGGCGGGCATGGCGGCCATCGCCGCAGCCATCGCCCCTAGCGCGCAGGATGTTTTGAAGCTGAAAAGCATTTCCCGGACTCTCCCTTAACGACACGGCTTGATGCCGCCTGAGGAGCGTGAAGCAGCAAAAAGCCCGCCGGCGCAATAGTATCGTCCCGGTTATTGAATGGTCTGACCACATTCCGATTGGGGCGGCGGGTCATGAGCCTCTAGCTAGAACTCAGGGAATGGCACTGGCTCGATTCAAGCCACGCTGACAACAAGAAGCAAGGAAGAGGCTGAAAAACTCATGCAGTCCACTGATAGCGCCGACATGACCAGGGTGGGACCGGGCACGGTCATGGGCACGATGATGCGCCAATATTGGCTGCCCGCCTGCTTGTCCTCCGAAGTGAAGGCCGATGGCGATCCGCTCCGCCTGATGATCCTGTGCGAAAAGCTGATAGCCTTCCGCGACAGCAGCGGCCGGGTGGGCATCATGGATCATAGATGTCCGCATCGTTGTGCGTCTTTGTTCATCGGCCGCAACGAAGAAAACGGTATACGCTGCGTCTATCATGGCTGGAAGTTCGATGTGGATGGAAAGTGCGTCGATATGCCCTCCGTCCCCGCCCGTATGGACTTCAAGGAAAAAGTCCATGCCAAGGCGTACAAGACACACGAAGCCAATGGCCTGATATGGGTTTACATGGGCGAAAACCAGTCCACCCCGCCGCCGCTGCCCGAAATCGAGGCAACGATGCACCCGGACGCGGAAATCTGGTGCCTGCAACGCGACTGCAACTGGCTCCAGGCCCTGGAAGGCGACATCGACACCAGCCATGTCGGCTTCCTCCATGTCGGATCGATCGACGCGGAGGATCTGGACGAGGATCATCCGATGCGTCCGACCGTGCTCAACCGCGCGCCCGATTATGAAGTCGCGCAGGCCGACTGGGGTGTCATGTATGGCGGCTATCGCCCGAACGACGACGGGCAGATGAGCTGGCGCGTCGCCCATTATATGTTCCCCTTCTGGACGCAGACGCCCAACAACCGCTTTGCCACCCGTGCCATTGCCCGCGCCTGGGTACCGATGGACGACGAACATTCGATGCTGTTCGACATCACCTGCGGCGTCGATGCCGGCAATCCGGCCTACACATCGACGCTCAAGGACGGCACGCCTCTGTTCGCGCCGCTCGCATATGCGCCCAACACGACAGACTGGTTCGGGCGCTGGCGCTCACCCGATAGCCAGGCGAACGACTGGGCGATCGACCGCGAATCCCAGCGCAACGGCACCCAGTTCACCGGCATTCCCAACATCACCATGCAGGACCAGGCCGTAACCGAGAGCATGGGGCCGATCACCGACCACAGCTTTGAAAATCTGGCCCCGACCGACCAGATGATCGCCCGCGTCCGCCGGCGCGTGCTGATGGCCGCGCGCGCACTGGCAAACAAGGGCACGCTGCCGCCGGGGATCGAAGACCCCAGCATCTTTTACCGGGCGCGCGCAGGATCGTTCCTGCACAACCCCAACGATACCCTCGCCAACGCCTATGAAGCGGCGCTGGCCAAGGCGGTCCGCTGGCCCGACAAGGTCGAAGTGGCTGAGTGACATGCAAGCAAGCGCCGGGGCGATCCATGCCCCGGTGCCTCGGACAAGGATGATAGAGGTGACGAAACGCATTGCGGTTTGTCCGGCGCGCCGATCCATGGCGCCCCGGCCCTGCCAAGAGACGCATCGCACCGGACGGAGAGGGCGATGCGCGCACGACTGAAGAATATTCGCTGGGAAGCCGAAGGCATCAACAGCTACATCCTCGAACCCGTCGATGCCGGGCTGATGCCGGCCTTCGATCCGGGTGCCCATGTCGATGTCCAGCTTTCGCCTGGCTTGGCCCGCAGCTACTCGCTGGTCAACGACCCCGCAATCCGCAGCTATTATGAGATCGCCGTCCATCACGCGATCGACGGCCGCGGCGGATCGCGCCACATCCATGAAAAATGGCAGGTCGGCCAGATCCTGGACATCACCGAGCCGAAGAATAATTTCCCGATGGTGGAGGATGCCAGCCACACCGTGATGATCGGCGGCGGGATCGGCATCACGCCGATGCTGCCGATGATCGCTCGCCTCGAAAAGCTGGGCAAAAGCTGGGAGCTGCATTATGTTGCAGCCTCCCCGGAGCGCGCCGCCTATGTCGATCGCCTGTCCGAGTATCCCCAAGTCGAAATCGCCTATGACGGTATCCCCGGCGGTCGCCGCCTCGACCTGAAGGGCATCTGCGACGCTGCGCCTGCCGACGCCCATCTTTATTGCTGCGGCCCGTCAGGGATGCTCGATGCGTTCGTCGCCCTCAATGCCGGTCGGCCCAAGGGGCACGCACATATCGAATATTTCTCGGCCGAAACCGAAATGGCGACCGAGGGCGGCTACACGCTGGAACTCGCCAAGAGCGGCAAAACCATCGCGGTCGAGGAAGGCGAAACGATGCTAGACGCGCTGCTCAGCGCCGGGATCAATGTCGGCTTCGCCTGTTCCGAGGGGATTTGCGGCACATGCGAAGTGAAGGTGCTCGACGGCATCCCAGACCATCGCGACCATTTTCTGAGTGACGATGATAA
Organism: Sphingobium sp. TCM1; assembly: GCF_001650725.1. Lineage (GTDB taxonomy): Bacteria > Pseudomonadota > Alphaproteobacteria > Sphingomonadales > Sphingomonadaceae > Sphingobium. Next base: position 22,698 of record NZ_LXVX01000011.1, on the reverse strand, counting down.
GGCGGCCAACCGTTCCATCATGGTCTGCTGTTCGGGATCAAAGACGGCAAACCTCGTCCTCGACATTTGATTGGGATATTCCGGTTTTTCAGTTTCCCGCCGGCAAATGAATGAAGTGGCCGCAAACGGCCCGAAAAATGAGGAGAATGTCTTGGCGGTCGCCACGATAGAAGGCAGCAGCAGTCCGGCGGGATCAAGGGGCATGTTGGACGACATACCCCTGTCGTCCTATCAGATCTGGGCGGTACTGATGATAGCCGCGACCGTCGTTCTCGACGGCCTCGACAACCAGATGCTAGGCCTTGCAGCGCCGTCGCTTCTCAAGGAATGGGGCATCGGACGCGAGGCATTGGGATCGGTATTTGCGCTCGGCTTCGTCGGCATGGCCGTCGGCACGTTGACATCGGGCTGGGTCGGCGACCGCTTCGGACGGCGCGGCGCGCTCATCATCGGCGTCGCCATCTTCGGCATTGCGACCCTGGCGACCGGCTTTTCCGGCGCGCTGTGGCAGATCGCCGCCCTTAAGACGCTGGCGGGCGTGGGGCTGGGCGGCGTCCCCGGCACTGCCAGCGCCATGATCGCGGAATTTACGCCCGTCCGCTGGCGCAGCGTCGCCGTCACCTTCGGCGTCGTGTGCGTGTCCATCGGCGGCATATTAGGCGGGGTCGCCGCCGCGCTCATCCTGCCAGGCCTTGGCTGGCGCTGGCTCTTCTATATCGGCGGGACCGTGACGATGATCTTTGTCACCTGGCTCTGGTTCGTGCTGCCCGAATCGCCTCGCTACCTCGCCGAACGCCCGGATCGTGCCGCCGAACTCGACTGCATCCTGCGCCGCATCGGCCATCCCGATCCCGCGTCCGCCGCCCATCTGCCCCTCGCCGTCGGGGAAGCCCTCCGCTACGAACCGATGCGCAACCTGTTCGCGCCGGCGCTGCTGCGTGACACGCTGGCGCTGTCGGTGGCGATGTTTTCGGGCATGTTCATGATCTATCTGATGTTCAACTGGGCGCCCACGATGCTCAACAGCGCGGGGTTCGGCCTCCAGACGGCAAGCCTTGGTCTCACCAGCTTCAACATGGGTGGCACGATCGGCGCGATGATCGCGTCGTTGGCCATCATCCGCTTCGGATCGCGCCCGGTGCTGATCCTGATGGCGACCGTCGGCGCCGCCGTCTGCGCCACCCTCGCCCTGCTGCCGATCAGTGGCGGCCGTAACGAAGCCGCCGTCCTCACCTGCCTTGGCGCGCTCGGCCTCTTCGCCAGCGCTGCCCAGTCCGCCATGTTCGCGGTCGGCGCCCATGCCTTCCCCACCGGACTTCGTGCACGCGGCCTCGGCCTCATGGGCGCGGCGGGCCGGATCGGCGCCATCGTCAGCGCGGTCGCGGGCGCGCTGCTTATCGACTGGGGCAATCTCGGCTTCTTCGGCGCGCTCGCCGCCCTGATGCTCATCAACGCTTTGGGTTTCATCGCCGTGCGGGGCCATGTGCCCGCGCTCGGCCGCAAGGATGCGCTGTGATGAATGCTTTCGACTATATCGTCATCGGCTCTGGATCGGCCGGCAGCCTGATGGCCAACCGCCTGTCCGCCGATCCCGCCAACAGCGTCGCCCTGATAGAGGCGGGGCCGTCAGACCGGAAATGGCCGGTCAACATCAAGACGGCCATGCCGGTCGGCAACATCTTCCTGCTACCGCACGAAAAATACAACTGGAAGCAAGCACTCATCGGTAACGCGGCGGTCAACAACCGCACTATAAATTTCCCACGCGGCAAGCTGCTGGGCGGATGCAGCGCCATCAATGGCGGCGTCTATATTCGCGGACAGAAGGCGGATTATGACGCCTGGGCTGAAGCGGGCAATGACGGCTGGGCCTATGACGACGTCCTGCCCGCCTTCAAGGCGGTCGAAAATTACGCCGGTCCCGACACGCCCTGGCACGGCAAGGGCGGCGAACTGGATGTCCAGAAGCCCAAAAGCTGGAACCCGGTCAGCACCGCCATCGTAGACGCCGCCGAACAGGCAGGCCATCGCCGCAATGATGATTTCGCGGGCGATCGGCAGGATGGCTTTGGCCGCTATGACCTGAACCAGCGCAACGGCACACGCCTGTCGAGCGCCCGCGCCTTCCTCCATCCCGCGCTCAAGCGGGCCAACCTCACCGTCCTTGATGAAACCATGGTCCGCCGCATCCTGTTCGACCGCGGCCATGCGGTCGGTCTGGAGATAGAGAAGGACGGCGCGCGCAGCACCATCTTCGCCAAGCGGGAAATCATCCTTTGCGCCGGCGCCACCAATTCGCCCCAGTTGCTGATGCTCTCAGGGATTGGCCCGCAGGATCATCTGCGCGAGATGGGCATCGACGTCGTCCACCACCTGCCCGGCGTCGGCCAGCATTTGCAGGATCATCCGACCGTCCATGTCGCGATGGAAAATCCATCCGCCGAATCATACGCCGTATCGGCCAAGGTGCTGCCCCGTATCCTGGCAAGCCCGATCAAATATCTGCTGAACCGCGAGGGGATGCTGGCGTCCAATGTCGCCGAGGCCGGGGGGTTCCTCTGTACCGACGGCAGCGGTCGACCCGACATCCAGATCACTTTCCTTGCTGGGCTGAAGCTCGATGCCCGTTCGATCCCCCGCCGCCACGGCTATATGGGCCTCATCCAGTTGCTGCGTCCCAAAAGCGCGGGATCGGTGCGCCTAGCCAGCAACCGGCCGGAGGAGAAGCCGGTGATCGATCCCAATTTCTTCGCCGATCCCTATGACATGCTAACGCTGATCGCCGGTTTCCGCGAATGTCGCCGCATCTTCGCCCAACCCGCGCTGGCCGCCATGACCGGGGCGGAGATCGAACCAGGCATCCAGCATCAAAGCGACGCGGAGATCGACGACGCCCTGCGCAAGATCGTCAACACCGCCTATCACCCGACCGGCACGGCCAAGATGGGGCCAGACAGCGATCCCATGGCCGTGGTCGACGGCCGCCTGCGCGTGCGCGGCGTGTCCGGCCTCCGGGTCGTCGACGCCTCGGTCATGCCGGAGATTATCAGCGGCAACACCTCCGCGCCTACCATGATGATCGCCGAGCGCGCCGCCCGCTTCATTCTTGAAGACGCCGTCACATCCAACATCGCCGCTTGAAAGAGTCCTTCATGATGCAGCTCACCATCCCGCCCCGCCCCATCCTGCTCGAAACGCTCGAACACGACATGCTGATCGACGGGCGGCGCGTACCCGCCCTGTCGGGCAAGCGGTTCGAAACCCGCAACCCCGCCACTGGCGAACTGCTCGCCACGATCGCGCATGGGGGCGCGGAGGATGTGGACCGCGCAGTGAAAGCCGCCCGCGCCGCGCTCGCCGGTCCGTGGGGCCGGATGAAGGCGGTGGAACGCCAGCGTATCATGCTGCGCCTCGCCGATCTTGTGGAGGAGCATTTCGAAGAACTGGCGATGCTCGACACGCTGGACCTCGGCGCACCCTACAGCCGTACCATTATGGGGAAGGCGCGCGCCGGTGCGTTGTTGCGATATTATGCCGGGCAGGCGACGCTGATCGCGGGCGAAACCCTACCCAACGGCGCGCCCGGCGACGTCCTATCCCACACGCTCAAGGAACCGATTGGCGTCGTCGCCGCGATCAACCCCTGGAACGGTCCGATCGGCATGTCCGTGTGGAAGGCCGGCCCCGTCCTCGCGTCCGGCTGCACCCTGGTCATGAAACCCGCCGAACAAACGCCCCTCTCAGCGCTACGCTTCGGCGAATTGTGCCTGGAAGCGGGAGTTCCCGACGGCGTCGTCAATATCCTGACCGGCCTGGGCGACGCGGGTGCGGCCCTTTCCGCTCATCCCGGCGTCGACAAGATCGCGTTCACAGGCTCTACCGGCGTCGGCGAAAAGATCCTCCACGCCGCCGCCGCATCGATGAAGCGCGTCACCGTCGAACTGGGCGGCAAGTCGCCCAACATTGTCTTTGCCGACGCCGATCTCGACAAAGCGGTGCCCGCCGCCGCGATGGCGGTGTTCGCCAATGCGGGGCAGATTTGCAGCGCGGGCACCCGCCTGTTCGTGCAAAGCGCGATTCACGACGAATTCATGGAGCGCCTTGCCGCCTTCACCCGGACCATCAAGGTCGGCGACCCGCTCGATCCCACCACGCAGATGGGACCGGTCGTGTCCGCGCCCCAGATGGACAAGATCCTCGCCTTCATCGCAGGCGCCAACATGGAGGGTGCACGCCCGCTCACCGGCGGCACCCGCATGAGTGGCGCAGGCTATGACGGCGGCTATTTCATCGAACCCACCATCTTTACCCATGTCGCCGACGACATGACTATCGCGCGCGAGGAGATTTTCGGCCCAGTTCTCTCCGCCTTCCGTTTCGAGACCGTGGAAGAAGTGCTCGCCCGGGCCAACGCCACCGAATTCGGCCTGGGCAGTGGGGTGTGGACCCGCGACCTGGCCACAGCACACCGCATGGCGCGCGGCATCCGCGCCGGGTCGGTCTGGGTCAATTGCTACCAGATGCTCGATCCCGGCGTCCCCTTCGGCGGCTATGGCATGAGCGGCTTCGGCCGCGAATCCGGGCCGCATCATATCGAGGATTATCTGGAGACCAAGGCGGTCTGGATCAATTTGGACTGAAGGCGCGCAAGATGCAGCAGATCCGCAACACCGCCGTGCACCTCGACGAGGAAATGCTTCTCCAGATGCAGCGCCTGACCACCGGGCGCACCGACGAGGCGCTCAACGCCCGTTTCGGCATCAGCTACAATACGTGGCGCAAATTGCTCGCTGGGCAGCCGATCCGGCCATCACTGGCGGACCGGCTAAAGCTCCGGATCGCGGCGCTTCAGGCCTCCGACCGCGAGTAGGCCCGCATCAGACCCAGCCCGATTCTCGCAAATCGGGCGGTCCACCCGCAACCCGCTCGCCCTTCGCCGCTTCGCTAAGCATGTCGAGGAAACGGCGCTGGGTAGCGGTCGGGCGCCAACTGCGTCGCGTCGTGATCCCCACCACGCGCTTGCTGTCCTCCAACGGCGGGCCAATCTGCGCCAGCAACCCGCTGCGGATCTGGAGCGCAACCTGATCGGGCGACAACAGGGTCAGAAAATCCCCTTCGGTCAGCAGCCGACCGATAATCATCACCGACCCGCACTCGATCGGGGTCGCCGGCACGCTTTCATCGCCGAACAATTTCTCCCATTGCTCGCGCAGCGGCGAATTGGCCGGGGCCACGATCCAGGGATAGGACGCGAGCTGCGCCATCGTCGGCCGCGCCACTCCGGCCAGCGGATGCTGGCTCCCCGCCGCGATGACCAGCCGGTCCTCCGACAAGGGCATTTGATACAGGTCGGCAATCTCGAACGGCCGCAGCGCGCCGACCACCATGTCGATCACCCCATCGCGCAGCGGCTCGACCAGTTCGCGCCAGCTGCCCTCTAGCACCTTGAACGCCGCGCGCGGATCGCTGCGCGCCATTCGCGCCATGGCCGCCGGAACCAGATAGGGCCGCGCCAATGGCAGCGCGCCGAACGCGATCAATTCGCTCCCGCTACCGCTGTCCCGTCCAATATCCGCCAGCGCCGCCACGATCTCCGCCACCGCCAGCCGGGTGCCGCGCGCCAGCCGCTTGCCTGCCGGATTGAGCCACACCGCCCGCCCCCGCCGCTCGACCAGCTTGCCACCGATCATCTGTTCCAGGTCGCCGACCGCACGGTGCACCGCAGTCTGCGACAAGGTACTGCCATGCGCCGCCGCGGCAAAACTGCCCGCCTCCGCCAGCGCCAGGAAAGCGCGAAGCTGCGTCATCGTCATCAGACGTTCGGGATAGTGAAAAACGCCCGACAGCCCCTTGGCCGCCTGCGACAGATGATCGAGTGCCGCGCGGGCCCGCTCGATCACGATTTCGCCCATGGGCGTTGGCACCATGCCCCCCGACCGCCGCTCGAAAAATGTGTAGCCAAACTGCCGCTCCAGCTTGGCGAGGCCCTGCGTCAGTGCCGGTTGAGACAGGCTGACCACGTCCGCAGCAGCCGTGATGCTGCCATGCTCGCGGATCGCCAGCAGCGCGCGCAGGTGGCGCAGATTGAGGTCGAATGGATCGGTCGCCATGCGGCTTACTCTTGTTACCCTCCCCCCGCGACCTGCGTGTCGCCGGGCGGTGCCACCTCTACAGGACAGATTCCCCAAAGGACAGACGCCGTCGCAGCTATGAATGGCGAAAAATTCAATGGACTGACCATTATGGTAATGGTAGGACCAATGTGGAGGAGCGCGGAGAGCGCGCCAGGGATTCCAATAAGAAGGAGGCACCTCGTGGACTTTGAACTGCCCGACGACATCAAGGAATTTTGCGACGTCACACGCGCCATCGTGCGCGATCTGCTGCCCCATGAAGCGGAATTTCAGGCGACCGGCAAAGTCCCGCCGATCGTCCGCCAAACCCTGGTCGACAACGGCTATTTCGGCATGGCACTGCCCGAACAATATGGTGGCCTAGGCCTTGGCGCCCTCGCCCAGGCGGCGGTGCAGATCGAACTTGCCCGCCTCCCCCCCCAATTCTGGACCGAACTGCGCCCGTTGATGGGGCCGGGCGCGAAGAATATCATTTATCATGGCTCGGACGCGCAGAAGGAAGCGCTACTGCCCGGCATGTGCACCGGAGAAATCCCGATCGCCTTTGCGCTGACCGAACCCAATAGCGGTTCCGATCCGGGCTCAATGCGCACAACCGCCGTCCGCAATGCCGACGGCTGGGTCATCAACGGCTCGAAAACCTATATTTCCAATGGCAAGAATGCCAAATATGTCATCGTCTACGCCTATACAGACAAGGCGGCCGGGCCGCGCGGCGGCATCTCCGCCTTCCTGATGCCCGCCGATACGCCGGGCTTCGCCGTCACTGGCACGATCGAACTGATGGGCACCGCGACGCCGGGCGTCTATGAACTGACCTTCGACGAATGCCAGGTCGGCCCCGACGCCCTGATCGGTGAACTCGGCCGCGGGTTCCACTATGCACTCGAAGGATTGAACGAGGGCCGCATGAATGTCGGTGCGACCGCGATCGGCATGGGTGAATATGCGCTCGAACTGGCGATTGAGGAATCGAGGCAGCGCCCTGCCTTCGGCGGCGTCATCTCCGATTTCCAGGCGATCCGCCACTATATCGCGACCATGGCGACGGACATGCGCGCCGCCCGCCTTATCCTGCTCGACGCCTGCTGGCGTTACGACCAGGGTGAAAAGAAGCGTGAACTCGCCTCCATGGCGAAACTCTTTGCGACCGAAGCCGGCAGCCGCACTGTCGACACCGCGGTCCAGATCTTCGGGGGCTCTGGCTATTGTCGCGGCTTCGCGATCGAACGCCTCTATCGCGACATCCGCATCACGCGGATTTACGAAGGATCATCTGAGATTCAGAAGAACACGATCGCGCGGGAATTATTGCGATAAGGGCCGGTCGGGAGGGTACAAACGCCCTCCCGACCGCACGTCTGATTTCACCAACGTAACGACCGAGCATGACGTATGCGCGGGGGTCCGCTTGGGTTGACGGATCGCGGCCTCGCGGGGGATCAGGACCGTTTGATCGGCCAGGTTGTACGATCTGGCACGGCGTTCGCCACGCACGCCCCACGCCGCATACAACCCGAAAAGACATCGCCACGTTTGCCGCGAAGCTGAGCGTCGCGGTACACCCGAGATCATCAGCGCCATAGCGTTGGCAAGCGCCCGATCACACGAGACGCGGTTATGCGGATCGTGGGAGATGTCGAATATACTTCATCATCCGATTCCGCGACAGTGATAGCGCGAATCATCTGGCCGATGCGGCAACTGCCTGGCCACAGCTGTCGACCGACGATCGCCTTGTCTGACCTCGGCTTTAGCACAGATACCAATCTCCTCGGCTTGGCGGTTGCGCATGGCCGCAAAGCCGCGCTCCTCCTCATCGGATTTCGGTAACGCATACCGACCTCTATCATCTCCCGGCCGTGAAAAGCGAACTCGAGCGCCGCCAGCGCATCTCTTGTACGAGATTCCGCTAAGCGACCGACTTCGGCACGAATCTGAGCGAACTTGAAAAAGCGATAAAATGTACTATATAGTACACAACGTCGCGGCCGCGGCAGTCCGGCAACTTAGTTGCCATGCGACCTTACAGCGGCGCTCTCCGACGACCATAAGAGATGAAGGAGGTGCCGCGTGTCAGGCACGAAAATGCACGACCAGCCGTTCGTTAGCGGTTGGCTGCTTCTATTGGGAATAGTGATTCTGGCCGCCGGATTGTTTTTCACGGTCGGCGGGGTAAAGCTCCTTGGTTTAGGCGGCAGCCCTTATTTCTTGGTCGCCGGTCTCGCTCTGATCGGTTCAGGCCTCCTTATCGCATCGCGCAAACCAAGCGGCGCCTGGCTGTTTGGCGCCACGTTCCTCATCACTATCCTCTGGGCACTATGGGAGGTGGGTTTCACCTTCTGGCCGCTGATTTCCCGCCTGCTAGCGATGGGAGTCGCCGCGACCATCATTGCATTGTCCTATCCGCTACTGCGGCACAAGGGTGGCTCGGCGTCCGTCTGGCGACCTGCCTTGATGGTGGCTGCGCTGTTCGGAATGTGTTCGGCAGGCGGCATCGCCGGCATGTTCACGGCGCATCCGACCGTTTCCTTCGTCGGCAAGCCTGAACCCCTGATACCGGTAAATCCGAGTCAGGAGCAAAAGGACTGGACGGCCTATGGCAACACATCGGGCGGCAGTCGCTTCGTCGCGTTGGATCAGATCACTCGCGACAATGTGAACAGGTTGAAGGTTGCTTGGACATACCGTACCGGCGACGTGGCGTTGAGCGACGGGAACGGCGCGGAGGACCAGAATACCCCATTGCAAGTTGGCGATACGCTCTTCATCTGCACCCCGCATAATAACGTCATCGCACTCGATGTCGACACCGGCCGTGAAAAGTGGAAGACGCTCGTCAATGCCAAGGCTTCGGTCTGGATGCGTTGCCGTGGTCTTGCCTATTTCGATGCCAGCACGTCGCCGATCCAGCCCAGTCTGCCCGGCGCGACACCAGTCACGCCCGTTACGGTCCCAACTGGCGCCGAATGCCGACGCCGCATCCTGATGAACACGATCGACGCCCGCCTGATCGCGCTCGACGCCGATACCGGAAAATATTGCGCCGACTTCGGCAACAATGGCGTCGTCGATCTGAAGGCAGGCCTGGGCAACGCGCCGGATCCGCAATATCAGCTAACCTCCGCGCCGACCCTAGCTGGCACCACAGTCGTCATCGGCGGTCGCGTCGCTGACAACGTTCAAGTCGACATGCCTGGCGGCGTGATACGCGGCTTTGATGTTATCACTGGCAAGCTGCGCTGGGCCTTTGATCCCGGCAATCCCGCTATCACGGGTATGCCACTGGCCGGTACTACCTATACTCGCTCGACGCCCAACGTCTGGGCCGCGATGTCCTACGACCCTCTATCCAATACGGTATTCATGCCGGTGGGTAGTTCCTCGGTCGATCTCTATGGCGTAACGCGCAGCGCGCTTGACCATGAATATGGCGCCTCAATGCTGGCGCTTGACGCGACCACCGGCCGGGAAAAATGGCATTTCCAGACTGTGCATAACGACCTGTGGGACTTCGACTTGCCGATGCAGCCCAGCTTCGTCGACTTTCCACTCGATGAGAAGCGCAAAGTCCCCGCATTGATTTTCGGCACGAAGGCGGGGCAAGTCTACGTCCTCGACCGCAGCACCGGCAAACCACTGACCCGAGTTGACGAAGTTCAGGTAAAGGCCGCCGACATCAAGGGCGAACCCTATTCGCTGACACAACCCAAGTCGATCGAGATGCCGCAGATCGGCGTCGGCCCCTTGACCGAAGCCGACATGTGGGGAGCCACCCCCTTCGACCAGTTGCTCTGCCGCATCGCGTTCAAGGGTATGCGCTATGAGGGCCTGTTCACCGCGCCCGGCACGGACAAGTCGCTGAGCTTCCCCGGATCGCTCGGGGGCATGAACTGGGGCGGCCTTTCGACCGATCCGACCACCGGCACTGTCTTTATCAACGACATGCGCCTTGGCCTATGGGTGCAGATGTTCCCGCAAACAGCGGCGCAACGCGGCCAGTCGGGCAGCGCCGGCGAAGCGATCAACACCGGAATGGGCAGTGTCCCACTGAAGGGCACACCCTATTCCGTAGTCAAGGACCGCTTTCTGTCTGCGCTTGGCATACCCTGCCAGGCGCCGCCTTATGGTACTCTGACAGCGATCGACCTCAAGAGCCGAGCTATAAAATGGCAGGTTCCTGTAGGAACGGTGCGCGACACCGGGCCGATGGGCATCCGCATGGGCCTCCCGATCCCGATCGGGATGCCCACTCTGGGTGGGACGCTGGCTACCCAAGGTGGGCTGGTTTTCATCGCCGGTACGCAGGATTTCTATCTGCGCGCCTACAACGCCGCGAGCGGAGCGGAAATCTGGAAAGCACGTCTGCCGGTTGGCAGCCAAGGTGGACCGATGAGCTACAAGTCGCCCAGAAGCGGCAAGCAATATGTGGTTGTGACGGCAGGCGGCGCGCGCCAGTCACCCGACAGGGGCGACTATGTAATCGCTTACGCGCTGCCCTGAACGGTGGCAGAGCGGCCTGGTACCGATCCGCCCCATAATTTCATAAGTCATATTGCCGCATACCGATGGGCGTGCGGAAAGGAAGGTCTTTTGGCCCAGATCGTTCATCCGTTCGCCCACCTTATCGTGGCAGGACCGCTTTTCTTCCTGCCTTCCACTGCAGCCGGCGCGCAGCAAATGATGCCAGCAGTGGAAAAGGCGGCGGCCCCGGTCCGCGAGACGCTTACTGGTGACTGGGGCGAACTGCGTACAGGATTGAAGCAGGCGGGCGTGACTGTTCGCGTCGATTATGTGGGCGAGGCGTTCACGGCGGTGGATGGAGGCCAGAAGCGGGGTAGTGCCTACACCCAGCAGCTGCGCGCAGGCCTCGATTTCGATATGGACCATATCCTGGGCCTATCGGGTGGGATCATGCATGTCACGTTGAACGACCGGCGCGGCGTCGGGATCTCGTCCGATTTCGTTGGCAACCGCCTGCCGATACAAGAGGCAGCGGGAGGAAATTATACTCGTCTCTCAGAATTCAGCTACGAACAGAATATCGACAATGGCCGGTTCAACCTGCGCCTAGGTTATTTCGCCATGGGAAATGATCTGGGCGGCATGCTTCTCGGCTGCAATCTCATCAACGCGGCCTTCTGCGCCCATCCGCTCTCGGAATCTGGCAATAGTGGCTGGTATAACTATCCCAATGCCCGCTGGGGAGCCGCCGTGCGCTATCGCATCCGGCACGACCTGACGCTGCGCGCAGGCGTCTATCAGGTCAACCCACGCCTTAACGATCCCGACAATGCCTTTCGCCCCTTCGCCGGCGGCACGACCGGTGTGCTGTTGCCACTGGAGCTGGAATATGATCCTGGCATCGCGGCCGACAGTCGCGTGCTGCCGGGTCATTACAAGTTAGGCGTTTATTACGACAGTTCGCGTACGGGCCGGCCTGGCGGGCAAGGCTCGTTACGCGGTCGCTATGGCCTTTATATCCTGGCCGACCAGATGATAATGCGGGCAGGAACGGGCAATCGCGGACTTTCGGTCTTTGGCCAGTTTACCGCCAATCCAAAAGCCTCAGCGCAAATCACACATTGGTATGCGGCTGGCTTGGTCAAGACCGGAACCTTCTCCGATCGGGATGCAGACAGCATTTCGATCGGCATCGTGCATGCGCAGGTAAATCCGCGACTGCGCCGAGCAGCAGTGGTTGATGAGCAGAATATTCCCGGCAGCTATACCGCACTACCGGTAGGCGAGACCGCCATCGAATTGAGCTATGGTATCCAATTGCGCAGTTGGCTCAGCATCCGGCCAGATGTGCAATATATTATAGATCCCGGTGCCTTCGCCTATCGCGAAATCAATGATGCGCTGGCGCTGGGGGGGCAGGTCAAAATGCAGTTCTGACTCATGCCCTTACTGGCATTTCGCTGGTCATGTCCCGGCCGAAGTTCGCATAAAAACTGTGGCGCTAGGCTTGCACGCTGGTCGTCATGTTCAGATGAACCGCTCGAACTGAGCAAAGCGGCAAGAACGGCGATGCCATGCTCTCCCCGCAGTTGTTCGAACTGCTGCGGATGTGGTGGCGCGAAGCCAGGAAAATGCAGAGCCCTGCTCCCTTATGGCTGGCTGTTCCTCGCCAGAATATGGCTGACCCGATCACTACCCGCCTCCTACACCCTATGGTCCAGGAGGCGGCCGAGGTCGCCGGGATCCCCAAGCGCATCAAACCCCACACATGTTGCGTCATTCCTTCGCCACCTGCGGCTCGCTTCAAACTAGCCAATGCTGAAATCCACCCAAGGCTGGTGCTCAGGCCGCGAATTCCCGCATGGAAGGCTGTCATATGCAAGCACCCCAACCCTTGACATTTTGAACCGCTCAGTTGCGCTTGATTCTCCTCAGGAACAGACGGGCAGCTTTCGATTGAGCCATCTAATCTGGCCGGATGTTTCCGCCAGGCGACGATTGTGGTTTCGAAATCGCCGAGGGGTCACAGCGCCAGACGCTGTCATGCCGCAGAACGGAAAGAAGCCCTAAGCACGTTACGGCTTTGTGAATTTATGTTGCAACGCAACAGTCAGAACTTGTCTTGCAACCCGGTCCGATTATACCGCCGGAAAGGCACATATCCATGAGGTCCAAATTGGCTGGGGAGCGTCTGGGTCTGCGGCAGGCTGCCGCGTGGCTCGCGGAGATAGTGGGGCCCGACAAGGCCTATGTGAATGTAGGCATCGTCTACACCTTGGCGATCACTCTGCTATCGCTGGCGACACCCATTTCAGTGCAGTTGCTGATCAATTCTGTGGCTCGCACCGCCTTGGTGGCGCCGCTCTGGATTTTATCAGGCGTGCTGCTCACCCTGTTATTGCTCGTCGCGGGCCTCAGCGCGCTGCGCATCTACCTGCTGGCCATGTTCGAGCGTCGCATCTTCGCCCGAGTGGTAGCGGAGGTCACCGTGCGCGCCGTGCATGCGCAAAATCCCTTCTTCGCAGATGAAAGCCGCGGCAGTCTGTTCAACCGTTATTTCGACATGGTGGTCGTCCAGAAGGCGGTACCCAGCCTGGTGATCGGCGCTTTCACCATCATCCTGCAGGGGGCCGTCGGCCTGATGGTGACGAGTTTCTATCATCCTTTCTTCCTGGCGTTCAACATCATCCTGGTGGCGGCATGTCTGCTGATCTGGCTGGTCTGGCGCCAGGGCGCGATCACAGGTGCCGTCGGCGTGTCGCACGCCAAGCATGAAGCCGCGCACTGGCTGGAGAGCGTTGGCGCGTCAAATGGCTTCTACAAATCCGCGCGACATCTTGATTTTGCCATGGATCGGTCCGAGGCGGTTACGGCCAACTATATCAAGGCACATCGTCGCTATTTCCGGTACAGCTTCGCGCAGGCGCTAGGTTATTTCCTCGTCTACGCGCTCGCTGCTGCGGCGCTGCTGGCGCTGGGGGGCAATCTCATCCTGGCGGGGCAGCTTTCAATCGGTCAGCTAGTGGCGGCCGAACTTATCCTGTCCGGCGTCTTCTACGGCATTTATCAGCTGGGCTGGTATCTCGACACCTTCTACGATCTGATCGCGAGTTCGGAAGAATTGTCCCAGATTTTTGCCATTCCGCAGGAACCCGCCGGGCTCAGCGGACAGGCTCCACCGAATGGATCGGTGCGGTTTCGCGCCGTGCAACTGGCCGGATCGCATTTCGACTTCGCGATCCACAGCGGCGAGCAGGTCGTGATCGTGGCAGAGCCGGGCGTCGAAAACCAGATCGCGCTTCTCCTCAAACGTCATGCAAGCCCCGAGAGAGGATTGTTGTCAATCGGAGGAAGCGAACTTGGCAGCTTCGACATGTATCTTCTGCGCTCCGCCGTGATGGTGCTGAACCGACCCACGATCGTCGACGTCACCATCCGAGAATATCTCAATCTGGCGGCAGGCCGCAATGCTGACGGCGCAATGATCATACGCACGCTTGACCTGGTTGGCCTCGCTGCGCGCGTGTCGAGCCTGACCGACGGGCTGGATACGCAACTAGCCAGCTCGGGCTCGCCGCTGTCGATCGTGGAGGTTATGCAATTGAAGCTGGCCAATGCCTTGCTCGGCCGCCCAAAGGTCCTGTTGCTATCGCAACTTTACGACATGATGCCGGCCGAACCGTTGCGCGCGTCGCTCAGGATGTTGCGGGAACATGGAACGACCGTCCTGCTGTTTACCGGTCGCCCCGAAGCGCTGGATCTCGACGCATGTTATTGGTTGGGCGTGCGGGAGCAGCACCGTTTCGCGGATCAGGATGGGCTGGTGCGCTTCCTTGCGCGGAAGGAGCCAGAGGCGTGACGATCGAACCGCCGCAGCTCACACATTTCCGATCGCTTGCAAGCCTGAAGCCGCCACGGGCAACCGTGGTTGTGGCATGGCTCATCCTGCTGGGAATTTGCGTGGCGTTTGCCATCCTGTTCGTGCCATGGCGTCAAACCGCGCAGGGTAGCGGGCAGGTTATCGCGCTCGACCCCGATGATCGACCACAGCAGGTGTCATCGCTGGTTGATGGTCGCGTCGAACGCTTTTTCGTACAAGATGGTGCGCTGGTGAAGGCCGGTGATCCCATCGTTCAGGTTGTCGACGTCGATCCCAACTTTCTTGAGCGCCTGGCCGCCGAGAAAGCGGAAGTCGAGGCGCAGATCGCGGCGATCGAGCAATCCCGCGCGGTCGCATCGATCGATGTAGGGCGCACCGGACAGCTTTACGCCGAAGGGCTCGCCGCGCGGCGGGACTATGAGCAGACCCAGATCAAGGTCGCCGATGCCAACGCCAAGCTGGCTGAGGCGCGGGCGAAGCTGAAGCAGATCGAGGTTCGGCAAAGGCGACAGTCGGCGCAGGTCGTTACCGCGCCACGGGACGGGCGGGTGCTGGAACTCAACGCCGCGGCGGGCGGCGCATTGATTTCCGCAGGGACCGTGCTGGCGATGATCGCCCCCGAACAGATCGAGCGCGCAGTCGAACTCTATGTCGATGGCCGGGACATCCCGCTGGTCGATCAACGCCGCCCGGTGCGCCTCGAATTCGAAGGATTTCCCGCGGTTCAGTTCAGCGGCTGGCCCGCCTTTGCGGTGGGCATTTATGATGGTCAGGTAGTGTCGGTCGATCCGACACCCCGCGCCGATGGACTGTTCCGCGTGCTGGTCGAACCCAGGCCCGGCAAACCCGTGTGGCCGGATCGACGCTTCCTGCGCCAAGGCAGCAAGGTGCTGGGCTGGATTCAGGGCGAGAATGTGACCGTTGGATATGAATTATGGCGCCAGCTCAACGATTTTCCTCTAAATTTCGGGCAGGATCAGGCCGCTCAGAAGCAAGGGGGGAAGACCGAGAGCTCGATCGAAAAGAAGAAAAAGTGATGATGCGCATCAGCATCGGCGTCGGAGCGCTGTTGATTGTTACAGCCGCATCTGCCGTGCACGGGCAGGAAAGTCCGGCGGCATCGATAGCACCGTCAAGTCTGCGCAGTTCCTTGACGCTAGAGGCGGTTCTGCAATCGTCTGCCCGTTTCGCGCCAGACATTATCGCGGCGCTGGCGCGCAATCGCCAGGCTGAAGCGCGAGCGTTGACCACGCAGGGGGCGTTCGACACCGTCTTTGCGGTGGAAGGACGCAGCCGGATCGCTGGCTATTATGACGGAACGGAATTGACCGGAAAGGCCGAGCAGCCCTTCATGGATAATGGCGGCTATGTCTACGGGCACTATCGAGCCTCTAGCGGGGAGTTCCCGGTTTATGAAGACAAGGCCTACACCAATCGGCTGGGAGAGGTGAAGGTCGGCGCGCTCTATTCGCTGCTGCGCGACCGCCTGATCGATGCACGCCGGTCGGATTATCGGCTGGCCGCCAACGACATCGACATCACCCGGTTTGAAACGAAGGCCACCAGCATCGGCGTTCAGGCGCGCGCGATCGACGCCTATCAGAAGTGGGTGGCGGCGGGATTGAAGCTCAAAGCCTATCAGGCGCTGCTGGCGCTGGCGCAGGATCGGACCCATGGAATCCAGCGC
Source organism: Sphingobium sp. TCM1 (assembly GCF_001650725.1). Taxonomy (GTDB): domain Bacteria; phylum Pseudomonadota; class Alphaproteobacteria; order Sphingomonadales; family Sphingomonadaceae; genus Sphingobium. The sequence continues at coordinate 6,533 of NZ_LXVX01000011.1, read as the reverse complement.
CAGGTCAAGATGGGCGCCAAGCCGGACATATTGCTGATCGAGAATGAGGCAAGCCTGGTCAAGCGGCAGGCCTTCGTTATCGAGGCGCGGCAAGCCTTTCGCGCTGCGGCGGTGAAACTATCGCTCTTCTATCGCGACGAGCAGGGGCTGCCTATCCTGGTTGAAGAAGGGCGACTGCCCGAAGCTGCAAACGCATTCGGTAGGGTGAGGACCGATCCGGCCTTCAATCTGGCGGGTCGCCCCGATTTCGCCGTTCTGCTGAAGGAAATCGACAAGGCAACGGTCAAGCTGGCGTTGGCGCGCAACGACATGAAGCCGCGATTGGACCTTACAGGCGAGATCGCGAAGGATGTCGGGCGCGAAGGGCTTGGGGGATACAGCCGCACACCGCTCGAGATGATCGTGGGCGTGACGTTCAAGATACCGCTCCAGAACCGCAAGGCAAAAGGCAAGCTGGCTGAAACCCAGGCGAAGATCGACGAACTCACGGTAAAGCAGCGATATCTGGCGGAAAAGATCCAGGCCGAGGTTACGTCCATCGGCATAGAGGTGGAAACAGCCAGCCAGCTTGTCGATGCAGCCGAACGGGAACGCACGCTGGCTCAGCGTTTGGCGAGTGCCGAGCGGCGGCGCTTCGACCTGGGGTCGAGTGACTTCTTCCTGGTGAACCAGCGCGAGGAGAGCGCAACCAGTGTCGAAGTAAAGCTGATTGAGGCGAATGCACGAATCGCGGCTGCCCGGGCCGAGCTGGCGGCGGCGACGGCTGACGAAGATGCGCTGGGTCTGGACCTCCGGTCGCCTTTCGAGTGAGGGCAGGCAGTGCATTTGAACGCAAAGGGAGCGGAGATGCCGTCACAGCCCAGCAACGCCAGCGGCTGCGGACGTCGCGCGTCAATTAACGCCATGATCTCGTCAACCCAAAAGCCGGAGGCTCAATTCCCATAGCACAGTCGGCCAAGACTGCAGGTTCGCGCATGGGAGGTTTTTCACGCAGACGCGAAGAAACCATCGTCACGTCGACGCTGGCACGTCGAGCTTCGTCCCCTGTATGAGATATTTCGCCTACTTGACTACAAGCGTGCCCGACAACGTCCATGATAGGCAAGCTTTGTACGAGCGCCACTAAAACGGGATTTCATTCCCCTCATAGTCGAACAGTTTCCCGCTATCGGACACCTTCAGCCCTTCGACAACGTCGAGCAGTTGCAACGCGGCACGCTCGGGATCGAACAGGCGTCCAGGCTGGACATTGGCCTGAAAGGGTCGGGACAAGCCGGTATCAACGGTGCCAGGATGCAGCGCCACAACGATCGCGCGGTCATTGCGGCGGCGCTCCTCAATCGCGAAATTGCGCACCAGCATGTTAAGTGACGCCTTCGACGCGCGGTAGCCATGCCATCCACCGAGCCGATTGTCGCTGATGGAGCCAACGCGCGCCGACAGCGCCGCGAAAACCCCCCGTCTGCCTTTGGGCATGAGTGGCAGAAAATGTTTGGCGACGAGCGCCGGCCCGATCGCGTTCACCGCATAGACTTCGGCAAGCCAGGCCGGGTCGAGGTTTGACAGCGCCTTTTCTGGACCGTGGCTTTCCTTGTGCAATAGACCGGTTGCAACGATGACAAGGGTGGGCGCGGGGCCACTCGCAACATAGGCGGCCGCTGCGGCAATACTCGCCTCGTCGAGGAGATCGAGATGCAGCGGCCCTTTCCGTGACCGCGCAAAACCGTGGACGACCCGGAATGCCCCCTCCTCGATCAGCGCGGCCTCGCAAGCCGCACCTATGCCGCCAGATGCACCGACGACGATGGCTGACGCTTCGATCGCACCGCTCATGATCGGGTGAAGCGCCAACGGTCGCGCTCGCTTTCGTCCGGGTCGAACCGATATCCGTCGCTGTCAAAGCCGCGCATGGCCTCCACGTCGGTGATGTGATGTTCGCACATCCACCGCGCCATCATGCCCCGTGCCCTTTTCGCGTTGAAGCTCACAAAGCGCGGACCGTTCGGGCCCGGCTCGCGGAACTCGACATGGATCACGCGCAATCCCTCCAGCCTGTTCTCGACGGCGGCGAAATATTCCTGGCTCGCCAGATTGAGCACCACGCCCGATCCCTCGTCCGCCACCTGCGCGCGCAACAGCGTGGCGATCCGGTCGCCCCACCAGTCGGTCAGCTTCTTGTGACGCGGCGCCCAGCGGGTGCCCATTTCCAGACGATAGGGACGGATCGCATCCAGCGGGCGGAGCAGCCCGTAAAGGCCCGACAGCATTCGCACATGGTTCTGAGCAAAGGCGACCCCAGGCTCATCCAGCGTGTCCACCTCAAAACCCGAGTAGACGTCGCCTGCAAAGGCATAGAGCGCCTGTCTCTCAGGCAGGTCGGCGAAGTCGCGGAAGCGGTCTGCGTTGAGTTTGGCAAGGCGCGGGGAGATATGCATCAACTCTGCCAACCGCTTTTGCGAGAGGTTGGCGGCGGATCTGGCGAGATTCTGCGCTTCCTCGGCAAAATGGGGCTTCGTGACAGCAAGCGGCGGCAACGCACGCTCGAAGTCAAGCGTCTTCGCGGGAGAAAGCAGAACGATCATGGTTCCGCCGGTAGCTGTACCCGGCTTAGGCGTCAAACCGCGAGCCTTCTATTTCGGCGTTGCCCAAATCTGCCGCGGAGCCACCAATTTACCGGAACCCGCCTCGCCGCCATATATCTGATCATACGCGCGCTGTGCCATTTCGAATTGAACATTCGCTCAGCGCACGGAAATGCGGCCGACCGTCCCTTCTCATAATGCTTGAGACCGGTCGCCCGGACCTCGTCTTCAAAACCATAATTTTGAGGGACACACACCTGACTGCTAAGAGAAGGAATTGGGGCTTCCGACAGTGGTGATTGTCGCAATCCCGCATAGTGAAACTTCATTTCATATTGATATAAATGACGGCCGGCGTTAGCGTAAGTTTGCAAAGCGGTGACGGGAGACAAATGTGCTGCCTCGGGCCCAAAATGCTATTGGAGTATTGACGCTCCTAATGTCGGCGGCCCTGCCGGCGTCCCAAGCCACATCCTTCTCTTCCGCCGAACCCAGCACTGGATCGCCGGGCAATTTTCTGGTTTTGGGGCCCAGGCCGTTCATCTCCTACTTCAGACCCCTGCCAAATGCGTCCTTGTCTCGATCGGCTTGGGGCGCTGCCGAAGTCGGCCCACGCGATCCGTCGAACGGCCTGGAAGACGCGACCCTGGCCCGATGGAACTATTGGGACGGCCAAATCCTTAAGGGACCTGATGGCAAATACAGAATGTTCGCAAGCCGATGGGATCAGTCACTTGGGCATATGGCATGGGGCGGTTCGCTCGCTGTGTCTGCGATCAGCGATAGGCTGTACGGCCCCTACAGGGACAGGGGCCTTATCTGGCCCGATGATGAGGGCGGCAAAGGTCATAATGTCATTGCCTTGCAATTGCCGGACAAACGCTATGCGGTCGTGGTCAGCGAAACGAGAAATGGTGATGTGTTCGTGTCCAGGAACATCGACGGTCCTTGGAAAAATCTGGGCAGCATCATTGTGGACCAGAGCGCTTTCACATCGCTGAAGACGCCGGGCGATCGACTGGACACTGCCTCCAAGGCGACATGGAAAGCGTCGAATTTGAGCCTGATCGCACGCCCGGATGGGCGCTTCATGATCATCCAGCGTTCAGGACAAATTCTCATCAGCAAGAACGGGGTATTGGGCCCCTACAAAGTCATGGGCGACAGCATCTATCGTGGCATCGCCGGCATCCCGCAGACCGAGATGCGCGCCTATGAAGACCCTGTGATATGGTATAGCGGCGGATGGTACCATGTCGTCGTCAATCACTGGAGTAGCCGACGCGCTTACCACCTTATCTCACGCGATGGCATTGTGGACTGGCGCTTCCAAGGCCTGGCTTATGAGCCAAATTCAAAATTCATCCGGTATGCCGACGGGACCATCAACACCTGGAATAAATTGGAACGCCCAGCCGTGGTCATGGAAAATGGACACGTAATCGCGATGAGCTTTGCAGTCGTCGACACGTCAAAAGAGAGCCAAACCGGCGATAATGGTCATGGGAGCAAGGTGATAGTGATTCCTTTCGATGGCGCATCGATGGATCGTGATCTGAAGGACCTTTAGTCGCCCCCATATTGGTCACAGTGGCCTGCGGCCGCCCCGTCGCGACTGCGCCTCACCCCAGGTCGCCACGCTCCTGCAGCGCTGCTACCGCGTCCGCGCTCACTCCCAGCGCTGCCAGCACATTCGCGCCGTCCGCGCCCAATGGCGCGACATGGTCCCGCGCCTCGACCCGCGATCCGCTCATGCGGAAGGGAGGGTTGGGAACCTTGAAGGCGCCCGCGCCATCCTGCACCCGAGCGAACGCCCCCCGCGCTTCCAGTTGGGGGTCATCCAGCAGTTCGCCGATATCCCGATAGCGGGCGCAGGGCACGCCATGGCGCGTCAGGATCGTCTCGGCCTCTGCCGCGCTCCGCTCCTGCGTCCACAATTCGGTCAACCCCAGCAGCGTCGACCAATTGGCGTTGCGGTCGGCATTGGTGCGGAACCGTGGATCGTCGCGCCATTCGGGATGGCCGACCGCCTCCGACAATTGCTCGAAATTGCGCGGCGATGTCGGCGCGACCATGATGAAGCCGTCGCTGGTCTTGAGCGGCGTATAGAGCGGCCGACGTGCATCACCTGGAAACTGCGCCTCCTGCGTCTCGAACACCAGCATCCCCACCATCGCTTCCAGCATGGACAGGTCGATATGCTGTCCCTGCCCCGTCTTCTCTCGCTGGTAAAGCGCAGCCTGGATCGCACCGAAAGCGTGGGTGCCTCCCAACACGTCGGCAATGAATACGCCGCTGGTCGCAGGCCGATCCGCTCCGTCCTGATAACGCAGGTTGACCATGTCGAAACCGCTGGCAGCATGGATCACCGGCGCATAGGCTGGGAACAGTGCCTTCGGCCCGGTCTGTCCATAACCGGAGATCGAGCAGTAGATGAGCCGCGGATTGGCCTCTCGCAACGCCGCAAAGTCCAGCCCGAACCGCGCCATCACACCGGGCCGGAAATTCTCGACCAGTATGTCGCAGGTCGCGATCAGTTCCTTGATGAGGGCGATGATGTCCGGCGATTTGAGGTTACAGGCGATCGACTGCTTACCCGCGTTGAGCGTACCGAAATAGGCGCTGAACCCATCGCGTTTGGGCGGCCGCGCACGGACCTGGTCGCCTTCGAGCGACTCTACCTTGATGACCTCTGCCCCGAGGTCGGCAAGCATCCGGGTGGCGAACGGGCCCGCCATGACGCTGGTGAAATCCAGCACCCGCACCCCGTCGAGCGCGCCAATAGTCACCGCTTCGGACCCGTCCGTCATCGCCTCACCCACTTATAGGACTGAATATTTAATGGTCCGACCTATTGCATGATGGAAACCAGACGTCAATCGTTGCAGCTGTCCACTTTGCTGTTGCGTTCGATAGTGAAAGGACCGGCCCTCAGCCCTGGGCGGCCTTGCTGTTCTTGCGGACATGCCGGTGCACCCGTTCCAAATGCTTGCGCATTTCCGCCACCGCCGCCGCCTCATCCCTGGCCCGCAAGTGCCGCACCAGTTTGAAGCGCGATTCGATGAGCGACTGCTGCAACGTCTCATAATCCGGACCCTGGACGAATTCGTGCAGGATCGCCGACAGGGAATCAACGAAGATGCCGAAGATCCGGTTCTTGGTCGCCCGCGCCAGCACGCCATAATATTGGACCGCGCACTGGTAACGCGCCTCTACGCTGGTTTCCCGTTTCGTCCGCTCGGCGACCGCTTCCAGGTCGGCGAGGTCCGCCTCCGTCGCGCGCTCGCACGCCAGCCGGATGATGATATCCTGCAACGCCAGCCTGGCCTCGGTCAGTTCGCCCAGAGAGATGTCGCCCAGATGCACATAATCCTGCATCGCCTGCATGATCCGGTCGGGCTCCGCCGTCTGGACGAAGGCCCCACCCTTCGCACCTTTCACATTGCGGATGATACCGGCGACCTCCAGGCTGCGCAGCGCTTCGCGAAGCGCGCTACGGCTGACCTGAAACTCGACCGCCAGTTCGCGTTCGGCAGGCAACTTGTCCCCAGCCTTGAGCGTCCCGGAGGCCAGCTGCATCCGGATCTGCTCGCAAATTACCTCGAAAGCCCGCCGTGTCTTGATGGGTTCAAAGCTCGGCTTTGGTGAGGGGGACGAGACCATGTCATTCACTCCGGCTAGGATCGAAAAAATCTATAGCCCGCCTTTCAAAAGGTGCAATGGCCAGACCGAATGCTATTGACAGCGGCAAATTGCAAATTAATGGTCCGACCATTGTTGAGGAGACGGACATGAAGATCCTTGTGCCCGTGAAGCGGGTTATCGATTACAATGTGAAGCCACGAGTGAAGGCGGATGGGACGGGCGTCGACCTGGCGAACGTCAAGATGAGCATGAACCCGTTCGACGAGATCGCGGTTGAGGAAGCTATCCGCCTGAAGGAAAAGGGCG
>NZ_LXVX01000010.1 GCF_001650725.1 Sphingobium sp. TCM1 | reverse complement strand
CCGACTAAATCCCCGGGATGAAGGGGTCCTTTTTGCACGCCGATCACCCCACGAAGGGGGTGCCTATTGCACGCTGATCCTCAATCATCCGCTCCATAACCGGCTGGCTTTGATCCTCGTCGACAACGCCGTCGAGTTGATGGTGCGCCACTCACTGATGGTGCATGCGAGCTTCGGCGGCGAGTATCCCAAGGGTCTGAATACGGCGCAGCAGCGCCGGCAAGCCCGAAGTCAGAAATTCGCCGACCGCCTCGCGATGCTCGTCCATGTGGGTGAGCTTACAAGGCTTGAGGCCAGTTTCGTGCTCGCGGCTCATGAGCATCGCAACGCGGCCTATCATGAAGGGTTTGGCGGCGGCCCGTTCCTGCGCCCGCTGGGCTTCGCCTATTATCGCTTCGCCTGCGACTATCTCACCCGATTCCAGATGGCGTTCAGCAGCTGGGTGAGCAACTTTGCGTTCAGCGAGACCAGCCGCCGCTACTACGACACCTGCCGGGATGACGACGCCTCGGCGATGCCGGCGCTCGATCGCGCCAAGCTGGCGGCCGCGCTGGAAGCCCAGCTTCCGCAGCTCGACGGGCAACCGATCACCGAGATCCTCGCCGACACCCTCGAGGCGGATCGACAGGCGATCGTGACCAGCTTTCGGTTCTTAATCGAGAACACCTCGCCACGGCTATCGACCCCGCAGCTGCTGGCAAAGATCCAGTTCAGCTCCGCGCGCGACGCCGCGTTGGAAAAGCGGGGTCTCGAGCGCACCCACTTCGACACCCCGCGCCGCGCGGAAGCGGTCCAGTTCGTCAAGACGAGCTGGAAGAAGTACCAGCCCCGCTATCGCGCAATCCCGCATGGTGCCTGGGCGACGGGGATCGCACGCATCCGTACAAGCGACAGCCTGTACGAGGCTGTCGTCCGGTTCGAGGATTTGCGCGCGAAAATGGCCTTCCTGCGCGATGCGATTTGCGACGGTGCCTTCGCCCTCGAAATGGAGATCCAGTCCCAGTACGACTGACCGGCAGGGCCAGGCACACGCGCGGCAACGGCAGAAAGTCCCTTAAGAGCCTGCGATCTCGCGCCTTTTGCGTATTGCCGAGGACCAGATCGCGACGTTGGATCTGGTGAAAAATGGCGCGCACAGCGATAGGGGCCGCCCTTCGCGATTGCGTTCAGGACCGTTTTTATCCTAACTGCGCGTGCCTTCGGAGACGTTGGCGGAGGCGTCGAAACCTTCAAAAGCGAGAGCCGGTCACAGCTATGAGACCGGGTGGCGGACGCGTATGTCCAAGGCCACCCGGCCCAAAGGCGGCCGCGCCTGTCTCGTTTCAGGTTTCGAACACTCTCTAGCTGAGGTCCCTGCGGCAGGGCGGGACGTTGGTATTTTCTACTTCATCATGCTTTGCCTTTTCTGGCAATGGTCACGTCGGCATGTCGATCGACCCGGGGTGCAACAGTCTCTCCGGGGTCATGCGACGGCTATCTTGGTGCAGCCTTCATCCATGTCGCATGCCGCAATGGGGTCGGTTCGTATCGAAGGGTGGCGCTTCAACAACCGTAGCTCGGGGTCATCGCTGCCCCAATGTTCGAATCGAAGTCACCGGTCCCTCCGCCTCCCGGGAGGATCGTACCGTCCGACGGGACGGATGGCGTAAAGGTATCAGGCGCGGGCGGCCGTCATCATCTGGCGATGCGGTTCGACCGTTTCCGCCTTGAACTGGAAGTGAGTGCCATCCCGCCACATGCCGAACAGGATGACGGCGAGCTTCCGGGCAACCGCCACCTTCGCCTTGTTGAACCCTACCTTCTTCGCGAGCCGGATGCCCCAGTCCTTCAATGACGAGAAGGTCTTGGTGGCGGACAGCAGCACCGTTGCGGCGTTCACCATATGCGTGCGTGTCAGCCGGTTGCCCATCTTGCTGATCTTGCCATGGGTCAGGCTCTCGCCGGATTGGTATACGCGCGGCGTGAGCCCGATATAGGCGGCGACATCGTCCGCTCGCCGGAACCGCGATGGTTCCTCGATCGCGGTGAAAAACGAGAGGGCAGTGATGGCGCCGACGCCCGGCACCGCCATGAACCGCCGGCACACCGGGTTGGCGGCGGCGAGCGCCTCCAGCTCGGCTTCGATCCGCACGGCATCGGTCTGGAGCCGTTCGCACAGGTCGAGTACCGGCAGGATGCGTGGTCGCAAATTGATCCCCTCCCGATCCTGGATGACATGCAACTGCTCGACGACACGGTCGCGATAGGTGGCTGACGACTTGGCGCCAGGTTCGACCCGTCCGCCATAGACGCGCAATAGGCCGCGGATCATATTCTCGTTGGCCAGGCGCTGCTGCACCAGTCGGTGGCGCATGATGAGTTGGGCGCGCACCTCGAAGCAGGCTGCGCTCTTCACATAGACCTCGGTCAGATAATCGCGGCCGGTGCGCGTGATCTCGGCGATGCCGCGCGCATCGTTGGTGTCGGTCTTGTTGCGCTTGAGGGACAATACGCGATGGACCTGCAGCGCGTCCATAACAGCGACATGATAGCCCTGTCGGCGCAGACCGCCGGCGAGATGCGCCGACATCGCGCCCGTCTCCATGCCGATGACCGCGACGTTAGAAGCGAAGTTCTTCGCTAGATAGCGCCCGATCTCGGTCGGATGGGTCTTCATCGAACAATGGTGAACGACCTTGCCTTCTCGATCCAACACGCACACCGATGTTGACTTAAGGCCAACATCCAGGCCAACCCAGACACGGCCACATTCAGGGTCCACATCCGCCGCCGCCCGGATCGCGAGGATCTCCGGGTTCGTAATCTTCTTCGTCATCGCGTCATCTCCCTTCCATCGTGCAGCACCATCGTGCGCCCGTTTGCAGAAGAGAAAAGACCTCAGCTAAACCACAACCGGTTCCAACGCCGGCACGCCTCAGATTTCTGGGCGTGCCGCCGGCTGCCCGCTGCAGATCGACCGGTAGGGTCGGAAGAGGATGTGGATGTCGGGATACCGCAGGCAAAAGCACTCAGGCTCCGCCGGACGCTCGAGCCGGCCCTGATGGCAACGACCGAGGGTGATCCTCTGATTCGAGCGATCGGCGGCGCCCTCGGCATCGTCGGCGCGTTGCTCGAGCGGGCCGAGATAGCGACGATCGATGAGTTCGCCAGCGCCTTGAGCATATACGGCGCCGCCACGCGCGAGACAGCCCCCGACGAAGCCGAGATCATCGCTCAATGGGTGCTGACCCTCCTCGAACTTGCTGCGCAGCAATCAGGATCGAACTGATCGCAATCGACGAATTGCACTGAGCGCCGATCGACCGCATCCTTGTTCCGATCAACGACGCAAGGGGAGGCGCGCGCCAATGACGGACTTTCGGCTCATCTGCGAAGATTGGAACGCCGAAATCCTCGCCGCGCGCCGGACCCATCCCGGTCGCGTCCGGATCATATGCCCTTTCATCAAGGCGTCGGCGCTGTCACGGATCCTGAGCGCCGCGCGGATTGACGATATCGAGGTGATCACCCGCTTCGATCTGGCGTGCTTCGACCAAGGCGTGTCGGATCTCGATGCTCTCGAGCGCATCCTCGACGCCGGCGGCAAAGTCCGCGGCGTCAAAGGGCTTCATGCCAAGCTCTTCCTGTTCGGCGAGGCTGTCGCGATCGCCACGAGCGCCAACGTCACCGATGCCGCCTTCCATCGCAATCACGAGTTCGGTTTCGTATCGACCAACCCCGCCATCGTGGCGACATGCGAGGCCTATTTCGACAAGCTCTGGAAGGCGGCCAAGCCGTCGCTGAGGGCGAAGCAGCTGGCCGACTGGCGCAAGCGTCTTGCCGAGCGGCGCAAGGCCGGCGATGCCTCGGCGGCAACGGTGCCGCTGACCGATTTCGGCGCCGAGGTCGATCAGTCCAGCCCCTTCGCGCCGCCTGCCGATGCGCCGCCGCCGCAAGACAATCAGGGCTTTATCAAATTCTTCGGCACGGCGCGCAACCGCGCAGACCGGACCGTGCGCGTCGACGACATGATCGCGGAGAATGGGGCGAACTGGGCCTGCACCTACCCGGAGTCCAAGCCGCCCCGACAGGTTCAGGACGGCGACGTGATCTATATGGGCCGCCTGGTCCAGAATCCGAACGACCTGCTGATCTTCGGCAAGGCGCTCGGCCGGCGTCATCGCGACAAGGAGGATCGCGCGAGCAAGAAGGAGATTGCTGTCCGCGGTTGGAAGGCGGACTGGCCGCGCTACGTCCGCGTCCACGATGGCCAGTTCCTCGATGGCACCCTCGCCGACGGCATTTCGATGAGCGAAATGCTGCGCGACCTGGGAGCGGATGCATTCGCCTCCACCCAGCGCCACGCACGGGACCAAAGCGGCAATACCGACCCGTTCGCCTCTTATGGCCGAAAGGCCCATATGCTGCTCACCGACGAATCCCGCGCCTGGATCGAGGACCGGCTTGGCGCGGCGTTGCGCCAGCATGGCGAAGTCGACCTGACGCAGGATCGGTTTCAGCCACCGGCCTGATCGTCCCGCGCTGTCAACCTTCCGACGGGTCAGCAGATGGCGGCTCGCCCTCCTCCGTCTCCCCGAGCATCGCGTTCACCGTGCTGGTCGGGACAATCTGGTGCAGGATGCGGGTCGTGGCCGCCAGACAGCCGGCCTTGAGCCACCCCATGCTCCGCGTCGTTCCGATCTGACGCAGCATGAGGTTGAGCTGAACCGGAGACTGCAGCTGGCGCACCAGATCGTCTGCACAGATGGTATTGCCCGCCCAGAGCCGCCGCGTCGGAACACTCGCGAAGAACGGATTCCTCTCGCTGCGGGCGGTGCTCATCATCAGCGCTGGGCTATGAAACAGGCGCGTGAGCGCGGAAGCGTCGGTAAAATAGATGCCGTCGATCGGGTCCGGCACGCTCATCGGGAGGACGTTCAGCACGGACGGGATCAGCTCGAGTCCGCTGGCCCCTGGACCGAACAGACCATCGAGAATGTCCGGGTGCTGCTTCAGGCCGTCGACCAGTCGGGTGACCTGCCCGACCTGGCTCTCCCGCTCCAGCGCATCATAGTAAGACGCGATCAGATTGTTGCCCGACAGGGATCGGCTCTTGCACTCGAAGAGGAAGATGCGCCCGTCCCAGCGGACCAGCAGATCATAGTCATATTCTTCCCGGCCGCGCCGGACGGTGATGGTCTGCGCGTCGAGCCCCTGCGCCCTCATGAAGGCGAGCATCGCCTTCTCGAAAGCCTTGCCGCGGGCTTCCAGCGATTGTTTCAGACAGGCGAGGCGCGAAAGCGTCGTTTGCGCCGGTATGCCCCCGACCAGCGCGGGGCCGTACAGCAGCAGCGTCGTCGGCCCGATGCAGAGGATGGGCGTGTCGAAGAGATCGCGCGTCCCTTTGTCAAAGGACACCAGGCTGATGAAGCTGTCGGCCTTCGCGCCGCTGAGCCCCACGCGCTGCAGCCGCTTGATGAGGTCCGCTCGCTCGACCTCGACCAGCAGCAATTCGGGCCGATGGTCGCCTGCCTCATAGGGTACCGCGACCAGCTCCTGCAGCGTGGCATATCCGCGCAGCCACTCGACAAGCCGAAGACCGCGATATTGCGTGGTGTCGGTGGCGACGTTGATGCTCAGCGCATGGTCGAGGGTATGGGCCGACTGCAATTCCTCGATGCTGACGAACGCGTCCGGGAGAAGCGGAGTCTTGTCCGAGACGCCCTTGACCAGCTTGGCGGCGTTTGTGCCGAACGCCATCTGCGCCGCCTCCTGCTTGATCCGCAGGTGGACCCGCTCGTTCGCGGCGAGGTCGATCACATGCCACTCTGCGCTTCCCGGCACATGGTGCAGAAATCGGGTGACGCCCGCGTCGTGAAAGTCCTGCGGAAATTCCGAAGGCGCAACATCCGTCAGGGTTCCGTCAAAATAGCGGGTCTCTTCCTCGATCCATGTCCAGTGCCGCCAGGCCTGCGCCGCTGTCAGCAAAGGTCGCACCGCCTCGCGCTCGTCGGGCGTGGTCTCGACGCGCTTCGGCAGAACAAGCTGGCCGGAGGCGTTGAACCATCCTTGCTGGAACGCCTCCATCTTGAGCGCCATCGTCAATGTCACCACATCGACGTCGATCGGGACGTCGGGCGATACGACGTTTCCATGCCCATTGGCGACACCGAGCCCGATCGGGTCGATCATTCCATCGACGATGATCGCATCCATGGATGCCGTGCGGACACCGTCGCGGCGCTGGGCACAGAGGTCGAAAAGCGCCGAGATGCGGCATTGGGGCGTGAGGCTCGCCGACGGCAGTCCCGCGAGATCCTCGAGGATGGCGCGGTAGCCCGTTTCGATGAGCTTGATGAGCGCGAGGACCGCTTTGATCTCGTCAGCCGCGCCGATCGGCGCCCTCGCCTCTATGATCGCGACGATCTGCGTGATGGCATCCTCGCGCGCCGCCTCGCCTTTCGCATCCGGATATTGGAGGAGAGGCAGGCAGCCGCGCTTGAGCAGCGACGCCAGCATGTCGATCTCGTCGGATCCCAGCGAAATCGCTCTGAGATGCGACAACAGGGGTTTGACGTCCTTCTTGGCGAAGGCTTCGCGGACGATCTTCTCTCGCAGCTCCATAGACCGACCCGTCACTCCGCAGGGCGCAGCGCATCGCGCATCTGTGCAACCTTGTCGCCGAGCGCGGGCTGGCCGACGCGCCGCAATCCGGCAGCCAGTCCGTCGATGAAATTCTTCTTCGACAGGATGTGGTGGAAAAGCGCGTAGCGCTCCTTGGCGAGACGGTGCGCCTCCAGCGTCATCTTCAGCAGACGAGGATATTCCTCCCCGAACCGTCGGTCGCGGCCGACGTAGAAGATCGTCTGGAGATCCGCGAACTCCTCGACCGTCAGCCGCTCCATCGCAGCTTTGTTGAGCGTGCTCATCTTGTCACCGTGACGCATGATCTCGTCGAAGCTGATGCTCGCGGCGTTGATCACGCGCGCCGGCGTATTGGCAGGCTTCGGCGGATTGGCGTCCAGCCATAGCGCGACGATCTCGACGATCTTCGCCTCCGACAGATGCAGCAGATCGCTATCGACCTCGATCAGGGTCTTCAGCTCGCGCGACGCCTTGATGGCATCGAGCGCCTTCGAGAAGCCTTTGCCCGAAAGCCCGAACTGCGCCATCGCATCCGCTTTCCGCTCCAAAAACGCATCCTCGGTCCAGCTTGGCTTGGGGCCGACGATCCGGGCAATCGCGATCAGGTCGGATCGAGAGCATTCCGCCGTCCGCGTGCCCGAGACATGCTCCTGGCCAAGCCGCGCCACGCGCTCCATCAGCCGGTCCAGAATATCCCGTAGCTCCCGCACAGCAGCCTGAATGAGCGGCAGGTTGACGACGGCCAACTCGCCCAGGCTCTGTTTTAGATCGCGGTTCTCGAAATAGCGCAGTTCCTGTCCGTCGATGTCCTGCCTCGTGAAACTCTCGACGAACGGCTTGAGCTCGGCCAGCTGCTCGTGAAACGCCCGGTCGCCGATGCGCTGCTCACTGAGATGCATCCAATAGGCATGGAGATCATGGTCGACCGGCCCCTCTCGCGTGCGCGCCATGCCGAGCGCGCCCAGCTCGCGAAGGACATATTTCAGGGCCAGTTCCAGGCCGTGCCGGGCGTTGAAGAGGATCGGCATCGCAAGCGTGTCGCGGCTGCCGAACATCTCCTTTTCCAGCAGCGTATCGACCAGCAGTTGCGCCGCCTGGAGATAGCCCTCGACATAGTTGATCTCGTCGCCCTGCTTTCCGATGCAGGCATTCCAGTCGCCGTCGTTCAGCACCTCGAAAAAAGGATCGGTAACGCGGCCCTCTCGCAGGAGGTCGCCCATTTCCGGCATATTCTATCGCTCCCGATCACGCGGCTTGGGTTGGTCGCGATCCAGTCCGGTCGCGTCGTCTGCGCCCCGCGCGCGCGTTCCCTCCACACCTGCGGCACGCTCGGCCATCATGATCTCGCGGGCTCGCTGCAGACGCCGGGACACAGCTGGCGGCATGCCGGCGACGAACCGGGTGACGTCCTCGGCCAGCGCGAGATCGTCTTCGTTGCCAGTCGCAGCCAGCGCCGCGGCGGCTTCGCGATACGCGCCGCGAATGAACTTCTGCCGACCGAGCGCCGCGACATCCTCCGGACGGCGCTCGGGATCCGCCGAGCGTGCAAACTCGGCCGCGCGTTCCTCGGTCAGGCGCACGATGTCGAGCGCCCTCCCCTGCCCAGCCGTGCGCGCTTCGAGATGCCGGGCCGATGATCGCACGCGCTTCTGGACGTGACCGCGCGCGCGGCGCGGGGTCGCCTCTGCCGCCACGCCGCGCTGGCGGAGTTCATGCGCGAAGCTCTCGCGCCAGTGGTGCAGGTCCGCTTTGCGTGGATTGAATCGCGTTCCGTCTTCGCCCTGGGTCGCGACCGTCAAATGGACGTGCGGATGATCGGTATCGGTATGGAGGGCCACCATGTAGGCGAACTGCCCTTCGAACTCGACCCGGGCGAAGGCCTGAACGGCGTCATGGATCGTGGCCGCGTCTGTCGTGCCACCCGGCATCGAGAGCACCATCGACATCGAGGTCGGTCGATCCCGGCCGGCCGGGTTCATGGCCGTGTCGAGCATGTCCCAATCTGCGGCGATGGCCTTCAGCCGCTTCTCGTCGGTGATGATCTCGCCTTCGCTCGACCGCACCTCGAGCTTCCCATGCCGCGAGATGTAGCCGAAATGCTCGCCGAGATGGGCTGCCCCGCGTTGCTTGCCGGAAATCTTGACCATGACCTCGGGCGCCTTGCGGACGATGCGCTCCAGCTTTGCGCGCGCCTCGGCCTGGGATAGCGCCGGGGCGGCGTCCCCCTGCCCCCTGCCCTTCCCGCCCGCGCGGATCCGCACGGTCGCCCCTTTGAGCGTGCGCTTGCCACCGGTGGGTGGACGCCACGCTTCCATCAGGCTTGGGAGCGGCAAGATGTCGTCGTCGCCGCTCACGCCGGCATGTCCCAATAGGTTGTGTCACCAGCGAGCGCGCGGCCGAGCGCCTTGAGCTGGTCGTCTATCTCGTGCTGGAACGACGCGACCCTGGCGGCCTCGCGCGCGAGGTCCAGGCCGGAGTCCACCATCGTCGCGGCATTGAGCGCGCGAACCGCCTGGTTGAGATTGATGCCGATGCGGTTGAGCTCCCGCCAGGATTGCGCGATCGCGGCCCGGTCCTCGCGCGGCGGAGGCGAAACGCCATAGAGCCGCCGCCGGAGCAGCGCGACGATCCATTCGGTTCTTTTGAGGCCCCGCTCGCCGGCGGCCGCATCGAGCCGCGCGATATCGCTGGCGGTCAAACGGACCTCGACGCGGGCTGTCGTGCGCTCGCGTGGCGAGGGGATCACGACGTCATCGTCGCGGGATTGCGCCGCTTGATCGACGAGGCTGCGCAGGAGCGCGGAGCGTCCCCCCTGGGACGCCGCCACTGCGTCGAAGCGGGCCGCAAGATCGTCGGGCAAGCGAAGGCCGAAAAACGCCATGCGCCACCCTAATGTTAAACATCCCCGGCGACAAGCCTATCCGGCCCTCACCTTAATTGACCCCTTCCATAGTCTGCTCAAGCAGACTCGCAGCCTCTCTGGAAGAAGCGCCTCACCGGCTGCGCAAGCAAGCCCGAAATGATCGTTGAAAAGAAAATGGCGGCATCCCTGAAGGAGGGATGCCGCCATCATTCGATCTGAAAATTCAAGCTTACTGACGCGGAGTGAGTGGTGCTGTTGGCCGGGGCCAGCGCTACCCATCATTGTCCGGGTGCGGCGGGTTGGCCTCGTCGATCAAGCGCTGGATGGCCGCGATCGGCGTATCATCCTCGAGCCGGATCATCGCGCCGCAGGAACAGGCAGCGGCTTTCTGCAAGCGCATCTGCCGGTACGGAACACTCAGTTCGGCTCCACATTTCGGGCAATCCACCTGTGCGCAGATATCGTCCAGTTCGCCGGTCATCATGCCTCCTTGCGCGAAGCGACTCATCGCAGGTTGAGAAACAGCCTACTCCAGTCCAGCGCTCATTCGAACGACAGATCGCGCGAGGCGACCTCACCCTCATCGCCGTCATCGAACACCACCCGAACGCGCTCGGGCAATATGAGCCGGGCGGATCGGGCGCCGACCATCACCTTGACGGGGCTGGGCGCCACGATCGGACGCGCGTGCCCTGCCCGGCCCGTCGGCTTGGCTGGCGATGGTGCGGCGGGCACGGCTGCCGGCGCGGTGGGCGCAGGCGCGGAACCGGCATCGACCGCACCCTTGAGCGAGGCAATGAACCGGCTACCTTCGGCAAGCGTGACGCCACGCTCGCCCAGTCCTGCGACGAACCCGCGCACCTCGACCGGATGCTTGCGGGCGGCGCGGTGGAGATCGTAGAGGACGCGGATGGGGGCCTTGTCGATCGCCTCGCGCAGATAAGGCTCCATCTCGCCATAGGCTGCGTAGAGCGAGACGAACTGCTTGGACCGGCCGAGCGCCTTGGCGATCTCGGCCTGGGTCTTGCCCTGCGCCAGCATGCGCTCGACGCCAAGCGCGAGTTCACGCGACGAGAGGCTGGCGCGCTGATCATTCTCGACGATCTGATCGGCGAGGACGTCACCGCCCTCCCCCGCTTCGCTGACGATCGCCGGAATGGTCGTCTTGCCCGCCGCGAGCGATGCGCGGTAGCGCCGTTCGCCCATGCGGATGACATGTTTGCCGTCCGCATTCCTGGGGCGAACGATGATCGGCTGCAGCACGCCGCGCACCTCGATCGACGCTGCAAGCTCGGCGAGTTCCACTTCGTCGAAGTGCGTGCGCGGATTGCCGGGGTCGGGCATCACCCAGTCGAGCGGCAAGTCCTCGACGCGCCGTGCGCTCTCATGCGCGCCCACGAGCATTCCGAACTCTTCGGCGCGCTGATCGAATTTGCCCATCAGGCGCTCTCCTTCGCCCGCGCATCGACGCGCCGTTCTACTTCGGCGAGGATCGAGCGGATCTCGTCCGAGGCCGCCTTGGCGCCGCTGCCCGTTTCATGCCAGACCGCATGATGGTTCTCGGCCGAATGCTTGTAGGTCGGGCGCGCCTTCACGAAGGCCGGGAACATGAGCGCCGGGCCGACCGCCTGGGTGAGCTTGACCGCATTGTCCATGTCCCGCTTGTCGAAGGCATTGACCATCGAGGGCAGCAGCCCGAGGAAATTGACCTTGCGCCCGCCGCGCGCGCCCTCGGCCTTCTTGAGCGCGGTCAGCAGCATCTTGGCGCATTCCAGCGAATCCTCGGCGACCTGAACCGGCGCGATGACTTCGTCCGCGACCGCCATCGCGCTCAAGGTGAGCTCGTCCCATTTGGGTCCGGTGTCGATCACACAATAATCGAAGTGGTGAGGCAGCTCGCGGAAGCGGACGATAAAGTCATGCACGTCCTGCGCGGCCTTGACCATCTGGAGACGCGGATCGGCCGCGAACACGGTGATGCCGGCTGCGTCGTCCAGCGCCAGTTTTGCGTCGGGATCGAACAGGTCGGCGGAAAACCAGCCGGTCCGTTCCTTCGCGAGCCGGCGGGTCGAAGATCCCTGCGGATCGAGATCAATGAACGCGACCCGCCGCCCTGCCTGCTCGGCCAGATACCAGGCGAGATGGGTTGCAAAGAAGGTCTTGCCGACGCCGCCCTTGAGCAGGCTGATGACGATGGTCTTCACATCATGTTTCCCTGCCAGGCGCCGCGCTCAGAAATCGTCGCCACCGTTGCGAAGGTTGCGCTCATAATGGTCGCGCGCCGACCAGTCCCCGCCGCCGCTGCCGAACCGGGGGCCGACATCGCGGAACAGATAGACGGTGAAGGCGAAGCACGCGAAACCGAAGAGGATCGCGTGATCGGGATGCTGGGAAAAATATTCCGCCATGATCAGTCTCCTGTAGCAGCCGCGGGCCGGGGCTGCCGGCCGCGTTGGTCGCGAAGTTCCGCATCGGGGACATCAAGACCATAGGTTTGCTTCAGCGCGTTCATGACGAGCGCGCGGATGGTGATATTATCGTGGTCGAGCGCGAGCCTCGCGATCGCGGCGTGCATCTGCGGGGTGACCCGCAGCTGCAGAAAGGCCGAGCGCCGTTCCTCGCTCCCCTGCCCCTCCGTCACCATATGCTCTCTCTCCTCTCGCGCTGCCCGGATGATCCGCGCCCACCGTATTGAATTCAATACGGTCGCGATGAGGCGTCTCCCCGGCACGACCGGCGCAGCGCGCACCAAAGTCTGCTCGAGCAGACTTTGCCCGGCACCGCCTTCATGAGGAGGGCTGGCCCCGCCGCGCGGGGCCAGCATGGCTTAATACTCTTGCGCGAGAAGAATGGTCAGCACGCGCGTGGTGACATTCTCGTCGGTCGGATCGGGCGAGCCGAACTCCAGCGCGCGGTCATAATAGTCGATCTTCCAGTAGAGCACCGCGTCGCGGAAGGTGAACCGGCCGAAATCGCGCTCGCCATGCGGATCCACGTCGGGACCGAAGCTGTCATAGTCGCGGATGGTGCGCAGCAATTGCGCCCGGGCCTGAAAGTTGCGGAACAGGCTGACGTCGCCGATCAGGCTCTGAACGCCGATGGTCATGACCACGCGGTTATGGCCTGGCTGGGTGAGTGAGCGGCGCAGCGCGTCATTGAGCTGGGCGATGGTTGCAGTGCGATCGGGCTGCGAAGAGGTATGGCTCTGATGCTCGGGCATGCGATCTGTCCTGTGCGTTCGAAACCCCGCCGATCGGGGTCTTTCAACACGGGCCGGCGCGCCGGGGCACAGCAGGCTCGCGCACCCGTAGGGTCGCAACGGCAGTGGAGAAGCCCGGCCACGGGCTTGCGCGGGACAGCGCCTCGGCGAGACCCGGACATGGTGATGACACCCGAGCTTTGGGCGGCACACAGGAACAGGTGATTTCGCTGGACGGGCATCAGAATGCTGGACCGGACGGTGACGCGGACTATCATTGCCCGATGACCGCTGCTCTTCACATCCTCTGGCCTGTCGCGCTGCGCAGCATCGGCGCGATGCAGCGGCACAAAGTCCTGGTGCGCAGCCAATGCCGGCGGTGCGGGGCGCTGATGCGTGTCGACCTGGACGACATGGTCGCGCGCCATGGCAGCAGCGGTTCGCTCATCGACGTACAGGAGCGCTGCCGCATGGTCGCCTGTGACGGTGCGGCCTTCTATCTGGCCTCGCCCGGCTATGGCGGTCCATGGCGAACATTGCTGGGCGATCCCGGCCTCGCCGAGGGCCTCGCCAATGGCGTCGCGCCGGTCACGGCCGAGACGCTGCTTGGGCCGACCGCCCGCTAGAGCAATCGCCTTTCCAGCAAGGGATCGTTACCCGGCAGGGCCGAGACCCGGCACGGGGCTCGGGGCGTCAGCCTAGAGCCCGGTCCGGCGCAGCCGGTGCCCCGACCTCCCTCAATCCAGCGGACCGAACAATCTGGTCAGGATCAGATCGAGCGTCGCGACCTTCTCGAATTGTCCCTTGGCGATCACCCGGTGCATCGGTCTTTCGTTCTTCTTGCCCTGCGCCGTTCCCTTGGCATGGCGTGCGACCGGAAAGCCGCGAATATCGGGCAACGGCACATCGGGCGCATTGCCGAACCAGAGATAGGACAGGAGATCGAGGTCGGGTGACACCACGATCCAGATGATGCAGCCGCTCGGCTTCTCCATGAGTTTGAGGTTTGCGGTCACGCGCGGCGCCCGCCCGCCCAAGGTCACCGTCTTGAACTGGATATGCCGGGTAATCGCCTTGTAGCTCATCACCAGATCATAGCCGCCGGCATCGAACTCCGAGCGCAGCACCTCGACTCCGGTAATCCCGCGCTGCCATAGACGCCGCAGCGCCTCGCCTACAAAGACATGCTCGACAATGCGCTCGCGCAGGGTCGAGTGCAGATAATGGGCGCTGGTCTGGCTCGGCAGGTCTTCCAATGGCAACGGATCTCGAAAGGCGGCGGGGGCGGCAGCCCCCGCCTGATTGTCAGGCGAAGGGATCATATTCGTTGAGCACGGCGACGTCGCCATCGAAGTCGTCGGCGGTGATGACGGCGAACTGCGTTCCGATTGCGATGACCATCGTGGCGGCCATCAGGGTCTTCGAGAGAGTGAGTGCGCTTTTGCGGGCGGTCCCAAGATCGGTGAACATATCGAGGCTCCTTGTGGTGCCGGCGGGTTCATCCCCGCTCGACTGGCGCCCGAAGCGTCGCTCCCGTGGCCGCGATCACCTTTTGGCGGCACGGCAAAAGGCCGTAGCGTGAGCGTACGGACCCTTTACGGGTTGATCGAATAGGTCCGCGGGAGCGACCAAGGATTGCGCCTCAAAGAGCGGGGTGATCCCGTCGGCCGGCATGAGACGTCCCGCCACCGACCCCGTCGCCCAGGATGCACGCCGCGCCGGTTGCCCCTTTGTTCGTGATGGTCAGGACGGCTAGAGCGGGGCCGATGACCCTTTCCTACCGACACGCCCTCGCAGCCCTGTTGTTCGTTTGCTCCCTGTCGAGCGCGGCAGCGCTCCCCGCCGCGACCGGCAAAATCCGCTCTGTGACCGACGGCGACACCTTTCGCCTGATGAGTGGCGAGCGGATTCGGATCGCCGATATCGATGCGCCCGAGAGCCGCGCCGGCCAGGCCAAATGCGCTGCCGAGCTCGCGCGCGGCAAGGCGGCGACCCGCCAGGCGAAAGCCCTGCTCGATGGCAAGACGATCCGCTTCGAGCGGATCGGGCGCAGCTATAATCGCACTGTCGCGCGCGTCACGCTCGACGGGCGCGATCTGGCCGCAAGGCTGATCAGCATCGGCGCAGCACGGCCCTGGCTGCGCCGCCAGCCCAAGCCCGACTGGTGCCGCGCGCGATAGGCGTCACGGCGCCTATGCTCAGGTCCAGAAAGAGGAAGAAATGGACCCGCCGGAACGGGGGAACCGGCGGGTCCGTATCAGGGGCCGCATGAGCGGGGGGAAACAAGCGGCCTCGTCTTTTAGAACCGATCGACGCGCGAGCGGTTCCTCGCCTCAGCGCGGGGCCAGGCGCGCCAGCGTCGCTGCATCGGCCTCGCCGCCAAACCAGCGATCGAGCGCGGCCGTGAACAGCCCCCCGCCCCCGGCTTCGACGAACAGGGTGAGGGACGAGCGCAGCTTCAGCGCATCGATGCCACCGAACACCGCCTCGGCACTGGTGCCGGTGAGGTCCTGCAGCGCCGCCACGCAATCGCGCAGCCGGGCACCCAGCACCGGGTGCGCAAGATAGGCGCGCGCCTCGTCGAGTGATGCGATCGCGTAGCGCCGCGCCATCTCGCTCGACCCGAGACCGGCGATCTGCGGAAAGATGAACCACATCCAGTGACTGCGCTTGGCGCCGCGGCGGATCTCGCCAAGGGCCGTGTTATAGATCTGCGCCTGTGCGGCGACGAATCGGTCAAGGTCGAAAGAGGCGGTCATGATGATGCCGTCATAGCCTGCGCGCAGGCGCGCGCCGCCCGGCCGCAAAATTTTTTCTCAAAGATGAAATGCCCGCTCCCCCGCAACTTGGGCCCTCCTGTCAACAAGTCGGAACGGACCCGGTGCTTGACTCTCGATCGCAGCAGTATGAACAAAAAGAGAACATATCAAACCCCGAGTCTTTTGAATGCCATGCGTGAAGCCACCGTCCTTGATCAGCTGCGAGCGCATATTGCGCAGATCGAGGGCAAAGGCGTATGCCACGCAACCACGCCGTTCGGGATCGAGGCGATCGACGCGCGCCTGCCGGGCGGCGGTATTGCCGGCGGCGCGCTCCATGAGGTCGCGGGCAGCCCAGACCTTGCCGACGATGCAAGCGCGACGGTGTTCCTGGCCGGCATTCTCGCGCGGATGGAGGGGCCGGTGCTGTGGTGCCTGCGATGGCGCGACCTGTTTGCCCCCGCGCTCCACCTCGCGGGACTGCATCCTGACCGGGTGATCTATGTCGAGGCGGGCAGCGACACTAATGTGCTGCTCGCGATGGAGGAATGCCTGCGCCATGCCGGGATCGGCGGCGTCGTGGGCGAGATCGGCAAATACAGCACCACCGCCTCCAAGCGGCTGCAGCTCGCAGCCGAAGCGTCGGGCGTGCCGGCTTTCATCTTCCGGCGCGCGTCGAAAGTCGCGCAAGCGGCCGAGGGCACGGCGGCGATCACGCGCTGGCGGGTGACCGCGAGCCCGAGCGAGGATCTCGGCATCCCGAGCCTTGGCCGTCCGCGATGGCAGCTGGCGCTGGAGCGCGTACGCGGCGGTAATCCGCACGCATGGATTGTGGAGGGCTGCGATGCGACGGGTCGTATCGGTCTACCTGCCGCACTGGTCGACCGACCGGCTGCGGCGGGCGACAGCCAAATCGCCGCCTGAAGGGCGTTGCAGCACCACGCCCGACGGACCGCTCGTCACCGCAATTCCTGACCATGGCCGCCGGATCGTCGCGGCGGTGGATGCTGCCGCACGCGCGCTCGGCGTTATGCCCGGCATGACCGTCACCAAGGCGCGGATGCTTGCGCCCGAACTGGAGGTCATCGACGCGCTGCCCGACGCTGACATGGACGGCCTGCGGCGCCTCGCCCTGTGGGCCGGGCAGCGCTATTCGCCGATCGTGGCGCCCGACGCCCCGGACGGGCTGTGGATCGACATCACCGGCTGCGCCTCGCTCTTCGGCAGCGAAACCGCCCTGCTCAAGGATCTGCATCGCCGCATCGCGGCCTTCGGCGTCGCGGTGCATATCGCGGTCGCCGACACGGCGGGCTGCGCGCACGCGGTCGCACGGCATGTCCGCGACGGCAGGCCCGTCGTCATCGAACCGGGGCAACATCGCAGGGCGATGGAGCTGCTCCCGATCCCGGCGCTGCGGCTCGAAGCCGAAATCGTCGAGGGGCTGCGCAAGCTTGGCTTCGAGCGGGTCGAACAACTGCTCGGCGCACCCCGCGCGCCGCTCGCCAAGCGGTTTGGCCGCAGCCTGCATCGCCGTCTCGACCAGGCCATCGGACAGGTCGCCGAACCCATAGAGCCGATCTTTCCGGAACAGATGCCGCGTGCGCGGCGCGGTTTCATGGAGCCGATCGCGACGCCCGAGGCTTTCGCCCAGGTGATCGGCGATCTCGTCGCCGACATTGTCGAACAGCTTGTCCGCGCAGGACGCGGAGGCAGGCGTCTCGATTGCTATTTCCACCGTGTCGATGGCCATTGTCAGGTCATCCGCATCGGGACGGCGACGCCGAGCCGGGATGCGGGGCATCTCGCCAAATTGCTCTGCGCGAAGATCGAAACGGTTGAACCGGGTCTTGGCATCGAGGCGATGACGCTGCTGGTCTCGCTGATGGAGGCGGCCGCGCCGCGACAGGGCGAAAGCCTCGAACAGCTGGGCCGGCGCGGGCCCGATCTGGCTGCGCTGGTCGATACGCTCGCCAACCGCTTCGGCTCCAGAAACCTGCACCGGATGGCGCCTTGCCCGAGCGGCATGCCCGAACGCTCCGCGACCGGCGCGCCGGCGTTGGGTGAGGCGCGCGGCATGGGATGGGACGATGATCTGCCCCGCCCGGCGCGTATGCTGGCCAAACCAGAACCGATCGAGGTGATCGCGCTGTTGCCCGACGATGCACCGCGCATGTTCATCTGGCGCGGCAAGCGATACCGGGTGACGCAGGGCGACGGTCCGGAGCGGCTGCATGGCGAATGGTGGCGCGATGGCGGCATCGAGGGGCGACAGCCGCTCAGCGTGCGCGATTATTATCAGGTCGAGACGGTGAGTGGCGGCCGCTATTGGCTGTTCCGCGCCGGCGACGGCGAGAGCGCCGCGACCGGCCCGATGCGCTGGTTCATCCACGGCGCCTTCGCATGAGCGCGGGCAAACCGGGCTATGTCGAACTGCAGGTGACGACGCATTTCAGTTTCCTGCGCGGGGCATCGAGCCCCGAGGATCTGTTCGCGACGGCAGCGGCGATGGAGATGCCCGCGCTTGGCGTCGTCGACCGCCATTCGGTCGCCGGGATCGTGCGCGCATGGGACGCGGAGCGGCAGACCGGCGTCCGCGCGATCGTCGGCTGCCGGCTCGATCTCACCGATGGCACCGCCCTCCTCGTCTATCCCACCGACAAGGCGGCCTATGGACGCCTGTGCCGACTGCTCAGCATCGGCAAGACGCGCGCGGGCAAGGGGGCCTGCCATCTCGACTGGTCGGATGTGGCCGACTGGAACGAGGGACTGCTGGCGATGCTCGTCCCCGACCGGGCCGATGCCACGACGCAGGCCGCGCTGGCGCGCACGAAGCGGCTGTTTGGCGAGCGCACCTATATGGCGCTGTCGGTCCGGCGGCGGCCAAAGGACGCAATCCGGCTGCGCGACCTGTCGCGGATCGCCGCCGCCGCAGGCGTGCCGACGATCGCGACCAACGACGTCCTCTATCATGTGCCCGAACGCCGCCAGCTGCAGGATGTCGTCACCTGCATCCGCGAGAAATGCACGATCGACACGCTGGGCCGCACGCGCGAGCGGTTCGCCGACCGTTATCTCAAGACCGGCGCGGAGATGACGCGGCTGTTCCGGCGCTATCTCAAGGATAGCAGCCCGGTCGCGCGCAGCGTGGAATTCGCTAGGCGCTGCGCATTCAGTCTCGACGAGCTCAAATATCAATATCCCGACGAGATCCAGGTGCCCGGCCGCACCCCGCAGGAAGAACTGGAACGGCTGACCTGGGAGAAGGCGCCGATGCGCTATCCGCAAGGCGTCGACAACAAGGTGCGCCGGCAGCTCGAACATGAGCTCCAGCTCATCGGGCAACTCGATTACGCCCCCTATTTCCTGACCGTCCATGCGATCGTGGCCGAGGCCCGGCGGCGCGAGATCCTGTGCCAGGGGCGCGGGTCAGCGGCGAACAGCGCGGTCTGTTATGTCCTCGGCATCACCTCGATCGATCCGGTGCGCTCGGAATTGCTGTTCGAACGCTTCGTGTCGGCCGAGCGGCGCGAGCCGCCCGATATCGACGTCGATTTCGAACATGAGCGGCGCGAGGAGGTGATCCAGTGGATCTACGAGACCTATGGCCGAACGCGATCGGCGCTCACCGCCGTCGTGACCCGCTTCCGGGCGCGCGGCGCGGTGCGCGAAGTCGGCAAGGCGCTCGGCCTGTCGGAGGATGTGACGGCGGGTCTGGCCGGGGCGATCTGGGGCTATAGCCGCGAGGGGGTGGAGGAGAAGCACGCGCAGGAGCTCAACCTCGATTTGAGCGACACCCGCCTCGCGCTGACGCTCGACCTCGCCCGCCAACTGATCGACACCCCGCGTCATCTGTCCCAGCATCCCGGTGGCTTCGTGCTGACCCGTGACCGGCTCGACGAACTGGTGCCGATCGAACCGGCGGCGATGGACGATCGCCAGGTGATAGAATGGGATAAAGACGATATCGATCTTCTCGGCTTCATGAAGGTCGATGTGCTTGCGCTCGGCATGTTGAGCTGCATGCGCCGCGCGTTCGAGTTTCTCGAGAACGACAAGGGGCTGCGGCACGACCTCGCGACCATCCCGGCCGAGGATCCCGCGACCTATGCGATGATCCGCAGGGCCGACACATTGGGCGTCTTCCAGATCGAGTCCCGCGCGCAGATGGCCTCGATCCCGCTGATGGCGCCCAAAACCTTCTACGATCTCGTCATCCAGGTCGCGATCGTGCGGCCCGGCCCGATCCAGGGCGACATGGTCCATCCCTATCGCCGCCGTCGCAACGGCGAGGAGGAGGTGACCTATCCGACCGAGGAATTGCGCCGCGTGCTGGAAAAGACGCTCGGCGTGCCGCTCTTTCAGGAACAGGCCATGCGCGTGGCGATCGAATGCGCGGGCTTTACGGCCAGCGAGGCGGACCTGCTGCGCCGTGCGATGGCGACGTTCAAATTGACAGGCGGCGTCAGCCATTTCCGCGACAAGCTCATCAGCGGCATGGTCAGCCGGGGCTATGATCAGGAGTTCGCCGAGAAAACTTTTAAGCAAATTGAAGGCTTCGGCTCCTATGGCTTTCCCGAAAGCCATGCCGCCAGCTTCGCGCTGATCGCCTATGCCTCGTCCTGGATGAAATGCCATCATCCCGACGCCTTCTGCGCGAGCCTCCTCAATGCGCAGCCGATGGGTTTCTATGCCCCGGCGCAGATCGTGCGCGACGCGCGCGAGCATGGCGTCGAGATCCGCCCGATCGACGTCAATGCCAGTCGCTGGGATTGCACGCTTGAAGAGGGCCGCGGTCGCTACAAGGCGGTGCGGCTCGGCCTGCGCATGGCGCGCGATCTGGCCAATGCGGATGCAGCGGCGATCATCACCGCGCGGGGCGGCAGGCCCTATACCAGCATCGAGGAAATCCAGCACCGTGCCGGTGTCGGGCGCGGCGCGCTGGACCGGATTGGCGATGCCGACGGGTTCGGATCGCTCGGCGCCGACCGGCGATCGGGCCTCTGGGCGGTGAAGGGCCTCGGGAACGCGGCGCTGCCGCTGTTCGCAGCAGCGGACGAGCGGGCCGGCAAGCTGCGCGAGGAAGCGATTGAGCCCAGCGTCATCCTGGCCGAGATGGGTGAAGGCGCGGAGGTGGTCGAGGATTATCGCGCCTCAGGTCTGTCGCTGCGCGCGCATCCGGTTGCGTTCCTGCGCGACGAGCTCAAGGCGCGCCGGATGATCACCTGCGAGCAGTTGCGCACCACGCGCGACGGGCGCTGGATCGAACTGGCCGGGCTGGTGCTGGTCCGCCAGAAGCCCGGCAGCGCCAAGGGCGTGATGTTCATCACGCTCGAGGATGAGACGGATGTCGCCAATCTCGTCGTATGGACCAATGTCTTCGAGAAGAACCGCCGCACTGTCCTGGGCGCGTCGATGATGGGGGTGCGCGGTCAGGTCCAGCGCGAAGGCGAGGTGATCCATGTCATTGCGCAGCGGCTCGATGATCTGTCGGGCATGCTGGCGAGCGTCGGACGCCGCACCGACGTCGCCGATATCTACCGGGTGAGCCGTGCGGATATCGTCAGGAACCCGATGGCACCCGACCCGCGCGACCGCGAGCAGCGGCCGCTCGGTCGAGACCCTCGCGACATCTATATCCCCGATCTGCGGTTAGGATCGGGTATCATCCCGGGCCAGCCAACCGAGGGCATCAAGATCAAGCCGCGAGACTTCCGCTGATGGCCGGTAGCCGAACGTCCGGCAAAAAAGCCGGGTTTCGAGGATAATTGCCGCTCACGCGGCGTCGGTTGCCGACCAAGATGCGTCGTTCGCCGGTCGCGCTTTCAACGACAGCTTCTGCCAAAACCTGCCGCTCGGTCGCCGTGAAACCGTCTGGCAGCAATGCGCCCTAAATTCGGACGTTCGGCCTTGTAGCCGACGATCCCGAAAGCCGCCATTCGTTTCGCCAGCGCTCAACTGGTTCAGACCCGACATTGCGCTCACGGCCCAACAGGCGTGGCCACCATTATTTTCGGAGTGCAGCAATCAGGGCGTCCCGAGCCATGGCCACGCGCGGGTGTCGCAGCGATGAGCGTGCCCAGACGAGGTAGTAAGCGTTGCGCGGCACCGTGACCGGGGCAGGTATCTCGATCAGCGTGCAGGCAGCGCGTTCGCTGCGGGTGAGATAGCCAGGCATCACCGTCCAGCCGAGACCCGCGCACAATCCCGACCGTAGCACCCTCAGATCGGGCGCGGTCAACGCGGGCTGGCTCGTCAGCTCGATCTGGTTTGCATGGAGCCAGGTACGCAGCAGCGGTCGGTCGAGGTCGTACGCGAGGTGGGCCGTCCGGTTGAGCCCGTCGGCAAGCGGCAATTCGGCAATCCGCATGGCAACGGCGGGCGAGGCTACGGCGCGCAGGTGCTCTTCGCCCAGCGGATGAAAGGCCAACCGCGGATCTTCGGGCTGCGAGGCGGTGACGGCTAGGTGCACCTTGTCTTCGAGCAGCAAGGCATAGAGCGCCTCGCGCCCGCCGATATGCAGGCGCAGGTCTAGCCCCGCATCCAGCAGCGGCGCCAGTCGGGGCGCGATCATCTCTCCCAGTAGGTCCGACGGCGCGGCGATGTGGACCGTGCCCGAGATGCGCGACGATCGGGCCCGCGCGCTGGCCAGTGCCGATTCCGCCGTGTCGAGGCTGCTTCCGATCGAAGCCGCGAGATCGTCGGCAATCGCTGTTGGTCGAACACCCCGCGAATGACGATCGAACAAGGGACGGCCCAATTGCGCCTCGAGCGATGCGATGTGCTGCGACGCAGCCGGTTGGGTGATGCCGATTGCCCGGGCCGCCTCGCTCAGTGAACGACGGCGGTAGACTTCGACGAAGGTGCGCAACTGCAGGAGGGACATTCCGGTTCCATAACCGGATTTATGGCCGTCCGCCATTCCCGCTGGATTTCATGATGCCGTTCCCTGCGTATCTAAGCCGCCGAAAGGAACGATCGAAGCAAAATCGCCGCCAATTGCTCCAAGCCCTCACCGCTGTCCTGGTGGCGGGCGCGGCGCCGGCGGGTGCGTTTGCTCGTGTTTCCGACATCACTAGAAAAGGACAACTGACGATGACCCGCATTCTCATGGTGGCCACCTCCGCCGACCGCATGACTCCCGGCACCGAACCGACGGGCGTCTGGCTCGAGGAACTTACCACCCCGTACTACGCGTTCCGCGATGCGGGCGCCGAGGTTACGCTGGCCTCGATCAAGGGTGGCGCCATCCCCGTCGACCAGCGTAGCGTCAACGCCGACGGCGAGAACGACGCTTCGGTCGAGCGCTATCTGAAGGACGAGGCCCTGAAGGGCGAGGTTGCCAGCACCCTTGTATTCACAAGCATCGATCCCGCCGGCTACGACGCGCTGTTCCTGCCGGGCGGCCACGGCACCATGTTCGATTACCCCGTCAGTGACGAACTGGCCCGCCTGGTCGAACGCTTCGACCGCGAAGGCAAGATCGTCGCCGCCGTCTGCCATGGACCGGCAGGGCTGGTCTCGGCGAAGAAGGCCGATGGCACGCCCTTCGTCGCCGGCCGCCGTGTCGCGGGCTTCACGGACAGCGAGGAACGCGCGGTCGGTCTCGATCAGGCGGTGCCGTTCCTCCTCGAAACGCGTCTCAAGGAACTCGGCGGCAAGCACGAGGGCGGCCCCGATTTTGCCCCCTTCGCCCTGCGCGACGGCAATCTGGTGACCGGCCAGAACCCCGCCAGCGCTACCCTCACCGCAGAGCTCGTGATGGAAGCCCTCAAGGACAAGGTCGCCTGATCATGCGCTATCTCCACACCATGCTGCGCGTCGCCGATCCCGAGGCAGCGATCCGGTTCTTCACGCTGCTGGGTCTTAAGGAGACCCGGCGCATGGAGAACCAGGCCGGGCGTTACACGCTGATCTACCTTGCCGCCGACGAGGATTTCCGCGGCGACGGCGAGCAGGGCGATGCCGAGGTCGAACTGACGTACAACTGGCCGCCCGAGGACGGCAGCGCTACCGAGACTTACACGGGGGGCAGAAACTTCGGCCATCTCGCCTACGGGGTCGACGACATCTACGAGACGTGCGCGCGGCTGCAAGCGGGCGGCGTGACGATCAATCGCCCCCCGCGCGACGGATACATGGCGTTCGTCCGCTCGCCGGACGGGATCTCGATCGAACTGCTCCAAAAAGGCGAACACATGGCCCCGGCCGAACCCTGGGCCTCCATGCCCAACACGGGCGCATGGTGATGGCGCGCCTGTTCGAACCGCTCGAGGTCGCGGGGCTGCGGCTTGCCAACCGCATCGTTATCGCGCCGATGTGCCAGTATTCTGCCGAGGACGGCGCGATGACCGATTGGCACCGGATGCATCTCGGCCAGTTGGCGCTGTCGGGCGCGGGCGCGCTGACGATAGAGGCGACCGCTGTCAGCCCCGAAGGTCGCATCACCTACGGTGACGTCGGCCTGTACGATGACCGTACCGAAGCGGCGATGCGAAGCGTGCTAGAAAGCGTCCGTCAGTGGTCGGACATGCCGCTCGTCATCCAGCTGGCCCATGCCGGCCGCAAGGCGAGCAGCGCCAAGCCGTGGCACGGCGGAGCGCAGCTTCCCCCCGATACGGAGAATGGCTGGCAGACCGTGGCACCCAGCGCCATTCCCTTCGCTCCGGACGACCATCCCCCTGTCGAACTGGACAAGTCAGGGCTTGCCCGCATCCGGGAGGCGTTCGCGGATGCCGCCCGGCGCGCCGGCAGGCTCGGCATCGAAGCCGTCCAGATCCACGCCGCGCATGGCTATCTGCTTCACGAGTTTCTTTCGCCGATCTCCAACCGGCGCGGCGACGAATACGGCGGCAGCCTCGACAACCGGATGCGGTTCCCGCTGGAAGTGTTCGATGCCGTGCGCGAATCGTTTCCGGCCGACCGCCCGGTGACCGTTCGCGTTTCCGGGACTGACTGGGTTGAAGGCGGCTGGACAGCGGAAGAAACCGCAAGGTTTGCGCAGGAACTGAAGCGGCGCGGTTGCGCGGCGATCCACGTCTCCGGCGGCGGGCTCGACCCGCGCCAGCAGATCCCGGTCGGCCCCGGCTATCAGGTACCGCTGGCCCGCACGGTCAAGGACGCGGTCGCTATGCCTGTAATCGCTGTCGGCTTGATCACCGATCCGCACCAGGCGGAGCGCATCCTAGAAGACGGGCATGCCGACGCCATAGCGATTGCCCGCGCTGCGCTGTGGGATCCGCGTTGGCCCTGGCACGCCGCCGCCGCGCTTGGTGCATCGGTCAAGGCGCCCCCGCAATATTTCCGGTCCGAGCCTCACGAAGTGGGCCGCATTCTCAAGGAAATGACGCCATGAAAATCTCCGTCAAACTGCTTCTGGCCGCTGGCGCTGCCCTCTCGCTTGCCGCCTGCGCGACGACCCGGGAGGGTGCATCCGCGCCCCGGATCGAACAGGTCGCGACCTTCGATGGCGCGATGCCGACTGGCGTGACCGTCGCCCCCAACGGGCGCATCTTCGTCAACTTCCCGCAATGGGGCGACAACGCGCCGTTCACGGTTGCCGAGCTGGTCGACGGCAAGGCGGTGCCTTATCCCGACGCCGCGACCAACCGGCCCGATCCGGCCGACCCGGCGGGGCATTTCATCTCGGTGCAGAGCGTGGTGGCAGACGGCGCCGATCGCCTGTGGGTGCTCGACACGGCGGCGCCCAAATTCTCTCAACCACGGGCCGGCGGTGCAAAGCTGGTGGCGATCGATCTTGCGACCAACCGGGTGGTGAAGACGATCGTCCTGCCGCCCAGCGTGGTGCTGCCCACGACCTACCTCAACGATGTGCGCTTCGATCTGCGTCAGGGCGCCGAGGGCGTCGCCTACATCACCGACAGCAGCAACGACGGCGTCGGCGGCATCATCGTCGTCGATATCGCCAGCGGGCGTGCGATCCGGCGCCTGTCGAACCATGCGACGACCAACCCCGAGCCCGGCTTCACCCCGGTCGTCGACGGCGCGGTGCTCATGAACCGCCCGGCCGACGGCCCCGCGACGCCGGTCACGATCGCAAGCGACGCGATTGCGCTCAGCGCCGACGGCAGCCTGCTGTATTACGGGCCACTGTCGGGCCGCACGCTGCACGCGGTGCCCACGGCGATGCTGCGCGATCCCGCGGTGTCCGAGGAGGCGTTAGGCCGCGCGGTCCGCAGCCTGGGGCGCAAAGGCGCCTCGGACGGGATAGCCGAGGACGACAAGGACCGCGTGTTCGCCGGCGATTACGAGAACAACGCGATCCGCGTGCTCGACCAGGGCCGCTGGACGACGGTGGTCAGCGACCCGCGCATCAGCTGGCCCGACACGCTATCGATCGGCACCGACGGCTACCTCTACTTCACCGCCAACCAGCTCCACCGCCAGCCCGGCTTCCACGGCGGGCGGGACCTGCGCCGCAAGCCCTACGAGCTGCTCCGCATCAAGGTCGGCGCCGCTCCCGTCCTGTTGCGCTCGCGGTGAACCCATCAGGCCGGGCGGGCTCGCGCGGGACCGCGATCCGGCGAAAAATCAACAACTGACTTGAAGGAACACAATCATGACCAAGGGTATCGAAGGCAAGGTAATTCTCATTACCGGCGGCAGCAGCGGCATCGGCGCGGAAACTGCGCGTCTTCTCGCTGACCGCGGCGCCAAAGTGGCCATCGCCGCGCGGCGCAAGGACAGGCTCGACGAGGTCGTCGCGGACATTGCCGCAACGGGCGGAACGGCACGCGCCTATGCGCTCGACGTCACCGACAAGTCGGCGGTCCAGTCCGTCGTCGCCGCAATCATTGCCGACTTCGGCCGCCTCGACGTGCTGATCAACAACGCCGGGCTGATGCCGATCCGTCCGATGGCCGAGGTCAACACCGACGAGTGGGACCAGATGATCGACGTCAATCTGAAGGGTACGCTCTACGGCATCGCGGCGGCCCTTCCCGGTTTTCTCGAGCAGGGCAGCGGTCACATCATCAACTTAAGCTCGGTTGCGGGCATCAAGGTCTTCGCACCGGGCGGCACGGTCTATTCCGGCACCAAGTTCGCCGTCAGCGCGATCAGCGAGGGCTTGCGCCACGAGGTGGGGGAAAAGGTCCGGGTCACGTCAATCGAGCCTGGAGCTGTCGAAAGCGATTTGAAGTTCACGACCTCTGGCGCGGCCGCCGAGACGGTGCTGGACTTCTACAAGCAGGCCATCCCGGCGGCATCGGTGGCGCGTGCTATCGCGTTCGCTGTCGAACAACCTGATGACGTCGATGTCAACGCGATCGTCATCAGGCCGACTGCACAGGAGTTCTGATTTCGACGAGGAGGCGGGGCCGCGTGTGCTCCGCCTCGTGGGGAACGTACCGGCCCGCTCGTCCGTTACTTTGCCGAAGAATAGCTGAGCGTTCAACTTGAGGAGTGATTTATGCCCAAACTTGCCCTGTATGTACCACTGAAGGCCAAGCCCGGAAAAGAGCGCGATGTCGCCGATTTCCTGACCTCGGCATTGCCGCTCGTTCAAGCTGAGCCGGGCACTCTGACCTGGTATGCGATCGAGGAAGGTCCCGGTGCGTACGCGATCTTCGATACGTTCGACACGGAGGAGGATCGGCAGGCCCATCTTGACGGCAAGGTTGCCGCCGCACTGATGGACAAGGCAGAAGAACTGTTTTCTGAACCGCCGCAGATTCACAAGTTCACCCTGCTGGCCGCGAAATAGCCGAGCGGTCGGCACCCTAGCGCGTCGCTCTCATCGCCCGCGTGGGGGGCCCGGGCGCGGCGGCGTGCGTTGAGCGGCTTTCCCCGAACCGGCCACGGAGATACTCCATGCGCACCACCCAGACGCTCGACCTGAACGACGCGCGGACGATCATCGATTTGGGGATCGCGGAGGCCGAGCGGACAGGCAACCCGATGAACATCGCGGTGGTGGACGCGGGCGGCTGCCTCCTAGCGTTCGCGCGGATGGACGATTCGTGGCGCGGCAGCGTCGACATCGCGATCGGCAAGGCGTGGGCGGCGCGCGCGTTCGACGTCGAGACCAAGGCGCTGGCGAAGCTCGCCCAGCCGGGCGCCGACTTCTACGGCATCCATGCCTCAAACGACGGCAAGGTGATGATCTTCGCCGGGGGCGTGCCGATCAAGGAGGGCGAGACGGTGATCGGCGCGGTGGGCGTGTCGGGCGGCACCGGCAAGGAGGACGAGAGCGTGGCCGAGGCAGCGGCGCAGGCGTTCGCGCGCGGCTGAGCCTTGGAGCGCGGAGCTGGGCGCGGCGGTGCCCGCTTAGTCGAAGGCGGTTCAGTCGACGGCGGCGGGCGCGCCTCCCGCGCGGCGCGGGTCGCCTCCGTTTAGAGCGTTATTCGGCCATTCTGGCCCAGTTATTCAGAAAACCGCCGTGAATCGATCCCAGGATAGCCCACGGGAAGGAACCTCTCAGGTAGCACAAGGTTCAGGAAACTGAGATCACTTGGAAGGGTGCGATGTCCTCCGCCGCTGCGATGGACCGGATCATCAGCAAGGTCTCGATTTGATGACGCGTTGAGAAGAGCTGCGAAAGGAAAGGATCCGTGAAAGCTGTCGTGTACAACGGGCCCAAAGATGTTTCTGTCAGTACCATCGATGATCCCAAGATTGAAAAGCAGACCGATGTTATCATCCGGCTGACCACGACCAATATCTGCGGGTCGGACCTTCACATGTATGAGGGCCGTACCAGCTTCGAAAAGGGCCGGGTCTTCGGTCACGAAAACCTTGGCGAGGTCATCGAAGTTGGCGCTGCCGTAGATCGTATCAAGAAGGGCGATCGCGTGTGCATGCCGTTTAACGTCGGTTGCGGTTTCTGCGAAAATTGCGAACGCGGTTTGACGGGTTTTTGCCTCACGACCAACCCTGGAACCGCCGGCGCAGCGTATGGCTTTGCCGAGATGGGTCCGTGGCAAGGTGGTCAGGCCGAGTTGATGCGCGTTCCTTATGCGGACTTCAATTGTCTGAAGCTGCCTGAGGACGCTGAGGAGAAGGAGGATGACTATGTCATGCTCTCCGACATCTTCCCCACCGGTTGGCATGGCGTCGAACTGTCGGGTTTCCTGCCTGGCGAAAGCATTGCGATCTACGGCGCCGGTCCGGTCGGTCTAATGGCCGCGCACTCGGCCGAAATCCGCGGCGCCTCTCAGATCTTTGTCGTCGATTCTCACGATGACCGTCTGAAACTGGCCGAGGCGATGGGCGCTATTCCGATCGATATGCGCAAGGGCGATCCCGCCCAGCAGATCCTTGACGCGACTGGCGGCCTCGGGACCGACCGGGGGGTCGAGGCGGTCGGGTATCAGTGTTGCGATCGCCACGGCAAGGAGCGCAGCAATTACACGATGAACTGCCTCGTCAAAAGCACGAAGGCCACCGGCGGAATCGGCGTCGTCGGCGTGTTCATTCCGGAAGACCCGAACGCGCCCGACGATCTCCAGAAGGAAGGCAAGATGGCGTTCGACTTCGGCAACTTCTGGTTCAAGGGCCAGAAGATTGGCACCGGCCAGTGCAATGTAAAGCACTACAACCGGCGACTGATGAAGCTTATCGAGCAAGGCCGGGCCAATCCTGCCAAAATCATCTCGCACCGACTGCCGCTCGATCAGGCACCAGACGCCTACAAGCATTTCGACGAGCGCGATGCAGGCTGGACGAAGGTCGTGCTCAAGCCGGGCACCTGACCTTAGTCTTCGACGGAATAGGAAATAAATTATGACTTTGGAAGGCAAATCGGTTGCCATTCTGATTGCACCCCGAGGGACGGAAGAACCAGAATTCTCGAAGCCCAAGCAAGCTGTCGAGGACGCTGGTGGCAAAGTGACCGTGATCAGTTTTGAACCGGGCAAGGCTCGCACAGTCAATAGCGATCTTGACGAGGGCGCCAGCTATACTATCGACAAGACGTTTTCCGAGGTGAAAGCCGACGATTTCGACGGACTTGTTGTGCCCGGAGGGACTGTCGGTGCCGACAAGCTGCGCGGCAGCGTCGAGGCAATTGCTTTCATCCGGGCTTTCTTCGATCAGAAAAAACCTGTTGCGGCTATATGCCATGCACCCTGGACATTGATCGAGGCGGGCGTGCTTAAGGGTCGCACCGTGACGTCCTACCCGACGCTGAAGGTCGATATCGAGAACGCCGGCGGTGCATGGACCAATGAGGAAGTCGTGGTCGACAACGGCCTTGTTACCAGCCGCGATCCCAATGATTTGCCCGCCTTCTGCGCCAAACTCGTTGAGGAAATCGCAGAAGGTGTGGGCGCAGCGCTCGCAGCAGGGAATTAAGACGGGGCGTTTCGACGAACCATGTGAGGGCCCTCTTCCTGGAGAAGGTCCGCACAAAGCAAGCGTGGCGGATGGCCAGCGATTGGCTGTCCGCCACGCTGCTGGCTGTCCGCCACGCTGCGTATCATACGAACACGGCGCACCTGACGGGCAGTCAAACCCTAAGCCGCGTCAACCGCGGTGACACATCGCCGGCTCCCGCTTCCAGATTCGACCCATTCCAACGTGTGGTCGAGATGCACCTGATCGAAGGTGCGTTCGGCCAGATTTACGACCTACAGCGCCGCCTTGAGATAGCGGGCGGTGAGACTGCCTTCCGCTTCCGCAACAACGCCAGGGACGCCGCTGGCAACGATACGGCCTCCATCTTCCCCGGCCCCCGGTCCCAGGTCGATGATCCAGTCCGCCTGCGTGATGGCGCGCATGTCATGTTCGACGACTACGACGGTATTGCCAGCGTCTACGAGGCCCTGCAGGTGTTGCATCAGCCGGTCGCCATCGGAGGGGTGAAGCCCCGAAGTTGGCTCGTCGAGGATGTAGATCGTGTTGCCGCGTTGAGCGCGTTGCAGTTCAGTCGCCAGCTTGATGCGCTGCGCCTCCCCGCCAGACAGCTCGGTCGCTGGCTGACCGAGCCGCAGATAGCCAAGACCGATCTCCCGCAACACGTCGAGTGAGCGCATCACAGATGCCTCGCCAGCGAAGAAATCGCACGCATCGTCGACCGTCAGTTCGAGCACCTGGGCGATATTGCGCCCGTTCCATTCGACTTCGAGCGTTTGCGGGTTGTAGCGAGAGCCATGACAGGTCGAGCACGGGGCAAAAACGCTCGGCAGGAACAGCAGCTCCACCATGACGTATCCCTCGCCCTCGCACACAGGGCAGCGGCCTTGCGCAACGTTGAACGAGAACCTTCCCGGGCTGTAGTGCCGCCGGCGGGCGAGCGGCGTATCAGCGAAGATCCGTCGCACATGGTCGAACATGCCGCTGTAGGTGGATAGGTTCGAGCGCGGCGTGCGGCCGATCGGCTTCTGATCGACCCGCACCAGCCTGCGAACATGCTCCATGCCTGCGACAATGCGTCCTTCAGTGTCGTTCTGCGCAACATCGAGCAGCGGATCGATATCCTCCTCCTCGGCCACGGGGGAGCCGCCGAGGTGTTCCGTGACGAGCTCGGGCAGCGCCTGACTGACAAGACTGGATTTGCCCGATCCCGAAACGCCGGTGACAGCGGTGAAGCAGCCGATGGGAAACTCGACGTCGAGACCATGGAGATTGTTCCGCCTGATCCCTTCCAGGCGTAGCCATGCCTTGGGATGGCGCGGTGTGCGCTCACTGCGGAGCGGCTCTGCGAACAGGTAGCGGCGGGTGATCGAAGTCTCGACGTCGGCAAGCCCCTCTATCGGCCCGCTGTAGAGGACTTCACCGCCCTTTTCCCCGGCTCCAGGCCCGACATCGACGAGCCATTCCGCGCGGCGGATCACGTCGAGATCATGTTCGACGACGAACAGGGAGTTGCCCGCCGCCTTGAGACGCTCGAGGATGGTGAGCAAGGCTTCGCCATCTGCCGGGTGCAACCCTGCCGAAGGCTCGTCAAGCACATAGGCCACGCCGAAAAGCTCTGACGACAATTGCGTGGCAAGCCGCAAGCGCTGCAGCTCTCCGGAGGAGAGCGTCGGCGTGCTGCGGTCGAGCGAAATGT
Organism: Sphingobium sp. TCM1; assembly: GCF_001650725.1. GTDB lineage: Bacteria > Pseudomonadota > Alphaproteobacteria > Sphingomonadales > Sphingomonadaceae > Sphingobium. The sequence goes on along the minus strand of NZ_LXVX01000010.1, from coordinate 48,667 downwards.
AGCCAAGGCCAAGATCGATCAGCGGCTCTAGCCGCTCGATCAATTCGCAGGCGAGGCGTTGGGCAGCGATCCGCTTCTCGTCGGAGAGATTGGGCGTGCGGCGTACGTCGGGCGCGCTCTTGTGCGCAGAGCCGCCCGCCGCAACCCGTTGTTCAACCGCTGCATCGCGGGCCGCTTTTTCCAGAACATGGCCCTTTGAGGGGGCGGAGACTGCCCCATACTCGCCATGCGCGACGGGGATCAGCAAGTCCTTCAGCTTGAGCACCGTCAGGTCGCCGAACTCGGCAATGTCGAGGCCGGCGAATTTGACCGACAGTGCTTCGCGCTTCAGGCGCTTGCCGTCGCAGGTCGGGCAATCGCGGCCGATGATATATTGCGAGACGCGCTTCTTCATCAGCGCGCTTTTCGTGTTGGCAAAGGTTTCCAGCACATAGCGGCGCGCGCCGGTGAAGGTGCCCTGGTAGCTCGGCTCCATGCGGCGCTTGAGCGCCGTCCGGGTCTGTTCGGGCGTCAGTCCCGCATAGACCGGCACCGTCGGCGTCTCTTCAGTGAAGAGGATCCAGTCGCGATCCTTTTTCGGCAGGTCGCGCCACGGCGTATCGACGTCATAGCCGAGCGAAACGAGGATATCGCGCAGGTTCTGGCCATGCCAGGCAGCCGGCCAGGCGGCGATCGCCCGATCTCGAATGGTGAGGCTGTCGTCAGGAACCATCGTCTCTTCGGTCGCGTCATATACGCGGCCGATGCCGTGGCAGGTCGCGCAGGCCCCCGCGACCGTGTTGGGGGAGAAATCCTCCGCAAAGAGCATCGGCTGATGGCGCGGATATTCGCCGACGCGCGAGTAGAGCATCCGCACCAGGCTGGAGAGCGTCGTCACGCTGCCGACCGAGGACCGCGCGTTGGCCGAGCCGCGCTGCTGCTGCAACGCGACCGCGGGCGGCAAACCGTCGATCGCGTCGACTTCCGGAACCCCAGCCTGGTCGATCAGCCGACGGGCATAGGGCGCAACCGATTCCAGATAACGCCGCTGGGCTTCGGCATAAAGGGTGCCGAACGCCAGCGATGACTTGCCCGAGCCCGATATGCCGGTGAACACCACGAAGGCGTCACGCGGTAGATCGACGTCAATATTTTTGAGGTTATTCTGGCGCGCGCCGCGAACCTGCACGCAAGCAGGCGGCCCCGCATGCCCATGATCGGTGGCCGGCGTCGCCGCGTGAATATCCTTGCTCTTCAATTCAGTCTTCCTGCCATATCCGCCTGTGCGGCCCGGGGTTCATCACGGTCGGGCAACAGATGAACACATTTCCGACCCAATGCATCCAACGGCCAGGCTGGCCCGATGTTCGGCACCTTTGAAATATTTTTCCAGCATCAGACAAAGGTTACGACAAAACCATTTTTCCCGTTGGGTCGCGCGACGAGGCCACACGCACTCCGCTGGTAAGCGTCTGGGCCAGGCGGCCCTGGTCCGTGCCGCTATCGGCATGTAACGATCGCACTTCGACGCTTGTTACCGCATCGCGACGCGTTGCGACTTTGCCAGAGCGAGCGTCATCATGGCCGGGTCGGGCATGATGACGCGCGAGTTGTCGATCCGGGCGCCTCGCGCCGATTCGGATCGGCGGGTCAGTAGTGAATGACCGAGCGGATCGACTTGCCTTCGTGCATCAGTTCGAAGGCCTCGTTGATCTCCTCCAAGCCCATCGTGTGGGTTACGAACGGAGCCAGATCGATATCGCCTCTCATCGCGTCCTCGACCATGCCGGGAAGCTGTGTCCGTCCCTTGACGCCGCCGAAAGCGGACCCCTTCCACACGCGGCCCGTGACGAGCTGGAATGGGCGGGTGGAGATTTCCTCGCCCGCGCCGGCAACGCCAATCACGATCGACTGACCCCAGCCACGGTGCGCTGATTCAAGCGCGGCGCGCATGACTTGGACGTTGCCGATGCACTCGAAGGTATGATCGATGCCCCAGCCCGTCATCTCGATCAGCACTTGCTGGATGGGCTTGTCATGGTCCTTGGGGTTGATGCACTCGGTCGCACCGAACTGGCGTGCCAGCTCGAACTTGGACGGATTGGTGTCGATGGCAATGATGCGACCCGCCTTCGCCTGGCGCGCACCCTGAATCGCCGCGAGGCCGATGCCGCCGAGGCCGAACACGGCGACCGAGTCGCCGGGCTGGACCTTGGCGGTATTGTGGACTGCGCCGATGCCGGTCGTGACGCCGCAGCCGAGCAGGCAGACATGTTCGGGGTTTGCCTCGGGATTGATCTTGGCGAGCGAGACTTCGGCGACGACAGTATATTCACTAAAGGTTGAACAGCCCATGTAATGATAGAGGGGCTGACCATTGTACGAAAAGCGGGTGGTCCCATCGGGCATCAAGCCCTTGCCCTGCGTTTCGCGGACAGCGACGCACAGGTTGGTTTTGCCCGACAGGCAGAAGTCGCACTTGCCGCATTCGGCGGTGTAGAGCGGAATCACGTGATCGCCCGGCACGACGCTGGTGACGCCTTCACCGACCTCGACAACGATGCCCGCGCCCTCGTGGCCCAGAACCACCGGGAAAACACCCTCCGGATCACTCCCCGCCAGAGTGTACGCGTCGGTGTGGCACACACCGGTGTGCGTCACCCGTATGAGGACTTCGCCTTTCCGGGGTGGGGCGACATCGATCTCGACGATTTCGAGTGGCTTGCCCGCCTCGAAGGCTACAGCGGCGCGAGATTTCATGTTGGGATACCCTCGTTGAGTTAAACTGATTGCTGGTGCGAGGCCGTTGCGTCAGCGCAAATTCGTGGGGGAGCGATCGCTCACTCCCCCGGTATGCCGGTCAGACCGTAACGACGACCTTGCCGATCTGGTCGTTCGATTCGAGGAAGCGGTGAGCGTCCTGGATGGCGTCGAGCGGGAAAGTGCGCGCGATCCGCGGCTTGAGCGCGCCCGATTCCAGACCCGCCACGATGAACGCCTTGGCGCGATCGAGGGCGGCATCGTCCGAGACGATCTCGCTGTAGAGATACCCCTTGAGCGTGAGGCTCTTGCCCAGCACGGAGAACAACGGGAACGGCGTCGGTTCGCCGCTGAGCGCGCCATATTCGAGCAGGATGCCGCCGCGTGCCATGCTCTCGGTCAGCGGCTCGAACGACGGGCCTCCGACCGGATCGAGCACCACGCGCGCACCCTGACCATCGGTTATCTCCATCACCCTCGCTACCAGGTCCTCTTCCCCGGTCGCGACGACATGATGCGCACCGGCATCGATCAGGGCCTGGCGCTTGGCGCCGGTACGCGTCGTCGCGATTACCGTCGCGCCGACCATCCGCGCAATCTGGAAGGCCGCAAGGCCGACGCTGCTGGAGGCAGCTGTGACGATGACGAAATCGCCCTCGCCGAGTTTCGCCTGCTCCACCAGTGCACCCCAGGCGGTGACATACTGCATCCACACGGCCGCCGCTTCCTCGAACGACAGCGCCGCCGGATGCTTGACGACGAGGCGGGCGGGCACGTTGGCGACTTCGCCATAGGTGCCCCAGCGTGCGATATCGAGCGGGGGGATGACGCTGACGGCTTCGCCTTCCGCAAACCCGGTCACGTCCGCGCCGACCGTAACGACAGTGCCGGCAGCCTCGTAGCCGAGGCGGCTCGGGAACTCGGCTTCCTGAAGGTAGGCATTGTTGCGGAACATCACCTCGGCGCGGTTTATGCCTATCGCCTTCACCGCGATCTGCACTTCATCGGCCGCGGGCCCGGGCACTGCCACATCTTCAATCCTGAGGACGCTGGCGTCGCCATATTCATGGATACGGACGATGCGGCTCATTGGAGACTCCTTGATTATTTAATGATCGTTCTGTAAGGGAGCGGACCACCCGTTTCAAGATATTATTTATCGATCGTTCCATATCGTGCATCAGAGATGACAGAGACGAAAGCCCGTCGCCGCGCAGGTCGCCCTCGTGTGTTCGACACTGACGCTGCGCTCGACAAGGCGGTGCGGCTGTTCTGGCAGCGCGGCTACGAGGCGACATCGATGGCCGATCTGGTGGCGGAGACTGGCGTCGCCGCCGCCAGTCTCTATGCAGCGTTTGACAACAAGGCGGGGCTGTTTGCGGCGGTGATCGAACGTTACGCCGCGACGTTCAGCGTCCACCTCTATGCACCCATCAACGATCCGGCGTTGTCCACCTACGAAGCCGTCAAAGGCCTGCTGGAACGAGCGGCGTCATCATTCTCGGAACCTGGAACGCCGGCCGGCTGCTTCATGTATTCGGCAGCGGCAGCCGTTTCGCCGGCGTCCGCCGCCATCGAATGCCTGCTGCGCGACAAGCGTATCGCGGCGGAGGCCCTCCTAATCGAGCGTCTGCAACGCGGCGCCGCGCAGGGCGAGCTTGCGGCCAACACCGATCCGGCCGTGCTAGGCAAATTCATCAATACGGTCATGGAAGGCATGTCCGTTCAGGCGCGCGACGGCGCTACGATCAACGAACTGCTCTCCATCGCCAAAATGGCGCTCGATCGATGGCCGGCCGCGATATGATCGTTTCATGGTGGTCATCTGCCAATCTGCCCCCCGACCGAACAGTCGAACTCATCTCATAGGACGAAAGCACATGAAACACGTGACATTGCCCGGCGGGGAAGTGGTTCCTTCACTGGGTCAAGGCACCTGGAAGATGGGCGAACGTGCCGAGCGCCGATCCGATGAGATCGCCACGCTACGCGCCGGTGTCGAACTGGGCATGACGCTCATCGATACCGCCGAAATGTACGGCGATGGTGCGGCGGAAACGCTGATATCCGAGGCGCTGGGCAGCGTTCGCGACCAGTTGTTCCTCGTCAGCAAGGCATATCCGCAGAACGCATCGCGCTCCCGCCTTGCCGATGCATGCGAGGCGAGCCTGAAGCGGCTCGGCACCGACCGGCTGGACCTCTACCTGCTCCATTGGCGGGGATCGGTGCCGCTCGCTGAGACTGTGGAGGCATTGGAGGCGCTCAAATCAGCGGGGAAAATCAGGCATTGGGGTGTCAGCAATCTCGATACCGACGATATGGACGAGCTTATCGCTGCCGGCGGGGATGGCTGCGTGACCGATCAGATCCTCTACAATCTCGTCCGTCGAGGCCCTGAGTTGGACCTGTTGCCGTGGCTCGCCCAGCACAAAGTGCCAGTGATGGCGTATAGTCCCGTCGAGCAGGGACGCCTCTCAAGCCATCCCGCCCTCGACAAAGTAGCGGCCCAGGTTGGCGCAACCCCTGCGCAGGTCGCACTTGCCTGGACGTTGCGCCACGATGGCCTTATCGCCATCCCGAAAGCGAGTTCGATTGCACATGTGCGGGAGAACCGCGCGGCCGCAGATATCGTGCTCTCCGACGCCGACATTGCGACACTCGATGCGGAATTTCCCAGGCCCCGCGACCGCCGTCCACTCGAGATGCTTTAGCGTCAGATGACGATATTATCGCTCGAAGGAACAGAACGCAAACCGGATCGGCGGTAGGCGCTCAGCGGTGCGGTGATCGGACCAGTGTCGACACCGCTATCGAGCGGGTGCTGCGCGACTGACGGTTCGAGCACCAGGCCTATCGCGCCCCTGGCCCCAATCTGCTCTTAGCCTCCACGAATAACCGTCTGACCGTTCTTACCGTCTATGGGGCGTATCCGAGCTGGCAGGGCATCCAGCCAAGGGCGTCATTCTTGTCCATCGGGCGCTCGGGCGGCCTAGCTGTCAGCACGACACCGCGCTGCCTGAGTTTCCGAGCTGCCATCCCAGCGTGCGCCGCTGGCGGGAAGGTGAGCCGATTACTCGCTCAAGCTCAGTTCGACAGAGCGCAGGCCATGAACCGTTCACTGCACTGCAGCGCCGAATTAGCGCTCTGCTACCTAGAGAGCTGCTTAGCAAAAAAAATGCTCTCAATAGCCCGATCTCGCAAGCTCAGTATCTGATTTACGAAAAAGGGAAATGTGGTGGACGCACTAGGGCTCGAACCTAGGACCCGCTGATTAAGAGTCAGCTGCTTGACGGCAGCTTTAGCCGATTTCTCCCCAAAAGAGGACGGTCAACAATCGGCCCACTTTCTGCCGATCTGTGATGCCAGTCAGGCAAACGATGTATGTCGGCTCCAGACAGGAGCTGCCATCCGATCTATCAATTTGGAACGGCAGCACTGTCCCAGACCACGTCATAGGCTGAATGCCCGCTGTCTGGCGCGATTAAGCATCGGCCTAATGGCGAGAATTCCTATTCACCTGAGCTCGAAGCCTGCCGAAGTTGGATAGAGCGCCAGGCCGAAGCTATCGATGTGCCGATCCTCACATGAAAAAGGCCCGGTGGCAGATGCCACCGGGCCGATCCGGCTTCAGAAGGGAATCTCTTCGTCATCCGGCATGTCGTTGCCCGAGCGATCCGCCGGCTTGGCGCGGGTTAGGAAGGTCACCTCGTCGGCGATGATCTCGGTGCCGTAGCGCTTGATGTCGTCCTGATCGGTCCAGCTGGTGTAATGGATGCGGCCGCGGACCATCACCTTCATGCCCTTGTCGACATATTCCTCAACGGTCTTGCCGACGCCGTTGAAGCAGGTGATCCGGTGCCATTCGGTGTCTTCGACGCGGTAGCCGTCGCGATCCTTGATGACCTTGCCGTCGCTGTCGCGCTTGGGCCGCGAAGTCGCGAGGCTGAAATGGGTGATCCTGATGCCGCCCTGCGTGGTGCGGGCTTCGGGGGTGGCGCCGACGTTGCCGGCGAGGATGACGATGTTCTGCATGTCGAGGTTTCCTTTTCTGTCGGCCGAGGGATGATCCCTTCGACTGATCCCCGAAAAAGGCGGCCAGGACAGCGCCTCCACCGGAGCGCGACAGCGCGCAGGGAAACCCCGAAACGAGGGGTGGTGCGGGCAGCCGTGGCACACGGCAACTCGGCCCGAAGGTTCGCGGGTTGGAGACGCTGGACGGCCGACTTAGGGGGCAGGTGAATAAGAAGGGGTTATTCCTCACTGCCGGCACGATCTGACGGAAACCATGCCGGACGTCGTCTATCCCCGCCCCGTCAGCCCACGATCCCCACAATCTCCACCGGGGGTGGTACAGCTCTCTCCATCTGCCCCACACTTCGGCCCCAAGCGTCAGCAACACGGCAGATAGAGCGCTGCGGAATTCCCAGAGATGGCATGATGGCCTTCACTGCTGCCTGGCGTTGGTGTTGGCCTTGCGGATCGACAAGCGCGAAGGACAACGGTCAACTGCCAAAGCCCCGCCTGCGGCACATCAGGACAGAGCGGCCGAGGTCACCTCATCGCAGAGGAGGTGACCTTCCGGGCCGCACTCACCAGCCCGGATGCGGCGCGTCTGCCCCGCCGCATGCGAAGCCATTACGCTGTCGCGCGCTCGGTGGCATTGCCATCGGCCACGGCGAATGGGTCGACAACGGTATGGATCGGTTGCGCGCGGCCCATCCAGGGCTTGGGCTGGATGCACCGAACCCAGTCGACAAAGCTCGGAATGAAACCGAGGTCTTCCATGACGTGCTGCTCGCCGATCAACCGAACCGGCACCTGGCGTCCAGTCGAAATGGTGATGGTGGCGCCGAAAAAGCGCTCGAGCATGAAAATGCCTTCGGCATGGTGCCGCAGCGCACGATGCCGATAATCGGCGGTGATGGATTTCGATTCATCGAACCACTGATGCAGCGGCAGATAATCCTCGGCCACGCCGCCCCATTTACGAACCGACGACAGCGCGTGGTGATAGCAATGTCCCATCACACCCTCCTCACCATTCATGCTCGAAGGATTCGACCGCGGTGTAGCGGTCGTTGTGATCGAGCGTGATTGTCCGGGCGGACACGTCGAAGCGGAATTCGCCATAGGCGCCGTCATTATTCTCCCAGCCCGGATGGCTTTGGGTGAGGAGTTGATACGCAAGGTCTTCGATAGCGTCGGCGACTGACATGATCGCCGTCTCAGTTCCGGAGCCATCCGGCTGCGCCTTGAGCAGGGTAATCTGCACCTGGGGCAGATCCGCCGGTTCGTCGCCGGCGACGGCATCAACGCTTTCGATCTGACCGGAATCGCCACCGCCGTCGAAAGCCACCGTGACCAAGGTGATACCGACAGTTTGGAACGCATCGAACAGCGCAGCCTTGTTCAATGGCATGAGCGAGGCGGTCTTCGCCTCGTAAGCGGCGTGGCGTGCCATGACGGCGCCCCAGTCGATATTGACCGGCGTCAGCGGTGCTGCATGATCCATTTCATGTCTCCAGTAGGGATGGTTTCAAGCCGAGCCGGCGATCCCGCGCGGCCCGCTCACGCCGTCGCAACCTCCCCTCTGGCTGGCGGGCGTTCTTTCCCGATGAGGCTAAAAAAAGGGGGAAGGCACCCACGTCAGGGTGCTCCCCTGGCCGTCAGCTTGATCGCTGACGGCCCTCGGCTTTGAGGGATGCCGGAGGGGCGCCGAGCGGCCCGCGCCGGTCAACGACACGGATGTTGCGGGCTTTCGCCTCGATCACGAGCCGTTCGGTCACACCATTGCCTTGGAATGCGATGACGAACCGGGGTTTGAGCGAGAGCATCTGCTCGTTGCGGCGGAAGCCAGCGCGATCCCCCAGCTTGCGATCGAGACCGAACCGCACTTGCTGGATGCCCTTCTGTTCGGCCCAGGAGGCTGCAAGCCGCTCGATGCCCTTCATGTCGCCACCATGGACGAGGTACATGTCGCCGACATGGGCGCGGACCTTGTTGAGCGTCGCCAGCAGATTGTCAGCGAAAGTCTTGAGGTCAGCATCATTGGCAAAGGTCAGGCGGCCACCTGCGAACACAACCGGCGTGCCGCGGGCAGTATTGGCCTCGAGGCGACGTTCGCGACGTGCCCGCAGGAAGGCGTTGCCGTCGACGATCGCGGCCGTGACGCCCAGCGAAATGCGGTTGCCGGAAGAGGGAACCCAGGACCGCCCCGTCTCGCGCATATAGTGAGCGGCAGCGACATCGCGCATGACCTCGAAGGCGCCTGCGGATTCCTCGACCTTCTTGGCGAGGTCGATCTTCTCCTCCAGGTCGTTGGTGCTGATCTCCGAGCCGTCCTGTTCGGCGAGGAGGAGCCGAATGTCGTCGGTCAGCCGGTCGACCAGCCCATGCTTCTTGGCGGCGGCGCGGTGGAAGAGATTGACCAGGCTCCAGCCGAGATCTTCGATGTCGCGTTCGATCGACGTGTTCGTCATCGTCGTGAAGAGGTCGCTCCAGATGGCGGTGACGGTTTGCTCGAGGGCCTCGATCGGCGGTGGCGCCATGCCCGACAGTTCTTCGGCGGCAGGTTCGAGATGGCCCAGTTCCAGTGCCGCCAAGGCGGCTGCTAGCGAGGTGGACATGTTGGCTTGCCTTTCGGTTCTGAACCGGCGGCCTCTCCGCCGGATGCGCACCTCCTGGGCGGTCGATCGAGAGGGTCAGGCACCGAGGCGCAGCCGAGGGAAACCCTTTCGTGGCGGGGTGGAGCGGGCAGCCGCGGCACGCGGCAACACGGCCCGCAGCGAAAGGGTTGCCAGGCCCTCGCGACCGCCCATGTGCCGCATCCTCTGGCGGCGAGGCTGTCGGTTCAGACGGTGAGCCCAAAATCCCCCTCGCAGGCGCTGATCGCGAGATCTGGGGCTTCGGATCGCGCTGTCACCCGTTTGCACTCGGCGGTGTCATAACCCCCAATCCGGCATGGCACCGGCATCGTCATCTGGTGCCCGCACCATGACAGGCAGCGTCCGCACAAGCGGATCTTCGAGGTCAGAGCAAATGGTTCAAGATCGGCTCACTGCGCCGCTCGTCCAACGGGAGTGGTCAGGCGCGCTATGGCGCAAGGCGCGTCGACCTCCTCGCACCGATACTGGACGATTTAAGGGCGAGACCAACGCGGGGTGAGATGGCGTCATCATGGTCGAGAACGCTGCAAGTTCGTGCCCGTGCTTGCGCCCACTGTCGTCACGATCGCTGACCTGATCGAGATGGTCCGACGCGGGCCATCGTTCGCGCAACCGTCGTTGGTGTCAGCGATCGGAGACCACAGGCGGCTCTTCCTCATAGGTGTCGCATGGCGCGCCGACCGCTTCGAGCCACTCGACCCCGTCGGTGCTAGTGTCGAGGTCACGGATCCGCGCGAACAATGCCTCCTTGAGCATCGCTGGCGTGAAATCCTCGCCGCGCTCGTGGTCCGAAACGATACTGAAGGCGATCGTGACAAGGTGGTTATAGCGTGGCATCCGGTCCTCCTTGGCTGAAACGCGACCTGGCTGATGCGCGCTCGGGATCATCAGGCAGGCGTGTTGTGGTGCGCAGCGCTGCAGCTGCGTGCTGGAAATCGTAGAGCCAGTCGCCCATCGGCGTCCGCTTCTCGACAGGAAGGGCGGCTTGCGCCGCCTGAAAATCCAAAAGCGCGTCTGGCGCGATGTCCATGATCTGGTCGATCTCGGACGGTGGCAGCAGCCCCCGCTCGCGGATAAACTCGGTGATGCTGCCGGGACGGGGGATCGCACCGCGACAGCCGAGCACCGGCTTGCGCCACAAACCCTGCACATTGCGCAAACGTGGCCGCGCGCGTGCCTCCATCAACACGATGACGCGCAGCTCATCGATCGACAGGTCCATGACTTCGTCCGGCTTCATCGCGCCGCAGAAGAAGCAGCTCGACTTGGGGGGAACGGGCAGACCCGCGGCTGCAATCCGCGCCGCGCACCGCGCGCGATCCCATCCCCATTCGCGCAACGGATAACGGTAGTGGTAGCGCGGATCCTCGCAGACGAGCGCATGGCGGTAACGCTGCGTATCGCGCGCTGAAGCATCGTAGCCGATCAGCTTGGTGACCCGCCCTCCTTCGTCCCAGCAACGGCGCGCCGGCTCCCAGCCCGCCGTCCACGCTTCCTGGGGGGCCACCTTCCATTTCTGCGAGCAGGACCCCCCACCGAACACGACCGAAGGGAGCGTCGCATTCGAGAGCATATTTTCGGCGATGGTCGCATAAGGCGGCCAGTGCTTGAAATTGCGCGGTTGATACCGAACGATTTCGGAGGCGATGCCGCGTTCTTCCATCCAGGTGCGGAAGAGTGGGATGAAGGCATAGGTCTGGTTCTTCTCGGAACCTGGATCAGCGAACAGCACCATGTCGATGGGCTCTCCCCGTTCCGCCAGTTCGATGATCATCGCGGTTGAATCGACGCCGGCGCCCCATGCAGCGATGACAGGGGGCCGCGTCATGGGAAGCGCACACCGTCATCGGTGAAGCTGTAGTCATTGGCGATGATCGCCGCATCGACCTGCTCGTCGGCCGTCTGATACGCATATTCGGCTTCGAGCTGGCGATAGAGCCACCGTGCGAGGTCGCGCAGCGCCTCCACCACCACCTCTTCGGCACCGTCGGTCATCGCGCTTTCGACAGGACCGGACCGCTCGACGTCGATCGTCATGCTATATTCGTGATAATAGCGGCCGCGATGGGTGATGCCGGCCCCGAGCTGGTAGAAGTTCAACCGCTGGATCGCCGCCAACGTATCCGCAATCCGGTGGAGTTCGCCATCGCGCGGCGCATGGGCGCGGATCGCCTTCACCGAAGACCGGGCATAGCGGTAGCGCCCTTCGAAACACGCTCCGTCGCCCTGGCTCGAGAAGCCTGAGAACCAGATGCGCGGTGCTTGCCGGGTCCCTCCCCCGTACAGGCGGACGGCATGGCTGCTCAGTTCGACGCCGATGAGTTCGCAAATGCGCGCGAAGTCGTCGAACACAAATTCATGCCAGTCATCGCAGGGTGCGTCCTGCCGATACCAGCGGCGCGCCGCATCCTTAGCGGTCGCCGACAGCTCCTGGAGCCGATAGACGTTGGTGGTGACAAGCTCAGGCATTGCCGTCGCCTCCTGCCAGGACGCCGGCCAGCCACTCCGACGTCGACGTCCAGCTGAGGGAACTGCGGTCGGACAGGTCGACCACATGCGCGCCCCCGCCGAAGCCATCGAGCAACGGACGCGAAGCGGTCAGGCCATATTCGAAGCCCCACCGCCCCTCCAGGAAGAGCCTCTCGGCGCAAAGCAGCACGAAGCTGATGACCAGCTCGACATCGCCTCCGCCATCGTCGTGGATCCAAAGCTCGGTGCCTTCATCGGCGGGCGGTTCGAGCCTGAAGCCATCGGGAAAGGTGAGGCCATCCTCGTTTGGGAGCGTATCAGCGTACAAGGCGAGCGCCTGCTCGACATTGGCGCGGTTCCCGACATCGAGCGTGCAGGAACAATGCGTGTAATAGTCAGCCACAATAGCCTCCTTGATTTGCGCGCCGGACGAACTGGCGCATGGATGAAACCGGTGGTTAGGCCGCGACCGGCAAGGGCGTGCGAGCGGGGCGCAGCGCCGAAAGGCGGCGAGCGAAGGCGCCGGGATCGAGCAGAAGCGCCGCCTTGCCGTGACAGGGATGCCCCGCAATCACGCCGCGCGCGCAGCGGAACCAGGTTACCTCGCTATCGGGCAAAAAGCCGCGCGGGACGACGCGGACGGTGAAGTCGGCATGGCGCAGCTCGGTCATGCCATCCTCATGATCGCCACCAGCCGTGACGACGATCTTGCACTCCTCTGGAGCGAGACCGAGCGCCTCGGTGACGCGCGCAAGCGCCTGACGCGCCTGCGCATGAAAGGTCCGCTTGGCGATACGGTCCCCGCCGACCCGATGGCCGGCAATGGCGAGCAGAGCCGGATGCGCGAGGATCGCTGCGCGATCGGCCGCGCATCGTGCGGCAAGAGCGGCGACATCCGGTGCGGCGCGCGCAGCGCTGCCGGCCAGCGCCCGGATAAGAAGCAGGATCGCTGCGTCCTGTTCGATGGACTTACCGGCGCGCCGACAGTCGTCGATCGCACTGAGCAACCCATGAAGCGCAGCGCCTATGGTTGCATCCGGGTCGGGAATGAGCGCCTGATTATGGCGATAGAGCGTATCGTAGAACATCGGTCAGCCTCCAGCTTGGCGCAATGATGCGCACCCCGCCGAAGGCCCCCTCTCCTCTCGCTCCAGCCAAGATCAGGTCGGGCCAGCACGTTCGCCGAACGCGCCTGCCGGCAACGACCAAGGGTCGAGCGTGATCCGCAGCCGCCAGACGGAATCATCCGCCTGCGACCGATCATCCTCATGGGTCAGAGCTGCGGGATAGGGGCACCCGCGGTCGGCCAACTCGGTCACGCTAAACGAGCGATGGATCGTCCTGCCGCTCGCCGCTTCGCGGCGGGCGATGCCCTCAAACGCGTCTGGAAAGATCAGGCGCAGGGTCGCCCATTGATCCGCCGTCCCGAAAATGCAGCATCGACATGAGAGGCGGCCCCAACCTAGACGATATGCCGGATGCGGCCTGATCCGCGCCGACGCGATGATGTCCCACACCTGTTGCTCGGTCCAAAGCAGCACCGGCCGCCAATGATCGACATGGCGCCGGCCGCTCATGGTCCGATGGGGTTCGAGAACCGCATAGCGAGCACGGCCGGGGCTTTCCTCCGCGCGCTCCCCGGTGAGAACGAGGGTCTTGCCCTCGAAAAAGCGGCCTTGATTGCGGATGGCCGCCGCAAGCACATCGATCTTGAGCGCCGGGCTGCACCAGCGCACCCGAAGATCGGCCGAGACCTGGGGGAACAGGCCCCGAGTGCCCGATGGCCCGGCCCCGCCCGCAACGCGCGAACCATCGGGGGTGTCGAACATGATCGGCGCGGTCGACGCATTTTCCCGGTCTAGTTCCCGCGCGAAACCGCCGACCCGGCAGGACCGGTATAGGACGATCCCAAGATGGCGGGCGAGCGCGTCGACATAAGCCGGTGTGCAGGGCCAATCCATGAAGCTCGGCCCCTGACCGTCCACATCATGGTGATGCAATTCGATCCGTGCTGGAGGAACGCCGTGCGCCAACAGGACGAGAAGGCTGGCGAGGCTGTCCTTGCCGCCGCTGAAGGCCACGACGAAGCGGCGGTAGGCGGCGAGGTCGGGGAGGCCGTCCATGATCACGCCGCTTCACGAACGGTCTCGTTTCGATCATGGGCATCGGCAAGACCGGTAGCGCGCAGCAGATAGCCCGCCGCCGCTTCCGCCTTGGCGGCAGCGGTCATGACCGCCCGACTGTCGCGCTTGAGCACGCGCAGCCATGAGGCGATGTAGCTGGCATGGTCATCGAGATGCGCGGTCGGAAGGCCGAGATCAGCCCCGAGCAGCGCAGCAGTCATCTCGGCGCACAGTTCCTCGAACGCATAAGCGTCATCGCCGAATTTCTTGCCGAATTCGCGATTGAGGCGGTCGGGATGGCCCGTCCAGTGCCCAGCCTCATGGGCGAGCGTCGATGCCCAATAGGCCTTCGTGGTGAACAACTCGATCGGCGGCATGGTGATGCTGTCGGCGACGCGGTCGTAAAAGGCGCGGTCGCCACGAACCTGCACGGATGCAGGAAGGGCGCGCACGAACCGATCTGCCCGGTCGGGCAATACGTCACCCGGCGCGACGAGTGCGACACGGCTCGGATAATAGTCTGCGGGCAGCCCCTCGATCTGGTCGACATTGAAGACCGCATAGCTGCGCAGCATCGCCCGGACCTCGTCGGTCACGGCTCCCGTCACTGGCGAGGCGACCTCCTTGGTGAAGGTCTTGTAGAAGATCGCGAACTGGGATTTTTCACCTTGGCGGACCTGGCCACCGAGCGCCTGAGCCTGTTTGTAGGTCATCCAGGTGCGCGCGGCATATCCAGCGCTCTCCGCGACCAGCCAGAGCCAGAAGCAGTTGATGCCGCGATAGGGCTCGCCCGTCACGCGCAGCGGACGACCACCGAGCCCGGGGCGCCAGGGCTTCACCCACGGACGAACGCCGGCTTCGAGCCTGTCGATGATGGTGCTGGTGATGAATTCAGCGGGCCATGGCTTGTCGGTGGTCTTGGCCACGATCAATCTCCGATTTGAAAAGAGGCGGACCCGACGGCTGACGGATCATGAAAAAAAGGGCGGCACTCAGAAGAGCACCGCCCCAAGTCGCCTCGAACTGTCGGCTGAGCGTCAGGCCGCTTCGCTCAGGTCATCGTCGTCGGTGATCTCGCCCACCGGCTCGACGTCCTCGCCGTCCAGCGCGTCATCGACCGCCTCGACATCCTCGTCATCCTCGGCCTCAAGGAAGGCCGAGCGGGTGGGATAACGTTCCGGCTTTTCGATCGCATCGAACCGCATGGCGTCGGGCAACCAGGCGGTCGCCTTCTCGCGGATTTCAGCCTCGACGATACCCTGGCCATTGCAGAGCGACGCGCAGGTGCTGGCAAGGTCGCCCTTCTTGGCATCCTTGTAGCGACCGCGAAGGATCGGGCCGCCGATGTCCTCCAGCGCGTCCAGCATCACATCCTTCTTCACCCGGCCGAAGAAGTTTGCGGCGGTGGGACGCCACCACTGTTCGACCTGGATATCAAGAATCCGGCCGAGGTGATCGTGGAACCCGTTCAGCCGACCGCCATCACCGGCATTCAGCGTCGGCTCGAGCGTCTGGGCGATGACGAAGGCGACCCAGTTACCCCGGGCTTCGTCGTCAAGCGCGCGGAAGGCATCGAAGCGCGCCGACATCGTATCGTGCCCTGCCCAGCTGGTATCGAGCGCTTGCCGTTGATCGGCGATCGTCTGCGACGCAAGCGAGCCCTCGTCGCGAAACGCGAAGATCGGGAATTGCGATGGTGATGCTTTCAGCGTCGAGTGACTGCGGACGTAATTGTTCGCGAAGACGACATCCTGTGCCATCAGGAAGATGGTCAGGTCGAGCGCGAGAGCCGGGTCGCTTGCAAGGTGGGCGACGAGGATCTGACGCCGCTGGGTAGCGAGCTCGTCGACCAGCGTCGCGCTGAGCTTCACCCCCTGCTCGCCCACATCGTCGGCCCCGCCAATCGGGCTGATGACGACAGGTGCGTTCGGATCGACCACCGGCTTCTCGCTGAACATCCGGGTATGGACGCGGACAGTGCCGTCGCCGCCGATATAGACGAACGTGCCGAGCTGGGCGCGGACCTCTGGGTCGACGACCTTGCGGGCGGCGTCGAGTTCGTCGAGTTCACGCTCGATTTCTTCGAGCCGGGCGTTCGCGGCGTCAGCCGCGTCGGTGCCGTCGACCAGCTCCGTTTCGAGCTGATCGACCAGCGTGTCATTTTCCACCGCAAGGGCATCGACCCGTTCCTGTTCGGCCTCCGACAGCGGACGGGCGGTGGCATGATATTCGTGGAGCTGCCGTTCGGTATCGTAGGGCACATGCGTCGCCGCCACCGGCGTGACGAATGCGAGACCCTGAGATTCGGCCAGTTCGGCGGCAGCAGCTTCGAGCTTCTGTGCCGCCATATCCTCCAGGAGCTCGACATCGATCCAGTTCTCGTCGCCCTCGGTCGCAAACAGATCGCCCTCGATGCGGCCGCCGGCGGCGAGATAGGCGTCCCGGCCGACAAAGCGCGCCTTGGCGTCGTTCGCCTTGACGGTGCCGTTCAGGATCGCACGCCGGATATTGTCGGGCTGATTGCCGTAATAGGCCGACTTCATCTGTTCGAAGACTCGCGCCTGGCGGTCGGTATCGCCGGTGACCGCATAGGCCTGTGCGACGCCCAGACTGATTTCACCGGCAGCAAGGGCCTGGAAGATGCAGGGTGCCAGTTCCGCGAGGCGAACGCGCTGCTCAACAAAGCGAGTGGTCACGCCGAACCGCTTGGCCACGTCCTCGGCCGACGCGCCCTTGTCGATGAAGTGATTGAATGCGGTTGCCTCGTCCGCCGGGTTCATCGGCAAGCGGCCGAAATTCTCCGCAAGGCTCGCCTCGGTGCTGTCGGCATCGTCAGCCAGAACCAATGCGGGCACTTCATGATCAGCGGGCAGGACGCCCGTCGCGATAAGATGCTGGAGCGCGCGCAGACGACGCCCACCGGCCTTGACCGTAAAATGGCCGTTCTTCTTCAGGGGGGTGACCACGAGATTCTGCAGCAGCCCGTGCGCCGCGATGGTGGCAGCGAAGGACTCGATATCGAGGTCGCGATTGCTCTTGCGAACATTGTCCTTGGACAGGGACAGGTTCTTCACTTTGACGGATTGGATCATCGAATTTCTCCGAAGGAGAGACGAGCGCCAGCGTGCCGCGCTCGGGACCTGCTCATCAGGCCCACCAAGGCGAAGCCCCCTCCCCTCTCACAGAAAGGGTGATGAGGACCGTCGAAGACGTGCGGACGCGCGCCAGACACTGCGCGACAGGACCAATGCGGCGACGATCACGGTCTTCCCTCGCCGGTTGTCGCGGCGCGGCACGCGTGATCGCCGCCGAGAGGATCAGGCAGCGATGCGAGCCAGGATATCGGCAGCACGGGCGGGCGGCAGGAACAGTCGGGTGCGATAGGCGATGATCTCGGAGAAGCAGCCCAGCGCCTTGAGTTCGGCCAGCCGGCTTGGAGGCCAGTCGATCAGCTCGAGGCGCTGCTCGCCCGCCACGAGACTGCGCTTGAGATGATATGCACCAACCGGCTCCACGCCGCCGCTATCGAGTACGTGCCGAACAATATCGGTCGGTGCGATCTCGATCCCGCCCGCCACGCCGAATGCGCTGCTGACCTTGGACACCATTGGCGCCGGGATGAGACGGCCAAGCAGCGACTGCCCATCTTCAGTCTTCAGGCGCCAGACCTGGACATGATCGTCGGGAAGCTTGCCCCAGACGGGAAGGAGGAGGCCAGTGACGAGGTAGATCGTCTCGGTTCGGGTGCGGTGTCGCAGTTCCTCGACCTCCTGATCCCAGAGCTTCGCAAATTCCTCGGCATCCGCATCTTCCCACAGCGTTTCGAGAAACAGGTCCTGACGGTGACGCTCGGTCCGTGCCGGGCGGACCAGCTCCCAGCGCTTGACCAGCTGGCCGTCCTCGTCGGTGAGCGAATGGGTGGCGCTGCAGATGGCGGCCTTGCCAGATCGGCGGTTCACCACGCACCGGCTCTCGCCACCCTGGAGGAGCCATTCGACACGGTCGCGGCTGACCGGACGATAGCGCTGCTCGGTCTCGAGCCGCAGGATTTCCGTGACAGCGCCGCTCACAGGGTCTTCACGGATACAGGTCCGGTCGAGAATGGTGATCCGCTCGGCATCGATCGTCTCGACGCCGACATCGAGCGTACCAGCTTCCCGCGCCGCCTCGATCCGGGCCTCGATCAAGCCGAGATATTCGTCGAAGATCGCGTTCTGAAGGCTGATCCTCAACGCAAGAATACGGTTTAGCCAGCGCTGTATGGGCGGCAGATCCTCTACCATGCCACCGCCCTCACCCTCGAGATTGAGGCCCGTCAGCGCCTGAAAATCTGTGAGGCTGGTCGAGGCGAGCTTACCGGCGAAGAGCAGCCGGAACCAGGTAACGAGCGAATCCTTGGCAAAATCCGATTCCAGGTTGTCGTGGGGATTGAACAGACCCTGTCCGCCGGTCTGGCGCTGGCCGCGGGTAAGTGCGCCCAGGCTGTCGAGACGGCGCGCGATCGTCGAAATGAAACGGCGTTCGCCCCGGCAGTCCGTCGATACCGGACGAAATAGCGGTGCAGATGCCTGATGGGTGCGATGGGTACGCCCGAGCCCCTGGATCGCGGCGTCGGCTCGCCAGCCCGGCTCGAGCAGATAGTGAATGCGGCGGCTCTGGTTCTCGGCCGCGAGACTGGCGTGGTAGCTGCGGCCAGTGCCGCCGGCATCCGAGAAGATCAGGATGCGCTTGGCACCGCGCATGAAAGCATCGGTCTCGGCAAGATTGCTGCGTGGGGACCGGCTTTCGAGACGCTGTCCACCGCGCGCGTCAGCCACGATCCGGCGCAATCGTCCGGTGACCTCGGCAACCTGATCGACGCCGAAATGGCCGATGATATGGTCCAGCGCGGAGCCTACGACTGGGAGAGCGCACAGTTCTTCCAGCAGCTGTTCGCGCATCTGCAGCGCCTCCTGGCTGTGAACAGGTCGCCCGTCTTCGTCGGTCATCGGCTCGGACCGGACATTGCCGGAATCGTCGGTGTAGGTTCGCATCTGTCGCGTCGGGAACGCCGCGCTCAGATAATCCATGAGGAACTCGCGCGGCGACAATTCGATATCCAGATTGGCCCTCGCCTCGGCATCCAGGGCGGCAAGCGTCCGGTCGAGCATCGCCTCGGCCGTCGAGACGAGCTGGATCACCACGCAATCACCGCGCGCGAGATCGGCATGAATGGCGGGGATCAGCGATGGCAGCTTCAGTGAAATCAGAAGCTGGGCAAAGAACCGCTGTTTGGTCGATTCGAAGATGGAGATCGCCGCAGCCTTCGCTCCGCCATTATAGGTCGATTTGCTGAAACTGTCGGTGATACGGGTCGCGTCGAGCGCGGCCTGCAGGTTGCGGTGAATGATACCCCAGGCATCCGCATAGGCATCGTAGATTGCGATCTGGTCCGGGGTTAGCTGGTGTTCGAGAATGTCATACTCGACGCCAGCAAAACTGAGCGCGCGTGCCGCATAAAGACCCTGTGCCTTCAGATCGCGGGCGATCAGTTCCATTGCCGCGATGCCGCCCCGGCGCAGGCTTTCGACGAAATCGCGGCGGTCGGAAAAGGCCGTTCCCGGACCCCAAAGGCCGAGCCGGGTGGCATAAGCCAGATTGTTGACGTCCGAAGCCCCCGTCGCGGACACGTAGAGAACGCGGGCGCGGGGTAGGAGATTTTGCAGTCGGACGCCGGCGATGCCCTGCTCGGATCCCTTGGAGGTGCCGAACCGCCCTTCCCCGCCAGCCACGCCGGCCATTTCATGGGCTTCGTCGAAGACGATCATGCCTTCATAGCCGTCACCCAGCCAATCGGTGATCTGTTTGAGGCGCGTGCCCTTGTCGCCCCGGCTCGACCGCAAGGTAGCATAGGTGAGGAAGAGCACGCCCTCACTGGCCCCGATCGCCGTTCCGAGCTTCCACTGGTTGAGATGCTGGAGATCGAGCGCAAGCCCGCCGACCGCAACCCAATCACGACGGGCATCTTCGAGCAGCGTTTCGCTCTTGGAGATCCAGACATGCTTGCGGCGGCCGCGCAGCCACTGGTCGAGCAAGATCGCTGCAACCTGGCGGCCTTTGCCAGCGCCGGTGCCATCACCCAGGAAGAAGCCGGTGCGAACCCCGCTGCCCGCCTCGTCGGGCGTCAAAGTGAGACCTTCATCCTTGGTCAGGAATCGGCCCGGAAGATCGCGCTCGAACGCATCGCCTGCGTAGATGACGGTCTCGAGCTGCGCATCCGAGAGTATATTTTCGGTGAGCAATCTCGGCGGCAGGATCGGCGCATAGCGTGTCTTGGGCGCTGCGATCGAACCCATGGCGATCGATTCCACGAGCGCCGTCGGGTGAGGCCGCGCTGCTGCCAGGGCGATCCGGCTCGGTCGATAGGGAAGGTAGAGCCCGGAGGGTTCACCGACCGGCGCCGGGGCGTCGAGCACCTCGAATGCGATGGGTTCCGCCGGGGCAGCCACGTCGATGCGCTTCGGTGCCAAGGGCTTGATGGCACCACGGCGGGCGCCGGCTAGCAGAGCTGACGGGCGCGATACCACCCGGCCTGGGCGTATGGACGACGTCGCCGCAGTGAGCATTGGGTGAAGGGAACAGGCATCGAGGGCTTCGTCTAAGGTTGCGCAGGCGATCGCGCTGGCAGGGACGCCTTCAACGCCCTTGTGCAGGAGGAGAAGCTGGACAGCTTGTGTCGTACCGTGCCGCGCATAGGCAGACGCTGGTAATTCGATCTGGCGGAAGAGCGTAGAACCGGCCGTCGCGATCTTCCATTCACTCGATTGCGGATCAACGCGGGTGGGAAGGATTGCGACACAGCGACCACCCGGACGCAGGCGCGTGAGGGCAGAGCGCAGGTGGCGAAGGCCGGCAACCCGATCACGGCCGCGGCCCTCACTGCGCGAGAAGGGCGGATTGATCAGGATGACATCCGGCACCAGATCGACGGGAAGGAGGTCGTCGATGAGCTCACCGTCATGGCCGAAGATGCGGGCATCGGGGTAAGCAGCCGCGAGCATGGCCCGGCGCCAGGGATCAATCTCATTGAGGATCAGACGAGCCTGGGCACGACGGGCGAAGATGGCGAGCAGGCCAGTCCCTGCCGAGGGTTCGAGTACGACGTCGCGCTCGCCGATGCCGGCGAGCCGCGTCGCGATCAGGGCGATCGATGCCGGTGTCGAGAATTGCTGGAGATCAATCTGCTTCTCGCTGCGTACGCTATGAACCGGCAGGCGCGCGACCATGGCGGCGACAAGCGCAAGCTGAGCCGGCGCCGCGTCCGGCAATGTGCTGCCGGACAGGAAGAGCACCTGCCCCAGTTCGAGCACATCATAGGCATCACGGATCGACCAGTCCCCGCTCGCGGGTGCCGAGCCATAGGCGCGGGTCATGGCGCCGATCAGCGTGGGTCGATCGATGGGAATATTGCTCCCGATCTTTGCGGCGATTTCGCGCGCGGCAATGATGGCGGGGTCGGAGAAGTCGAGTTCAGCAACGGCGGAGGCGGTAGCGGGCATAATGGGGCTCCTTGATGTCGCCCGATGATCAGCACCGGGCCGCCTCGCCGAAGGCCCCCTCTCCTCTCTACAATGGCTGGGTCAGCAGACCGGACCTGGGAACCGAATTGCGGGCAAGCCTGTCGCGCAGGGCGTCATTCCAGTCGTCATGATCTTTTGGAAGCCAGTGTTCGACCTGGCGGTCGTTGGCAGAGAGATGTTCGTAGGCGCGCTCAAAGCATGTCCGTGCCGCCTCATTGCGCTGCCCGAATACTATGACCCGCCTGACGCTCGAGGGTATGCCGACATGGGCGTAGCGCTCGGCGCCGAGCACCGCCCAGACTGGCAGGTCAAACCAGTCGCGCGCTGAAAGGGCATCTTCGATCCCTTCGGCCAATCCAAGCGTGTCTTGCGGTACGCCGAATTGCACACTGCCCGATCCCAGCAGCCCGAGCGCAAGCTTCGGCTTGCGAAACGGGCGATGCAGGATGTCGGAAGGATCCAGGAACGTGCGATGGACCGCGACCAGTCCGAGTTCGTTTTTCACGGCGGCAATCATCGCCGGCAGACTTCGTCTATCCTTGCCCTTCCCGATGATAGTCGAGGGATTGAACCGCAACTCCGGTGTCGGGCTGAACACGCCTCGGGCGCTGAGATAGGTTTCAGCAAGCGTGCCATCGATAGCAACGCTGCGATGCCATAAGGTCTTGGCGAGACCGCTCAGATCACGAGCAGGCAGGCGCGGTTCAACGTGAATGGGGGCGCGGTCATGGAGGCCCTGCCGATCGAGCGCCTTCAGGATGTCGATCGAGGTGCAGCCGGCAAAGCATTTGAACAGGATGGCCTTCGTTCCCAAGCGAACGGACAGGCTTGGCGATCGATCATCATGCGCAGGGCATCGGCACTCGCCGTGTGAGCCTGTCCATCGGCCGCCCAGGCGTTCGACGATCTGCTTTGCGCGAGTCGCTGCGTCTAAAGAGGCAGGCATAGGGAAACTCCTTCTCGAACCGGAAGCGCAAACCCGGCCTGCCCCCTCCCCTCTTCGCGGCGCTATGCTGATTTTGGTGCGAGGACACCGAATTCCTCGACGATCCGGTCGGTCGTGTAATGGGTCGTTCCATCACGCTCGTAGGAACTGTCGCGTAGCCGGCCCGCTACCCGGACGAGATCGCCGACATGGACACGTTCTTCGATATACTTTCTCTGGCCCTCGCTGAAGATCACGACGCGGTTCCAGTAGCTGTCCTCGATCCACTCATCGCCTTCACCACGGCGGCGATAATTCGCGCAGACCGAGACATTGGTGACCTTGGGTTTGGCGTCGATCTCCCCGATCCGCCCTATAATCTCGAACTTTGCGAAGTTGATCATGGTGCCTCCAGCTTGGCGCTGAGCAAACATGAACGAGCAAACGATCGGATTTCGCACGCCATATGACTGCTGAGCTGCCGTGGGCTGCACGGTACGGGAGCACGACCTGGGCTCCTATCCCCCCAGTTGGAGGGATAGGCAGGGGAAGCAACAGGCCGTCTTCACTCGATGGTTGGCGGTTGATCTTGGGGACGAGCTACGCCCGACTGATGATGCGGATCTTGATGAGCGATAGCTGCCACCGCTGGTCACCGGGCACCACCGAATCACTTCTTCTGAAAGACTCCATCTATAAAAACGCCCGGCGCGCAGCGTCGGGGTGATTCTAAGATTCTAATGATTCTATGATTCAGGGCCGCTATGTGTTTGAAACCACAGACTGAATCAGGGTCTAACCTGACCTCTTGGGGGCTTTTGCCTGACTTCGCGGGGGATGTAACCTGTCCTGGCGGGGGCTCTAACCTGACCTCTTGGGGATCATCCTGTCTTCTTGGGGGAGGCGTGGTATCGTGACCGAACCATGTGTTTCGAGCCGCTTTTTGGTCCCTGTTTCGCGCGATACCGCTGACAATTGCGACTCGGCGGAATCACAGGCGGAATGTCCGATTCTCACGGCGAATCTATCCTGACCTTTTGGGGGCTCTAAGAAGAGTCTAACCTGACCTGACTTGACGAACGAGGTCAGGACAGGCAGTTTCCGAAACAGTGTGAGGTGAATCGCATGGGAGTGCCAGCGGAAAGCGTAGACGAGGAAGGCGGCGAAGAGACTTCGGCCGCCCGCTCGATGCGCGTGGCTGCAGCGCTCGCTCGCAAGGGTGGCGACCAGTTCGCCAAACCCGGTCGCCTTGTCGAGGTCCGCTTCGTCAAAGGGCAATCGCTCAGTCTGACCGCCTCCCGCCTCCTCGCCCTCATGATCCTGACTGCGGGCGGCGATGCCTGGCAAGACACGACGCACCGTATGCGAAAGTCGGACATCCGTCGCGGCCACAAGGGCAACGAACGAATTGTCGATATGCTTGAAGAGTTGCACAGAACGCTCTTCGCAGAGGATGACAAATCTTGGCGCGGCAAGCGCGCCACGAAGCGTTTCAACCTTATTCAGGCGTCTTGGGAAGAGGTCGAGGACAACGACAAGGAAACGGGCTGGATCGAGTGGCAGTTCACGCCTGACGCTCGCCGGCTTATCCAGGAGTCCGAAACCTATGCGGTGATGAACCGCCAGGCCGTGCTAGGGTTCAGGTCAGCCTATGCCCTGAAGCTGTACGAAGAGGGCGCTCTTCGCCTCCACAGACGGCAACCTGTGTGGAAAGTCGATATGGTGGGTTTGCGCGCGGCGCTGGGGATCGATCCCGACAAGTATGCCGACTTCGCTCAGCTACGCCGCAAGGTTCTGACGGTCGCCAAGGCAGAGATCGACCAGCTCGCCCACTTCACAGTCGAATGGCAAGAGATCCGGCGAGGCCGTGCCGTGATCGAGATCGAGTTCCGGTTCGTCTCGAAAGATGCGCCGGCGCAGATTGCAACGGTCGACGAACTCGAGCGTCATTCGAAGGGACGGAAAGCTAGGCGCGACGATACCGTCGAGAAGGTCGTGGCAAGCGATAGTCCCCTTCCCCACAGCCCGACCGTCGACGGCGTGGACGTGGCGAATGTCCTGAAGAAGGTAACTGCTGCGCTGGTAAGCTCGGACGCGGCGTCGTCGGGCGGGGTAGAATTGTGGGCAAGGTTCCCCCGGGGCCGGCTGCATTTCGGGGCTACCGAGGAGGCGGCTCGTGAGATTGGAGTTCGCTATGGCGGTGGCTGGGACGTCGACATGATCGCCGAGGCCTATCGCGACCATATGGGCGCTCGCTTGAACACCCTGTCCGGTACGAAACTCGAAAAGTCCTGGAAGGGCTGGTGCGAAGCCTTTTTCAATCGGCGAGGCCGGCCGTAACAGCACAAATTGCAGCCCTGCAATTTGTGCCACAAAGGGTCGTGCAGGCGGTCACACGCCCCTCACCGCATCGCCGAATATCACACGGTCCAATCCCAGCCACCGCGCCATTGACCGGAGGGCCTCGTCCAGCTCTTCGCCGGCATGAGCAGGCGCGTCGCTCTCGAACGTCTTTTGTTGAACGAGTAGCGCTTTCGCTTTCCGGTCTGCCTTCAGGTCGACCCGTGCGACGATCTGCTCATCAAGCAGGAACGGTAGAACATAATATCCATAGGTGCGCAGCGGAGCAGGGACGTATATTTCGATCCGATAGCGTATGCCAAAGAGGCGCTCGGCGCGGTCGCGTTCCCAGATCAATGGATCGAATGGCGCTAGCAAAGCGGCATGGCGTATTCGTCGTGGGCGCCTCGCCTCCCGGTGCAACCACGTTGACTGGTTCCACCCATCAATCTTCACGGGCTGAAGGACGCCCTCCTCCACGAGCTGCGCAATAGCTGGATGAGCCTCTGTTGGAGAAAGCCGGAAATAGTCACGCAGATCTTTTGCCGTTGCTACGCCAAGGGCGCGGGCGCTGTGCTCAATGAGTTGGCGTCTGGCTGCCGCAGGTTCCGGGGTGGGGAGAGCGAGGATCGTCTGTGGCAACACGCGCTCGGTGAGATCATACACTCGCTCGAAACTCGCACGTCGTGTCGCAGTGGTGATGTGGCCGGACCAGAAAAGCCACTCCAGCGCCATCTTGCTGTCGCCCCACTCCCACCAGCCTGCGCGTCGCTTCCCGCTTTCGATATCGGATGCAGCGAGGGGTCCGTCGTTGCGGATGCGCTCGAGGATCGAGATCGCGTCCGCCCGCCGATCGCGCGCGAATATGCGCAGACCCTTCCATCCAGTCTCGCCAGCGTCTGCCATTGCCTGTCGCCATCGCAGCAACGGCTGGAGGGGGAGGGGGATCAAAGACGCTTCGTGCGCCCAATATTCGAAGAGCCGACGCGATCGGAGTGGCCCCCAGGCGTCGGCCTCCAGCAACCTCGGATCATAAACACCAAGGCGCGAATAGGCCGGAAGGTAGTGAGCTCGCGTCAACACGTTGACGCTGTCGATCTGGTGGAGACCGAGCCGGGCGATAGTACGCCGCAAATGGTTAGCCCTGACAATAGAAGGCATGGCCTCACCAAAGCCTTGCGCGGCAAGGGCGATGCGTCGGGCAAGCGCGGGGTTGAGGCTCTCTGTCATGACGACACATATCAACGCGGTCACTTGCGACCCGCAAGGATGAACGTCGCGCTATCGTCAATCCTGTGCCCCCACCGAGTCAGGTTGCGAGCGGAAGGCGCGTCTGGCACAAATTGCAGGGCTGCAATTCCTGCCATGAAGGCGTCGATTAGCCCCCAAGAGGACAGGATAGAAGTACGGGCTGGCGATCCGACGGTCTCCATGGTCCAACTGTCAAATTTCGGGCGGATATTGACCAAAAAGTGAAAATCGAACATGGATGCTCCAGACTTTAACAGGAGCAGCTATGGCGTCCGCAATTGATGAAGTGCGGATGGGGGAAACACTCGATGTTGCGTCGCTCGCTGCTCGGTCTTCCTCTGTCCTTGAAAAGCTGCGCAACTCGGCCCGAAGCGCGCGCGCCGACGAGCGGCGAGAACCGACGTTTCAGATCGGAAAGGCCGCCGATCTGGTGGGGCGGACGACCGGAGCGATTCGCGAGGCCGAGAGCGATGGCCGTCTTGTGCCACCTCCGCGGACAGAAAGCGGTCGGCGCATGGGATACACGCTTGCTCAGTTGAATGACATGCGTGGCGCCTTTGGCACGCGCCCATGGCGCGATCCAAGCGACCCGTGTTCTGTCATCGCGGTCCAGAACTTCAAGGGTGGTGTCGGCAAGTCGACGGTGTCGGTCCATCTGGCGCAATATCTGGCGATCCGCGGCTATCGTGTCCTCCTGATTGATTGCGACAGCCAGGCGTCTGCTACGACCCTTTTCGGCTATGTGCCGGATCTCGATTTGAACGAGAACGACACGCTCTATCCGTACCTGCGAGAGGGTGAACGCAAGTCCCTCGATTATGCGATCCGCAAGACCCATTTCGATGGTCTTGACCTGATCCCGGCCAACCTGCGTCTCTTCCAGTCGGAATATGAACTCGCGGCGCGTATGGCGCGGGGGCAGGGGGCTCTGCTCGATCGAATGGCGCAGGGTATCGCCTCGGTGCAGGATCTCTACGATGTAGTGATCCTCGATCCGCCGCCAGCCTTGGGAGCAATCTCCCTATCCGTTCTCAGGGCAGCCAACGCACTGGTGGTGCCGGTTCCACCAACCGTGATGGACTTCTCCTCGACGGCTGCCTTTCTCGCCATGCTCGACGAGACCATTCAGGAACTCTCGACGCACGACC
This sequence comes from Sphingobium sp. TCM1, assembly GCF_001650725.1. Taxonomy (GTDB): domain Bacteria; phylum Pseudomonadota; class Alphaproteobacteria; order Sphingomonadales; family Sphingomonadaceae; genus Sphingobium. The sequence continues at coordinate 21,448 of NZ_LXVX01000010.1, read as the reverse complement.
TCGCGCCGCAGCTGTCCTTCCTGCGCTTCGTGGCATCGAAGGTGGATGAGGGCAAATCGATGCAGAAGGGCCTGCTCGACCTGATGCGGCAGGTTTACGGAACCGCCATGGTACGCTCGCCGCTCAAGGACTCTGCCGAGATCGACAACGCTACCGCCCGTCTGATGACCGTTTACGAACTGGACGGCCCGATGACGAGCAAGACCGTGCGTGATCGCTGCCTGACCTATCTCGATGGCGTGAATGCCGAGATCGAGCTTGATATTCGTAAGACCTGGCCCAGCCATCTGAGCCGTTTGCGCAAGGATGGGCATGCGTGATGGACAAGAATTGCAGCCCTGCAATTTCGGCAAATAGGGGGGCAAAATGAGTTCGAAGAACAAGAGCTTTCTAGGCGATCTGGCGTCCTCTGTGGAGCCCAGCGCCGAAGGTCAGGAGCGTGGTCCGCGTTTGGGGGTAGGGGTCCTTGGCGGCCGTAACAATCGCTTGGCCGAACTAGCTTCCGGTGCGGTGGTGAATAACCCGCAGGAACTCGTTGATCCGGCGCGCTGCCGGATTTGGGAACGGCACAATCGGGACTACGGCGCACTGAGCCGTGAACGGTGTGACGATCTAATCGAGAGTATCCTCGCGCAGGGCAAGCAGGAGGTCCCCGCGATCGTTCGGCGCATTCATGAGCCGGACTATGATTTCGAGATCATCTGCGGGGCTCGCCGCCATTGGTCGGTATCTTGGCTACGGGCGAACAATCATCCCGAGGTGCGCTACCTCGTGGAAGTGCGCGATCTGACGGATGAGCAGGCGTTTCGCATTTCCGATCTGGAGAACCGGGCGCGCGAGGATCTCAGCGATCTGGAGCGAGCGCGAGACTATCTTAAGGCGCTCGATCTCTATTATGGCGGCAGCCAGAAGGAGATGGCGAGGCGGCTGAACCAGTCCGAGGCGTGGGTCAGCCGTTACCTTGATCTAGCCAGATTGCCTGAAGCCGTCGTCGCGGCTTTCCCAGATCCTTTCGAGCTGAAGATCTCGCATATCGGCAGTCTGAAGCCTGTGCTGAAATCCGACGATGATCGCTCGCGTGTGCTCGCCGAGGCGCGTCGTCTGTTTGAAGCGCGCGCGGCAGGCAATGAGGGGTTGCCCGCCAATGCTCCTGAGACGATTCGCGCCCTGTTAGCGGTGGTCGGGTCGGCCGCGCCGCGCAAGAAGGAGCCCAAGCCGGCAAAAGCCCCCAAGAGGACAGGATCGGATTCCGTGGTCGTGCATAGCCCCGGCGGCACGGCACTGCTTCGCGTCGACGGAAAGGACAGGCGTGGCGTGACGCTGACGCTCTTCCACAAAGGCGGCGGGAGTCGAGCGGAGGCCGAAGCAGCATTACGCGACCTTCTCGATTATCACTGGCCTCAATAAGGGTGGCCGCGTCTCTCTCTCGCCCGGCTGGCAAGCTTCGCCGCTCCTTGAGGAGAGATTTTAAGAAGCCGTGCGATCGCAGGGATGCGGATGCCCGGAAAGGCAGCCTCTAAGCGCATGAGGGCAGGGAGCTTACTGCGCCGGGTGACGCCGAGCTCCTTGGGAAGGTTGGCATCGAGCCTTTCAACGGCATCAAGTTCTTTCAGGCCAGTCAGCGCGGTGTCTCCAAGGCGCTTTTCGAGATCAACGGCAAGATCGCGCGCAGTGACGCCGAAGAATCTTGGAAGGCACACGAACGACGGGATGATCTGGGAGGTAAATCCTGCGGCGAGCAGCGCCATTGGAAGATGGCAGGCCAACAGCCAGATCGTGCCGAAGGTTCGGGGATCGACGGTGAGCTGGCGCCCGTCCAGCGTCGCTAGGGACCGACCGCCGACCGGCGCGATCTCGAGCTCCGCGTGGACCTCCAGGAGGCGCTCTGCGACCGCCAGAAGGGTAGGGGCTGGATATGGTTCGGCCAACCTCCGCTTGGCCGCTCGAAACGCCGATCCGAATAGAACGAGGTCGTGGCGGCCCCAGGTCTGCGCCTCCTCTCGATCGTCGAGCAGCAGGCGCAGCGCGTTGAGCGTCGCCTTGGCCACGGCATCACCTTCTGCTTCCTGTGCGAGCAGCACGAAGTGCACGAGTGCTGCGACCGACATGGGGTCATTCAGGCCTTCACAGTGGCGAGGAGGAGGGCTCCGGCCTGTAATCCAGGCAAGCAGGTCGCTTGTGTCGACCGGTAGCCCCGCGAGCGCGGCAACTGTTGAGGTCGCTGACATTCGCGCTCTCCCAAGCCAAATGTCGCGTGCTGGACTACGAAAAAGACGACCGTCGAGCCGACCGATGAGCAGCAGTGGGGCAGGGGAGGGCGGCCTCGGCATCCGATATGGTTATCGGTGATCTCAACCAAAGTCACATGTTAGTTGAGGCAGCCGATACTGATGGGAAATCGACATGTGATAATTGCAGTTATCGCATAAGCGGAATTGACCTCTCTTTATTAGGTGAGCTACAAGGGCCGCTGAGGAGCGTGGCGCAGGATGGGCACCGAAACCGGCTTAGAAGGGTCAGAAAACGCTGTGGCGGCGCCTGAGGCGATCCTGCCAACCGTTAGCGCGCCGGCCGACCTTGCCTGGACGATCGTGCAGATGCGCGCGGGCGAGCGCATTGCCGTCAACGAGGCGCTGATCGCCGCCTATCAGGCCGCTTCGTCGCCTCACAGCATCCGCGCGCTCAAGTCCGACATCGAAGCATTCGACAGCTGGTGTCGGCGCACCAACCGGATCGCGCTGCCGGCGACGGCTGAGACCGTGGCCGATTATCTGGATGCGCGGGCGGGGAAGGGGAGCCGTCCAGCGTCGCTATCCCGGTACAAGGCGTCGATCGCCAAGATTCATCAACTGCTCGACCGCCAGGATCCGACGCCGGCGCCGCTGGTCAAGTTGCGGCTGCAGGCCGTGCGCCGTGAGAAGGGGACGGCGCAGAAGCAGGCGCGGCCGCTGCGGTTCAAGGGCCCGGTGCGCGACGTCGAGCGTGACAAGGCGCGTGGGCTCAACATCCGCGCGCTGCTAGAGAGCTGCGGAGACGATCTGCCGGGCCTTCGCGATCGTGCATTGCTGTCGGCGGCCTATGATACCGGCCTGCGAGCCTCCGAACTCGTGGCGGTGGCCGTCGAGCATATCGAGGAGGCGATCGACCCCGAGTCACGCCTGCTGCAGATCCTGCGCAGTAAGGGCGATCAGGACGGGGAGGGGGCGACCGCCTATCTTAGCCCCCGCACCGTCGCGGCGATCATGGCCTGGACCGAGGCTGCCGAGCTATCGGCCGGGCCGCTGTTCCGGCGGGTGCAGGTGCGGCGCTACAAGGCGCGCGCCGCCGTGCGCGGTCGGGCGATCGACAGCATTTCAGGTCGTGAGGCTTGGGACCTGCGCAAGACACTCTCGAAGCCTGCCGTGAAGGCGCGCGTCGAATATGACATCGGCAGCCTGGCGCTCCACCCGGGCTCGATCGGGCCGATTTTCCGGTCGATCATCAAGCGGGCGTTCGACCTCGGCGCGCTGCCCGATCTGACAGCCGAGGATTTGGCCAGATTGCTAAAAGGGATCAGCGCGCACTCGACACGGATCGGGCTGAACCAGGATTTGTTCGCGAGTGGCGAGGATCTCGCGGGTATCATGGATGCTTTGCGGTGGAAGTCGCCACGAATGCCACTGAGCTACAACCGTAATTTGGCCGCCGAAGCGGGCGCCGTCGGCCGCCTGATGGACAGGTTGAAATGACCGCGCCCGGTATCGACAGCTGCTCCCTAGCCCCTTTGTATTTCGAGGCCTTCTTTGGTGCCAGCACGGGGCGGTGCAACGGCTTTCTTAGATTGTGCCCAAGGTGTTGTCTAATCGCGAACCGCTGAGCAAGCACCTTTTCGCAACATCACTGGGCTGCCGTGGCGGGATGACAGGCAGCTGCAGTCATAAAGATCGACAGGCTCGGTACCCTGGCGCCTTTAAGGTGGGCGCTGCCAGGAGCATGGTTGTCTGCGCGGTCGACATGTTCCGCCGCATGATGGGTTTCGCAAGAGAGGCCTTCCAGTGTGGTGCGCGCATTTTGCCGACAGTAATTGCAACTGGAACGTTGTTGGACGGAATGGCCTGACCAACGTCCCGACGAGACGACCGGGCGCCGGATACCGGCGTGATCGGCTATGGTTTTTCCTTCTAGCTTCCTCGTGAACTGGTTTAAGGCTTTGCGTTTGCTGACCTGTCGAACAGCTCGCCAGTCTTCAGCATCTGATGCATTATGACTGCCAGCTTGCACGCGTCGCTCTGGTGCCCCGCAAACGAGCTGCTTCCCGAGCTCTGCGGTCTGGCTGCGCATGCTGCGCCATGCTTCGAGGATGGGCAAGATGATCCGCTCCAATGCAGCATTGGTGCTCAAAAGGCTCCGGACGTGCCCTTCAAAGACTCGTCCGGAACCCTTGGGAATGATCAAACCGAATCAGCAACGGAAGTCGATAATGCATTGCAGCGTCACTTTTGGCGATTATCTGATCCGTCGATCCTCCGTCCCGTTAGCAGGCCTTTGGCGCCCTTGCCTTCGAACTTGAACTCGAAGTCTCTCCAGGTTTTCCTCCAGCGTCGCGCCACGTATCTTTCTCCTGGTCTTGCTGCATCATCGAGCATGATAAGGCCTCCCGGTGCGATACGTTCGAAAAGGCGTTCCGCCATTCCTCGGGTAAAGGGATGTATTGACCAAGGCGGTCCATCTATGACAAGCAGATCAATTGTCTTTGGAAGGTGATGCAAGACATACCATAATCCAGGCCAGGCCTTGTCCCGAAAGTTCAGCGGAGCATGGCTGAAACTTGCCGACAGGTGGTGCTCAGCGAGCCAAATGCCCATCTGCTCAACGAACGGTTCATACTGATCGTAGCTGTATAAATGCCCGCCACCGTGAAGCGACAATGCTTTGGCGATAACCAGCGAAGTTACTCCGGAACCTAATTCCACAACATTTTTCGGTTGTCGGACTTCAATCTCATCAACAATCCTGTGAAGAAGGTAAGTGTCTGCTTTCCAGCTGCCAAGATGAGGCAAGGCGTCCTGTTCAAGGTTTATACGCTCAAGAACAGCATTTTTTTCAGCTTTGTTTCCCCCATAAAGGCTTTTCAACAGCCAAGGCCATTGGATGAGCGCAAAGAATAGCTGGAACAGGGTTTCGCCCTTTGTGCGCGCGGTGCCTGTTTCCTGCGGCATCTTTTTGGCCAGCATGCCGGTCAGATTTTTGGTCGTCAACTTTCGTCACCTTCGTTATGGATAGCAGTCCAGTGAGCGAGGCAGCAGCCAGTTACCGAGTGTCATCTTAGGCAAACCCACCAATGTATGGCGCTCTGCACAGCAAGTCGTCCGACCCTCGATGATCTGGAGCAAAATCTCTTCTCCCATGCTCGTCCCTCTAGGAGGTCGACTGGCGCCCTAAAAAGCCGAGAATTGCGGCAGAAAAGGCGTCGTTTGCATCGCCTGCGACCATATGCGTGGCATCGATTATGTCGGTATATTCAGCATGCGGCGCCAATTCGCGTAGATGTTCGACAGCGCCTTTCGAGACAAGATCACTAGATCCGCCCCTGATCAGATGAAGCGGTAGCGTCAAATTAGCGGCAGCCTTGTATAATATATTGACTTGCTGCTCCTGATGCGCGGTATCGCTGCAATGTGCAGCCACCATATTGCTAATAAATGCTGGATCCCAGTGCCAGTAATAGCGGCCATCCTCTTTATGCCGGAGATAGTGCCGCAGGCCATCACCCGCTCTGCGCTTGCGACGATGAGGCATGTAGCGCGCAATGACTTGTGCAGCTTCTTCCGGAGACGAAAAGCCAGTCTCGACATGTTCTTGCATGAAGCTGACCACCCGCATCACGCCGCCCGGATCGATACGCGGGGCTATATCTACAAGAGTGAGCGACGCGAAGCTGCCTGGGGCGAGGTCTCCTTCGGCTATCATTCCGGCAAGGCCGCCAAGGGAGGCGCCTACCAGAGCCGGTTTGCGATCCATTCTTGATGCTACCGCGACGAGATCGGCCGCAAAGTCGCGCACGTCATAGGCACCTGCGCTCGACCAGTCGCTGTCGCCATGCCCACGCATGTCGATAGCGATAGCGCGAAACCCCGCCTCGACCAGATCTTGCATTACCCGCTTCCAGGCGCGGCGAGTCTGACCCGCCCCGTGGGCAAGCAAGACGGGCATCGCCCCGCACTCGCCCTTCACTTCAACAGCCAGGCTGATACCAGCGGCTCCATCGATTGTGCGATTCTTCCCGGTCATCCACCAGTCTCGGTCTTGCAGGCCCGATTGAAGATAAACCCCTTAGTCCATTTTTGGCGTTGCCTTTGCGCCACTTCAGGACGTTGCATCCACACACGCGCGAAGAATTGAGAGGGTCGTTCTATCGTCCTGACTTCGTGCTTCACAGAAGCTGATTGCGCGCCTGTGCATGAAGACGAGGGTTGGTCCGTTCCTGAGCGGTCGATCGCGATCATCTATTTCCGTTCCTCAGTCGTGGGCCGGTAGTCAGGTAGTTTGGGAGATCCCAAGCCTTCCCGGTCAATCTTCTTGGCCGCATCGCCCACGCGTCGAACTGGTTCGCGAACGGAGCGGGCGGTTTCGGCGATTTGTTGCGCATCCCCTTCCAATTGCCTGATCCGGGGCCGTGCGTGTGCAATGGATAGGCCCAGAGACCGGGCCTTGCCTTCGGCATCATGCAAGGGCCGGCCGAGGCTGTCGCGAAGACCGCCCCGCGATGCCTCGAGCCTCAGGCGAAGCCTCTCCGCGTCGTCTCCCGCCCGAGCCATCACATTCCCTAGAGAATGGATCCTGTCTTCCTGCAGGACCTCCGCCGCGATTTGACTGGCATCGCTTTTCCAGTCCCGCGAGCGCAGCGCGAGTTGGCCAAGACGTTCCTCGATTGATCGCTGACCGGCAGGGTCCAGCTTCTTTGAGATGCTCTCGGCACCTGACGATATCTTGGCGATCATCTCGCCTGGATTGAGATCACCGCTCAGGAGACCGCCGGTCTTCACTGGCACAAGCGGGAATGGCTGTCCCGCTTGAACTGTAAGTGCCGGTTCACGCTTGTTGCTTCCCGCCAGGCTTATTTCTGCCGATCCATCGAAGAATGATTTATCGATCGACGCTGTCACGCCGCGATGGAGTAAGATGTCCTTGGTAAGGACGAACCGGACCATCACCGTACCCGGATTTGAAGGTTGGAGCCGGACCTGGGTTACTTTCCCGACGGGAACACCAAGAAGGTTGACGCCCGATCCGATTTGAACGCCGTCGACCGATTGTTTAAACTGCACCTCATACGTGGCCCCGTCAGCCTCACGCGACTGGATGAGCCACAGGGTGAACCCAATGACGGCGGCTATGAGCAGGCCGACAACAAGGCTCACCTTCAACCAGTTCGAACGCGTTTCCATGCGACCTAGAAATCCTGGAGCCGGCAGCGCGACAAATAAGCTTTGACTTTTCGCGAGATTTGGAACGTGATCATCGCCGCTTCACTCGTTCGCCAATTGCCAGGGCAATGGAAAGCACCGCCAGCAGCCCGGCGATCATCGGTTCCGAGGCGAAAAGGATTGCAGCACATATTCCCAATGCTGCGGGGTAGAGCTGGGGAGTGGCTCTGCTGTTGCGCTCATCGCCGCGCAATCGTTCAAGATCCCTGGGTGCGATACTGACGGTGATAGACCCGGTACGCGCAACTCTCTCGATCTGTCCCACCAGGCTCGGCGTTGACAAGGCGGCTCTTCCAAGCGCTGCAAATAGCTTGCCCGCTTCGCCACGCAATCGCGCAGGACTCGTTCGCTCGCGCATCAGTTCCTTTGCCAGCGGAGCCAGTTCTCGAGTGATGTCAAATGTCGGATCGATGCGCCGGACAAATCCCTCTGCTGTGAGCAGCGTCCGGAGCACCAGTGCCAGATCGGGCGGGAGCGCGAGATGAAAGTCGCGCAGTATCGCAAAGACCATCTTGAAAATGTCGGTAAGGTCAATTTGCTCCAGCAGAACATTGCTGAAACGGTTGATCAGTTCGTCCAGGGCCTCTTCCAGCCTGACACGGTCAACATCAGGGTCGCCCGCCCAAAGCAGCAGAATATCGACGACCCCGCTTGTGTCCGCCGCCGCGATCGCCAGGCCAAGCCGTACCAATTCCTCCCGGCGTCTCGGCAGAAGCGTCCCCACCGCTCCGAAGTCGATAAGCGCCAGCGTTCCGTCCTCCAGGAAAAAGACGTTGCCGGGGTGGGGATCGGCGTGGAAATGACCATTGATGACGATCATGTGGAGGATCGCCTGCGCATAGGTGCTGGCGAGGCTCGTGAGATCAAGGTCGCCCTGCCGTGCCGCCTCCAGATCGCTTGCCGCGAGGCCTCGAAACCGCTCCTGTATGTTGACACGCCTGCCGGACAACTCCCAGTCGAAGCGAGCCGTTCGCACGCCGAAAGCTTTGAGATACTCTCCGATCGTATCGCTGGCGCGAGCTTCCGCGCCGAGGTCCATTTCCCGATCGATACTTTCAGCGAAGTGGCGCAGCAGTTCGTCCGGCTTGAGTCGCGCGATCTCGGGGATGCGGCGCTCTGCGATCCGGGCGACGCGGCGCAGCAGCCGAAGGTCGGCGTCGACAATCCGCTCGATCCCGGGACGACGGACCTTGACGATAACGTCCCGGCCGTCGAGCAGCGTTGCTGCATGGACCTGAGCGATCGAGCCGGCCGCAATCGCTTCGTCTTCAAACGAGGCGAAATAGCTTTCCACAGTTCCGCCGATCGCCTCTTCGATAAGTGGTCGCACGGTGGCGAACGGCAGCGGCGGAACCCGGTCCTGAAGTTTCGAAAGCGCATCGATCCAATCGGGCTCCAACAGATCACTTCGCATTGCAAGAATCTGCCCGAACTTGACCGCCGCAGGACCGATATCTTGCAGCAGCGCAACGACTGCTTCTGGTCGAGCGCTATCAAATGGTTCCTCACCACCCAGTCTGAGACCTAGCCGGGAGGCCATTCCCTTGAGGCCATGTCGCCCGAACAGAAGCAGGATTTGTGCGAACCGCTCCCGCTCCTTCAATGCGACCGCTTCAGGCCCGTCCATCAAATGAGGATCAGCCATCGTTATGTGCCTTGAGCGTGGGGACCCGACCTTGGCGGAAGCCAGCTTGCGTTTCGAGTTGATCCACGACCTTGTCGAGGTGAAGGATCGCCCTATCCAATGCTTCCAGTTCTTCCGCGGTCAAGCTGCCGAAGGTCTTTGCCACAATGCCATCGTAGAGTGGCAGGGCCTGCTCCAGCATCGCCCTGCCTGCGTCCGTGATTTCCACGAGCTTTACACGGCGGTCCTCTTCAACGGGCGAGCGTGTGACCAGACCATTCTGCTCCAACCAGTCAATCGCCTGGGTTACCGTGCGCGGGGCCTGATCGAAGAAGCTTGCAATATCGGTTGAGCGGCTGGGTTGCTCGGCGAGATATACTAGCAGCTTAAGACGGGCCATCGATGCACCTTGGGACGCAAGGTGCGCGTCGATCAGCCGCCGCATTCTGTACCAGGTCCAGCCAAAGGCCGTCGCGAGCGCGCGCAAATGAACTTCCTGAGGTTCCATATGTTATGTCCTTGCTCAATCTTTGATGGCATGGCAAGAGGAGAGGATAAAGTTATGACTGCGACGAAGCTGACCGCTCTTGGCCTTTGGCGCGCCATTGCTCGATCGTCATCGTGAGACCCCAATGCTTGACCATGGCGTAGTTCAAGATATGCGCTGCGTGGCGTTGATGCCAGCAGCAGCCGAAATCGTCCGCTGTTCAATTCCCATGCTGCCAGTGCGATGATCGCGGCAGATTGGCATATTGACGAGGGTGGCGGCCAGACTCTGCATGTGAGCGGTGACTGGACTTCGCTTGCTTTGGGCGATGCGGAAGGGCGCCTGGATGCCCAGGCGGCCAGGAGTCTAGACGTGCAGCGTCTCGATCTTTCTGCTCTAGGGCGGATCGACACTGCTGGTGCCCTCCTACTTTTGCGGTCCATGGCTCCAGGCGCCGAAATTGACTTTGGCGAAAGAGAGGATTTGCAAAGGCTGATAGACCTTGTTCGACCTGCCCTTGAACAAGAGTCGTCCGGTAAGGCTGGCGTCACTGGTGTTCTAGGATTTTTCGAGCGCTTCGGCCGTCAGGTAATCGGGACCGCCGGTGACGCCTACCAGATGCTGGTGTTCACTGGACAGCTTATTATCGCGCTCGGCCGTACGCTTGGCAATCCTCGCCGATTGCGCATGACGCCGCTTGTCGCTTTCATGCAGGACGCGGGCATTAATGGGCTTCCGATAGTTTTTATCATGACCTTCTTCATCGGCGCGGTCATTGCGCTTGTTGGCACCAACCTTTTGACAACGCTTGGCGTTGAGGTGTTCACGATCCAGTTGGTGGGCGTGGCCATCCTGCGCGAGTTCGGCGTAGTGATCACCGCCATCCTTCTGTCTGGACGTTCCGCATCTTCCTTTGCCGCTCAGATCGGTTCGATGCGGATGAACCAGGAAACCGATGCGATGCAGGTTATGGGTGTGGACCGTTTCGATGCGCTGGTAATCCCGCGCATATTAGCCGCGCTTCTCATGATGCCTCTCATGACCTTCTGCGCGGATATCGGCGGTCTTGCTGGCGGACTGTTGGTCAGTTGGGTGACGATTGATATCAGCCCGGTCTTTTTCATCCAGCGTACGCTCGAAACGGTAGACATTAAGCATTTCTGGATAGGCATGTGCAAAGCGCCGTTTCTGGCTCTGATCATCGCTGCTGCGGGCTGTCGGCATGGCCTTATGGTCGGCGGCGATGTCCAAAGCCTTGGTCAAAATGTGACATCCGCGGTCGTCCAGTCAATCTTCATGGTCATTATGTTCGATGCGATTTTCGCGGTGATCTTCATGGCGCTCGATCTGTGAGCGCGCCTCTGGAAACCGATGCCGAAGACGTGCCCATTCGCGTCAAAGGCCTGCGCACGGCTTTTGGCGACAAGGTCATCCATGAGGATCTCGGCCTTGAGGTCAAGCGCGGTGAGATATTGGGTGTGGTTGGCGGATCGGGTTCCGGTAAGTCGGTGCTGCTCAACACTATCCTGGGCCTCAAGCAGCCCGATGGCGGATCCGTCGAGATATTCGGGCAGGACATCCGCGATCCGCAAGCGCACAGTGAAGTCGAGCGTCGGATTGGGGTGATGTTCCAGCAAGGCGCATTATTCTCCTTTCTCACCGTACAGGAAAATGTCGAGGCGCCACTTCTAGAACATACGAAACTCACACATGAGTATGTGCACGATCTTGCAAGGCTGAAGATCAAGCTTGCTGGTTTGCCGGAAGATGCAGGCTGCTTGAAGCCTGCCGAGCTATCTGGCGGAATGCGCAAGCGCGCGGGGGTAGCCCGCGCAATCGCGCTGGATCCGGATATCCTCTTTCTCGACGAGCCGACTGCCGGCCTCGATCCAATTGCTGCAGCCGAATTCGATGATCTTATCAGAACATTGCGGGATGCTCTTGGCTTCACCGTGTTCATAATCACCCACGACCTCGATACTCTGTACGCGATTTGCGACCGCGTTGCGGTTGTCGCTGACAAGAAAATCGCCGCTGTTGCAACGATCAAAGAACTTGAACGGTCAGATCACCCGTGGATCCGGAGCTATCTTCTGGGACCGCGAGGCCGTGCCGCCAAAAAAGAGAAAGAAAGCTGATGGAACGCCATGCCAACTATGCTCTGGTAGGCGCCGCCTCCATCGCGTTGCTTATCGCCACGCTTGTTTTTGTTGTCTGGCTCGGCGGTTCGGCCAAAGGAAGTGATTCTTACCAGATCGTGTTTCATGGGCCGGTCAGAGGCTTAAGCGTTGGAGGCGAAGTGCAGTTCAACGGCATCAAGGTCGGGGAAATCGGCGGAATCCGCCTCGACCAACGCGACCCCAACCGTGTTATCACGGATATCGAACTGACGCGCGGGACACCGGTCCGCGAAGATTCGGTCGCATCCTCTGAAAGTCAGGGCATCTCAGGGGTCAGCATCGTTCAAATCAGCGCTGGCACGCCGAGCAAGCCCCTTCTCAAGACCAATGATCACGGTAAGCGACCTGTCATCCCCAGCAAGCCCAACGCTATGTCTTCGTTGCTGCAAGGCGGCGGACAGGTGGTGGCAAGCGCGACCGAGGCACTGAGCCGTGTGAACAAGGTCCTGTCTGACCGTAATATCGCCAACATCGGCGGCGCCATTCGCGATGTCCGAATGACTACGGCGGAACTGGCGGCCAATCGGACCATGTTCGCCCATGCCGGTTCTGCGCTCGCCAAACTGGATCGGGCGGCTGACGATATTCAGGGCGCGGCCTCGTCCGTTCGGCAGATTGCCGATGGCGATGGCAAGCGCGCCTTCGCCGACATCTCCCAAGCGGCAAACGAGCTCAAATCGGCAGTTCATGAGGCTCGCGGCGTGATCGCCAAACTCGACACGCAAAGCGCCGATATCGGCACGACCACGATCCCTAATATCAATGCGACTATGCTGACATTGCAAGAAACAGCTGAATCGCTGGACGGGCTAATTCGCGGGATCCGACAAAGTCCCCGCGAAGCTCTGGCCAAAAGCCGGGGTACTGAACTGGAGTTGCCTAAGTGACATTATCAACCAGGAATCGGACTTTTGCACTTCTGTCGAGCGCCTTGCTGCTGGCTAGCTGTGGAAACCTGCTAGGCGGCGGCGAGCGCGCTGACCTTTTCAGGTTTGGCGTGGTTGACCCCACGCCCGTCACCGGGATGCAGGGTGCGCTCCCGACTCGCTCTGTATCTCTGCTTCGCCCCCGGTTCTCGCAGGAGGTGGAGGGCGATCGCATGCTCACCACGCGGGGGGAGCGTGCGCTCTACCTCAAGGGGGTTCGTTGGGTGGCGCCGGTCCCCGATCTTTTCACCCAGGCGCTGATGCGTCAATATGCGGCGCGGGCACCTGACGTGCGCCTGACGGGCGTGAGAAACGCCACCGGGGCATCGCATGCGCTGCAGATTGATATCGAGCGATTCGAAGCAAGGTATGCCCTAGATGGGGGTGAAAAAGCACCGCCCACTGTCATTATCGAAGGCGATGCAACCCTGTTTGATCTTTCTGATCGTCGTCCCGTCGAGGCCAAGCGCTTCTTGGTGCAGGAGCCAGCTTCCGCAAATACCACAAGTGGGATAGTCGCCGCTTTCGATCGTGCAGTAGCTCGCTCAACCACAGAATTGACGGATTGGTCCGCGGATACAGCGCGGAAGCATTCCACAGAGCGCGCGCTAGATACATCCAAGGATCGGATGGATCGCAAGCAGGAGATAAATTGATCATGAGCCTGTCGCCGATCTCAGCAACTTTCGGGCGTAATTGCATGTACAAAATCGCCATGCGCCGGATACCTTCGTAGGTATCTACGAGTTTTGTTTTTATTTGAAGGACCGACCCGATCGGAGCCAAATTAAGTAAGATAGTGAATATCGGGTTCCAGGTCTTAATAAGCGATAGCATATCGACCATGTGATAAGTCAAATCTTGCAATTCCTAATATTTCTATCCGATTAGCCAATGGAATCTGCTGCCGATTCAATTGCTATTGATTTGACAATTCAATTTATGCAATGCGGGTGATGGTGGAACGATTATCCAACAGCATCGTTACGACGTGGTCACGTTTAACGTGATGCGGCCACTTGACCGCTCGCAATCTATTCTACGGAGAAGGTACTATGCTGAAAGTCATTATGGCCGCGGGCGCGCTAGCGCTTTCAGGTTCAGGGGCTCTTGCCCAAGCTGTTTCGCCAACGAACACAGGTTCAATGTCGAGCATGGATACCGGCACGACACCGATAGCTGGACAGAATGAGCCAGCGTTTGTGATGGCTGCATCGGATGCGAACCTCTATCAAATAAAAGCGGCGCAGCTCGCCGTGACCAAGGCCCAGCGTGACGATGTGAAGGCTTATGCCAAACGTGTTCAGACAGAAGCGCAAATCGCCCAGAAAGCTCTCATGGCGGCGCTGCGCAACGATCAGCGGACGATAAAAGCGCCATCGTCATCGCTTTCCTCCGACAGAGCCGCACTCGTGAAGCTGCTCCAGAAGACGCCGCGCGGCAGCTTCGATAATCTTTATCTATCCCAGTCCGCCCAGGTACTGCAGGCGGCATGGGCCATCAACAAAGGCTATGCGCAAGACGGCACCGACCCAGCCTTGAAGCAAGTCGCGGGCACCGCCGTTCCCACACTTGAGCAAGAACTCACCAACGGGAAGGCACTTCTTCCTTCAGCATTGACCGGCGGTCAATGATCATAGTGGCGCCCGTTCTTCACGGGCGCCACTCAATGTGATCGTCATGCCCTTGTGGGCATCTGCTGTTATTTCAAGCGCGGCAACAGTGAACCCCACAGCGGTCGTGTTTATGCTTTCAACCTTGTCTTCAGGATATTTGGCGGATGATGATACTTATTTTTGCCATGGCGGCTCTTGGACAAAGCCCCGAGCAACCCGCCAGAAAAGATGAGACAGTTGACCGCGGTCGGGAAATCGTCACTCAGCCGGCGAAAGATATTGGCGCGGCCAAAACTGAAATTCCAGTTATTCTGGAAAGAGCGCAAGAAAATCCATATGGCCTCTCCGGTTTGAAATCCTGTGCGCAGATCAAGGCCGCAACCACGGAGCTCGATAGCGTCCTCGGACCTGATTTTGCCGTCGGCAACAACAAAAAAGAGAACAGGCCTGGTCGGCTAGCCGAGGCTGGAGGAAAAACTATTGTTAACACAATCATACCGTTTCGGGGCTTAGTTCGGGAGATTTCGGGCGCAGCTCCGGCCGAAAGACGCCTGGCGTCAGCAATCGACGCCGGCTTCGCGCGCCGCGGCTTTCTTCGTGGAACAGCGCTCGCACGGCGCTGTCCGGGTAGTAAAAATTAACGACGAAAGCTGACGCTATTGAATTCAATGCCGCTGTGTGAGGCTGCGCATTATCTCGTGAGCTTGGCATTGCAGGGCAATAACTCCGGCGAGACTAACAAGAAAGTACTAGCGGTCGAGACCGCCCATAATATCGCTGTCGGACAAGGTGACGGCACCCATCCAATCAAAGTGGCACGGCAATTTTCGGATGGCGCTGCTCATATCACGATAGCCCATCGTTGCGCGGATTGAACCTGGACATCGGATCTCGGCTCAGTTTTTATCGACCGTCCTGTAGGCACCAGTAATCTTCTCGCCGAAATGGTGGGCATCATGCGCGTTCAGCTTCTGTATTTGTGCCCCAGCTTAACAAATCGTTCCTCGGTATATTCTGATTCTGACGTGAAGTTGGGGGGAGCTACAGCCTGATAGGGCGGCTGATGGTTAGTACCGGTCCAGCGGCGTCGGGCAAGAGCGAATGATAGGGGCGTAAACGCTGAGGTTCCATATAATATGCAATTGCCGAGCGCCCTTTAATGCTGCAAGAGCAGAACCGCACCGCGCATCATGGGGAATTGTAATTTATATGGCGGACAAGTCGGCCACTGCTTCGGCGGATCCTGAGGGCCTCGGCGAATCGGCAGCGTCCCCGCTTAAATCGCCACGCGTTCGCCTGGCGATGCTCATTAGCGCGATCTTGCTGCTCATTGGTGGCCTTGTCTGGTACTTGGATCATCAGAACCGGGGCCGATACATGCAGGTGACCGACAACGCCTATGTTGCGGCGGATTCCGTCATCACAGCGCCCAAGATCGCCGGATATGTTGAACGGGTGTTCGTTATCGAGAATCAGACGGTTCGGCAGGGGCAGTCTCTAGCTGAACTCGATCCCCGCGAATATCGGGCGCAGACTGAACAGATTACCAGCCAGATCGAAACGGCAACGGCTGCGGGGGATACGACGCGCTCTCAGATTTCCGAACAACAGGCAACCATAGCGCAAGCGCAAGCCCAGCTCGACGCGGCGCGCGCCGAGGCTGCTTTCGCCGCACAGCAGGTTACGCGATATCAGCCGCTTGCCGCATCCGGCGCCGAGCCAGGGGAGCGTTTCGCGCAGCTTCAGACGCAGGCACGGCAAGCTCGCGAGCGAACCAATGCTGCGCATGCCGCGCTGATTGCCGCGCAACGGCGTGTCGGTACACTGAGCGCGCAGGTACGTCAGGCCCAGTCGCAAGCAGAGGCCGCGCGTGCCCAACTCAAGGTGGCGCGCGTCAACGTCGAATCGACAGTGCTTAAGGCTGCCATCAATGGCCGTGTGGGCGACCTGGCTGTCCGTGTCGGGCAATTCGTGCAGCCCGGTACGCGCCTGATGACACTGGTTCCTGTCGATCGATTGTTCATAGAGGCGAATTTCAAAGAGACTCAACTGGGGCTTATGCGCGTCGGCCAGCCTGTTGGCATCGAAATCGATGCGCTCCCTGGCGTCGAACTGACCGGGCGTATTGCCAGTGTCGCTCCTGGCACGGGCGCCCAGTTCTCGGTGCTCCCCCCCCAGAATGCGACCGGAAACTTCACAAAGATCGTACAGCGCGTGCCTGTACGCATTGCAATCGATGCTCCTCTCGAAGTGCGCAGGCTCCTTGTGCCGGGAATGTCGGTTGGAGTAACGGTCGATACGCGTTCAGCCAGAGGAGAGATGGATCGACTCCGTCAGGCCGTAAGCCGGAAGCGTTGACAGTGGTCACGGTCACAGCATCTCCAGACGCAGCTCGTTCCGCGCGTGCGGACTTGACCGCTTGGATCGCTGTGGCTGCCGGCTCGCTCGGCGCACTGCTGGCGACCCTCGACATCTCGATCGTCAACTCGGCACTGCCAACGATCCAAGGCGAAATCGGAGCAACCGGCACTGAGGGAACGTGGATCGCCACCGCCTTTCTCGTTGCCGAGATCGTCGTCATTCCGCTGAGCGCTTGGCTGGAGCGGCTTTTGGGACTGAGAACCCTCCTTCTCATTTCCGTGACTGCCTTTACCGGGTTCTCCATCCTATGCGGCATCGCCACCGACCTTATGACGATGATCATCGGACGAACCGGGCAGGGCCTTATGGGAGGGCTGCTGATACCGACCGCCATGACGATTGTCGCAAAGCGACTCCCGCCACCCCAGCAGCCTATCGGGATGGCCCTTTTCGGAATGACAGTAATCTTGGGGCCCGTTCTTGGCCCCTTGCTCGGTGGCTGGCTGACGGAAAATTTGAGCTGGCATTATGCCTTCTTCGTCAATGTGCCGGTCTGCGGGATACTCCTCTTGCTCCTGTTGCTCGGCCTGCCGCACGAACGTACGAATTGGGTCTATCTTCGCGAGGCCGACTGGTTGGGTATTATAGGCCTGATCCTTGGCCTTGGAGGACTGACGATCGTGCTCGAGGAGGGGCACCGTGAAGACTGGTTCGAATCGACGCTTATCATCCGGCTGACGTTTATAACAGTAGCAGGGTTTGTGATGTTGGGGATCGGACAGATCCGGGCAACAAAGCCCGTCCTTAAGTTGCGAATCGTCATGAGCAGACAGTTCGGCAGCGTCGTTATAATGGCGCTAGCGCTGGGCATGGTGATGTACGGATCGACCTTCGTCATCCCGCAATTCCTGTCGCTTATCGCCGACTATAATGCCCTCGAGACCGGACAGGTCATTTTTCTCATGGGCGTTCCTGCCTTCTTTGTGATGCCATTCGTACCGTTTCTGATGCGGTTTGTCGACATCAGGCTGGCCGTTGGTGCTGGCCTCGCGCTTATGGCTGCTAGCTGCTTTGTGAACACCAGTCTCACAGTGGAATCCGCAGGCGAAGCCTTTACTACCGGTCAGCTGCTGCGCGGGGTGGGGATGATCTTTGTCATGCTCTTTCTGAACCAAGCCGCCATTACCTCAGTCAGCAAGGAGGATGCTGGAGATGCCTCGGGCATCTTCAATGCTGCGCGAAACCTCGGTGGCTCATTCGCTCTGGCGGCCCTGACGTCGTTCCAGGACCAGCGCATGTCACTCCACAGCCGACGGATGGAGGAAACGCTGTGGGCAAACGATCCAAGCGTGCAGGAGTATATCGCGGGGATGTCTCATACTCTGGGAAATATGGACGCCGGCCTTCAGTCGCTCGCTGGCACTATTCAGCAGCAGGCGTTCGTCATGACCTATAACGACATATTTTTGACGATGGCGGTAGCGACTTTTGTGACGCTCCCGTTCGTGTTTTTCCTTCGCCCGCTCCCCAAGGGGATGTCGCTGACGATGCATTGAGGTGGTAATGGCAAAGTTAAGTGGTCTCATCCTTCCGCTGCTCCTTGGTGGATGTGTGGTCGGCCCGGACTATTCCGGACCACCAGAGCTCGGCCAAGCCGCGCCGCGGCCAACATTCGTTCGTCAACCAGCAGATGCATCGACCAGCGAGCCTGAACTCGCCGAATGGTGGGCGACGCTGCAAGATCCGGTTCTCGATGAGCTCGAGCGGCGCACTCTTGTCGCGAATCCCTCGATTGATGTTGCGCAGGCCCGACTTCGCCAAGCCCGTGCGTCTGTACGCCAGGAGCGAGCAAACCGCCTGCCGACGGCTGGTGCTCAGGGCACGGCCATATTTGCCGATCTTCCCGGGATCGATCTCCAGACCAGTCAAGGAAGTACTACACCCACACCTGTTCCGGCGCCTTCATCCGCCCAGGATGCGGACACGTCTCTGCGTTTCTACAACCTTGGTCTGAACGCAAACTGGGAAATAGATCTCGCGGGCGGGCAGGTGCGAAAAATCGAAGCGGCAAACGCGCTGGCGGCGGCAGCGGCGTATAATGTTGCAGACGCAAAGGTCCAGCTCAGCGCTGAAGTCGCGCAGACCTATACCAATCTTCGTGACCGGCAGCAGCGCGCCGCCGCTTTTCGCGAAGGTCTCGACATTCAGCGGCAGCAGCTCGCCCTAGCCCGGCAGCGTTTCGGGCAAGGCACAATCCCGGCCTTTACTGTCGGCCAAGCGAACCGCGCGGTTCAGGCCACGATCAGCGATCTCGCCGCAGCCGATGCTGAGATCGTAATATATATGAATGCGCTAGCGGTTCTCGCCGGTGAAGCGCCGGGATCTCTCGATCCGCTATTGACGCCACGGCGCGATATCCCGATGCCCCCTGCGCGGGTGTCGATCGGAGACCCTTCGGCGCTCCTGCGTCGCCGTCCCGACATCCGCGCTGCGGAGCGCAGTCTCGCTGCCACAACTTCCCGGATAGGAGTCGCGGAAGCAGCTCGTTTTCCGAAAATCAGCTTCATGGGGATTCTCGGGATTGGCGGCACGTCGATCGGAGACCTGGTAGATCTGGGCAATATTTCCAACATCGCCGTCCCTCAGCTGCAATGGGGCTTGCTCGATTTTGGACGAACGTCAGCGGCGATATCACAGGCACGCTCTGGTCGCGATGAAGCCGAGGCACAATATCGGCAGGTAGTGCTCGGCGCGCTTGAGGATGCGGAGACGTCGCTTGCGCGCTTTGCACAGCAAAGGCGAAACGTCGCCGCTTTTGCCGAAATCAAGCGGTCAGCAGATGAAGCGGCAACGCTGATGCGGCAGCGCTATGCGCGGCAGGTCATTTCGAGAGGCGACGCTCTTGAGGCTGACCGCCAGCAGCGGCTTGCAGAGGCAAACCTGCACAGTGCGGTTGCGGCCCTCACCGCCAGCTATGTTGCCATACAGAAGTCGCTTGGACTGGGATGGACAGAAGCTGGGAGTCAAGCCTCAGCCCTTATGAGCAAATAATGATGGTATCTGTCCGGACTTGCCAATACAAGAATCGGCGGCCCTGCCCACCGCCAATGATGACTTTTGGCACAGGGCAACCCGCCTGTTCGGCATCCATCCTGCGGCCCTTGCGATTATACAGAGTTTCGCGGGGTAACGCGCCCCGGGGCGATTGCGTGTAAACGCTCGCGCTAAATGGCGGCGTTCTGATCGCGCTATTTGTCAGTTGCCGGGTCCGATGACGAGGCAATCGCGCGCGGCCTGAACGATGTCAGCGGTGACCTCCTCGACGCGGTTGAGGGTCATGATCCGCCGCATCTGCGCGAACAGGCGCTCCATGAGCCGGAAGTTGCCGCGCGTGATGCGGATCACGGCTGCCTGCGCTTCGATCGCGTCGAGTTGGGCCGGGTCGAAGCTGATCCCGAAATCGCCGGCGTGGGTCGCGAGCAGCAGCCGCATTTCGGTCTCGGTAAGCGGTTTGAACTCGTGGACGAAGCCGATCCGCGAGTAGAGCTGGGCATAGCGGGCGAGGCGCTTCTCCAAGCCCGGCATACCCATCAGGATCAGCCCGAAGCCGTGGCGATCGGCCATGTCGCGGAGATGTTCGAGCGACTTTATGGTCAGGCGGTCGGCCTCGTCGACGATGACGAGGGGGCAGGCGATGCGGGCGGCGTCATGGGTGATTTCGTCCTGCGAGCCGCCCGCGACCGTCAGCCGGGCATAGCCCAGCTTAATGAGGTTGAGGCCCAACACCGCGTCGATCGTCTTGGGCGTGTTGCTGACCGACACGGTGTAGAAGACGGCGCGGCAGCGAGCGACCTTTTCGCCAAGGAGCGCGGCAATGGGACGGAGCGCGGCATATTCCCCCAGGTCGGGGAAGCTGGAAAACTCGCGCGCCGATCGCGTCTTTCCGACGCCCGGCCGGCCATGACACACGCCGATATAGCGGTAGTGCGCGCAGGCTTCGGCAAACTCGACGAACCGGGCATGTTCGCGGGTCGCCAGGAACGGCTGCTCGACCAGGAACTCAATCGTCAGCGGCGTAGAGCCGGAGCCCTCGGTAGGTGGTGGGCCGGGAAGCCGTATCCTCTTGGTCGCCATCGAAGGTCTCCGTGGGGGCAGGCACCTGCTTGTCGCGCTCCTTCGCGCCGCGCCGGGCGCGCTGGATCGCGCGCAACGACGGGTGCCCAGCGTGCTCGGAGCTGAGCGCACGGCAGACGAACCGGCCCTGGTGGTAGACGTGGATCTCGGTCAGGTCGCGGGGGTCATAGACCGCCTCGACCTGCTCGCCGACGAAGGCCGCGAGCGTGGGTTCGACATAGCGCCTGCCCATCAGACGGATGCCGTCGCGCAGCACTTTACGGGGCTTGGGCACGTGCACGAGCAGCATGTCGAGCTGTTCAAGGCTGTCGGGCATTGCGGGCAGGAACCCGCCCTTCTGCCAGCGCGTGATCGGCGGTTCGCCGGTGCTGCCATGCGGGCGACGATGATAGACGCCGCACACGAACGCCTCGAAGCGGGCGCGCAGCTCGTCGAGCGTGAGCACTGGCGCCGACAGCGGCTTGCCCGCGATCAGGTGGCCGGGCAGGTCGGGCAGGAACATGTCGTTGATGGTGCGGAACAGCCGCTCGATCTTGCCGCGCCCGCGAGGACGCCCCGGCAGCGAATGGATGAGGCGGATTTTGAGGGCGATGCACGCCTGCTCGATATGCTCGGAGATGAAATCCGAGCCGTAGCACATTGGGAAGCTGCCCC
>NZ_LXVX01000009.1 GCF_001650725.1 Sphingobium sp. TCM1 | reverse complement strand
CTTTTCCCCAGACCCCCAAACTAACCCCACCCCCGCCTATCCCCGTGGAGAGATAACACCCGCGCGTAAGGCCGACGATTTTCCGAAACCGGAATGGGCTGACCCGCAGGTTTGGGCGGACTTCATGCTGAACCGTAAACGCAAGCGGATGACCAATTCCGCGACGGCGTACCGGGGGTTCCTGCGGGATATCGAGAAACACACGGACGCCGATTGGCCGCCTGGCCGCCTGCTGGAACATGCCGCAGCCAAGGGCTGGGCCAGCATCAACGCCCCCGAAAATCAGGATATTCGACATGCAGCACACGCCCAATCCTATGTTCGCCAAGGCGTCGGAAATCTTCGCGGCCCCCGGCCAGAACCTGCCATCGACATGCTCCGACAGGCCCAAGCCGACCTCGCGAACGATTCCGGCGAAGGTGAGGGATTTGATCGCGAAACTTGGCCTTCGCTACCGTCCTACCTCACAGAGCGATCTTGAGGCGCACGCCGGCCAGCTTGCTATGCTGGCAAGTGACTTGCACGATATTCCAGCCGACCTGCTGGAGCGTGCGATCAGCGATTGGGCGACCCGCTCGCCCTACATGCCCAAGGCTTTCGACCTGATCCAGTTGGCGAAAAGCTACCTGCCCAAGCCTACCCAGCGCGCCGCAGTTGCAACCGATTGGGAGATGCGCGCGCAGGCTGCGAACGACCAATTGCACGGCCGGGAGAAGGGCCGCCGCGATATTCGCTGGGTCGCCAGTCACGACGGCATGAGGTTGGAGTTCGACCCGTCGTATCGCTCGGACATGGACAAGTTCATGGACCGCCTGAATGCCGGTGAGGCGGATCAGCGCGAGGTCGATCGTGCGCCAGTTCGGTGGCGGCAAGTCGCCGCGGAGATCGGATATCTGCGCGACATGGGGAATGAGAGGTTCGTCATCCGCCAGCGGCGCAGCACGATAGCGGGGCTGTGATCATGACGGACGATTTAATCCAGCTCCACGTCGAGCATCTGGCGAGCATGTTCGCGCTGCATCGAGCAATGAAATCGGATCCGCGCCATGAGGATAAGATCACGCTCCAGAACCAAGTCGCGACCTCGATCGGCCAGATGATCGCCGATGAAGGCGGCCAGCATGCGATGCGGGCCTTCATCGACCAGTTCTACAACCGCACACAGAGCGATGATGCTGAAACATGGCTGTATCGTCGCTGGGATGGAATCCGCCTGCCGGACGGCTCTGTGTGGGTGTCATGACCCTCACCGACTACCTCTGCTTCCTCCTCCGCGCCCGCCCCACCCGCGAGCAGGCCGGGGATGAGGCGCGGCGGTTGGGGGTGAGGCTGGATTACGCAGAATTTTACTGGAGGGTCGTGAGGTCATGAAGCTGGTCAGCATTGCCGATGCAGGCGCGGAAGGTCGCAAGGCCAATGCCGACGAAATTCGGGAAATGGCCGATGCGATCGAGCGCGGCGACATCATCGAATGGGTGATGGTCGCGAATGATCGGGCACGCGAGGTCTATCTCAATCACAGCAAGTTTGAAGATCGGTGGCGGATGCTCGGCGCGCTGGAATATGCGCGGTCGGGGCTGTTGAAGGCGGGGGAGGAGTGATGGACGCTTTCGGGATCGCAATCATGGCCTTTGCCGGCATTTCCATCTTGGCGGGAGTGATGGGAAAATGATCGAACTGACGCGCAACGAACGGATCGTGTATGAGGCGCTGGTGAGGGCGGCTGAGGCCACTGAGCCGGCTCCGAAAAACGATGAACTGATGGGGATGCTCGGATGCTCGTCCGACAGCACGCCGCCGCACACGGTGCGCAAGCTGGAAGAAAAGGGCTTGATCGAGGTCGAGCGATTCCAGCGCACGCGGCAGGTGTGTATCGTGGCCACCGGCAAATGCACGGCGATGCCCATGTCCACGGCCCCGCACTGGCGCGACAGGCCGAGGGAGGTGCCCGCCCCGTCGATCGCCGCGGTTCGGGAACGTGCGCCGGATATTGCCGCGCAGATACTCACGCAGGCGGCGAAGATGGGCAAGCCGGCTGTCGAGTATCTGGCCGATCTGGTTTTTGTTGGATGGAAAGTGGAGCAGGAGCGTGGGTGAAGGTGGCCGTCCGAGCAAGTTCAAGCCCGCCTATGTGCAGGAGGTTGTGAACCATATGGCGGAGGGTGCAAGCCTGACCTCGTTTGCCGGCGAGATTGGCGTCGCGCGTTCGACCATCAACGAGTGGATGGCCAATCACCCTGAGTTTTCAGAAGCCGTCAACGTGGGCAAGGCAAAATGCGCGGCCTGGTGGGAGAAGGTGAACCGCTCGATCGCGCGTGAAGGCGGCGGCACCGGCTCTGCGCAAGCCTGTGCGCTCGGCCTCAAGAACATGGCACGGGAGGATTGGGTGGAGCGATCGGAGGTTGATCTGCATGTGAAGGATGACCTTGCCGCGGCGATTGAGGAAGGACGCAAGCGCGCCCATGGCAACGAGGGCTGAGCCTCCTGAAATCACGCTGGCGAAGGACATAGGCTCATTCGCGGACGATCCTGAGCGCTATGCTCTCTACGCCTTTCCGTGGGGCCACGGCGATCTTGCAGACGCAACCGGCCCGCGTGAGTGGCAGCGATGGATGATGCGGCAAATCCGCGACCATCTGTCCAATCCCGCTACCCGCTTTCAGCCTTGCCGCATTGCGATTGCTTCGGGACACGGTATCGGCAAGTCGGCCGCGATCAGCATGGTCATCAAGTGGGCGCTCGACACCTGCCCTGACACGCGCATCGTCGTGACGGCGAACACGGAGGGGCAGCTTCTCACAAAGACCAGCCCCGAGATTGCCAAGTGGGCGCGACTGGCGATCACGGCCGACTGGTTCAAGCCTACCGCGACGGCCCTCATGTCCACCATGAAGGGGCGAGACAAATCATGGCGCGCCGATCTTGTCACATGGTCAGCGAACAACACGGAAGCGTTCGCCGGCCTTCATAACCAGGGCAAGCGCATCGTCCTGATCTTTGATGAGGCATCGGGCATCGACGCGAAGGTGTGGGAGGTGGCTCTTGGCGCGCTCACCGACGAAGGGACGGAGATCATCTGGCTCGCATTCGGCAACCCAACGCAAAACACGGGCGCCTTTCGCGAGTGTTTCGGCAAGAGCCGCGCCTTGTGGAAAACGCGCCAGATCGACAGCCGCACGGTCGAGGGCACGAACAAAGCCTATCTGGAGGAGCTGGTTCGGACCTATGGCGAGGATAGCGACATCGCCAAGGTGCGTGTCCTGGGGCAATTCCCGTCCGCCTCGTCTATGCAGTTCATCCCCTCTGGTCTGGTCGAGGAGGCGCAGGCGCGGGAGGTCAATTCGCTCGGCTCCGATCCGGTCATCTTCGGTGTGGACATTGCGCGCTTCGGGGATGACCACAGCACGCTCGCCATCCGCTGCGGTCGCGATGCGAAGTCCCGACCGTGGAAGCGCTGGCACGGCGTTGATACCATGACCGTGGCCGGCGACATCGCTATGGAAGCGCGCCTCTACAAGCCCGACGCGATCTTTGTTGACGTGGGCGCGATGGGTGCTGGCGTCATCGACCGGCTGCGCCAGCTTGGCCTTGAGAATGTGTTCGAGGTCAATTTCGGCGGGCGCGGCCGTGATGCTGTGTGGGCTAATGACGTGCGGGTCAAAACGGCGAACAAGCGTGCGGAAATCTGGACGTCGATGCGCACATGGCTTGCTGGCGGCGCGATCCCGGACGAACAGCAATTGACCGATGATCTGACCGGGGTCGAGTATAGCTACGATCTCAATCAGGCGATTGTGCTGGAAAAGAAGGACCACATGAAAAAGCGCGGGCTTTCGTCGCCTGACGATGCCGACGCGCTGGCCTGCACCTTCGCCGAGCCCGTCGCGCCGCGCGAAGTGCCGGGTTATCTCAACCCTGCGAACTATGGTCGGTCGGTCGAGCATGACCGCTACAAGGAGTTGGATTGATGCGATATGACAGGAAATACCCGCTGCCCGATATCTCATGGGATCGACTTGGCGATATGCTCGATGTGGCAAAATCAGACGCGGTTGACGATCTAGCCAATAGCTGGGCGCGCAAGGTCGCGGCGCATGTCGAAGGCCTATGTGAGCAGGCGCGGGAGATGGGCCCGACTATCCGCGTCGCGATCTCTGAGGGTTCGTTCGGTCAGGATGCAGACATGAGCTGGCAGTGGACCATCCATCACCAGTTTCTTGAGCCTGGGGCTATGCCAAGCTTGCCCGGTGCCTGTCGTGTCTACGGCCCGTTCCCGCCCGTCGATTCAACCGAATAGCCCACCACCATATCCCTGTCCCCGCCATGACGCGGGAGACAGGCCATTTGCACCTCAACACCTGACGTTCCGACTGTTCCGGAGCGCCAATCGGTAAAGCTGCCCGATGAGGGCGCAGACGTGCAGACCGATCGTGACGCGCGCCGCCGTCGCCGCGCGATGATCTCTGGCATGATGACGAGTCCCAACGGCGCGCTCGGCACAGCCAACACCTCCGCTGCATCGAACACGCTGGGCTGATGGGTTCGATCCGTCAGGACTGCGAGACGCGCCTCCAGGGGATGAAAGCCATCCGCTCGGACTATGAGGCGGACTGGCGCGACATTGCGAAGTTTTGTCAGCCGGCGCGCTCGCGGTTCATGAACAGCGACACGAACAAGAACCGCCGTCAGCGCAACAAGATTTACGACGAATATGCGATAACCTCCTACCGCACGCTGGCCAACGGCATGACCAGTGGCTTGTCGTCGCCGTCGCGCCCATGGTTCAAGCTGGCGACCTATGACGAAGCGATGATGGACGAGCCGGACGTGCGGTTCTGGCTGTCGGAAGTCGAGCGCCGGATGCAGGCGTTCATCGCGCAGTCCAACTTCTACGGCGCGGCCAAGACCGGATACCATGAACTCGGCCTGTTCGGGACCGAGGCTTGCGTGATGATCGAGCATCCGCAGGTGGGCATGGTCTGCCATGCGCTCACGGCCGGGGAATATTGGATCTCTGCGTCCGATGCCATGGTGGCGGATACGCTTTACCGCCGCGTCCCCATGACTGCGCGCCAGGCCGTGCAATCGTTCGGCGACAAGGTGTCGAGCAATGTTCGCAACGCCTATGACCGCAACGACACGGAATTTCAGGTCGATGTGTTTCAGGCGATCGAGCCTGATCCCAACTGGCAACCGGGTAATCCGTTCTCGCGCCGGTTCCGCTCAGTCTATTGGGACGAAGCGGACAGCCGCGACAATGTGCTGCGCGTCTCGGGCTATCACGATCAGCCATTCTATGCCCCGCGCTGGGATACGACAGGCTCCGACACCTACGGCTATTCCCCGGCGATGGAGGGGCTGGCGACGATCCGCGAACTGCAAATGCAGGTCAAGCGGCGCAACGAGGCCATCGACCATCTGGTGAAGCCTGAGAAGGTGACGAAGCCGGGCCTCAAGCTGACGGGCCAGCCGGGCAACATCGTCTCTGCCGCCGATGTGGACAAGGATACGGTGCTGGTCCCCTACCAGATGCCTTATCAGGCGCCGGGGATCATCGGGCAGGAAATCCAGCGCTGCTATCAGCAGATTGACGCCACGTCATTCGCCGAATTGTTCATGGCGATCACGAACATGCAGGGCGTGCAGCCCCGCAATATCGAGGAAATTGCCGCCCGTAACGAGGAAAAGCTGACACAGCTCGGCCCGACGATCGAGCGCGTCAACACCGAGAAGCTGTCCGTCGCCATCGACCGTGTGTTCGGGATCATGCTGCGCGGCGGGATGCTGCCGCCTGTGCCTGACGTGATGCAGGACAGTGAGGTCAAGATCGAGTTTGTTTCGATCCTGACGCAGATGCAACGGATGGTCGGCCTCGGCCAGATCGAGCGCACCGCCTCCTTCATTGGCAACCTGGCGGGCGTGTTCCCCGAAAGCGTGGACAAGCTCAACACCGACGAAATGATCGATGAATATGCGGAGCGCGCGGGCGCGCCGCCCAAGCTGATCCGCACGGCCGAAGAGGTGCAGGCGATCCGCAACCGCCGTGCCCAGCAGCAGAATGCCCAGCGCATGATGGAGGCCATGCCTGCCGTCCAGCAGGGCGCGGATGCGGCGCGGCTTCTGTCCGAGACCGATGCAGGCGGGCAACCGCTGCTCGACACGATGCTGGGAGCCTGATGAGCCAGCAGCAATCCGACATGGCCGAACTGATGAAGCAGCCGGCGTTCCGGCGCTTTCTGTGGCGGTCGATTCAAGCCAGCGGAATTTTGTCGCAGGGAACGAGCGGGGCTGATGGCCGCGATCTCTCATTCGCAGAGGGGCGGCGCAGTCAAATGTTCGCGATGCTGAACGACGCGGAGCAGGGAATGCCCCCTGACGCCCGCCACCCTCTCAACATCATGACCTTGATCGCGGTGCTTCGTGAAGAAGCCCAGGCAGCCCCGAAGGAGAAGAAGAGTGGAACTGGACGATACGGCGAACTCGGCGACTGATGCCCAGGCTGATGCGGTGGAAACCGCAGTCGATGCCGTGCCTGTCGATACGTCCGCCGCCGAGTCTGCGCCTGACGCTGGTGACGATGCGGACGAAAGCGCACTGGGCGGCAAGGCGAAGGAGCCCGAGGCGGCCGATCCTGAAGAGCCCGGCACGCCTGTCGTCCCCGAGGCCTACGACTTGACCGCGCCGGAAGGCATGGCGATCGATCCCGCGCTTCTGGAAGAGGCGACGCCGATCTTCAGGGAAATCGGCCTCAGCAACGAGGCGGCGAACAAGGTGCTGCCGCTCGCGCAGAGCCTGATGACGAAATCGCATGAGGCGGCTGTCCAGTCGATGATCGATGCCGGCGCGCAGCAGCGCAAAGCGTGGCTCGATGAGGCGAAGGCCGATCCCGAAATTGGCGGCGGGAAGTGGGACGCAACGCTCCACTCCGCGGCGAAAGCGCTCGACGCGCTTGGCTATCCGGAGGGGTCGCCGTTCCGCGCCGCTCTGACTGAAACCGGCTTCGGCAATCACCCCGAAATGATCCGCGCGATGGCGAAGGTCGGGGCGATGGTTGGCGAGGATGGTGACTTCATCCGCAGCGATGCGGGCGTGAAGGTCGAGGAAACGCGCGAACAGCGCTGGTATGGCAGTAAGGAGTGAATTGAATGGCTACCATTGGCAATTCGTTCCTCAACCTGATCGATATGTATCGCGGGATGGGGCCGGATGGAAAGATCGACGCGGACGTGATCGAGGTTCTGCACCGGCTGTCGCCGGCCGTGCAGGATGCGATCGCCACCGAAGCGAACAAGGGATCGACGCATCTGCACACGATCCGCTCGGGCCTGCCCAGCGTGACCTGGGGCCGGCTCTACAAGGGCATTCCGCAGAGCAAGTCCGGCAAGACGCAGGTCGAGGATACGACCGGCTTTGTCGAGGGGCGCTCGGAAATCGATGAACGCCTGCTGGATCTGGCGGCGGAAAACGCGGCCGCTCTGCGCCTGTCGGAAGCGGACAGCTTCCTGGAAGCGATGACGCAGGAAGTCGAAACCGGCATCTTCTATCACGACAGCGCATCGACGCCCGAGAAATTCAAGGGCCTGGCTGCGCGCTACAATGTTCGTGGCGGTTCCGGCGCAGGCAACAATGTCGTTCATGGCGGCGGTTCTGGCTCGGACAATACCTCGATCTGGATGGTGACCTGGGGCGAACAGCAGACCACGCTGCTCTATCCCAAGGGCACGCGCGCCGGCCTTCAGCGCATCGACCGCGGTTCGCAGCAGGTTCTCGATGCGAGCGGCCTGCCCTACTTCGCCAAGGTGGAAGAGTTCCGCTGGCATGTCGGCCTTGCCGTGCGTGACTGGCGCTACAATGTGCGTATCGCCAATATCGACGTGTCCGACCTCGCAGCCGGCACGGTCGATGTCTACGCACTGCTGCGCCAGGCCTATTACAAGAACCAGCGCTGGCGGACTGGCCGTGACATGAAGGCGCCCGACGCCGGCAAGCAGGGGCGCTCGGTCATCTACATGAACTCGGCCGTCGCCGAAGCGCTCGACGCGCAGAATACCGACGATGATCGGGTCCAGCTGAAATACATGGAACTCGAAGGGCAGGAAGTCCTGTCCTATCGCAACCTGCCCATCCGCATCACCGACGCGCTTCTGAACACGGAAGCGGCCGTGCCGGTGGCTTCGTAAGGAGACGATGACATGATCATGGACAACACTCTCGTCTTTAGCGACGGGCAGGCCATCACCGCCGACGCTGGCTCGACCAACGTCATCGACCTGAATGCGACTGGCACGCCCTATGGTGCCGCCGCCCCCGTGGGCCGTGACATCGGCAAGTCGAGCCATGCTATCCCGCTTAACATCGTGGTGACGGAAACCTTCAACAACCTGACCAGCCTGGTCATTTCGTTGCAGGTGGACGACAACGCCGCGTTCTCGTCGGCCAAGACCGTCGCCAGCTCGGCAGCGATCCCGCTCGCCAGCCTGGTCGCCGGCTATCGCCCCTCCTTCCCCGATTACATCCCGGAGGGAACGGACGAACAGTATATGCGGCTTTTCTACGACATCACCGGCGCGGCGCCCACCACGGGCAAGATCACGGCATCCGTGGTCGCTGGCCGTCAGACCAACTGAGGAGGCTGATATGGGCAAGACCAAGACCCCGGTTCGCTACATCGCGAAGCAGCGCGGCTATGTCGATGGCAAGATCATCGAAGAAGGTGAGCCTTTCGTAACGGACGCGGCCAAGGGCTCGTGGATGGAACCGGTTGACATGGCGGAATATGAGGCAGCCGTCGCTGCAACCGACCCGTCGCCGGATGATCCAAACTATGACGCCATGAGCCTGACCGCGCTCCAGGCGCTCGCCGCGACCGACGATTATCGCATCGACATCGCGCCGGGCGGCAAGCCGCTCAGCAAGTCGGCGCTGCTGGCTGCCATCAAGGCAAAGCGCAAGCCAACCGCGTAACAGGGCGGCGGGGGCCTTCGCCGGCTCCCGCCATTTCCACTATGCCAATATTCCCAATCGCACCGGACATCCGATCAAATTGGAGCAATTTTCTCCCCTGAGCGGGTTCAATCCCATGGGTGCGGCGGTCAGCGGAACGGCGTTCTTCTGCGTCGCCATCCAGCGGAGCGACTAGCCGTCGATTCAAGCGCTGTTACGGCAGGCATAGACAAGCGCCATGGCCGACCAACTCTCAATCTGCAACGAGGCGCTGTCGGAGATCGCGGCGGACCCGATCAACTCCATGGAAGATGATAGCGAGAGCGCTTTCTATTGTCGCCAGCATTATCCCAAAGTGCTGGAGGAGTTGCTGACATGGACAGATTGGCCATTCGCAATTCGAAGAACGGTCCTCGCCTCGCGGACCAATGATCGCTTCGGCGAATGGCTCTACCGCTACGCCGCGCCATCGGATATGGCTGAGGCGATCCGCGTTCTTCCGTCCGTTGACAGGCAGCGGACTGATATTCCTGTGTTCGGCCCTTATTCCTTTCCGCAGTGGGATGAGCTTGGTCGGCTGCCCTTTGCGATTGCAGACGGGTCAATTTACACCAATGTCGCGTCCGCCATCCTTGAGTATCAATCCAACACGGTTGAGCCTGCGCGTATAGATGCATTGACCGCCCGCGCGCTGGCTCTGGAACTGGCTGTGCGCCTCGCTTGGCCGGTGAAAAAAAGCCGTGAGCTGAAGGGTGATTTGATCCGCCAGGCTGAAACCGCGCGACAAAGGGCTGTTGCGGAAGCTGAGAACCGTAGTCCTCGGGTTCAACCTGACTATATCAGCCCCGTCGAATATGCCCGCATGGGGGTCTATCCTAATGGGCTATAGGATCGCGCAGCCCAATTTCAGCAAAGGCGAACTCGCTCCGCATCTGTGGGGTCGCTTCGATGTCGACGCATACCAGACGGCGGTTCGCAAGGCGCGCAACTGCTACGTCCTGAAATATGGCGGGCTCGAAAAGCGTCCAGGAACGCGGTTCGTCGCTGAGGTTCTGGACGCCAGTGAGCCAGTCAGGATCATCCCGTTCCAGTTCTCGATCGAGCAAGCTTATGCCTTGGAGATGGGGCAAGGCTATATGCGTGTGGCGGCGCTCGGGGGATTGGTTCTTAACGAGCAACTGGCAATCACAGGGATTACGAATGAGGCGCAGGCCAAGATCACTGCGGCCTATCATGGTTATAGTGTTGGCAACGAGGTCTATCTCAGTGGTATCGCTGGCGATCTTGGAGAGGAGCTGAACGGCCGCATCGCAACTGTCGCCTCCGTTATCGACGCCGATAATTTTCGGATTGACCTCAGCACAGCCGGGATGGCTGCGTTCTCCTCATCGGAGGGAGGGATAACGCGGTCGAGCGCCCCTGATCCCGACCCTGATCCGCCGACCGTTCCTCCTGTGGTAGCGCCTCCTGAGCCACCGCCTACCGGAGGCGGCGGCGGTGATGGGCGCGATCCCAACAACCCCAACGAGCAGCAACCCTAATGGGCGTCTCTCGCGTCGTCAGGGTTGGCTCGCCCTATAATGCCGTCGATCTGGCTGAGGTCGATTTCGAGCAGCAGGCGGATACG
This sequence comes from Sphingobium sp. TCM1, assembly GCF_001650725.1. Classification (GTDB taxonomy): domain Bacteria; phylum Pseudomonadota; class Alphaproteobacteria; order Sphingomonadales; family Sphingomonadaceae; genus Sphingobium. Next base: position 20,277 of record NZ_LXVX01000009.1, on the reverse strand, counting down.
ATGTATCTTGCTCATCTCGACTATCCGCTCACGAAACTGACGCGCACGGCACATGACGAATGGGCCTTTTCGCCGGTCAGCATTGGCCCAAAGATCAGCCCGCCTAACGATCTGGCGGCCTTTGCCTACAGCCCCAACACGGATTCCGAGAACGGCGGCAATGCCTATTTCCCTCAACCCTGCCGCTATATGGTTACATCGGTCGATGCCGATGGTCGGGAAAGCCGTCCCGCTGATCTTGGCGCGGAAGTCACCAACGATGTCAGCCTGAAGCGCAACTATAACGAACTGACCTGGAGCGCCGTCACCGGGGCTGCCAGTTACAAGGTCTACAAGGCGCAAAACAGCCAGTTCTACGGCTATATCGGCAGCACGGTCGAAACGAGCTTCATTGACGACAACATCGGCCCTGATCTGAGCACTGCGCCGCCTGAGGCTTACAATCCGTTTCCGGGCGTGAACGATTACCCCTCGACTGTCACGTTCTTTGAACAGCGTCTGTTTCTTGGCCGCTCGCGCAACAATCCCAACGCCATTTGGGGAAGCCGATCAGCGGAGTTTGAGAACTTCGACCAGTCTATCCCGCTCAGGGCGGATGATGGGATCGTGATTGCTGCCAATGCCGGGCGGGTCAACGCGATTAACCAGCTTGTAGCTACGACCAGCCTTCTCGCCTTGACATCGGATAGCCTGTTCCGCGTCGATAGCGGAGCTGATGGCGGCTATCTGACAGCATCCCCTCCCGTTACGGTTCGCCGGCAGATTGGCCGTGGATCATCCCGGCTGTCACCTTTGGTTGTCGATAACGTGGTGTTTTATACGCCATCGGTCGGGGCCGGGGTTCGTTCGATCAACTACAAGTTCGAGGTCGATAGCCTCACATCCGACGATGTTTCGATCTTCTCGCCGCACTTCTTTGAGGGCTTCGACATCGTTTCATGGTGCTATGCGCAGGAGCCGCGTTCGATCATCTGGGCGGCTCGCGATGATGGCAAGTTGCTGGCCTTCACATGGGAGCAAGCGCAACAGGTGTGGGGCTGGACGTTGTGCGAGACAGACGGCTTCGTCACGTCCTGCTGCTGCATTCCCGAGAATGGGGAGGATCGGGTCTATCTGACTGTCCGTCGGACTATCGATGGGCAGGAAAAGACATTCATCGAACGCATGGCGTCGACGCGCTGGGACAGTGTCGCGGATTGCTGTTTCCTCGATTGCGCCGTCTCGTTCGCCTATGATGAGCCGCGCCAGACTTTCCGCAATCTTTGGCATCTGGAGGGGCAGACGGTCTGGGGGCTGTGCGACGGGTTCGTGGTCAAGGGTCTGGTTGTCGCGAATGGCAGAGTAACGCTTGACGATAGTGTTGGCCCGGTCAGCAAGGCGACGTTCGGCCTTCCTTATGATGTCGATATTCAAACGATGCCCGTCATGTTCAACGGCTCTGCCGGCTCCAATGCAGCGCGAAAGCAGCAACCTGGCGAGATAGCGGTGCATCTGCGCAACAGCCGTGGCGTTCGCGTCGGTTCCGGCAAAGAGGATGGAGCGGAGCCGACAACGCATCCGATCAAGCCGCGCAAATCTGAAGCGTGGGGCGAGGCGGACAGGCTGCTTGATGGCAAATATCTGATCGACTCTCCGAACGTGGTGAGCGGGCAGGCGTCCGTCTATGTGAAGCAGACCGACCCCCTGCCGCTGACACTGATTGGCGTGTTCCTTGATCCTGTCGTGGGGCAATGAGCGTCGAAGTCGTTGCGTCGAAGGTGACGCATATCGGTCCGATCGCCTCGCGCATTCGCGCCATTGACCGGGTTGAGTGCGAGGCCATGGGGCATGGTCCGAAGCAGGCGCTTCGTAATGGGTTTCTCCTGTCCGATCGATGCTGGACGGCGCTGGTGGACGGGCGGCCGGAAGCGATGTTCGGGGCGGTCACAACGTCAGCGCTCAACCGCACGGCGACCGTCTGGTTTCTCGGGACGGATGAAGTCTATCGCCATGGCAGGGCGCTTCTCTCCATGGGGCCGGCGTTGCTGCGCGAAGCCGTCGATTCAAGCTTTCTGGCCAGCAACCTAGTTTCCAGCGCGAACGGGAAGGCGATCAGGCTCTTGGCGCGCTGGGGCTTTACCGTCGAACCTGAGGAGCATGTCGTGCGGGGTGTCCCCTTCCGCTATTTCTGGATGAAGCGCTGATGTGCGATCCCCTCACCCTCACCATCGCGGCAACGACTGTCGCCACGGTCGGGCAGGGCTATAGCGCGCTCCAGCAGAATGCCCAGGCGAAGTATCAGGCGCGCGTGGCGGATCAGAATGCCAAGCTGGCAGGCGAGGCAGCGCGCCGCGAACAGGACAACACCCGCGATGCCGCGCTTGCTCATTATCGCAAGGTTGCCCAGCTACAAGGGCAGCAGCGCGTCGCCATGGCGGCCGGAGGGCTGGACGTGAATTTCGGCAACGCCGCCGATCTGACGGCCGACACGCAGATGCTCGCGCAGGAAGATGCCCGGCGCATCTATGATCAGGGCGCGGAGAATGTCCGCAGCTTCGACATTGAGGGCGTCAATTACCGATCGCAGGCCAAGGCGTCACGGCAGGCCGGGCAAGGCGCGCTCATCGGCGGCCTGTTCAACATGGCAGGGACGGCGCTCGGCGGGGCCAAGCAGTATTCCACGATCAAAGCCAAGATGGGGGGCTGATATTGCCCCGCATCCAGACATATGGCTCTCCCCAGGTCGGCCCGGTCCAGACTACCGGCGCCCGCTTTCGTGCCGCTGATAATGGTGGCGGTGTTGCTGGCGCGATCGGACAAGGCTTACAGCAGATTGGCGGCGCGGTCGCGGATTATGCCGTGGCGCAGGATCGCATCAATGACGATCTTGCCCGCACGAACGCCGATGCGCTGTATCTGAACGCAGCGACAGCCGCGTCGCAGGCTCTCGCAACCTACAAGACGAAGGTGGGAAAAGAGGCGCTGGACGCGCGCCCCGCCACCGACAAGGCGTTGCAGGATGCCATCGGGCAATCCCTTGCTGGCGCCGATCCGCGAACAAAGCGCTATCTTGAGCCGCAGTTGCGCCGGCTCCAGGTCCAGACCGGCAATGACATCGCCGGGCACGCGGTTGGCGCGCTCCGCATGTTTGAACAGGAAACCGGGAAGGCGAAGTTCGCCAATCTGGTCGAGACGGCTGTTTCCTCCGATGATCCGGCGCAGCGTGCGGACTTCATCAGCCAGGCGCGCGCGCAAGCCCGGCAAAACGCGATCATGGCCGGGCTGGGCGGCGATGAAATCCTGACCAAAGTGGAGCGCGATGCGGAGAGTGCGGCTCATAGTGCAGTGCTGAACCGCTACATCGCCGACAAGGATTACGACATGGCGGACGCCTATTTCAAGGCGAACGCCGGCAGGATGACGGCCGCTGACGAAGCGGGTATTTCCGCTGATCTGGCCGCGCCGATGCAAAAGCGCTGGGCGGCGCAGACCGTCGATGCGCTGATGGCACTGCCTCCGATTCAGGGTGAACCGGGCAAAGGTGTTTCGGGAACGCCCGTCTCCAACGGCGGCGAGGTCATCAAGGGCCTGTTCCCGCAGGCGCGCGTGACATCGACCTATCGCGGGCCGGATCATCCGCTATCGAAGGCCAATCCCAAATCGTGGCACACGAAAAGCCATGCTGCCGTCGATGTGGCCCCGATCAAGGGCATGTCGTTCGAGCAATATGTCAAGGAAGTGCAGGATGCCGGCTATACGGTGCTGGAGGCTCTGAACGAAACCGGCAGCGGCAAGACGGCCCATGCGACTGGCGATCACTGGCATATCGTCCTAGGCAAGGGTGGTGGCGGGGCCATGCCTGCCCCGCGCCGCTGGGACATGGAGCAAGTCACGTCCCGCATTTTCGCGCAGGCACAAGCGCAGGGGTGGAGCATCGAACAGCGCGACGCTGTGCTGGCTGAGGCGAAGGAGCGCGTCTCGCTTGATGAAATGTTGCAGCGCCGCCGCGAGGATGATGCCGATCAGGCTGCATCCAAATGGGTGAACGAGCGCGGTGGCGGGTTCACTGACATTTCGCAGATGCCGCGTAGCATCCGCGACAGCCTCTCCCCCGACGCACTGCGCTCCTATATCGGTGTCGCGAAGTCGAACGCCAAGCCGGCAGAGGTCAAGGCGAACGGGTCGATTGCGACGACACTGGAGTTGCAGCGCATCCTTGATCCCGAAGGCTTCTCCAAGCAATCGCTCGGCAAATATGTCGGCCAGGTCACACCCGCCGAAATGCAGGGGCTTCTCAAGGAACAGGCTCGCATCGTTGCCGGCGATCCCGATGCGGATATTCGCGGCAAGGTGTCGTCCACCATTTCGACATTCGGCATTGAGGCCGGGCTGACCGGTAGCAAGGAGGACGACAAGCGCAAGCGGGTCAACGTCCAGAAAATCATGGAAGCCGAAATCAAGGCTCTCACCGGGGGCAAGCGCAAGCCTACGGAAGATGAGCTGTATCGCTCTTTCTTGTCCGCCACGAAGGAGGTCACGTTCAAGACGGTGGGCTTCTTCGGCGCTGGCGAAAAGACAAAGCCTCGCTTTGAATTGGGCATTGGCGACGTGCCGGAAGATCGGAAGTGGAAGATCGTCAAGGCATATCGCGATACCTATGGCCGCGAACCCACTGACGATCAGGTCGCGGAAATCTTCCGCAACGGCAAGGGGCGTTACTGGTAATGGCGACTGATCCGTTCAAATATCTGGATCAGATGCGCAGCCGGGACAATCAGCCCGAAACGGTCGATCCCTTCGCCGCCGATTTGCAGCGCCAGCGCGACGAGGAAATGGCGTTCCGCATCAAGGTTGCCAAGCCAGATGAGGCTGCGCGGGCGGGGGCCATCGCAAAGGCGCGGGGCCTTCCCGCCGCCGTGGTGGAAAGCAATCTACCCGCGTTCGAAATGGAGGCGCGGGCAGCGCGGGCGAAGGCTGCGGCGCAGGATTATCCCGCCATCGGGCGCTGGTCGGCGAAGGGCAATAATGCGGCCGTTGCCGCTGACGATTACGATAATCTGTCGTTGCTGGGCAAAGCCTTCTACGGGCTCAAAAATGTCGGCAAGACGGTGCAGGCCGGTGCCTATGAGGCGCTGGGCGGGATCTATGGTGCGATTGGCGGCCTGGCGGAAAACATGGACGCGCTCACGCCATCCTCGGAGGCAGAGCGAAGGGCTGGGATCAAGTCGCTGCCCCGGATCATCGCCGATTATGCGCTGTCGATCCAGAAAGCCGATCAAGACGCGGCGGCGAAGGCGCGCCCGAACGTTGATAACTGGCTGGCGCGCAATCTCCTACAAGGTGTCGAGAGCCTGCCTACATCGCTCGCTGCCGTTGGCGTTGGTGTCGTCGCTGGCCCCGGCGCGGGCGCGTCAGTCATGGGGGCGTCGGTCGGTGGTAACGAGTATGTCAACGCTCGCAACAAGGGGCTGTCGGCTCCGCGCTCGCTGATCTACGGCGCGTCGCAGGGTGCGGTCGAGTTCGTCACCGAGAAAATCCCGGTATCGCGTCTGGTTGGCGACTTGGCTGCGAAGTCCCCGCTAGGCAAGACGCTGATCCGCCAGCTCGCGGCTGAAATCCCCGGCGAGCAGGCGGCGACGTTCCTGCAAGACCTGAACGAGTGGGCGACGCTCAACCCTGACAAGTCCGTTGCCGACTTCATGAAGGAGCGTCCTGCGGCGGCAGCGGAAACACTGGTCGCCACGGTCGGCGGTGTCGGTGCGACGGTGGGGTTGACGACAGCGACAGAGCGGACGGCAAGGATCATTTCCGATGCGGCGGACAAGCGTCAGCAGGCGGCAATGGCGCGCGCGAACGGCACCTTCCTTGATGATGTGGCAGAGGCAGCAGCGAAGGCGAAAACGGGCACGCGCGATCCCGAGGCCCTGTCGGACCTGATCCAGCAGCTTGGCGACGACACCGGCACGGACAGGGTTTTCATCCCCGGCGATGCGGTCAACAGCTACATGCAGTCGGACGGCTATTCAGGCGAGTTCGACGGCTACCGCGACGCGATCGATGAGGCGCTGGCAACGGGCGGCGATGTCGTGCTGCCGGTGGGCGATCTGGCGCGCATCGCCAATACCCCCGCATGGGGCGCGCTCAAAGAGGATATGCGCCTGTCCGCTGGTGGCATGTCGATGCGGGAAGCGCAGACGTTCGATGATGCGATGGCGGACGTGATCGACCAGCTATCGGAACAGGCGGCGCAGGAAGCGGAGGCGGCGCGGGCGCAGGAACAGCCGCGCGACACGCTACGCCAGTCGATCGCCGACAAGCTGATGAATGCCGGCTTCACGCCCGCCACCGCCATGACGCAAGCCGAATTGCTGACGCAGCGGGAGGCGACGCGCGCTCAACGCATGGGGCGCGACCTGACGGGACAAGAGTTCGATCCCGTTGACGTGCGGCAAATTCTTCCCCCTGCCCTCGCCCAGGTCCAGGCGGCCGACAACACCGACATTCTGATCGAGACCATGAAGGGCGGAAAGGACGCCAAGACGGCGGCCGGCCCTTCGCTCATGGACTTCATCGCGCGCGGCGGCGGCATTGTCGATACTGGCGGCGACCTCAAGGCTATGGGCGCAGATGTCTGGCACAAGGGCAAGCCCGGCAAGCGCAAGCTGCTACGCGATGCGCGCGGCGACGGGCAATCCTCCATGCTGGCTGATGGTGGGCTAGGCGTGAACGAATATGGCGCTGATGCCTGGGCGCAGCGGGCGTGGGAGGCGGGATACTTCCCCGAGTTCTCGGAGCGTCCAAGCGCGAACGATTTGCTGGACGCGATTGCCGAGGGTGTGGCGGGGCGCGATCGGTTCCTGACTGCGCAGGAAAAGACGCTGCGTGATGCGGCGCAGGAATTGCGGGGCGTTCTGGAGAACCGGGGCATCGATCCCGACAAGGCGACACGTAAGGAAATCAAGGACGCGATTGCTGCCTATCAGGCTGAGGCGGAAGGCCGAGCGTTCGACCAATCCTATAACGATGGCCCGCGCGGTCGCATTGTGTTCCCGTCTGCCGGGTTCGGCCAAGGCCCGAGCGTCATCGAACTGTTCCAATCGCGCGATCAAAGTTCATTCCTGCATGAAACCGGGCACCTGTGGCTGGAGCAACTACGTTATGATGCGGCCGACCCCGACGCCTCCGACCAGATCAAGGCGGACTGGCAGGCGGTGCAGGACTGGTTCGCTGCCAACGGGCATTCCGTCGCCGATGGCGTGATCCCGGTTGACGCCCATGAAATGTGGGCGCGCGGGGTCGAGCGTTATCTGATGGAGGGCAAATCCCCTACCCCGGTTCTGCGGCGCGCGTTCGAAGCGTTCCGGTCGTGGCTGGTGTCGATCTATCGCAGCGTCGATCGGTTGAAGGCCCCTATCACCCCGGAAATCCGCGCTGTCATGGATCGCCTGATCGCGACGGACGAGGAAATCGAGCAAGCGCGTCAGGCGCAGAATATCGAGGCGCTGTTTACCGACAAGCCGGATGCCATGACGGATGACGAGTTCGCCGCCTATCAGGAAAGCACGTCCGGGGCGCGAGACGCTGCCCATGATGCTCTGCTCGCCAAGGCGATGAACGCGGTCAAACGCCGGGTGACGAAGGAATATAAGGATCGTCGCGCCACTGTCGAAGCAGAGGTGTCGGCGCGCATCGATGCTCGCCCGGAATTTCGCGCGCTCGCGGCGGCGAAACAGGCCCCGCTCGATGCGGAATGGATCAGGGAAGCGCTGGGCGAAGATGCTCCGGCCATGCTCCCGAAGAATGTTCCCCCGATCTACAAGGATGGCGGGGTCAATCCAGATGATGCGGCCGAATTGTCCGGCTTCACATCCGGCGAAGCGATGGTCCGCGCCCTCATGGGCGTGGAGACGGCTCGCCGGCAATTGAGGGAGGGAGGTGATCAGCGGTCGGTGCGCAAGGCACTGATAGACCAGGAAGTCGATGCGCTCATGCTGGAGCGCTACGGGGACCCCTTCAATGATGGCTCGATTGAGGAGGAAGCGCTTGCGATCATCCACAACGATCAACAGGGCGAAGTCATCGCCGCCGAAATGCGTGTTCTGGCGCGCTCGACAGGCCAGCGCCTTACGCCTTATCGCATTGCGAAGGATTGGGCGGCGCGGGCAGTAAGGCAGGGCCGGGTTGCCGATGTCGCATCCCGATCCGCGATCCAGCGCTACCAACGCGCAGCATCGAAGGCGAGCAAGGCTGCGATGGATGCGGTCATTGCCGGTGATAACGCAGAGGCATTTCGGCAGAAGCAGGCGCAGATGCTGAACAATGCGCTGATCTCCGAAGCCAAGCGCGCCGCCGACGACATCGAGGCGGCAGTGTCGCGCATGAGCAAGGTTGCGTCCAAGCGCACTATGGCGAGCGTCGATCAGGATTATCTGGAGCGGGCGCAAGGCTTGCTGGAACAGGTGGACCTCAAGCAGCGGTCGCAGCGCTTCATCGATCGGCAGGAGGGCTTCGAGGCGTGGGCGCGCGAACAGGAGGAAGCTGGCCGCGACATGATCGTCCCGCCATCCTTCGCGGCTTCTCTGGGCACCACGAACTGGAGCCGCCTCACGGTCGAGCAACTGGTCGGGCTGGACGCTGCCGTCACGCAGATTATGCATCTTGGCCGGCTCAAGCAGAAGCTATTGGACGCCAAGGAGGAGCGCGATTTCGAGGCGGTCGTGACGGAAGCGGTAGAGGCTGCTGGAGGATTGCCGCGCACCCCTTCAAATGTGGCGTTTCTGGAGCCTGGCTGGTGGGGAAGTCTCAAGGATCGCATCCTGAGCATGGACGCCGCGTTGCTCAAGATGGAGACGGTATTCGACTGGCTTGATCAGGGGCCGTCTGGCGTGTTCAACCGGGTCGTGTTTCAGCGCTTTGTCGATGCGCAGGAACAGCGTCGCCGCCGCGTCAACGACATGAACCGCCAACTGGAGGATGCGCGCCAGAAAATCCCCGCCGCAACGCGCCGTCGCTGGACGCAAAAGGTGACGCTCAATTTCATTGACCCGCAAACCGGGCGCCCTGCCGTCATGACGCGGGACCAGCTTGTCGCGATGGCGCTCAACATGGGCAACGAGGGCAACGCGAAAAAGCTAGCGGGCGGCTATGGCTGGAATGAACAGGGCATTCTTGACATGCTCAATCGTGAGTTGACGGTCGAGGAATGGCGCTTCGTTCAAGAGGCTTGGGACATCATCGATACGCTCTGGCCGGACATCGCTGCGCTGGAGCGCCGGGTGAACGGTGTGGAGCCGGAAAAGGTCGAGGCGCGTCCGATCGAGACTGCGGCCGGCACCCTGCGCGGCGGCTATTATCCTGTCGTCTATGATCCGACCCGCTCGCTTGACACTGAGCGCCAGAATGCGGTCAGCGGCGACAAGTTGTTCGAAAGCGCCTATCGCCGCGCCAACACGCGCGCCGGGGCCACCAACGAGCGCACCAAGGTCGAGCGGCCCGTGCTGCTGTCGCTGTCCGTCCTGTCGCGGCATGTGGGCGAGGTTGTTCACGACATCACGCATCGCGAGGCTGTGATAGACGCGCACCGCTTCCTCAACGACAAGCGGGTTATTACAGCCGTTCGCGAGGCGCTGGGCGAACATATCCAGAAGCAGTTTAACCCGTGGCTCCAGCATATTGCCAACGAATATGCCTATGACGCGCAGGGGCTTGGCGCGCTCGAAAAGATGGTCAAGGGGCTGCGAACGAACGCAACCTTCGTCGGCATGGGCTTCCGCTTCTCCACCACGGTCATGCAGCTTGCAGGCCTCATCAACTCCGGCGAGCGGATCGGTGCGCGCTGGGTGGCCGATGGTGTCTATCGGTTTGCCAAGAACCCGGTCGGCGCAATTCGCTTCGTTTTGGAGAATAGCCAGGAAGTGGCGGCGCGAACGGAAACGTTTGATCGCGACATTCGGGATGCGGTGCGGCGGGAGCAATCGAGGTTCGGGTTCGTGTCGGACGTGAAGCGCTTTGCCTTCTACACAATCGGCATGATGGATCGTTTCGTTTCCACCGCCTCGTGGATCGGGGCCTATAACCGTGGCCTCACGGAAGGCATGGACGAACGCCAGGCCATTGCCTTCGCTGACAAGGCGGTTCGGCAATCGCAGGGCGCTGGCGCGGCGAAGGACTTGGCGGCGATCCAGCGCGGCAAGGGCTCAGCCGGCGAAGCACTCAAGCTGATGACGATGTTCTACAGCTACATGTCCGCCTTCTATCAGCGCCAGCGGACGCTCAACCGCGACTATGCGCAGGTGATCCGCACGCGGTCGGTCGGTGATTTTCCGGCGCTGCTCGCTCGCACGATGATGCTCTATTTCTTCCCTGCCCTCGCCTCGGAATTGCTGGCGGGGCGCGCGCCGGATGATGACGAGGATTGGACGGCCTGGGCATTCGAAAAGATCGCTATGTCTGCGCTCGGGCCTCTCCCGGTCGTTCGGGACATCGCGGGCGGTATCGCATCGCCGTTCGGATATAATTTCACGCCGGCCAGCGGCTTGGGGCGAACTGCGGTCGCGACTGCACGCGACCTCAAGCGACTGCTGGAAGGGGAGGAAACCAAGCGCGCCACCCGCAACATTCTGGAGATGGCGGGCTATCTCGGCGCACCAATTCCCGGCCAGGTGTCAGCGGCAACGCAATTCCTCGTGGACGTAGGCGCCGGCGATCAGGAGCCTGAGACATTCGGCGAATGGTGGGAAGGTCTGACGACGGGGAGGATTAAGGAGGACTAGCGATAAGCTGCCGCCTGCCATGCCTCATAGGCGCTATCGGCCGCCGACGCAGCATCATCGGCGATGCCATCGAGCCGATACAGGATGATGCACTGAAGGACGATGATCGCAACAGCCCACCAGTTCACGCGCGCACCGATCTTCTTCATGGCGCGACGCAATCATAGCTGGCCTTGTAGTTCTCGAAACGATTGAGGCGCGCTGCCTTGCCATATTGCTTGCAATGCGCGTCCGCCAGTTTGAGCCCGTCCATTTCGTTCCAGATATTGGACACGATCACCGACACTTCGTTGCCGGTCACCTTCTGGCCGTTGATGCCGCCATAAAGGTTGTTCGGGCCGGTGGCGCAGGCCCCCAGCAGCGTCAGCGCGACCAGAGCCGCCCGTCGATTCAAGCCCCTCATCATGCCCTCTAATTACTTGCCATCGTCCCCGGAGGCAAGAGAATGGCTGTTTCTACGACCGACACCTATTCTGGCCCTTATGAGGCCAATGGCTCGACGGTCGAATTTCCGTTCACATTCAAGGCAGCGTCTGCATCCGAGCTCCGGGTTTTCGTCCTAGCAGATGGCGCCGAAACCGATGTGTTCCCGAGCCAGTATACGGTCACGCTGACGCCATCGGGCGGGACGGTTCTGTTCGGTTCGGCTCCTAGCGGCGGCGATCTCTACATTGAGAGCGCTCCGACCTTTGAGCAGCCGATCACATTTTCAAGCGGGCAGGCGTATCGACCTGAAACGGTCAACGAGGCGAACGATCGCGCTGCGATCCGTGACCTTGCCCTCAAGAGCCGGCTAGACCGCGCGCCTGTCGTTCCAGTCGGCGGCGGGGACGCCTTGGGTCGATATCCCATCGTCAACGCAGACGGCACTTGGGGCTTTTCCGTTGGTTCGGGCGGCGGCGGTGCCGGAACGCATGCTTGGGCCAGTATCAAGGCAACGGAAGAAGGGCAGACGCAGTTCGATTTTTCGGCCGCGCCGGAGGCCATGCTGGAAGGGCTAGTAGACCCGCGCGTTTCGATCAACGGGGCCAACATCGGCAATGACGATGGAGAGGTCGCCTACATCTGGAATAATCCTGTCCTGACGATCACCGATGACAACATTCATGTCGATGATGTCGTGACGATAATTACTGGCGTATCCTTCGACCAGGGCATCGTTGACCGACGCAACATATTAGGGCTTTCCGACCCATCGGCTGCGGATACAGTCGGTTCGAAATACCCGCTGTCCATGGCAGCGGCGCGAGCGGTTGGTGACCGGCTTTCCGATCGCATGCCGTCGATCTGGGATTTCTATCGCCCCGAGCTTGGCGACACGCTCGATGACTGGTCGCCGCAGATGAACCGCGCCGCTCAGACGGATCACGACATCTACTTCCCGACTGCCCGACGACCGCAGGGCTATGATCTGCTTTCGCCGGTCACACAGAATGCGGGCGGCCAGATGTATTATGGCGATCCGACCGGAACAGGGCCGGGTAATGGCACTGAGTTCAACATTCCTGCTACGTTCCCGCTGGGCGGTAATGGCGTCATCATCGTGCCACCGAACACAGCGGAGCGAGGATGCGGGCTGGCCGACATTAGCTTTCGCTTCTTTCAGCCCGATACTTATAACCGCGCCAATCTGATCCAGTATCCGCCCGCGCTCTATGCCCGCAATGTCGCGCGGATGCAGCTGAAGGGCCGGGTGACAGTCTATCTGGGCTGGGAGGGTTTCGACCTTCAAGGGAACAATGGCGGTCTGGACATCGACACGTTGCGCATGGGCTGTTTCAGCAGAGGCCTCATCATGGATGGGGCGTTTGACAAGACCAACGTCAACACAATCGAGCTGTGGCCTTATGGTTGCGGTGCCGTGACAGAGAGCCAGGCGCTCTATTCAATCTACAGCGACGGTGTAGCGATTGGGCTGGAACTTGGCCGCGTTGATGGCTTTTCGGCCAAGACCATCAAGACATTCCGCCAGCGCATCATCACCCGTAACGCGACGTTCGATCAACCCGGCACGGATGGTTTCGGCACAATTGGTGAACTGCATCTGGACGGCACCTATGGGCGGCTCGAAATGGGCGGCGGCAAGCTGGCTGTCGGTAGCTGGTACGCGACGACCGGCGCGGGTGATGACTTTTTCGTCAAGCAGACGGGCGGCACGCTGGCGCTGGGCGCCTGCGCCTTTGCTCTCGGGCCTGGCACGGACACCGGCCAGGCGCTATTTCAGGTCGAGGATGGCAATTTCAGCTATGTCGGCGGCGGCATTTTCGAGGCTGTTGCGCGTCAGGGTGAACTGTTCAAGCAGACGGGGGGCGATGCTCTCTGGTTTGGCGGCAATATTCGGTCAGGCCTCAACCAGGTCCGCACCAAAGCCTTCTTCGAAGTCCATGGCGGCCGCTGCACGCTTAAAAATCCGCGCTTCATCGATCCCGGCACCGGTTCTGGACTGTGCGTCAAAGTCACGAACGACGAATGGCACGACATTGAAATTAACGCGACGTTGACGCGCGGTTTCGAAATTCCTGCGGCGGGCGGATCGGGCACCTACAAATTCGGTTCGACCGTGCAAGCGCCTGTTCTGTGAGGAGGATGAGATGAGCCGCGCCCGCGATCTTTCCCGCGTCACTGTCGATGGTGCAGACATCATCCCGTTTGACGACAGCACCGATTTTGCGGAGGGCACGATCGGCAAGGCGCTCAAGGATATTGTGGGTGTCAATGCCTTCGATGGGATGACCCCGAACGCGAGCAGCACGGAGGCGAAGGCCGCCAATCTTGCGGCCCTCCAGGCAAATGTCACCAAGGCGCACACGCGCGGCGTTCCCCTGATTGTCCCTCGCAGGACGCCTGGGGAATATCGGGTCAATGGCAGCGCTACGGTGCCTGACGGTGGGATCGACATTGTGAGCGACAACGGCGTCATCTTCTCAACCGCCGACGCACCGCTGTTCATCTTCACCGGCGCTTGCGAGCAGCACGACATCGGGGGCTTTCGGGCGGTCTTCGAGCTAAGCGCGCCACCGGCTGCCGCTTGCGCGATCAAGTTCGGGGGAGCGGACAACACGAAGTTCTCGCAGTTCAACAAGATCCACAACATTTCCAGCTATGGGGCCATAGCGACCATCATTGACGATAGCGCGCCGCGCACGACCAGCTTTGGCCTGGAAAGCAATGTCGCGTGGAACTGCTTCGACAATATCTCGAATTTCCCCTTCACTAATGTTGCTCGCAATGTGTTCTGGTTCAAGCGCGGTTCCGGCACAGGAAACACCTTCACCAACACCAAGGGGCGGCTAACCTCGACGGCTACCGATGCCGGCGCCTCTGCTTACTGGCGCTACGAAGGCGGGGGGCATGTCGTCGGTGATATCGTCATCGAGAGCGCGCATCTCCTTTCGATTGACGCGGCTGACTGCGCTGCTTTCGAGGTAATGGCAGGGGCAGCGTATCGCAGCAACATCACCCTGGCAGGCCAGACAGACGCGGGGGTCGCCCGCGTGTTCCGCCTCAACGGCCAGTCCTTCGTGGACCTTCACCATGATGACGGGCTGATCGGCGGTGCGGCTGTCCTTGGGATCGACGCCCCGCTCAAGACAATGCGGCTTTATGATCGCGGCATCGGCGAATGGGCGATCAGCGGTGACTGGGCGACCGATGCAACGACATCGACCAGCATTGATGTCGCGCGGGTCAATCTGCTCGGGGGCTTCAAGGGCGGCCTGATGCTGACGGTCAACGTCAACGGTCTTGTCGGCGGGGTGGCGAATGGCGTTGCGGAAATCAAGATCGCGATCCGTTGCGACGGCGCAGCGGCCATTGCGGCGGTCAAGGATACGATTGCTGAGCCGACAGGCATCTTCGGCGCTTCGGTGGCGATTAGCGGCCTCACGGCAACGATCAGCCTGACGATGGCACCAACCGGCACCGGCAGCAACGGCCACGTCAACATCACCGGCAGCGGCGACAACTTCTCGCTGGAGCGTCTGCTGTGACCGTTGGCGATCACGTCACCCTCATCCCCGGCATCGAGGGCTATCCCCCGACCAGCAGCGGCGGGTGCTATGTCGTCTCTGCGGTGGATGATGCGGGCCGCTTCTGTGTGGACGGGATGAGCCGGTGGCTGGAGCCGGAGATGGTGGCGCAGGTGGTGAGCGAAGATGCCTGAAGAACTCGCAGAACTTCGCATGGAGATCGCGAAAGCGCACGAGCTGATCCGCGTCGTCAAGCACGACCTGAACAACGACCGCCAAGCCGCGCTCAACTTCGAACGCCATCTGGAGCGCATGGAAAAGAAACAGGACAAGTTCGATGACCGGCTGGAGAAGCTGGAGGACAAGCTGGGCGCTCGCATTGACGCAAACCATTCGATCCTGAACGACAAGATGGACGCGCTCAAGGACAGCCTGACCGCGGTAAATCTCAAGCAGGAAAAGAGCGTCGGCTTTTACGGGGGCGTCGCGGCGGTCTTTACGATCGCGGTCACCGTCATCCTGTTCCTCGTGAAGCTGCTATTTGAGGGGCGTCATCCATGACCATCGACCAACTCATAGACGAAGTGATCCGCCGCGAGGGCGGATATTCCAACCATCCGGCGGACCGCGGCGGTCCGACGAATTGGGGCATTACGGAGCAGGTCGCGCGAGCCCATGGCTTTTTCGCTGACATGCGCGCCCTGCCCCGCTCGGCTGCGGCGAACATCTACAAGACGCGTTACTGGACCGGGCCGAAGTTCGACCAGGTCGCGGCTCTATGCCCGGCGATCGCGGATGAGATGTTCGACACGGGCGTCAACATGGGCGTGGGGCGGGCCGGAAAGTTCCTCCAGCGCGCGCTCAACGCCCTGAACCGGCAGGCGAGCGATTATCCCGACATCAGCACTGACGGCCTTGTTGGGCCGATGACGCTTCACGCGCTGCGCGGCTTCATGGCTAAGCGTGGCGCGGCGGGCGGTGAAGTGCTGCGCAAGGCACTCGATGCGCTGCAAGGGGAATTTTATCTAAGCCTTGCCGAGAGCAGTCCAAACCAGGAGGCGTTCGTCTATGGCTGGCTCGCCAATCGGGTCGGTCAATGAGCGCGGTTGAACGCATCTCCGACCGCGCCGTCTTACTCGCCATCTCGGCGGGCTTGATCGTCATCCTGCTCGTGATCGTCGTCGGCATCTACCTTACCCCACGCGCGCTGCCGAATTGGGCGGAAAATGTGCTGGTTTCGATCGGCACCGCCGGCGCGCTGAAGCTGGGCGACTGCCTGTCCACCCTTGTCGCGCTTTCTTCGGGGCGATCGGTGGAGAAGCTGGGCACTCAACTGGCGTCCAGCGCGCCGCCTGGACCGGTGCAGGCGGAGATCGTCAACGCACCTGCCAACCCCGTCCCCGTGGAGTCGCAGCCATGAAACACCTGCTCATCGCCGTTCCCATCTCAACCGCCCTGTGGTTCGCAATGCTAGCGGCCGCGGTATATTGGATGGCGCCGTGATCCGGGCGCTCCCCCTCCTCTTGCTGCTCACCGGCTGCGCCACCGTCCAGGGCTATGCGACCTGCGACAATGCGCGCGCGGCGCTGCTGCTCGCCCAGCGCGCGGCCGATCGCCTTTGCCCGATCCCCTAGAGGCTCTCTCTAATCCGGCAGATGCTCCGCCAGCCTGTTCGCCCAACCGATCGCGCCAGCCTCGCGCAGTTGAACGACCAGCTCCCATATCTCCATCGGGTGCATGGGCTGGCCGGCCTCGATCTGCTTCATGATCTCGGTAAACTCGCGGGCGAGAGGATCGGATTCGGGGAGAGGGCGAAACATACTCAATGTTCCCGTAATGTTCCGGTTTCGGTCAAGCGATTTGACTCTCCGGTCGTCGCGCTACAGGCTGGGTATATGTGCAATCGGGCAGAGCGCGGCGATACGCAGAAGGTGCTGAACCTGTTCAAGGCGCGGCCCGGCGTCCGGTTCAACGAGGGACCGCTGGAGACGCATCCGGCCCAGCCCGGCACGGTGATCCGTCTGGAGGATGGCGAGCGCGTGCTGGAGCAAATGACCTGGGGCTTCCCACTGGCGCAGACCAGCAAGAAGACCGGCAAGCCGCTGAAGCCGAAGCCGGTGAACAATGCGCGGTTCGACAAGCTTGGCAGCTATTGGAAGCGCTGGGCGATCGATCCGCGCAATCGCTGCTTGATCCCCACGGCGCGCTATGCCGAAGCTGTGGGTGAGCCGGGCCACATGACAGAGACGTGGCTATCGGTGAAGGACCAGCCCATCTTCGCATTGGCAGGGCTTTGGACGATCAGCGATGAATGGGGCGCTGTCTATACCGGCGTCATGACGGACAATGCGCCTGAGCTGATCGACATTCACGACCGCTCGCCGGTGATCCTTGATCCGGAAGATTGGGACACCTGGTTGCACGCGCCGCTGGAGGAGCTGTCTCAGTTTGACCGGCCCTATCCCGCTGACCGTATGATCGTGGAGCATACCGATCGACCTTGGTTCAGGAAGAAGGGCGAGGCGTCTACTGGGCCGGTGCTGTTTTAGAAGTCGAGGTTGCGCAGTTCCATCATGCCCAGCGCCAATTCTTCGCGGCGGGTCGGATGCTCAGGGTCCGGCGCATCGAGCCACACCTTTGCCAGATCGTCGTCGCTTAGCGCGGACAGTTCGGCTTCTATCTCGTCGTCGGTCATGGGTCGAGGCTGTGCTTGGTTGGCGATTCGGTCAAGGGGTGAGCGGCGCCCCTATGGAAGCCAGATACTCCGCCCCAAGCGAAGCCCAATCGAACGTATCCTGAAACGCGCCACAGACGTGATCCCGGCGCGTGTATGGCTGGCCCGGTGGCGGGATGTGGCTGGACCACGATATGTCAAGGCTTCTCAGCACCTGCTCACCGGATACAGGCGGGGCAGAAAGGCATTCGCCTATGTCACCCGCTTCGCTGCACCAATGGTCACAACCGGCGCAGCACCTCCCATTCTTCCAAAAGAATTCGTCGCAGCGCTTTTGATACCAGCGCTCGAATGCAGTGCGGTTGCGCTCCTCCATTGCCTCGATAGAAGCCAGCCTGCGCCGCTCAACCTCGTCGGGTGGAAGGTTGCCGAACATCACCCCTCCCCCTTCTCGCTCGGGTGGAGAGAGGCGCGGGCATCGACCCACCCCGCGCACAGATGCACAGGCATACCCAGATCATTGCGGACCATGTGGCACCAGAACGGATGGCCGGCACGGTCGCAATCGTCACGGTTCGCGGCTGTGGTGGGATTGTTTGCCGCATCCGTCCCCATCCGATAGGCGCACCCGCTGCACTTATGGGCGAGCGGAGGATTGGTTTTCGCCAGCTCCTCCAATTCGCTGTCGGATATGGGCGGCAGGAATATCGCCTCCATTTCCGCCAGCGCCAGCAGGTCAGTGGTCATGGGGTTGGGGTGGTTCATGCTGCGATCCTTTCGAACTTCGGCCACTTGCCATTGAACCCACGCGGCGGCCCGACATCGTTCGGATCAATGCCTTCCTCGCGCATCTGGTCGAGCGCGTCTTGAAGCTTCATGTCGTGACGATGCCAGTGATCCGCCCATGCCTCCGGTCCCCATTGGCCCCAGACGCCTTCGCGGCCCTTGTATTGCTTCGTCATCTCGATCTCGAAGCCTAGCGATTGCCGCCATTGCAGGACATAACCAGGCCACCAGCGGACCAGCTTTCCGCCGCACCCATACGCTTTGGCGGGCCGGTCGATATAGTCGCAGATGATCGCCTCAATCTCGTCGGTATCGAGCGTTGGGACACCAAATGAGCGAAAGCCGGTTTCCGACCAGAAGGGTGAGCCAGCCGGTCCTATGGCATGGGTGCAGAAACCGCCCGACCATGACGCGACGCACTCGACACCGCGCACAGTCAATTCGAACGGTTCAGGATCATCCTCGGTGTAAACCGTGATAATGCCGCCGTGCTGGGCGGCGCGAGTCTGAACCGTGTGGCTGACGCGCAGGACTGAGGACACCGGAGGCGCTGGCGGCGGGGCGAACAGGTCGAGCTGGATCATGCTGATCGCGCCTCCGCAACCAAATCGCGCAGGTCATCCCACCCGTCACGATCAGCCGCGCGCTGATCTGGGTGCTCGCCGTTGAGATATTGCGCATCGTCGCCGGGGGCATCAGCACGATCCACCCATGAGACAAAGCGGGCCAGCAAAGCCTCCGCCTTCAACGCCCGATCTCTCCACACCAGCGCCTTATCAGCACACTCGCTGGCCGCTTCGGCGATCTGGCGAGCATCGGACCTAGATACGGTTCCCTTACCCATGTGCCGCGCCTCCTTCGATCCACCGCTTAAGGCGGAGATATGTTTCTACATCTGGTGGATGGCCGCGAGTGACACGGCTGTAGGTCGCAGATGAAATGCCGATCGACCTGGCTACTTCCCTACCGGATACGTTCCGGCTCTTGCGGTGATATTCGACCATGCGAGCGAACTCGGAAGCGTTGAACATCCTACCCATGTGCAGCGCCTCCGTTCAGGCGGGCACGATCACCCACAACGCGAATCGATCGACCGTAACCGAGGCCGAACGCCTTGCACTGGTCAATGCTGTTCAGCCGGCGCGCCATCGCACGCTCAAGCCGCAATTGGCACATAGCCCTGCGAGCCGCCTTCATGCCGCTGGCCCTCCAGTCTGTCGGCGTAGCAAGCCCGACCCTTCCACTTCCGTGGCGGCCCGCTGACCATGCACCATTGATCGTCCTGCCAATCGTAACGATGCCCGTTCTGCGCGAGAGAAGTACTGTCCGCGCTGATGAAGGGATACTGGAACGCCACAGCTGTCCCACGAAGCATGTGGAGAGGGTGCCACACATTGCCCATCAACTTGGCCACCTCGTCCATCTTCCAGCGGTAGGCGTCGCACCCGACCGGCTCCTTCTTTGGATCCCCGATCCATCCAATGCAGACGCGACCATATCTCTCGCAAAGCCGTGCCAGCCTTTCGATAGATCCATCCATGTGCCAGACCGGCGCGCCCCGGCACGGGCCAAACGGCCAATCGTTCAGAAGCCCATCGTTGAGCTGGGAAGGAGCGCCAGGACTGTCCGGCATGATCGCCCAGCGCCCCGGCTGATAGATGATAGGCTCTAGCCACTGATAGTAGCAGAGCCACCAGGCGAGGCGATCGAACTCGTCCCACTCCCTTCCCGCCTTCAGCGCCCTCATCCAGAAGCTGAACGCCCCGTGGTCGAAACATGACCTGCGGGCAGATTGCCAGCAGAGCCTCCAAATCGTCAGGGCGAAAGAATGAGACGCAAGCGCCGCGACCGGGCATGACGGATTGGAGCGAGGCACGCGGCGTCATGGGCGTGCCATGGTAGATCAAGGCGCTCATGCCGCGCCCCGATTCGCGCCCGACGCGCCAAATCGAAAATAGCTGTACCGGGATTGTACGAACAAGCCGCGCGAATCTACGTTCGTTCGTGCATTGTTCTGCTTCGGAAATTCGGAGGCTCCGATAGGGACACCATTAACCCTTGGAATATCAAGGGAAAATGGTGGGCGCGACAGGGATTG
>NZ_LXVX01000008.1 GCF_001650725.1 Sphingobium sp. TCM1 | reverse complement strand
AGATGTGTATAAGAGACAGGCTTCACTGAAGGCTGGTATAACCCGAGGATAGAGATCATGCCTCTGCAAAATCGCGTCGATCCACTCGGCAACATTATGGCGCATAACTCGCGCGGCATGCTGATGGTGAATCGCGGTCGCCTTCATGATGAGAACAAGCAAACGGCAGCAAGGGTTGGACAACCCAAAGCTGGGTCACCTGTGCCTTGAGTGTCAACCGCCGGAGGCGTGAAATCATGGCGCCCGGTAGCTATTATACCGAACTATTCTTCCTCGACGAAGCCACCGCCCTTGCAGCAGGGCATCGGCCTTGTGAGGAATGCAGACACGAAAATCACAAGGCATTCGTTGCCGCCTGGAAGCGGGGCCATGGGCTCGCCGAGGATCACAGGCTCACTGTCAAAGATATCGACACCATCATGCATCGCGCCCGCAAGCAACTCTTCCAAAGCCGCAGCCTTGTCGATCCCAATAGCATTCCAGACGGCGCCATGGTCGCCCATTCAACCAGCCAGGTGTGGATCAAATGGGTGGACGGTTTTTATCCATGGTCCTTCGATGGTTACGGTCCAAGGCAAAGCACACTCGACAGGCCGGTTACGCTGGTCACACCAGCCAGCACAACTCACGTCCTCCATGCCGGATGGTTGCCCCGATAATGCCGAGATGGTCGCTGACAAACGGAATCCAGCAGACCTCACCACCTCCCGTCCCCGATAATTGATTCCATGCGAGCCCGGTCGCGGCATTTGAGTGTCGCCGGGAATGGTTCGGTGCTAGTCCATAGGGACTAGGCCGAACGGGTGAGGGATCGCCATTCTGCGCATCGTACCGGCCTGAATATGCAGCGCCCTGCCCCCGGTGCAGCCTATAGCCTCTCCCGCATCGAGGAAGGTGGCGATGCAGATCGATTCGGGTACGACGCAGGAATTCTGGCAGGGCGGTGAAGATGCCCCGAGGGCATCGGTCAGGCGCCTTACGATCGAGCGGTGCCGGATTGCGTTGTGGTGGCTGATGCTGGTGGCGGTCGTGGCCGTCGCGATCATGAACCTGCGCTTTCTTTGGATAGATGTGCCGCGCATCATGCACCGTGCCGTCGATCATCTGGAGCATGACCGGTTCAAACTGTTCCTGCATCTGTCGACCGCACCCTTCATCCTGGTGACAGGCGCGGTGCTTTTCCGAAGGGCCTTGCGCGAACGCTGGCCCCGGCTGCATCGCTGGGGCGGGCGGATATATCTGAGCGCGGTGCTGGTGACTGCTCCGGCCACCTTTCTGATGGCGCTACGGGAGACCGAGGGACCGCTGACAGTGTTGTCGTTCGCGACCCTTTCAATCCTGTGGTTCGGCACCGCGCTGCTCGCCTGGCGGGCGGCGCTGCGGCGGGACCATAATGCCCATGGACGCTGGATGGTGCGGAACTACGCGCTGACATTTACGAACGTGACCTTCCGCGCGGAGTTGCATCTCCTGTTGTTGCTGGGCTTTCCGCTGCCGCTCGTCTATGAACCCGTCCGCATCCTCCAGATCATTCCCAACCTGATCGTCGCGGAACTGATCATTCGGTCGAGATTTCTCACGGCTGCGAAATGGTCCAGCCTGCGGCTGGGCCAACGGAAAGAATGGTCGATTACAAGGACCAATAGTGGATCGGGGACGGGAACAACCGCGAATCGAAGCGGCTCCTGACATCCGCGAACATCCCTGCGGGATTAAGCATGTCGCGGAGATTTTCGGACGACAGCTGGTCATAGACGCGATGCGGCACCGCCAGAACCAGCGCGTCCAGTCCGGCAAACATGGTCAAGGGCGTGGTTCCGGCGCCGAAAAGCCGACCAACATCGGCTTCGTCCGCGATCGGATCGTGCAGCAACACATTCAGCCCATAGTCCCGCAGGGTCCGTACCATGTCGACCATGGCCGAGTTGCGAAGGTCCGGCACATTTTCCTTGAATGTCAGCCCGAGTATCCCCACCGACCCGCGCGCTAGCGCGACGCCGCTGATCGCCAGGGTGCGAACCACCTGCCCGGCGACATAGGCACCCATGCCGGCATTGATCCGGCGGCCCGCGAGAATGACCTCCGGATGATAGCCGAGTTGCTGTGCCCTTGCGGTGAGATAATAGGGATCGACACCGATGCAGTGCCCGCCGACCAGGCCGGGATGGAATTTCAGGAAATTCCACTTGGTCCCGGCGGCGGCCAGAACGTCGCTGGTGCGGATGTCGAGCAGATGGCAGACCTTCGCCACCTCGTTCATCAACGCGATGTTGAGATCGCGCTGGGTATTCTCGATCACCTTCGCGGTTTCGGCGACGGCGATGGAGGGAGCGCGGTGCAGACCGGCGGGAACGATGCGGCCATATATGGCGGCCACTCGGTCCAGCGTCGCCATGTTCTGGCCTGCGACGATTTTCACGACATCCGCGATCCCATGCTTCGTATCGCCGGGATTGATCCGTTCGGGACTATAACCAAGGACGAAGTCAACGCCGCGCGCCAACCCCGACGCCTGCTCGAGCAGCGGACCGCAGACATCCTCGGTCGTCCCCGGATAGACGGTGGATTCGATGACGACCGCCGCACCAGGCCGCATATGCGCCCCGACGGTCTCGCAGGCCGCGCGCAGCGCACCAAGGTCGGGGCAATGATTGGCGTCCACAGGCGTCGGCACCGTGACGATCCAGAACGTCACGTCGGCAAGATCGTCCGGGCGGTCGGTCAGCACTAGCCCGGTTGTCCGCAACGCTTCGACGCCAATCTCTCCCGTCCAGTCATGGCCGTCGCGCAGCGCCGCGACGCGCCGGTGATCTATGTCGAAACCGATGACCGGCAGGCCCGCGCCGGCAAAGGCAATGGCCAATGGTAGTCCGACATAGCCAAGGCCAATGACCGCGATCCGCTCCTGCCCGTTCATAGGCATCACGCAGCCAAGCCCGCAGCGTCGGACCTTTCCCGTCGGCAGGAGGAAGCCAGTTCGGCCATCGTCACGCTGGTCATGCCAAAATCATCGGCCATCCTTCGATAATCGTCCAGGATTGCGCCCAACATGTGCAGGTTCTGGTCAATATCCTGCCCGAAATTCTGGGGATGCCACCAGATATGGCATATTCCGCGTCGCTGCGCGGCACACCGCATACGGCCCCTGATCCGGATGCGCTGGAGCTGGTCGAGCGCGGTCAGCCGGATCTGCGCCGGGCGCAAGAAGTGAGAGGCGGCGATGTTCACCAACCCCGCCGTCACGACCGGACGACCGGGCGCGTTAGGTGTCAGCGGCAGATAAGTTTCCGCCAACCGGGCGGCGCGATGGCGCAGATGGTCCCCCCGTCGCGGACGACCGTCATGGGAGCCCCCCTGCTGCGTTCCCCTGAAGCTCTCATATCCTGCAGATCGGCAAAGCGGCAGATAGGCTTCCTTCACCTGATTGCGCGGAAAGACGAGGCTTTTCAACTCTACGCCCAGCGAGGCCGCCGCTTTGGAAGCCGCTGCGAGGTCCGCGGCGAAAGATTCCGGGTCATTACCGTCTTCAAGGGCGTAATAATGCGAGAAGCTGTGGCCCGCTATCTCCTGCCGAGGATAGGCCCCGATCCGCCGCAACAGCGACCGACCGAAATGAAGCGGGTCTTCCCGCTCGTTACGACCGACATCGTTCAAACGGGCATAGGCGGAAAGGGCCGGATCGGCATAGCTGGGCCGCTGGGCAGGCAGTTGGCTCAGCATCTCGTCCCTCTCATCGAAGAACAACAGGCCAACCGTCGCCCATGTGAGCGCGACATTCCGCTCCGCCACCAGGTCGAGGATGCGCGGAATCGCGCGACGGGCACCATGATAGGCCGCCAGTTCGGCCGGGCCGATCCGTTGCGGCTCGCTGCCCCAGGCCTGTTCAAGGTCGAGGGAGATGACCAGCGCTGGAAGGCATCCTTCAGCAGACAATCGCGCGCTCCAGGGATAGAGGGAACCGAACTCAATCTACCCGCACCGAGCCGCCATGCCTCGTTGACATAACGGCGCGCCCAAGCGCATCCGACGTACCGATTTTGGGCTAAGGCAACCGGCCCGCAATCGACATTGCCCCGACCCGGCGCCTGCATCAGCTTCCTACCAAAGTGATCGAAGGAAGGCACGTGTCCAGCTCAGTTTCGCGATGTCGAGCCGATGCGGAGTCTATCCATCGGACGGACATTTTGATCATCGGCGCCGGTCCCTCCGGCCTCACCGCAGCCGACCGCCTCGTCTCGGCCGGACGACGGCCACTGATCGTCGAGCGATCCCCGCATGTCGGCGGCCTGATGCGATCCCTGCGTCACGGCCGCTTCACGGTCGACCTGGGCCGCAAGGAACTCTATGCCCGCATTCCCGAGATCGACGCACTGTGGACAGGGCTGCTCGGCGACGCCCTGAAACCCTACTCCCACCGGATCGGCAGCCTGTTCGCCGGACGGATATTGGAGCTGGCCGGCCAGTTTCGTGGCCCGACGCGCGGTATGCCGCCCGGTCTGCTGATGCGCGGGGGCTGGGATCTGGTACGCGGCTGGATCGACGGAGCGATGCGCAGGCCCGACAGCTATGAACGTTTCTGGCATCAGCGCACGGGGCGTCGCTTTGCACAGGTACTGGCGCAGGGCTATTGGGAGAAGTTTCGCGGTCGCCCGTGGCGCGACATGCCGGTTCCCGAAGAGCTGGCGGACGGCGAACGGGGCGGATCGCACAGTTTCGCGGCGGTAGCGCAGGGACTTAGGCTGGCCGCGCGAGGCGGTGTCGGCCGCCAGTCCAGCTGGCGCCATCCTGCGCTCGGCACAGGACAGTTGACCGACCAACTGGCCCGGCGGGTAAGGCAGGGCGGCGGCGAAATCCGTCTGGAGACGGAAGTCGTAGCGCTGGCGCCGGACGCGGATCAGTCCTTTTCGGTGACTTTGCGCCATCGCGGCGATGCGATACGGTGCCATGTCGGTACCGTCATTTCCAGCTTGGCGCCCGACGCGCTCCAGTCACTGCTGGTGCCCGGCGATGAACACGGACGCGCCGATCCAACCCGCTGTGTGGTCATGGTCTATCTGTTCCTCGATGAGCCGCCCCGCTTTCCCCATGCCTGGTTGGAAGTGAATGACCCGATGGTGCAGGCCGGCCGGATCACCAATTATGCGGCTTTCGGCGGAGACATGGTGCCGCCCGGGATGACCGCACTGTGCGTTGAGTTCTTCCTTGACGAGGATGATCCGAGACATGGCCGTTCCGATGGGGATTGGATCACGCTCGCCATCGACGAATGCCGCTCCAACCGGTTGATCCGGCCCGATCATCTCATCGACACGCGGATTCATCGCCTGACCCGATGCAACGCCGCCGCCAGCTGGCGCGAGGCACAGGACCGCCGACACGGTGCCTTCTACCAGCGGCTGCCCCTGTATCCGAGCCTGTTTCACGTCAATCGACCGGGAACCGACTGGGCGAGCTTTGCAGGGGTTTGCGCGGCGGACGCGATTTTGGCTGGCAACCGCAGGACCTTCGATGCGCGCGCCGACCCCACCCGCAGCTATGCGGCAAGCAATGAGGCTGCGACGCTGATGCGATCGGAGGTCACATGCAGCGCCCCCTGATCGTCATCGCGGGGAGCCTGTCGGTTTCGCTCACCAATTTCCGCGGGCCGCTGATCGCGCAACTGGTCAGCACCGGATACCGCGTCATCGCCTGCGCGCCCGATACGAACCCAGTGGTCATCCAGGAAATCCTTGCGCTGGGCGCCGAATTCCGGGTTGTTCCGATGCGCCGGACCGGGCAGAATCCGCTGCACGACCTGCGGACGCTCTTCTCCTATATCCGCCTCCTCCGACGCGAACGCCCAAAGGTCGTTCTTGCTTACACGCTAAAGCCGATCGTTTACGCTGGACTAGCTTTGCGCTTCTTCCACGCTCCCCGCTTCGTCGCGATGATGACGGGTCTGGGCTATGTGTTCGGCGAAACCGGCAGCAGCGGATGGCTGCAATGGCTGACGGCCCGTCTCAACCGGGCGGCATTGCGCCGGGCGCAGGACATCCTCGTCTTCAATCGCGACGATGCCGATGAACTGTTGCGGCGTCGGATGATCGACGATCGATCCTTGGTGACGCTGGTTCCCGGGTCCGGCGTTGATTTGCAGCGGTTCGCCCGACGCCCCTTGGCCAACGGAATGCCTGTCTTCCTGCTCGTCGCGCGATTGCTGGCCGACAAGGGCATAGGCGAATTCGTCGCAGCAGCCGCAATCGTACGCGCCAGCTTCCCCGGCGCGCGATTCCAGTTGCTCGGCCCGTTCGACTCCAATCCGGCCGCAATATCGCCTGCCCAAATCGAAAGCTGGGTCAGCATGGGTAATGTCGAATATCTGGGCAGCACGCGCGACGTTCGCCCCTTCTACGCGCAATGCACGACCTGCGTCCTGCCCAGCTACCGGGAGGGCCTCCCCCGGACAGTGATCGAGGCAATGGCGACGGGCCGTGCGATCATCACAACCGATGTTCCAGGCTGTCGCGACACCGTGGAGGTCGGCAGAAACGGCTTTCTGGTGCGCGCGCGCGATGTTCAGGATCTGGCCAACGCGATGATGCGTTTCTGCCATGATCCTTCGCTGGCAACCCGAATGGGCGAAGCGTCGTATCGCATGGCTACCGACAGGTTCGACGTGCGAAAGATCAACCGGCAATTACTCGACATCATCGGCCACCTCGCCCGGAGAAGCGATCCGGAAGACTTGCCGTGTGTCCCCTTGTCAGCAGAATGCCACAGGTCCATGCAGTGAGCGGAACGGATCGGACGGGGCGACGGAAATTTTGCGCTCGTCACACGAACGTACAATTCGCCGATCCGCTGTCGACCCATCGGAGCGGAAATGGACGATCCCCTGGAGGATGCTTATCGGAACAGCGGAAGAGTATCTATCCCATGCATCGCACGAGCACTTCTGCCACAATCATTACCGGACCGCATCGGCAGACCGTCGACATGTCCAAGATAATGGGGATTGAACATCCCCATCTTCGCCAGCGCTTCGAGATCGGTAATTTCGAGCGTGCGGTGACGCCAGTAAAGCAACCCGGTCGCTCGGAGCAGATTGATGCTGCGATTGACCTGTACCAAGCTCAGCCCCGTGCAATCGGCGATGTCTCGTTGCGCCATCGGACAATCGACCCGGCCCTTTACCCCACTGGTTCCCAGAGCCGACGCGCGCACATATAGTTCACACAGAAGATGAGCGATCCTTTGCGTGGCGCCGAAACGGCCGAGCGTCGAAATCCACTGGCGCTGGATAGCCAGCGTCATGCTCAAATCCCATCGCAGCGCACGTTCGATGCCCGGCACCTGTGCCGTCATGACCGCAAAATCGGCATGGGACAGTTGGGCGAATGCGAGCGGAGACAGCGAGCAGGCGGAGTGATCCTGATGAACCTGGGCGACGTCATGCCCGAAAATATCTCCGGGCATCAGGATCTGGACAATTTGCCGCGTTCCATTTTCGAACTGATGATAACGACATGCCCATCCATCGAGGATGATCCGCACGCATGAGGCCGGATCGCCATCCGCATAAATGTCCTGACGTGGTTTCAGTTGGCGCAACTGTCGACATGCGACTTCCGCCAGCGCCAGCGCCTCTTCGGAAGACAGGCCAAGTTTCCGGCCGATCTTACTGGCATACCCTTTTAGCACCACAGCCTCCACGGACGTGACTTAGAACGCCTCGACCCGTTTTGAACTTTTAATACAAAATATCTAAAAAGTAACCATGGCATTCGTTGCATTAATTACCATGGAAATCGCAGACAGTATCCATCAGCAAAAATTTCTCATTAACACATTATAGCACTCTCACGGTTGACTGATTTCAACATTTATAAGAATATGATTATCATTATCAATTGCATTTTTATCTTCAAATCTTTTCAATAATAAAATCTGTATACTATTTCCCCACACCTCATGATGATCCAAAATCATCTAATGTCGGCTTGGAGCAGGTTGCTGGCGATAGCGACAACTTGTGTGCGGTTAGTCGCACCGAGCCGACGCATCAGTTCCTTTACATGAGCCTTTACCGTCCTCTCACTGATCGTGAGCCGGACAGCAATCTCCCGATTGGTCATACCACGAGCAACGCCTTCAAGCACTTGGCGCTGCCGTTGGGTCAAACGTTCGTCATTACTGAGCAAGCCGGCGGCAGACAGGAAGTTGGCTTGCAACGGTGGCCCCGAAAGCACGGACCGCGGGTAGATGATGCACCCGCGTCCAACAATGCAAATGGCATCCTTGGTCAGTTCGAACGACATCTCGCTGTTTAGATAACCGTCAACGCCCAGACGCATTGCAGCCGACGCATGCTCCATGTCGGTATGAGTAGTCAGCAGGAGAATTCGCCCATTCGGCGCGGCGATCTGCAAAGGACCGATCATTTTGGCAAGGATAGCCTGGTCGAATGCGTCCGAGGCCAAATTGAGGAGGACGGCGTTGAACAACCGCCGTTCAGACAGGATGGTGGCTGCCTCCCACACGCTGCCAACCGCTGCGACGGAACGTATCTCCGGCGTGTCCTGGAGCGCTGCCATCAGGCAATCGCGCGTCAATGAGCGGGGATCAATCACCAGCAGATGCAGTTCGCGCAACATATCGCGCCCTGCCGCCGCAAGCCCTCCCTCAATTGCGATTAAGTCTGGGGGCAACGACTTGCCCTTTCTAGCAAAACGGTCACCGGTCCGCCAATCTGGCCCGTCCGTATCCTGCATCAGTGCGGTTCCATATAAAGGCCCATTTCCCGCGTTAGCGGAGCAAGCCGATTGAGCGCCGCCCCAGTGACAGGCTCTCCGAACTGCAATATCGCAGGCCGCCTCTCGATTGATCGAGCGGGTTCCGCGAAGCAGGCATAGGGTTCCTGGAAGACCCGCTCGATGATAGCGATCCGGTTCCCGCGACGTTTGGCCAACCGGGGAACACCACCCCACAGCGGCAGAGCGGCGATTGCTGAGACATGCCGCCGCGCGACGTAAGGGGGCAGCCGAAAATCTGGCAGCGCACGATGCTGCATAATCGATCACTCCGAATCGGAATGCCGCCGGACATTGGTGGCCGGTCAGAGCTTACGCGTGGCTCAAGGCGCTGCTAGGAACCAGAAGTATGTAGCTCGGCAATTCCGGGTAACTTCGCGCATCCCAATGCTGATCGCGAGCTCAATCCTACCCCTACGGAACTATCCCTCTTTGCCGCTGGAAAATTGCTTCGTAAAGCGGCAGGCCAAGACCATGAACCAACCGCCGTCGCCGCCGCCCCTTCCCGCACCGGTCGACAGGGCTACAGAAGCAATGGCTGTCGCGCATGTCCCGCGGCACGATTTAGCCGCCCCGCCGAGCGTCCAGTCTCCCCTTCAGAGGATGCTGCGACAAGCGGCACATCTTGCCACCGGGAACGCCACCGCGGTCGGAATCGGCATGATGACTCTGGCGCTTATGGCGCAGATGCTGGGACCGGCTCTGCTCGGGATAATCGCCATGGTCGAAGCCTATGGCCGTCTGATCGACCAGATCATTCGCCTCGAATCCTGGCAGGCCATCATCCGCTATGGCTCAGCCGCAATAGAGAAAGGCGATCGGGCGGCTTTCGTGCGCCTGGTTCAGTTCGGTGTAGCGCTCGACGCGATTGGCGCGCTGGCAGCCGGCGCCATCACTTTTCTGGCCGTTCCGTTTGTCGGCGCATGGTTGGGCTGGAACTTGGAAACCCAGAACATGGCCAGATATTATAGTATCGCGGTCGTGTTCGGTATTTCTTCCACGCCGATCGGAATTCTGCGCCTGTTCAATCGTTTTTCGGTCATCGCCTGGCTCGAACCAGTGCTTGCTTTGTTGCGTCTTGCTGGCGTCGTTAGTGTTGCAGTGTTGGGCGGGGCGATATGGCCTCTGCTGGCAATCATTATCGCTATTCCTTGCCTTCAGCGGCTCGCCCTGACTTTAGCGGCGATCCTTGAGTTAAGACGCAATGGCTACAGATTCGCACCGAGCTTCAGCGGCCTTTCCCATGCACGCGAATTTCCGGATATCTGGTCTCTCGTGCTTTCATCCAATGGCGTCGTCCTCATTCGCAAGGCCACGCAGGAAATGGATATTCTCGCCGTCGGCGCCATAGCCGGCCCGATCGGCGCCGGCATCTATCAGTTCGTACGCAAGTTTACCCTTGCAGCCATGAAAGCGGGTTCCATGCTGCAACAGGTGGCACTGCCCGATCTGGCGCGCCTGTGGGCGCGCCGGGATATCGACAATTTCGTGACAGCGATTCGGCACGTCGAACTGCTCACAATTGCGGTGGCGGTATCCTTCGTGCTGGGAGTGCTTGCGGTAGGCGACCGAGCGATCCTGCTGATCGCCGGCCCGGGGTTCGAGGATGCCGGACCAGCGTTGCTGGTCCAGTCCTTCGCCGCATTGCTCTTCCTGGCCGGGAGCGCCCTCCGCCCCGCGCTGATGACGATGGGCCTTCAGCCCCAAGTGTTCCGGGTCGCACTAGTCGCCGGCGTCGTTTTTGCACTCACCCTTTACCTTGCAACACCAAGGCTGGGCGTGATCGGCGCCGGCGTGGCGCACATTTTGTTCAATATTATATGGCTACCTTCATGTCTGCTATTGTTCGCACGGGCTCTAAAACGGGAGCGCGAACCGGCGTCTCCGCATCACTCACCAGCCCCCGACTGACGGCCCAGATCGCCGCCTGTGTCCGGTTCCGCACGCGCAGTTTCCGCAGGATTGCCTTGATATGGACTTTCACGGTAGCATCGGCAATCTGCAAGCGACGAGAAATCACCTTGTTCGGCTCGCCGTCGACCAGGCAACGCAGAATGTCGACCTCGCGGGTGGAGAGATTGCTGCCGGCGACGCCCACGCTCCAATATTTCGAAATCGAGCAAGGTTGCGATTGCGCCAGAGATTCAGCGATCTGGGACGGCAGCACCTTCTCACCAAGGGCCGTCAGTCGCAGAGCGCCCGCCAAAGGACGGCAGGAGATCTGCTTGACGACATAGCCGTCCACCGCTCCGGTCATGAAGGCGCGCGAGACATCCTGCACACTATATTCGTCGGCCATGATGACGATACGGCCATTGGGATAGCGTGCGCGAACCTCCTCGCAAGTCGCCAGCCCTTCATCGATGTCGGTTGCATCGACGATGATTACCGTGCTCTCGTCAACCCTATGATCCAGATCAATCGGTCGTGAAACGGTGCCGTCGACCAGGAAGTCCTCTTCTATAAGTATTCTCTTCAAACCTTCGCGGATTATCTCATTCTTGCCTACAATGGCCAGATGAACGGGTGCTTCTATCATGTCCAGTCTCCCCCTCGTGGATTAGGGCGGATCGTGCGACCAATTCTCGAAGACTTTTCCGATCCTCGGTTGATAACTATTTATTAACCCCACTTACGTCCAAAAGGGCTAGAAAAAAAATATACCAGTTTAACAATCGCTCGATAAATGCATCGACGCAAAAGAATGTCCGAAAATGTGACACTTCGACAGGCATTGCTTACAGCAACAGAAGCAGTTTCAGACATCAACTTGACACAGGTTAGCAATGCTGTCCTTGCGTCGCACCATTTATCAGGATCGCAGGGCCGGTGTCCCGATTGATGGAGATGCGGCGCCTCGGCGCGAATCGAAAGATTCGTCACGCGCCATCTCGATCGCGCGCATCCACGTCTCCAATATAGCGCTCTCGCCAAACTGTTTCGCCCTTTCGATCGCGGCAGCACTCAGCCGCCTGCGGCGATCCGGAGAAGCCATCAATCCGGCGAGCGCATCCGACAGCGCGGCAACATCTTCGGGCTTCACGAGAACACCGCTTACTTCGGGTTCGATCATGTCGGAGGGGCCGAAGTCGCAGTCATAAGCCACGACGGCAAGCCCTGCCCGCATGGCTTCGCCAACGACGTTGCCAAACCCCTCATATCGAGAAGAAAGCACAAACAACGTCGCCTCTTCAATCCATTCGCCATGCCGCGCCGTACATCCGGGCAGACTTATCCGATGTGCCAATCCCAGCTCTTGTACCTGTCCTTCCAAGGCGGACCGTTCCGGTCCTTCACCGAATATCCTCAAATTCCATTCGGGAAAGCGATCGGACAGCGTCGCGAAGGCAGCGATGAGCATGTCGAAGCCTTTTTGCTTGTCGAGCCGGCCGACCGCAACCAGTTGAGGCGTTCCGCCCTGCCGCGGCAGATAGGGGAAGGCCGAAATAGGATTAGGTATGACAATGGCCCGATCGCGTTCAGCCTTGCGCAAACGTTCCCTGCCGCGATGAGTCAGCATGACAATGGACGAGGCGCGCGGGTACAAATGACGCAGTGCGCAACGCCACAAGGGATGCGCGGGCTGGCGGTCCGGATTGTTGCGTTCCGAAACCAAGACTGGAACATCCAATCCAAGGGTGGCCAGCAAAGTGAGCACATTGATCTTCGTGAGGAAGGATATGACGACGTCAAACCGCCCGCGCAGGTGTCGCCGGAGCATCCACAGGCGGCGTACCACCCTGATTACCGCCGCCGGCCCTTTACCCCCACTAGGCAAAGCGAGACGCACCAAGGCGACGCGCGGATCAATCGCATGAAAAATCGGGTCATCGGGTGAATCGAACGTGATGATCGTCACGTCCCAGCCGCGCCCGAGCGCAGCCTCCGCCAGTTTGCTGATCACGCGTTCGGCGCCGCCGGCGCTCAGGCCCGACAGGATGAATGCGACCTTCATACGGCCTGTCGCCGTTCGG
The DNA here is from genome assembly GCF_001650725.1 of Sphingobium sp. TCM1. Taxonomy (GTDB): domain Bacteria; phylum Pseudomonadota; class Alphaproteobacteria; order Sphingomonadales; family Sphingomonadaceae; genus Sphingobium. The sequence continues at coordinate 98,690 of NZ_LXVX01000008.1, read as the reverse complement.
CTACCTGATCCAGCAGCGCCTCGATTGAGCCATGACTCAACTGGTCCAGCGACTGGATCGTCATGTCAGCCCGATGTGCGTCACTGGGCGCCGTTCTGGGATGGACGGCTTCAGGGCGGTCGATCTGAATGGTCGCCCAGCCCATGGCGCGCGGCGCCAGGAAATCCTTGGCCGGGTTGTCGGCCACATAGATGAAGCCGGTCGCCCTTCCCGCATGGGCCGTCCGCACGGCCTCGAACGCGCGCCGATGCGGCTTCCAATAATCCCGCCCCCAATCATCGGTGCAGATCATCGGGCCAATCGCGAAGCGGGACAGTCCCAGAGCGGCAATCTTGCCATGTTGCGCGACGCTGAACCCGTCAGTCACCAAGGCGAAGCCGTAATCATGACCGGCGGCGAGAAAATGCTCCGCGTCAGGCGCGAGCCGGATGTCCGGAACATGCTCCCGATACACCGAGACCATTTTCGCGATGACCGCAGGATCGAGCGGATGGCCCAAAGCAGCCAGCGACGCGTCGAACAATCGGTCATTCCGTCCTGACCGCAGCAGTCCGGTCGCGGTCATGCCCAGTCCTTCCATACCAAGCGTCGCGCGAGCCCAGCCATCCACCGCGCGGATACCGCTATGGATATAGTCCCGCTCCAGATAGAGCGTATCATCGAGGTCGAAGACGAGGGAGACGGTCATGGCGATACGAAGATCGCCGCGTCGTACCGCAGCATCATAACTCCGGCCGTCCAGTCATTTCCCGCGCTGCTGGGCAAACCCATACGTTCCTCGATCAGCCATTGGGCAAAGGAAGCGCCAGCGGACTCCGCAAGGGGATAGCCGCCGCCGAAGCGGGCGTTGATTTCGAACAGCTTGGCCGACCCGTCCGGCGAGATGATCGCCTGATAGCAAAGCGCCCCACGCGACCCCGGGAGCGCGCGTGCCAGTTTTTCCGCGATATCGACAAGTTGGGGCGGGCGTCCGGTAATCCCCTTCTCCACCTCACCTGCGCGTACCTGCAAGCGATGATGCGGCACGACAGAGCGAAGCCCGCCCTTGCCGTCAAAATAGAGATTGACCGTCCACTCCTCCCCCTGGAGCAGTTCCTGGACGATCATCGGTTCAGGCGCGGTCGCCGGCAGCGCAGAGATATCGTCCAGTCGCGTGATCGCACGGCCGGCACTGCCATGACGGGGTTTGACGATCGCCGGCCCTTTCCAAGCCTGGCGATCGACATGTTCCCAGGCGACACTATGGGGAACCGGAATGTCGTGCGCGGCCAGAAATTCGGCCGTGAGCAGCTTGTCCCGGCATATCTCGACAAGACCAGGATCGCTGACGGACACCCATACGCCCGCTGCGGCGAAGCGCTCTCGCGCGTCGGCCAGCGGCTGAAGCTCCGGATCTATCGTCGGCACCACGAGGCCAACGCCATGATCGCGGCAAATTGCCTCTATTGCAGCGACATAGCCCGGATCGTCCGCACGCGGCACGCGGATCGCCTTGTCGGCGAAGCGACAGGCCGCGCTCCATTCAGGCTGGACGTCGCAGGCGATGATCCGCAGATCGACACCCAGATGGCCCGCCGCGCGGCGGAAGGCGATGAGCAGTTCGACCCTGCGCCCGGCGGAGCAGAGCAGCATGGTGAGTTGCCGTTGCGAGGGCGGCGGAGGCGTGACATCCATCACCCGTTCTCCCGTCTCCTGATACATCAGATCATCTCCCGAATAAGCAGGAATGCCTCAGCGGCATGACGATGCACGGTCGCCCCCCGCAACATCGCGAGCGCGCGCAACGCTTCGGGCGACCGCTCATTGGGGAAGGCGCAGCATTGTGACCCATAGCAGGCGAAAGCCGCAAGTTTTCGCTCCAGCGTTTCGCTGATGTCGATGAAGACATTGGGCACGAAAGACGGCTCGATATGCGGCGCGGCCCAGTTCGTCTCCGATAGGGTTTCATAGGCATAGAGGCGTCGTGGATAGGTCCACGTCCGGGGCCGCGCGGCGACCATGGCGGAGCGAAAGATCAGTTGATGATCCAGATGGATGTCACCCAGAAACGGAAGGAATATCGTGTCGGGCCGCACCTCATCGAACAGCCGGCCAAAGGCGGCATTCAAGTCGGCATGGGGCACCCGATCCAGCTCCGCCGCGGGTTGATCGAGAAAGTGGGTGCGCGCCACGCCCAGCAACTCGTGCGCGGCCACCGCCTCCTGCCGCACCCGATCGGCGCTTTCTTCGCTGTAACGCGGGGGCCGGCCGCGCGTCGCGATCGCCACATGGACTTGCTGCCCCGCGTTTGTCAGGCGTGCGATCGTACCGCCGCATCCCAACACCTCATCATCAGGATGAGGCGCGATGACCAGCGTGATGCCGGCGTCGCCCAGCGGCCCCTTCATCAATTCCCTCCCAATATGCTGTGCAGCGCTGGCCTGCGCGACAGGCCGGATTCGAATTCCATCACATGGATCGCGCGGCCGTCGCCGCAACAAACGGCGAAGCCTTGCTCGTCGCGCAGGACCACCTGTCCGGGACTGGCATGTTGGCGATCAGCGCAGGCGCAGGCCCGCGCCGCCCATATTGTGATCCGTTCATCCCCCGACATGGTGAACGCACCGGGATAGGGGCGTCCGACCGCCCGCACCAGTCGCTCGACCACGGCCGCCGGCTGCCGCCAGTCGATCAACCCGTCGCTGGGCCGACGCCGCGTCGCCCAGGTCGCCATACGCTCATCCTGGGGCGTGCCCGCCACATCGCCCTGCAACAGTCGCGGCAGCAGTTCGCGCAGCATGGCGTCGAGCGCCGTCATATGCCTGGCGTACAGCGTGGCGGCCGTCTCGTCCGGGGCGATATGAAAGAAGCGTTGCGCCAGCAGCGGCCCGCTGTCGACCCCTTCGTCGATCCAGAAGAGGCTGGAGGCCGTGATCTTTTCGTCCAGCAGGATGGTCCAGGGGATCACTGCTCTTCCCCGCAGCCGGGGAAGCGGCGCGGGATGGTAGCCGACCACGCGCCCTCCCGCGGCGGCGCGAAACTCCGGTCCGCATATCTGTGACCAGCCGATTACGAAGACGATGTCCGGCGCGATGTTTCTGACCTGCTCGATGAATTCGGGAGCATTGCAGGCGGGCACCGGGATCAGCGCTGCGCCGGCGCGCGCCGCAACCGGGGCCAGATCGACGAAATCCGAATGACGGGCCGCCAGTTCGGGGGGCAATGTCCCGATCGCGACCAGTTCCCAGCCCGGCGTCGCGGCAATGGCTTCGGCGGCAACCAAGGTGCCTTCAACCGCGCCGATCAGCAACGCTCGCATAAGCCCTCCCGACATGCCGTTGGCTGATCCGTTCACCGCCAAACAGAGTTGCGATCGTGCGGAGCACGATCCATAGATCGCGCGTCAGCGACCGACGATCGACATACCAGATGTCGAGCGCAAGCTTGTCCGCATCGCTCAGCAGCGCATTACCATTGACCTGCGCCCACCCGGTCAGTCCCGGCCGCACCTGCCCGCGATGCTTTCCACCTTCGCCCATGTTCTGCACTGTTTCCGGGAGCAGTGGCCGGGGTCCGACGAAGCTCATCTCGCCGCTTGCGATGTTCCAGAGTTCGGGCAGCTCATCAAGCCGGCTGCGGCGCAGCAGCCTCCCAAATCGCGTCAACCGCGCCGCGTCCGGCAGGATATTCCCCTGTCCATCCCGCAAATCCTGCATTGAACGGAACTTGACGAGTTCGAAAACATCGCCATCCAACCCAGCGCGACGCTGCCTGAAAAGGACGGGCCGACCGAGGAAGAGCCCCACCGAAACCGCCACCAGCGCCATGACCGGGACTGCAGCCAGCAGAGCGATCCATGCAAGCGTGCGTTCGGCCAGACGATGATCGCCGAGCGCGCGCCTCATAGGCCGTACCGTGGACGCCCCGATCAGCCCCATCTCCGAAAGGAGCAGGCTGTTTACCTTTTCGACATGGTAACACTCTTCGGCGAGGCGCCGCGAACGGGCGCCCATTGCGCGTATCCGTTCCGGATCGCGCGCCAGCGCCGCCATGGCGTCGGCAAGCGCCGTTACATCGCGCGGTGGAACGAGCAGCCCGTTCTCGCCGGGGATGACAGTTTCGCGACAGCCCGGCGTCAGCGTGGTGATGATCGGGCGCCCCACGGCCATGGCTTCCAATATGGTCCGGGGCAGCCCCTCGCGGTAATAGGTCGGCAGCACGAACACGCTTGCCGCAGCAAGATGGGGCCGGACGTCACGGGTTGTTCCCAGATATTCGACACCTCCGGCTTTCCAGGCCGCCATTTCCTCCGCGCTGAAGCCAGCCGCGCCCGGCTCGGCCGGACCCAATATCTGGAACCGCGCCTCGGGATATCGCTCCCTTACTGCCGCGGCCGCCGCGACGAACTCGGATATGCCCTTGTTGCGCATCAGGCGCGCGATCAGCAGGAAGGTGGGCGGGCCATTCCCGAAGGGCTGTTGCGCGAATTGCACCGTGTCGATGCCCGATCCCGGCACCTGAGTCGCGCGCTGGCGAGGCGAAAGGATGGCGTGCCGGCGCATTTCCGCTTCATCGTCGGCGTTGAATACGAAAATTCCCGCGGCCCTGCGAACAGCGACGCGGTAGAGCAGCGAGATCAGCGGACGCAGGAACTGCGTCTTTCGCGACGTGGTGCCATCATCCGAGTAGACATGGCCGAGTCCGCTCACCATCGCAAAGAAGCCTGCGCCGGGCGCTGCAAGCCGGGCTGCGATGCCGCCGTAGACAATCGGCTTCTGGGTATAGGCCAGGATCACATCAGGCGCCTCGGAACGGATTGTCTTGCCGATAGCCCAGAGGGTGCCAAGGTCGCGCACGGGGTTGGTGCCGATGCGGTCCATCGGTACCCGCCGGAAGGCGACGCTCATCTTCCGCAGTTCACCCGATGTGACGGGGTCTTCATCGGGCGCGCAGGCGACCACATCATGCCCCTCCGCCACCATCCGCCGCAACAGCGCGCCCCGGAAATTGACCAGCGAGTAGGAAAGGCTTGCCAGCACCAGAACCTTCATAAGCTCTGCGCTCCGGCCTCGCGCGCCAGGGCGCTGGCGTTCACCGACCCTGCACCCTTGGATACATGACGGACTGCGCTCGCATAGAGCCGGCGATACTGCACGGCGATGTCGTTGATGTCGAAATGCTCCACCGCGCGGGCGCGACCGGTCGCACCCATCCTCCGCCGCGCATCATCGGGCAGGTCCGCGAGGCTACCGAGCGCAGCCGCCATGGCGTCGGCGTCCCGTGGCGGCACGATACGTCCGCCCTCACCCAGCACCCAGGCGCTGTCGCCGACATCGGTGGCCACGCAGGGCACGCCACAGGCCATCGCCTCGCCCAATATGTTCGGGAAAGCCTCTCCCCATGCCGATGAGAGCGCCAATATGTCGAGGCCGGGCAGCCAGTCGGCCACGTCCGTCCTTTCGCCCGCGATCGCGACGATTTCCGGAGGCAGATGTTCCGCAATGGAACGCATCAATGCTGGATCGGCGGCGTCCATGCCGGGCCCGACCAGAAGAAGCCGGCAATCCCGCCCCCCCGCAAGCATCCTGCCCATGGCGCGCACGAGCATGGCATGGTCCTTCATCGGATGATTGCGCGCCACCATGCCCACGACCAGTCCCTGCTCCCCAATCCCGAACAGGGAGCGGAACCGCTGGCGCGCGCTGGGATCGGGGCGGTAGCGCGTCAGATCGAAACCATTGGGGATATGGATGGCGCGAGCCGGATCGAAACCGATGGCGGCATGTTCCTGCGCCGCGGTCCGCGAATTATAGATGATGCCATCGACATTACGCGACATTCGCGCGCTCAGCGACAATAGCGCGCGGCTGGCCAGTTTTTCGACCTTCGGATCGGCCAGCGAATGACGGACGTTCCACAGCAGCGGCACCCTGCGCCTGACCGCTAACTGGGCCATGCTAGCGGCAAGATTGCCATGATACATCCACCCCTGGAGCAGATCGGGCTGGAGCATCGTCGTGATCCGCAACAGCCGGAGCAGAGCGATTGGCCCCGGATAGCCCCGCGTCATACCCAGCGTGTAGGTGGGGCAATTAATCTGCCTGAGACGCTGCTCGAACGTGCCGGGTGGCATGAGCGAAAGCACGGCGGGCCGGACACCATTGCGCTTGGAGGCGGTGGCCTCGACCAGTTTTACGAGCATCGATTGTGCGCCACCGACGTCCAGGCTGGTCGTGATATGTTGCACGAGCCCCGGCATGGCCGATACCTCGCATGGGCGATGAGCGGTCATGCGGCAAGCACCTCCCTGTAGATTCTGGCGATCTTGTTCAGATGGGTCTCGACGCTGAATTTCTGCAGCGCCTCCCCGCGCGCCCGTTGCGCGATGGTCATGGCCGTTCGCGGCTCGGTTATCAGGCTCAGCACATGATCGGCCAGATCCTCGGGATCGTCCGGGTGAGCCAGCAGGCCGTTGCCCCTGTTCCTGATCGCCTCCATATTGCCGCCCGATGCCGCCGCGACGACCGGCGTGCCAACTAGCATCGCCTCGATCAGCGTGCGTCCGAAGGGTTCTTCCACCGCCGGCACGAGCAACACATCGCTCGCCGCGAGCCATGGCTCCACCGGCTGCACGAAACCCATCATTCGCACGCAATCGGCGAGGTCGAGCTCCTGGATTCTCTGCTGGATGCGGGCCTCGATCCCCGGCTCGAATTCCTCGCCGAACAGAAGCCCAACCACGCGAATACCGGGTCGGGACCGGCGCATCGCGGCGATCGCCTCTACGAATACGAGGGGACGCTTGCGCGCCGAAAACTGACCCAGAAATGCCACCACCGCCGTATCCGGGGTGATGTCCAGCCGGGATTCGAGCATCGAACGCGCCGCCGCACGATCAATCTGGGCGATCGAGGTGTCGAACGGACTGTAGGCTACGCTGGATTTAGTGCGCGCGGACCAAAGGCCCGGCAGCGGCGCCGCGAAATGGGAAACGCATATGACACGATCGGCCACCAACGGCGCCAGAAAGCGCAGGCCCGCCGCGCGCGGATTGCCGCGATGATGCCAGATGTGCCGAGCGCCGGCGAGCCGAGCGGGCAAGCCCCAGGTCGCGTGCATGGCGCCCTCGTTGCTGTGCACAATCCTGATGTTCCTGACGCGCAGGAATGCACGCATTCGCGCGATACTCGCAGGCACGCGCATCAGGGCGCCCAAGGATGGGCGACTGCCCGGCTCCCAGTAATGAGGAACCGGCGCCTGTTCGAAGCCGATCCCGGCTTCCTTGAAAAAGTCCGTCAGCGGACCATTCATGCCGTGGAGCAAAACGACAGGCTCAAATTGGGTATGCTGGAGGGCCTGGATCAACTTCAGCGCCGAGATGTGGCTGCCGCCGACAAGTCCTCCAGCAAAGGGAAAGCACACCCGGTACCTGCCCGCATTATCCGCACGGCCCTGACTCCGCTCCAGCGGCGGAAGAAAAGGTGGGACGTTCAGGTCGGAAGCCATGTGGCTTTGTCGCTCGAGCATGTGGGAATCATCACCCCTTACAAACCGTTATCGAGCATAGTCGTCACTCGACCGGCACGCCGCCACAGCAACTACGGACACTATCCAAAGGAGGGAGGAGAAAGGGCGATCTTCCCTCTTCGCGTCCGCAAAATGAACGCAGGGCGCACAAGGCTTAGGCCACCGGCACCCATATTCGACCGTCTACCGGCGATAGATCATTAAGGATTACACCAAGGCACAAGGGTTATCGCCCCCCTGTCCGTAAGGACGAAACCTGATGCCCAACTTAATGACACCCCGCTTCCTGTCTAACCTCTCTTCCAGAAACTCGCCAAAACAGTCGCCACAGCAACCGACCACGCTGATTGTGCAGCGCATGAACTGCGAAGGGACCGAAGATGGCAGCAGCAACTCAATTTCGATTTTCCGCTCCAGGCCGGACTTCTCTTGTCTACCTGATCGACGGCCTGATTGCGGCCGCCTCTCTTATCGGCGCGATCAGCCTGCGCGTCGGCTTGGTGCGAGCGGAGGCCGTGCTTGCGGAACATCCGCTAGCACTGCCGCTTTTCGTCGCGGTTGCGCTAACGACTTTCGCGGCAATGCGGCTTCACCGGCGGGTGTGGCGCTACGCTTCGACCGGAGATATTTTCGCCGTTATGAAGGCGGCCTCAATCGCCATCGCCGCCTATGTGATGCTTCTGGTGGCAATAGGGGGGGCGGCCTGGCTGCCGCGGTCGATCCCGATCATCCAGTGGCTGGTTCTGGTCGTCTTGATGGGCGGCGCGCGCATGGCGCGGCGCCTCGTCGGTGAATATTTTGCAGGTCGCTTCCATCCGCCCGCACCAACTGCCGATCCACTTGTCTCGAGTCGGCCGGCGCTGCTGTTCGGATCGAGCGACGACATCGAACAATTGCTCCGCCAACTGGAACAGGAATCCCATCCCGGCTTCCGGCCGGTCGGCATCCTGGAGGAAACCGGAAAGCATATCGGCGGATGGATGCGCGGCGTGCCGATCGTGGGCCGTCCCACCGACCTGGCCCAGGTGGTGGGGCGCCTCGGCGCAGAAGCGGCGAGGCCGGAATGCCTGATCTTCGCCGGTGCGGTCGAACGGCTGCAAGGCATGGCGATGGTTGATCTGGTCGCACAGGCCCAAGTGCTTGATCTGGACATCGCCTACAGACCCGCCTTCACCGGCTTCACGCCGGAGCGAGGCGTCAAGCTCGACTTCCGCTTCCTCAACGTGGCGGACCTGCTGGGTCGCCCCCAGGCGCCGATGGATAGTTGCGCGGTCGCCGGCATGATCGCCGGACGGCGCGTCCTGATCACCGGGGCCGGCGGAACCATCGGTCGTGAGTTGGCGCGCCAGATCGCAGGCTTTGCGCCCGCGCATCTGGTCCTGCTCGACGCAAATGAGTTCAATCTCTACGATGTCGACCTGGAAATGCGGGAAAATCATCCGGAGATCGATCGCACACCGGTGCTCTGTTCGATCCGGCAGCGCAACCAGTTGATGCAGGTCTTTGCCGAGCAGCGGCCCGAACTGGTCTTCCACGCCGCCGCCCTGAAGCATGTGCCGCTGGTCGAGGCGCATCCTGTGGCGGCCATCCAGACCAACGTGCTTGGAACGCGCAATGTCGCCGACGCAGCCCGGCGCTATGGCGCACGCGCCATGGTGCAGGTATCGACCGACAAGGCGGTCAACCCTGTGGGCTTCATGGGCGTCACCAAGCGGCTCGGCGAGCTATACTGTCAGGCGCTGGACCTGGAAGGACGAATCGATCCTCGCGCCCCGCGGTTCATTACGGTCCGCTTCGGCAATGTGCTGGGATCGAGCGGTTCGCTCATTCCCCTGTTCCAGCGCCAATTGAGCAAGGGCGGCCCCCTGACCGTCACCCATGAGGAGATCGAACGCTTCTTCATGACGGTGCATGAGGCCGTGCAACTCATCCTGCAAAGCGCCTCGCGCGGATTGCGCGACGGGGTTCGCCATGGTCGGATCTTCGTACTGGACATGGGCGAACCGATCCGCATCATCGAGATTGCGCGCCGCATGATCCGCCTTGCCGGGCTTGACCCGGAGGTCGATGTCGGGATCGAGATCGTTGGGCTGCGTCCGGGCGAGAAGCTGTTCGAAGAGCTTTTCGACGTCGAGGAGGAACAGCTACCCTCATCCATTCCCGGCGTCTTCGAAGCAGAGCCCCGGCCCGTCCCTCTGCATGTCCTCAACGAGGCGTTCGACATACTTCAGGAAGCGAGCAACGATTCCGACGATGATGCGTGTCGCTTCATCGCGACGGATCTGCTCGATCGCAAGTCATCCCTCGTCCAGGGCCATATCGCGATGACGAGCCGCACGCCGGGAGCTGCCCATGTTCACGCGAATTGACTCCTCCATGTCGATGGCCGCCGCGACACGTGTCAGCCACCTGGCCGAGCGACCCTCGCCCACCCTCGCGAGCGGAACCGGGGAACCGATCCGGTCCCGCTGGCCGGTCTATGCCGAAGACGAGATCGCCGCCGTCGCCTCTGTCCTGCGCAGCGGCAAGGTCAATGCCCTGCATCATGGGGAGCAGACCCGCGCCTTCGAACGCGCCTTCGCCGACCTCTGTCGCGCGCCTCACGCCATCTCGGTGGCGAACGGAACCCTGGCGCTAGAACTCGCGCTGCGGGCGCTGGGCATCGGTCCGGGCGACGAAGTAGTGGTTCCCGCGCGCAGCTTCATGGCATCTGCCAGCTGTGTGGCAGCGGTCGGCGCCACGCCCATATTCGCCGATGTCGATCCTGATTCGCAAACGCTCAACGCCTGCACGATCGCCCAGGCGATCAGCACCCGAACACGCGCGGTCATCGTAGTCCATCTCGCCGGCTGGGCCGCTTCGATGCACGAAATCATGGTGCTCGCCCGGTCCCAGGGCATTTTCGTGATCGAGGACTGCGCCCAGGCGCATGGCGCAGCGCAGGACGGCGACCCCGTCGGCTCGCTTGGCGACGCCGCGGCCTTTTCCTTCTGCACCGACAAGATCATGTCCACGGGCGGCGAAGGGGGGATGCTGGTCCTGCACGACCGGAAAGCATGGGAACGGGCCTGGGCCTACAAGGATCATGGCAAGCTGCCGCATCCCGTCGATCAGGGTGGCGCCCCCGGCACATTCCGCTGGCTGCACGCCAGCCTTGGCAGCAACTACCGGGCGACCGAAATGCAGGCGATGCTGGGCCTGTGCCAACTGGGCAAGCTGGCGGGTTGGGTGGAAACGCGACAGCGCAACGCCCGCATTCTCGATGCCGAACTCGCGCCCTTGCCAGCTATTCGGCTGACGGTACCGCCATCGGACGTCCACCACGCCTATTATAAATATTATGCGTTCGTCCGGCCGGAACGGCTCGCCAGCGGTTGGAACCGCGATCGCATCATAGGCGAATGCATCGTGGCAGGCGTTCCCTGCGGCGCGGGTAGTTGCCCCGAAATCTACCGGGAGCAGGCCTTTGTCGGTAGCCCTTCCGCCCCATTGAACCGACTGCCCGTTTCTTCGAGGCTGGGGGAAACCAGCCTGATGCTACCGGTCGATCCGACGCTCGACGCCGAAACCGTCCGGCGAATGGGCATGATCGTCGCGTCGGTCGTTGCAAACGCCACAGCTTGAAGAGTGACCAGATGAACGAAGCGCCTCTTCCGAATATGATCGTAATCGGCGCCGCAAAGTCCGCGACGACGTGGATCGCCCGGCAGCTTCGCACCCGGCCCGACATGTTCATGCCCGGACCCGAGCCGCATTATTTCAGCCGGGATTTCGACAAGGGCCTACAATGGTACCAGTCGCTGTTTGCGGACGCCCGACCAGGCCAGTTGGTAGCGGAAAAGTCCGCCGACTATCTCGCCCATCCTCATGCGCCGGCGCGGATCGCCGCGCTCCTGCCATCGGTGCAGTTGATCGCGCAGTTGCGCAATCCGGTCGAGCGCGCCTATTCCGACTATTGCATGTTGTTCCGCCGTGGACAGGTCGATGGTGATGTCGCGCGCCATCTCCACTCGAGGACGGCCATCGAATCCCGTTTCCTGGAGGACGGGCTTTATGGCAGACACATCCGCCGCTTCCTGGACCATTTTCCCCGGGAGCAACTCAAGATCATCCTGCACGAGGATATCAAGCGCGATCCGGCCGGGGTGACTGCGGGCGTGCTACAAACGCTCGGCCTGCCACCACTTCCCGATTCCGCGCATCTCGAAGCGCGGGTCAACGATGGCGCCTCGCCGTTGGTCCCCCTGGCGCTGCGCCGCTTGCCCTCACCGATCAAGCGGATGGTCGCGCCGCTGCGCGGCAATCCCCTGTTCGAAGGCGCGCGCAACCTGATTGCCCGCCCCGTTCGCTATCCGCCGCTGCCCGACGATGTGCGGCGCTATCTTGTCGACTTCTATCAGCAGGATATCGAAGATCTGGCGCATATCCTGGACCGACCGCTGTCGGGATGGGCCGGACACGCTCTGGCCGCCTGATGCCCTATCCCGCCGCGCTCGCGGAGTGGGGCTCGGCGTGGCAGGATCGAAATCGTACACCCCATCATTATGCCATGCTTCGCTTGGCCGGATAGGTGCTGGTGCTGGCGGTGTCGCTGGTGCCCTACATCACCTGGCGCGTGGTTCCGCCCTATCTCTTCACCCTCAGCGACGCGCTCTTCTGCCTCGCGGCCGTGCTGCTGTTGGCAGGGCGCGGCGTGGCACTTTGTCCGCTAGGCGAATGGTGGATCGTGTGAATTTCCGGCCTGAATGCGCTGCTGCTGGGGTTTTTCGTCGACAGCAGCGTCAACGGCGATCCGCTCCGCTGGATCATCGTCGCGGGCCAATATGGCTTCGCGTTCGCGGTTCTCCCTCACTCCTGCTGCGGGAGCAACGCTCATTCCTCGTCACGTGCGCCCTAGCGCTGATCTCAGGGGTTGCCACGATGGCCTGTTCGGGACGCTCGTCTATCACGCCACCGACGGCTCTCATGAAGAGGCCAAGCGGTTGACTTCGAATTCATCACCGGCGCCCACCGATTTGCGGCCTTCATGGCCGACGCCAACTGGAACGCGGCGATCATCGGGACGACATTGCCGTTCATTTTCTTTCTCGCGCGTACAGGCCGGCTGCACTCTGTAATGACCTTGTCCGCCCTGGCGCTGCTATGTTCGGGCCTTTTGTTGTCCGGTTCCTTCACTGGATTCACGAGCGCGGCCCTGGGGTACTGACCTTCCTGCTGCTCGACTGGGGGATGCGGTCCGCAACCATGCTCGCCATTATCGTCTCCTTGGCGGGCATGGTTGCTTCTTCGGGCGTGGCGCTGCCCACCGTCTTCCAGAACCGCGTGGTAGCATCGCTCGAACAGGGCGACATCAGTCAGGCAGGAACCTTCACCGCCCGGATGGCACTGATCCGCGAAGCGTGGGACATGGCAGGCGAAACAACCATAGTGGGCCTGAGAGTAGACCAATATCGCGTTGTGAGCGCTGAGAAAGCACCAGTCCACAACATGTATCTGCTCGCCTGGACCGAGGGCGGTCTCCTTTCGCTGACCGGGTGGCTTCTCGTTCTTTGCGTGCCCCTGGCCATAGCGCTCAACACATTGCCCGTAGACCGCAATGCCGCCGCACTCGTCTTGGCGGTGCTCGTTCCGTTCTTGATCTTTTCCAATGCCGCGCCGCACGTGTATCCGCGCAGCTGGGTCGTGCCGCTGATCCTTGCGATCGGCATTGCGATCACCCGTGCGCCCCGCCCTGCAGCGCCCCCGCGTGCCGGACTACTCATTTCAGGGTAGTTTGGGTCTCGGAAGTATAGGCCCTTATGAAGCCCATTCTGCCTCAGATGCGTACACCTACGGACAGGTTGGAACGGCTAGCATCATGTCAGTGGAATCGACCATAGCTGGGGAACTGCCGTGAACCGCCGTAATATGCTGATCGGCTTGATCGCGCTGCCCGTTGCGGGCTGCACGAATGCCTATTCGAACCTGCCCGTAGCCGCAGCCGCGGCATCCGACCGTTATACGCTTGGACCTGGCGACTCAGTCAAGATCGCCGTGTATGGCTTCGATATGATGGCCGGCAGCTATCTCGTGAGCGACGCCGGCACGATATCGCTGCCCATGCTGAGTACGGTGGAAGTTGCCGGCAAGTCTGCGCCGGAGTTGGAGGGATCGCTCGCGGCGCTGCTGCGCGCCCGCAATCTTGCCCCCAATGCCAGCGTCAGCGTCCAGGTCGACAAATATCGGCCCTTCTACATATTGGGCGAAGTGCAACAGCCCGGCCAATATGCCTATGTTCCCGGCATGACGTTGCTGACTGCGGTTTCCATCGCGGGAGGCTATACATTCCGCGCGAACAAGAACATGGCTGCGGTCAACCGGAAAAATGGCACGAGCCAGGGCAAGGTCCGGCTAGCCCCGGATTCGCCGATAATGCCCGGCGACACAATCACCATCCCTGAAGCCTGGTTCTGAGCGCCCGCCGTGTCGCAAGATCGATTCGTCGGGGCCGAAAGAGGCCGGTCGCCTATCCTCTGGGCCGCGTCGCTTGTGGTGATGGCGATCTTTGGAGCCAGCGCCAGCCAGGCCCAGGACGTCCGGCGTGGCGCATCGCCGCGCGACCTGCCCCGCCTCGGTTATGAACGGCGTCCGATCCGCCTTGGTCCCACCAACGTGCGGATCGACCTCGATCTCTCCGCGCTGTACGATACAAATGTCTATGCGACATTACGAAATAGGACCGACGATATCGTCGTCTATGCCCAGCCCAAGGTTCAAATTGACTGGCAGGGCGCAAATGCCCAGATTCACGGTGAAGTTTACGCCCAAACGCGGCGCTTTGTCGATCTGACGAGGGAAAATGCGACCAGCTTTGGTGCAGCAACTTCCACCCGGCTCGCGCTCAGCCGGGCGCACAATCTGTCGACCGAACTACGTTACGACCGGACGATAGAAAGCCGCGGAGATCCCGAAGCGCGTGCCAGTGCGCTACAGCGCCCGCGCAAGATCGACGTGCTGGCCGGTGAACTGAACTATGGTCTCAGGGGTAGCAGGATCGGCCTTGACTTGACCGGGGGTGTCCAGAAATCGAACTATCTCGATCCCAATGAGAAGGATCGCGACTTTGCGATGTTTCGTGGTTCGGCACGCACTATCTGGCGTCCGGCCGCACCTCTCGCCCTGTTCGTGGAAGCCTATGTCAACCGGCGCAACTTCCGCACCGCGGTCGACATCAGCGGCATCAACCGTGACGCGACCACCTATGGCCTGCTTGCCGGCGTCAGCCGCGAAGTCACCGGCCGGCTGACCGGCAGGATCGGCGCCGGCGCATTCCGGTTCGATCCGGACGACAGTCAACTCGATCGTTATTCAGGCTTGGCCTTCAGCGGCGACATCACCTGGACGCCGCGCCCACGAACCATGATGACCGCCCAGTTTTTCCGCGGTGACGTTGCAACCGCGCGCATAGGCGCGACCGGCCGGACCGACACGCGGATCGCCTGGACCCTCCAGCAAGAGGTGCGCCATAATCTTCTGCTTATCGGCCGTGCCGGATGGACGCGTACCCAGTATCGAGGAATTGGCGCCGACCGGTTGAGCACGGCCAGCGCCGGCGTCGAGGTGGAATATCTGGTCAACCGGCGGTTCTCGCTCTTCACCGGCGTCGACTATGGACGGCGGACGTCGAACGATCCGTTCGAGGAGTTTTCACGCGCGCGCCTCCAAGTCGGCGTCCGCGCCGGTTTCTGAGCATCAAGACGATGGAACAAAAAGTCCTGAAAAAAGGTGAGTCACGACTGGGGTCTGGCGCTATTCTGGGACATCCGTTTCTGCCACCCGCCGCCCATGCGCCGAGCCCCGTTCCGACAGATTAGCGCGTCACCTTTCCCGGCGCGGAGGATATAGCCGTTTCGCCCATTGCAACCGGAGCGGAACGGATACATCAGCCGGGCAATCTCATCTACGACGGTCAGATCATCATCCAACCATCGCGCAGTCGGCTATGGTCGCCTCCTCGGCGTGGCCGATCGAAAACGAGGTTCTCGACGCGCGTCGGGTCCATCGCCTTGCGCGCGCGAGCGCCTTAACCTCTTCCCGTGGCGTGCACAGACCAGGATGGAAACGGCTGGGCCAGTTTCGAGCAGTTCTTGAACCACGCCCAAGAAATGTGGCTCGCGGGGCTCGATGCGGTAAGGTAACGGCAGCGAAATGGCGGGCCTGTCCTTCAACCGGCCATATCCAACACGATATGTTCGACTTCCGATCCTGATCCATATCGGTCCATGATCGTCAGGGCGCCATTTTCCTTCATGCGGAACAGCGTCCCTTGGTGGTCGGCCAGGCCGTGCGTGCGGACAACCAGGAACCACGCCCCCGGACCGCTGAGATAGGCGATCGCATTGCCGATGGCCCGCCGAAGGACGTCAGGTTCGAAATAATGCAGGTTGAGGAGGTTTGCTGCGCGTACCAAGTCGAAGCGACCGAGCATCGCTGGACTGCGTTGAGTGATATCATCCTCCAGCCACTGGAAGGCATCGGCATGACGAAGCCGCGGGCTGATGAGCGCGACTTCCGTGCCCTGCCCGGCGGCGGCCTGGGCAATGGCGGGCTCGCGCAACCGGCCCTCGACCAACCTGCGGACAATGTGCATTCCAGTCCAGCGATCGAGACGACGCTCCCATGGGCGAACGGCCTGGCCGAGCACTTCATATTGCAGAACATGCCCGTTCGGTTCGACCAGCGCCCTGCACCCGAAAGGCAGAGTGACGAGCCGTGCCCGCACCGATCGATCGGTGCCGGTCAGTTGCACATCATGCCCCGCCGTGCGCAGGCGGTCGAGCAATTCCAGCGTCGTCACCCCCGATGAAATGCCCAGGTCCAGCGCCGTGCCGATCCGGCTGCCATGTCGAGACATCATCTCCACCAAAGCGGAATCGATCCCGGCAAGACGCGATGACTCGGTCCGCTTGAACGTGTTGTTGGCGGTCTTGAGGAGCCCGAAGAAACGCGCCTCGTCCCGCGCGCTGATGCGATCCGGAGCGACCGAAAAGAAGGAACTGGCGCAATGCACGGCTAAATCGCCTCCCTGATCGAACGGCGACCGATCTGGCCGCACGCGTGATCGGGTCTAGCATTCCGGCACGCGATGATCAGGAGTGCCGTGGAGGTACCTCTCCTGCCCACGTCCCGCCCCGGGGTGGCTGCGCTATTCAGAAGGCAGAAGCTGTCAGGATGACCAGATATGACGACGATGGACATTGGCTCGAACGTCGCATTTCGCCAGCAAGGGCGGCTGACCAAGCTCAGCGCCTATGCCGTGCATGGCGCCATCGCCGCGCTCGCCCTGTGCGTGCTGGCCCTGTTCGCGCGGATCATGACCTATCCCCTACAGCATGACGAACAATTCTATGTGTCCGCGGGCATATTGATGGACCGATATTCGCTGTATCAGGATCTGGGCTTCAGCCATCTTCCGAATATCGCCCTGCTCTTTTCCGGCGCCTTCGCCTTGCTGGGCGACACCCATTATCTGCTGATCGGCCGCCTCATCGTCTTTGCCTGCTGGATCGCGACGATCGCCGCGCTGCTGCTCTTAGCGCGCGATTATGTCCGCAGCCTGCTGGTAGGTAGCCTGATGGTCGCATTCGTGCTTCTCAACCCCATGTTCCTCAACGCGACGGGCATGGCGGCCACCAACAATTTCATGCCGGTGCCCTTCGCCCTGTTCGGTCTCTACCTCTTCCTGCGAGCGACGGACCGCGTTCCAGCATCGGCAGCACTCGCCTTCGCCAGCGGCGTCCTGCTGGCCATCGCGGCAGGGTTCAAGGCCAATTATGCCCTGCTTCTGCTGCCCTTCGGGCTGGCGGCGCTGCTCGCGCCGCCGTGCATCCCACTGGCCCAGCGGCTGCGGCTGATCGCGCTGCCGATGCTGGCGGGCGGATTGATCGGTGGGCTGCCGACGATCATCTACGCGCTGGAGGACATGAAGGGCTTTATCGTCCACGTCCTGGATTTCCAACGCGGGCCCCAGCTCGGCTACTGGGCGACCCACGCCGATCCAGCCGATCCCAAGGTGATCGCCATTGGCGACAAGCTGCTGCTGGCGCATCGGCTGTGGCTGTCGGGCGTCTCCATGCTGATGATCGTGACCTTGCTGTCGTTCGCGGCCATCGCCATCTCCCGACGATCGCCGCTGTTGCGCTGGCCGGTCCTGCTCGTGGCGGCCATCGCCGCGCTCGGCACGTTGCTCGCTTTCGTGCCAAGCCCCTCCTTTCCGCAATATTTCACGCCGGCGCTGCCATTCCTGGCCGTTCTCATCGGACTGGTGTTCGGCGCGTTCGATGGGGAGGGACGCAGGCTCGCCCAGCCGCTCATTGTCTCCATCCTGCTGCTGACCGGCGTCACTGGCGCCCCGCTGTTGCTGCCGTCCCTGACGGGCTTGGTGAAGCCGGCGGGATGGACCGGGCTGCGCGTAGCGCGCGACGGGCGCGAGATCGCCACGATCATCCGCGCGCGATCGGCAGATGGTCCGGTCGCAACCCTGTCTCCTCTTCATGCACTGGAAGGTGGCCTGCCCATCTATCCGCATTTCGCGCTGGGGCCGTTCGTCTATCGCGCGACGCCCTGGATCCGGGAGGATCATCGCCGATATTTCACCTATTTCGTGACGGCCGACACCATCCCCGCGCTGCTGGCCAGCCAGTCGCCTGCCGCGATCATGACCGGCATCGAAAGAGGCACAGACGCCCCACTCGAACGGTTTGCGCAGCAGAATGGGTATCAGGCCATCACGATGTCGCTCAAGAAGACCGAAGATGGCGAGGTGGTCCGCCTCTACCTGTCGAACTGACCCGCGCTATCCGATCGATCCGGCATCCTTCAGCCCTGCATCCGCCGGTCCTGACAAAACACGCCATCGTCAACGGCGGCGGAGGGGATGGCGGAGTTGAGTTCCGCCTCCACGATCGGCGTTGTCGATCCCTTCACCTGCAGGAAGATGCGACCCAGATATTCGCCGATTATACCGAGGAACATGGCGTTGAGCGTGACCCCCATCAGGATCAGCATCGTCGTCGTCGCAAAGCCCGCCGGCCATTGCTGGCCGAACACCAGCCGCCCGGTCAGGTAGAAAAGGGTCAACAGGAAAGTGCAGACGCCGACGGCCAATCCCGTCATCGACGCGATCCGAAGCGGTATGAGCGAGTGGTTGAGGAGGCCATCGAGCGCCAGGCTGATCATCTTGCTGAGCGGAAACTTGCTTTCGCCCGCCTGCCGGGCTTCCCGGTCATAGGGAAAGCCGACCTGGGAAAAGCCCATGGCGCTGATTAGCCCGCGCAGATAGGGGGTTGCGTCATTAACCTTGCGCAGTTCCGCGAGAACGCAGGCATCGACCAATCGGAACTCACCGGCATTGACCGGCAGGTCATCCTCACTCAGTGCATTGAGGCCCGCGTAAAATCCCCGGCGCAGGGCTGCGACCGCAGGGCCATCGGGCAACTTCCGGCGAACGCCGTAGACGACCTGATGCCCCTGCCGCCACATGTCCAGCATGTGCGGAATGAGCTGCGGCGGATCCTGAAGATCGCAGTCGATCTGGATGGCGCAGGCTCCCCGCGCACGCTGATAGCCGACCAGCAGGGATCGCTGATAGCCGTTGTTACGGGAGAAGCGCACGACGCGCACGCGCGGATCGACGGCCGCGATCGCCTTCAGCTTCGGAAAGGTCTGGTCGGTCGAGTGATTGTCCGTAAAGACCAACTCAAGCGCATAATCAGGCAGCGTGTCGAACAGACCGGCAATCTCGCGATAGGCGCGTTCAACGGTCGCCTCCTCGTTGAAGGCCGGAACGACCACCGAGACGAGCGTCCTGTCGTTCATGCCGCCGCCTGCGCGCGCATCTGCTCGACCATGCATCTCACGCCCTCCTCGAACGATATGGCGGCGGTCCAGCCCAGCAGTTCGGCTGCTCGGGCAGGATTGGCGCCGACCCGGTTTACTGCGGACGACTGCGACGCCTGTACTCCATAGCGGACCGAGCCGGCCGGCGCGGATGTGGCGGCGAGCACTGTTTCCGCGATAGTTCGCACGCTCAATAACTGGCCGCTGCAAAGATTGATGATCGTCCCTCCGGGCAGGTCGCTGCTCGCAAGCGCGCGAAGCCCGGCAACGCAATCCGCCACGGCCAGCATGTCGCGCAGGGCGTCCGGCGAACGGACCTCGCTTACCTGTCCGTTCAGGCAACGTCGGATCAGCCAGGGCAACAGGAAATCCTCCGATTGCCCGACGCCATAGGTCAGCCCCAGCCTTGCGGTCAGCACTGGGAAATGCAGTTGCGACCGTAGCGCGGCCGCGTAATGGGCGCCTGCCGTCAAAGCCAGCGTGTAAGGAGCCAGCGGCTCTTCGCGCGCATCCTCATCCGGATACTCGGCGGCATTGCCATATTCAGCGATCGAACCGGTGCGGACGAAGACGCGAAGCGTATCGACCCTGGACGCAGCCGACAGAAGCGCCAGCAGATTGATGAGATCATCCGCCAGCCCCGGCCATTCCTCGGGTGCGGGCAGTTGTGCGCCGCGACCGGTGCCCGTGCCCAGATGATAGAGCAAAGTCGGCTGCACCGATTGCAGGCAGCTCTCGACCGCGCCTCCGTCGGCCAACGCGACGCGATGGACGATGGCACGGCTGAGCCGGTCCGAACGCAACTGGTGCTGCGGGCGGACGAGAATATGTACCTCGTCGCCCGCCGCCAGATGCCCGGCCGCCAGATGGGAGCCGATAAAGCCCCCACCTCCAGTCACGAGCACGCGTTGCGCCATGATTCGGTCCGGACGATCAGTTGACCAGCATGGGCTGGGGCAACGGAACCAGGAACCTGCCGCCACGCGCCACAAAGTCGGCCTGCTGCTCGCGGATCTCGTCGAAGAAATTCCAGGCCAGCACCATCAATATGTCGGGATTTTCAGACTCGATGGCGTCGGGGGAGCGGACCGGAATCTTCATGCCCGGCGAATAGAGGCCCTGTTTCAGCGGGTTGCGGTCGACCAGGAAATCCAGATCGTCCGGCCCGATGCCGAAATAGTTGAGCAGCGTATTGCCCTTGGCCGGCGCGCCATAGCCCGCGATTTTCTTCCCTTCCGCCTTCAGTTCACTCAGCATGTCGAGCAACTGGACCCGGATCGCCTCGATCCGCGCGGCGAAATGCTGGTAGGTTTCCGGCTCCAGCATCCCGGCCTCCCGCTCCTCGCGCAACATGGCATGGACTTCCTCGCTCGGCACGGCCAGCCCGTTCCGACGGAAGAAGACCCGCATCGAACCGCCATGAACGGGCATACGATGCACATCAACCACGTCCAGATCAAAGAAGGCGCCCAGCTTCTGCAGGGACAGCAGGCTGAATTCGGACACATGTTCCTGATAGACGGTGTCGAACTCGTTGCGCTCCAGCAGTTCCTTCGCCCATGGCACTTCCACGATGAAGTGGCCGTCGTCCGCCAGCAGCCGGGTGACGCCCTCCATGAAGCGATGCAGGTCGCCAATATGGTTGAACGTGTTGGTCGTGACGATCACCTTGGCGGGGCCATGCGCGTCGCGCACTTCCAGTGCAGTGTCGGGATCGAAATAGGCGACATGCACCTTCACCCCGCGCTCCTCGGCGATATCCGCCAGGTTTGCCGCCGGATCGATGCCCAGAGTCTGCTGACCACGCGCGTTGCAGGCCGCCAGCAGCAGGCCGTCATTGCAGCCAATGTCGACAACCAGCCCGCCGTCGGCAGCCGTGCCCAATATGTCGGCCAGCTTGTCGAAATGGTGATGCATCGTCGTCGCGCTCGACGGGACATAGAGATAATGGCGGAAGAAGTCGGCCGGGATCTGGTCGGCAATCTCGATCAGGCCGCAGTTCAGGCAGACTTCGGTATTGAGCGCGAAAGCCGGCTGCATTTCGCCATGCTCCTCGGGCCGGACGAACATATTGGCCGGCGGATGCTGGCCCATCGGCAAGAAGAGATAGGGGCTGGGCGCCAGGCAGGCGCGACAATGCTGAAGACGGTCCATGAAAATTCCTCCCGCTAGATGATGGGTTAGGCCGCGTTCCATGCAGGCGCGGCGTGACGTTCGGCGAAGCTGCGAAAAGTCTCGTGGATATGGTCGATCTGCGGCTCGCTCAGACCGTGGTGGCAGGCCAGCAATATGCCCCCGCGCGTGACCGCGTCGGCGACGGGATAGCCTCCATCGGTGACATGCGTCTTGATCTGCGCCATGGCCGGCTGCCGCAGGATGTTACCGGTGAAGACAACGCGCGTCTGAATGTCGGCCTGTTCGAACCAGATCTGCAACGCGCGTCGGTCGAACGGCGCGTTCGGACGCACGGTAAGCGGAAAGGCGAGCCAGCCCGTCCGCGCTTCGGGCAACTGGCGCGGCAACACGAACCAGTCCTCATATTGCGAGAAGAAGGCCAGATGCCGGGCGAAGTTATGTTCGCGAAGGGCAATATTATTGTCCAGCTTGTTCAACTGGACCAGCCCGAAGGCCGCCCCCATTTCCGACGGCTCCATATTATAGCCCAGTTCCTCGAACAGGAATTTGGCATCATAGGGTATGTCGCCCAGCGTCACGTCGAAACGGCGCTCGATCGCTTCGGAATCGACGAAGATCGACGAAGATCGACCCCAAGACCGCAGCAGCAGGCCGCGACGGTCCCACGCCTCGTCATTCACGCACAACATGCCGCCATTGCCGGCCGCGTTGATGACATGCGAACCATAGAAGCTGGTCGTGCTGATGTGCGATCGCGCACCGGTGGGCGTCCCACGCAAAGTCGCTCCCAGCGTGTCCGCGCTGTCCTCGATCAGGATCAGATTATGCCATTCGGCGATTTCGCGCAGCCGGTCCCAGTCGGGCAGGTTACCGATCAGCGAAGGAATCATCATCGCCCGCGTGCGCGACGTGATCATCGACTCCAGCAGATCTTCGTCGATATTATATGTGCCCTCACGCACGTCGACGAAGGCCGGGACCAGGCCATGACGCACGATCGGAGCCACCGTCGTGGCAAAGGTCAGTGCGGGCGTGATGACCTCGCTGCCAGCCGGAAGTCGAAGCAGTTCGACCGCAAGATAGTTGGCCGACGATCCGGAATTGACCATGATCCCATGTCGCTTGGCGAACAGCGCGGCGACGCGTGCTTCCATGTCGCGCACATTCGCGCCCATCTGCGTGGAACCGCGCAGCACGGAGACGACGGCATCGATCTCCTCTTCCCCATGAACGCTCTGACCGTAATTCACCCTCATGCGACTGCCTCCCGAAAAACCGGATCAAATTGCGGCGGCGTCGCCGGACGCACGCCTAGCGCGTAGCGGGCGATCTGCCGCTCGCTCAGCAGACGAAGATCAGCCTGGCCCGCCAGTGCAGCGCGATACCACTCCACCGTCAGCGCGACAGCGTCGGCGAGCGCCAGATGGGGCCGCCAGCCCAGCCTCTCGCGCGCCTTGCTGCTGTCGAGGCGCAGGATCGCCGCTTCGGGGGGCGACTGCCCCGGATCACCGAACATGAAGGTCGGCGCGCCCTTGCCCCACGCAGTTTCGACCAGCGCCGCAAGCGTAGCCACATCGACGGTCGCTTCGGCATCAGGCCCGAAATTCCAGGCGCCCTCTACGCTGCGGTCCCCGTCGGCCATCCGGGCCGCCAGCATCAGATAGCCGGCCAGCGGTTCAAGTACGTGCTGCCAGGGACGCACGCTGGCGGGATTGCGTATCTGGACGGGCTTGCCCGCCTCAACCGCGCGGATGATGTCGGGCACCAGCCGGTCCACGCTCCAGTCGCCGCCGCCAAAGACGTTCCCCGCACGGACCGATGCCAGCACGGGACTGTCAGACTCGCGGAAAAAGGAATGGCGATAGGCTTCGACCACCAGTTCGGTACAGCCCTTGGATGCGCTATAGGGATCGGCGCCGCCCAGCCGGTCGGTTTCGCGATATCCCCAGTGCCAGCCCTGATTTTCGTAACATTTGTCGCTCGTCACAACGATGACGCCCTTGAGCGATCGGAAACGCCTTGCCGCATCCAGCACAACCGCCGTGCCCACGACATTGGTCTGGAACGTCTCGATCGGCGACACATAGGAAGGACGGACCAGCGCCTGCGCCGCCATATGGATTACCAGATCGGGATTGACGTCCTCAACCGTGCGCAGGAAGGCCGCCTCATCGCGTATGTCGCACAAGCGATGGTCGACCAGGCCATCGACACCGATGGCGTTGAACAAGCTGGGTCCGCGGTCGCACGGGGGTAGTGCGACCGCGGTAGTGTCGGCGCCCAGCCGCCGGAGCCACAACGCAAGCCAGCCGCCCTTGAATCCGGTATGTCCGGTCAAGAGAATCTTGCGACCGGCGAGCGCACGGCTCAGCCGCTCTTCGTCGAACCGCTGATCAGGCATCAGCGCTTACCCTTTCAAACGCGGAAGCGACGGGCCGCTGCACATTGGGGAGCCACGGCGGCGAAGCGGCCGCACAAAGCTGATTGAGGTGATCGCGGTCCCGGACGGTATCCATCGGATGCCAGAAGCCGGTATGTTTGTAGGCGAAAAGTTCGCCATCGGCCGCGAGCCGCGCCAGCGGCGCCTGCTCCAGCGGTTCCTCATCGCCGCTCAGATAGTCGAGTACGCCAGGTTCGAAGATGAAGAAGCCGCCGTTGATCCAGGTTTCATGCTTGCGGACCTTCTCGGTGAACTCTACGACGCGCGGACCATCCAGTTCCAGATTGCCGAACCGCGCCGGCGGCTGAACCGCGGTCACCGTCGCCAACCCGCCATGGGATTTGTGAAACTCCAGCAGCTTGCCGATATCGACATCGCCCACGCCATCGGAATAGGTCACCATGAACGTGTCGTTTTCCAGCCATTCGCGCAGGCGCAGCAGGCGACCGCCGGTCATGGTCAGTTCGCCTGTATCCACCACTGATATGTTCCAGTCCACCGACCGGCATTGTCGCAATGCGATCTGGCCGTTTCCGACCTTGATGGTGAAGTCATTGTTCATGAAATGAAGGTCGTGGAAGAACTTCTTCATCAGCATCATTTTGTAACCGCACGCGACGACGAAGTCGGTAAAACCATGACGTGCGTAGATGTCCATGACATGGAGGATGATCGGCTTGCCGCCGACCTCGACCATGGGTTTGGGGACGCGAACTGTCTCTTCCGCGAGACGCGATCCCAGTCCGCCCGCCAACAGCACAATCTTCATCTCGGTGCTCCTTGCCCCTCGACGCTTTCCGTCTCAGCGACACAGTAGGCGAGGTTCGGGGAGAAGCGATTTGGGCAGATGAGTTACCGCATCGCTCAAGCGGAGTATGGCGACTGCTTAAAGGAGACGCCTCCCTGCCAGTGCCGCTGCCCAAGATCGAACAGGCACGCCTTATTTCGCAGGATTTTCCGCTTATCCCCCTGCTCGCGCCTCCAGGGCTCCAGCATTTCGCCCTCGAAATCCCGGGTCGGGTCAGGAAAAGCAAGCCTTGGTCCAATCCTGCCCGGTCAGACAACAGCCCCCCTAATCCCAAGGATCATCGCACATGGTCCCAACAGCCATGCACTAGCCAGATTGGGTAGGGCATGGACAATGGCCTGGTAGTGATCGCTCACCGCGTGGCCTTGGCCCTTGCTGTCCTGGTGGATTGATTGACATTTGCGTCGCCTTGGCGCCTGGGATGGGTCTGCAAATGTCTAAATCGTAAAATCCATTAGAATTCATAATTTCTAATGGCCCTGAAAGAGTCTGGCATTCGAATGCAACTTGGCTTCGAATGCTATCGAATGTCAGAATCGGACCACTTGCCTGGCGCATCCGCAACCGGAGAACCCATGACGAAAATCCTGTCGACACGGCTGATCTACGAAGACTGGCTGAACCTGCGCATGGCCCATGTTCGCGCCGAAAGCGGCGACGAGTTCGAGCGTCATGTCGTCGAAATGCGTCCCGCCATCGCAGTACTGCCCTATGATCCGGAGCGGCGTGTCGCCCTGACCGTTTCCATGCCGCGCGCACCCGTGACCTTGGCCGGCCTGCCCGACATGATGGAGGCCATCGCCGGCCTGATCGACGAGGAAGCGGAACGATGCGCGCGCCGCGAAGCGATGGAGGAAGCGGGCGTGCGCCTGGGCGATCTCGTTCATGTCGGTCAG
This sequence comes from Sphingobium sp. TCM1, assembly GCF_001650725.1. Classification (GTDB taxonomy): domain Bacteria; phylum Pseudomonadota; class Alphaproteobacteria; order Sphingomonadales; family Sphingomonadaceae; genus Sphingobium. The sequence goes on along the minus strand of NZ_LXVX01000008.1, from coordinate 73,027 downwards.
ATCTGGAGCATACCCAGCGTCGTTACCGAGAGGATCGACTATTTTCTGGCGGCGTACCGAGCGCAGGACCGCATCGAAACGGGCGGTGGTCTTCCCGACGAGCAGGAGAATATCACCGTCCATGAACCTTCTCTTGACACGCTCTGGACCATGATGGTGCGCCGGGAACTGACGGATGGCAAGCTCGCCATCCTGCTTATGGCGCTCCGTCTGCGCCGGCCGGACCTGTTCAGCGTGCCGGTGGACTGATGGCCACGGCGCGGGGCGGAACCAGCATCTCTCCTTCGGGCAACAGGAACCGGCATTCCTCGCCGCTTCCGTTGATGCAGACGGCAAAGCCGCTCGACCGGTGGCGCAGCGCGATCCGGCGGCGCTGCGGGTCTTCCCACTGGCCGACGGTCATCGCATGTCCCCGTTCGTCCAGCCACTCCACGTCTCCGTCAGCGAGTTGCGCCGTCCCGTGCAATTCCGGACTGGACCCGCGCAACGCCGCAAGGGCGAAGGCATGGGCCTCCAGGTCGGTGTCCCGTCCGGTCCAGTCGACCCAGCTGATCGCATTGTCCTGGGCATAGGCATTATTGTTCCCCTGCTGGCTGCGACCGAATTCATCGCCCGCCGTCAGCATGATCGTCCCGCGGGAACAGAAGAGCGTGGCAAGCAGCGCCTTTATGTCGCACCGCCGCGCCAGTTGCACGGCGGCATCCTCGCTCGGTCCCTCGACTCCATTGTTCCAGCTGAAATTCTCGCCATGACCATCGCGATTCTGCTCGCCATTGGCTTCGTTATGGCGATGTGCATAAGCCACCATGTCCGCCAGGGTGAAGCCGTCATGCGCAGCGAGGAAGTTCACGCTGCGCGTCTCGCCCTCCCTGAAAATATCCGATGATCCCGCCAGTCGCGTTGCCAGCGCGCCAAGCGTCGACGCATCCCCGCGCCAGAAGCGGCGCACGTCGTCCCGATAGCGATCGTTCCACTCCAGCCACCCTTCGCCAAAGCGGCCAAGTTGATAGCCGCCCGGCCCGATATCCCATGGTTCGGCGATCATCACCCGGTCGGCCAGCACCGGATCGGCGCGCATGTCCTCCAGCAGCGGCGCGCGGGGATCGAAACCGTCCGGCAGCCGGCCCAGCGCCGGCCCCAGATCGAAACGGAAACCATCCACCCCGGCCTCGGTCACGAAATGGCGCAGCGAGTCCAGGATCAGCGCACGGACGAGCGGCGCATTGCAGGCGATGCTGTTACCTGTACCGGTGTCGTTGATCAGCCGACCGTCCGGCTCGTGCCGGAAATAGCCGCGTGCATCGAGCCCACGCAATGAAAGCGTCGGCCCGGAGATGTCGCTTTCGCCGTCGTGATTATAGACCATGTCGATGATTACGCCGATCCCCGCCTGATGCAGCGCCGTCACCGTAGCCCGCAAGTCGGCAAGGCCGCCCGGCGCCAGGCGCGGGTCGATCGCGAACCAGCTGACCGGATTATAGCCCCAATAGTTGGTGAGGCCGAGCGGGCCCAGATGGCGCTCGTCGATCCAGGCGTTGATCGGCATCAGTTCCACGGCGGAGACACGCAGCGCCTTGAGGTGCGCGATGACCGCGGGATCGGCGAGTGCGGCAATGGTTCCGCGCTGTTCCTCCGGCACGTCGGGCTGCAGCATGGTGAAACCGCGCACATGGAGTTCGTAGATCAGCCCACCCGGGGTGAAACGCGGCGGTTGTCTCGCCAGTCGTGGTAAAGGCGACTCCAGCACGCCCTTCGACATTAGCGGCGCGGTGTCCCTGCCCTGCCCGCGCGGCGCGGCGAGCGCCGGATCATAGACGAACGCGCGGTCTATAGCGGTCGCATAAGGATCGAGTAGCAGTTTGTCTGGATCGAACCAGAAGCCCGCATTGGGATCATAAGGGCCATCTGCACGAAGGCCATAGCGGGCGCCCGCGCCAACCCCCGGTGCATCGATACGCCACAGACCGTCGCCTTGGCGAACCATCGGCAGCCTGACTTCCCGATCTTCGCGATCGAACAGGCAGAGCCAGAGCTGCGACGCATCGGGCGACCAGACGGCAAAGCGTGCGCCTGCCGATGACAGCTGAGGCGCGCCCGGCCGCACGGTCACACCGCTTCCGCCAGCAGCATCCGGTAGAGCGCGGCATAACGCGTTGCGCTATGCCGCCAGGACACGTCGCTGCGCATCGCGGCGCGCTGCATCGCCTGCCAAACGGGCTTGTCGCGGTGCAGTTCGATTGTCCGCGCGATCGCGCCATGGAGCGCCAGCGGATCTGACGGCGCGAACATGACGCCCGTGGCCGCGCCTGCGCTCACCGCCGCTTCATTGGCGTCGATCACCGTATCAGCAAGGCCACCAACGCGCGCCACGACCGGCAGGCAGCCATAGCGCAACCCGTATAACTGGGTGAGGCCGCAGGGTTCGAAGCGCGAAGGGATAAGGATGGCGTCGCCGCCCGCCTGCATCAGGTGGGACAGCGGCTCGTCATAGCCGATCTGCACGCCCACCCGCCCGCGATATCGGTCGGCGGCGCCCAGGAAGGCGCCTTCCAGCGGATGGTCGCCCGATCCAAGAAGCGCCAGCTTGCCGCCCAACCCGATCAGATGGTCGATCGCGCCGATCATCAGGTCCATTCCCTTCTGCCAGGTCAGGCGGCTGACGATGATGAATAGCGGCGCGCCATCCTGCTCCAGTCCGAAACGATTTTCGAGCGCGCGGCGGTTCACGGCTCGGGCAGACAACGCCCGAGCGCCATAACTCCTGGCGATCAAGGGATCGTCAGCGGGGTTCCAGATGTCGGTATCGACCCCGTTCAATATGCCATGCAGCCGGTCGACCCGCCCATTGATCAGGCCGTCCAGCCCCATGCCATGAACCGGGGACCGGATTTCCTGCGCATAGGTGGGGCTGACGGTCGTGATCGCCTCGGCAGACACCAGCCCTGCCTTCAGATAGCCAATGCCGCCATAATATTCGACTCCATCGACGCCCCAGGCTTCGGGCGGCAGGCCCAGGCCGGCGAAGACATCCGCCCCGAACCGCCCCTGAAATGCCAAGTTGTGGATCGTCACGATCTTGGGCACCGCATGGGCCGCGCCGAAGCGCATATAGGCTGCGGTCATCGCCGCCTGCCAGTCATGCACATGCACGATGTCCGGCCGCCACCCCTTGAGCGCGCCTTCGGCAATGTCCGCCCCGACTCGCGACAGGGCGGCGAAGCGGCGCCAATTGTCGGTCCAGTCATTGCCGCCATGGTCACCATAGGGCCCGCCCTCCCGCGCGAAGAAGGAAGGCGCGTCCAGCACCAGCAGGTCCAGACCGCCGACGCTGGCGGCAAGGACCGTCGCTGGCGCGCCGAACAGCGCATCATAGCGACGCACCACCTTCGCCTTGCCAAGCCGGGCGATGACAGAGGGATAGCCAGGAACCAGCGTCCGGGTGACGACACCCTCCGCCTCCAACGCGCCGGGCAACGCGCCAACGACATCGGCAAGCCCGCCAGTCTTGATGAGCGGATAGATTTCGGACGCGACCGACAGCAGTTTCATCGACACGATGTCGTCCCCTGTCAGCCGACCAGCCGGTCGATCATTGGCTGCGTCACCAGGCAGACGCCATTGTCGGTACGGCGAAAACGCTGCGAATCATGCTCAGGATGTTCGCCGATGATGAGGCCTGGGGGAATAACGATGCCGGAGTCGACGACGCATTTGTGCAGCCGCGCGCCGCGACCGATCTCGCAGTCGGGCATGATGATGCTTTCGGTGACGGACGAAAAGCTGTGCGTCCGCACGCCGGAAAAGAGCAGGCTGCGGTGCAGGGAGGAGCCGGAGACGATGCAGCCGCCCGCGACCAGTGAAGAGGTCGCAGAACCGCGCCGGCCATCCTCATTATGCACGAACTTGGCGGGCGGCGTGACCTCCGAATAGGTCCATAGCGGCCAGCTGCGGTCATAGAGGTCGAGCGAGGGGACGACGTCGGTCAAGTCGATATTGGCCTGCCAATATGCGTCGATCGTCCCGACGTCGCGCCAATAGGGGACCAGTTCGCTTTCCGCACGCACGCAGCTGCTGGAAAAGCGGTGCGCCACGGCTTTCCCGTGCTTGACGATGTAGGGGATGATGTCGCCGCCAAAATCGCGCTTGCTGTCCTTCTCGTCGGCATCGCGCAAAAGCTGCGCGATCAGGAAGCGGGTGCGAAAGACATAAATGCCCATCGACGCGAGCGCCATGTCGGGCTGGCCCGGAATGGCGGGCGGATTTTTCGGCTTTTCGACAAAGTCGGTGATGATGTCATTTTCATCGACATGCATGACGCCGAAGCCGCTCGCCTCCTTGCGGGGCACCTCCAGGCAGCCGACGGTGACGTCCGCGCCACTATCGACATGCTGCTGGAGCATCAGTTCATAGTCCATCTTGTAGACATGGTCGCCCGCCAGGATGACCATATATTCGGGCGCGTAGCTTTCGATGATGTCGATATTCTGGAACACGGCGTCCGCCGTGCCCTCATACCACTGGCTTTCGGAAATGCGCTGGCTGGCCGGCAATATATCGAAACTCTCGTTGCGCTCGGGCCGCAGGAAATTCCAGCCACGTTGCAGATGCCGGATCAGCGAATGCGCCTTATATTGGGTCGCCACGCCGATGCGGCGAATGCCGCTGTTGAGCGCATTGGACAGGGCGAAGTCGATGATCCGCGCCTTGCCGCCGAAATGGACGGCCGGCTTGGCGCGCCTGTCCGTCAGTTCAGCCAGCCGACTGCCGCGCCCCCCGGCCAGAACATAGGCCATGGCGTCGCGTGCGATCGGCTGATATTTTGTCTGCATTGGGCCTCTCCTTATCTGCCCGCTCGTCGCCTGCACGCGCCCGTCGGTGTTCAATAATCCAGTTCCAGCATCAAGGTTGCGAAGGGCGGGATGGTGATGTTCGCCCAGCCTTCCTCGTCGGCCCTGACCGCCCCCATATTGCCAGCGCCGCTGCCGCCATAGTCGGCTGCATCACTGTTCAATATCTCTCGCCAGCGTCCCCCCGATGGCAGCCGCATCCGATAGGCGTGCCGCATCACAGGGGTGAAATGGCTGATGACGACGATTGGCATGGCGCCCGGCGCGCGACGCACCCAGGCGAACACCGAATCCGCCGCCGCGTCTACCAGCACCCATTCGAACCCTTCCGCTTCGCAATCGCGCGCGTGCAGAGCGGCCCGGCTACGGTACAGGCGGTTGAGATCGCCCAGCAACTGCTGCACCCCCCGATGCGGCGCATGGTCCAGCAAGTGCCAGTCGAGCGCCGCAGCCTCGTTCCACTCAGCCCGCTGAGCGAATTCCTGCCCCATGAATAGAAGCTTCTTGCCCGGATAGCCCCACATCAGGCCATAATAGGCGCGCAAAGTCGCAAATTTCTGCCAGTCGTCGCCCGCCATCTTGTGCAGCAGCGAAGCCTTGCCGTGCACGACTTCGTCATGGCTGAGCGCCAGCACGAAATTCTCGCTGAACGCATACATGAGGCCGAAGGTGATGTCGTCATGATGATGCGCGCGATGCACCGGGTCGCGCTCCAGATAGCGCAACGTATCGTGCATGAAGCCCATATTCCATTTGAAACCGAAGCCCAGTCCGCCACCGTGAACCGGTTTCGAGACGCCGGGCCAACTGGTCGATTCCTCCGCAATGGTCATCACGCCGGCATGGGTGCCGTAAAGCGCCTTGTTCATCTGCTGGAGGAAGGCGACGGCCTCCACATTCTCGCGCCCGCCATGGTCGTTGGGCACCCACTCCCCGGCCTTGCGCGAATAGTCGAGATACAGCATCGAGGCGACCGCATCTACGCGCAGGCCATCGACATGATAGCGCTCCGCCCAGAACAGGGCGTTGTTGATCAGGAACTGCGCCACTTCGCGCCGGCCGAAATTGTAAATGGCGGTATTCCAGTCGGGGTGGAATCCCTTGCGTGGATCGGCATGTTCATAGAGCGCGGTGCCGTCGAAATTGGCGAGGCCATGTTCGTCGGTCGGGAAATGCGCCGGCACCCAGTCGAGCAGGACGCCCACACCCGCCCGATGGGCCCCGTCCACGAAGCGAGCGAAGCCGGCGGGATCACCGAAGCGCGCCGTCGGAGCGTAGAGGCCCAGCGTCTGATAACCCCAGCTCGGATCATAGGGATATTCGCTGATCGGCAGGAACTCGATGTGGGTGAAGCCCATGCCGACGACATAGGGGATCAGACGCTTCGCCAGTTCGTCCCAGCTGAGGAATTCGCCCTGCTCGTCGCGTTGCCAGGAACCTGCATGGACTTCGTAGATCGAAATCGGTTCCCGGCGCGGGTCAGCCTTGCGCCAATGATCGCCATGATCGTCATCGCCCCACACATGATCCAGCGGCGCTGCGACGATCGACGCGGTCGATGGGCGTAACTCCGACTTGAAGGCGAAAGGATCGGACTTGAGCGGCAGCATGACGCCATCGGCGCCGATGATCTCATATTTATACGCGCTGCCCGGCCCGACGTCAGGCAGGAAGATTTCCCAGACGCCCGCATCCGCGCGACGCCGCATCAGGCCACGGCGACCATCCCAGCGGTTGAAGTCGCCCACGACAGACACCCGCTTCGCATTGGGCGCCCACACCGCGAAATGCGTGCCCGTAGCGCCTTCATGCGCGATCACATGGGCCCCCAGCTTGTCAAACAGCCGGCCGTGCGATCCTTCGGCGAAATAATGATCGTCCATCGGACCCAGCACCGGGCCAAAACCATAGGGATCGATCAGCGCATAGTCGCCGCCATCGTCATAGTGGGCGACATAGCGCAACGGCTGGCGCTTGCGCACTGATACCCTGCCGAAGAAAAGCCCGTCGGGATGGATGCGCTCCAACGCGCCGACTGCCTTTCCCGCCAAAGTCTGCGCGGTGACTCGGACTGCTTGCGGCAACAGGACGCACGCCGTGAAGCCCTTTTGTGCCGGATGAACGCCCAGCGTAGCAAAGGGGTCGTCCTCGCGGCCGTGGATCAATCGGTCAATCTGCTCCTGCGTCAGCACACCCGCGTCCGCGCCTCCGTCATGCGTCGATCTTCCAGATGTCGGCGGCATATTCGCGGATGGTGCGGTCCGACGAGAACCAGCCCATACGCGCGACATTGTGAATTGCCTTCTTCGCCCAGAGCCCCTGGTCCGTCCAAAGCCGGTCGACATCGCGCTGGGCGGCGGAATAGCTGTCGAAATCGGCCGCGACCATGAACCAGTCATGGTCGTAAATGCCTTGGATCAGCGCCTTGTAACGGTCCGGGTCGTCGGGCGAGAACACCCCGCTGGCGATCGCGTCCAGCGCCTGGCAAAGTTCACGGCTCTGCCCGATCACCTCGCGCGGAACATAGCCCTGGGCGCGCCGGTCGTTCACTTCCTGAGCGGTCAGGCCGAAAATGACGATATTTTCCGCGCCGACATGATCGCGCATTTCGACATTCGCACCGTCCAGCGTGCCGATCGTCAGGGCGCCATTCACCGCGAATTTCATGTTGCCCGTACCGGAGGCTTCCATGCCGGCGGTCGAAATCTGTTCGGACAGGTCGGCGGCGGGGATCATCATCTCCGCCATGGAGACATTGTAGTTGGGCACGAACTGGACCTTCAGCAGCCCCTGGACCGCTGGATCATAATTGACCGCGCGGGCCACGTCATTGGCCAGTTTGATGATCAGCTTGGCATTATGGTAGCTTGACGCCGCCTTGCCGCCGAACAGCTTGACGCGTGGCACCCAGTCCTTTTCCGGATGTGACCGGATCTGGTCGTAGAGCGACACCGCCTCCACGATGTTGAGGAGTTGGCGCTTATATTCATGGATACGCTTGATCTGGATGTCGAACAGCGCGGCCGGATCGATGCGGGCATTTACGCGCTTGCGCAACAGGTCGGACAGGGCCGCCTTGTTGGCGCGCTTTACCGCTAAGAATTTTTCCTGAAAGCCCTTGTCGTCGGCGAAGGCGTCAAGATCGCGCAGTGCTTCGGGATCATCCATGAACCGGTCGCCGATCGCCTCGCGGACAAGCATGAACAGCCCATGGTTGCACTGCATGAGCCAGCGGCGGAAGGTCACACCATTGGTCTTGTTGTTGATCCGCGCCGGATAGAGTTTGTGCAGGTCGGCAAAGACCGTGACTTTCATCAGGTCGGTATGCAGCGCCGACACGCCATTGACGCTGTGCGACCCCGCAAAGGCCAGATTGCCCATGCGAACGCGACGGCCACCATGCTCGTCAATCAAGGATATGGCGCCGATCGCACCATCGTCGAACTGGCCCGACCGCCGCGCCTCCGCCAGCAACCGGCTGTTCACGGCATAGACGATCTGCATGTGCCGGGGCAGCAGCCGTTCGAACAGCGGCACCGGCCAGCTTTCGAGCGCTTCTGGCAACAATGTGTGATTGGTGTAGCTGAACGTGCGCCGGGTTATGTCCCAAGCCTCGTCGAAATCCAGCCCATGGTCGTCGAGCAGCATCCGCATCAGTTCCGCGACTGCTACCGCCGGGTGGGTGTCGTTGAGCTGGATCGCCGCCTTGTCGGGCAGGGTCTGGATGCTGCCGAAATATTGGATATGCCGCCGAACGATGTCCTGCAACGATGCGGAGGAGAAGAAATATTCCTGACGCAGCCGCAATTCCTGCCCAGCTGGCGAACTGTCGGCGGGATAGAGGACGCGCGTCAGTGCCTCGGCCCGGTTGCTTTCGGACAACGCCCCCAGATGATCGCCGGCATTGAACTTGTCGAGCAGGATCGGATCGATCGGCTGCGCTTCCCACAGGCGCAGCGTGTTGACCCTCTTCCCGCGCCAGCCGGCGATCGGCGTGTCATAAGGCGTCGCGATCACCCGCTCGCTCGGCTTCCAGTGCATCTGGTGCGGGCCGGCATCCTCATCCTCGGCCGGATCGACCCTTCCGCCGAAGCCGACCTCGTAACTCGCCTCGCGCCGCTCGAACTCCCACGGGTTGCCGTGCGCCAGCCAGTTTTCGGGCAGTTCGACCTGCCAGCCGTCACTGATCTCCTGCCGGAACATGCCGTTCACATAGCGGATACCATAGCCATAGGCCGGCACGTCCACTGTCGCCATGCTTTCCATGAAGCAGGCTGCCAGCCGCCCCAGGCCACCGTTGCCCAGCGCCGCATCCGGCTCCAGTGCGGCGATCAGGTCGATGTCCACCCCCAGGGAATCAAGCGCGGCCTGAAGATCGTCCAGCATTTCCATATTGGACGCCGCGTCGCGCATCAGCCGACCGATCAGGAATTCGAGGCTCAGATAATAGACCCGTCGCCCCTGTTCTTCATAAGTTTTCTGCGTGGAATCGATCCAGGCGTCGATCACCCGGTCGCGGATCGCAAGGATCACGGCGTGCAGCCAGTCGTGCGGCTTGGCGGCCGTGGCATTCTTGCCGATGCGATAGGTCAGCCGCTCGACAATCTCATGCGCCAGCACATGCGGATCGACCTGACGCGGCGCGGGTTTGGGAAGCTTGGTCTGGCCCTTGAGGTTCATGGCGCGGCGGTCCCCTGCTGAGTCACCATGGATGATGGCACAGGCTCCAGCCCCGCGCCATCGCCATTTTTGCGGTGCAACAAGAAGAACTGGACGACCGTCCTGCCGCTGTCAGACCCCTCGCCTTTCGGTAATGGCGTCAGCCACCCCTTGTCGCAGTTGCGCCCGCACGGGATAGGCGCTCGACGGCAGCAATTGCGTCATGAAAATTCCGATCAGCCGTTCGACGGGATCGATCCAGAAATAGGTCGAGAACACCCCGCCCCAATAATAGGTACCGCTGGCGAGGTTCATGGCGAAGCCAAGGCCAAAGCCCACGCCCTGATAGTCCGCCTCGCTGAACATTCCGCTCGAGAGGCTGGCAAGGTCGCCGCCACCGGGAAGATGATTGGCGTGCATCAGCGCCACCGTCTCCGGCTTCAACAGCCGCCTACCATCCAGTTCCCCCTCCCCCAGCAACATGCGCGCGAACCGGTGATAGTCGGCCGCGCACGACACCAGGCCGCCTCCGCCCGACAGGAAGCGCTGCCGTCGCCAGCCGCTGCGCGCACCATGATCGGCAATCGCCCGGCCACCGCCCTCAGCCAGCCGCCAGGCGTCGGTCATCCGATGCGCCTTGTCCTCAGGCAGAAGAAAGCTGGTGTCTGCCATAGCCAGCGGATCGAAGATACGCCGGCGAAAAAAGCTTTCCAGGTCGAGGCCGCTCAGCCGCTCTACGACCACGCCCAGCACGTCGGTCGATACCGAATAGGTCCATCTGTCTCCTGGTGAGAATTCCAGGGGCAGCGTCGCCAGGTCGGCGATGAACTGGTCCGACGTGCGCTTCTGCTGGAACTCGTCCAGGCCCAGCCTGCGATAGCGAGCGTCGATCGGGGTCTGGCGTTGCAAGCCGTAGGTCAGGCCCGACGTATGGCGCAGCAGGTCGATCATCGCCATGGGCCGGCCGGGCCGCGCGCGGTTGGCCCGCCCGACCCGCAGCTCCGCAAATTCGGGGACGATGTCGGCGACCGGTGTATCGAGCGCGACCCGCCCCTCATCCACCAGCATCATGAAGGCGACCGAGGTGACCGGCTTGGTCATGGACGCGATGCGGTAGAGAGCGTCCCTCTCCAGCCTGGCTCCGTTTGCACGGGCGGCGCCACGCGTCACCGAAAGAAGCGGCTGCGCATCGCGCGACAGCAAAAACTGCATGTGCGGCAGCTTGCCCGATGCGATATAGGTCCGGTCGAGCATGTCCACCAGCGCTGCCAGCCGGTCCGGATCCATCCCCGCCGCTCGCGCCGCTACCCTGTCCAGACCATCCGTCATCCGTCCCATGCTCCCGCCAATCTCTAACGACCGCTAGAACAGCGGTGCGCGCGGGTAAACAGCTTGCCGATTGCCAAGACCCCACCCTCCCCTCTATGGCAACCCGCCTGATCGCCACGCATTGGACAAAGACAGGCATGGCCACCGGCCTTTCCGCAATATTCATGGCAAATCGTCCCGCCCTGCTGCGCTTTCTGCGCGCGCGCGGTGCGGGTGACGATGCCGAGGATCTGCTCCAGGACATGTGGATGAAGCTGGAGGCCAAGGATCTCGGCCCGGTCAGCGACCCGCTGCCCTATCTTTACCGGATGGCCAACAATCTGATGCTCGATCGTTATCGATCCGCCACCCGGCGCGAACGTCGTGAACAGGATTGGGCCGAAGGTGCCGGCGGGGTCATGGCCGATCCGGCCGAGGACATCGCGATCGACGAACGCATGATCCTGAACGAAAAGCTGAAGGAGGCACGCGGCGTGCTGCGCGACCTCGGACCGCGCGTCGAATTGGTGTTCCGCCGGTTCCGTATAGAGGGGGTCGGACAGAAGGTCATCGCGGCCGAACTCGGCGTCAGCCTGACCACGGTCGAAAAGGATCTGCAAAAAGCCTATCGTGCCATGCTCGCGCTCAAGCAGAAAATGGATACGGAATGAGCGGGTCGGCGGCGTCAGGCTCTGCAAGGGGCAAAAAATGAACGGGGCTGAAGCCATGATGAATCAGGAGGCGCTCGCGTGGGTGATCCGCACGCGTGATCCCCAATTTGACGACTGGGATGGCTTCACCCTGTGGCTGGAGCGCGATCCCGCCCATGCCGCAGCCTATGACGCCCTGATGGCGGACGATGCCGATCTGGAAGCGATTATCCCGCCCGATCCGGTGGGGGTGCCCGTCGCCGCAAACGACGTCGAACCTGGCAGGCGTCCCTGGCGCTGGGTCGGCGGCGGCGTGATCGCCGCGGCGCTGGTTGCTGCGATCTCGGTCGGCATGGTGAACCGGTCCGACATCTATACCGTCGCGACCCGGCCTGGCGAAACCCGCACGATCGCGCTGGGCGACGGCACGACGATCGACCTGAACGGCGGCACCCGCCTGCGCCTCGATCACAAGGACGCGCGTTTTGCCGCACTCGACAGCGGCGAAGCGGCATTCACGGTGCGCCATGATGCGGCCAATCCCTTCCGGGTCACGGTAGGCGATGTCGTGTTCGAGGACGCCGGCACGGTCTTCAACATCGTCCACGCTGGCGGCGCGACCCGGATCGGCGTGTCCGAAGGCAAGGTCATCTACAATCCGCAGGCGGAGGCCATCGCCCTGCCCGCCGGACGGGCGCTGACGGACGACACGCAGGGGCTGCGCGTCATGGATATCGCCCCAGCCGCGGTCGCCAGCTGGCGGCAGGGCAATCTGGTCTATGCCAATGCACCTGTGACGCAGGTGAGCGAGGACATCGCCCGTTCGCTCGGCATCACCGTCCGCTTCACGCCCCAAGCCGGAGCCAGCCGCTTCACCGGCACGATCCGTCTCGACAGGAACGCCGCGCGCTTCTTTGCCGGAGCCGCGCCGCTGATGGGCCTTTCCGCCGTGCGGCAGGGTGACGGATGGCTGCTGAAGGAAGGGCCGCTCAAGGAAGGAAATGAGCCGCAGAGCTGATCTTCTTCTCGTCACCGCCCTCGCCATAACGAGCGCAACGCCCGCGCAAGCGGCGGACAGACATACTATCAGCATCGCTCCCGGCAGGCTGGGCGAGGCAGCGATCGCGCTCGGCCGTCAGACCGGCGTCAGCATCGGCATGTCCGACCAGTCCCTTGCCGGCGTCGCGACCGGCCGGATCGAGGGCCATCTCTCGGTGGAACAGGCGATCAGGCGCTTGCTGAAAGGCACCGGCGCGACCGCGCGGCGGATCGACGCCACCACCTGGCGCATCACCCGCATTCGTCCCGCGCCGCCCCCGGTCGCCGCGTCGCCCGCACCGGTCCAGGCTGCACTCGCGCCCGATCTGCCGCCCGCCGAGATCATCGTCACCGCCTCCAAGCGTGACACGCCGCTGCCGCGCTATGCCGGCATGGTGGAAGCGCTGGACAATCGCGCCTTCACGAGTGGCGAAGCGGCGAACGGCACGGCAACGCTGCTCGCGCGGATATCCAGCCTCAGTTCCACCCACGCGGGCAATGGCCGCAACAAGCTGTTCATCCGCGCCATCGCCGATTCCGCTCTCGCCGGGCCGACACAGGCGACAACCGGCCAGTATCTGGGCGACATGCGCCTCAATTATGCCGCGCCCGATCCGGACCTCAAACTCTACGACGTCGGCCGGGTCGAGGTGCTGGAGGGACCGCAAGGTACGCTCTATGGCGCCGGATCGCTCGGCGGCATCATCCGCATCATGCCCAACGCGCCCAATCTCGGCGAATATGGCGGGCAGCTGTCCGCCGGCCTTTCCGCCACCCAGCATGGCGATCCCGGTGGCGATGCCTCCGTCACGCTCAACCTGCCGATTGTCGCAGAAAAGCTGGCGCTCCGCGTAGTCGGCTACGGAGTGCAGGAAGGCGGATATATCGACGATGTCGACCGCAGCGAGGACGACGTCAACCGTGTACGCACCTGGGGGGGCCGCGCGGCACTGCGCTTCGCGCCGGGCGACGACTGGACCATCGACCTCAACGGCGTTTACCAACATATCCGCGGCGACGACGCCCAATATGCGACACGCTCGGTCGGGCGCCTTCAGCGCGCCTCTTCCGTCGCACAACCCTATTTTTCGGACTACCTGCTCGGCAACGTCCGCATCGAACGCCAATGGGATAGCCTGCGCCTCGTCTCTTCGACCGGCTATGTCCGCCACGAACTGGCTGAAAGCTACGACGCGACCCAACCCGACAGCGCGCCTGCCCTGTTCCGCCAGAACAACGAAGTGGACATCTTCACCACGGAAAATCGGCTGGTGCGCGACCTCGACAATGGCCTGGGCTGGATATTGGGCGGCTCCTATCTCGAGAGTTCGTCGCGCCTGCACCGCTCGCTGACATCCTATGGCGCCGGCGTCCAGCCATCGGTCATTCCGGGCGTGCCCATCTACGGCATGGGCCGCCCGGCTCCTGCAACAGGCGTGCGCAACAGGGTGAGGGAAGCGACGCTGTTCGGCGAAGCCTCGTTCGAGCCGGCCGATGGGCTGATCGCCACAATCGGCGGACGGCTCACCAACAGCCGTCTGTCAGGCGAGGCGCTCGATCCGGTCGCGGCCCTATCCTCCGCCGACCTCGCCCGGGCCGAGGCGCAGGCCGACCGCAGCGAGACCATCTTCCTGCCTTCTGCGTCCGTTCTGACCGACGCCATTCCTGGCGTTACCCTTTACGCCAAGTTTCAGCAGGGCTTCCGTCCCGGCGGGCTGGCGGTCGATGACCAACGCGTCCGTCGTTTCCGGAATGACCGCATCTCCACGTTCGAGTTGGGCTTCCGCAAAGGTACGCCGGGCCGCGATCGGGTCGCGATCAGCGCCAATCTCGCCTATACCGACTGGCGCGACATTCAGGCCGACATCACCGACAGGATCGGCCTGCCTACCACCGCCAACATCGGCGACGGACGCATCTACACCTTCGAAGGACGCATCTTCGTGCGACCGCTGCCGTCGCTCAGCCTCGACGGCAGCTTCATCTACAATGACAGCCGTCTCAGCCAGCCGGCCCAGTTCCTTCGCGCCCTCTCCTATGACGGACGGTCGCTCGCGCTGCCGAACGTCGCAAATCTTGGCGGCAGGATCGCCTTCGATTATCGCGCGCCGCTGGCAGATGACATGGATTTTCACCTGAACGGCGCAGCCCGCTATGTCGGCAAATCGCGCCTCGGCGTCGGTCCGATCCTCGGCCAGACGCAGGGCGACTATGTCGACACCAGCCTGACTGCCAGCCTGACGCGCGGGCCGGTGCAATATTCGCTGTCGCTCACCAACTTGCTGGACAGCAACGGCAATCGCTTTTCGCTCGGTACGCCGTTTGACCTGCGGACCGACTATTATACCCCGCTCCGCCCCCGAACCGTGCGGATCGGCATCGACTTCGCCTTCTGACCATTTCTTGATCGCATCGCCTGACGGAATGCACCGTCCGGCGTCGTCCCAAGCCGACGCGCGCACAGAATATCCAGCGCGACACGCAGAGGAGACATCATGCGACATCTACTGGCCTGCACGGCCATCGCGCCCGTGCTGGCAGCCCTGACGGTGGCTGAAGCGGCCGCTGAAACCACGATAAGTACCGCCACGACAACAGCGGTCAGGACCTCAACGGTCGCCAGCGGCGCGGCAGACGACATCACCATCAGTTCCGCCGGATCGATCACCGTTACCGGCGGCGCGGCAGTGACCGTCGACAGCAACAATGACGTGTCCAATGCCGGTACGATCACCATCAACGATGCCGACGCCGTAACAGCTATCCTGGCCGCGCCAGGCACAACAGGCGACATCACCAACAGCGGCACCATCACGCTGACCGAGGACTACACCGCCGAGGACGAGGATGATGACGACGACACCGATGGTGCCTTTGCCGAAGGATCGGGCAAGAACGGCATCAGCGTCCAGTCCGGCGCGGCGCATGTCGGCAATATCGTCCAGAGCGGCACCATCACTATCGAGGGCAATGAATCCGCCGGCATCCGTCTCGACGGCGCACTGACCGGCAATCTATCCAACAGCGGCACCATATCCGTCACGGGCGACAACAGCTATGGCATCGTGGCCAACGATGTTACCGGCAACGTCACAGTGCAGGGCGCCGTCACTGCCGTGGGCGGAAACAGCGTAGGCGTCGCGCTGCTGGGCGACGTGACCGGCGCGGTGAAAATCCAGGGCAGCATCGTCAGCACTGGTTATCGCTACACCACCCGTCCCAGCGACACCACCGACCTGGATGGCGACGACCTCCTGCAGGCCGGGTCGGCCGTGGTGATTGCCGGCAATGTCAGCGCTGGCGTGATCTTCGACGTGCCGCCTACGGCGAGCGACGATGACGACGAAGATGATACCGACATCGACGACGACGGCCTGACCGACAGCAGCGAAGGCACTGCCTCGGTCGTGACCTA
The DNA here is from genome assembly GCF_001650725.1 of Sphingobium sp. TCM1. Classification (GTDB taxonomy): domain Bacteria; phylum Pseudomonadota; class Alphaproteobacteria; order Sphingomonadales; family Sphingomonadaceae; genus Sphingobium. The sequence goes on along the minus strand of NZ_LXVX01000008.1, from coordinate 57,110 downwards.
TGGTTCGGCCGCGGCCGTGCAGGTGGGTGCGGCCGATATCGACACCGTCATCGGCTCGGTAGCGACCGACAGTTCGGGCTATGGCCTCGTCATCAATGGCAGCATCGCCGGCTATGGCATCTATGACGGTGTCGCCGCCAACGGCCTGGTCGTCGGTGGCCTGGGCGGCGCGGTCGACATCGCCAGCGGCATTTTGGTGGACGGCACCGTGGCAGCGGTGTCCTACGACAGCGACGCGACCGCTCTGCGCCTGGGATCGGGCGCAAGCACCGGCACGATCGAGGTGAACGGCACGGTCGGCGCCACCGGGTCCGCCAGCACGGGCACGGCAGCGCGGGGCCTGGTGATCGACGCTGGCGCGAGCGTCGACAGCATCGTCGTCAGCGGAACCGTCGGCGCTGTGGCGCTGGACGATGAGGACGGGACGGCAATAGCCATCCTCGATGCCTCGGGCACCGTTTCGCGCCTGAGCAACAGCGGCGCGATCGGGGCGACCGGCGGGCTGACCAACACCGCGATCGACCTCCGCGCCAACAGCAGCGGCGTCACCCTGACCCAGGCACTGGCGGACGCGGATGCCAGCGCACCCGCGATCACCGGCGACATCTATTTGGGGTCTGGCAATGACATCGTGACGGTATCCGCTGGCACCATTACCGGCGACCTCAGCCTTGGCGCGGGCAACGACAACCTGTCACTGTCCGGCACCTCCAGCCTGACCGGCGACGTCACCTTCGGCACCGGGGATGCGACGCTGACGCTGGCAGACAGCGCCGCCATCACCGGCGGCGTCGATTTCGGCGGCGGCAGCGGCACGTTGACGCTGGGCGGCACGTCTTCCCTGTCCGGCGCGATCAGCAACAGCAGCGGCATCGCCGTGGTGCTGAACGGCGGCACGCTGAACGCCACCAACACCGGCAGCGTCGGCCTCGCCTCGCTGTCGGCCAGCGGCACCTCCACCATCGGCGTCACCATCGACGCGGCCACCGGCACCCATACGGTCTATGACGTGACGGGCGCCGCCAGCTTCGCCAGCGGGTCGCAGGTGAAGGTCAACCTGACGCAGGTCGCAGGATCGGAAGGCGACTATGTCATCGTCCGCGCCGGCGCGCTCAACGGCACTCCCTCGCTGGATACCGACACCCTGCTGCCCTATATGTTCAAGGGCAGCCTGGCGAGCGACACCGGCGCCGGTACCGTAACCCTCTCGGTGGCGGCGAAGAGCGTTTCGGAACTGGGGCTCAGCGGATCGCTGGCGCGCGCCTATTCGGCGATCTTCAACGCCCTCGACAATGACAGCGACATCGCCAACGCCTATCTCGGCATCACCGATGGCAGCACGCTGACCGCCAACCTGCGTCAGATGCTGCCGGACCATGCCGGTGGCACCTTCGAAGCGGTGACGGCCGGGTCGCGCGCGACCGCGCGCATCCTGTCCGACCCCAACGGCATCTACCGCACGCGGGACGGCCGGCTCGGCTTCTGGCTGCAACAGGTCGCCTTCGGCAGCGCCAAGAGCGTGGGCAGCACCGCCTCCTACGACATCAACGGCTGGGGCGCGGGCGGCGGCGTGGAATATCTGACCGATCTCGGCGCCTTCGGTGGCTCGCTCGCCTACATTCATGGCAGCGATTCCAGTGGCAACTCCAACAATGCGGTCGATTCCGACCAATATGAACTGGCGGCGCACTGGCGCGGACAATGGGGTCCGCTGCTCGCCTTCGCCCGACTGTCCGCTGCGGCGATCAACTTTGCGGGTACGCGCCATTTCGAGAATGGCGACGTCACTCGCACCGCCAACGGCAGTTGGAACGGCAGGCTCTATTCCGCCACGGCCGGCGCCTCCTACCAGTTCCAGATGGGCCGCCTCAGCCTGCGGCCCGCTGTCGGCCTCGACTATTATCGCCTCAAGGAGGATGGTTATGCCGAAACCGGGGGCGGCGACGCGTTCAACCTGACCGTGCTCGGCCGCAACAGCGATGAGGCGACCGCCAGCGGCACGATCACGGCGGGCTATGACTTTGGCGCCCTCAAACGGGAGGATGGCTGGCTGCGTGTCGAACTGGAAGGAGGCCGCCGCCAGATCATTGGCGGGTCGCTTGGCGACACCATCGCCTATTTCAAAGGCGGCGATCAGTTCACCCTGGTGGCCGAAGACCGTACCAACGGCTGGACCGGCCGCGCGCGGCTCTACGGCGGGACCGACACGTTCCGCATCGGCGGCGAGTTCGGCGCGGAGGAACAACAAAATCACGTCGCCATCTCATTTAGGGCGACGGTTAATTTCGTCCTGTGACGTCTTGAGGATGAACAGGCGGGCCACACCCCACAGACCCTCCCGGTCCGCCTGTTCCGCTGCGGCATGATGTCCTTCCCCAGGGACGCCGCGCATAAAAGAGGGGCGTCGCCGGCCCCCGGCGGCGCCCCTTATGCTTTGGCGAACTCAGTGCTGAATCGAGAAATCGAAGATCCGTGAAGCACCGGTACCTCGGCTCCACATCCCAGGCCCCGTGCCGCCGCCGATGGCATAAAGGAAGCCATATTCGCCGGCCGGAAGGTCCGCCTTGAGAGACACTTTGAACACGCCCGGCGCAATCTGCTCATAGACGAATGCAATCCGATCCTTGTCCATGACGCCCGACTTCGCTCCCGCCAGGTTCATGCTCCCCACCCTCGTCTCGCGCCGATCCTTCTTGATCTCGAAGCTGACCAAAGTGAACTCATTGGGCGACGAGACGGCGGAAGCCGCTCCCGAGAGCCAAACCGAGCCGGCCGGCGGCTGAGAAGGCGCGCGGTTGGCCTCGTCGAAATAGAAATAGAAGGTCGGGCGGGATCGGTTTGCCTTGATGGGCGCCGTTACGTTCGGGATGACCGCCTTGATACTGAGCGACGCGATGCCGCCAGTAAACGCATAACCGAGCAGACCGCCGGTCTTGCTCTGGTTCGAAATCGTGGGATCCAGGCGGAACATTTTGGGCTGCGGAAGCCAGTCCGCCAGCATGTAGAGGCCAGACGGATGCGGGACCAACGGATCTGCAGAATATGCCGACAGCGCCGCCCTGGATGGCACGCCGCCCCTTGCATCCGCTTCGATCATCGCAGCGATGACCGACCCGGAAACGCCGCTTTTCTTCAAAATGATGAGATCGTTCGTCGCCAGATCATAGGTGGCGGTCGAAGCCCTGACCTTGGCGATAACGGCTTCGTCGCCAAGCCCCGCCATCACCAGATCGACCACATTTTTATTAGTCAGCGTTTCCGCTTCCAGGTCGGCCGCCGTCCCGATCGAAACCATGAGGCATAACCCCACAGCCAACAACCCTCGCTTCATCCGCGCGCCCCATAGTCGATCCCGGAGTTCCCCTCCGGGATCGACTATGGCTTAGTTCAATGCCTTGCGCACCAGCTCATTCACCACCTGCGGGTTCGCCTTGCCCTGCATGGCTTTCATCGTCTGGCCGACGAAGAAGCCGAACAGCGCTTCCTTGCCTGCCTTATACTGTTCGACCTTGTCGCCATTTCTGGCGAGCACGTCGGCGACCGCTGCCTCGATCGCGCCGGTGTCGCTGGTCTGCTTCAGTCCCTTTTCCTCGACGATCGCCGGCGCGCGGCCGCCGGTTTCGAGCATGATCTCGAAAACCTGCTTGGCGATGGTGCCGCTGATCGTGCCGTCCGCGACGAGGGCGAGCAATTCCGCGCCCTCTTCCGGGCCGACCGGGCTTTCGTCCAGCGACTTGCCGAGGCGGTTGAGCGCGCCATAAAGTTCCGACAGCAGCCAGTTGGCCGATGCCTTGGCGACTTCGCCCTCGCTCTTCTTCTGGATGCGCGCGCCTTCGGCCAGCAGCGCCTCGAACCAGCGGGCGGTATCGGCATCCGCCGTGAGGGTCGCGGCATTATAGGCGCTCAGCCCCAGATCCTGCTCATAGCGCTTCCGCTTGGCGTCAGGCAGTTCGGGCAGCGACCGGCGACATTCCTCGAGGAAGGCGTCGTCCAGTTCCAGCGGCAGCAGGTCGGGATCGGGGAAGTAGCGATAGTCATGCGCGTCCTCCTTCGACCGCATCGAGCGCGTCTCGTTGCGATCGGGATCGTAGAGGCGCGTTTCCTGGACCACCGTTCCGCCCGCTTCCAGCACGTCGACCTGACGGCTCGCCTCATGCTCGACCACGGCCATGACGAAGCGGACCGAGTTGACGTTCTTGGTTTCGGTTCGGGTGCCGAAGGGCTGGCCGGGCTTGCGGACCGACACGTTCACGTCGGCGCGCATCGACCCCTGGTCCATATTGCCGTCGCACGAGCCGACGTAACGCAGGATCGTCCGCAGCTTCGACAGATAAGCCCCCGCTTCCGCAGGCGAACGCATGTCCGGCTTCGACACGATCTCCATCAGCGCTACGCCCGACCGGTTGAGGTCGACATAGGAGCGGGTGGGATGCTGGTCGTGCATCAGTTTGCCGGCATCCTGCTCGACATGAATGCGCTCGACGCCGATCACCTTGGTGCTGGCTTCCGGGTTCTTCTCGTCCAGCACGATCTCGATCTGCCCTTCCCCCACGATCGGGTGATAGAGCTGGCTGATCTGATAGCCCTGCGGCAGATCGGCGTAGAAGTAGTTTTTCCGGTCGAAACGCGACCATTTGTTGATCTGCGCGTCGATCGCCATGCCGGTTCGCACCGCCTGGCGGATGCACTCGCGGTTCGGCACGGGCAACATGCCGGGCATGGCCGCGTCCACCAGACTGACCTGCGTGTTCGGCTCCGCGCCGAACGCAGTCGCCGCGCCCGAAAAGAGCTTCGCGTTCGACGTCACCTGCGCATGGACTTCCAGGCCGATCACGACCTCCCACTCGCCGGTTGCACCCTGGATGCGATAGGTTGATTCAGTCATATTACCACCACTTGGCCGGACGAGCCGTGAAGCCCGCACGTTCTTCAATCGCGAGGCTCGCGTTCAGCACGGTCTGCTCGTCCAGCGCCTTGCCGATGATCTGCAATCCGATCGGCAGCCCGGCCGAATCCAGCCCGCCCGGCACCGCCATAGCGGGCAGCCCCGCCAGCGACGCGGGAACAGTGAAGACGTCGTTCAGATACATGGCAAGCGGATCGGCCTGCTTCTCGCCCAGCGCGAAGGAGGCGCTCGGCGCGGTCGGCGTCAGCAGCAGGTCGCACTTTTCAAAAGCCTGCTCGAAATCGCGCGCGATCAGCGCCCGGACCTTCTGCGCCTGCGTATAATAGGCGTCATAGAAGCCCGCCGACAGAACATAGGTGCCGATCATGATGCGGCGCTTCACTTCCGGCCCGAAACCGGCGGCGCGGGTCGCGGCATACATGTCCTGCAAACCGGCCCCATCGGGCAGGTCGCGCTGACCATAGCGCACGCCGTCATAGCGAGCGAGGTTCGACGAGGCTTCGGCAGGCGCAATGATATAATAGGTCGGCAGCGCATATTTGGTGTGCGGCAGCGACACCTCGACCACCTCGGCACCCGCATCCTTCAGCCATTCGATCCCGCGATCCCACATGGCGGAGATTTCTTCGTTCAGGCCATCGGGGCGATATTCCTTGGGGATACCGACCTTCTTGCCCTTGAGATCGCTCGACAGACCGGCTTCCCACTGGGGCACGGCCAGATCGAGGCTGGTCGAATCCTTGGGATCGAAGCCCGACATCGCCTCCAGCAGGATCGCATTGTCGCGCACCGTCCGCGCCATCGGCCCGGCCTGGTCCAGCGACGAGGCGAAGGCGACGATACCCCAGCGCGAGCAGCGGCCATAGGTCGGCTTGATGCCGCTGATGCCGGTGAAGGCGGCAGGCTGGCGGATCGAGCCGCCGGTGTCGGTGCCGGTCGCCGCCGGGCAGAGCCGCGCGGAAATGGCCGAGGACGAGCCACCCGAAGATCCCCCCGGAGCCAGCGCGGCATTGCCGCCGTCATTGCGCCGCCAGGGCGAGATGACATTGCCAAAATAGCTCGTCTCGTTCGACGACCCCATGGCGAACTGGTCGAGGTTCAGCTTGCCGAGCATTCCCGCGCCAGCGTCCCACAGCTTCTTCGACACCGTGGACTCGTATGTCGGCACGAAGCCTTCCAGCATGTGGCTGGCGGCAGTCGTCTGCACGCCTTCGGTGCAGAACAGATCCTTCATGCCGATCGGCACGCCGGAAAGCGGCTTCAGCGCTTCGCCAGCCGCCTTCGCCTTGTCGGCGGCATCGGCCGCTTCCAACGCCTTTTCCGGCGTTTCGACGATGAAGGCGTTGAGCGCCTTGGCTGCGGCGACATTGGCATTGAACGCCTCGGCCACTTCGCGCGCCGAAAAGTCACCCGCGCGGAAGCCGTCGCGGATTTCCGCGACCGTCAGATCAGTAAGGTTGGTCATTATTCGATCACCTTGGGCACCGCGAAGAAGCCATGTTCGGCCTGCGGCGCATTGGCCAGCACCTTGTCGCGCACATTGCCATCGGTGATGGCATCGTCGCGCAGGCGTTGATGGTTGGGGATGACGGCGGTCATCGGCTGCACGCCGGTTACGTCCACCTCGCCCAGTTGCTCCACCCAGCCAAGGATGTTGTTGAGTTCCGGCACCATCGCTTCGGCTTCGGCGTCAGTCACCGAAATGCGCGAAAGGCTGGCGATCTTCTTTACGGTCTGAAGGTCTATCGACATGGGCCGCCGCTACCACCCGCGCCCGTCCGCTTCAAGCGGCTTTAGCGCCCCTTGCGCACGCCCACGCCATGCGCCAGACAAGCAGCACAATTACGGAGAGTGTGGGTGGCGCGCAAATTCCTCTATGTCATCGTGGCGCTGGTGGTGCTGGTGATCGCCGCGCTGCTGATCTACCGCGTCTGGGGAATGCAACTGATCCGCATGGCGATGGTGCCGCGCGAATCCTTCACCGCGTTGCAGCCACTGCCCGAAGATGCCTATATCGACGCGACGATGTGGATCGCCCGTCCGGACATCCAGAAGGACAATCCCGCGCTCTGGACGCCTGCCGGCGTGACCACGCTCAACGCGCCCCAGAAAGCCGCGATCTTCTTCATCCATCCGACCAGCTACATAACGACCTTCGGCGATGCACACTGGAACGCCCTGCTGGACGACAAGGACGCCGATGCCACCGCCCGCCGCTTCGTCATGAGCCAGGCCAGCGCCTTCAACGCTGCCGGCACCGTCTGGGCACCGCGCTACCGCCAGGCCAATTATGGCGCCTTTCTCACCGACAAACCGGAGGGCGATCAGGCGCTTGCCGCCGCCTATCGTGACGTGGCGCAGGCCTTCGCCGCCTTCGTGAAGGCCAACCCCACAGGCCCGCTGATACTGGCCGGGCACAGCCAGGGGTCACGCCACCTGTTGCAACTGTTGCGCGACCAGGTCGCGGGCAAGCCGGTCGCCGACCGCATCGCCGCCGTATATGCCGTGGGCTGGCCGGTCTCGGTGGAGGCGGATCTGCCCGCGCTCGGCCTGCCTGCCTGTGCGCGACAGGATCAGGCGCATTGCATCGTCAGTTGGCAAAGCTATGCCGAACCGGCTGATCCGTCTGCCGTCGTGGAAAGTTTCGAACGCAAGACCGGCTATACCGGAAAGCCACGCAAGGGCACGCACATGCTCTGCACCAATCCGATCACCGGCGCCTTCAACGGCGCCGCTCCGGCCAGCGCCAACAGCGGCACGCTCGACGCGCGGGAGGAAGGCAAGTCACCCACATTGCTCACCGGCATCGTCCCTGCGCGGTGTGACACCAGCGGCGTGCTGATGATCGGGCAACCTGTCGACATGGGGCCGTTCACGCTCCCCGGCAATAATTACCATGTCTATGACTACAGCCTCTTCTGGGGCAACGTGCGGCAGGACGCGCAGAAAAGATTGGCGGCTTTCCTGAAGAAGTGACAGAGGCATGGTCATGAGAGATTTTGGCCCATGACGCTGGTTACAACGGATCGCGTCGCCTTTCGCGAAGCCCTGCCGGCAGGCGGCCGGCTGATCGGCATGGATGTCGGCACCAAGACGATCGGCCTTGCCCTGTGCGATGCCGCCTGGACGATCGCCAGCCCTGCCTACACCGTCAATCGTGGCAAGTTCAGCAAGGACAAGGTCGGCCTCGCCGCCTTCATCGAGCAGCAGCAGGTGAAGGGCATCGTCATCGGCCTGCCGCTCAACCTCGACGGCACCAATTCACCGCGCAGCCAGGCCAGCTGCGCCTTCGCCCATAATGTCGCGGAGCTGGGCTATCCGGTGCTGCTCTGGGACGAACGCTGGTCGACCCAGGCCGTCACCCGCACTCTGCTCGAAGCCGACGCCAGCCGTGCCCGTCGCGACGAACTGGTAGACAAGCTCGCGGCAAGCTACATCCTGCAAGGCGCGATCGACGGGCTGGTGGCGGGGCTGGAATAGCCGCCTCGTCGGCGCGCGGCGCCACCCCGAGGCAAGTCGGGGTCTCCGGCAGCGCGCCATCGCCTGAAAGGAGGGAGAGACTTGACCATGTGCCCCCGAACTCTTCGCTACGCCGCCGCCCTGGCGACGGGCGCCCTTTCCCCGGACGCGGCCTATGCCGGTTTCTATTCGGGCGACGAACTCTATACCGTCTGCACGACCGACAAGGCCGAAAAGGATTTCTTCGAGAAATCCTACGAATGCGTGGGCTATATCAGCGGCGCGGTCGATGCGTTCAACACGACGCGGGAAGCGAACAAGCTCAAAAGCTGCATCCCCGCCGACGTGACGATAAGCCAGTTGCGCAGCATCACGGTCGACTATCTGGGCAAGAACCCGATAGACCGGGCCAAGTCGGCATCCTCGCAGGTCTTCGCTGCGACCCGAAAGGCGTGGCCTTGCCCCGCGACCAAGCCGGTGTCGAAGAAGGCGAGCAGGAAGAAGCGCTGAAGGGAGCAACAGCCTATCCGATCGCTCGCACCCACCCCTATCCCTCGAACGCCGCGATGATCGGGCAAGGCCCTTCCTCGCTTGCATGGCATTGCCGCGCCAGCCGCTCCAGCGCGGCGCGCGCCGCCTGCAATTCCGCAATCCTGACGTCCAGCGCCACGATCCGCTCCGCCGCCAGTTCGCGCGCCCGCGCCCGGTCCTGCCCGGCGTCGAGCTGGAGCAGCTCACCGATCTGCTCCAGGGTAAAGCCCGCCCCCTGGGCCGAACGGATGAACGCCAGCCGCCGCACGTCTCCCTCGCCATAGCGGCGCACCCCCGGCCCGCGTTCGGGCATGTCGAGCAATCCGCGACGCTGGTAATAGCGCACCGTTTCCACATTCACCCCGGCCGAACGGGCCAGCCCAGAAATCGTCATGGCCATACTTGACTCCGTACTATGGTACGGACCCTATATGGGGTGCATCCGCCCATAGCCAAGGATGCGTCGATGACCAGCCCTGCCCCCAAAAGTGCCAGCCTCTATCGTATGGTGATGCCCGGCCATACCTGCCCCTATGGGGTGAAGGCGCGCTGGCTGCTCAAACGCCGTGGCTATGTCGTGGACGATCACTGGCTCCGGAGCCGTGAGGAAACCGACGCGTTCAAGACACAGCATGACGTGACAACCACGCCGCAAATCTTCATCGACGGCCAGCGAATAGGCGGTCATGACGATCTGCGCCGGCACCTGGGCCTCAAGGTCCGCGATCCCAAGGCGACCAGCTACGTCCCGGTGCTTGCGGTCTTCGCTGTCGCCGGGCTGCTCGCGCTGGCGGTCAACTGGCTGACCTTCCTGCCGCTTGTTTCCTTCATGGCGCTGGAGCGCTTCGTCGCCATTGCGATGATGCTGCTCGCCATGCTCAAATTGCAGGATGTCGACAGGTTCGCGACCATGTTCCTGAACTATGACCTGCTCGCCCGCCGCCTGCCGCCCTATGGCGCGGCCTATCCATTCCTGGAACTGGGCGCGGGGGTGCTGATGCTGACGCGGGCGCTCGACTGGCTGTCCATCCCGGTCGCGCTGTTCATCGGTGGCATCGGCGCGGTGTCGGTCTTCAGGGCGGTCTATATCGAGAAGCGAGACCTCAAATGCGCCTGCGTCGGCGGCAACAGCAATGTGCCGCTGGGCTTCGTCTCGCTGACCGAAAATGTGATGATGGTGGCGATGGCGCTTTGGATGATGGCGGGACTCCACTGAGCCGCCCGGCTACTCTCCATCCCTCCCATAGACATCGGGCAGGAACTGAACCCCGAGCGCGGTCGGCACAGCGGTCAGATAGGTCAGATAGACCGGCACCGGCTGAGGCAGGGGCACATGCTGTTCGGGCTTTTCGCCATCCGTGCTCGGCATCCTGCCGAAGAACCAGCGGCCCAGCCGCTGCGCATCCTCCAGCCGGACACAACCATTGCTGAAATGGCGGTCCGCCTTCGCGAACAGGTCGCGCTGCGGCGTGTCGTGGAGGTAGATGCCAAGATCGTTCGGGAACATGAACTTGACCTTCCCCATTGCATTGTTGCCGCCCGGAAGCTGGCGCACCCGCACCTCCTGACGGCCCGCCGCCACCGCGTCCCAGTTGATCGCGCTCTGCGCCAAGGGCGCAGGATCAGCGCTCCAGTCGGCCAGCGCTTCATATCCCATCCCTTGCAATGACCCGCCGCTTAAGATTTTGGGCGCGACCTTGCGCTCCACAAGATCGGGCGGGATGTTCCAATAGGGATTCAGTGTTGCGTATCGGATCATGCCCGCCATCAGCGGCGTCTGCGTTTCCTTCGCCCCGGCGACGACCTTCATCGTGCCGTCCAGCGCGCCCTTGCTATAATACCAAAGGCGCGCCGAGGCGGCGTCGACCACCACATGCCGTGTCCACGGTCCCGGCAGAAGCCGCGCGCGCTCCAGGTTGAGGGACAGCAGGCGCGCATAGCGCGCCGGCCCCTGGTTGATCGCCGAAATCGTCATCGCCCCCGCGACGCCATCAGGCTTCAGGCCATGATCGGCCTGGAAGGCGCGCACCTTTGCGGCCAGCCCCTTGTCATAGGTGATGCCGTCGGCCAGCCCCAATCGACGGCGCAACATGCCGATCTCCGCCCCCTTGCCGCCCGGTCGCATCTTCACCCCTTCGGGCACGGCGACATCCGGCAGGCCACCCCATTTCTTGAGATAGCCGGCCCGCGCGGTCCGCAGCTTCATGTAGAGGGGGCTCATCCAGCCGGCGGTCGCGATATAATCCGTGAGCGACGGCGCCAGAGCAGCAGACCGCAATATGTCCGACGGGTCGGAATCGCGCGGTTCGACTTCCTTGTCGAGATAGCGGATCTTCACGCCCCTGGCCGGGCGGCGCATATCCGCAACCAGGCGAGCAAAGCTGCGCGACAAGGCCAGGTCGGCGCGCGCCAGGAGCTTTGGATCGTCACTGGCGTCCACCTCCTCGATCAGGCGCCGCAAGTCGCCCGGATCATAGTCGCGGGGATCAAGCCCGTCGGCTTCGCTCTGGTCGATCAGCGCCAGCAGCGCATCTGCCTGCGACCCGATCCGGCCCTTTTCCAGCCAGAGCGGCCAGTAACCGCGTGGCGCGTAGAAATCCTTGTATTTCCCGCCCAACTGGGCACGGATTTCCGCCCCAATGCTCGACTTTGCGGCCTGTTCGAGGTCAGGCTGCGCGACCGTTGCCTGGGGAACCGCGGCAGCGATCAGCAGGCAGGGAATGAGGCAATCGCGTAGCGAAGGGGCGCGGCGGACATGCCGCGCCCGAAAAACTGCATGGATCAGCCGCGTTCTCCCGAACGGGGCGGTGGCGGGGGCGGCGGCGGGGGACAGGGCGGCCCCTGGATCGCATGATAAATGCCATCGGTCGTATAATAGCCGTCGATGATGCCGTCGCCGTCGCGATCGGCGGCCACCGTACCGGCGATAGCGCCGGGGCCGACCGGCGGTGCCGTCGTGACCGGGGCCTCATTCTTGGAGCAGGCGCTCAGAGCCAGTAGCCCTGCAGCAGCCAATGCCATGGATTTGAATTGCATATACTCTCCCTGGACGCGGAACGGAAAACCGCCCGACGCCGTTAGACCTCCCACCACCATAAGGTGGCGGAGGGCCAACGTCTAAAGTTGCGAAACGAATCCATTACCCGACCGCAATGACGGCAAATGGTGCATTAACAGCGTCAGTCCGTTAGGGCGTCACCCAATCGGCCGAGGCGATACCCTGCGCATAGAGCAGCACCGACAGATCGCCATGCACGATCTCCGCTGCGGCGGCCGCGCGGGTCTTGGGCTTGGCATGATAGGCGACCCCCAGCCCCGCCCCCTCGATCATCGGAATGTCATTGGCGCCGTCCCCGACCGCCAGCGTCAGCGCGCGATCGATGCCACCGGCGATCGCCGCTTCCAGCTCCGCCCGCTTGCGCGCCGCATCGACGATCGGCGTAGTCACCGTTCCCAGCAACGCGCCGTCCGCAATCTCCAACTCATTGGCCACCGCCGCATCGAAGCCGATCTCCTCGGCCACCGGGCCGGTGAAGCGGGTGAAGCCGCCGGACACCAGCAGGGTCTTGGCGCCACGCGCCTTCATCGTGCGGACCAGCGCCCTGGCCCCCCCCATGATGACGACGCGCTCGTCGCGACACTGGTCGATGGCGCTGTCCGCCAGCCCCTTGAGCAGCGCGACCCGGCCGTGCAACGCGCCCGCGAAATCCAGTTCGCCTCGCATCGCCCGCTCTGTAATTTCGGCAATCTGCGGCTTGATCCCCGCATAGTCGGCCAGCTCATCGATGCATTCGACCGTGATCATGGTCGAATCCATGTCGGCGATCAGCAGCTTCTTCTCGCGGTTGGCGACCGGCTGAACGATGACGTCCACGCCCTGCCCCCAGTCGGTCAGCGCCGCGCGGGCCTGGACCGGATCGGCCGCGAACAAGAGGTCGGCTGCCTTGTCGCGGTCGAGCCAGGCCGTTTCCCCCGGCCGGCAGCCGGCATCACGCAGTCGGTCGGCGGCTTCGGAAATATCCCCCTGCCCGATCGAGCCACTTGCCACTAAGGTCGCGACGAACATGAACACTCCTGCACCAAATCCCGAAACCGGCCGGGGCGAATCCCGCCCACGGGTCGCGCTTATTGCCGGGCCGACCGCCAGCGGCAAGAGCGCGCTGGCCTGTCGCCTGGCCAAAGCGACCGATGGCGTCGTCATCAATGCCGACGCCAGTCAGGTCTATGCCGATCTGGCCATCCTGTCAGCACGCCCCTCGCCAGAGGAAATGGGTGACGTGCCGCATCGCCTGTTCGGCCATATCGACGGGGCGGAGGCCTGCACCGCGCCACGCTGGGCAGCCGAGGCGAAGGCGGAGATCGCCGCGGCCCATGCCGCCGGCAGGCTGCCTGTGCTGGTCGGCGGCACCGGCCTCTATATCCGCACCCTGCTCGACGGCATCGCCCCGGTGCCGGAGATCGACCCCGACATACGCACCGCCGTCCGCGCGCTGGCCGTTGCGGACGCCCACGCCGCCCTGACCCGCGAAGATCCGGAAGCTGCCGCCCGGCTTGCGCCTGCCGATACCACGCGCGTCGCTCGTGCGCTGGAAGTGGTGCGATCGACCGGCATCCCGCTCAAGACCTGGCAGCAGCATAAGGAAGGCGGCATCGGCGACCGTGTCAGCCTGGTGCCGATGATCCTGCGGCCGCCGCGCGACTGGCTGATCGAGCGTTGCGACCGGCGTTTCGTCCAGATGGTGGAGGGCGGCGCGATCCCGGAAGTGTCAGCGCTGCTCGCCCGCCAGCTCAACCCGGACCTGCCGGTGATGCGGGCGATCGGGGTGCCGGAAATCGCAGCCTTGCTGAAAGGCGACAGCGACATGGACACTTGTATCGCAAAAGGCAGCCTGGCCACGCGCCAATATGCCAAGCGGCAATATACCTGGTTCACCAACCAGCCCCCACAGAGTTGGCCGCGCGAAGAGCGCGAAATAGATGATAAAATTATCGGTGAATTAGCAATTAAATTACAACATTAGGGGTTGACCCGTCATTTTCTGTCCACTAGAGGCAGGCGCCTTGCCATTAAAGGCGCTTGGGCGCAAAGCACGCCCCCTTGCATCAACGGAGGAGTAACATCGTGGCCGAAAAGAGCGGCGCGGACATATTGGTCGAATGCCTGGTCGATCTGGGCGTCGAAGTCGTGTTCGGCTATCCGGGCGGCGCTGTGCTGCCCATCTATGACGCGCTCTACAATCATCCCACGATCAAGCATGTGCTCGTCCGCCACGAACAGGGCGCGACCCACATGGCGGAGGGCTATGCCCGCTCCACCGGCAAGCCCGGCGTCGTGCTGGTCACGTCCGGCCCCGGCGCGACCAATGCCGTCACCGGCATCACCGATGCGCTGCTCGATTCGATCCCCATGGTCGTCATCACCGGACAGGTCCCCACGCAGCTGATCGGCACCGACGCTTTTCAGGAAGCTGACACGGTCGGCATCACGCGCCACTGCACCAAGCATAATTATCTGGTGAAGACACCCGGCCGCCTGGCCGAGGTCGTTCATGAGGCCTTCCATATCGCCACCACCGGCCGCCCCGGCCCGGTCGTCGTGGACATTCCCAAGAATGTCCAGATCGCGACCGCGCCCTATGCGAGGCCGGAACTCAAGGTCCACGCCAGCTATCATCCGCAGACCAAGGGGGACGCCGCCGCAATCGACGCAGCGGTCGAGATGCTGGCCGCGGCCGAGCGCCCGATCCTCTACACCGGCGGCGGCGTCATCAATAGCGGTCCGCAGGCCAGCGCATTGCTGCGCGAACTGGCGGCGCTGACCGGTGCGCCCGTGACCTCGACACTGATGGGCCTGGGCGCCTTCCCCGCCTCGTCCGACCAGTGGGTCGGGATGCTGGGGATGCACGGCACCTATGAAGCCAATTGGGCGATGAACCAGGCCGACCTGATCCTGTGCGTCGGCGCGCGCTTCGACGACCGCGTCACCGGCCGGCTCGACGCGTTCGCCCCCAATAGCAAGAAAGTGCATATCGACATCGACCGCAGCTCGATCAACAAGATCGTCGATGTCGATGTCGCAGTGGTCGCCGACGTCGCCAGCGCGCTGGAAGATATGATCGCGCTTTGGAAACAGCGCGACCACCATAAGGCGGACCTGTCCGAATGGTGGGCGCGGATCGCCGGCTGGCGCGCGCGCAAGAGCCTGGACTATGTCGAGAGCGGCGCCGAGATCATGCCCCAGCGGGCGATCGCCGATCTGTACAAGGCGTGTCAGGCCACCGGCAAGGACGTCATCATCACCACCGAAGTCGGCCAACACCAGATGTGGGCGGCCCAGCATTTCGGGTTCGAGGCGCCCAACAAATGGCTGACCTCGGGCGGTCTCGGCACCATGGGCTATGGGTTCCCCGCCGCAATCGGCGCGCAGATGGGCAATCCCGACAGCATCAGCATCTGCATCGCCGGCGACGCTTCGATCCAGATGAACATCCAGGAAATGGGGACCGCGACCCAATATCGCCTGCCGGTCAAGATCTTCATCCTCAACAATGAATATATGGGGATGGTCCGCCAGTGGCAGGAACTGACCTATGAAAGTCGTTATTCCAACAGCTATTCCGACAGCCTGCCCGACTTCGTGAAGCTGGGCGAAGCCTATGGCTGGACCGGCATCCGGATCGAGGGACCGCAGGAACTGGAAGCCGGCATCCGCCAGATGCTGGAAACCGACGGCCCGGTGATCGTCGATTGCCGCGTGGCGAAGCTCAGCAACTGCTTCCCGATGATTCCGTCGGGCGCGGCCCATACCGAGATGCTCCTCGATCCCAACCAGATCGAAGGCGTGATGTCGGACGAGGCGAAGGCGCTGGTGTGAAGGCACGGATGTGACGCAACATCTGAAGCTCCGTATCCATGTGACGGAGCCATGGGATTTCGAGAGGGTCGCGGGGACCGCCGAACTGACCGGCTGGACCGTCGACCATGTCGATCCGGACAATGGGGAATGGGAAGTGCATCTGGACCAGGGGTTCGATTTCAACAAGCGGCATATCGGCACCCTGCTGGCCGGTCCCCGCTATGTCGGCGAACGACTGGACCGGATGTTCGACACGGTGACGGGCTTTCCGGTACGCCTTGCCCATCGCCTCGACGGTGACTGGCAGTTCGCCTTCGCCGCCACGATTTCGCAGCGCCCAGACAAGGTCAGGCGCGAAGACCAGGACAGCGGGACGACCATCTGATGCATATCCAGGAAGAACTGAGCCAGCGGCACGTCCTGTCGCTGACCGTTTCCAACGAGGCCGGCATATTGGCGCGCATCGCGGGCCTGTTCACCGCGCGCGGCTATAATATCGACAGCCTGACCGTGGCGGACATCACCGACGACCATGCGATCAGCCGCATCACCATCGTCACCAGCGGCCCGCCCAAGGTGATCGACCAGATCATCGCCCAGCTCGACCGGCTGGTGCCGGTCCACAAGGTGACCGACCTGACCGAGAACGGTCCCTTTGTCGAGCGCGAGCTGGCGCTGGTGAAGGTCGCCGGCACGGGCGAGGACCGGATCGAGGCGCTGCGCCTGGCTGACGTGTTCCGGGCCAAGGTGGTCGACACCACGATCGAAAGCTTCATCTTTGAAATTACCGGCACGACCGAAAAGGTCGATAATTTCGTCGGCCTGATGCGGCAGATCGGCCTGGTCGAGGTCGGCCGCACCGGCGTCGTCGGCCTGATCCGCGGCAAGGAGCCGAACTGAAGAAATTGCCCCTTTCCCCTCGTGGGAGAGGGAGGTCGAAAAGAGTCACGCGCCTCTTTTCGACATCGCATGGCGATGGGAGGGCGAGGGCAAACCCCTGCCCCGCGCGCGGGTGGTTCCCCCTCACCGCAAATCTCGGCTCCGCAAGGCGCCAATCGGACTGAAAGAAGGAACGTCACATGAAGGTTTACTACGATCGCGACGCGGACATCGGCCTGATCAAGGGCAAGAAGGTCGCCATTCTGGGCTATGGTTCGCAGGGCCATGCCCATGCGCAGAACCTGCGTGACTCGGGCGTCGCGGAAGTCTGCATCGCGCTGCGCGCCGGTTCGCCGAGCGCGAAGAAGGCCGAAGGCGCAGGCTTCAAGGTTCTGCCCAATGCCGAAGCCGCCGCATGGGCCGACGTCCTCATGATCCTCGCCCCTGACGAGCATCAGGCCGCGATCTACGCCGCCGACATTCACGCCAATCTGCGGCCCGGCGCGGCGCTGGCCTTCGCCCATGGCCTCAACGTCCATTTCGGCCTGATCGAACCGCGCGCCGACGTCGACGTCATCATGATCGCGCCCAAGGGGCCGGGTCATACCGTGCGCGGCGAATATGTCCGCGGCGGCGGCGTGCCCTGCCTGATCGCCGTCCATCAGGATGCCACCGGCAACGCGCATGACATCGCCCTCTCCTACGCGTCGGGCGTCGGTGGCGGCCGTTCGGGTATCATCGAAACCAACTTCCGCGAAGAATGCGAAACCGACCTGTTCGGCGAGCAGGCCGTGCTGTGCGGTGGCACCACCGCGCTGGTCCAGGCCGGCTTCGAAACGCTGGTGGAAGCCGGCTATTCGCCGGAAATGGCCTATTTCGAATGCCTCCACGAACTGAAGCTGATCGTCGACCTGATGTATGAAGGCGGCATCGCCACCATGCGTTATTCGATCTCGAACACCGCCGAATATGGCGACATCAAGACCGGGCCGCGCATCATTACCGAAGAGACCAAGAAGGAAATGAAGCGCGTGCTGGCCGACATCCAGTCGGGCCGCTTCGTCAAGGACTTCGTCCTCGACAACCGCGCAGGCCAGCCGGAACTCAAGGCCAGCCGCATCGCCGCCCAGCGTCATCCGATCGAGGAAACCGGGGCCAAGCTGCGCGCGATGATGCCCTGGATCAGCGCCAACAAGCTGGTGGATCAGGACAAGAACTGAGCCAGTCCGGCAGCATAACCGGAACGATCCGTTTCCGGTTACGCCTCTGGAACAATCGAGGGGCGCCGCATATTGTTGCGGCGCCCCTTGAGCGTTTTTCGGAGACCATTCTCATGCGCAAATTTCTGATCCCTGCCGCCGCCCTTGTCGCCATTGCCGGCGGCACTGCCCTGATTGCCCAGATGCCCGCCCCCGGCAGCAAGGACGTCGCGAAAGTCACGGGAGGCACATACAAGGTCGATGGCGGCCACAGCCAGGTCGTCTTCGCCTGGGATCATATGGGCTTCACCAACAATATGGGTACGATCGCCGAACCGACCGGCACGCTGACCCTCGACAAGGCAAATCCTGCGGCTTCGAAGGTTTCTGTCGAATTCACGGTCGCCAAGCTGCGGACCGGTGTGCCCAAGCTGGACGAGCATCTGATGACGGCGGATTTCTTCGATGCCGCCAAATTTCCCACCGCGACCTTCGTTTCGACTGCCGTCAAGCCCGAAGGGGCGACCGGGGCCGAGATCACCGGCAATCTTACCATCAAGGGCGTGACCAAGCCCGTGACGCTGGACGCCGAATTTTACGGTGCGGGCATTCAGCCGATGAGCAAGAAGGAAAATATCGGTTTCATCGCCACCGCGACGATCAAACGCAGCGATTTCAACATGAGCTATGGCGTCCCGATGGTCGGCGACGCGATCGAGTTGAAGATCATCGCCGGTTTCGAGAAGCAATAAATCATGCGTCTGCCGGCACAGGCAATCCTGCTTCTAGGCATGATGATGCTTGTGCCGGCAGCGGCCACGCCGCCGCCCGCGCCTCCGGCACAGGCGGCGCTTTACGTGCCCGGCCGCTATCAGGTGGATGGCGCCGCGACCAAGGTTCATTTTCATGTTAAGGCGCTGATCGGCAGCTATGAGGGTGATTTCGTTGATCCCGAAGGCGCTGTCGTGATCGACGCCGCACTGCCTGGCCGCGCCGCCATCGACATCCGGTTCCCGGTCGAAAAGCTGACCACCGGCGACGCATCGACCGACGCGATGCTGAAGGGCGAGAGCTTCTTCGACATGGCTCGCTTCCCGACCATCCGCTTCACCGCGCAGGACGCACCGCTCGCCAGCAGCGTTGCGACGACGTCGATTTCGGGCGAATTGACCATGCATGGCCAAAGCCACCCGATCACCCTCTCCGTCCGGCTGGTCGGCGTGACGCCGGATGAGGCGCCCGGCCTGTCGGTGCTGCACTTCGCCGGGACGACCTCGGTCGAGCGCAGCCAGTTCGGCATGGGTTTCGGACGCCCGTTCGTTTCCGACCGCGTCGACCTCGCCATCGACGCAATCTTCCGTCGCTCCTGAAAGGCCTTCTGCAAGAATCATCTTTACCCTGACCCTCGAAAAGGGTTATGGGGACGCATCATGCAGAGCCGCGCGCTTCTTACCCTGCTACGACTTACACGCCCTTAGGCGTGGCTTTTGTGCTGCCTTCCGGCTAAGGGCAGCGTTGATCCGCCTAAGGGCATCCATCACAGTCAAGTCGTATCCGTAGGGGCGAACATGCGCCCCGACCGCTGAGAAGTAGTTTGATCCCATGATGCTGACCGATCCCACCCTGAAATATCGCGCCTTCCCGCAGGTCGACCTGCCCGATCGCCAATGGCCGTCCAAGGTCATCACCGCGCCGCCGCGCTGGCTGTCGACCGATCTGCGCGACGGCAACCAGTCGCTGATCGACCCGATGAACGCGGAAAAGAAGCGCCGCTTCTTCGACCTGCTGCTCAAGGTCGGCGTCAAGGAGATCGAGATCGGCTTCCCCGCCTCGGGCGCGACCGATTTCGACTTCATCAGCGGGCTGGTGCAGAGCGGCGCGATCCCCGACGATGTGATGCCGCAGGTGCTGACCCAGGCGCGCGCCGACCTGATCGCCACCACATTCGATTCGCTGCGCGGCGCGAAACAGGCGATCGTCCACGTCTACAACGCCGTGTCGCCCGCCTGGCGCGACATCGTGTTCCAGATGGACCGGCCGCAGATCCGCGAGATCGCCGTCACCGCCGCCAAGCTGCTGCGCGACAATGCGGCGCGCCTGCCCGATACCGACTGGCATTTCGAATATTCGCCGGAAACCTTCTCTACCGCCGAATTGGATTTCAGCCTGGAGTGCTGCGAAGCGGTTATGGAGATTTTGCAGCCGACGCCGGAACGGCCGCTGATCCTGAACCTGCCCGCCACGGTCGAGTGCGCGACGCCCAATATCTATGCCGATCAGATCGAATGGATCTGCCGCAATATCAGCAAGCGCGACAGCGTGGTGATTTCGCTGCACACCCATAATGACCGCGGCACCGGCGTCGCCGCCGCCGAACTGGGCATCATGGCCGGCGCCGACCGCGTCGAAGGCTGCCTGTTCGGCAATGGCGAGCGCACCGGCAATTGCGATCTGGTGACGGTCGCGCTGAACATGTACACGCAGGGGATCAATCCCGGCCTGGACTTCAGCGATATCGACGAAGTCATCCAGACGGTCGAATATTGCAACCAGCTGCCGGTCCATCCGCGCCATCCCTATGCCGGCGAACTGGTGTTCACCGCCTTCTCCGGCAGCCATCAGGACGCGATCAAGAAGGGCTTTGCCGCACAGGAAGCGCGCAACGACCTGATCTGGAACGTCCCCTATCTGCCGATTGATCCCAAGGATCTGGGCCGCGACTATGAAGCGGTGATCCGCGTCAATTCGCAGTCGGGCAAGGGCGGCGTCGCCTGGGTGCTGCAACAGGACAAGGGCTATAAGCTGCCCAAGCGGATGCAGGCCGACTTCTCGAAGGTGGTACAGGCGCTGGCCGACGGGTCCAGCCGCGAACTGAACGCCGCCGATATTTCCGCCGCCTTCGACGAGCATTATCACCAGACCGACGACCAGCCCTATGCGCTGATCGACTATCACGAGGGCGGCGCGGCGGGCGACCGCATCTTCACCGGCAAGATCATTCACAAGGGCGGCGAACGTTCGATTTCCGGGCGCGGCAACGGCCTCATCTCTTCGGTGCTGGCGGCGCTGCGCGACGAACTGGGCGTGGAACTGGAAATCGCCGATTATAATGAGCACGCCATCGGCGCAGGCAGCGACGTGAACGCCGCCGCCTATGTCGAATGCCGCACGCCTGACGGCCGCACCGTCTTCGGCATCGGCACCGACAGCGACGTCGCGACCGCTTCGGTCAAGGCCGTGCTGTCGGCCGCGAACGGGATTGCGGTGCGGGGGTAAGCAGACTCCGTTCGCTTCGAGCCTGTCGAGAGGCTTTGCACGATGTTCGGCTTCGCTGAGCCGGGCACGCCTCGCTTCTCGACTTCGCTCGAAACGAACGGACGCTGTTCTACTTTGCCAAAGCCCGGATCACCCGGTCCCATTGCTCCAGTGATTCCCGGATGCCAGCCACGGGCACGCGCTCGTTCAGGCCATGGGCGAAGCCGTCCTCGGCCTTCATGAACAGGCTGGAGACACCATAGCTGGGAACGCCCAGCGCCCGGAAGTGGAGGCTGTCGGTCGCTCCGGCCGACATGCCCGGCATGACAGTGACACCAGGTGCCCGCGCCGTTACCGCATCCCTGACCGCCTTCATGACGTCGGCGCGCAGCGGCGAGGCGGCGCTGGCCAGCGGATCGCCCAGTGTCTTGACCGTCGCGCTGTCGTCATCCACCAGCTTCACCAGTTGCGCCCTGACCTCCTCAATGGTCACGCCGGGGAAGATCCGGCAGTTGACGCTGACTTTGGCGCTTTGCGGCAGAGCATTGAGCGCATGGCCTGCCTGCGCCATGGTCGCGACGCAGGTGGTGCGGACCTGACCGATAAATTCCGGCCGGGCCGAGAGCAGGTCCGCCGAAGCCGGGTCGCCGGTCTGCGCATAGCGCTGCATAGCCTCGCCAACCTCGCCGCCCATTCGGCCCGCCGACAGCGCCAGTGATGCCTTCGTCAGTTCGTTGCGCATCGGCGCAAACCGATAGGCCGCAATCCGGTCGATCGCCCTGGCCATCCGATAGATGGGATTGCCAGATGTCGGGGCGCTCGAATGGCCGCCCGCATCGGCGAAGGAAAATTCGAAATCGGCATAGGATTTCTCCCCCGCCTGCAACTGATAGAGGACCGGCTTGCCTTCCTCATTCAGCAATCCGCCGCCGCCGTCGCCGTTGAGCAGCAGGTCGACATCCCTGTATCGCATCGCCAGCGCCCTGGTCGTGACCATGTCGGTTTCCTCGTCGCCCGACAGCAGCAGGATGACGGAACGGCGCGGCCGCCATCCCTCCTTCTTCAACTGGGCAATCGTCGCGACCATCATCGCGACGTCATATTTATTGTCCTCCGACCCGCGCCCGTAAATATAGCCATTCTCCTCGATCGGCACGAAGGGATCGCGCGTCCAGTCGGCACGATTGGCGGCCACAACATCCATATGACCGATCAGGGCCATGGGCCTGAGCTTCGGGTCGCTGCCCCTGATCGTCGCGGCCAGCGTCGCCGTCTCGCCCATCGGCGTGATGACGATATCGGCATCGGCGAAGCCAGCCCCCTTCAGCACCGAGGTATAATAGGCTGCGAGCCTGGGCACCTGTCCTTCGCCCTGCACGGTCTTGAAGGCGATCGAGCGCATCAGCACCTCCTTGGCGGCTCCCGCATCGGCCGCCGCCTGCGCGCCTTGCGGCGCCGCCAGCACCGCCAGCCCAAAAAATGCGCGCCTCATATCCATATATTTGCACTCCCCGATGGACCGATGCTGCCTCTGTGACATAGCGGATAGACGCGGCCAATGCGTTTGGCCCTGTTGGGGTGATGTCGGAGGCGCCGGATGCTTCATCCGGCCTGACATCGCTCCGATCGACATACGGAAAGAGGGCCGCCTTATCCGTATTGAATCCCTTGAAAGAATTGCTTGCGCGCAATCGGACCTATCGCATCCGATATAGCCGCCGGTCGCCCAAAGGAAGATGAGCCATGGCCCTCAACTATCGCAGTTTCGGATTTCAGGTGCTTGCCGGCATGGCCGTCGGGCTCATCCTCGGCCTTGTCGCCCGCCAGATCGGCGCCGGGCCGGATGGCAGCCTCAACTGGCTGGCGACGACGCTGAAGACGGTCGGCTCCATCTTCGTCTCGCTGCTGAAGGCGATCGTTCCGCCATTGATATTCGCAGCCATCGTCGCATCGATCGCCAATCTGCGCGCGCTCGACAATGCCGCACGGCTCGCCGGCCAGACCCTGCTCTGGTTCGCCATCACGGCGCTGATCGCCGTCACCATCGGCCTTGCGATCGGCCTGGTGGTGGAACCCGGCGCAGGATTGCGCGGTACCCAGCTGGCGATGAAGCAGGCGGAATCGGTCGGCGGCTGGCTCGATTTCCTCAAAGGCCTGATACCCGGCAACAGCCTGGCGCTGTCGGGCAGCAGCAAGGCTGCGGAGGATGGTTCGATCACCACCAGCCTCTCCTTCAACATCCTGCAACTTCTGGTCATCTCGATCGCGGTCGGCCTTGCCACGCTGAAGGTCGGCGAGAAGGCAGACCCCTTCCTCGCCTTCGTCCGATCGTTGCTCGCCATCGTGCGCACGATCCTGAACTGGATCATCCGTCTGACGCCGGTCGGTTCGGCCGCGCTGATCGGCACGGCCATCGCGACCTATGGCTGGAGCGCTTTGGCACAACTCGGCAGCTTCACCGCCGCCGTCTATCTGGGCCTCGCGCTGGTCCTGCTGGTGGTCTATCCGGCGCTGCTGATACTGAACGGGCTCAAGCCCGGCCCTTTCTTCGCGACGGCCTGGCCCGCGATCCAGCTCGGCTTCGTTTCGCGTTCCTCCGTCGGCACCCTGCCCGTCACCGAAGCCGTGACCGAGAGGATGGGCGTCGACAAAGGCTATGCCGCCTTCGCCATTCCGTTGGCGGCGACGACCAAGATGGACGGCTGCGCGTCGATCTACCCTGCGCTGGCGGCGATCTTCGTCGCAGGCTTCTACGGCATCCCGCTCCATTTCATCGATTACGTCCTGATCATCTTCGTATCAGTGATCGGATCGGCGGCGACGGCCGGGTTGACGGGCGCGATCGTGATGCTGACGCTGACCCTGTCCACCCTTGGCCTGCCGCTGGAAGGCGCGGGCCTGCTGCTGGCCATCGACCCGATCATCGACATGGGCCGCACGGCGGTGAACGTCGCGGGCCAGGTGCTGGTCGCAACGATCGTGGCAAAGCGTGAAGGGATATTGGACGAGAGCGCCTATCAGCGCGAGGCGGAGGCAGTGCAGGCGATCGCCTGAGCCATCGACGGGTTGCCCGCCGGAACGGGCGCCCCCGACAGGACGGTCAGTTCATGGCGAGGATCATGTTCCGCACTTGCGGATAGACCTGCTTTTCCCACTTGCTGCCCGAAAAGACGCCATAATGGCCGACGCCCGGCTGGAGATGATGGCGCTTGAGATGCGGGCGCAGGCCGGTGCAAAGGCCGTGGGCCGCCGATGTCTGGCCCACAGCGCAGACATCGTCCCTTTCACCCTCGACGGTGAGCAGCGCGGTCTTGCGGATCATGCCAGGATTCACGGTGCGCCCACGGACTGTCAGTTCGCCCTTGGCGAGCAACGCGCGCTGGAACACCATGTCGACGGTTTCGAGGTAGAATTCCTTGGTCATGTCGAGGACGGCGAAATATTCCTCGTAGAAATCCTTTATCTTCTGCGCCTCGACCCGCTTACCGTCGGCGAGCAACTGATAAAGTTCGCGATGCGTCGACCCATGCCGTTCCATGTTCATCGACATGAAGGCCGAAAGTTGCAGGAAACCGGGATAGACTTCGCGCCCGCGGCCCGCATAGCGGAAGGGAACGACGGAAATCAGATTGTCCTCGAACCACTTGATCGGCTTTTCATTGGCAAGGTCGTTGACCACCGTCGGCGCCGCATTGGGATCGATCGGCCCGCCCATCAGCGTCATCGACCGCGGTGTCGCCCTGTCCTTGTCCTCCGACATCAGCGCGACCGCCGCCAGCGCGGGTACGCAGGGCTGGCACACCGATACCAGATGCGCGCCCTCGCCCAGTTCCTGAAGGAAGCGGATCACATAATCGACATATTCGTCGAAGCCGAAGCGCCCTGCCTCCATCGGCACATCGCGCGCATTTTTCCAGTCGGTGATGTAGACGTCATGGTCGCGCAGCAATGTTGCAACCGTGCTGCGCAACAAGGTGGAAAAATGGCCCGACATAGGGGCGACGACCAGCACGCGCGGCTGTTCAGCCTCCACCTCATCCTTTGCAAAGTGCAACAGATTTCCGAAGGGCAGGTCCAGCGCGATCTCCTCACGCACGGACACCTCTGCATTGCCGCTCGTGACGGTATGGATGTCGTAAGCAGGGCGCTTGTGCGTCAGTTTCGCGCCCTGAAACACGTCCATCAGGGCGAACATACGGCGCGGCATCGCCCAATCGGCCATCGGCCCCATCCGGTCGCGCATGGCAAGCGCGTACTGCGCACCAAGGCGCGCTGGGGCCAGCATGTCGTTCCAGGCCTGATAACCGCTGTAGAGCATCCGCATGATAGCAACCGTGCCTTATATTATTCCGTCAACCGAATCGGTCTTTTGCTGAAACGCTATACAGGCTTTTTGTGTTGCACCGCATCATCATTAATGGGAGGTTGGCCGAAAGCGGGAGGGAAAGCCATGGCAATTGCGGAACTCACACTTTCTAGCAAAAATTATTCCTCCTGGTCTTTGCGCGGATGGCTGCTTTGCCGTCTGGCCGGGTTGCAGGTCGTGGAAAAGCTGATCGCGCTCGACGATCCGGAAAACCGCGCGGAATTGCTGCTGCTCTCTCCCTCCGTGCTGGTTCCCCGCCTCACCCACGAGGGCGCGAGCGTGTGGGACACGTTGGCGATCGCCGAATATCTGCACGAATTATACCCCGATGCGGGCATGTATCCTGTCGATCGGATCGCGCGCGCGCACTGCCGTTCGGTATCAGGGGAGATTCATTCGGGTTTCGCCAATCTGCGCTCCGCCCTGCCCATGAACCTCAAGGTCCGCCATGCGCGGTTTCCGATCTTTTCAGGCGCCAAACCCGACATCGAACGGATCGAGACGATCTGGACGGAATGTCTGGACGATTATGGCGGCCCCTGGCTGTTCGGTGACGCGCCGACGGTGGCCGACGCCATGTTCGCACCGGTCGCGCAACGCTTCCTGACCTATGCCGTGCCCGTCACACAGAAAGGCGCCGCATATTGCCAGACCATCAACAGCTGGGCGCTGATGCGGGAATGGATCGAGGCGGCGCGGGCCGAGCCGGAAGAGATGGCGGAGCTGGAAATCGAGTTCTGACGCCCCCTTCCCCCTCCGTCATGGCGGGGCTAAGGCATCGCCATGACGATACGCACCCTTGCCCTGGCCCTTGGCCTGACCGCCGCCCTGCCTGTCCAAGCCGAGACCATCGAGCCACAGCGGCTCGAACAGTCCGTCCGCACGCTGGCCTCCGACCTGTTCGAGGGACGCGCGCCGGGCACCATCGGGGAAGAGCGGACGATCGGCTATCTGGTGGCGCGCTTCGAGGCGCTGGGACTGGAACCGGGCGGCCCTGACGGCCAGTGGGTCCAGACCGTACCACTGCTTCATACCCGGCTCGGGAAGGCCGAAACGCTGGGCCTGACTCAGGGAAGCGCGACGACGCCATGGATCTTCGGCAGCCAGGTCTATCTGTCCACCCTCCAGCCCAGGGACCATGTCGCACTGGAAAAAGCGCCGCTGGTTTTCGTCGGTCATGGCGTGTCCGCACCCGAACGGGGCTGGGACGATTTCAAGGGCGTCGACCTGAAGGGCAAGGTTGCAGTCTTCCTGATCAACGATCCCGACTTCGAGGCCACCGAGGGGGAAGATGCCGTCGGCAAGTTCGGCGGGCGGACCATGACCTATTATGGCCGCTGGACCTACAAGTTCGAGGAAGCGGCACGGCGCGGCGCGGTCGGCGCACTGATCGTGCATGACACTCCAGGCGCAGGCTATGGGTGGAACGTGGTCGTCAGCCCCGGCGGCGAAAATTACGACCTTGTGCGCGCTGCGGACAAGCTGACCAGCCTCCAGGTCCAGGGCTGGATCGAGGGCGAGACCGCAAGGGCGATGTTCGCCGGCGCGGGGCTGGATCTGGCGGCGCTGCGCCGGCAGGCGAGAAGCCGGACCTTCAGGCCGGTGGAACTGAAGGGTGCGGCCTTCTCCGCCGCCTTCCCTGTCAGCCAGGAGGTGGTGAAGAGCGCCAACGTCCTCGCCCGCATTCCCGGCGCCAGTCGGCCGGACGAAACGGTGATGTATGGCGCGCATTGGGATGCCTATGGCAAGGGCGCGCCCGACGCGCAGGGGCGCATCTACCGCGCCGGCGCCAATGACGACGCGCTCGGCATAGCGGCGATGTTCGAGATCGCGCGCGCGTTCAAGGTCGGACCCGCGCCCGACCGGTCGATCCTGTTCGCGGCCTGGACGGCGGAAGAGCGCGGCCTGCTCGGTTCAGAATATTATGCCTTCAATCCGGTCTGGCCGCTGGACCGGACCGTCGCCAACCTGACGATCGACATCCTCCAGACCGCAGGCAAGGCGAAGGACGTGATCCTGGTCGGCAAGGGACAGAATGGGCTGGAGGATGATCTCGCACGCTTTGCTGCGCAGCAAGGCCGCGTCGTGACGCAGGAAAGCCTGCCCGAACGCGGCCTGTTCTATCGCGCCGACCATTTCTCCATGGCCAAGCGTGGCGTGCCGGTGCTGCTGCTGATGGGCATCGCCGGCGCTTCCGATCTGGTCGAAGGCGGTCGCGCGGCCGGACAGGCGTGGGTCGATGCCTATACGGGCAAATGCTACCACCAGGCCTGCGACGCGGTGGACGAGACGTGGAAACTGGACGGCGCCGCGCAGGACGTGGACCTGATGCTTGCCATTGGCCGCGATCTGGCCGGATCGACGCGCTGGCCCGATTGGAAGGCCGGCTCCGAGTTCAAGGCGATCCGCGACAAGAGCGCGGCGGCGCGTAACTGATCCGGCCTCCGTTCGTTTCGACTGAGGGGATGGTTTAGCCGAGCCGATACAGCGCGCTGCCATGCGGCGGCAGGGTGGCGCTCACCCGCTCTGCCTGGCGGCCAAGCGCCTTGCCTTCCCACAGGTCGCGCACGGCGACCGGCCCGGACAGTCCGAGGTCGCGCAGCCTGATCCCCACGTCGCGCCGCTTGTCGCCGGGATTGAACAGGGCGAGATAGCGGTCGCTGCCGCCGTCCGCGATCGCCGACCATACCCGGACGCCGTCCTCGACGAAATGCGGGCAATTGCCGTTGCTCGCCTGATTGACGGCCAGCACCTCCCGATTGGTCAGCAACGCCAGGGTCGCCGCATCCAAATGGCGCAGGTCGCCGCCCATGATGAGCGGAGAGCGCGCGATCGCCCAGAGCGTCATCAAGGTTCGCTGCTCGTCCGGGGTGAAGCGCGTGTCGCGCTCGCCCAGCGCCAGGCGGCCCAGGGGCAGCATGTCGGCGTCTGGCCAACTCCCCGGAGCACGGTACGGCGTCCAGTTTTCTAGCCGCGTGAACTGCGCCTCCAGCATCGCCCAATCGTCCCAGAAATCGTCCGAGATGCGCCACATCTGTGCGAAGCGACGGACATGGTCGCCCCGGATCACCGGCGTCTCGCCGGGCGAGAGGCTGAGGATGATGGGGCGGCCGGTGGCGACGATGGCATTGTGCGCCGCCTCGACCTCCGGCGCATGAGCGTCATAGGGGCGGCTCATATCGTCCATCTTGACGAAATCGACGCCCCAGTCCGCATAGAGGCGGAAGATGCTGTCATAATAAGCCTGAGCGCCCGGCCGCGTCATGTCGACCCCATACATGTCCGGATTCCAGGAACAGATGCTCGTAGGGTCCGCGATGTCAGCCGCGCGGTAGCGGGTGCCCAGGATCGGCAGGTTCGCCTCCACCGCCGCGCGCGGGATGCCGCGCATGACATGGATGCCGAATTTCAGGCCAAGCGCATGGATGTCCCTGGCCAGCGGTGCGAACCCCATGCCTCCCCCGCTGGAAGGAAACCGGTTGGGCGCCGGAATCATCCGGCCATAGGCATCCATTGCGGGCCTGGGGCTGGCATTATAGGTGTAGCTGGATGCCTCCGGTTCATACCATTGGATGTCGACGGTGAAGATGTCATAGCCGAAAGGCAGCAGCTTTTCCGCCATGATATGCGCGGTTTCGCGCGCCTGCGCTTCGGTGATGGTGGTCGCAAAACTGTTCCAGCTATTCCAGCCCATCGGCGGACGAGGCGCCAGCGGCCCGCGCTTGCCCGGTTGCGTTTCGCCCGCGCGCGCCACGCCGGCGATCGCAAGCCCTGCCATGCCGACGCCAAGCAGATCGCGGCGGCTGGCCTTCCAAGTCATTCTCGTCATTTGTCGGAGTTAATAGGAAGAATGGCGCGAGATCAAGAGGGCGGACCGTTCCCGACCCACGACGATCAGGCTTGGATGCCCGCCAGCCACTCAGCGATCATCGCGCGCCCAGCCGCCACCGCAACGGGACCGTGCAGATCATGATCCTCGCGCAGGGCAATGCCGCACTGCTGCGCAACGTCGAGATCGGCCCAAAAATGCGTCAACCAATCCTCGAAACGGGGATCTTCGCCCATTTCGGCATGGAATTGCAGGGCCAGAAGGTTAGTCCCACGGCGGAATGCCTGATGGGCATATTTCCGGGTCGACGCCAGAAGTTCGACCCCTTCGGGCAGATCGAACG
Organism: Sphingobium sp. TCM1; assembly: GCF_001650725.1. Classification (GTDB taxonomy): domain Bacteria; phylum Pseudomonadota; class Alphaproteobacteria; order Sphingomonadales; family Sphingomonadaceae; genus Sphingobium. The sequence continues at coordinate 27,487 of NZ_LXVX01000008.1, read as the reverse complement.
TGTCGCTGTGCCAGTGGAGGACCGGCACGTCGGCGATATGACGGAGCGGCGATGCGGTCCCGGCGCCGTTCATCATGACGGGCGCGAAGCCCAGTTCCATATGTCCGCCCGGATAGACCCGCGCGCCCAGCGCCGCTGCGATCATCTGGCTGCCGAGACATACGCCCAAGGTCGGACGGTCGGCGGCGAGGCGCGCCGAAAGCTTCTCGATCTGGAGGGGAATCCAGGGGTGTCGATCCTGTTCATAGACCCCCATCGGACCGCCCATCATGATCAGCAGGTCTGGATCGCACAGGTCGACATGCGCGAAATCCGGGCTGGCGACATCGATGCGGTCGATATGGTAGCCCGCCGCCTCGATCGGCTGGAGATACCCTGCCGCGCCTTCGCGCGGCACATGACGGACGATCAATGCTCTTTTCATTGCTGATTCGGAGGCTAGACAATCGCGCGTGCCGCCGCCACCCCAGCCCTTCTTGACGACCGGCAATCAGCGCTATCTCCGGTCTTGCGTAAAGCAAAAGGCTTCCCCCTATGGCAGAAGCCTTTTGCCTTGCGCCAGCGCGTCAGCCGATCAGGCGGCCAATTTGCGCAGCACATATTGGAGGATGCCGCCGTTCAGGAAGTAATCCAGTTCGTTGACGGTATCGATCCGGCACAGCGCGGTGAAGGTGAAGGTCGAGCCGTCGGCGCGCTTTACGATCACGTCCACATCCTGGCGCGGCTTGAAGCCCGCGACATTCTGGATGGTGAAGGTTTCGTCGCCCGTCAGGCCGAGCGTATCCTTGTTCTCGCCGTCCTTGAACTGCAGCGGGAGCACGCCCATGCCGACGAGGTTAGACCGGTGGATGCGTTCGAAGCTCTCAACGATGACCGCGCGGACGCCCAACAGGTTGGTCCCCTTCGCCGCCCAGTCGCGAGACGAGCCGGTGCCATATTCCTTCCCGCCGATGACGACCAGCGGCGTGCCGTCGGCCTTGTGCTTCATTGCCGCGTCGTAGATCGGCAGGACTTCGCCCTCATAGCGGGTCATGCCGCCCTCGACGCCGTCCAGCATCAGATTCTTGATGCGGATATTGGCGAAGGTGCCGCGCATCATGACTTCGTGATGACCGCGACGCGAGCCATAGCTGTTATAATCGGCCTGGGCGACCTGATGCTCGCTCAGCCATTTGCCCGCAGGGCTGCTCGCCTTGATCGAACCTGCTGGCGAGATGTGGTCCGTGGTGATCGAATCGCCGAAGATGGCGAGCGGTTTGGCTTCGATGATGTCGGTGACCGGCGCCGGGGTCATGCTAAGACCCTCGAAATAGGGCGGGTTGGCGACATAGGTGGAACCAGCGCGCCACTTGTATGTGTCCGAACCTGTCACGTCGATCGCCTGCCAGTGCGCGTCGCCCTTGTAGACATTGGCGTAGCGCGCCTGGAACATCGCGCGGTCCATGCAGCCCGCCATGGTCGAGGCGACCTCGTCATTGGTCGGCCAGATGTCCTTGAGGTAGACGTCATTGCCGGCCGCGCTGACGCCGATCGGGGTGGTGATGAAATCCTCGATCACCGTTCCCTTGAGCGCATAGGCGACCACAAGCGGCGGGCTGGCGAGGAAGTTGGCGCGCACGTCGGGCGAGACGCGGCCTTCGAAATTGCGGTTGCCCGAAATGACGGCCGCGGCGACCAGCCCATTCTCGTTGATGGCGGCGCTGATCGCGGGTGCCAGCGGGCCTGAGTTGCCGATGCAGGTGGTGCAGCCATAGCCGACCAGGTTGAAGCCGATCGCGTCCAGATGCTCCTGAAGCCCGGCCTTGTTGAAATAGTCGGTGACCACCTGCGAACCCGGCGCGAGCGACGTCTTGACCCAGGGCTTGGGTTTGAGGCCCAGTTCGTTCGCCTTCTTGGCGACCAGGCCCGCCGCGACCATGACGCTGGGGTTCGACGTGTTGGTGCAACTCGTGATCGCGGCGATGGTGACGTCGCCGTCGCCGATATCGAAATCCTCGCCCGCGACAGGCACGCGCTGCTGCGCCTTCTTGTAGGTGTTGGCCATGTCGGCGTTGAACACGTCATCGACGTCCGGCAGGGCGACGCGGTCCTGCGGGCGCTTGGGGCCGGCGAGGCTGGGGACGACGGTGGCGAGGTCCAGTTCCAGCGTGTCGGTGAACACAGGCTCGATCGAAGGATCGATCCAGAAGCCCTGTTCCTTGGCATAGGCTTCGACCAGCGCGATATTTTCGTCGGTGCGGCCGGTCAGGCGCATATAGTCCAGCGTCTTGTCGTCGATGCCGAAAAAGCCGCAGGTCGCACCATATTCCGGCGCCATGTTGGCCAGCGTCGCACGGTCGGCAAGCGACAGGCTGGCGAGGCCGGGACCGAAATATTCGACGAAGCGACCGACCACGCCGCGAGCGCGGAGCATCTGGGTGCAGGTGAGGACCAGGTCGGTGGCGGTTACACCCTCCTTCAATTCTCCGGTGAACTTGAAGCCTACGACCTCGGGGATCAACATGGAGACGGGCTGACCCAGCATCGCCGCTTCCGCCTCGATACCACCCACGCCCCAGCCGAGCACGCCCAGGCCGTTGACCATGGTGGTGTGACTGTCGGTGCCAACGCAGGTGTCGGGATAGGCGACGGTGACGCCGTCCGGGCCGGTGCTCGACCAGACGGCCTGCGCGATATTCTCCAGGTTCACCTGGTGGCAGATGCCCGTGCCCGGCGGTACGGCGTAGAAGTTGGCGAGGCTCTTGCTACCCCATTTCAGGAAGTCGTAGCGCTCCATGTTGCGCTGATATTCGATTTCCACATTCTGCCCGAACGCCTTGGGCGTGCCAAATTCATCGACCATGACCGAATGATCGATGACGAGGTGGACGGGCACCTGCGGGTTGATCTTGCTGGCGTCGGCGCCCAGCGCATTCATCGCGTCGCGCATGGCGGCGAGGTCGACCACGCACGGCACGCCGGTGAAGTCCTGGAGCAGCACGCGAGCGGGGCGATACTGGATCTCGCGCTCGGCCTTGCCTTTGTCATTCTGCCAGTCGACGATCGCCTGGATGTCGTCGGTGGTGACGGTGACGCCATCCTCGAAGCGAAGCAGATTCTCCAGCAGCACCTTCATCGAGAAGGGCAGGCGCGAAACGTCGCCAAGCTTCGCTGCGGCCTTCTTCAACGAATAATAGGCAATATCCTTGCCGCCGACATTGAGCATGTCTCGCGTGCCGAGGGTGTCCTGTCCGATTGCGGTCATAAGATGTGCGTCTCCTCGCATGGGTCCGGCCATGCGGAAGGAAGCGTCGCGTTCCCACCAGAAGCCACCATCAGGCAACAAGGTGGAGGGAGGCGCCCCAACCGATGGTCGAAGCAGGTGTGTCCCGATGAGCGGTGGCTTACAGATTGCCACCGCCGAGTCAAATGGACAAAATGGTCGGAAGAGCCTTTGTTTCCGTCATTTTCACTTACTGAAAATGGTTCGCACCGATCGGCACGACTGGCGCGGGTTCATTGTACGCAGGACCAAGAATTCAGCCTTCGTCCGACAGCCCCCATCGTGCTCACACGCGCGACCGGGCCATGGTCTTTTCGATCCGTTCACTGATGCAGGGCGGGCCTTGCGGCACGCCATCGCATTTGTGCCCCCCCTGCAAGAGAGCGGCCGAAAATTGGAAAGGGAGCGATGATGGCGCCCTCACTGCGCGAACCACCCCCGGCAGGGAATGGTTCGCGTCAGCCTGTCGGCAGATTTAGGGTGTCGACTCAGGCCGCCTGGGGCGGTGCGAACTTGGTCAGGTCGATACCGGCGACCGCGCTCTTATACTCGTCCATGTTCGGCGTGCGGCCCAATATGGTCGACAGCACGACGAGCGGGGTCGAGGCGAGGAGCGATTCACCCTTTTTATTCGCCGTGTCTTCCACGACGCGGCCCTGGAACAGGCGGGTCGAGGTGGCGAGGACGGTGTCGCCCTTGGCGGCCTTTTCCTGATTGCCCATGCACAGGTTACAGCCCGGACGTTCGAGATAGAGCGTATTCTCATATTCGGTGCGGGCCGCGGTCTTCGGCGCGACGTCGTCGAACTCGAAACCGGCATATTTCTTCAGCACGTCCCAGTCGCCTTCGGCCTTCAGTTCGTCGACGATGTTGTAGGTCGGCGGAGCAACGACCAGGGGCGCCTTGAACTCGACCTTGCCTTGCGCGGCTTCGATGTTCTTGAGCATCTGCGCCAGGATCTTCATGTCGCCCTTATGCACCATGCACGAGCCGATGAAGCCCAGATCCACCTTCTTCGTGCCACCATAATAGGACACCGGCCGGATGGTGTCGTGGGTGTAGCGCTTGGACACGTCGGCGTTGTTCACGTCCGGGTCGGCGATCATCGGCTCGTCGATCAGGTCGAGGTCGACCACGACTTCCGCAAAATATTTCGCGTTGGCGTCCGGGGCCAGCGCGGGCTTCTCGCCCGAACGGATTTCGGCGATACGCGCATCGGCCTTGGCGATCAGGCCGCGCAGAGTTCCGGCGGCGTTTTCCATGCCCTTGTCGATCATGATCTGGATGCGCGACTTGGCGATTTCCAGCGACTCGATCAGCGTTTCGTCCTGCGAGATGCAGATCGACGCCTTGGCCTTCATCTCGGCCGTCCAGTCGGTGAAGGTGAAGGCCTGATCGGCCAGCAGCGTGCCGATATGGACTTCGATGATGCGGCCCTGGAACACATTTTCTCCGCCGAACTGGGCCAGCATCTGCGCCTGGGTCGCGTGTACGACGTCGCGGAAGTCCATATAGGGCTGCATCTTGCCCTTGAACGTCACCTTGACCGACTGCGGGATCGGCATGGTCGCCTCGCCGGTGGCCAGCGCCAGCGCGACGGTGCCCGAGTCCGCGCCGAAGGCCACGCCCTTAGACATGCGGGTGTGGCTGTCACCGCCGATGATGATCGCCCAGTCATCCACGGTGATGTCGTTCAGCACCTTGTGGATCACGTCCGTCATCGCATGATAGACGCCCTTGGGGTCGCGCGCGGTGATCAGGCCGAAATTGTTCATGAAAGACATCAGCTTGGGGATATTGGCCTGCGCCTTCTTGTCCCACACCGACGCCGTGTGGCAGCCCGACTGATAGGCGCCGTCAACCAGCGGCGAGATGACGGTGGCCGCCATCGCTTCCAGTTCCTGTGCGGTCATCAGGCCCGTGGTGTCCTGCGAGCCGACGATGTTGACCTTCACGCGCACGTCCGAACCGGCATGCAGCACTTTGCCCGGCGTCACGCCCACGGCGTTGCGGTTGAAGATCTTTTCGACCGCGGTCAGGCCAACGCCATCGACGCTGATTTCCTTGTTGGGCGCGAAAACCGGGGTCGCTTCGACGCCGAGCGTTTCGGCGGCAAAGGTCTGGAGCTTCTTGCCGAAGACGATGGCATAGCTGCTGCCCGCCTTCATGAACTCCATCTTCTGCGGGGTGAAAGCGGAAGCGACGTCGACCAGTTCGTTGCCGGCCTCGTCCGTCAGCTTCTTGTTCCTGACGTCGATCTTCAGGACCGTGCCGGTCGCGACCGAGAATTTCTCCTCCAAGACCGGATTGCCGTCATTATTGAGGATAGCCTTGCCATCAGGGCCGGTCATCTTGGCCCAGTTCTGGAGGTTGATGCCGATACCGCCGGTCACGTCCACGGTGGTCGCGAAGATCGGCGAAATGCCGTTGGTGCCAGCGACGACCGGCGCGTAGTTGACGAAGGGAACATAGGGGCTCTGCTGCTTGCCGGTCCACAGCGCAACGTTGTTGACGCCCGACATGCGCGAGGAACCAACACCCATCGTGCCCTTTTCAGCGATCAGCATGACGCGCTTGTCGGGATGCTGGGCTTTCAGCGCCACGATCTGCTGCTGCGCTTCGGGCGAAATCATGCACAGGCCGTGCAGTTCGCGGTCGGAGCGCGAATGCGCCTGGTTGCCGGGGGACAAAAGATCGGTCGAGATGTCGCCTTCGCCCGCGATGAAGGTCACGACCTTGATCTCGTCTTCGACATCGGGAAGCTTGGTGAAGAACTCGGCCTTGGCATAGCTTTCCAGCACGTCCTTGGCGACAGGATTTCCCGACGCATAGGCGTCGCGCAGGCGGAACATGTCGGCATCGTAAAGGAATACCTGAGTCTTCAGGACTTCACCCGCCTGAACCGCAATCGCTGCGTCATTGCCCAGTGCGAGGTCGAGCAGCACGCGGATCGACGGACCGCCCTTCATGTGCGACAACAGTTCGAGCGCAAACGCCGGCGTGATTTCAGGAACGATCGCTTCGCCCAGAATGATCTGCTTGAGGAAAGCCGCCTTCACGGCCGCCGCGCTCGTGGTGCCCGGAAGGGTGTTGTAGATGAAGAATTTCAATGCATCCGGGCGATGCGCGCTACCCGAATCCTGGACCAGGGCGATGATTTCAGTGAGCAGTGCGCCGTCGTCGATCGGCTTGGGCGCAAGTCCCTGAGTTTTTCGGCTGTCGATCTCGGCCAGATAATCCAGGTAAATGCTCATCTTCTTCCCAACGTCATAAAGGGTACGGACTCGACGCGCAGCGCCACTTGCCGACTTTTATGCCCGGTCTGGGAGCTGACGCGCCCCGGTAGGCCAACCGACACGAATTGGCAAGTCGCCGCAGCGCAGCAAAAATGGGGTCGATGATTGATGGTTCGATCGCGGTCAGCGCGCCCTTTCCGCGACGACCCAGGCGTCGATCTGGCTTTCCAGAACGGTGAGCGGGACCGCCCCCTGCGCCAGGACTGCATCGTGGAAACGACGCAGGTCGAACTTCGTCCCTAACGCCTCCTCAGCCCTTTTCCGCAACTCGCGAATCCTGATCTCGCCCAGCTTGTAGCCCAGCGCCTGCCCCGGCCAGCTGATGTAGCGATTGACCTCCGCATCGATGTTGGCGTCCGAAAGGGCGCTGTTGGCCTTCATGAAGGCGACTGCCCTGCCCTTGTCCCAGCCCTTGGCGTGGATACCGGTATCGACCACCAGCCGGCAGGCCCGCCACATCTCGTAAGACAGGCGGCCCATCATCGTTTCGGGCGTGTCATAGAGGCCCATCTCTTCGCCCAGATATTCGGTATAGAGCGCCCAGCCCTCCACATAGGCGGTGAAGCCGGCAAGATATTTGCGGAAGGGCGGCAGCGGCAATTCCTGCTGGAGGGCGATCTGGTTGTGATGACCCGGCACGGCCTCATGCGCGGTAAGCGCGGGCAATTCCCAATAGGGACGCTGGCCCAGTTTCGACGTGTTGACCCAATAGGTGCCGGAAATCCCCGCCTCCGGCGCACCGGGACCGTAATAGGCGGTCGTGGTCCCTTCGGCCTCGGCGGCGGGAATGGGCTTCAGCCCGTAGGGCAGGCGCGGAAGGGTCGCGAAATAGCGGGGCAGCAGCCCGTCGATCAACTTCGCCTGGCGCGCTGCGACGCGCAACAGTTCCTCGGGTGTTTTCGCATAATAGGATGGATCGGTGCGCAGATGCTGGATATAGGCGGCGCGGCTGGGATAGCCGGCCCTGCTTGCGATCTCGTCCATACGCTTGCCGATGCGCGCGACCTCGTCCAGGCCGATTGCATGGATCTGGTCGGGCGTCAGGTCAGTGGTCGTGTGCGCCCTCACGCGGCTGGCATACCAGGCCGCCCCGCCAGGTAGCGACGATGCGCTGTCGCTCTTGCGGCAGCGGGGCAGATAGTCCTTCACGAACAGATCGTGCCATTCGCGATATTCGGGCGTCAGCACGTCTCGGATCAGCGTGACGGCGCGGGTCTGCATCGCGCTCCAGTCGGCATCGCTGATGTCGCGCGGCCGGGGCCGTTTGAACGGCTCGTAGAAGCGCGTCTCCTCTGGCTTGCCGTCGACGATGCCGCTGATGGTTTTCGCGTAATTTTGCAGCACCGAACAGGGCTGGACATAGCCGCCCCTGATCGCCTGCCGCGTGATGGCGAGCGCGTCGCCATTCTGCTTCGGGTAAAGGGCCAGGCGCTTCAGATAGCTGTCATAATCGGCGCGATTGTAGAAAGGCAGGCCGTCAGCCATGCCCGAAAAGCCCTGATGCCAGCCATAATAGGTCGTGAACAGCATCAGCCGTTCAGCAGGATGCCGGTCGCCGTCAATGTCGTCGCGCAGCATCCACAGCAGCACGTCCCGATTGACGCGGTCGGTCGCGTCCAGCCCTTGCGCCGGTATCGCCTCCAGCCGCGTGACAAAGCCCCGCTCCGCGCTGATGTGCGCGTCGCGCGCGGCGAGCGACATATCGTAGATGCGGTCGTCATAGTCGCGCACACCGCGCGCCGTCGCCTCGACCGGATGGGTGGACAGATACCAGGCCCAATGGTCATCGATGACTTTGGTCAGTTGATCGTGCGGCGTTTGTGCGTTTGTCACCACCGGCGACGCGACAGCGATCAGGAAAGACAGAATCTTGCGCATGGGCGCAATAGATCGCTCGCAACAGGGCGTTTGGCAAGAGGGTCAAGCCGCCGCCACGCCCTCCGCCTCGACAATGCCGTCACCAGCGTAGAAGCCGCGCACCCGAACCCGCTTTTCCACATGGTCGACCGGCACGCGCAGGAGAACGAGGCGATAGCTGCCGCCCAGATCGCGTTGAAGCAGGAAGCCCGCCTCGTCGCGCAACAACCTGCCGGTCTCGTCCACTCCGGCGCCGATCTCCATCATGATGGTCAGTCTATCGCGTCCTTGATGCCCTTGCCAGCCAGGATTCCCAGGACGAGGAACAGAACGAACATGGCAATCGTGATGAAGAATAGAATCTTGGCGATGCCGACGAAGGCTCCCGCCGCGCCGCCGAAGCCAAGCAGCGCCAGCACGGCGGCGATGACGAGGGAGATGATCGCGAGCTTGATCACAGAATTATCCTTCCGATGGAAATGCAATGCCTTCCCAACGGCCGGCGGGGGAGGCATGTTCCCGCCCCCGAACGGATCAGACCCAGCCTTCGAGCACCTGGTTGGGTGGGCGATGGCCATCGACCCAGGTGCGGATATTGGCGATGACACGCGCGCCGGTGGCGTCCCGGCCCTCGAAGGTGGCCGACCCCATGTGCGGCAGGAGGGTGACGTTGGAAAGCGCCAGCAACCGCGGGTTCACCGCCGGCTCATGGGTATAGACATCGAACCCCGCTCCGGCGATCCGGCCTTCTTCCAGAGCGACGATGAGCGCGTCCTCGTCCGTCACCTCGGCGCGCGAGGTGTTGATGATATAGGCGTCCGCGCCCAGCAGCGCGATGCGCCGCGCGTCGATCATGCCCCGGCTGTCGGCGTTGAGCGGACAATGAATGGACAGGATGTCACTGCTGGCCAGCAGCATGTCGAGTTCGCCATGCCATACCGCCTCCAGTTCCTGCTCCACCTCGAAGGGCAGCCGGTGCCGGTTGTGATAGGCGATGGACAGGCCGAAGGCGCGGGCGCGACGGGCGACGGCGCGACCGATGCGGCCCATGCCGATGATCCCCAGCTTCTTGCCGCCGATCCGATGGCCGAGCATCCCCGAAGGACTCCAGCCGCGCCATTCACCGGTACGCACCAGCTTCTCGCCTTCCGCCAGCCGACGCGGGACGGACAGGATGAGCGCCATGGTCATGTCGGCAGTGTCCTCGGTCAGGACGCCCGGCGTGTTGGTGACGATAACGCCCTTCCGGCGCGCGGCGGCGAGGTCGATATGGTCGACGCCGCTGCCGAAGCTGGCGATCAGTTGCAACCGGTCGGGCGCGCCCTCGATCAGCGAAGCATCGATCTGGTCGCTGATGGTGGGCACCAGAACGTCGCACTGGGCCATGGCGCGGGCCAGTTCGGTGCGGCTCAGCGCCACATCGCCGACATTGAAGCTGGCGTCGAACAGTTCGGCCATGCGCGCCTCCACATTGGGAGGCAGGCGGCGCGTGACGATGACGCGCGGCTTGGCGGGGCGCGGTTTTCTGGCCATGGACTAGGCCGCTATTCCCCGTCGCGGCGCGGGTCAAGCGGATATGGCGGGCCAGGCCATCGAAACACTGTCCCAGCGACGCGCAACAGGTTATGGGATGGCCATGGGTGACATGGGCAATGGATTTGGGATGAAGCGTTTGTGTTTGGGTGCGGGCGCGGCGGCGGCGCTGGCCGCGGCTGGCGCGACCCTTGCGGCCCCGGCCAAGCCGGTGCCTTACTGGGCCTCTCTGTCCCAGGACGAAGCGCGGATGCGCGTGGGCCCGAGCCTGGATTACCCGTCCAACTGGGTCTATCGCCGCCGGGATTTGCCGGTGAAGGTGGTGCAGGTACTGGGCCTGTGGCGCAAGGTCGAAGACCCCGATGGCGCGCAGGGATGGATGCATGTCCGGCTGCTGAGCGACACGCCCACCGCGATTGTGCGAGCGGAGACGGCGCCTCTGCGTGCCTCCGCCAGCGACGGCGCGCCGGCCCTGTTTCGCGCGGAGCGAGGCGTGGTCGGGCGGCTGTCCGATTGCTCGGCTGGCTGGTGCACCTTCGACGTGCATGGCCAGCGCGGCTATGTGAAGGCGGCCGATATCTGGGGCGCGACCGACAAATAGGCTGGCGCCAACACCGTGGCGACCCATCACAGAGAGGTCAGGCGTCGGCCCAGCGCCGCAGCAGATTGTGATAGACGCCGGTCAGGCGGATCACCTCATCATGATCCTGCCCCATCGCAGCCGCCACGCCCTGCACGCTGCGGTCGAGGTCGAACAGCATCTGCCGCGCGCCATCGTCGCGAATCATCGACTGAAGCCAAAAGAAGCTCGCCACGCGCCGCCCGCGCGTCACCGGCTCGACCCGATGCAGCGAGGAAGAGGGATAGAGAACCGCATGGCCGGCGGGCAGCTTCACCTGCTGCACGCCGAAATTCGTTTCGATCGTCAGTTCCCCGCCATCATAGGCGTCCGGTTCCTCCAGAAACACGGTGATCGACAGGTCGGATCGCACGCGAAAGCCGGTGCCCGCCTGGATGCGTACCGCATTGTCGACATGAACGCCGAACGCCTGCCCGCCGGCATAGCTGTTGAACAGGGGCGGAAAGATTTTGAGCGGCAGCGCGGCGGCGATAAAAAGCGGAGAGCGTCCCAGCGCATCGAGGATCATCTGCCCTGCCCGCTTCGCCGCGTCGCATTCTTCGGGCAATTGCAGGTTGCGCTTGGCGAGCGCGGACTGGTGCCCAGACGTGACATTGCCGTCCACCCAGTCGGCGGCATCGATGATGGCGCGGATGGCGGCGACACCCTGGGCGTCGATCAGATCGGGTATGGCAATCAGCATGGCAAAGGCATGTCCGTCAGGCGGCGTCGGTCCGCAGGATGAAGGGGATTTCGACCACGCCCTTGACCCGCACCGGCTGGCCGCTGCGCAGGATCGGTTTCCAGCGCCAGTTCTTGACCGCGTCGCGCGCAGCATTGTCGAGCCGCGAAAAGCCGCTGCTCTGCGACACGCTGATACTCTCGACGGCACCGTCCAGCCCCAGGATTAGCGTTAGCACGACCGTGCCCTGCTCGCGCTTGCGCCGGCTTTCGACCGGATAGCGGGGCGGCTTGCCCGCCACCATCTGGGCGCCTAGGTCGCCGGCCTGGACGATGCCGGGCGCAACCGGTGGCGCGACGGGCGCCGGCGGACCTGGCACGGAGACGGCGACCGGCACAGCTGCCGGTACCGGAACTGGATCAGGCGTAGTCTGTACGGGCACGGGCGGTGCGGGCGTCTGCACGATCGGCGGAGGCGCAACGACCTGCGGCGTGGAGGGCGGCGGTGGCGGGGCCTGCGCGGCCGGGGGCGGAGGCGGCGGCGGGCTGAGATTGACCACCGTCAGCTTGGCTTCCTCCACGCGTTGCACATGATTACGCACCTGGACCAGCGCGCCGATCGCCACCGCGTGGAGCATCAATATGGCTGCAATGGCGGGCAGATTGGGACGGGACCGGGCGCGATAACGTCCCACCGGCGGGGGCGCTGCCGGCTGCACCAGCGATACCGACGGAGCGGAAACCGGATCGAGCGCCGGTTCCGTCGTGGCCATCTGGTCGTCGATCGGCTGGCTTGCGGCTTGCAGCATGGAAGCGCCTCCCTTTCCGCGCCCATAACGCGAAGCCTAATGCGAATCAATTGCGCCTTGTCAAAATGGCAAGGTTCGGACGGGCGGCGACCCGAGGAGGGATGGCCATCGGCCAAGGAGTGCATCGCCGCCCGCCCGTCACCCCGGCCGGGACGAGGCCGGGGAGATGGTTTCAGTCGTTACAGCTTGTAACCCAGCGTCAGCACCCAGGACCGCCCCTCTCCCGGATTGGCCCAGCCATTATTGCGAATGCTGGTATAATATTTCTCGTTGGTGAAGTTCTGGACATTGAGCTGGGCGCTGAACCTGTCCGTCACCGGATAGGACAGCATCGCCCGGTGGACGAGATAGTCATCCGCCTTGTACATCGTCGCGCCGGTCACGTTGGTCAGGTACCAGCTACCCTGATAGGTCAGACCATAGCCCAGCTCCAAGCCAAAGGGCAGCTTGTAGGTGGTGAAGAGGCTGCCCGAATGTTTCGGGTTGTTGGTCATCGGATTGCCCGCCTGGGTGTCGATCACGCCCTGCGACTTCTGATAGTCCGAAATGCTCTGGATCACCTTGGTATCCAGATAGGTGTAGTTGGCGAAGATCGTCCAGGCATCGCTGATATTCCCCGTCGCGCCGAGGGACACACCATCCACCCGATTGCGACCGTCATTGACCGGCAGGGCGCCGATCAACGGATCGTTGCTGGCGACGCGGTAGTTGGTGCGTTCGTTACGGAAGAGAGCCGCCGTCAGTTGCAGCTTCGCGTCAAACAGGTCGATCTTGCCGCCAATCTCATAATTGACGGCCTGTTCGGGCTTTGCCTCACAGGCGTTGTTGACGCCGCCGGTCCCTGTGATCAGCAGGCCGCAGCCCGAGCGGACGGTCGTCGCGGTCGGGGTCTTGCTGTTGCCATAGGCGATGTAGAGGCTGGCATTCTCCACAGGCTTGTAAACGAGGCCGATGCGGTAGGAGAAGAGATTGTCGGTCGCGTTCTGCTGCGCCCCGGTGGTGTAGGCGCCGCCTGCCGCGGGCGTGGCAATCGTGTCGGCACGGAAACGGGCGCGATTATGCTCCCAGCGCACGCCGCCGTTGATCTCGATCTTCTCGACGATCTTGACCGCCGCGAAGGCATAGGCCGCGATGTTGAAAAGGTCGCCGTCCTGATGGGCGGTGCGGGTCGGGTTGACCGGGCCGGCATAGTCGGTCGGCACGCCGATGATGATCGGCGTCATGGTCGGCGTCGTGCCATCGGCATTGCGCTGCACATTGCCGCTGTCGAGGAGATAATCCTCCTGCAACATCGAGGTACCCAGCACCAGCGAATGGCCGCCGGGGATGGAAAATGTCAGGTCCAGTTGGTTGTAGAGCGTCTGGTTCTCGGAATTGCGGAACGTGCCGCGCGGACCGCCGGGCAGGTAGATGCCGGGGGTGGAGCAGGATGCGCCAGCCTGGGTCCGGCCGTTCGACAGGCAGTAGGTACCGCCCTGGGGCGGATTGACGACCAGATTTTGTTCGACCCGCTGCCAGCGCGACAGGTTGCGGATCGACAGAAGGTCGCTAAACTTGTGGTCGAAGATCGCCGTTGCCTGGTCGATCGTCTGATCCTGCCGATCCATGTTCGCATAGCCCAGATAGGCGCTGTAGGGCACGCCGGGCAGCGCACCGTCATAGACGCCATTCTTGTAATAGGGCACGCCGTAGAGCGGCGTATTCTTGTCCTCCTGATGCGTGTAGAGCAGTGTCAGCGAAGTCGGGCCGTCTACGCCGAACTTGACCGAGGGGGCCACGCCCCAGCGCTCGTAGCGATCCACCTGACGGGCCGGCACGTCATTTTCATGATACATGGCGTTGAGCCGTACCGCGACGAAGTCCGACACCCGTACATTGCTGTCGATGGTCGCACGATAATAGTCGGACGTGCCGACGCCCGCCTGCACCAGCGTCTCATCATAGCCCTTGGGTCGCTTGGTGACGATGTTGATGCTGCCGCCGATCGAACCGGAACCGCCGTAAACGGAGTTGGCCCCGTTGGTGACCTCGATCTGCTCGACATTGAACGGGTCGGTACGGCTATATTGCGCGCTGTCGCGCACGCCATCGATGCTGATGTCGGTATTGGCGCTCTGGCCGCGCAGATTGATGCTGTCGCCATAGCCGCCGCCACCTTCGCCCGCGCCGAAGGTGATGCCCGGAATGGTGGACAGCACGTCGCGCAGGGTGAGAAGATTTTGCTTCTGGATGGTCTGGTTGCCGATCACCGTGATGGTCTGCGGCATGTCCAGCAGCGGGCGCACATATTTGGGCGATTCCGGCTTTTCCACCTTCACTGCGGATTCGTCGATCGCGGTGTCGGTCACGGTCATGCCGCCCAGCTTGGGCCCCCGATCGGCCTCTTGGGCATGACCGGCTGCGGCGAAGGCCAGCGCACCGACGCAGCCGAGCGCCAGAAATGATGTCGATGCAGTCTTATTCATGGAGCGGACTCCCCCTCTGTTTTGATTGGGGCGCCTGCTATTGCGAATCGTTCTTATAGTCAACGCTAATGCGAATAATTCTTATAATTGTGATGGAAGCCCATGATCGAAAAGCCAGCATCGGATCGCGCTCGCCAGGTTCGGCGCCGGGTCAGCCGCCAAACGCGCGACGTCGATGCGCGCGATCAGGGCGTTGACCGGCACTTGCTCGTGGGCGGCGACGCGGCGCAGCGCATCCCAGAAAATCGGTTCAAGACTGATCGCCGTCTGATGACCGGCGATGGTGACGCTCCGCTTCACCGGCGGAGCGAAGGGCGGCCCGGAGGATCGCACAGGACCGCCCTGCTGCATCAATACATATGCTGGCCGCCGTTGATCGACAGCGTGCTCCCGGTCACGAAGCCGCCATCCTCGCTACAGAAGAAAGCGACGCCTCGGGCGATTTCATGGGCCTGGCCGAGGCGGCCGACCGGGATCTTGGCGACGATCTTTTCCAGTACCGGGGCAGGCACCGCCGCGACCATGTCGGTGTCGATGTAGCCGGGCGCGATGGCGTTGACGGTCACGCCATATTTCGCGCCCTCCTGCGCCAGCGCCTTGGTGAAGCCGTGAATGCCCGACTTGGCGGCGGCATAGTTGACCTGACCATATTGGCCAGCCTGTCCGTTGATCGAGCCGATATTGACGATCCGGCCCCAGCCGCGCTCCCGCATTCCGCCGAAGGTCGCCTTCGCCATGTTGAAGCAGCCGCCCAGGTTGATCCGCATCACTTCGTTCCAGTCGTCGAAGCTCATCTTGGAGAGCACGCCATCGCGGGTGATGCCGGCATTGTTGACGACGATGTCGACCGGGCCGAGCGCTTCGGCAACCTGTGCGCAGCCGTCGAGGCAGGCCTGATGATCGCCGACATCCCATTTGAAGGACGCGATCCCGGTCGCGTCGGTGAAGGCCTTGGCCTTTTCCTCATTGCCGCCATAGTTGGCAGCGACCTTATACCCCAGATCCTTGAGCGCCAGGCTGATCGCCTCGCCGATGCCCCGCGTTCCGCCCGTCACGATCGCCACTCTCGACATATTGGCCTCCTCTTCCAACCGGGGTCAGTCCATCCAACCCGAAAGCTCGCGGCTCATCAGCCTCTGGTACAGAGTGATAGCTTCCGGCGATGCGTTTAGACAGGGCAAATAGGCAAAATTTTCGCCACCATGGGCCAAAAAAACATCTTTCGCACGCAGGGCGATTTCCTCTAGGGTTTCAAGGCAGTCCGCCGCGAATCCGGGCGTCACGACCGCAATATTTCTGACACCGTCATTTACCAATTTGGCGAGCGTCGCCTCGGTTTCCGGTTCAAGCCATTTGGCCCTGCCGAAACGCGACTGGAAGCTCATATGAACGGGCAGCGCCAGCGCCTCACGCAGCAGACGGACGGTCTTCACCGACTGGCAATGATAGGGATCGCCCAGGTGCAACGTCCGTTCGGGCATCCCGTGGAAGCTGGCGAGCAGGGCGTCGGGGCTGAAATCCAGCGTCGCCAGATGGCCTTCGACCGAAGCCTTCAGCGCGCCGATATAGGCCGGATCGTCATGATAAGGCGGTAGGGTGCGGAGGGCTGGTTGCCAGCGCATTGCCTTCAGCGCCGCGAAGGCCGCGTCATTGGCGGTCGCGGTCGTCGCGGCGCTATATTGCGGATAGAGCGGCGCGAGCAGGATGCGATCGCAGCCTGCCGCCTTCATCGCCGCCAGCCGGTCCGATATGGCGGGATTGCCGTAGCGCATCGCCCAGTCGACCATGACTTGGGGCATCGCCTGTTGCAGCGCCTGCGCAGTCGCGCGGGTATGGACGGCGAGCGGCGACCCCTCCCCGGTCCAGACCTGTTGATAGGCATGGGCCGATTTCTTCGGCCGGGTCGTCAGGATGATCCCACGCAGGATCGGCTGCCACAGGAGCGGCGGGATTTCGACCACACGGCGGTCAGAGAGAAATTCGCCGAGATAGCGCCGCACCGATTTCGGGTCGGGCGCGTCGGGCGTGCCGAGGTTGATGAGCAAGACGCCGACCTTGGGCGTCGGGATGGGCGGATGATCGCTGGGCAGGGTCATGTCGTTCCCAAAAGAGGCAGGCTGCGCAATCGCTGGCCTGTCCAGGTGTAGAGCGCGTTGGCGACGGCGGGCGCGACCAGGGGCGCAGCAAGATCGCTGACGCCGGTCGGATCGGCGGTGCTGCGGATCAACTCGACCGTGACTTCGCCGATATCGGCAAGCCGCGGCAGGTTCATGCGGCCGAGGATCGCGCGGGTGGGAAGGCCACGCTCATAGGGCACGGAAGCCCCCATTGCATAGGCAAGGCCGTAGACCAGTCCGCTTTCGATCTGCTGGCGGGCGATGTCGGGATTGACCTGATCGCCGGCATCGACGGCAGCGACGATCCGGTTGACGGTGAGCCGGTCGCCGCTCATCGCGGCCTCCACCAGGATAGCGGCATAGGCGCCTCCCATCATGTGCGTCGCGATCCCCTGCCCGCTGCCGGCGATGCCGCCCTGCCATCCGCCCATGGCGGCTGCGGTCGAGAGGCAATGGGCAAGGCGCGGATTGCCGCCCAGCATCTGTATCCGGAAGGACATGGCCTCCATCTTCGCCAGATGGGCGAGTTCGTCGAGGAAGCTTTCGGTGACGAAGGCACTGGGCAGATGCACGTTACCGCGCGTGAAACCGACGGGAAGGCCGACATCGGCCGGGTAATGATCGACCGCCCAGTTGGGAATGGAATAGGGCGGCGCCATGCCGGCTACGGCAAGCCGGGTGGCCTTGTTCGCCGCCCCCTCCGCCGCCTCGTGCGGCAGCTTGCCATCGGCGATGCGCGCCCAGGTCTGGGTCATGGCGCAGGGCGTGGCGACCTTTGCCAGCCAACCCTCGATCGCGCCGTTGCGGCCGAGCCTGGCCGCCATGCGGGCATGGACAGGGGCGCTGGGCCGGTCCTGGATCACATCCTCCAGCCGCGACCATTGCAATTGCACCGGACGCCCCATGTCGCGGGCGATGAGCGCGGCCTGCACGCCCGCGTCCCAATCCATCCTGCGTCCGAAGGACCCGCCGGCGTGAAGCGGGTAGAGCGTCACCGCGCTGTCGGGCAGGTCCAGCGCGGAGGCAATGGCGCTGCGAGCGAGGCCGGGCGCCTGCGTCGCCATCCATATTTCCGCGCCCTCGTCGCTCACGCGGGCGGTGGCACACATGGGTTCGAGCGCCAGGTGCAGGCCCGCATCGACCTGATATTCGCTGGCGAGGATGGTTGCGCCCTCGAATATCGGAGCCAGATCGCCCTGCGAATAGAGGCGGCGGCCGGCCGCCCCGGAGAAGGCAGTTTCCAGCGCCTCCCCGATCCCGTCGCTGCTGACCGGACGACCGCGAAGGGTGAAGACGGGATCGGCCAGGTCCAGCGCCTTGTTGGCCGCCCACCAGTTGCTCGCCACCGCCGCGACCCAGCGTTCCTGCTTTACCAGCTTGAGGAACCCCGTGACGCCGCCCGCCGAACGTTCATCCAGTCCGGCCAGCACGGCGTCGCCGATCGGCCCCTGCCGGATCGAGGCATAGACCATGTCGGGAAGCCGGATGTCCGCGGCGAAATTATGGCTGCCGTCAATCTTGGAAGGCGTGTCGAGGCGAGGCAGATCCTGCCCCGAAAGCCGCCCATCCTGCCCCTGTCGCAACGGCAATATATCCGGCAGGTCGAAGTTCACACTGTCGCTGGCGACATCGCCGATCTTCATCCGGCGCTCCCCGCCGTCGGAGATGATGCCGTCCTGAATGTCGCAGCTTTCCCACGGAACGCCCCAGCGCGCCGCCGCCGCCTTGCACAGCAGGACGCGGGCGGCCGCGCCCGCGTCGCGATAGGCGTCATGGAACATCGGGATCGACGTGCCCCCGCCCGTCAGCATCAGCGCGCTGCGCGTCGCATATTGGCCGATCGCCCAGTCGCCCGCACTGCCCAGCAGCCGCGTCCAGTCGCTCGCCAGCCATTCGCGCGCCAGCAGGCTGTTGGCATAGAGCGGGCTGACCGGCGCGGCCTGCACCGCGACCGTGCGCCAGTCAGCGCCCAGTTCGTCTGCCAATATCTGCGGCAGGACGGTGGTAACGCCCTGCCCCATTTCGGTCTGGGGGACGATGACGATGACCTGCCCGGACCGGTCGATCTTGAGGAAGGCGTTGACGATCGTTTCGGTCGGACCAGCGTTAAGATTGGGCTTGTAGCTGCGCGGCCAGGCGCCCCAGGCGACCATCAGCCCGGTAGCCGCCCCGCCACCGACCAGCAGGGTCCGCCGGCTGATGCCCCCACGCCCACCGACGTTCCTGTCCGATTGCTTCCGCGGTAAGCGCGCCATATCCGCCTGATAGTCGGGCCTTTGCGCGCTGACTAGGACTATTCAGCAGAAATCGGCGCAAGTCCGATCCGGGGAATCTCGATCGCCGGGCAGCGGTCCATCACCACTTTCAAGCCCGCTGCCTCCGCGCGGGCGACGGCAGCCATGTTGATGACCCCGATCTGCATCCAGACGGATTTCGCACCGATCGCGATAGCCTCGTCCACTGCCTCGCCCGCCGCGCCGCTGCGGCGGAAGATATCGACCATGTCGATGGGCACGCCGATGTCCGACAGGCGACCCCAGACGAATTCGCCATGGACATGCTCGCCAGCGATCTGCGGATTGACCGGCAGGACGCGATAGCCATGATGCTGGAGGAAGCGCATCACGCCATAGCTGGGCCGGTCCGGCCGGTCGGATATGCCGACCAGCGCGATATTGCGGGTTTCACCCAGCAGCGTGGCGATGTCCTGCGGATCGGTGAGCGGCATGGCGATCTCCTTCGCGGCAAGAGATGGGAAGTCGCGGGGTGCTTGCAAGACATTCCCCTGTCGCTGCGGCTGGGACAGTCCCGCCCGAAGCCTTGTTCGCGCTCGACCTGTCGGGATTCCAACGCGCGGGCGCTTGTCGTGGCGGGAGACCCGCGATCAGGCAGCCCGGCCCAACCAGTCCGCCACCTTTTCCGCGATCGCGCGGAAGGCGTCGGCATCCGGGCCTTCGCCGGCCGCCGGGGGATCGCCCGCGTCGGAGCGGCGGCGAATGTCGATCGCCAGCGGGATGCGGCCGAGGAAGGGCATGGACAATTTCCCCGCGGCGCTTTCCGCGCCGCCCTGCCCGAAGGGATCCGAGATTTCGCCGCAATGGGGACAGGCATAGCCGGCCATATTCTCGACCAGGCCCACCATCGGAACGCCCGCCTGATGGAACAGGCTGACCGCGCGGGTGGCGTCGATCAGCGCCAGATCCTGGGGCGTGGAAACGATCACCGCGCCGGCGGGCTTGTGCTTCTGCACCATGGTCAACTGGATGTCGCCGGTGCCCGGCGGCATGTCGACGACCAGCAATTGCGTGTCGCCCCATTCCGCGTCGATCAGCTGCGTCAGCGCATTGCCCACCATCGGTCCACGCCAGGCGAGCGCCTTGCCCGGTTCGACGAGATGCGCCATCGACAGCATCGGGATGCCGGCGACGCCGGTGACGGGGACCAGCTTCTTGTCGCGGGCGACGGGCTTGCTGTCCTCGCTGCCCATGAGCTTCGCCTGCGAAGGGCCGTAAATGTCGGCATCGACCAGCCCGACCCTGATCCCCAGCCGATGGAGCGCAACAGCGAGATTGGCCGACAGGGTCGACTTGCCCACCCCGCCCTTGCCCGAGGCGACGGCGAGGATGCGCAAGGGCGCCGTCCCGCCCTGGCGTTCGGCGGTCATGGCGATGCGGACATCGGTGACGCCCGGCACCGTCAGGCCGCCTTCGCGGATCGCAGCGGCGAGGCCGTCGCGCTGTTCGGGGGACAGGCCGCCCACGTCGAGCGCAAGCGTCATCACGCCATCCTTGACGCGCGGGGCGCTGGCGCGGCCATCGGTCAGGGCGGTCAAACGGGCGGCAAAATCGGCAAGATCGGTCATGGCGACGCCCTGTAGGAAATAATCGCGGCCATTGGCACTGTTTTTCGTGAATAAGCCTTCCTATAGAAGATGCCATGAGAAGAATATTCGGGTGGATGCCCGCGATCGCAGCGATGGTCCAAGGCCCATGGGGCGGCAAGAATGACGGACCGGACGGGGACGGACAGAAGGGCGGCGGCGACAGCGGCCCCCGCAATCCGTGGACCCAGCCGGGCAAGCCCGGCGCGCCCAAGGGGCCTTCGGCCATCGAGGAGCTGCTGCGCCGGGGCCGCGAGAGCTTCGGCCAGGGCGGTGGCGGTCAGGGCGGCGGCTTTGGCGGCCTGCCCCCCCGCGCCAGCGGCAAGGCACTGTGGCCGATCGCCATCGGCCTGCTGGTCGTGCTGTGGCTGGTGCTGACCAGCTTCCACCGGGTCGGCCCGCAGGAGCGCGGCGTCGTCACCTTCCTGGGCAAATATAGCCGCACCCTCTCTCCCGGCATCAGCCTGACCCTGCCCGCCCCTTTCGAGGCGGTGACGACGGTCGATGTCGAGGAGATCCGCGCCATCGACATCGGGTCGGTGAGCGCGGAGAGCGAGAATCTGGTGCTGACCGGCGACCAGAACATCATCGACCTCGCCTATTCGGTGCGCTGGAACATCCGCAACCCGGAACTCTATCTTTTCCAGCTGTCCGACCCGGATTCGACGGTGCGCGAAGTGGCGGAAAGCGCGATGCGCTCCGTCCTCGCCAGCGTCAGCCTGGACGACGCGCTGGGCGCGGGGCGGACCAGCATCGAACAGCAGGTCGAGCAGCGGATGCAGGAGATTTTGGACGGATACCGGTCGGGCATCCGCATCCAGGGCGTCGCCATCAAGCAGGCCGATCCGCCGACTGCGGTGAATGACGCCTTCAAGGCGGTGTCGGCCGCGCAGCAGACCGCCCAGACCTACCTCAACGAAGCGCGCGCCGCCGCCCAGCAGGTGACGGCCAAGGCCCAGGGTGAGGCGGCGGCCTTCGACAAGGTCTACGAACAATATCGGCTGTCGCCCGACGTGACCCGCCGGCGCATGTATTATGAAACCATGGAGGGCGTGCTGTCCAACGTCGACAAGACCATCGTCGAAGGCAATAATGTAACGCCATACCTGCCCCTGCCCGAAATGAAGAAGCGGGCGCAGCCGGCGGCTGCCGCCGCCGCCAGCAGCGCGGAGGGCCAGTGATGCCGATCCTGCGCCATCCCGTCGCCCTGGCCATCACCGCGCTGATCGCGCTCATCATTCTGGGCAGCACGATCGCGATCGTGCCCGAAACCCGCCAGGGCGTGATCGTCCGCTTCGGCGAGCCGAAGGCCATCGTCAACCGCTATCGCGCCAATGAGAGTTTCGGCCAGACCGGTGCCGGCATCATCGTCCGGGTGCCGTTCATCGACCAGATCGTCTGGATCGACAAGCGCGTGCTGTCGGTCGAGATGGAGCGGCAGCAGGTGCTTTCGACCGACCAGTTGCGGCTTCAGGTCGACGCCTTCGCCCGCTACCGCATCGTCGATCCGCTGCGCATGTACATCGCCGCAGGAAGCGAGGAACGGGTGTCCGACGCGCTGCGCCCGATCCTGGGATCGGCGCTGCGCAACGAACTGGGCAAGCGGCCCTTCGCCGCCCTGCTCTCGCCCGAACGCGGCCAGGTGATGCAGAATATCGAAACCGGCCTCAACCGCGTCGCCCGCCAATATGGCGCGGAGATCGTGGACGTGCGGATCAAGCGCGCCGACCTGCCCGACGGCACGCCTCTGGAAAGCGCCTTCACTCGGATGCGTACCGCGCGCGAGCAGGAAGCCCTCACCATCCGCGCGCAGGGCGCCAAGCAGGCGCAGATCATCCGCGCCGAGGCCGACGCCAACGCCGCGCGCATCTACGCCGAGAGTTTCGGCAAGGATCCCGACTTCTACGATTTCTATCGGGGGATGCAGAGCTATCGCTATACCTTCTCGCCCGACCGCAGCGGGCAGACCAGCATCATCCTGTCGCCGGACAATGAATTCCTGCGCCAGTTTCAGGGACGGCGCTGATCGTTCCGGGATCATTACGGAACCAGCGCCATTCAATGAGGGTTAAGGCAAGGCGGCGCATGTCAGGATTTCCCCGGAGTCCCGCCTTCCATTTTCCTGAAGACCAGAAGAGGACCGTCACGAGTGCGTTACGCTTATGCCATTACCGGCGCCCTGCTGCTCGGCGGCACCGCCATCGCCGTTACCACCAGCTCCAATGTCGGCGCGCAGGTCGCGCAGAATGAAGGGTTGCAGGCGGCGGCCCCGCAGGGCGCCCCGGCCAGCCTGGCCGACATGGTCGAGAAGCTGCAACCGGCCGTCGTCAATATTTCCACCAAGCAGCGCGTCCAGGTGCAGAATCCCTTCGCCGGCACCCCGTTCGGCGAGCTGTTCGGCCAGCGCGGCGGCCAGCCCCAGACCCGGCAGGCCCAGTCGCTGGGATCGGGCTTCATCATTTCGGCCGACGGCTATATCGTCACCAACAATCATGTCGTGTCGGCCGGCGCCGAAGGCGCGACGGTCGAGCAGATCACCGTCACCCTGACCAACAAGGAAGAATTCACCGCCAAGCTGGTCGGCCGCGATCCGGCCACCGACCTGGCCGTGCTCAAGATCGAATCGTCCAAGCCGCTGCCCTTCGTCAAGTTCGGCGACAGCACCAAGTCGCGCGTCGGCGACTGGGTGGTGGCGATCGGTAACCCCTTCGCCCTGTCGGGCACGGTGACGGCGGGCATCATTTCCGCGGTGCATCGCGGCACCGGCGGCACCTATGACAAGTTCATCCAGACCGACGCGTCGATCAACCAGGGCAATAGCGGCGGCCCGATGTTCGACATGCGCGGCAATGTGATCGGCATCAACAGCCAGATCCTTTCGCCGTCGGGCGGCAATGTCGGCATCGGCTTCGCCATTCCTTCGGAACAGGCGGCACCGATCGTGCAGACGCTGATGAAGGGCCAGGCCGTCAAGCGCGGCTATCTGGGCGTGCAGATCAGCCCGCTGGGCGAGGATCTGGCCGACTCGCTGGGCCTGGCCAAGAATCGCGGCGAGTTCGTGCAGGGCGTCGAACCCGGCAAGGGCGCCGAGAAGGCCGGGATCAAGGCGGGCGACGTCATCGTCAGCGTCGCCGGGCAGGAGGTCAGCCCCGACCAGAATCTGTCCTCGATCGTCGCAAGCCAGCCGATCGGGTCGCGGGTGCCGATCGTCCTCATCCGCAACGGTCAGCGCCAGACGGTGACGGCCGTGGTGGGCGAGCGCCCGTCCGAGGACGAGCTGAACAGCTTTGCCCCGCAGCCGGATGAGGATTTCAGCCAGCAGGAGCAGAATCCGGGCCAGGCGGCGCAGCAGTCGCTCGGCATTTCGGCGATCCCGCTGACGCCGGGCATCATCCGCCAGCTGGGCATCGCGGCCGACACGCGCGGCATCGTCATCACCGCCGTCGATGCGTCGACCGACGCGGGCACCAAGGGGCTGCGGCGCGGCGACGTAATCATCACCGCCAATAATCGTCCGGTGACGACCCAGGCGGAGCTGGACGCACAGGTCAAGGCGGTGGGCAGCCAGGGCCGCAACGCGATCCTGCTCCAGGTGCTGCGCCGCGGCCAGCAGCCGATCTTCCTGCCGGTGCGCCTGCGCGACAAGTAAGTGAAATTCCTCCCCTTGTGGGAGGAACAGATGTGCGTTTTATTCCGTCATCCCCGCCTTTGCAGGGATGACGGATTTTTTGTTGGGGAAGGATCGGGGATGAGCGACGGTATCTTCATCGGACTGGGCGCGCCGGAAAAGGATGGCGGCGTTCCCCAGACGCTCAACCTGCGCCGCGCCAACCGCCATGGGCTGATCGCGGGGGCGACCGGCACCGGCAAGACCGTGACGTTGCAGGGCATTGCCGAAAGTTTTTCAGCGCGCGGCGTGCCGGTGTTCATGGCCGATGTGAAGGGCGACCTGGCCGGCATCGCCATGGCCGGCTCCCCCACCGCGAAAAATGCCGACAAGCTGGTGGCGCGGGCGACGGAAATCGGCCTGAGCGATTACAGCTATGCCGACAATCCCGCGATCTTCTGGGATCTCTACGGGCAGCAGGGCCATCCGATCCGCACCACGGTGAGCGAGATGGGGCCGCTGCTGCTCGCGCGGCTGATGGGCCTCAACGAAACGCAGGAAGGCGTGCTGTCGATCGCCTTCCGATATGCCGACGAGGAAGGGCTGTTGCTGCTGGACCTGGGCGATCTTCAGGCGATGCTGGCATGGTGCGCGGAGAATGCGGATGACCTGTCGGCCCGCTACGGCAATGTCACCAAGGCGAGCGTGGGCGCGATCCAGCGGCAACTGCTCCAGCTCGATTCACAGGGCGGCGACCATTTCTTCGGCGAGCCGGCGCTCGACATACATGATTTCCTGAAGGTCGACGATCAGGGGCGCGGCTATGTGAACATATTGGCCGCAGACAAGCTGATGCAGAGCCCCAAACTCTATGCGACCTTCCTGCTGTGGCTGCTGTCCGAACTGTTCGAGACGCTGCCCGAAGTGGGCGACCCGGACAAGCCGGTGCTGGTCTTCTTCTTCGACGAGGCGCATCTGCTGTTCGACGACGCGCCCAAGGCGCTGACCGACAAGATCGAGCAGGTCGTGCGGCTGATCCGGTCCAAGGGCGTGGGCGTCTATTTCGTGACCCAGAACCCGATCGACATTCCCGAGGAAGTGGCGGGCCAGCTGGGCAACCGGGTGCAACATGCGCTGCGCGCCTTCACCCCGCGCGACCAGAAGGCGATCAGGGCCGCCGCCGAGACGTTCCGCATCAACCCGGACCTCGACGTGGAGACCGCGATCACCGAACTGAAGGTGGGCGAAGCGCTGGTGTCGCTGTTGCAGGAGGATGGATCGCCGGGCATCGTCCAGCGCACGCTGATCGCCCCGCCCCGATCGCGGCTGGGGCCGGTGGAGGCGAAGGAACGGGCGATCATCCAGTCCATCTCCCCCTGCGCGGGCACATATGACGAGACGGTCGACCGGGAGTCGGCGGAGGAGATACTGGCGGCGCGCGGCAATGCGGCGGCGGCCGCCGCGCAGGCGAAACAGGCGCAGGCCGAGGCGGAAAAGGCTGCCGCCGCGCAGGCCAGGGTGGAGGCGAAACAGCGCGAGGCGGACCTGAAGGAGCAGGCGCGGCGCGACGCGGCCGCGGCGCGGGAAGCGGCGAAGCCCTCCTCCCTCGACAAGGCGGTGCAGTCGGCGGCGCGATCCGCCGCTTCCTCGGTCGGGCGGCAGGTCGCCAACGAACTGGGCCGCGCGGTGTTCGGCGGATCGAGCCGCCGATCCTCCTCGGGCGGAATCGCCGGCAAACTGGTGCGCGGCATATTGGGCAGCCTGTTCAAATAGGGTAGGATGGCGCGCCGGCAGGGAGGCGGCGCGGCATGAAAGCGACTACGATCTGGACAGGTGTGGCGATGTTGGCGACCAGCCCCATCCATGCCCAAATGGTTATTCATCCCCGCGACATCGTGGGCGCCGCGATCGCCAGCGACATCGTGCGCGACCGGCAGGCCGAGCGCGCGGCGCGGCGCACCCCCTATGCCGCGCCCGGCCATGGCCCGATCGCAACCGCCACCGCCGCGCGCGACGCCTGCGCGGCCAAGGCGCTCGACCAGGCCGGCCCGGACGCGAAGCTGATCGGCAAGGCCCGCGCCAGCAGCATGTCGACCGGATGGGAAGTGGAAGGATTGATCGCCCTGCCCGCCGGCGGGGACCTGCCCTTCGTCTGCTCGGTGCGCAACGGATCGGTCAGCGGCGTGCTGTTGCGGCGGTAGGAGGGCAACGGGGCGCGGATGGCCGGGATGCGGGCTTTCGCGGCATAGGGGGCATGGGCCGGTTTGCGCCACTTGTTGCCATCGAGCGCCTCATTTCCGTTCCCCGGAAGCAGCCATCGCTTAATTGGGAGGCCGCCCGTATTTGCGAATTTTCGCCGTGCTGCGGGCGATTGCCACTATCTCCGGTGTCAGAATGCAATCATTTGATTGCGGCCTGCGCTCTTGGCCTCGTATAAAGCGCGGTCCGCGCATTCGAGAAAGTCTGATGCCGTCCAACCTTCACTATAGCGTGTCACGCCGCAACTGATACTGATGTGGATCGAGCTTCCTGATGGTAGGTTGACCGGCGTATCACGCATGGCGGTTACCAGGCGTGCGCATATCTCCTGAGCCTTTTCCCAAGAGCATTTGGGCAGAAGAACGAGGAACTCGTCCCCACCCAGACGGCCTACAGCATCGCTGCCACGCGTATGTGCGGAAAGCCGGCGACCAATTTCCTGTAAAACGATGTCCCCAGCAAGGTGACCACCGTTATCGTTGATCATCTTGAAGCGATCGACATCGATAAGGGCAAGGCAAAGATTTGCCTGATGGCCCTGCGCAATTGCTCCATCGAGACGCTGCAAGAACCCCTTCCTGTTCAGCAGTCCGGTGAGGGCATCGGTACTAGCCGAATGAAGCAATGCTTTTTCTTGCTGCTTGCGAGCGGTGATGTCGTGGATTGAGGCCAATATGCCCAGAACATTACCATCATCGTCCGTCCGGGCACGGAACTTGGCCTCAAGCCACAAATCTTCCCGATGAAGAGGAACGAACTCGACCACAAATAATCCGTCGATTTCCTTCAACGCCTGCTCTTCAGCTTTCAGAAGCGATCCGGGATCAAGGACTAGATCGTCGATACGTTGCCCCACGAAACTTTCCTCGTTTCGCCCAAACAGCGACTGGGCCGCTCCCAGCGCATATTGGCAGAATCCCTTTTCATCGAAGCTGATCAAGAGATCCGGCGATTGCGATGCAAGCATCCGCATGGCGCGTTCCTGATCCGCGAGCTTTCCCGTAAGACTTTTCTGCGCCGACAGGGCCGCCCCGATAGGCAGTTCCGCGACGAGAAGCGACGCCAGAAAGAACTGGAAGATGTCAAACGGCGTTCAAAAGGG
>NZ_LXVX01000007.1 GCF_001650725.1 Sphingobium sp. TCM1 | reverse complement strand
GTCACGTGCGACCGCACCGAAAGGCCGGACATATGGAAGCAAGCGATCCGATCAAATTTTCCGTTCAGCCCTTGCAAGAGGGAGCCGTCCACATATGGAACTGGCGGCCAGATCAGCAGCCGATCGCAGAAGCCGCCTGATCTGCGGCCTCCAGCCCACGCTTACTGAACGATTGCGGTTCACGCTCTCGCACTTTGCTGCGGGAGCGGGTGGGAGATGCTGATCGTGGAGACGGTAGCGCGCATCCGGCGCGAGTTTTTCGTCAAGGGCAAGTCGATCAAGGAGATCGTGCGGGACCTTGGCGTTTCGCGGAACACGGTTCGCAAGGTGCTGCGCTCGGGCGAGACGGCTTTCACATACGAACGCAGCGTGCAGCCCTTGCCGAAGTTGGGGCCCTGGGCCTCGGATCTGAACAGGCTTCTGGAGGCGAACGACCGGAAGACACGGCGCGAGCGGCTGACGATGGTCAGGCTGTTCGAGGAGCTGCAGGGTCTTGGCTATCGTGGCGGCTATGACGCGGTCCGACGGTACGCGGCAAACTGGCATCGTGAGCGCTCAGCGGTGACGGCGGCGGCCTATGTGCCGCTGAGCTTCGCGCCCGGCGAGGCCTACCAGTTCGACTGGAGCCATGAGATCGTCGTCATTGCCGGGGCGACGACCACGGTGAAGGTCGCGCACATGCGGCTTTGTCATAGTCGGATGTTCTACGTGCGCGCCTATCCGCGGGAAAGCCAGGAGATGGTCTTCGATGCGCATGACAAGGCGTTCGCCTTCTTCGGTGGCGCCTGCCAGCGCGGCATTTACGACAACATGAAGACGGCGGTCGATGCGATCTTTGCCGGTCGCGAGCGCCAGTATAACCGCCGCTTTCAACAGATGTGCGGGCATTATCTGGTCGAGCCTGTTGCCTGCACGCCGGCGTCAGGCTGGGAGAAGGGCCAGGTCGAGAATCAGGTCGGCCTGGTGCGTGAACGCTTCTTCACGCCCCGGCTGCGCTTCAAGAGCTACGCCGAGATGAACGCATGGCTTGAGGATCGCTGCGTCGCGCGGTCGAAGCATGCCGCACATCCCGAGTTGAAGGACCGGACGGTGTGGGAGGTGTTCGAGACCGCGGATCGTCCCGCCCTGATCGCCTATCGCGGGCCCTTCGACGGCTTCCACGCTCTGCCCGCGTCGGTATCGAAGACGCTGCTGGTGCGGTTCGACTATAACAAATACTCGGTGCATGCGTCAGCGGCGGGGCGGCCGGTAGATATCCATGCCTATGCCGACCGTATCGTCATCCGGCAGGAAGGCGAGATAGTCGGCGAGCATGTCCGCCGGTTCGGCCGTGAGCTGACGATCTATGATCCCTGGCATTACGTCCCTGTGCTGGCGAGAAAGCCCGGCGCGCTGCGCAACGGCGCGCCCTTCAAGGACTGGTCGCTTCCGCCGGCAATCGAGCGGGTACGACGCCGCCTTGCCGGCCATGCTGATGGCGACCGCCAGATGGTCGGCATCCTGACGGCGGTCCTGAGCGATGGGCTCGATGCCGTGGAAGCCGCCTGCGCCGAGGCGCTGATCGGCGGCACCGTCAGCCGCGACGTTGTGCTCAATATCCTGACCCGTCAGCGCCAGCCATCGGCGCCGCTGACCATCGCTACGCCCGAGGCGCTCCGGCTCCATCACGAGCCCGTCGCCGACTGCGCCCGTTACGATAGCCTGAGGAGGTTCTATGGAACGCCACGAGATCCTGGAGATGATGGGGACGCTCAAGCTCGCGGGCATGCGGCACGCCTATGATGAGGTGATCGCCGATGCGGTAAAGCGACAACATGGCCCAAGCCGCGTGGTCGGCGATCTGCTGAAGGCCGAGATCGATGAGAAGCAGGCGCGCTCGATCAAATATCAGATGACGATCGCCAAGCTGCCGCTGGCCAAGGAAATTACGGCGTTCGACTTTGCCGAAACGCCGATCAACGAGGGGCTGGTTCGCGATCTGGCCACCGGCGCTTTCCTGGCCAACCAGCGCAATGCCGTGTTGGTAGGAGGAACCGGGACCGGAAAAACCCACCTTGCCATTGCGATCGGACGCTCGTGCGTACGCATCGGCGCGAGGGTCAGATATTATAACACCATTGACCTGGTGAACCGGCTCGAAGCTGAAACCCGCGCAGGAAAGGCGGGGCGCATTGCCGATCATCTGTCCCGGCTCGACCTGGTGATCCTCGACGAGCTGGGCTATCTGCCGTTCGCGCTGTCTGGCGGCCAGTTGCTGTTCCACCTGGTCAGCCGGCTCTACGAGCAGACCTCGATCATGGTGACCACCAACCTCGCGTTCGGCGAATGGCCCTTGGTGTTCAGCGATGCCAAAATGACAACCGCGCTGCTCGATCGGCTGACGCACCATTGCGACATCATCGAAACCGGCAACGAGAGTTGGCGCTTCAAGAACCGCGCAGCTGCCTGATAGCCCAAAATAAACGCCATCGGCATGGGGGTGAGCCGGCTCCGGGCTACGCCCTCCGCCGCCTCACCCCCATGCCGACGATCCTGCGTACTATCAGGGGGTCAGTGTTGGGCGCTTATCCGGGGTGAATATCCGGGGCCGATTGACACTGATCTGCGGCCTCCAGCCCACGCTTACTTTTTGCATCGCTGCAGCGCTCTTCCTAGTACGCTGTGTCACCAGTGTCACTTTACCCCGCCGGTAAAGTGACACTGGTGATTTTTCTGACGAGTAGGGAATTTAGGGGATTCGCGGCAAGATCGGTTGTGGTAGATTCCTGCTATGTTCCACCAAGCCGACCTCTTCGACCATATGGCACCAGCGCCGCTCAACTTGGCTTCGTCGGTTGTCG
Organism: Sphingobium sp. TCM1; assembly: GCF_001650725.1. Classification (GTDB taxonomy): domain Bacteria; phylum Pseudomonadota; class Alphaproteobacteria; order Sphingomonadales; family Sphingomonadaceae; genus Sphingobium. The sequence goes on along the minus strand of NZ_LXVX01000007.1, from coordinate 24,008 downwards.
CGTTACCAGATCTAGTGGAGCGCGTATCGCAGGTATCGAAGCGCCCTAGGTATGTTCTGCTCATCCTCAATCTGATCGCGAAGGCCGCAGGGGAGAATGGCAGTCTCGGGCCTTACGTACGAAGCGACGCTGCCCAGATACCTGTGCGTGACTGGCTCTGCCAGGCATTGGCGCCGCTGGCCAACCGCGACTGCCGCCGTACAGCCATGATTGCAGCGGTTCGATCAGAGTGGTCGGCGAAGGCTGACGCTTCGGAAAGTGCAGGAGATTTGGCTCAGAAGGAGAATGAAGAGATTGAGGCGCGCATTCTGCGGTCGGGGCGCACGAATGTCAGTCGAGCCGTATCGGATCTTGTTCGGGCTGGATTGCTGCATCGCCACTATCAGGGATACCGCGTCGATCACCCCAACCGGGGCGCGCAGCGCGAAGCGGTATATACGATAGCTCCGGATGTGCGCCTGGCATTAGCGGGAATCTGTTAACACGCCTCCGTATTTGCTGCGCAGTGAATATAGCTGTACGATCAAATTTGGACCGGCGCTGCGGGAATGGGCTGCGTAACCCATTGATTTAACATAAGATATATTATCGAACCGCCATTATCGGCTGCTTAAATCCGAGAGCTGCTGCTCTTACGCGCTATCAATACGCGCGCGCCAGACAGCCTCAAGCAGCATCGGCTCACCCCGTTTATTGGCGCATACGTCGAATTGGGGGTGGACCTGACAGGAAGGCAACGAGAGGCTGCGTCGATGGCGAGTAAATGTGACAAGGGCCGTCTCGCTGATATCAGCGTTTTCGAGCATCAAGCGAAATCAACCACGACGTTCGATCAGCTGTCATCGATCGTGGATTCGTTCGTTAGGCAGGTCGGCTTTCGCTGGTTTGCTCTTCTGCACAACGTCGATCTTGTTCAGCGGAGCAAGAAGGCGATAATGCTCACCACCTATCCGGTTCGATGGCTCGACGAGATCATCGAAACCAGGCTCTATCTCGATGATCCCATTCACGCTGCATGCGCGAAAACGTCTTCGGGGTTGACGTGGGATCGCATCGACGAATTCATAGTGCCTAGCCCTCATCAGGTATCGATCCTGAAAAAAGGCAGCGCCCACGGCCTGCGCACCGGCTTTACGATGCCGATTAGGATGCAGGACGAGCCTGAAGCCGTCTTCACGATCGCGCGATCGACAGACGCGGTGGCAACCACCGAGGACGTGCTCACCGCGCGCCTCGTGGGGACGGTCGCTTTTGATCAAGCTCGCGCCATCCTCGGCGACGAGGGCATCGTCTACCAGCCAGTGTCACTAAGCCCACGCCAGATCGACTGCATCGCGTTAGTCGCCCAAGGCAAAAGCGACTGGGAGATCTCCCAGATCCTTTCGCTCGGCCGCGACACTGTGCACGAGTATGTCGAAGGTGCCCGTCGCCGGTATGGCGTCAGGCGGAGAACCCAGCTAGTTCTTCGGGCGGTGCGCGACGGGCATTTGAACATCAACGCGTTGCTGTAGGCGCCGGCCCCTTGGCGATAAGGCTCGCCGAGGTTCGGTCATTCTGCGATTCGGTCAGCGCCGCGAAAAGCCCCGATGCTCTGTATGATTTCATGCAAGACATCACCGCCAGAATGGGGTTTGCCCATTTTGCTCTCGTCCATCATGTCGATACGGCGGTGCCGGCTACAGGGACGATCAGGCTTGTGGACTACCCGCAAAGCTGGATGGACATTTTCGAAGAGCGCCGGCTTTACGCTGCTGATCCTATCCACCGCGCGAGTCAGCAGACGTCGGTGGGTTTCGCTTGGAATAATGTCGAAGCCCTGATCGCGTTGTCACCGCGTGATCGCGCGGTCCTTACCGCCGCGCGCGATGTCGGTATCGGCGATGGCTTTACGATCCCCGCGCATATTCCCGGGGAGATTAACGGTTCCTGCTCGTTTGCGACGGCGAGCGGCGTCGGGCTCGATGAGGAACAGCTTCCCCTTGTCCAACTCGTCGGCAACTTTGCGTTCGAGGCAGCTCGGCGGGTCAATCGCTCCGTAGGATCCCATCCCCGCGAATTACCGCGGCTGACCGACCGACAGGTCGAGTGCGTGGCTCTCGTTGCGCGCGGGAAGACCGATTGGGAGATCGCCAGAATCCTCGGCGTCGGCTCAGAGACAGTGAGTCAACACCTCAAGGATGCGCGTGACCGATATGGCGTCACGAAGCGCACAATGCTGGCGATGCGCGCGCTGTTCGATGGATCGATCAGCTTCGCTGACGTCTTCGGAAGATGACTGCCATGTGCTGATCTCCCCTTTTCTGGGGATAACGTAGCGGTCAATATTCTGTTCGAAAAACCTCCTCACACAGGAGGAAGACAATGCTTATCATAGGAAATGGCATAGACGAGGCACTCGACGCGCGCGTCTTCCGAGAAATGTTTGAAGAAAGAAAGCGCGTCTTTGTTGATCTGCTTGGATGGGACATTCCGGTTCTCGCAGGTCGCTATGAAATCGACCAGTTCGATAATGACGAGGCCGTCTACATAGTTGTCACCGATGCACAGGGACACCATCGCGGATCGGCCCGGCTCCTCAAGACCGATCGACCGCATATCCTCGGATCAGTCTTCCCGCACCTGTGTGACGGGAATGTGCCGGTCGGCCCGGAGGTGAGGGAGATCACCCGCTTCTGCCTTGCGCGTGCGATGGGCGCCGCCGAACGGCGCACAGTCCGCAATCGTCTGGTGTCCGGGCTAGTCGAGCATGCTCTGGCCTCCGGAATTACAACCTTTTCTGGCGTGGCCGAAGAGAGCTGGTTCAAACAGATCCTCGCATTTGGCTGGGACTGCGAGCTGCTTGGCGACCGCCTCTCGGGGGTAAGCCGGAACCTTGCCGCGATGCGGATTTCAATATCGTCAGAAACCCCCGACCTACTGCGGAGGACCGGCATCTACCTTCCCACGACGCTGGTCGATCTCGACCGTGCAGCGGCGTGACGCGGGAGACCGACCATGGCGACACAGCACTCCCCTGCCCTTGCAGCGCCCCGCGATGCTAAGCCGCATCTCGAGCTCCTCGCACGCGACGGATTTTGCGTCATTCCTGATCTCGTGCCAGCAGCCGACATCGGCTTGCTCAGCGCTGATCTCGACGATCGTTTCGCCGCGACGCCGTTTTGCGAGGGAGGATTTTACGGCAGTCGTACCAAGCGGTTCGGAAGCGTCCTGAAGAGATCACCCTATGCGGCGGCGCTCATCCAGCACAAGCTTATTCTGGAAATTGCTCAGTCGATCCTCGGCCCGTGGTGCGACACGATCCAGCTAAACCTCGCCCAAGCGCTCGAACTCCACCCTGGCGCTCCCTGCCAGTTCCCCCATCGCGACCAGGACATGTGGCGCGGACCCGTTGGTGAACTCGAATATTTGATCAACGTCATGTGGCCGTTCACCGAATATCGGACCGACAATGGCACCACCCTCATCTGGCCCGGGAGCCATGGCCAACGAGCGGTTGCGGAGGACCACGGCATTGGCCCCATCGCGGTCGAATGCAGTCCAGGGGCTGCAGTAGTTTTCCTCGGATCGACGCTTCACGGTGCCGGCGCGAACACGACCGAGACGATCCGCCGTGGCATGATAGTCAGCTACTGCCTCGGCTGGTTGAAACCGTATGAGAACCAATGGCTCGTCTACCCGCCGGAGATAGCGCGCGGGTTCGAGCCGGCGCTGGCGGCACTGGTAGGCTACCAACAGCACAGGCCGAACCTTGGTAACTACGAGGGCCGCTGTCCCTCGATCCTGCTGAACGCTGACCCGCCTGATCATCTGGCAGCCACTGACGCCCTGAGGCCTGACCAGGAAGAAGCATTGGCACAGTATCTTCTCGAACAGCAGCGCGATCCCGCACCGTCATTGCGCAACGGCTAAGGGCTCCACGGCGATCCCCCCAACTGGGGGGATTGCTGAAACAATGCGCAACAGGCTCAAAAGACGGTGATTTTCGAGCCGTGTCGCAAGCGCCGCAATCCACCGCGAGGAGACAATTTGTGCAGCTTCGTCTCATAGCCATGGTCACGCCGATGCTGGCGATGTCCGCGCCGAGCACGCCCGCCCTCGCCAACGATCTGGGCTGTCAGATCCTAATCTGCCTCTCCAATCCAGGAGGGGCGACGCAATTTTCTGCATGTGTTCCTCCGATGGCCAAGCTCTGGCAGAAGCTCGCGACCGGAGCCTCTTTTCCCGGTTGCTCGGGCGGGAGCGTCGCCAAGACAAAGGTCTTCGACCGAGACTCCGCCACGAAGCGCCGGGTCGTGATGACGTTCACCGATGGGCGACAGCAAAGTTATTCCCTAGCCAACATCGAGAACCTTCCGACAGCAGCAAGCGCCACGGGGACACCGGCGCGGTGATTCTCGAACTCGCAACCGTCGTGGGCCTCGCGCAGCAGTGCGCGCCATCGGTTGCGGTCGAGACGATGGTGTCGGTCGTCCACGCTGAGAGCCATTTCAATCCCTACGCGATCGGCGTGAACGCTAAGGGTGTTCCGGCTCCGGATCCTGGCGATCGTGCAGCTGCGGTGCGCGACGCGCGCTCGCTGATAGAGCTTGGCTACAATATCGACCTCGGTCTGGGTCAGATCAACAGCGCAAACCTGAAGCGCCTCGGCCTGTCGGTCGACGACGCCTTCGACCCGTGCCGGAACCTCGAAGCCGCTGCACGGGTCTTGGCCTCCAACTATCTCAGCGTCGTGCGGACAAGCGCTTCGACGGAGGCGGCCATCGCGGCCGCCATGTCGATGTACAACACGGGCAACCGCTGGCGTGGATTTGGAAACGGCTATGTCGGCCGTGTCTATGCATCGTCTGGTGTCGTCGTGCCGGCCATGCGGCGCAGTGGATTTGCGGTCCAGAACATCGCGGTCACGCCGCCGCCGCCGCCGCGAGAAGCTATTCAGACGCTCGCGATGTCGGACGCGCCGCGCGCCGCTGCCGGCAGCGCGAAATGGAATACGGCTGCGGGGGCGCAGTCAGCGACATTGATGGTCTTCGGGGGGGCATCCAGCACAATAGCGAAAGGACAACCCGAATGACGGCCTTGATGACCGAATCCCGCGACTGGTTGACGCCCCGCCGCCGCTCTCTTGCGCAGCATGCGGCCTTTCTTCTGCTGGCCCTCGCCGTGACGTTGCTTCTGACCGATCCGGCTTACGCTCAGGCCGCCGACGGCGTTACGTCGATGGCCGAGAACATCAAAACCTGGCTGACGGGCACGTTCGCCAAAACCATCGCGGTGATCGCCGTGGTGATCGTAGGGTTCATGTTCTTCACAGGTCGGGCCAGCCTTGGACTTCTCGTCACGGTCATCGTCGGCATCTTCATCGTGTTCAGCGCGCAATGGATCGTCGACACCATCACTGGCGGCGCATGAGTGCGGGCCATGGATACCGATGACCAAAAGCTGCGCGAGGAGACGCTGTTTCTGGCGGTCACGCGCCCGACCATGTGGTTGGGTGTGCCGATTGAAGCGTCGCTGCCCATTGCGCTCGCGGCCTGCCTGACCCTCATCATCACGGGCAACCCGCTCTATGCCTTCGCGCTGGCCGGGGCCTTCCTGGCGATTGCCCGACTGATCGTGCGTCATGATGCAAACGCCTTCCGGTTGTTGTGGCTCTGGACGATGACCAAGGCCCGGTGCCGCAATCGCAGCTGGTGGGGTGGAAGCTCCTACTCACCGCTGCCGATCGACGGCGCCAAGCGTCGGGGCTTTGCCCATGGCTAGCGTGGTGGGATCGCTGGGAGGCGCAGGCGCGCGCACACCGTGGCGCATCCTCAAGAACGAGGCGGATCCCGCGCGCTATCTGCCCTATGCCCGACACGTCGACGATGCCGTCATCGCGCTCGACGGCCGCGATCTCATGATGATGTTCAAGCTCGATGGCCTCGCCTTCGAGACGGCGGACCCGGTCAATCTGAATGACTGGCACGAGAAGTTGAACGGAACGCTGCGCAATATCGCGGACGATCGTCTGGCGATCTGGACGCATATCGTCCGCCGCCCGGTGACCGACTATCCTGAAGGCGAGTTTAGATCCGCATTCGCCGCCGATCTTGACGCCACCTACCGCGCCCGCGTTACCGCCAAGAGGATGTTCGTCAACGAACTCTACCTCACCCTCATCATGCGTCCGTCGGTGGGATCGGCAGACAGAACCGGCGTTTTGCTGCGCCGGCTGTCGACAGCCCGCAAAGACGGGCAGGAGGTCGACCAGGACGAGCTCGCACGGTTCGAGGACAAGGCCCGCGATATAGAGAAGTTGCTCGCACGGTGCCGCCCCCAGAGGCTTGGCCTCTATGAGCATAACGGGTTGATGTTCTCTCGGCCGCTCGAAGTCCTCGAGCTGGTCATGATGGGCCGCGCCGCGCGCGTGCCGCTGGTCCGAGGTCATCTCGGATCAGCGATCTATGGCGAGAGGGTGATCTTCGGCCGGGAGACCGTGGAGGTCCGAGCGCATGATGAGAGCCGGTATGTAGGGCTGTTCGGAATCCGGGAATACCCGGCGATGACGCGCCCCGGGCAGATGAACGCTTTGCTCAGCCAGGATTTCGCGTTCGTCGTGACGCAGTCCTTTGCGTTCATGGGCAAAGCCCGCGCCTCCGAGCGCCTGCGCCGTCGGCAGAACCAGATGGCGTCGACCGAGGATGCGGCCGCGAGCCAGGCGCTCGAGCTGGCTGACGCTGCCGATGATCTTCAGAGCAACCGCTTCGTGCTTGGCGAACATCACTTCTCGCTCGCCGTTTTCGGTGAGAACCAAAAGCGGTTGGCGGAAAACCTATCGACGGCGCGGGCGGCCCTCGCCGATGCGGGACTGGTATCTGCCCGCGAAGGCCCGGCTCTGGAAGCCGCATTCTGGTCGCAGCTGCCCGGCAATTTCGCATGGCGCGCCCGACCGGCGGCGATCACGTCGCGCAATTTTGCGGCGCTCTCCCCCTTCCACACATTTCCGGCCGGTAAGCCCGATGGCAATCATTGGGGCGCGGCGATCGCGCTCATGAAAACCGCCGCCCAATCGCCATTCTACTTCAATTTCCACGTCAACGATCTCGGACATACCCTGATCATCGGCCCGTCCGGTGGCGGCAAGACGGTCGTACAGAACTTCCTGATGGCGCAGCTGGAGAAGACGGGCGCGCAGCAGATCTTCATCGACAAGGACCGGGGTGCCGAGATCTATGTGCGGTCGTCGGGCGGAACCTATCTCGCGCTGCGAAATGGTGTGCCGACCGGGTTTGCACCACTTCGCGCGCTTGAGCAGACGCCGGGCAACATCGTTTTTCTAGGACGCCTTATCCGGCATCTCGTTACCCCGTCTGGTCAGCAGCTGGGCGTCTCACAGGAGAAGATGATCGATGAGGGCATAGTCTCGATCGGTCGGCTCCCACCCGAGGATCGTTCGATCCTCGCCCTCCGGCAGCTCCTGGGCCAGCGTGACCCGGAAGGCATCGGGGCGCGCCTGGAAAAATGGGCACGCGGCGGCTCCCTCGGTTGGGTCTTCGACAATGACCGGGATGAATTGTCGCTCGATGCGCGGTTTATCGGCTTCGACATGACCGATTTCCTCGACAATCCGGAGATCCGCACGCCCCTGATGATGTACATGTTCCATCGGATCGATGCCCTTCTCGATGGCCGGCGTCTGGTCATCGATATCGATGAGTTCTGGAAAGCGCTCGGCGACGACGCCTTTCGGGCATTTGCCCAGGACGGGCTCAAGACCTACCGCAAGCAGAACGCGTTCCTGGTCTTCGGCACGCAGAGCCCTGCCGACGCGCTGCGCTCCGACATTTCGCACAGCATCATGGAGCAGGTCGCCACCAAGATCCTGTTGCCGAACCCCTATGGCCGAGAGGTCGACTATATCGACGGTCTCGGCCTCACGCGCGCCGAATTCAAGCTCATCCGCAGCGAGCTGATCCCCGAAAGCCGACGATTCCTCGTCAAGCAAGGACATGACTCCATCGTCGTCGAACTCGACCTTGGAGGCCTGACCGACGAACTCGCGGTGTTGTCGGGGACGACAGAAACCGTCGGGATTCTCGATCAGGTCCGCCGCGAACACGGTGACGATCCAAGCCAGTGGCTACCCATTTTCCACGAACGGCGCCGAGCCAGCAGAACGAAAGGATAAGGTCATGAGAGCATTACGCGCACTGGCGTTGGCCAGCGCACTGACAATCTCGATGCCGGCGTTCGCACAGGGCATCCCGGTCTATGACTCCAGCACCTTCCTGCAGACCCTGTCTACGGTGAAAAACACGCTGTCGATGATCGAGCAGGGAAAGGAACAGATCGCGCAGGCGACCGACATGTTCAACAGCATCAACAAGCTGACGAACGTCAACCGGATTGCCAGCTCGTTGAACACTGATGCCGTTCGGCATCTTCTGCCGAGCGAGGCAAGGGACATTCAAAGACTGATGTCCTCTGACATCAGCGGTCTTGGCAGCCTCAGTTCCTCTGCTTCGCGGATCCGTACCAACAACCGCGTCGCGATTCCCGACCTTCGCACCGACGCCACCGACTTTGAGCGGAGCGGCCGCGATGCCATCTCGCGAAATGGCGACCTTGCGGCGCGCGACGCCGCTGTCGCCGAGGCGGCCTATGGCGTCACCACGCAAAGGACGGCGGGGCTCGAAGAGCTGCGCTCGTCGCTCGACACGGCGTCGGACGCCAAGGACGTAATGGACATACAAGCCCGGGTCGGGGTGGAAAACGCGCACATCCAGAATGACGCGGTCCAGCTTCAGGCGCTGCAGATGCGCCAGGCCGCAGAAGCAAGGCTGCGGTCGCAGCGCGAGAGCGAAACCAGCCTCGCCAAACTCGAACAGAGCCTGGGCAGCCGGCCATGAAGGGCATTCGCTCTGCATCGACCCTCGCGGTGCTGGCCCTGCTTGCAAGCTGCGGCAAGCCTGCGGGCAAAAAGGAACTGGCGGCAGATCCAGAGCTACGGTCTCAGGTGCTCGCGGCCTGTGCGGACGGCACGCACCGTGATGCCCAGGAGTGCAGCAATGCCAAGGCGATCGACAATGCGGAGAAGCTCGATCGCTCGCTGGGTCCGAAATAGGGCGAGCACGCAGGTATGGCATCGACCCTCTTTGCGGACATCTACACCAACATCGACGGGAAGCTTGATCTCTTCCTCAACGAGCGGCTGAACAACGTCATCGATGTCGTGCGCGGACCGCTCGCGCTCGGTCTGGTGATCTACATCGCCCTGTTCGGCTACATGGTGATGCGCGGGATCGTGGCAGAGCCGTGGGGTGAATTGTTCTACCGCATGGTGAAGCTGTGCCTGCTCTACCTCGCAGCCACCACCGTCGCCTATTCAGAGTGGATCACCAACCCGCTGTTTCACGGGATGCCGGACGCCATCTCTCAGGCACTGGCGGGCAAGACGATAACCAGCGTCGGCGCGGTGTTCGACGATTATTTCGGACAGGTCGACAATATCGTGCGGATCATACGCACTGAGGCCGAAACCTATCTCGACATCAATCCCTGGAAGTTGGTGCTCCTGACGCTCGCTATTCTGATCTACGGACTGGCTGGATTGTCTGCTGCGATCGGCTTTGCCATCACCGTCTTCGCCAAGGTCGCGCTTGCCGTTGTGATCGCGCTCGGCCCGATTTTCATAGCGCTTTCGCTCTTCGAGACGACCCGCCGCTTTTTCTATGGCTGGCTTGGTCAGGTGTTCAACTACATCGTGTTGATGGCCGTGATCATTGCGATCACCGCTCTCATCACCGACCTCGGAGCGACTGCGCTCGCCACGGCCGAAGGAACACCGGACGTCACGATCGGCGCGGTCCTGTTCTCGGTCTACATCTTCCTTGGCACGATCTTCTTCTTCCAGGCCCCTTCCATCGCGACGGGCATTGCCGGCGGCGCCGCGGCTGGCGTGGGCGCCTTCGCAGGATCGGCCTGGGGAACGATGGCGGCGCCGTTCCAGCAGCGGCGCATAGCCCGCAACAGCCGCAATCTCGAACGGGCCGCGCAGCGCGGGGGTTCGGTGAGCCGCGCATGACCAGAAGGATGACACCATGAAGTGGCCTGCCAGAACCTTCAACGCTTTGTGCTTATCGGCAGCGGCCGTCGCCCTGCCCCTCTCCGCGAGCCATGCTGCATCGAAACCTAAGAAGCTCCCGGTGTGTGACGGCAAGCATCTGCGTGACGTGAACATCTACGGCAGCGTTTTGCCAGGCTCGTCGATCCCGGCGACCGTCGCGCCGCCCGCCCCGCCGCCTGTGCCGCAGATCAAACGCCCCGCTGACGGGGGCACCCCTCCTCCACCTGTTCCTGGCGCAGCTCCCGACAAGGTGTCGGCGCGGGCGGTGGCCCGCTCGGTAAGGAGCTGCTGATCATGCGAAGCCAGACCGAAGGTGTGCCAGCCAAGGACGCAGAACTTTATTTCGGACAGGCGCGGTCCTGGGACCAGGACCGGCAACGTAAATCGCTTCGTTCAGAGCGGATTGCCTGGATCGTGGCGGGCCTGTCACTGGTCGCATGCACGGCCGAGGCGCTGGCCCTTGCCGGGCTGACACCGCTCAAAACCGTCATGCCCTACATCATTCGCGTCAACCAGACGACGGGCGCGGTGGATGTCCAAACCACCCTCACGCAAAAGCCCATGCGCTATGACGAGGCGGTCACGAAGTTCTTCCTCGCGCAATATGTTCGGGCGCGCGAGAGCTGGCTGCAGGCCGCCGCAGAGGAGAATTTTCGGGCGGTCACCATCTTGTCGGAACCCGGCGAACAGCAGCGATGGGGACGCTTCTTCAGTTCGAACAACAGTGCGAGCCCACAGGTCGTGTGGGGAAAGGGTGCGGTGGTCCAGGCGCGCGTCCGTAATATCGCCTTCATCAACGACCGCGTCGCCAATGTGCGCTTCACGCGCACGGTGCAGACCGACACCGACACGCAAAGCAGCGATTGGATCGCGACCGTCACCTTCCGCTACACCAATGCGCCGATGGCCGAAGGGGACCGCTATCGAAATCCGTTAGGCTTTCAGGTCGAGAATTACCGCGCGGATCCGGAGGTCGTGCGATGATCGACGCTCGCTGGCTTCTTCCGCTCGCCTTGCTCGCCGCGACGCCCGCGCTCGCGGAGGACACGCCGCGCGCCGGCCCTGCAGATCCGCGGGTGAAGTTCGTCGAGTATCAGGAGACGCAGGTCTACCATATTGTCGGGACATTCCGGACCGCGACCCAGGTAGTGCTAGGTCCAGATGAGACGATCGAGCATGTCGCACTGGGCGATACGGTGTCCTGGGAGGTGGCCGTCGCTGGGCACATTCTCTTCCTAAAGCCGCGCGAACGGGCAGGCCCGACCAATCTGATCGTCACGACCAACAAGGGCGGCGAGCTGCGCAACTATGCGTTCGAACTGACCACTCGGCGCGGCCCCATCGGCAGTCGCAGCGGCGAAACATTCTTTCAGGTTCGCTTCCGTTACCCGCGCGACGATGCGGAACGGGCCGAACGCATGCGCGCCGCCCAGGAGGCCCAACGCCTCGCCGCGCTGCAGGCCGCCGCGGTGCGCGGTGCCTTGGATCATGGTGTGATCGAGGGCCCGCGAAACCTTAACTACAAGGTCCAGGGTTCCAGCGACCTACAGCCTTCCGAAATATCCGATAATGGCCAATTCACGGTTCTCCGCTTCCCCGGCAATCACGAGATACCGGCTATCTATCTGGTTCGCCCCGATGGTTCGGAGACCCTAGTCCCGTTCGACGTCCGTGATGAGTTCGTCGTCGTCCACGCCGTTGCTGCGCAACTGCGGCTGCGGCGGAACCGCGAAGTCCTGTGCATCTATAACCTCGCACCGACCCCCTATGGCGTCGATCATGGCACCAACACCGCCTCGCCGCATGTCGAGCGCACAATCCAAGATCCGAAGGAGTAAGCGCGATGGACGAACCGGCGCCAGAAGCCCCTCGCCGTCCGGCTGGCGATCCGACGCCCGAGCGCGATGAAATCATCCGCGAGCGTGGCATCGATCCGATCGGAGGCATGACCCCGGCGAAGCGAAACACAGCGCTGATCTTTGCCGGCACCGCGATGGTTCTTGGGATCCTGTGGGTGAACTCCGGTCCGAGCACGAGCAGCAAACGCAACCTGATGGACAAGCCCGAGGCTATGGCGCGGCGGCCTGACCTCGCGGCGCGCGAGACTGTGGCATACGACGCCGTTGCCGCGAAGCCGAAGCCTCTCGGCGCACCGTCGGCGGATCCGAACGCACCGGTGATCAACCCGGCACCGGGCACTGTTGGTCCCGACGGTCAGATCGTCCCTGCGCTGCAGCCTGGCGCGGCCCCAGCTGCGGCAGCGCAGGACAAAGGGCAAAATCTCGCCGATCAGGCCCGGAGATCGACGCTGATCGCTTATGGTGGCAGGGAAGCACTTCAAGGGGGCGGGCGGACCGCCGGCGGCGGCGCCGACGGATCCCAGGCGGACGATGCGGGCGATGGCGCCGAGGGTCGTGTCCGTGGCAATGCGCCCAACGCGCTTGATGCGCTCCGGCAGAGTTCAGCGGTCGGTGAAGCGCGGGCCTCCATGCTCCCGAACCGCAACTATCTCGTCACCGCCGGAACCTTGATTCCCTGCATCCTCCAGACGGCGATGAATTCGGCGCAGCCGGGCTACACGTCCTGTCTGATCCCGCGCGACATCTATTCCGAGAACGGGCGGGTCGTCCTCATGGAGAAGGGCACGAAGGTGCTCGGCGAATATCATGGCGGGATCCAGCAAGGACAGAATCGGCTCTTCGTGCTGTGGACCCGAGCCGTCACGCCACAAGGCGTCCGTATCGACCTCGCCTCGCCGGGCTCGGATGCGCTGGGTCGTGCCGGCATCGCCGGGTCGGTCGATACATTCTTCTGGGCACGCTTTGGCAGTGCGCTCTTGCTCTCTCTGGTCGACGACGCCGCATATATCGCCGGGCAAGCCGTCTCCAGCGGCAACAACAATTTCAACAACACGACGCGCACGCCCAGCGAAGGCGCGGGCATCGCGCTTCAGAACAGCATCAATATCAGGCCCGTGCTAACCAAGAATCAGGGCGAGGAGGTAGGGATTTTCGTCGCCAAGGACTTCAACTTTGCCGATGTTTACGGTCTTGAGCTCCGGCGGGAGAAATGAGCGATACCGCCGTCCTGCGCCATTATCTGGCACCGATCCTGCCGCTGCTGGAGCCAGCTGAGGTCACCGAACTCGTGATCAACAGGCCCTGCGAGGTCGGGATCGAGGACCATCGCGGGTGGCATTGGCACGATGTCCCCCAACTCGACAGCGACTGGCTTGCGACCCTTGCCATCGCGGCCGCGAGTTTCACGCGCCAGGATGTCAACGCCGAGACGCCGATCTGCTCGACCATCCTGCCGGGCGGCGAACGGTGTCAGGTCGTGATTCCGTCGGTGACGCCAACTGGCGCCCCATCGTTCACGATCAGGAAGCCATCCCGGGTCACGCTCGCGATCGACCAGCTCGCCGAGACCGGATTGTTTGCCGGCACGCGATCGGCCGCCCGCGGGCTGGGCGATGTCGATGCGCAGCTCGTGGCGCAGCGCGACGCCGGCGACTGGCCAGCCTTCTTCAGGACCGCGGTCGCGGCCCGCAAGAATATCCTCGTGAGCGGAGCGACCGGGTCGGGCAAGACGACCTTCGCCAAGGCCCTCATCCAGCTCATCCCGCCAGAGGAGCGGTTGCTCACGATCGAGGATACGCGCGAGCTGGTCGTGGAGCATCGCAATGTTGTCCATATGGTGTACTCGAGCGAGCGGCAGGGTCTTGCGAAAGTAGGACCCAAGCAATTGCTGGAGAGCGCATTGCGGATGCGGCCGGATCGCATCCTCTTGCAGGAGCTGCGGGACGGCACCGCCTTCTTCTATCTTCGCAACGTCAACTCCGGTCACCCAGGCTCGATCACGACGGTCCACGCTGGCTCCGCCATGGGCGCGTTCGAGCAGCTGACGCTGTTGGTCAAGGAATCCGAGGGCGGACGTGACCTGGCCCGTGACGACATCCGCGGCCTACTCCGGATGCTGGTCGACGTCGTCGTTCAAACTCGCAAGCAGTCGGGGAAATTCGCAGTCGAGGAGGTGTATTTTGATCCGCCTGTCGGAGGCGCGACCGCTCACTAGGGTCGCTATCGTCGCGGGCGTCCTCGCGGCCAGCTGTATCGGTTTCGCGTCGGTGACGATCGTCATTGCGCTTGCGGGTCTAGGTCAAATCGGTCCGCGCATGGACGTGTCCGCCGTTCCGGCCTGGCTTTGGTATTATCGCGGCGACCCGCTGCTTCATCTGTGGCTGAAGCGCGGAGCGCTTGTCAGTGCGGCGGTGGCGTTCGTGATCCTACTTGTCGTTCTGAAGCAGCGGCGACCGCTTCACGGCGAGGCCAGGTTCGCGAACGAGTCCGAGATCCGCCGCGAGCAGCTGCGCGCGAAGAGCGGCATCATCGTCGGGCAGAAGTCCGGCCGCTATCTGGTGTTCGGCGGCACCGAGCATGTTCTCCTGGAGGCACCGACCCGTGCTGGCAAGGGTGTCGGGGTCGTCATACCCAATCTGCTGAGCTGGGCAGACTCGGTCGTCGTCCTCGACGTCAAGCGAGAGAATTGGGACATCACGGCCGGCTTTCGTGCGCGTCACGGCCAGGCCGTCCATCTCTTCGATCCTCTCGATCCTGAAGGACGATCGGCGCGCTACAATCCGTTGAGCTTCATCGACCGGCTGGATGATACGGAGGTCGTCAACGAACTGCAGAAGATCGGCGGGATGTTGTTTCCTGCACCAGAGAAGGCAGACCCCTTCTGGGCCGAGGCTGCGCGCGCTGCCTTCGTCGGCGTCGGTGCCCTGGTCGCCGCCAACCCTGCCCTGCCCTTCACTATCGGCGAAATCTACCGGCGGCTGACGAGCGGTGATCCCAAGGTCGAATTGCCGAAGGTCGTCGAGGAGGCAAAAAAGCGGGGCCAGCGTTTGAGCCAAGCCTGCGTTTCCGCGCTCAGCGACTTCACCTCCGCGTCTGACAATACGTTCTCCGGCATCAAGCAGACGATCACGTCGAAGCTCAATCTCTGGCTCAACCCTTATGTCGATGCGGCGACCTCCGAGACTGACTTCGATCTGCGCCAGGTCCGTCGTGAACGGATATCAATCTATCTCGGGGTGTCGCCCGACAACATCGACCGGATTGCTCCGGTCTATAATCTTTTCCTGCAGCAGTTGATCGACCTAAACACGCGCGAGTTGCCGGCGACGGGCGGCCAGGTGCCCGTTCTCATCCTGCTCGACGAGTTTGCGCGGCTCGGCAAAGCGCCTGTGATCGCCTCGGCCTTTTCCTATGTGGCGGGATATGGGCTGCGTCTCCTTCCCGTGATCCAGAGTCGGTCTCAACCACGCGGGATCTACGGCGCAGATGTCACCGACGAAATCATCGCCAACTGCGGTCTGGAGGTGGTCTTCACGCCGAAGGAATTGCGTGTCGCCAACGAGCTGTCGGAACGCCTCGGCTTCTTCACGATGAACGTCCGCTCCAAGAGCCGGACCATTCATGGAATGCTGGCCAATCGCAGCATCTCGGAATCAGATCAGCGACGGGCACTCATGATGCCGCAAGAGCTGATGCAGATGCCCAAAGGTGACCTGCTGCTGCTGCGGGGCGGCATAGCGCCCGTGCGCGCGCGAAAGATCGAATATTTCAGGTCGCGACGCTTCACGAGCCGCGTTTCTGAGGCGCCCAAAGTGGCGGCGCGCCCGGTGACGGTCCCGCGAAGTGCGCCCGTCTCTCCGGCTGCGGGCGCAGCGTCAGGCTCAGACGTGCTGTCGCAGGCTATCGAGGCGAAGCGCGCCGCTTTGCTCGATGTTACACCGACCGAGGAGATGCTCCCTGTGACGCGGCTACTGACAGATGACGAGGTTTCCGGCTTCGCCGAAATCACGGACGACATGCTTGTTCTGGGGGAGCTGGAGGACCTCCCTCACCCCGGCGACGAGAAGGCCGCATTGGACTTCGTAATGGCCATGACCGCCCGTGCCGTCGTCGATGCAGAGAACGACCTTGAGCCAGCTGCGGCAATGATCACGGAAGGGCACGATCATGGACGATAAGAGCGAGGCGCCCGCCCCGAAGGCGCGCGCGCGCGACAATAGCGTCGCGGTTGACGACAAGGATCGTGGCAGGAAGGCTCCAGCCAAGACTCCCGATCGGGCTCCGGAGCCGAACCCGTCCAGTGATCCGGGAAAGCCAGGCGTCGAGAAGACCCAGAAAGTCCCCTCGGTTGAAGCTGGTGATCTGCCTGATGCCGTGCGTAGGCGATACTATGCCAACAAGGCCAGGTGGTCCGGTGATCCAGCATATTTCACCACCGCGGATACGAAGGATCCCGCATTCCGGGATCAGGGCCGTCGCCTCGTCACCGCGACTGAAAGCCAGGAGGTGGTGAAAGACCTTGTCGCCATCGCGCAGCATCGCGGCTGGGATAAGATCCATGTGACTGGCACAGAGGCGTTTCGGCGTTCGGTATGGCTGGAGGCAAGCCAGAAAGGTGTCGAGGTTCGGGGGTACAAGCCGAATGATCGCGATCTGCAGGAGCTCGACCGACTGCGAAGTGACGGGAGCAGGAACACGATTGCCCCGGTTGCCATGGAACGAGCGCCCGAACGCGGCGACGCGCCGTCTCCAACGGGACTGGCCGAGCGCTCCAATCCCAATAAGCCCCCAACCCAGGCCGCGGACAGTCGATCAGCGTCGAATGATCGGGCCGCCGAGAGCCAGATGCGCGTGATGGAAGCCGTGATCCGACGCACGTTGTTCGAGAATCCCGAGGCCGTCACGCGCGTGATGGCCGTGGCGCGCGCGCAGCTTGACGCCCATATCGCGGCCGGCAAGACGATCCGTCCGGCGGTGGTGCACGACAAGGTGTCTATGAAAAAGGAGATCGACGGTGCGGCCGCGCCCGGACGGTCAGCTGGCGATCGGCGAGGGCGCGAGCCTAAACCTCCCGAGCGTCACCGCTCGCGCTAGGTTCACAATATCGGTATTTTGTTCGTTCTTGGCGAACGTCTTGCCGTATCTGGCAAACTCTCTCGTTGCAGGTGGTTTGTGAATTCTCTAAAACGTCGGCCGTGGACGAACATAACCGGCAACCTCTAAACCGCTTGATGGCAAGCCTGCCCCCCGGTCTGCTTGTGGATTCCGCTTGGCTTAAGGCTCAGGGCATCTCCCGCACGTCCATCCACGACTATGTCCAACGCGGCTGGCTCGACCGTGTGGCGCCGCGGGTCTATCGACGGACGAGCGGACCTGGTGGAGGGGGCGCCCTGCGCTGGGAGGCGGCGGTCGTATCGGCGCAGCGGTTTGCCTCGGCTTCGTTTCATGTCGGTGGCACCACCGCGCTCGAACTTCTCGGCCTCGGTCATTTCGCCAGACTGGGCAGCGAGCGAGCGATACATCTCTACGATCCAGAAGGATCGATACCGACATGGCTTCCGAAACTGCCGACCGAGGCGCGCTTTGAACTCCACAAGCGGCAGCTTTTCGCGGCGCCCGCGCTCGGGATTGACTGGCGTCGACTTGACCTTGGGACCACGCGCCTCGGAGGTGTCGTTCCGTCACCCGAAGCAGGTGAGCCATGGGATCATTTTCTCCGGATCGCCGGCGCGGAGCGGGCAGCGATCGAGATGATGGACGGTCTGCCCGATAGCCCGACATTCGATCACGCCGACACGATCTTCGAGAGTCTGACGACATTGAGGCCCAGGCTGCTGACGCAGCTCCTGGAAACCTGCACGAGCATACGGGCCAAGCGGCTGTTTCTGTTCTTTGCCGATCGCCACCACCATAGTTGGGAGAAGCACGTTGATCGCGCCAATATCGATCTCGGCCGAGGCAAGCGGCAGCTTGTCGCCGGCGGCCGCCTGGACGCCCGGTATCAAATAACCGTGCCGGCCGGCATGTCGACCAAAGCGGGAGAGGGCGCGCAATGACGACGCAACGCTATGTCGATCAGGTGAGTCTGCTGGTTCGCGCCATCCCGGAGATCGCGCGTGAGGAGATATTCGCCCTCAAGGGTGGGACGGCGATCAACCTGTTCGTCCGCGACCTCCCGCGGCTGTCGGTCGATATCGACCTCGTGTACCTGCCCATAGCCGATCGAGACAGTTCGCTGGCGGCCGTTCGCGAAGGGCTTGAGCGGATCGCCGGAAGGCTCGAGCGGGGCGGCACTATGGCAGTCGAACGCCGACTGCTGCCCGATGGCAAGCGCCTCGTCGTCTCCGCTGAGGGCGTCACCATCAAGATCGAGGTCTCGCCGGTCCTGCGAGGTACGGTGTTCCCGCCAACGCTTCGTTCCGTCAGCGCGGCCGTCGAGGAGCGCTTCGGCTTTGCCGAAATGCAGCTGGTCTCCGAAGCCGATCTCTACGCCGGGAAGATCGCGGCGGCGCTTGATCGGCAGCATCCCCGTGACCTGTTCGACATTCATTTCCTGCTGGCGAACGAAGGAATTGATGACGATCTCTTCAAGGCATTCCTGATCTATCTCGTCAGCCACCCTCGCCCCGCGCACGAGCTCATAGATCCCCATCGGCTGGATATCTCTTCCCAGTATAATGACGAGTTCCTGGGCATGACCGTAACCGACCTGGCGTTGGACGTTCTTCTGGACGCGCGCGAGCGATTGATCGCGGAGATCGCGGATCGTGCGCGCAGTCATGGAGCGAGGCAATTTTTGACGAGCTTCCACGAGCTTGCGCCCGATTGGAGCACATTCGATTTCGACACCAGCATAGCCGAGCTGCCGGCAGTCCGATGGAAGCTATTTAACCTCAATAAACTGCGCGAGCAGAACCCTGCCAAGTTCGAGGAGCAGACGGAAGCGCTGGAGCACTGCCTCCAGCCTTGACCGCCACCCGGGCGCGCCCAGTTTGATCAGGCGACTTTGCGGCCCTCAAGAGGGCCTCCGGTGCTGCAAGATATCAATGCCGGCAGGCAGACTAATTTTCTTTGCATCTGCCCACGTCATTTGCGTTCTCTTTTCGTTCTGATACAAAAAGGTGACCAGTCCGAGTCTGACGAGGAGGAAGCCATGTCGCGACTGCATGTTTGCGCGGCCTCTATCGCAGACGTCGCCCAGCATTTCGGCGTCTCCGATATACCAGCGATCGCGCCGCTCGGAGAGACGGTCGAGGGTCTGCCCGGACTGGCCGTGCTACAACACAATGGGCGTCGGCGGCTCAAAATGATGGACTGGGGATTTCCTCGCCTGACACGGGAAATGCGCGAGCGCGATGAGCTTCCAGGCAGGGTAGGCCTGGTCGCCGACCTGACCAACCCGATGTGGGAGCAGTTGGTGCAGGACGTGCGATATCGCTGTCTGATCCCGATCTCGCATTTCGCCAATCCCGATGGCGTAGCCGGCGCCAAGACACGCACATGGTTTTCGGTGAAGGGCCAGCCGATCGTCGCATGGGCCGGCTTTTGCCGCAACATCCCCGACTATGGTCCGGTCTACGCCGGCATGACGATGGATGCCAATGCCGCCGTGGCGCCGACCAACGACCGCATGCCTGTTCTGCTCTCACCCAGCGACCATGACCGATGGCTGTCGGGATCTATCCGCGACGTCATCGGGTTTCAGTTCGGAGCGCCGATCGCCGCCGATCGGCTCGTGGTGGAACATACCGAGGATGCATGGCGCAGTGGCAAGCTTCCCAAGACTGCTGAGCCGCAGCGCGCGCTTCTCTGACTGTCGGGCTGCTCTGCCCGCTTTGCTGGCAGGGCGTTTGGCGGCGTTGCACACCGGCGCATGACGAGTTCGCACCGAATGAACGCCGCCGGCCACGCGGTCACCCCGGATGGGCGATACTTCGTCGTGCGCGGCCGCCTGTGGCGGATGACCGACCCGGCGCTGACGGCGGACGCCCTGGAGGCCAACATCTCCGCACTGATGTCCGCGCGCCGAGCCGTCCGCAGTGCCAGGATTGACCATGATGCCGCGGCTGAAGCGGCGGCCCATGCCGCAGTCGACCGGGCAAAGCGTGCGCTGGGCGAACGCGGACCCGTTTGGTGGAGCGACGGAGCGCCAGACTATAGCCGGCATATGGCGCGTAATACGCCTTATGCTGGCTGGTTTGCGGACCTTGAATGACAATGCTGCCCGCCGAACATGCTGTGCGCTGTCGATGAATATGATAGGTTTGGCCCATGTGTAATCTCTACACCGTCAGGAAGAGTGCGGCCGAGGTGGCGGCGCATTTCGGCGTCTCTGATCCGACGCAATCAAACGCGGGTGACGAAGTCTATCCGGGATATCCCGGCCTAGTCGTCCGCGAGGCGGATGGAAACCGGATCCTGCAATCGATGGCCTGGGGGTTTCCGCTCCGCCTGAAGGGCATGTCGCCGACCGCGAAGCCCAAGCCTGTCAACAACATCGCGGATCTTTCAAAGCCGATGTGGAAGGGACTTGCCGCCAAGCCACAATGGCGCTGCCTCATCCCGTTCACCCATTTTGCCGAAGCTGAAGGCCCGAAAGGCGCCAAGACCCGCACCTGGTTCAGCATCAAGGATGAGCCCATCTTCGCATGGGCAGGCCTCTGGCGGGTCAGCGAGGAATGGGGTCCAGTCTATTCGGGCGTCATGACGGACTGCAACGAGGCCATCCGCCCGGTTCACGACCGGATGCCGGTGCTGCTGCATCGCGACGACTATGACGCGTGGCTTCACGGAAGTTTCGACGACGCGCTGGCGTTTCAAGCGCGATGCTTTCCCGACGATCTGATCGAGATGGACCGGACGTCCGAACTGTGGGTGAAGCGAAAGGCGGCGGAGCCTGCCGCTGCGCCGACCTTGATGGTGTGACCGAGCCCGGTCGACGGACGCGATGGCGCACAAGAAGCTGACCCTCCCATCGAAAATCTGCGTGGTCTGCGAGCGTCCCTTTGCCTGGCGCAAAAAGTGGGAGCGGGACTGGGACAGTGTGAGATTCTGCTCGGAGCGCTGCCGCAGGCAAGGCAGCCGGAGCACGTCACAGTCCTGAGCGATCACCGGTGCGGGGTGTCTCGGTTCAGGCATCCTCCGACGGCGGCGCCACATCGGGCGACCAAGGCACGCTGTCGAACTTCAGGCGCATCTTGGCGGCAAAGCCTTCGTCGATCGATTTGGCATAGTCGATCAGCCCGCGGATATGGCGGTGCATGCCAGACACCGTGTCGAACTTGCGCGCATCGCGATGCGCCTCGGGACCGACCTTCTCCAGATAGTAGAGATGTTGGCGGAGATGATCGCGAAACTCCCGGGTAAGCCGGGGCTCGGCTCCGTCGACGAGAAGGCCGAGGACAACCTTGCGCGCGCCGGGAGGCACGATGCAGGTCTTGCGACCATTGACGCTCAACCCCACACGGCGCAGGCGCGCGGTGACCTGCCGGACGAGAAGCATGGCGCGCGCGCGATCGAAATCTCCATTGGTCGAGAAGGTGATATCGTCGCTGTAGCGAGTGTAGGTGACCCCGGCGCGCGCGGCGAGCGCCGCGATCTCCTTGTCGAGCTCGCGCATCACCAGGTTGGACAGCATGGGACTAGTCGGAGCGCCTTGCGGCAGATAGCCGATGTGGAACTGACGATAGGCCGGGATCTTCCGCCGTGTCGCGTGCGCGAGCCATTCCGGTCGGTCATAGCGTTTGCTGCCCGAGGGTGCATGGGTGCACAGGCGCGTCAGCTCGAGCGCGACCAACGGGCTGTAGCCCGCCTCGAGAAAGACCCGATAGACCTTCAGCTCGCTGATCGAGCCGAAAAATCCGCTGATATCCATCTTGATGAGCCAGCGCGCTCCGCAATGCTGCAGCGCGCATCGTCTGATCGACGATTTGGGCGCGAAAGCGAAACTGGCCCGATGAACCGGCAATTCCGAGAGTATGTGGGCCGCGATCCAGCGCTGCACGGCCATCAGCTTGGCGTCGGGCACGCTGATCTGGCGGTGGCCGCCCGAGCGCTTCCTGATCTTGAAGAAGGTGTAGTCGCTCGCACGCGAGCCGAGCACCATCTTGCGCAGGTGATACCATGAGATGCCGGTCCGGCTCGCGAGATGCTTCAGCGTGAGGATCGGCGGCAACTTGGGATGCCGATCAAGGAAATCCTCGATCGCCGTCGCCGCCCTTTGAACCATGGCATCATCAAGGCCGAGCTGCTGCCCCGCCTCGTGATAGTGTTGAGGAGACCACATTCAGGACTACTTCGATATCCGCCGCAGGCGGATGCATGCGGCCTTCTAGGAGACAAGCGCTCGTGAAAGAAGGTCGCATGCAACCTCCTGTCAAGCGCCGGCTTATTCTTAGGGCAACTGAAATCCGCGCCCCGACACAAGCCTGTTGAGCAAGTGTCTATGCGTCCAAATGGACGCGCACTAGCCTCAAGGTGGTCCCCTCAACTGATGGGGATGGTACCCATCTTCGCCCCGCTGGGGAACCCATTTCGCCCGCTCTGCCGGCCAGGCCTCCTCTTTCAGCTCCGCCCGTCCGTGAGGGGTCAGGCGCAGCGTTGCAGTGAGATACCCCCGCTCCACGCAGCGATCGAGCAGTCTCGAACATTCGGCCGCATCGTAGCCGGTCGCGTAGCTGAGCGCCGTGCGGCTGCGCACGCCTGTGGCGACCAGCGCCAGCACCATTGCGGTGGTGAGCCCGAGCACGGACTCGCCCAGGACTGCAGGCGGAAGCTCCGGCTCCTCCTCGCCCGCGAGCTCGAAGAGCATCGCAATCGGGTCGCGCGCCATGATGTCGGGCGGAAATGCCGACTTCTCTCCGAGCAGCACGGTCCTGTCGGGAAACAGCGGCTGCCAGGCCGAATCCTCCGACACCGGTGCCCACAAGATCGATGGCGCGTTGTTCGGACAGCCATGCTCGAACACCAAGGCCGCCATGGTCTTCTTGAATCCGAACCGCATCCCGCGCCGGGAGGTCTTACGCCCGTAGCGATTGCACAAAGCGGTGATGGCCATCTCGATATCGCCGTGCCACGGGATGTCGCTGAAGGTGGGGCAATCGCGAACCAGTGCGATCCTGGGCTTGCAGGTCAGCCCGTTGACCTTCGTCATGCCAACCCGCGTCGCGGTGTAAGCCAGCGCGACGAACCTGATCTGATGCCGGCTATGCCACGACATGAGGCTTTCGGAACGCCACATCGCCCGAATGAAGCCTGCCGTCCGCTTCCCCGATCCGATGATGTCGTCCACCACGATGACCGCCTTCGCCTTGGTTGCGCGCAGCATTTCCAGCGATGGGTGGTTCAACAGTTTGTCGGGGTCGACCTTGCAGAGGTTGCGGATGATCGCGGCAGCGCGCACTTCGCTGCCAACATCAGCCCCCCTCCCCACGGCATCGAGCGGCGCCATCGGATCATCGGGGTCCGCCATCGACTCGAAGTAATTGATGTCGTCGTCGAGCTCCCGAGTGGCGTAGAGCGCGACGGGACCGTCGAC
Organism: Sphingobium sp. TCM1; assembly: GCF_001650725.1. Classification (GTDB taxonomy): domain Bacteria; phylum Pseudomonadota; class Alphaproteobacteria; order Sphingomonadales; family Sphingomonadaceae; genus Sphingobium. The sequence continues at coordinate 508 of NZ_LXVX01000007.1, read as the reverse complement.
CCTCGCCGCTTCAGACAGGATTAGCGCCGTCACCGCCCGTTCGAAAGTCGAATGCGACACCAGGGTCAGCGCACTGAGCAGCCGCGCGGCATTTTCCTGATCGTCTGCGTCGAACTGGCCCAACCAGGCCTTTGCCCGATCTGTATTAGGGAGGCGCAGAGCAAAATCTGACGCGGTGAAAGAGGAATCGGCGGAACTCATCTGCGAACCCTACCGCAAATACATCGCGATGCGAGTGCTTCGCGGACGTGATCAAAGATAGGAGATGGCCGCTCCCAATGGCAAAGGATGTAGCCAGGAAATCGCTCATTTCATGTGGTGCTCTTGGACACTTTATTGCCTCTCGCCGAACAGCTCGACAGGGCCGCCATCGAGTTGCGGCTTGATCATCCGTGTCAAACGGCGTTCAAAAGGGACCCCCGATCGGCGTCGAAGAGGGACCCCCTTTTCAGATAATATGATGCTGGTTTGTTGAAGATGGCCTTGCGCTGCGTGCGGCGGAGGGCGG